>NZ_WWCJ01000009.1 GCF_009857475.1 Pseudoduganella guangdongensis | reverse complement strand
CCGTCCAGCCGCCAGTCCGGCGCCATGGACGCCCTGTCGGCCGCCCTGGGCGCCCTGCAGGCACAGGCGGCCGACGGCAGTGCCGCCCCGATTACCGCCAAGGATGGCGCCAGCCTGCTGGCCGACAGCCAGCGCCAGCACAGCGAGGCCGGCACCCTGCCCGGCTTCCGCAGCGTACTGGCCAACAGCGTCGGCCAGGCCGCCCAGGCCGACGTGCTGCGCCTGAGCGGCAGCCCGGAGCAATGGCAGCAGCCGCTGCGCGCCGCCCTGGGCGACCGCCTGCAGCTGCAGCTGGCGCGCAACGACCAGCAAGCGGTAATCCGCCTGGAACCGCCGAATATGGGCAGCGTTGAAATTTCGGTGCGCCAGAGCGGCGGCGCGCTGCATGTGAATATCGCGGCCAGCCACTCCGAAGTGCTGCGCCAGCTGAACACCATTGGCGACGCCGTACGCCAGGACCTGTCGCAGCGCCAACTGGGCGAGGTGGCGGTCACGGTTTCTTCGAGTGGCGCGCGCAACTTCGCCGAGGGCGGCGGCCAGCAACGTCAGCAACAATCCGAGCAGCAGCGCCAGCCGGGCCGCGGCCTGGATGAGGCCGATGCCGGCACCACCACTTTTGCCATGTTGAGCGAGCGGGAGTAAGTCTTAGATGAATAAAAAACTGGTCCTGATCCTGGTCGCCGTGCTCTTGCTCGGCGCGGGCGCCGCCGGTGGCGCCGTCTGGTATCTGAAAGGCAGCGCGGCCCCGGCCGGCGCCAAGGGCGCCCCCGTCGAGGAAAAGAAAAACGCGGAACCGCTCAAGTACCTGACCATCGAGAAAGTCATCGTCATGCTGCGCCGCCAGCCAGGCGACACGGTGCCGCACTATATGTCGTGCGACCTCGTCATCTCGACCACGATCAAGCAGGAAAAGGAAGCCAAGGAAGCCCTGCCGATGCTGCGCAGTGTGGCCGTGCGCGCCCTGTCGGCGCTGCCGATGGAAAAGGCGGCCATGATGACCATCGACCAGTATGTGGAAGAGCTGAACAAGGCTTACGACGAAACCTATGCGAAGGAACAGCGCGAGCGCCCCTTCCAGCAGGTGATGATCGGCAAATTGATCCTCGAGTAAAGAGGCTGCCATGGGTTTGGTAGTGGACAGCGTTGCAGAGCCCTACGCCGAGAGCTATTCGGCGGTGAGCGTGGCCGACGAGCAGAAGCACCTGCTCGCCTACGCCCCCCTGGTCAAGCGCATCGTGCGCCAGCTCAACTCCCAGGTGCAGGGCGCGATCGACCGCGACGATATGGAACAGATCGGCCTGATGGGCCTGCTGGAAGCCCTGCGCCGCTACGGCGAGCCGGACGCGGCCTTCGGCAGCTATGCCGGGCTGCGCGTGCGCGGCGCCATCCTCGACGAGCTGCGGCGCCAGGACTGGCGCCCGCGCGCGGTGCGCCAGCACAGCCACAAGATGCGCGATGCGGTGCGCGAGCTGACGCGCAAGCTGGGGCGCGAGCCGACCGAACAGGAAACCATGGGCGCGCTCGGCCTGTCGCCCGAGGCGTACCAGGCCTACCTGCTGGACGAGAACGCCGAGACCATTGCCAGCTTCGATGAAATCCTGCAGGACACGCTGGCCGACAGCAGCAGCGTGGCCGGCCCGGAGGAACAGCTGATGATACGGCGCAGCCTGGAGCAGGCGCTGAACGGCCTCGACGAGCGCGAACAGCGCGTGGTGCAGATGTACTACGAATTCGAGCTCAGCTACAAAGAAATCGCCGCCGTGCTGGACCTGACCGACGCCCGTGTCTGCCAGCTGAACAAGGCGGCCCTGAACAAGATGAAGGCGGTGCTGACTTCCTGAAGCCGGCGCCGCACTGACAAGACCATTCGAAAGGCATAAACCATGCAGCAACTCCTCGGCATCATGATCGTTTTCGGCTCCGTCTTTGGTGGTTACGCCATGATGGGCGGCAAGTTTCATGCGATCTGGCAGCCACTGGAGCTGCTCGTCATTGCCGGCGCCGGCATTGGCGCCTTCATCATCGGCAACCCGCGCCACGTGCTGACGGAAACCAATGTACAGCTCAAGCACCTGATGTCGAGCAAGAAGTACGACTCCGAATTCCAGCGCCAGCTGCTGTTGCTGATGTACGAACTGCTGCAGCTGGCCGCCGGCGGCCTGAAAGCACTTGACGCGCACGTCGAAGCGCCCAAGGAAAGCCCGCTGTTCCAGCGCTACCCGCTGATCCTGGACGACCAGAAGCTGCTGGCCTTCATCGTCGACAATTTCCGCCTGATGGCGATGGGCAAGATCAACTCCCACGAGCTGGAAGGCGTGCTGGAGCAGGAACTGGAAGCCATCCATGAGGAGTTGACGCAGCCGGCCAAGTCGCTGGCCAAGATCGGCGAGGCGATGCCGGGCTTCGGTATTCTGGCGGCGGTGCTGGGCATCGTGATCACCATGGGCACGGTGGGCGAAGGCGCCACCTCGGCCGAGATCGCCGAGCACGTGGGCGCGGCCATGGTCGGCACCTTCATCGGTATCTTCTTCTGCTACGGCGTGCTGGACCCGATTTCCAACATGATGAAGCAGCTGATCGCGCAGGAAGCCTCGACCATGGAATGCGTGAAAGTGGTGCTGGTGACGCACGTCGCCGGCAAGCCGCCGCTGCTGGCGATCGACGCCGGGCGCCGCCTGGTGCAGCTGAACATCAAGCCAAGCTTCGCCCAGCTGGAAAGCTGGATCAACGCCATGGAAGGCGGCGACGAGCCGGAATCGAACTCGCGCCGAGGAGGTGGCCGTGCTAAAGCCGCATGATAAGCACCACGAGCAAACCATCGTCAAGCGCGGTGGCGGCAAGCACAAGCACGACGACCACGGCGGCGCCTGGAAGGTCGCGTTCGCCGACTTCTGCCTGGCGCTGATGTGCCTGTTCCTCGTGCTGTGGCTGATGGCGGTGCGCAATACGGAAACCCTGGAACACGTCATGACCCAGGCCGACGGCAGCAAGACCGACGTCGGCAAGGGCGTGATGCCGGAACAGGTGGGCGGCCCGCGCGGCAGCCTGATCGAGCGTTTCCCGATGCCGCGCACCGGCAATACCGACGTCGACGGCCAGGCCACCCAGGGCTATAACAAGAGCCCGACCCAGACTGCCGAACAGCGCGTCAAGTACGAGAAACCGGAAGACCTGAAGCTGCTGTCGCAGACCCTGGCCAAACTGAGCGAAGAAAACGGCCTGGCCAAGAACCTGGAATCGATGATCACGCCCTACGGCCTGCGCGTGATGTTGCACGATACCGACAGTCAGGGCATGTTCGTGCGCGGCTCGGCGGTGCCGACCGACAAATTCACCAAGCTGCTGCGCGGCATGGGCCCGCTCTTCGCCCGCATGGAAAACCAGATGCTGATCGTGGGCCACACCGACTCCTCGCAGTATGCCGACACCAGCTACCAGGCCTTCTCCAACTGGAACCTGTCGAGTAACCGCGCCATGGCCGCGCGCGCCCAGCTGCTGGCCGGCAGCATGCCGGCTGACAGCGTGCTGCAGGTGGTGGGCATGGCCGACCGTGCGCCGGTCAATGCCAAAAAGGCCGATGCTGGCGAAAACCGCCGGATCGAATTGCTGATCCTGACCACCTCGCAGGCGCAAAACATCGCCGAGATGTTTGGCATGCCGAGCAGCAAGACTGCTATCATCCGGGAATCGGATTTGCCCGAACCCGGCCTCCTGCAACAGTTGCGCCAGCAAATGTTGCCTGGCAAGGGGAAGAGCGATGGCAATTAATGTTAAGACAAGAGGAAACCGGATGAGGATTTCCAACTCCACTCCCGGCGCCCCGGTGCAGACCGTGGCCGACGCCACCCCGACCGACCACGCGCGCCCGACCGCCGCCCCGGCCGCCCAGCGCGAGCTGGAATCGGCCGTGCTGCAACCGGCCCTGCAGGCCCTGAAGGAAATGGGCGAAATCGACCATGAACGGGTGGCCCAGCTGCGCGACGCCCTGGCCAAGGGTGAACTGCGCTTCGACGCCGGCAAGCTGGCCGGCCTGATCCAACGCTTCCACAAGGGCGAGCAGTGAGCGACGCGGCAACAGTCTCGATTTCGCGCCAGGACGCCATGCGCCAGCTGCTGGACGGCATTGCCGCCGACCTGCAGGACTACCAGCGCATGCTCGACCTGATTGCCCAGCAATTCGAAGCGGCCGTGCGGCACCAGAGCGAACGCCTGGGCCAGATCGCGCAGGACATCAGCGCCCTGGTCGATGTGCTGCAGGCGCGCCGCGCCCAGCGCGTGGAACTGGCCACGCGCCTGGTCGGCCCGCAGCCGTCGATGGCGCAAGTATTCACCCTGCTCAAGCCGGAGCCGCGCGCCCGCCTGGAAGCCGACTGGGCCCAGCTGGAAGGCATGGTGCAGGTGGCACGCGAAATGGGCCGCCGCAACGCCGAGCTGCTGGCGGAGCAATACACCATCATGCAGCGCGTGCTGCACGGCGACGACCAAACTTATGAGCCGCTCTGATTTCACGGCGTTTACGCCGCGCACAGCGCACACCGAGGCCACCGCCCCGACCCGGGCCACGGCCGCCACCACGGCCACCGCCGCCGCGTTCGCCGTCCGCAGCAACGCCGCCACCTTCCGCCAGGTGCACGCCGACATCGCGCGCTACATCGCCGCCGCCGACGCGCCCACGGCGGAAGCACCCAGCGCCGGCAGCGCCCTGACCGCCGACGGCGCCGCCCTGCGCGCCCGCCTGGCCGCACGCGCCATCGGCGGCAGCGAAGAGAGCAATAGTGTGAGTGAAGAGGCGCAGCAAGCTTTCCTGCAAGCCATCCGCCCGCATGCCGAAGCCGCCGCCGCCCGCCTCGGCGTGGCACCCGAACTGGTGGCCGCCCATGCGGCCCTGGAATCGGGCTGGGGCCGTCACGCCCCGGGCAACAATATGTTCGGCATCAAGGCCGGCGGCAACTGGCAAGGCGCGGTGCAGGCCCTGGCCACGCTGGAAGTGGAAGACGGCGCCACGGTCGCCCGCACGGAGCGCTTCCGCGGCTACGGCGACCTGGCCGGCTCGTTCAACGACTATGCCGGCCTGCTGCTGGACAATCCGCGCTACCAGCGCGCCCTCAACACCGGCAGCGACGCGCACGCCTTTGCGCGCGCCCTGCAGGCCGGCGGCTACGCCACCGACCCCGCCTATGCCGACAAACTCAGCCGTGTCGCCGCCGGCATCAAGGCAGGTCGGCCGGCTCCACCGTCCCTGCCTCGGTAACGCGCGCCCGGATCACGGTGCCGCTGCTGTTCTTGACGCGGATCTGGGCGCCGCGCACGCCGTTATCCAGCGCCTCGCCCGTCATCGTCACCTCAATGTTTTCGTGGCGCGCCACGATGCGCACCTGGTCGCCGCGCTTCACCAGCTGCGGCGCCGCCAGCATGTTCTGGCGCAGGATTTCGCCAGTGCGGATAGTGCGCCGCGCCGCCATGCCGTCGACCTCGTTCAAATTGCCAAACGTGTCAGGAATTAGCGTTATGTCGTGGCGCACCTGCAACAAGTCTAAAGGCGACAAAATTTTTCCAGCCGTTAAATCATTAGCCGCTACAGCAACCTTTGCCGACACCTTGGCGCGCACCAGGAACTCATAACGCCAGCCTTGCAAGCTTGGGCAAACAACAACGAAACGCATGCGCCCGATGCCGCGCGGATCCAGGCTGTCGACCCGCGCGCCAGAGGGACAAGGGGGGATAACACGGTTATTGCGCACCACGTCGACTTCGAACCGCGGCTCCTGCCAGCGCTGGCTTTCTGCATGGCTTTGCAATTGATTTTTCGCAGCTTCTTGCACCCTTTTTAACAGATCTTCCACTTGTGAAGCGCTTGCTTGCGGACTAATTGTAATTCCCACAAGCAACAATGTGCGGAAAAGCTGTACAATGGGATTGTTGGACATGGGCAATACCTTTAGTATGTAAATTCGCTGGGACATTACCAGAGGGGAGTAACAATGGCCATTAATTTCAAAGACGCGCTGGGCGTGCATGCCGACGCATTGGACTTACGTGCGCAGCGTACCCGCATCCTGGCGTCCAACATCGCCAACGAGAACACACCCGGCTTCGCCGCCCAGGATATTGACTTCAAAGAGTCGCTGGCGCGCGTTGAAGCGGAAGCCGCCGGCGAGCCCGTCCTGGACGGCGACGGCGAGACCAAGTTCCGCGTGCCCTACCACCCGACCGGCGACGGCAACACCGTCGAGATCGGCGTGGAGCAAGCCGCCTTTTCGCAGAACGCGACCGATTTCGCCACCAGCCTGACCTTCATCAACATGAAGCTGCGCGGGCTGGCCAGGGCCATCAACGGCCAATAACGGCAGTAACGACCTGCAATCCAAGGGGAGACCCATGAGTTTTAAAGACATTGCGCAAATTGCCGGTTCGGCGATGGCAGCGCAGACTGTGCGCCTGAATACCGTCGCCTCCAACCTGGCCAATGCCGACTCGGTGGCCGGCAGCGAGAACGAAACCTACCGCGCCCGCAAGCCGGTGTTCGCGGCCGTGATGAACGATAACCTTGATGCCTCCGCCGGCGGCCGCGTGCAAGTGCTGGACGTGGTCGAATCGGCCGAGCCGCTGCGCAAGGTCTACGACCCGGGCAACCCGCTGGCCAATGCCGACGGCATGGTGTTCTACCCGAACGTCAACCAGGTGGCCGAGATGACCGACATGATGTCGGCCTCGCGCGCTTTTGAAACCAATGTGGAAGTGCTGGGCCGCATTCGCGGCATGCAGGCTTCCCTGCTCAAGCTGGGTGAAAGCTAATGGAAACCAACCTGTTCACCAACGCGGCCGGGCAAGGCGCCAACGCCACCGGCGTCGCCCTCAACGGCGCCTCCAACGAGGGGCGCGACATGTTCACCAAACTGCTGGTGGCGCAGATCCGCAACCAGGACCCGCTGTCGCCGCAAGACCCGGCCCAGTTCGTCCAGCAATTGACCCAGCTGTCGCAGACCGAAGCGCTGCAGAATCTGGCCAACCTGACCTCGGCCAACGCCTCCGTGCTGCAGTCGATGCAGGTGCTGGCGATGGGCGCGCAAGTCGGCTCCGACGTCATGGTGCAAACCACTAGCGTGAATCTGGACGGCGCCAAGGTGCACGGCGCCGCCACCCTGGGCAGCGCTTCCGCCAAGACCACCCTGGTGCTGACCGGCGTCGGCGGCCAGCAGTACGAGATCGCACTCGGCACCCTGCCCGCCGGCACCCATGAATTCGTGATCGACCCGGTCAAGCTCGGCCTGCCCAAAGGCAGCTACACCATGCGTGTCGCCAGCGAAGCCAACCCGACCGTGCCGCTGGCCGTGCAGGGCCGCCTGGAGAGCGTCCAGCTCGGCACCGGCGGCACCATGTCGCTCCTGATCGATACCGTGGGCGAAGTACCGCCTGCGGCCATTACCGCATTCCGGGCCAAAAGCCCGACTTCTGTTATTTAACGAAAGGTCCCCGCCATGAGTTTCGATATCGCTTTGTCCGGCATCCAGGCCATCAACCAACAACTGGGCACGATTTCCAACAATATCGCCAACGCCGGGACCTACGGCTTCAAGTCCAGCCGCGCCAACTTCGCTTCGCTGCATGCCGGCGCACAGCCAACCGGCGTGCACATCGGCTCGACCACCCAGTCGATCGGCCAGAATGGCGGCATCCAGGCCACCAACCGCGGCCTGGACGCCCTGATCAACGGCCGCGGCTTCTTTGTCACCAAGGACCTGACCGGCCAGACCAACTACACCCGCGTCGGCATTTTCACCAAGGACGCCACTGACTTCCTGGTCAACAGCGCCGGCCAGCGCGTGCAGGGTTTTGCCCTGACCCCGCCAAGCCTGGTGGCCGGCCCGATGGGCGACATCACGGTGCCCACCAAGCTGCTGGGCGCCAAGTCAACGGCGAACATGGACTTCGTCGCCAATATGTCGGCCGACTGGACCGTGCCAACTACGCCGTTCACGCCCGCCGATGCCGGCACCGTGCCACCGACCATTCCGGATCCCGCCTCCTACAATATGTCGAAGGTCACCGTGGTGCACGACTCCCTGGGCAATGAACACACCGTTACCCAGTACTTCGTGCGCGACTCCGACCCGGCCAACCCGCGCGGCGTGCTGGTCTACGTCGCCGCCGACGGTACTGACCTGACGGGCGCTGTCGCCGCCACCCTGGTGTTCGACACCAACGGCCAGTTGGACGAAGCCAACAACCCGGCCGGCGCCAACACGCCTTACATCGCCTCGATTGACCTGTCCGTCCCGCCGGCCACCACGCCACAGACGATCAAGGTCGATTACACCGGCACCACCTTCCAGAAAGGCGAATCCACCACCTCGACCAACAGCGCCGACGGCTATGCGGCCGGCAGCTACGTGGGCGTGGAACTGGACCAGCAGGGCAATGTGGTCGCCAAGTATTCGAACGGCGAGAAACAAGCTATCGCCCGCGTGACCCTGGCCACCTTCCCTAACGAAGACGCGCTCACACCGGTCAACGAGACCTCGTGGCAGGCCAATGTGCAATCGGGCAGCCCGAACTATTCGGAACCGGGCAAAGGCGTGGCCGGCGCGCTCACCGTCGCCTCGCTGGAGACCTCCAACGTCGACATCACCGCCGAACTGGTAGGCCTGATGACCGCGCAGCGCAACTACCAGGCCAACTCCAAGGTGATCACGGCGGAGAACCAGATGCTGCAATCGCTGATGCAGGCCCTGTAAAAGGCGGACTGAATGGATGCGCTGATTTATACGGCGATGAGCGGTGCCGAGCGGGCCATGCGGGGCCAGCAGGTGCACGCCAACAACCTCGCCAACCTCGACACCAACGGCTTCCGCGCCAACCTGGAACTGGCGCAGTCGGCCAAGCTGCCCGGCTACGGCTACGACGACCGCCACATGTCGCAACTGCAGGCCAACGCCATCACCGACCGCCAGGGTGCCCTGCGCGCCACCGGGCGCGAGCTGGATGTGGCCATTTCCGGGCCCGGCTACTTTGCCGTGCAGGGCCCGACCGGCGAGGGCTACACCCGCGCCGGCGCCATCACGCTCGACGCCGACGGCACCATGACAGTGAACGGCATGCAGCTGCTGGGCGAAGGCGGCCCGATCACCCTGCCCATCCACCGCAAGGTGGAAATCGGCCAGGACGGCACCGTCTCCATCCTGGGCCCGGGCGCCGACGCCCAGCTGCAGGTGATCGACAAGCTGCGCCTGGTGCGCGCCGAAGCGTCCGAGCTGACCAAGAACGAAGCGGGCCTGCTGGTGGCGCGTGACGGCCAGCCGCTGAATACCGACGCCACGGTGCTGGTGAAAGCCGGCCACCTGGAGGGCGCCAACGTGTCCGCCATTGAGGAAATGGTGGCCACCATGAGCCTGAACCGCACCTTCGAAATCCAGATGAAATTGTTTAAAGCCGCCGACTCGATGAACGAGATCGGCAACAAGCTGATCAGCGGCTAACCAGGAGAAACATATGAACCCAGCAATGTGGATCAGCAAGACCGGCGTGCAGGCGCAAGACGCCAAACTGCAAGCCATCGCCAACAACCTGGCCAACGCCAACACCGTCGGCTTCAAGCGCGACCGCGTGGTGTTCGAGGACCTGTTCTACTCGATCGACCAGCAGCCGGGCGCCCAGCGCGCCGACAACAACACCCTGGCGCCGTCCGGCGTGCAGATGGGTAACGGCACCCACCTGGTCGGCACCCAGAAGATCTTCACCACCGGCAACCTGCAAACCACCAACAACGCGCTCGACGTGGCGGTGATGGGCAACGGCTTCCTGCAAGTGCGCCGCCCGAGCGGCGAACCGGCCTATACCCGCGCCGGCCAGCTGCAGATCGACGCCAACGGCGTGCTGGTCAACGCTTCCGGCCTGCCGCTGGTGCCGCAGATCACCGTACCGGCCAACGCCACCGCCATCACCATCGGCGAAAACGGCACGGTTTCGGCCAGCATCCCGGGCAATACCGCGCCGACCGAACTGGGCCAATTGACCCTGACCTCCTTCATCAACCCGACCGGCCTGCAAGCGCTGGGCGAAAACCTGTTCGCGGAAACCCCGGCCTCCGGCGCCCCGACCGAAGGCCGCCCCGGCGACGCCCAGTTCGGCAAGGTCAAGCAAGGCGCGCTGGAAGGCTCCAACGTGCAGGTGGTGGAAGAGATGGTGGACATGATCGCCGCCCAGCGGACCTACGAAATGAACACCAAAGTTCTGACAGCAGCGGATAATATGCTGCAATACCTGGCCCAGGCTGCACGCTGATGAAAATCGCCCTGCCCGCGCTGGCGCTGTTGTTGCTGGCGGGCTGCAATGCCCTCCAGCCGACGGTGCGCCCGGCGCCCTTCGACGACGCCCCCGCCCTGGCGCGCAGCGGCTTGCCGCGCGGCACCTCGGGCGGCGTCTTCAATCCGGACAGCGGCATGTCGCTGACCTCGGACAGCCGCGCCTTCCGCGTCGGCGATATCGTCACCGTCATCCTGCAGGAAACCACGCAGGCATCCAAGAGCGCCGGCACCACCATGGCCAAGGACTCCAGCGTCGGCATTGCCCCGCCCAGCCTGCTGGGCAAGACCTTCCCCAAAGCCGGGGTGGATATTTCCGCCCAGCGCGCCTTCCAGGGCGACGCCTCGAGCACCCAGCAGAACGCCCTGAGCGGCGCCATCACCGTCATCGTGCAGGAAGTAATGCCGAACGGCTTGCTGAAAGTGGCGGGTGAGAAGGTGCTGACCCTGAACCAGGGCGAAGAATTCGTGCGCCTGCGCGGCTTCCTGCGCGCGGCCGACATCGATGCCAACAACCAAGTGTCCTCGCAGCGCATTGCCAATGCGCGCATCGCGTACGGCGCCCAGGGTTCGCTGGCGGAAACCAATACCCCGGGCTGGCTGACACGCTTCTTCCTCGGCCCGTTCATGCCTTTCTGAGGTGATGTTTATGTTTGGCTTTTACCCCGGTAAGCCTGGGTCCGACCCAAGGGTCGGACCCTTAGTACGCGACAGCCGCAGGCCAAGGGTCTGGCCCTTGGGCCTGACCCGGGTTTACCGGGTCCTGGCCGCCCTGCTGCTGGCCCTCGCCCTGCCCGCGACCGCCGCGCCCCAGCTGCGCAACCTGGTCGCCATCGAAGGCGTGCGCGACAACCCGCTGGTCGGTTACGGCCTGGTGGTCGGCCTGAACGGTTCCGGCGACTCGACCCAGGTCAAGTTCGCCAGCCAGTCGGTGGTGAATATGCTCAAGCAATTCGGCGTCAAGCTGCCCGACGGCGCCGACTCCAAGAGCAAGAACGTGGCCGCCGTCATGGTCTCCGCCGTGTTCCCGCCCGGCTACCGCCGCGGCCAGCCGATCGACGTCACGGTCTCCTCCCTGGGCGACGCCAAAAGCCTGCGCGGCGGCGCCCTGCTGCTGACGCCGCTCAAAGCCGCCGACAATGAAGTCTACGCCCTGGCGCAAGGCAATGTGGTGGTGGGCGGCTTATCGGCCTCCGGCAAGAGCGGCTCCTCCGTCACCGTCAACACCCCGACCGCTGGCCGCATCCCCAACGGCGCCGTGATCGAACGCGAGATTGCCAGCGACTTCGCCAGCAAGCCGAGCGTGCACCTGTCGCTGAAACAGCCGAACTTCCAGACCGCCACCAATATCGTGGACGCGATCAACCGCAAGTTCGGCGACATCGCCAGCACCGCCGACGGCACCGGCATCGACGTGCTGGCCCCGGAAAACCCGACCCAGCGCGTGGCCTTCATGGCCAAGCTGGAAGCGCTGCCGATCGAAACCGGCGCGGAAACCCCGCGCGTGGTGTTCAACTCGCGCACCGGCACCGTGGTGATCGCCGACGGCCTGCGCGTGAAAGCGGCCGCCGTCACGCACGGCTCGCTCAAGGTGGTGATTTCCGAAAGCACCAAGGTCAGCCAGCCGCAGCCGTTCAGCCAGGGCCAGACCACCGCCACCCCGCAATCGGCGGTGTCGGTCGACGAAGCCAAGCCGCAAATGTTCAAGTGGCCAGCCGGCGCCAAGCTGCAAGCGATTATCGACGTGGTCAACAGCCTGGGCGCGACGCCGGACGACATCATGGCCATCCTGCAGGCGCTGGACCAGGCCGGCGCCATCGAAGGCGAACTGGTGGTGATCTGATGGATAGCCGATTCGCCCCCCTGCCAGTGCGCCAGCTCGACATCGGCTCGCCGGCCGAGCCGAAGCCGGGCCAGGCCGCGCCCGCCCCGCACACCGACGAAGCGCGCTACCGCGCCAAAGCCACCGAAGCGGCCGTCAAGTTCGAAAGCTTCTTCATCGCCCAGGCCTTGCACAAGATGCGCGACGCCACCAAGGCCATGGCCGCCGACGACAGCTTCTATAAGGACTCGGTCAACAGCGACATGCTGGACATGGCCGACAACCTGGTCGCCGACCAATTGGCCAACCGACGCGCTTTCGGCGTCGCCGACGCCATTTTGCGCCAGCTCCTGCCCCCCGCTCCGGTTTCCCCACCGGAAAATTCAGTTATTTCTAAGAAAAAGCCGACCGACGCTTAATCCAGCGCATGGCGCGGTCGCCTTTACACGTTAACGGGTCAAAAATGCCATAGAGCAACGGCCCAACCACAGAGAAGAGATCCACCATGTCGATAATTAACAATGCACTGTCCGGTTCGTTGGCTGCCCAGGCGGCCCTGAACACGACCAGCCAGAACATTGCAAACTTGCAAACCAAAGGCTACACCCGCCAAGGCGTGATCCTGACCGCCGTCGCACCGGCCTCGGGCACCTATGGCGCCGGCTTCGGCGTCGAGGTCAGCAAGCTGATCCGCTTCTCGGACTCCTACAAGAGCCAGCAGCTGTGGCGCGCCAATTCCGACCTTGGCATGCGCACCCAGTCACAACCGTATTTCACGCAGCTCGAACGCGTCATGGGCGACGAGCAGACCAGCCTGTCGAACGGTGTCGACCAATTCTTCCGCGCCCTGAACGCGGCCGGCGTCGACCCGGTCTCGTCGCCGCTGCGCCAGCAGGTGGTGACCGCCGCCAACGCCATGGCGCAATCGTTCAACAGCATTTACAACGTCACGCGCCAGCAGCAAATCTCGATTTCCCAGCAGCGCGACGCCATGCTGCCGCAGCTGAACACCCTGAGCGCCAATATTGCGCGCCTGAACCAGCGCATTACCGAAGCCGGCTCGCTCGGCACCAACACCTCCGGCCTGGTGGACGAGCGCGACCAGGCCATCGACGCCCTGGCCAACCTGGTCGCCATTGAAGTGCTGGAACAGCCCGACGGCACCCGCAGCGTCTCCCTGCGCAGCGGCCAGCCGCTGGTGGCCGGCAACCTGTCCGGCACCCTGGCCATGAACAGCGCCAGCGGCACCCCGGTGCTGGAACTGACCTTCGCCAAATCCGTGTTCGGCCTGGACGACACCAAGGTCGGCGGCCAACTGGGCGGCATCGGCGACTACGAAAAGAACATCCTGAACCCGCTGCAGCAATCGCTGGTGGACATGGCCGACCAGCTGGCGGCCAAGGTCAACACCCAACTGCAAGCCGGCTTCAAGCCCGACGGCAGCGCCGGCACCGACCTGTTCACCTTCAACGCCACCGGCGCCGGCGGCATCCTCAACATCACGCCCGGCATCGTCGCGTCCGACCTGGCCTTCTCCGCCGCCGCAGGCGAGCCAGGCAACAGCGGCAACCTGCAGGCCCTGATCGGCATCAAGGGCCAATCGATCACCCTGGGCTCGATCGGCTCGGTGCTGATTGGCGACGCCGACACCCAGCTGGTGGGCAAGCTCGGCATCGACAGCGGCCAGAACCAGTCGCTGCTGGAAACCGCCACCACCATCCGCCAACAGTCGGAAGACGACTGGGCCGCCACCAGCTCCGTCAACAAGGACGAAGAAGCGATCAACCTGGTGGAGTTCCAGAATATGTACCAGGCGAACATGAAAGTGATCGCCGTGGCCAACGAATTGTTCGACGCCACGCTGGCGCTGTTCTGAGGTAAAGCACCATGATCCGCATCGCTACCAGCCAGTTCCAAGCGTCGATGAACCGCTCGCTGACGATCAACCAGACCATGATCGCCAAGCTGACCGAGCAAATGGCCACCGGCAACAAGATCCAGGTGCCGTCCGACGAACCGATCGCCAATGTGCGCCTGTCGCGCCTGCGCCGCGAAGAGAACATCGTCAGCCAATACGTCGAGAACATCGACGCCGTGAAAGTGCGCCTGTCGAAGAACGAAACCTTCCTCAGCTCTATGGTGAACGACATGGGCGCCGCGCGCGACTTGTTCGTGTGGGCCTCGGACGGTTCCAACACCCCGGACGACCTGAACGCCATGGTCAACAGCCTGGTCTCGCTGCGCGACTCGCTCTACTTCAACAGCAACACGCTGGACCAGGAAGGCAAGTACATCTTCTCCGGCACCCTGACCTCGACCCAGGCCCTGACCGTCGACAACGGCCAGCCGCCCGGCTCGCGCTACAGCTTCACCGGCAATAACGGCGTGCAGGAAGTGGTGGTCGGCAACGGCATCACCCAGCCCGCCAACGTCACGGTGGACGGCATGCAGGACTACCTGAACCAGCTCGACATCGCCATTGACATGCTGGGCCAGCCCACCGTCAACCCGGGCGACCCGGCGCTGAAGGCCGCCCTGCGCACCGCCCTCGACGGCACCGACACCACGCTCAACCTCATTTCCGGCAAGATCGCCCAGTTTGGCGGATCGCAAAACGTGATGGACACCCTGGCCAACAACCACGCCAGCGTCAGCCTGTCGAATCGCATGGCGATCACCGACATTGCACAATTGGATTACGGCCTCGCAGCTACCCAGCTGACTGGTTACAATAACGCCCTGCAAGCCACTTACCAGGCGTACTCGAAAGTCAATAACCTGTCGCTATTCAACGTCCTGTAAACATCATGGAAATCGCCCAGCGCCCCAGCACAACCGGCCACGCCGCCCGTCCCACCGCTAATCCCGGTGCGAACCCGGCCGAGTCGGCGCTGGCCGACGCGGGCCCCGCGCTGGAGCAAAGCGCCGGCACCAACGCCGCCCCCGCGCCCCTGCGCCGCGGCCTGAGCAATATCGATGCGCCGCTGCAAAACGACGTCTCGGGCGCCCAGCAAGCGATCGACTTCCTTGAACAAAGCGCCGCCCAGCTGCGCGCCCTGAAGAGCGACATTGCCGCCAAGCTCGCCACGCGCCAGATGCGCGACGGCCAGATCGAACAGCGCGTGCGCCAGTTAACCGACACCTGGCGCAGCCGCCCCCAGGCCTCCGGCGGCACCCTGGACGCCCAGCTCAACTACTCAAACGAACCGGCCGTGCAGCGCTTCAGCGTGCGCGGCATGACCCTGGCCAACCTGCGCAACGGCGCCCGCGAAACGCTCGCCATCGCACTCGGCGGCGGCACCAATGGCCTGCGCTCGGTGCACCTGGCGCCCGGCCTGAGCGACGCCGAGATCGTGGCCCGCTTCGACCAGGCGCTGGCCCCGGCCGGCGTGCGCGTCAGCGTCAACAAAGACGGCGAGCTGGTCTTTTCCGCCCCAGAAAGCGCCTGGCCCGCCCTGCGCGAATCGCTCGCGGTGCAAGGCGGCGGCATCCGCTTCCCCGCCGGCCAGTTGAACCGCCTGAAAGCCGAAGCCGAAACCCCGGTCGTGATGCCGGAGAACTGGGGCGCCAGCGACATCGAAGCCATGCGCGCCACCCTGCAGCAAGTGACGCAAGCGCTGGCCCACGTCGAAGCCGCCCTGTCGAAAGTGCGGCAAGAGCTCGCCATGGCCGCCCAGCGCGCCAAGATCGACCTGCCCGAGATCGAAGTGGCCGGCATGGGCCAGATGGCCGAAGTGTTCGCCAACGTCGCCAACGAGCCCGGCTACGGCGCCCTGGTCTCCCTCACCTCCGCCCTGGTCGGCATCAACCGCGACCGCGTCGTCTCCCTCCTCCGCCTCAGCTAAAATCCGGAAATTCGGGGTCAGGTCTGACATTCGGACACCGACGCACTAGCTTTGATCTGGATCAATACGGCCGGCCTGTTTTAGGTGTGCTTCTATCGCGCGGCTTACCGTTTTCACTGACACTTTTTGATGGCGCGCAATCTCGGCCATGGAGTAGCCAAGGGAAAAGTAGGCCTGCGCCATAGCCTGCTTCGGACTGACGCCATTTGCAAAGAACGCATGCAAGGGCGGCACCACGGCCTGGCGCTGAATCCGACTGATCTCAAACAGGATCACTTCCTCACGCTGCTCGCTCATGCGTTGGCAAAACGCCTCATCCCCCAGCAGGAGTTGGCAGTTCACATTCCTGAGCGGGCTCTGGCCGCCAATACCCGCCATGACGAAGGCCTTGTACTCCACGCTGGCACCATCCGTTGCCGCGCCAAACAAGGCCAGCACGGTGGCGATATCCAGCCAGGCCGGCGCATCATCCACGCCGGCCGTGGCACGGTAGCTGCTCCACGCCCAATCCAAGGGATGCAGCACCAGGCCGGCGCGCACCGGATTCAGCACGACATAGCGCGCCAGCTCCTGCAGGTAAGTTTCGCGCTGGCAGAGTATGGCTTTGTAGCGCCCCTGGAACACATGCCCGACCAGCCGGTGCTGGCGATTGAAGTATTGCGAGTAGGTCGCGTTCAGGTAGCGCATACCCTGCGCCAGCCGCCCGTTTGCTGTGGTCAGCACCAGATGGTAATGGTTCCCCATCAGACAGTAGGCATGCACCACGAACTGGAAACGCTTGCAAGTCTCGGCCAGCAAGGCCAGCCAGACCAGGCGGTCCGCATCCGAAAGGAAAATATTCTCGCGCCGCTCGCCACGTGAGGTTACGTGGTACAGCGCCCCGGGGTACTCGAATCGCAATGGTCGGCTCATGCGACTAGTTTGCGCACGAGCCCCTCGCTACGTTTTGCGCTAGCGCAATTGCGAGTTGGAAATTTGTGCCCGAATTTGTCCGATTGTCAGACCTGACCCCGAAGTTGGGCCTGGAGTTCGGCGGGGGGCATGGGGTGGGCGTAGACGTAGCCTTGGGCGTAGTCGCAGCCGGCGGCTTTGAGCAGGGCGAGCTGGGTCTCGGTTTCGACGCCTTCGGCCACTACTTTCAGGCCGAGCTTGTGGGCCATGACGATGATGCCTTCGCATAAGGCGAGGTCGCCGCTGTCGCCGGCCAGGTCCATCACGAAACTGCGGTCGATCTTCAGGTAGTCGATGTCGAATTTCTTGAGGTGGGCCAGCACCGAGTGGCCGGTGCCGAAGTCGTCCAGCGCGACCTGCAAGCCCATGGACTTGAACTGGCCGAGCCGTTCCACCACCGGGCCGCTGTGATCGAGCAGCAGGCGTTCGGTGATTTCGATGACGATGCTGCGCGGCGCCAGCTGCAGGCGCTCGACGTAGCGTCCCCATTCCTCAAAGACTTGTTGGCCGCCGCGGAACTGCGCCGGCGATTGGTTGACGCTGATCTGGAACGGTCGCCCCAGCTCTTCCTGCCAGCGCTTGGCCTGGTCGGCGGCGTGGCGGAACACCCAGTCGCCAATCTCGAGAATGACGCCGCTCGCCTCGGCGCTGCCGATGAAATCGCCCGGCGCCAATAATCCGCGCTCGGGGTGGCGCCAGCGCAGCAGCGCCTCGGCGCGTTCAATGCCGCCCGTGCGCAGGTTGACGATGGGCTGGTAGTGCAGCTCGAACTGTTCGTTCGCCACCGCCATCTGCAAGTCGCGCGTCAGGCGCAGGCGCTGCTGGGCCGCGGCTTGCATGTCGGACGTGAAATAGCTGTAGCGGTTGCGGCCGGCGTTTTTGGCGGCATACATGGCCTGGTCGGCGTTGCGCAGCAATTGCTCGGGGTCGCTGGCGTCGGAGGGGTGCAGGGCGATGCCGATGCTGGCGGAGACGACGCCGCTGCTGTCGCCCAGCGCGAAAGGCCGGTTCAGGGTGGCGATGATTTGCTGCGCCACGCGCTCGGCGCTGGTGACATGGTCCAGGCCGGGCAGGATCACCACGAACTCGTCCCCACCCAGGCGGGCCAGCGTGTCGGAGGCGCGCACGCAGGCGGCAATGCGCGAGGCCGCTTCCACCAGCAGCAGGTCGCCCATCTCATGGCCGAGGCGGTCGTTGATTTCCTTGAACTGGTCGAGGTCGATGAACAGCAGCGCCAGGAACAGGCCGTCGCGCCGCGCCTTTTTCATCTCCTGCGACAGCCGGTCCTGGAACATATTCCGGTTCGGCAGTGCCGTGAGCGTGTCGTAATTGGCCTGGTGCCAGATCAGCTCGGTCGACTGGCGCCGTTCGGTGATGTCGCTGACCAGGGCCAGCGCGCCGAGGTAGCTGCCATCGGCGTCAAAGATCGGGTTGGTGGCCAGGGTGGCCCACATCTCGCTGCCGTTCTTGCGGATGAATTTGAACTCGTGGCGCTCGGCCACGCCCTGCTGGCGGCGCGCGATATTGCGTTCCAGCAGGGAGCGCCCCTCGTCGTCCATGAAGGCGACCAGCGGCTGCTCCAGCATTTCTTCGATCGAGTAGCCGAGCAGCGCCGCCATCTTGGGATTGACGAAGCTGGTGCGCGCGCTGGCATCGATTTCCCAGATGCCTTCTTCCGCGCTGTGCACGATGCGGCGGAAACGCTCCTCGCTTTTTTCCAGGGCCGCCAGCTTCCCCTCGGCCAGTTCCAGCACCACGCGCAAGCGCTCCGCGTCGCCCACCGCCCCGCTGCCGAGCAGGGTGACGGCGAAACCGCGGTCGCCCCGCCCGCGCGTCATTTGCAGCGACAGGCGCTGCGGCTCGCTGCTGGACAGGCAATTGCTGACGAAGGCATCGAAATCGGCCATGAAGCGCTGGGCGATGAACTGGCGGAACGGAGCGCGCTCAGGATTGCTGCGTGGCAGGCCGAGCAAGTCGGCGCCAACCAGGTTCATCTGCAACACGGTGCTGTCGCCGGCCAGCACGAAGTAGCCCACCGGGGCCAGCAGATAAAGGTCGTTGAAATAGTCCTGCTCGCGCACCATCGCTGGCGCGCCGTTGCCGCTGGTGTAATGCGCCGGCGGCGTGCCGCCCATGGCCGCCAGCATGGCTTCGCCGGGCAAGAGGTGGTCCAGGCCCGCCGCGCCGGGGACGGCAGGCCGGACGGCGGTGGACTGCTCCGCCGCGATGGCACGCTGGTCTTTTTCCATGCATCCAGCCTAGCATGCCTATGTGTCAATGTCGAGCAGCTAACTTTGGCGATGCGAGCGGTTCAGCCGCTGCTCGGCAAACCGTTGTAATTGCTCGAACGCCAGGCTGAGAATCCAGTAGATGACGGCCGCTGCCAGGTAGAGCGGCAGGGGCTGGAAGGTGGTGGCGATCACTTCCTTGGTGGCCAGCATCAATTCGGTCATGGTGATGACGGAGACCAGGGAGGTATCCTTGATCAGGCTGATCAGGGTGTTGCTCATCGACGGCACCGCGACCCGCAGCGCCTGCGGCATGACGACATAGCGCAGGGTCTGGCCATAGCCCATGCCCAGGCTGTAGCTGGCTGCCCACTGCCCCTTCGGGATCGACAACAGCGCGCCGCGCAGGCTTTCCGACAGGTAGGCGCCCGAGTTCAGGCTGAGCGCCAGGATGCCGGCCGTGACCGGGGTGAATTCAATGCCGACCGAGGGCAGACCATAGTAAATCACGAACATCTGCACCAGCAGGGGCGTGCCGCGCATCAGGCTGACGTACACATTGGCCGGCCAGCGCAGCCACTTCCAGGGCAGGATGCGCATGACCGCCGTCGGGAAGCCGATCGCCAGCCCACCCACCATGGCCGCCACCGCGAACACCAGGGTGTAGCCGGCGCCCTTCAGCATCACGGGCGCCGCTTCGCGCAGCAGCTCCAGCAACTCCATGCTTACGGCGCCTTGCTGACGTCAGTGCCGAACCATTTGAGGGAAATGGCTTTCAGGCTGCCGTCGGCCGCCGCGTCCGCCAGCGCCTTGTTGATGGCCGCCTTGAACTGCGGGTTCCCTTTCTGGAACGGGATGCCCATGCGCTCGACATTGCCCACGCGCGCGCCTTGCTTGATCGGCAGCTTGGTGGTTTTCAGCAGGTAGGCCGTCATCAGGCTGTCGTTGAGGGCGGCATCGATGCGGCCCAGCGCCAGGTCCTGCAGGTTTTCCGGTGCCGCCGGGTAGCCTTTGACGTCGATGCCCGGCACCGCCTTCAGCTGCATCTCGTACACGCTGCCCTGGCCGGCGCCGACGCGCTTGCCCTTCAGCTGCTCAAGCGACGTCCAGTTGTTCTTGTCATCCTTGCGCACGATCAGCATCGGCGAGGAGTAGATGTATGGCGTGCTGAAATCGAACACCTGTTCGCGCTTGGGGTTGATGCCGACCTGGGAAATGATTACGTCGTACTTATTGCTGGCCAGGCCGGCCAGGATCGAGGCCCATTCCGTGGTAACAAACTCCGGTTTCAGGCCCAGTTTGCCAGCCACCAGGCGCGCCACGTCGACATCGTAGCCCGCCAGCTCGCCGTTCTTTTCCTTGAAGTTGAAGGGCGGATAAACGCCTTCCATGGCCACTTTCAGCGTGCCGCGCGCCTTGACGGTTTGCAGCAGGTCGGCCGCATTGGCATGCAGCGCGGCAACGGCCAGCAGGAGAGCGAGGAGTGGTTTGCGCATTGAAATCCTTCTAGTAAGAACGGCGGCGGCCGAATTGGTGGCCGACGACCAGGGTGGTGCTGGCGACCAGGGTCGACAGGCCGAGGATCAGCTGGACCAGCTTATCCTCCGGCAAAGCCCACAGGCTGCCCTTGGGCGGCTCCATGCCGGCGACCGCGCACAAGAGCGGCTCCACCCAATCGGCTTCTGGCGTAACATCGAGGATAACGGCACCCTCGGTGGTCTGCATATAGATCTCGCCGCCCTCGGCCAGGCTGAAGCACACGCCATAGCCGGTTTCCTGCTTACCGACGTGCTCCTTCAATGCCAGGTCATGCTCGGCAATCCACAGCTCCACATCCTGGGGTGTTTCCAGTGCCGTCCACGGCACCGGGCGAAAGCGCGGCTTGGCCGCATCGTTATCATCGTTCAACATGGCTCAGGAGTGTAACCGAATCCCCGGGAGGTCGTATGAAAGTAAACGAATATGTATCTGAGTTTGAGTGCTTCTTCGGCGAACTGCTGCGGGAGCATCCGGAACTGGTGGAAGACCAGCGCAAGGGGTGGAATATCTGGTGGGATCACAAGGTGGACCTGGAAGCAGAGCGGGTGGCGCGCACTGATGCGGTGCCGACGCCGGCCTACTACTACCACTAGAAGTGCGCGCAAACCGGAAGACCAGGGTACGCCCCTACGGGCCGCCCCCCCGGTTTTCCGGTTTTACCCCTTCCAAGTCCGCTGCAAGCCGGTATCCGCGTGAATCCACCCCCCGCGCGGCCCCTGGCGGTAGTAGAAGCCCACCCCGCCCTGCCTGAAGCTGCGCACCAGGCTGCCCAGCACCTCCGCATTCAGGTTGGGAATCCGGATATCCGCCGCGCGCCCGGTCATATGCAGCGACTGGCGCGCCGCCGGAATGCCCTGCTCGATCAGCCGCTTGTTCGACGCCGGCGTGCGGTAGCCCGACAAAATCTCCACCGGGCTCTCGATGCCGAAGCGCTGCACAAACGCCTGCGCGCCCCACAAGGTCTCAAACAGCTTGGGATCAATCGCCGCCGTCTCCTTGCCATTCACATCGCGCAGCAAATGGCACAGTTCCTGGTAGGCGGCATCAATGATCTCGCCATCCTTCCAGTACGTCAGCCGGGCCTTTTCGCCACTTTGCGGACGGATCACGCTGATGGTGCGTGGTTTCACCCAAAAGTCGAGGTCGAGCATCTGGGCGTCGAAAATATCGGGGGGCGGCTCCGGCTCTTGCGCCGTGCGGCCGATCAGCGGCAGCCCCGCCAACGCGGTGCCCGCCAGGGTATGTAGGAAGTCTCGACGTGTCGCCATGGTAAAGTCTTTGTATTGCAATAGGGTTACTATAGCAATAGCCGGGGGAATTGAGAAACCCCTTTAAGAGTTTGTCGTAAACTTAGCGGCCCTCGAACCACTTTCCGATCAGAAACCCCAGCACGCCGAGCACCGCAAAGAAGGCGAAAATGCCATTCCGGATGCGCCTCTGCTCGGCCATGTGCTGGGCCAGCAACTGGGCGGAATCGGCCCGCGCCACCTGCGCCAGGCGCTTGTCGTCCGGATGCGCATAACTCTCCTGCGGCGACGAATACGTCTCGAACTCATCCCCGCGCACGCGCGCATTCAGCGCCCGGGCCAGCGCCAGCATGGGCTCGATCACCCACGGCTCGTCCAGGCGGGTCCACAATTCGCCATCGCTATGCCACAGCGTGCAGCTGCCGCGCCCATCGGAGAAAGTGACTTCAGCTTCGCCAGTCACGCGCCAGCCAGCGGTTTGGCGCGCGCCGGCCAGCGCCTCGCTGCGGGAAATGGGCTGTTGCAGGCTGTTGGCGCTGCGCAGTATTGTCAGGTGGTATGCCATGGGCAGCAATTTTACGCAATTTCACCCGCTGCGGCGGGCGGCGGGCGCCTCCAGCACCAGGTCCGATGTCGCCACCGCCACGCACGGCAATATATAACCCTCGCGCTTCTCATCCAGGCTCAGGCCCGGCCACTCGATCAGGTGGCGTGCGCTGCCGCTGTGCACCCGGCAGACGCAGGTGCGGCAGGTGCCATTGCGGCAAGAACTGGGCAACACCACCCCGCCCCGCGCCGCAGCGTCCAGCAGGCTGGCTTCGCCGTCTGTTTCGAAGGATAATCCCTTCGGCTCAACTCTTATCTGAAACACAATGCCTCGCTATGTCGCCCTGCTGCGCGGAGTCAGCCCCATGAACTGCAAAATGCCGGAACTGAAAGCCGCCCTCGAAAGTGCTGGATTTTCCAACGTTAAGACCCTCCTATCAAGCGGCAATGTCGCCTTCGACACCCGCAAAGCCCCCGAAGCCAGCATCGAACGCAAATGCGAAGCCGCCATGGAACAGGCGCTCGGCCGCAGTTTCATGACCATCGTGCGCTCCCAGCAGCACCTGCAGGCGCTGCTGGCCAACGACCCCTACCCCGCCCTCGGCGCCAGCGGCCTGCCCAAGCGCGTGGTCAGCTTCATGCGCAGCACGCCGCAGCCCAAGGCGCCGCTGCCGCAGTCGCAGGACGGGGCCTGCCTGCTCGGGATCGTCGGCCACGATATCTTCTCAGAATACGCGCCCCACGCCGACGGCCCCGCCTTCATGCGCCTGATCGAAAAAACTTTTGGCAAAGAGATCACGACCCGTACCTGGGACACGGTTCGCAAGTGCAGTGCAGCATGAAATGCTGCCGAATCGACCATTCCGTTATGCATCTGTTGCAGTACAATATGCGACTTAGCCCGTAGGCGATCGCCTACCTGCCACCCGCCCGCAGCGCGCCGGAACCCGGCGCGCTCAGGAAGAATACCAAGCGGACATCATCCGCATTTGAGGGAATCAATATGTCTGAAAAGTCCAAAATCATTTACACCCTGACCGACGAGGCGCCTCTGCTGGCGACCTACTCCCTGCTGCCGATCGTGCAAAAATTCGCGGCACCTGCAGGCGTTGACGTCGTCACCAGCGATATTTCTGTCGCCGCCCGCGTGCTGGCAGCCTTCCCGGAATGCCTGACCGACGAACAGAAAGTCCCTGACAACCTGGCCACCCTGGGCGCACTGACCCAGAACCCGGACACCAACATCATCAAGCTGCCGAACATCTCGGCCTCGGTCTCCCAGCTGATCGCCTGCATCCGCGAACTGCAGGCCGCCGGCTACAAGCTGCCGGACTATCCGGAAGATGCCAAGACCGAAGAAGAAAAAGCACTGAAAGCCCGCTACGGCAAGTGCATCGGCTCCGCCGTGAACCCGGTCCTGCGCGAAGGCAACTCCGACCGCCGCGCGCCGAAGGCAGTGAAGGAATACGCACGCAAGAACCCGCACTCGATGGGCGAATGGAGCCAGGCTTCGCGTACCCACGTGTCGCACATGCATGGCGGCGATTTCTACCACGGCGAAAAATCCATGACCCTGGACAAAGCGCGTGAAGTGAAGATGGAACTGCTGACCAAGTCCGGCAAAACCATCGTCCTGAAACCGAAGGTCGCGCTGCAAGCGGGCGAAATCATCGACTCCATGTTCATGTCGAAGAAAGCCCTGCTCGAGTTCTACGAAAAAGAAATCGACGACGCCTACAAAACCGGCGTGATGTTCTCGCTGCACGTGAAAGCGACCATGATGAAGGTCTCGCACCCGATCGTGTTCGGCCACTGCGTGCGCATCTTCTACAAGCAGGCGTTCGAGAAGCACGCCAAGCTGTTCGAAGAACTGGGCGTAAACGTCAACAACGGCATGGCCAACCTGTACGAGAAGATTGAAAAGCTGCCAGCGTCGCAAAAGGACGAAGTCCTGAAAGACCTGCACGCCTGCCTGGAAAACCGTCCGAAGCTGGCCATGGTCGATTCGGCCAAAGGCATCACCAACTTCCACTCGCCAAACGACGTGATCGTCGACGCCTCGATGCCGGCCATGATCCGTATTGGCGGCAAGATGTGGGGCGCCGACGGCCGCACCGCCGACGTCAAGGCAGTCATGCCTGAATCGACCTTCGCCCGCATTTACCAGGAGATGATCAACTTCTGCAAATGGCATGGCAACTTCGATCCGAAGACCATGGGCACCGTGCCGAACGTGGGCCTGATGGCGCAGCAAGCAGAAGAATACGGCTCGCACGACAAAACCTTTGAAGTGCCGGAAGCCGGCATCGCCAACATCACCGACCTGGCCACCGGCGAAGTGCTGCTGACCCAGAACGTGGAAGAAGGCGACATCTGGCGCATGTGCCAGGTGAAAGACGCGCCGATCCGTGACTGGGTCAAGCTGGCCGTCAACCGCGCCCGCAACTCCGGCATGCCGGCCGTGTTCTGGCTCGACACCTACCGTCCGCACGAAGCGGAAGTGATCAAGAAGGTGCAGGTGTACCTGAAAGAGCACGACCTGACCGGCCTCGACATCCAGATCATGTCGCAGACCCGCGCCATGCGCTACACCCTGGAGCGCGTCTCGCGCGGCCTGGACACCATCTCGGTGACCGGCAACATCCTGCGCGACTACCTGACCGACCTGTTCCCGATCCTGGAACTGGGCACCTCGGCCAAGATGCTGTCCATCGTTCCGCTGATGGCGGGCGGCGGCATGTACGAAACCGGCGCCGGCGGCTCGGCACCGAAGCACGTCAAGCAGCTGGTGGAAGAAAACCACCTGCGCTGGGACTCGCTGGGCGAATTCCTGGCCCTGGCCGTGTCGTTCGAAGAACTGGGCATCAAGTCCGGCAACGCCAAAGCCAAGATCCTGGCCAAGACCCTGGACGAAGCCACCGGCAAGCTGCTGGACAACAACAAGTCGCCATCGACCCGCACCGGCGAGCTGGACAACCGTGGTTCGCACTTCTACCTGTCGATGTACTGGGCCCAGGCCCTGGCAGCGCAGAACGACGACGCCGAGCTGAAGGCCAAGTTCACCCCGGTGGCCAAAGCCCTGAGCGAGAACGAAGCGAAGATCGTGGAAGAGCTGAACTCGGTGCAAGGCAAGGCCATGGACATCGGCGGCTACTACAAGCCGGACGCCGCCAAGACCTCCGCCGTGATGCGCCCAAGCGCCACCTTCAACAGCGTGCTGGCTTCGCTGTAATTCCCGCCCCGGTGCCAGGTCTGACATTCGGACACGGGCTCTGCCGCCTTGCGGCAGAGCCCGTGT
Source organism: Pseudoduganella guangdongensis (assembly GCF_009857475.1). Lineage (GTDB taxonomy): Bacteria > Pseudomonadota > Gammaproteobacteria > Burkholderiales > Burkholderiaceae_D > Rugamonas > Rugamonas guangdongensis. The sequence goes on along the minus strand of NZ_WWCJ01000009.1, from coordinate 242,793 downwards.
CCGAATGACAGACCTGGCACCGGTTTTTCTTTTAAAAGCTGGCGGCGAAGGCGTCGCGCGCGGGGTGGTGCGGGATGTCACGGCGCCAGACCAGCAGGGTTTCGACTGCGGCCACTTCGGGGGGCAGGTCGTGGCATTGCACGGTGCGGCCCAGACTGCGCTGCTTGAGCACTTCGCGCGGCATCATGGCGACCCCCATGCCGGCGGCGACGCAGCCGATAATCGCTTCGAACGTACCGAACTCGGCGATACGGGTGGGGGTGATGCCGGCGTCGGCAAACCACCATTCGAGGCGGCGACGGTAGGAGCAGCCGCTGCGGAACCCAAGCAGGGTGCGGCGCGCCACGTCGGCCGGTTCCTGCACCGGGCCTTGCAGGGCGTCGGTCAGCAGCACCAACTCTTCCACAAACACGGGCACCTGCGCCAGCTCGGGGCGTTCGATCGGCGCCGCCACCAGCGCCAAATCCACTTTGTGGTTCAGCACGGCTTGCACCAAGTGGTCGGTGGGGCCGGTCTCCAGCACCAGGTCCACTTGCGGGTATTGGCGGTGGAAGGCGCCCAGCACGCGCGGCAGGCGGGCGGCGGCGGTGGTTTCCATCGAGCCGATGCGCAACTGGCCGGACGGTTCCTGCTCGCCGCGCAGCGCCATCTGCGCCTCGTCCGCCAGCCGCAGCAGGCGGTCGGCGTATTCCAGCAGGCGCGTGCCTTCCGGCGTGATCAGCAGGCGCCGCCCCGCGCGGTGAAACAGGGTCACGCCGAGCGATTCCTCCAGCTGGGTCAGGCGGGCCGAGACGTTCGACTGCACCCGGTGCAGGCGGGCGGCGGCCAGGGTCACGCTGCCTTCTTCGGCCACGGTCTTGAAAATGCGCAGCGATGAGAGTTCCATTCGATTCTCCAGGAGAGATTGATCGCTTCATTATTATTCATTTTTATTGATACGGGAAGCAGTCTATAGTTCAGGCAAACGAGGAGCTTTGCCATGCACCGACCATCACCCGCCATCCTGCTTGCCGCCAGTTTCGCCTTTATCATCGTCCAGCTCGACGTGACCATCGTCAACGTGGCGCTGCCCGCCATCGGGCGCGAGCTGGGCGCCGGCGTGGGGGCGCTGCAGTGGGTGGTGGATGCGTACACCCTGGGCTTCGCGGTCTTCCTGCTGTCGGCGGGTGTGCTGGGCGACCGCTTGGGGGCGCGCCGCGTCTTCCTCGCCGGCATTGCCCTGTTCACGCTGGCGTCGCTGGCCTGCGCGCTGGCGCCCGGGACGCTTGCGCTCAACCTGGCCCGCGCGGCGCAGGGCGTGGGCGCGGCCTTCATGGTGCCGAGCTCGCTGGCCATCCTGAACGCGAGCTATGCCGATGACCGGGCCCGCCTGGCCCAGGCCATCGCCTGGTGGACGGCGGCCGGCGGCGTGTCGATCGCGGCCGGGCCGGTGCTGGGCGGCTTGCTGATGAGCGTGGCGGGCTGGCGCGCCATCTTCTGGGTCAATCTCCCGCTCTGCCTGCTGGGTTTCTGGCTGACCGTGCGCGCCGTTCCCGCCGTGCGCGCCAAGCCGCAGGCGCGCGGCATCGATCTTCCAAGCCAGCTGCTGGCCATCGTGGCCCTGACCGCTTTGGTCGGCGCCGTGATCGAAGCCAACGCGCTCGGCCTGGGTAGCCCGCTGCTGCAGGGCGCGCTGCTGGCGGCCCTGGCGGCGGGCGCCCTCTTCATCCGGCGCCAGCGCCGCGCCGCCGCACCCATGCTGCCGCTCGGGCTGTTCGCCGCGCGCGCCTTCTCCGGCGCGGTGCTGTTCGGCGTGCTGGTCAACTTTGCCTACTACGGCGTGATCTTCGTCTTCAGCATCTACCTGCAGCAGTTGCGCGGCTATCCGGCGCTGCAGGCCGGGCTGATCTTCCTGCCGCTCACCGGCACCTTCATCTTTTCCAATATCGCCAGCGGCTGGCTGCAGGCGCGCCGGGGCGTGCGGCTGCCGATGATCGTAGGCGGCCTGATGAGCGCCGCCGGCTACGCCCTGCTGGGCATCTTCGGCATTTCCAGCGAAGCCGACTTCCTCGACATGCTGCCGGGACTGCTGCTCATCCCGGGCGGCATGGGCCTGGCCGTGCCCGCCATGACCACGTCGATCCTGGCCGCCGTCGAGCGCAGCCAGGCGGGCACCGCCTCGGCGGTCCTGAACACCGCGCGCCAGGCCGGCGGCGCCATGGGCGTGGCGCTGTTCGGCGCCCTGCTCGCCGCGCCCGGCGCCGCTGCGGCCCTGCACGGCACCCGGCTGGCGCTTGGGGTGTCGAGCGCCCTGCTCTTGCTGGCCGCCATGCTGGCCTGGCGCTGCGTGGCCCAACCATTTTTCAACCAAGGAGAAACACCATGCCGTACGTAAATTTCCGCGTCACCAAGGAAGGCGTCACCGCCGAGCAGAAACTGGCACTGATCCAGGGCGCCACCGAGCTCTTGCAGCGCGTGCTGAACAAGAATCCGGCCACCACCTTCGTCATCATCGACGAGGTCGAGACCGACAACTGGGGCATCGGCTATGAGAACGTGACCAGCCTGCGCGCCCAGGCCGCCGCCCAGGCCCAGAAAGCCTAGCCGGCCTGCGGCGCGACGCGGCTGCGGATATCGGACAACTGCTGGCGCAGCATATTCAGGTCGACCGGCTTGACCAGGTAATGCTGGATGCCGGCCTCCGCCGCCAAGCGGCGCGCCTCCTCATGGCCCCAGCCGGTCATGGCGATGAACACCGTGTCGTCATCCGCGCGCAGCGCGTGGATGCGGCGCGCCGCCTCATAGCCCTGCATGTCGGGCAGGCCGATATCCATCAGCGCCACATGCGGATGGAAGCGCTCGGCCAGGGCGATCGCGCCCTGCCCGTCATGCGCCTTGCCGACCAGGTAGCCGTCCATTTCCAGCATCACCTGCAGCATTTCGGCGCCATCGACATTGTCGTCCACCACCATCACGCGCAGCGGGCCCTCGGCATCGTCGGCAGCGGCGCGCCGTTCCGGGCGCGGCCGGCGGCGCCGATCCGCCACCACGATCGGCATGCGCAGCACGAACTCGCAGCCCTGGCCCTGGCCGCCGCTATGCACCTGCACCGTGCCGCCATGCATGCGCGTAAAGCGCTGCGCCAGGCTCAGGCCGATGCCCAGGCCACCCAGGGCGTGCACGCGGCCGGCCTGGCCCTGCACGAACAATTCGAAGATGCGGGCGCGCGCTTCCGGCTCCAGGCCGGGGCCGTGGTCGCGCACGGACAGCACGATATCGCCGCCATCGACCTCGGCCCGCAATTCCACCGGCGCGCCGGGCGGCGAAAATTTGATCGCGTTGCCCAGTACATTGGCCAGGCTCTGCACCAGGCGCGCGCGGTCGCCGGACAGCAGCACGCTGCCCGGCGGCTGGCGCACGTCGAGCCGCTGGCCGCCGGCTAGCAGCTGCGGCCGGCACAGCTCGACCGCGTGCTCCAGCACCGTGTCCAGGCTGACCCATTCGCATTTCAGCGCCACCTTGTCATTGGTGATGCGCGCCACGTCGAGCAAATCATCGACCAGGCGCGTCAGGTGCTTGACCTGGCGCTCGACCACCTGGGTGATGTGGCGCAGGCGCGGCGAACTGTCGGGGATGGTGTTCAGCACATCCATGGCGGTGCGGATCGGCGCCAGCGGGTTGCGCAGCTCGTGGCCGAGGATGGCCAGGAATTCATCCTTGCGCCGGTCGACTTCGCGCATTTGATACTGGCGCTGGCGCGCCCGGCGCGCCGACAACGCCGCGCTGAGCAAGGTGGCGCGCCGCACCGGGCGTTCGAGCAGGGTCACATTGCCGACCTGCTCGAAAACCGTGCGCACGGCCGAGGAATCGAGCCCCTGCTTGCTCAGCACCAGTACCGGCAAGTCGGACCAGGCCGGCTGGCCGGACAGGAAGCTTGTCAGCTCGGCCAGGAAGTCGGCATTGAACGCCTCCTCAATGACAAACAAGGCGGCAGCGCCGTGCCCCAGCTGCGGCACCACCTGGGGCAGGGCCGAGCAGATTTCACATTCCAGCTGCGCGTAGCGCAACACATCCTCGATCAGGCGGGCGTCCTTGCCCACCGGCGCGTAGACCACAATACGCTGTTCGACTTTATCCATGCGCCGCCTCGCCGCCGGCCTTGCCCTCCGGGGTCGGCACCCCGGTCAGGATGCCGCGGAAGCCGGCCAGCACCGGCCCGACCTGGATACCCTGCCGGGTGACCTGGAACGAGCGCAGCGTCGTCTCGTGCGCGCTGCCGCGCTTCTTGAACACGGACAAGGCCTTGTGCACCGCACCGAACGCTTCGTAGTAACGCAGCAGCAGCACATTGTCGGCCAGGTAGCTGACGTCCACGCTCGACCCCATCGGCCCGATCACGCCCTGCTGCACCCCGACCAGGAAGGTGAGCACGCCGCGCTGTCCCAGGTAGGTCAGCACTTCGCGCAAATGGGTGATGAGGAAGCGCGCTTCCGGCATCGCGTTCATATAGCCGTTCAGGCTGTCGATCACCACCACCCGCGCGCCCTCATCCGCCACCTGGCACACCAGGTGCGAGAACTGGCCGGGCGACAATTCGGCCGGGTTGATCTGGTGCACTTTGAGCAAGCCCTTGGCCAGCGGGGTGCGCAAGTCCATGCCGATGCCGTCGGCCCGGTTCAGCAGGGTGTTGAGCGACTCCTCGAACACAAACATGGCCGCCATGTGCCCCTGCTCGGTCGCGGTCTTGACGAACTGCGCGGCGAGGCTGGACTTGCCGGTGCCCGGTGGCCCCGAAATCAGGGTGCTGGAGCCCGCTTCGATACCGCCGCCCAGCAGCGTATCGAGTTCCGCGCGCCCGCTGGAGACCTGCTCCTGGGCCAGCCGCTCGCGCGACTCGGAAGGCACGATGCGCGGATAGGCCACCACGCCGCCGCGCTGAATGATGTAGTCGTGCGGGCCGCGCCGGTAATCGATGCCGCGGTACTTCAGCACGCGCAGGATGCGCCGCTCGGCCCCATAGCCGGATTCGGCATGCTGCAGCGAAATCACGCCGTGCGCGATACTGCGCACCTGCTGGTCGCCGCTGACAGCAGTCCGGTCGTCCAGGAACAGCGCGGTGCAGGCGCGCTTGGCAAAGTACTGCTTGAGCGCCAGCACGTGGCGCCGGTAACGCAGCGCGCTACCGGCCAGCAACTGCAGTTCGGACAGGGAATCGAGCACCACGCGGGTTGGATTGAGCTGGTCGATATAGGACAGGATGCGGCGGTTGGTCTCCCCCAGCTCGACTTCGGACGGGTGGAACACCGTGTACTGCTCGTCCGGATCGAGCACGCTCTCGGCCGGGATGATTTCCTGCACGCTGATACCGTCCATCACGAAGCCGTGCGAGCGGGCCACCGCCCGCAGCTCCACTTCGTTCTCGGCCAGGGTGATGTACAGCACCGGTTCGCCCAGGCGCGCGCCCTCCACCAGGAATTGCAAGGCCATGGTGGTTTTCCCGGCGCCGGGATCGCCTTCCAGCAGGTACAGCCGGTCCTTGGTCAGCCCGCCTGCCAGGATGGCGTCGAGGCCGGGGATACCGGTTGAGATAAAAGTTTCGGTGTGCTTGTTCTGCGGTTGGAGCATGGTGAACCCCGCGCGGAGATTGTCGATAAGACACTATAGCAGTGGTGTCCAAATTGCACGGTACGGTTGAATCGGGGCAATGCTCAACTGCAGCCGCAGAAGCGCTTGGGTTTGCTGGCGTCACAGATGCTGCCGTCCAGCTGCTTCCAGAAGAAGACGGTTTCCACGCCATAGGGCGAGCGGACATTGCCGGCACGCAGGTAGCCTTGCTGCGCAAAGAATGCCTCGCCGCTGGCGGTGCTGTGCAGCTGCAGGGCCTTGACGCCCCAGCTGCACGCCTGCGCTTCGACGCACGCCAGCAGGGCCTTGCCGGCGCCGCGCAGGCGCGCTTCCGGCAGCAGGTAGCATAGGGCGAGCTTGCCGGCCGCCGTCAACAGGGCGACGCCGACCACCGCGCCCTGCTCGGTGGCCACCAGGGCGAAATTGGTGGGCGAGGCGAACCAGGACGCAACCGTCTCCGGGGTCTTGTTGCCGAGCCAGGCAGCCAGGATGGCGGGATCGTTTTTATGGTCAAGCACACAACACTCGGTAATCGAGCGTCGCAGTACCTCACAGGCAGCCGTGGCGTCGTTGGCTTCCGCGCGGCGTATTTCAAAACTCATGCATGCTCTCAGATAAGCAATTTACAGGCGGAATATACACCAGTGGCAAAATCCCCGTCGGCCACCGCTTTGCGCTACCCTGTCTAAGCTTATAACGAATAAGTAGTTTCTTTTCGGCGCCGAATTCTAGACCATGCTTATCTGTTTTCACAATAGAGAATGCCATGACTTATAACAAATTCGCATTTGCACTGGGTGCCGCCCTGGCCGCGGCTTCCGTCGCGGTGGCGCCGCTCGCCGCGGCCCAGGAAGTGACCCTGCTGAACGTGTCCTATGACGTGGCGCGTGAACTGTATAAGGACGTCAACCCGGCCTTCGCCGCCGCCTATAAGAAGAGCACCGGCGTCGCGGTCACCATCAAGCAGTCGCACGGCGGCTCGTCCAAGCAGGCGCGCGCCGTGGCCGACGGCCTGGAGGCGTCGGTCGTGACCATGAACCAGGCCAATGACATCGACATGCTGGCCGATCGCGGCCTGGTGGTGCAGGACTGGGCCAAGAAGTTCCCGCACAATGCCGCGCCAGCCTACTCCACCATGGTCTACCTGGTGCGCAAGGGCAACCCGAAGGCGATCAAGGACTGGGGCGACCTGGCCAAGCCGGGCGTGCAAGTGATCATCCCCAACCCGAAAACGGCCGGCAATGGCCGCTATACCTACCTGGCGGCCTGGGGCTCGGTGCTGAAAAAAGGCGGCAACGAAGCCGGCGCGCGCGAGCTGGTGGGCAAGATTTTCAAGAACGTGCCGATCCTCGATGCCGGCGGCCGCGCGGCCACCACCACCTTCACCCAGCGCCAGATCGGCGACGTGCTGGTGACGTTTGAAAACGAGGTCGGCATGGTGCGCGCTGAATTCGGCGATAACTTCGAGGTGGTTTATCCGTCCACGTCGATCCTGGCGGAGTCGCCGGTGGCCGTGGTCGATAAAGTTGTCGACAAAAAGAATATCCGCAAGGAAGCCACCGCTTACCTGAATTTCCTGTATTCCGACGCCGGCCAGGAAATTATCGCCAAGCATTATTTGCGTCCGCGTTCGGAAGCGGTATTCAAGAAATATGCCGCCAATTTCAAGCCGATCACGCTCTTCACCGTGGATGAGGTGTTTGGCGGCTGGCGCGCGGCGCAGAAGAAGCACTTCGATGACGGCGGGGAGTTTGACAAGATTTATTCGTCTAAATGAATTTTAAAGCCGGCTTAGCCGGCTTTTTTTTCGCTTTAAGTTGCGCATAATTGACGTTGGCTGGACGAGTTAACCCATAAGTGATATCTTCGGAATTTAGAATATTGCCCCTAATACAGCAATATTCCCCCCCGACTGATCCCCTAATTCCGAACATGCTAAAGAAAATCACCGCAGCCCTGCTGATGTCGATCTCCGCCGCCGTGTTTGCCGCGCCTATGAGCTCGCAATCCGTGCTGGTCGTTGAGGATGAGACCGGCAAAGTGCTGGTCGAAAAAAACGCCACCGCCGTGGTCCCGATCGCTTCCCTCACCAAATTGATGACCGCCATGGTCGTGCTGGACTCCAAGCTCGATATGCAGGAGCAGATCAGCATTGACCGCGACGATGTCGACACCCTCAAGCACAGCACCTCGCGCGTGCCGGTGGGCGCCACCATTTCGCGCGGCGAAGCGCTGCAGCTGGCCCTGATGTCGTCCGACAACCGCGCCGCCGCCTCGCTCTCGCGCACCTTCCCGGGCGGCCCGGCCGCCTTCAAGGCAGCGGTTGATGCCAAGATCAAGCAGCTCGGCATGCACAGCACCCGCATCGACGAGCCGACCGGCCTGTCGCCGCACAACACCTCGAACGCCGCCGACCTGGTGAAGATGGCCGCCGCCGCCGCCAAATACCCGGAAATCCGCCGCATGTCGACCGATACCGAGGAAGTCATGACCATGAAGGGGCGCAAGGTCGAGTACCACAACACCAACCGCCTGGTCGGCGCCAAGGGCTGGGACATCGGCCTGTCGAAGACCGGCTACACCGAAGAAGCGGGCCGCTGCCTCATCATGCGGATCAGCGAGGCCGGCCGCAACGCCACCCTGGTACTGCTCAACGCCAGCGGCAATTCGGCGCGCCTGATGGACGCGCTCAATATTCGCCGCCTGCTCGCGGGCGACACTGCGCCCAAGGTGATGAAAGCATCCGGCCCGCGCAAGAAAGCTGCGCGCACTTCATCCGAACGCCGTCGCCGCCGCACCTGATCCCGACGGGGTTCTCTGCCGAGAGGCACCATGGACCTGCTGCGCAATCTGCGCTTCGCGCGCCGCCTGGCGCTCCTCGTGGGGATCTTCGCCTGCGGCTTCCTGCTGTACGGGCTTTGGTCGTTCCGCACGCTGGATAAATTGCGCGTCAACGGCCCGCTGTACGGCGACGTCGTGCAGGGCAAGGACCTGATCGCGGACGTGCTGCCGCCACCGCTCTACATCATCGAGTCCTTCCTGGTGGCGCAGCAGCTGGCCGCCGCCGGCAACCAGCTGGAACGCGACCAGCTGGCGCAGCGCCTGCGCACCCTGCACGCGCAGCAGCTGGCGCGCGAGCAGTACTGGAAAAGCCGCCCGCTCGACCCCAGCCTGGCCGAGACCCTCAAGCAAAGCAATCTGCACGCCGCCGCCTTTTACCGCGACGCCTTCGGCCAGCTGGTGCCGGCGCTCGACCTGGGCGAGCGCGCGCGCGCCGCGCATGCCTTGCTGGCAATGAAGCGCAGCTACGAACAGCACCGGCGCGTGGTCGACAACCTGGTGCAACTGGCAGCGAGCCGCGCGCGCTTTACCGAGGGCCAGGCGGCTGACCGCGTGGAGCGCGACAGCCTGCTGCTGCTGGCCATCCTGGCAGCGTCGCTGGCCATGGCGGTGGCCCTGGCCTGGCTGATCAGCCGCAGCATCACCCGGCCGCTGGCCGAGGCGCTGGCGGTGGCGCAGCGCATGCGCCAGGGCGACCTGTCCTCGCCGGCGCCGCAACCCTACCACGACGAGACGGGCGAGCTGCTGCTGTCGCTGCACGCCTTGCAGCAGGACCTGGTCGGTGCGGCGGCGGCACGCGACGCGGCGGGCGAAAAGCTGCGCCGCACGCGCCGCCTGCTGGATCAGCTGACCAACAATACCGACCTGCTGGTGCTGGGCCTGGGGCGCGACGGCGAAGTGCTGCTGTTTAACGACACGGCGGTGCGCCTGACCGGCTGCGCGCGCCATGCTGTGCTGGGCCGCGTCTGGCGCGACCTGCCGCTGCTGCCCATGTCCGCCATCGCGCTATGGCCGGCCGGCGGCCAGCCGGAGCAGCTGCGCGCCATGCCGGCGGCGCAGGAGCACATGCTGACCACCGCTTCCGGCGACGAGCGGCGCATCGCCTGGCGCCACACGGTGCTGGAGGAAGGCGATATCGCCCTGCTCTCCTTTGGGCTGGATGTGACGGAACTGCGCCAGGCCGAACGCGCCATTGCGGCGGCGCAGGAAACGGCCGATATGGCCAACCGCAGCAAGAGCTCCTTCCTGGCCAATATGAGCCACGAGATCCGCACGCCGCTGAACGCCATCATCGGCCTGACGCAGCTGGTGCTGCAGGGCCAGCTCGACGCGCGCCAGCGCAGCTACCTGCAGCAGGTGGACGGGGCGGCGACCAACCTGCAGGCCATGTTCAACGATATCCTCGATTTCTCGCGCATCGAGGCTGGCAAGTTCCAGATGGAGGAATGCGTGTTCAGCGTGCGCCAGGCCGCCGAACAGGCTTGCGCGGCATGGCAGGCGCCGGCCCAGGTCAAGGGCTTGCAGCTGGAATGCGCGGTCGATGCCGCGGTGCCGTCCGAGCTGGTGGGCGACGCGGCGCGCTTGCAGCAATTGCTGCAGCACCTTTTAGCACATGCGGTGCGCTTCACCGAGCAAGGCAAGGTGCTGCTGGTGCTGCAGCGCGAGGACGGCGGCCAAGGCGCGCAAGGCGCGCCGGCGCAGCAGGGCGCCACGGTGCTGCGCTGCGAAGTGCGCGACACCGGCGTGGCGCGCGACGCCGCCATCCAGCTGTTCGAGCCGGTGTCGCAGGGCGACTGCGCGGCCGGCCTGGGCCTGTCGGTGGCGCGCCAGCTGGCGGCCATGATGGGCGGCCACCTGCTGCTGGAAAGCGACCCGGTGCAAGGCAACCGCTTCATCTTCACCGCCCTTTTCCGGCATGCCCTGCCGGCCGCGTCGGCCAGCGCCGAGGCACAGGCGGCGGCGCGGGCGGCCTGGCCGGCCCTGAGCGCCTGCGGCATCGACATGGCCGGGGCGCTGGCGCGCGCGCAGGGCAATGGCGCGCAGCTGCACAAAGCGCTGGGCCAGTTCCTGCAAAGCCAGGCCGCGCTGCACGCCACCATCGGCGACGCGCTGGCGCACGGCAACCGCGCGCGCGCGCAACGGCTGGCCCACACGCTGGCCGGCATGGCGGCGCAGCTGGGCATGGAAGGCTTGCGCCAGGCGGCGGCGGAAGTGCTGAACGCCCTGCGCGGCGGCGCCGACGCGGCGCCCGAACTGGCGCGCCTGGCGCCGATGCTGGACGCGGTGCTGCAGGCCATCCACGCCGACCTGCAGGCGGCCGAGGGCTCGGGCGAGCAGGCCGCTTGACGGCCTAGGCGAGCAGGCTGTGCAAGCCGCTGGTGCGCTCGGTGCGGCGCCGGATCGCGTCCGGCAGCACGCCGGGATTCGGCGTCAGCAAGGTGAAGCGCTGGCGCGCGCGCGTGATGCCGGTGTAGACCAGCTCGCGCGCCAGCACGCTGGAAGCCTCGCGCGGCAGCACCAGCACCGTGTGGCTGAACTCCGAACCCTGCGATTTATGCACCGTCATGGCGAAGGCGGTATCCACATTGCGCAGGCGCGTCGCCAGCACGCTGCGCACCTTGCCGGCGTCGGAGAAATAGACGCGCAGCGAGCCGGCCCGCTCAGGGTCGGGCAGCACCAGGCCGATATCGCCGTTGTACACGCCGGTGGCGTAGTCATTGCGCGTGACCATGACCGGCCGTCCCACATACCATTCGCCGCGCCGCTTCAGCAAGCCTAGCGACTCCAGGCGCTGGGCGATGCTGTCGTTCAGTCCCGTCACGCCCCACTCCCCTTCGCGCACCGCGCACAACAGGCGGAAGCTTTCGAAAGCCTGCAGCACGCCGGCGGCCCAGGCGTCGTGCTCGTGGCCGCCGCTGCCTTGCTGCACCAGTTGCAGGAAGGGGCGGTAGCCTTCCGCCGCCAGGCGCAGCATGTCCTCCTGCTGCGCCGCCTCGTTCCAGTGCAGCTGTCCCGCGCTGTCGGCGCGCAGCACGGCGCGCGCCGCTTCCGCATCGCCCTGGTTGACGGCCAGGGCCAGCTGGCCGATCGGGCCGCCGAAGCGGCGGCTCTGGCGCAGCATCACGGTCTGTTGCGCCAAAGCGCCCGCGTGGCCCAGGTACTCGGGCCCGATGTCCTGGCCGGTCGCGGCCTGCACGAAGGCGGCGGTGGCGGCGTCGTAGCCGCCGGCTTGCGCGTCGTGGCACAAGTCGCCCAGCACGGAGCCGGCTTCCACCGATGCCAGCTGGTCCTTGTCGCCCAGCAGGATCAGGCGCGCCGTGGGCGGCAGGGCTTCCAGCAGGGCCGCCATCATTTCCAGGTGCACCATCGAGGCCTCGTCGACAATCAGCACGTCCACGTCGAGCGGGTTGGCGGCGTTGTGGCGGAAGGCGCGCGTATCGGGCCGCGCCCCCAGCAGCGAATGCAGGGTGCGCGCACCGCCCATGCGCTCGGCCAGGGCGCGCAGGGGCAAGGCGCCGTCCAGCCCCACCTCCAGTTTTTCCAATGCATCGTCGATGGCTTGCTTCAGGCGCGCGGCAGCCTTGCCGGTCGGCGCGGCCAGCGCCACGCGCAGGTTGCCGGCCTGCTCGCCCTCCACCGCGAATAAAAGTGCCAGCAGGCGCGCCACGGTATAGGTCTTGCCGGTGCCGGGACCGCCGGTGATCACCGCCAGCCCGCCGCGCGCCGCCACGGCGCAGGCGATCTTCTGCCAATCGACACCGCCTTCGCGCGTGGCGTGGGTGAACAGGCGGTCCAGCCATTGCCGCAGCAGCGCCGGCGCCGGCCCGGCGCTGCCGGCGCCGGTGCGCCCGCGCACCGCATCGGCCACCGTGTTCTCGTCCGACCAGTAGCGGCGCAGGTAGAGGCGGCCGCCGGCCAGCACCAGCGGCTGGCCGTGGTCGGCGCCGCCGGGCCAGGACAGCACTTGCGGGCAGGCTTGCAGGTAGGCTTGCCAGGCGGCGGCGCCTTGCGGCAGCGCGCCCGCTTCGGCGCACAGCGCGGGCCAGTCGTCGTCGCTCCAGCCCAGCATGGGCGAGGGGTCGTCGGCCAGCGCCGCCAGCTGCAGGCAGCTGTGGCCGCGGCCTTCCAGCTCGGACAGCAGCAGGCAGGCCAGGGCCAGCGGCGTGCCGGCCGCATCGCTGCCCTGCGCCGCCAGTGATGTGACGAAGCGCGCGAACACGGGGCCCAGGCGGCGCAGCATGCCGCCTTCGGCCAGCATATCGATATGTTCGTAAAAACTCATGTGCAAAGTCCGTCCAGTCCGTCCAGCAGTTGCGCCTCCGGCGGCAGCACATAGCAGCCGCGCGTCTGTGCATTGCCCACCCCGCGCAGGAAGTAGAAGATGGCGCCGCCCAGTTGCGTGGCCGGGTCGTAGGCCTGGCCCAGGCGCGTGCGCAGCAGGCGGTGCAGGGCCAGCATGTAGATGGCGCCCTGCACGTCGTAGCGGTGGGCCGCCATGCCGTGCGACAGCGCGGCCTTGTGGTAGGCCGCGTCGCCGCCGCCCAGGGCGTTCGATTTGTAGTCCAGCACCCAATAGCGCCCGTCGTGCTCGAACACCAGGTCGCAGAAGCCTTTCAGCATGCCGTGCAGCTCGCGCTGCGGCAGCGCCGGGCGCGCGATGCCCTCCAGCAGGTGCTGGCGGCACAGGCGGTCCAGCTGCGCCGTATCCAGGCGTTCGCTGGGAAACCAGAACTCCATCTCGGGCAGCAAGCGGGTGATGCCGTCCAGCGCGCTGCCCAGGGGCGGCAGCGCGGTGCTGGCAATCACCCGCAGCCATTCCAGCGTTTCCGCTTCCCGGTTGCCCCAGCCGGAGCGTTTGATCTGGCGGGCGGCGCGTTCGGCGTAGTGCTCCTGGTGGATGGCGGCAAACCCTTCGCGCGCCAGCGCCTCCAGCTGCTCGTGCAGGAAATTGCCCGGCATCGAACCGCGCGGGAAACGGTGCCACACCGCGTCCTCGATGCGCAGGCTGCTGGCGGCGTCCTCGCCCTCCATCAGGGTTTCCTGGGCGGCGCGCATCGGCGCCGGCAGGGCCTCGCCGCTGCGCCGCGCCAGCGAGCTGAAACTGCCGACCGACCAGTCGCGCTCAAAATCGCCGTGGTAGGCCAGCGGCGCTTCCAGCGGCGGGCGCTGCACGGCGCGCGCCAGGCGCGTTACCGGCACGCTGGGCGCCAGCGTGGCGACGGCGATGGCGTCGCATGCGCCGCGCAGCCGCTGCCAGGTTTCCAGCAACTGCCCGGCCGGCAGCGCTTCGCCGCCGGTCAGCAGGTAGCCGAGCGCCGATTCGTGCAGGGTGTTTTCATCCTTCTTGCGGGCCGGCAGGGCCGCCACCCCCAGCCACAGGAAGTGGCGCGCACGCGTCAAGGCCACGTAGAGCAGGCGCAGGTCTTCTTCGAGGCGGGCCGCCTCGGCGGCCTCCTGGCCTGCGTCGGACAACTGCATATCGATGCGGCGCGCGCCGCTGGCATCGGTGTATTCGAAGAAAATGCGGTTGCGCTTATCGACCTTGCGCACCGAGACCGCGAACGGCAGGTAGACCAGCGGATACTCCAGGCCTTTCGACTTGTGCACGGTCACCACCTTGACCAGCTCCGCGTCCGATTCCAGGCGCAGCACGCGCTCATCGCCGCCATCGGTTTCGTCTTCGATCTGCTCGGCCAGCCAGCGGATCAGGGCTTGCTCGCCTTCCAGCTGGCGGCTGGCCTGCTGCAGCAGTTCGGCCAGGTGCAGCATATTGGTCAGGCTGCGTTCGCCGCCCGGGCGCGCCAGCAACTGCGCCGGCAGGCCCAGGTCGTGGATGAAGCGGCGCAGCATGGCCAGCACGCCCTGGCGCTGCCACACCACATGCCATTCCTTGAGCTGCTCGACGCGCCGCTCCCACGCCAGTTCATCGGCCGAGAACTGCGCCAGCTCGGCCAGCGGCAGGTTGGCGCTGCGGGTGGCGAAGGCGGTGCGCGCCAGCTGGCCATCCAGCGGGTTGGCCACGGCGGACAGCCAGCGCAGCATGTCGGCCGCTTCCTCGCTGGACAGCACCGAGTCCTTGTCGGACAGGTAGACGCTCGGCACCACGCGCCGCTGCAGGGCCTTGCGCACGGCCGCCGCCTCGCGCCGGTCGCGCACCAGGATGGCGATATCGGCCGGTTGCAGGCGCTTGAAGCCCGCCGGCGACTGGAAGCCGGTCGCTTCGTCGTTAAGCAGGCAGGCGATATGCTCGGCGCACTGCTCGGCGAAATACTCGCGGTAAGCGTCGGCGCCCAACTGCTCCAGGGTGCAGCCGGCGGTCAGGGCCTGGATGTCGCCGTCCGGCCCGACCAGGCGTTCTTCGCGGCCGCGCGCCCCCACCGCGTCGAACGGCAGCGGGTTGCCTTCGCCGGTGCGGAAGCGGAAGGCGCCGCGCGCGAAGCCGCCCTGCCCGGCCACGCCTTCGGCATGCAGGAAGACCTGGTTGACCGCAGCCACCACCTGCGCCGTGGAGCGGAAGTTGGTGCCCAGCTGGTAATGGCGGCCCGCGGTAGCGCGCCGGGCGTCCAGGTAGCTGTGGATGTCGGCGCCGCGGAAGCCGTAAATCGACTGTTTCGGGTCGCCGATCAGGAACAGGCCCAGCTCGCGGGCGTTGTCGGCCACGCGGTACAAGAGGTTGAAGATGCGGTACTGGCTGGGCGCGGTGTCCTGGAATTCGTCCACCATCGCCACCGGGTACTGGCTGATGATGCGCTGGCGCAGCGCGGCGCCGTTGCCGCCCTCCAGCGCGCCGCGCAGCCGTTCCAGCATGTCGGCGAAGCCGAACTGGCGCTGCTGCGCTTTCAGCGCCTGCATGCGCGCGGCGATGGTGGCGGCGGCGTGGCGCAAGACGTGGTGGCGCAGCGGCTCGATGGCGTCCAGCGCGCGCCGCAGCGGCGCGATGGCCTCGAAGTCGTCCGGGATCTCGGGGACGAAATTCTTGGCGCAGGCGTCCACCATGCCGGCCGGGGTCAGGCGGAACCAGGGCGTGTCGTTCATGTCCGGCGCGTGCTGCGCCGGGTCGCTGGCCCAGTCGCGCAGGGCGGCGAACCATTTGACTACGGAATCGGCGCGCAGCTTGGTGCCGTTGAAGCACTTGGGATTGTCTTCGCGCTGGGCGGCGATCCAGCCCTCCATGCGGTCGGCGCGCTCGGCCCAGCCGTCTTTCAGCGCGGCCAGTGCCGACATCTGCTCGCGCCGCACGCGGGCGATCATGGCGCCCAGCGTTTCCATGGCGGACGGTCCAGCGCATGCGGCGGCGTCGGGCCGGCGCGCCAGCTCGCGCACGCTGCGTTTAAGCGCTTCGACGTCGCGGCAGGCCGACAGCAGCACCTGCAGCGCGTCTTCGCCCAGCGGGTAGACCTGCTGGCGCCAATAGTCGTGGGCCGCGTCTTCATACAGCGCGCCCTCGTCGCTCAGCAACTCCTCGTCGAACAGGTTGCCGCTGTCGAAGGCGTGCTCGCGCAGCATGCGCTGGCACCAGGCGTCGATGGTGAAGATGGCCGCTTCGTCCATCGTCTCCGCCGCCAGTTGCAGGCGGTGCGCCGCCTGCAGGCGCGCGCCCGCGTCGGGCAGTTCTTCCAGCAAGGCGTCCAGGTAGGAGTCCGGCTCATGCCCGCCTTCAGCGCGGAAGTAGGCCGCAGCCTCCACCAGGCGTTCGCGCACGCGGTTGGACAGCTCGCGCGTAGCGGCGCGGGTGAAGGTCATGACCAGGATTTCGGACGGCATCAGCGGACGCGCGAAAGCGTTCTCCCTGCCGTGCCCCAGCACCAGGCGCACATACAAGGCCGCGATGGTCCAGGTCTTGCCGGTGCCGGCGCTGGCCTCGATCAGGCGCGAGCCGTGCAGCGGGAAGTCGAGCGGGTTCAGTGCGATGCTCATTGCTCGCCCTCCCCTTCGCCGGCAATCGGCTGCACGGTCACGGATTGCGCCAGCCAGTCGGCCAGCGGCTGGTACAGGGCGCGGCTGTTGGCCGCAAAGCCATCCTGCGCCGACAGCGCGGCAAAGTCCGGCCACAGGCGGGCCAGGCAGGGGTCATCGTTTTCGCCGGACAGTTCGAAACCTCCATCATAAGTACTGCGCGGATCGCCCTCCATCACCAGCGCCAGGCCGGTCTTGCAGGCCACGGGCAAGGGCTGGTCCATGCCGGCGCGCCACAGGGCGGCCAGCGCGCGCAAGGTCGCCAGCGCCTCGTCCTGCGCCAAAGGCTCCATGATCACGATGGCGTCGCGCGCCACCAGGAAACCGGTCACCGACTGCCCCTGGGCCGCTGCCGCCAGCTGGCGCAGCCACATCGGGATCAGCTTCTCGCCGCGCGGCGCGCCCGACTTGTCGCACACGCGCGACGACATCTGCGCCAGCCAGGCCGTTGCCTCGCCCGCGCGCCGCAACTGGTCGATCCAGTCCTCCAGCGGCAAGCCGTCCAGGTCGAGGTGGATCGCCAGTTTTGGCGCCGCCTCCCAATAGGTGCCGCACAAGGCCAGCCAGGCGGTGCGCACCGGCACCAGCTCCTCCACCAGCTCGTCCAGCACGCGCTCGCCGATCAGGCCGATCGGCAGCATGCCCTGGCGCCGCAGGCGCAGGCCGCGCTGCCGCAGGCTGGCGCGCACATCGTCCAGCGCTTCCAGCTCGCCGCTGTCGGCCAGCATGGCGTCTTCCAGCGTGTAGCGCTGCAGGCCATTCAGCTGGAACGGTTCCTCGTCCTCGCCCACCACCGCCGATTCGCCGAAGAACACGCCCAGGCGCTGGCGGAAGAAATGCCGCACCGGCTGGCGCAGGAAGGCCGCCAGGGTCGACAGCCGCAGGCGGAAGCCGTCTTCCAGCTCGTACCGCGCCAGCGCCGGCGCGGCGGCCGCATCGCCACCTTCGCCCGCATCGTGCGCCGCGCGCCATTCGCCGGCATAGGTCAGCAGGCCGCCGCGCTCGAAGTACGCGCGGCTGAACGGCTGCAGCGCGTGCGCCGTGGTGCGCGCATCGAGGTCGAGCCGCCAGCCGTCCCGCAGGTAGTCGCGCAGCTGCGCCACCAGCACCGACGGCGGCTGTTCGCTGTTGTCGCGCACATTGCGCCCGACCCAGCTGATATACAGCTTGTCGCGCGCCGCCAGCAGCGCCTCCAGCATCAGGTAGCGGTCGTCGTCGCGGCGCGAGCGGTCGCCCGGACGCGCCATGCCCGGCAGCACCAGCAAGTCGAAATCGGCGCGGCTGGCGCGGCGCGGGAAGTCGCCGTCGTTCATGCCCAGCAGGCAGACCACGCGGAACGGCACCGCGCGCATCGGCATCAGGGTGCAGAAGGTGACGCCGCCGGAGACGAACTGGTGCTCCAGCGACGGCTCGTCCAGGCCGCCCATCCACGCGTCGCGCAGGGTGGCCAACGGCACCTCCTCGTCAAAGCCGGCGTCCTCGCAGGTTTCCAGCCACTTGTCGAGCGCATCGTCCAGGCGCGCCAGGGTCAGGCGGTCGGCCTCGTCGCGGTCGCTGAAGAAGCCGGCCAGCAGCAGGCGCGCCTGGGCCGCCCATTCCAGCGGACGGCGCGCCACACCCAGGCGCTCGCGCCAGGCCAGCAAGGCCTCGATCAGTTGCGCCAGCGAACCTGCCAGCGCGGCATCCAGCCCGCCCACTTCCGCATACGGTTCGATGCCGCTGAAGGCGCCGCCGTTGCCGGCCGCATAGCCGAGCAGCATGCGCCGCACGCCGAACATCCAGGCATTCTGCTCGCCGGCCGGCGCCAGGCCAAGCCCGGCGCGGTGGCCACCATCCAGGCCCCAGCGCACGCCCGCGCCCTCGATCCACTGGCCCAAGGTCGGCAAGTCGTCCTCGGCCAGGCCGAAACGGCGCGCCAGCGCAGGCACGTCCAGCAGGTCGCGCACCTCGCTCTGGCGGCAGCGCTGCTGCGGCAAGCGCAGCAGCCATTGCAGCGCCACCAGCAGCGGGTTCACGCTGCGGTCGTTCACGTCGCCGATTTCATGCGGGATGAAGCGCGGGTCATGGCGCCGGTGCTGGCCGAACACGGCGCGGATCGAGGCGGTGAAGACGTCGATATCCGGTACCATCACCACCACGTCGCGCGGGCGCAGGCCCGGGTCGGCGGCGAACATGGCCAGCAGCTGGTCGTGCAGCACTTCCACCTCGCGCTGCACGCTGTGCGCCACGTGGAACTCGATCGAGCGGTCGTGCGCGGCGGGCGGCGCGGCGCCCTGCGCCGCCGGATGCTCGGCCAGCGGCAGCATATCGCGCACGGCCGCCTGCACCTGCGCCAGCAGGGTTTCGCCCGCGTCGTCGCTGAACAGGTCGATGCGCAGCTTGTCGTCGCGCCCGGCCAGGTCGGCGGCGGTGTCGAACTCGTCCAGCATGCGGATGTAGTCGCGCCCCTGCCGGCCCCAGCTCGCCAGCAAGGGATGGCTGTGCGCGTGCAGCGCCTCCAGCGGCAGCGCCGACAGGTCGATCTCCTTGCGCGCCGCGTGGCGGTGGCGCGCCGCGCGCAGCAGGTCGCGCCCTTCGATAATGTCGCCCCAGTAGTAGCGGCACGGGTTGGGCACCGCGATCACCACCTGGGTGAAGCGCGCCAGCGAGGCCATGGCCTGCAAGGTCTGGTACGGCAGCGCCGACACGCCGAACAGCACGATGCGGCGCGGCAGGCGGCCCAGCGGCTCATCGCCGCGCTGCACCGCCTCGACAAAGGCGGCGTGCACGCTGGCGCGGCCCAGGCCGCGCTCCTGCTCCGGCACGCTGGCCGCCACCGCGCGCCACAACTCGGCCTGCCAGCGCTGCTCCGGCGCCAGCGGCACCGGCTCGCCGCGCGCATTGCGCAGCTGGTCGCGCCCGGCCGCCCAATCCTCCAGCCAGTCGGCGCGGTACACCTGGTATTGGTCGAACAGGTCGGCCAGGCGCTCGGCCAGCTGCAGGCGGCGCTCCGGGTCGCCGTCGCGCAGGAAATGGCGCAGCGGCGCGAACACGTCCTGCGCCAGCAGCTGCGGCAACAGGCGCATCAGGCGCCAGGTCAGGGGGCCCTTGTCGAAGGCGGAGATGGGCGGCACGCTGGCGTGGCCCAGCATGCCGCGATAGATCTCCCACAACAGGCGCGCCGGCAGCGCCACGCGGGTGGCGCCGCACAGGCCCGTTTCCTCGGCCAGGGCGATTTTCAGCCATTCGGCCACGCCGTTCGACTGCACCAGGAAGATCTCCTGCTCCAGCGGCGCCAGCGGATGGCTGCGCAGCCACTGGAAAACCGCGCTACGCAGCTGTTCCAGCTGGTTGCCGTGCAGGATAAGAAGTCCGGGTTGGATGCTTGGGGCCATGTAAGAGCAGCGAATGAGCAAGGATTGCTATTATCGCCGCTCCTGCGACAAAGTGTGTCGCTAACCCGGAATATTCGCGTTCATTTCCTGCGCAATATGCTCGCGCAGGCGGTCCAGCAAAGGCTGCATCTGCAGCACGATGGCGCGGGCGCGTTCAATGCCGTCGGCCGGCGCCAGCTTCTCCAGCGCCAGGCACAAGTCGGCAAAGCTCATGGCCCCCACCGCGCGCGCCGAGGATTTGATGCGGTGGCCCAGCTCGGACAGGCGCACCATATCCCCCGCCGCCAGCGCCGCATCGACCTCGCGCAGGCCGTCCTGCGCCGAGTCGATGAACATGTTGGCGTACTTGCGCATCTTCTCCGGCTTGTTGCCGAAGGTCTGGGCCAGGGCGCGCAGGTCGAACAGCTCGGCTTCGCCCGGCGGCTCGGCCACCGCCGCCGGCGCGGCGGCGTGCGCCGGTGCCGGCACCGGCGCCGCCACGGCAGCGCCCTGGCCCGGCGTGGTCGTGCTGCGCACCTGGGCCAGGCGGCCTTCCGCCGCGCGCTGGCTCATCCACTTCGAGAGCACCGAGAACAGCAGGTTCGGCGCGATCGGCTTGGTCACGAATTCGTCCATGCCGGCCGACAGGCAGCGCGCCTGGTCCTCTTTGCCGGCGTTGGCCGTCATGGCGATGATCAGGGTGCCGGCCAGTTTCGGATGGGCGCGGATCAGGCGCGTCGCCTCGTAACCGTCCATCACCGGCATCTGCACGTCCATCAGCACGCAGTCGAAATGCTCTTTCATCAGCAGGTCGATGGCTTCCTTGCCGTTGTTGGCCACCACCACGGTGGCGCCGGCATCCTCCAGCAGTTCCTGGCCCACCTGCTGGCTGAAGATATTGTCTTCCACCAGCAGGATGGAGGCGCCGTGGATCGGCGCCAGCAAGTCCGGCTGCAGCGCGTTGCTGTCGGTGGCCTGCAGCAGGTGCGTGCCCTTTTGCAGCTTGGCCGTGAACCAGAAGGTCGAGCCGTGGCCCGGCTCCGACTCCACGCCCACGGTGCCGCCCATCAGCTCCGCCAACTGCTTGCTGATCACCAGCCCCAGGCCGGTGCCGCCGTATTTGCGGGTGGTCGACGTGTCGCCCTGGTGGAAGGACTGGAACAGGCTGGAGACCTGGGCCGGCGTCATGCCGATGCCGTTGTCCTGCACCTCGAAGCGCACCACGGTGTAGTTGTCGCGGTCCTCGACCGGACGGGCGCGGATGAAGATTTTGCCGTTCTCCGAGAACTTGATGGCGTTGCTGGTGAAGTTCAGCAGCACCTGCTCCAGCCGCAGCGGATCGCCGCGCAGCTGGTGCGCCAGGCCGGGCCAGATCTCGAACACCAGCTCCAGCTGCTTGCGCGCCGCCGCGTCGCCCAGCTGGCTGGAGATATTGGTCAGCAGCGACTCCAGCGCAAAATCCAGCACTTCCAGGTCGAGCTTGCCGGCCTCGATCTTGGAAAAGTCGAGGATATCGTTGATGATGCCCAGCAGGTGCTGGCCCGAATGATAGATCTTTTGCAGGTAATCCTTCTGCTTCGGATTGGTGGCGCCCTTCAGCGCCAGGTGCGCCATGCCGATCACGGAATTCATCGGCGTGCGGATCTCGTGGCTCATATTCGACAAGAAATCGCTCTTGGCCTGGTTGGCCGCGCGCGCCTGCTCTTTCAGCATGTGCAGCTCGGTCACATCGGTCGACAGGGCGATCACCACCGACACCTCCTTGTCCAGCCGCACCGGCGCCTTCACCGTCCACAAGTGATGCACCACGCCGTGGTGGTCGGTATAGCTTTCCTCGCCGGAGCGCTTCTGGCCGTCCGCCAGCACCACGCGGTCTTCGCGCCAGGCCTCGTCGGCCTCGCGCGCCGGCATCACCTCGCGATCGAGCTTGCCGATAATACCGTCCACCGGCAGGCCGATCATCTCCGCCATCTTGGCGTTCACGTACACATAGCGCCGGTCCTGGTCCTTCATATACACGTGGGCGTCCACGTTATCCAGCACGCTGTCCAGCAGGCGGCGCTGCTCCAGCGCGTTGCGCCGCTGCGAGTACATGGTGAAGAAATAGCCGTAAATCAGCAGCGTGCCGGCAAAACCGGTCACCAGCGCGAGGAACGGGAAGGTGCGGTCGAAGCCCACGATCATATCGGCCTTGCGGGCGTAGAACTGGGCCTTCCACAGGCTGCCGTTGAAATCGATCGGCAGCACGGAAACGAAATAGTCCTCCGGATTGCCCGGCAGCGCGGCCGGCTTGTCGATCGAGCC
The DNA here is from genome assembly GCF_009857475.1 of Pseudoduganella guangdongensis. GTDB lineage: Bacteria > Pseudomonadota > Gammaproteobacteria > Burkholderiales > Burkholderiaceae_D > Rugamonas > Rugamonas guangdongensis. The sequence goes on along the minus strand of NZ_WWCJ01000009.1, from coordinate 220,735 downwards.
GTTATCGTTGAACAGCAGGCGGTCGTCGTTCTCGATGATCAGGCTGCGCTTCTCCGGATCGGTGGACGCGTCGGAATACAGGATCATGTGCACCTGGCGGTCCGCCATTTCATCAATGGCGCCCTGGATCAGCTTTGAGACCGAGAAGCCGATGCCGACCGAACCCAGGAAGGCCGCGCGCCGGCTGCTCACGTCGTGCACCGGCATGCCGCGCTTGTACACCGGCAGGCGCATGCCCAGTCCGATATGCGGCACCGGCTGTTTGACCACCACCGGCTGGCCCGAGGCGCTGATCTGGCCCGTGTCGCGCGACAGCTGCATGGCGCGGTCGATGTTCGGATTGGCGGTGATGTCGACACCGAACTTCTCCATCAACTGCCCCATCGGCTCCAGGTAGGTCAGCGGCGAATAGTGCGAGCGCTGGCCGGGCGGGCGGATGTCGAATTTAGGATAGCCGTCCGGCGCCAGGCTGGTATCGGCCCGCACCCCCGCCACAAAGGCTTCGCGCTGCTCCTGCGGCACATTGGGGGCGAAGTTGATGGCCTCGATGGCGGGAAAATGCTTGCCCACGTCGAGCGCCGCCACGTACTGGCGGAACTGCAGCCGGCTCACATGGTCGGACGTCTGGAACAGCGCCACCAGGCCGCGCACCACGTCCGAATACGCCTTCACCCGCGCCGAAATGCTGTACTGCGTGGCGCGGTTCATATTATCGAAGCGCTGGTGCGCCTCCTCTTCCACCGTGTGGGCGGCCGTGGCGTACAAGGTGGTGCCCACCGCCCCCGCCAGCGACAGGCCAAGCAGCCACAACAAGACCCGACCGCCGGTCAGGGTCCTCAGCTTGCGCCGCATCCATTGAGAAAAGTCTTGCATTTGAGCAGCATACTATTAAAGCAGCCCGGAACGGAACCAAATCCTTGCCCCCCTGATCCAAAGCACCACAGGAGGGCAAATCATGAAAAACGAATCCCACATCTTAACGGCATCCCGGCTGCGCGGTGTTTTTGTGGCCTGCACGCAAGCTTTGGCCACCAGCCTGCTCCACATGGCAGGCGCGGCGGCCGCACCGCCAGCGCGGCCGGTGGCGGCGCCAGCACTGGAGCACCGCGAGTTCGACGCCATGCTGGAGGCTGCATTCCAGCCCCCGGCGGCCGGCCAGGCGCGAACTTTCATTTTGCACTTTACTCGGCCGGGCGTCCAGGCGGCGCGCGCCGTCCGCTGGCAACTGAGCCTGCACCGGCCGGATGGCCGGCTCGTGCGCCAGTGGCGCGGGCGCCACGTCCTGCAGCATGGCCATGGCCGCGTGCAAGTGCCCTGGCGCGCCACCGCGGCGATGCCCAACGGCATCTACGAGTTGCGCCTGCAGGCCGGCGAGATCCGCCAGCGCCGCCCGCTCGCCATCGGCCCGACAACGCTGCTGGCAAGCACCGCCACCCGCGTCCCGCCCGCCTCGATGCCGGGCCGGACCCTGGCCGGCCCGGCGCACTTCGACCGCCTGCCCTACGCCATCATCTACGGCAACCTGCACAGCCAGACCAACCACAGCGACGGCGGCGGCGACCCGGCGCACTGCGACGGCGCGCAGGCGCCCCAAAGCGCGCCCTTCGGCCCGGCCGACGCCTACCAGTTCGCCGAACGCCACGGCCTGCAGTTCCTGCTGGCCTCCGAGCACAACCACATGTTCGACGGCAGCGAAGGCAGCGCCCCCGGCGCCGACCCGCTGGCCGCGCGCCAGCTCTACCGCATGGGCCTGGACAGCGCCGCCAGCTACAGCGCCGCCCATCCGGCCTTCACCGCCCTGTACGGCCAGGAATGGGGCATCATCAGCGGCGGCGGCCACATCAACATCCTGAACAGCCCCGCCCTGCTGGGTTGGGAACGCAGCGCCGATGGCCAGCCCTTTGCCGACCTAGTCACCCCGCGCAACGACTACGCCGCCCTCTACAAGGCCATGCACGAGCAAGGCTGGCTGGGCCAATTCAACCACCCGAAAGAGAACCAGTTCCCGCTGGGCGGCAAAGCCCTGGCCTACAGCCAGGACGGCGCCGCCGCCATGGCCCTGTGCGAGATCATGAACAGCCACGCCTTTTCCGCCCGCACCGACGAAAGCGAAGTACGCCACAGCTTCTACGAAAGTACCTGCAACCGCCTGCTGGAAGCCGGCTACCAGCTCGCCTTCAGCAGCAACCAGGACAACCACTGCGCCAACTGGGGCGCCGCCTACGGCAACCGCACCGGCATCCTGCTGCCAGCCGGCGACCGGCAAACGCAGGAAAGCGTGCTGGCCGCCATCCGCGCCCGCCGCGTCTTCGCCACCATGGACAAGCACAGCGCCATCGCCCTCAGCGCCAATGGCGCCATCATGGGCAGCGAGGTCGATAACAGCGGCCCGCTGGCCCTGCAGGTGCACTTCGCCAGCAGCACGGGGCGCGGCATCGCCACGCTGGAGATCATGGAAGGCGTGCCAGGGCGCCAGGGCGCAGTGCGCGCCCTGCCCGGCGTCCGCGCCCTGCAGCACACGCTCACCCCGGCGCCCGGCCGCCACTTCTACTACGCCCGCATCACGCAGGACGACGGCCGCCAGCTGTGGTCAGCCCCGATATGGATCAATCAACGCTGATATGCACCGGCCTGATTTCGCGCGCCAGCATTTGCCGCACGGCCTGCGCCTCCTGCCGCACATCGGCCGGGGCCTGCGCGCGCCGCTCGCACTCGGCCAGCATTTGCTGCGCGCCCTGCGAATCGAGCTGCGCGCCCTCGCGCGACATGCGCAGCAAACCATAACGCACGGCCACCTTGCACAGGCCGGCGCCGTCGGCTTGCGCCAGCACCGTCGCCGGCTGTACGGCGCGCGCCGCCGCCAGGTCCGGCGGCGCACAGGAACCGCCCAGCTGGAAATCCAGCGCTGCCAGCACCGGCGCCTGCGGCAGCAGGGCCCGCGCCTCATCCATGGTGAAGGGCTGGCCCGCGCCGCAAGCCTGCAGCACGCGCGCGATGGCGCGCGGCTCGCCCGCCGCCGCCGCGGCGCGCATCCAGCGCAGCGCCTGCGCCGGCTGGCGCGACTGGAAATACTCGGTCAGCGCCATCATCGCCGCCCGCTCGCCGCGTCCGGCCGCCGCCTCGGCCTGCGCCGCGCACTGCGGCGACAGATCGGCCGCCTGCTGCTGGGCGCACGGCACGCTGACGGTCTTCACCCGCAGCTGCTTGTACCAAACCGCCAGCGCCGCCAACAGCACCAGAACCACCGCCACGCCGGCCATCGCGACCGCCGCCGCCCGTGGATTTGCTTTGCCTGGAATCTTCATGGCCGCATTGTACGTGCGCCCGCCGCGCACACCAATGCGCTAAACTGTGGGAAAACAAATAAGGAGTTAAATAATGCGCTGGGAAGGCAACCGGGAAAGTGAAAACGTCGAAGACCACCGTGGCGACGGCGGTGGCGGCGGCGGGGGATTCGGCTTCGGCGGCCGCTCCATCGGCATCGGCACCATCGTGCTGGCATTGCTGGGCGGCTGGGTGTTTGGCGTGAATCCGCTCACCATCCTCGGCCTGCTGAGCGGCGGCGGCGGCCCGGTCCAGGTCAGCGAACAGCAGCAACCGCGCCCGCGCGCCGAAGCCGACGACCGCGAATACAAGCTGATGAAAGTCGTGCTGGCCGACACCGAAGACGTGTGGCAGGAACTGTTCCGCCGCAACGGCGGCAACTACCAGATGCCCAAACTGAACGTGTTCACCGGCCGCATCCAGACCGCCTGCGGCCAGGGCGCTTCCGCCACCGGCCCGTTCTACTGCCCGGGCGACCGCGAAATCTACATCGACCTGGACTTCTTCCGCCTGATGGAGCGCCGCTTCAACGCGCCCGGCGAATTCGCGCAAGCCTACGTGGTCGCGCACGAAGTCGGCCACCACGTGCAAAACCTCATGGGCCTGAGCGACAAAGTCCACAATGCCCAGCGCAACGCCTCCGAACGCCAGGCCAACGCCCTCTCGGTCCGCCTGGAGCTGCAAGCCGACTGCTTCGCCGGCGTCTGGGCCCACCACGCCAACCGCGCCCGCAACATCATTGAGCAAGGCGACGTCGAAGCCGCGCTGGCCGCCGCCACCGCCATCGGCGACGACGCCCTGCAGCGCCAGGCCGGCGGCCAGGTGGTGCCGGACTCCTTCACCCACGGCAGCTCGGCGCAGCGCGTGCGCTGGTTCAAGCGCGGCATCGATTCCGGCGAAATTTCCCAATGCAATACCTTTGAGGCCCGCCAACTCTAGTGTAAATTGTGCGCATTCTGACAACTTGGAGGTGGAATGCGCGCGTATCGAAAAATGGCATCCGGCGTGGTGCTTGGTTTGGCGGCAGTGGGCGGCGCGTACGCGCAGCAGCCCGACCCTTATCTGTGGCTGGAAGACGTCGGCGGCGACAAGCCGCTGGCCTGGGTCAAGGAACAGAATGCCGCCGCCGAGAAAGAGCTGCAGGCGCAGCCCGACTATAAAGCCATCCACGCACGCCTGAAGACCATCCTCAATTCGAAAGAGCGCATCCCCTACGTCAACAAGCAGGGCGACTATTACTACAACTTCTGGCGCGACGCCACGCACACGCGCGGCATCTGGCGCCGCACCACGCTCGAGCAGTACCAGAAGGCCGACCCGCAATGGGAAACGGTGCTCGACATCGACAAGCTGGCCGCCGACGAAAAGGAAAACTGGGTATGGCACGGCGCCTCCTGCCTCTACCCCAAAGGCGAGAAATGCCTGGTGCAGCTCTCGCGCGGCGGCGGCGACGCCCACGTCGTGCGCGAATTCGACGTGAGCCAGCGCGCCTTCATCGCCGACGGCTTCAACCTGCCCGAAGCCAAGAGCGACATCGGCTGGATCGACGCCGACACCGTCTTCGTCGCCACCGACTTCGGCGCCGGCAGCATGACCACCTCCGGCTACCCGCGCATTGTCAAGGAATGGCAACGCGGCGCCCCGCTGGCCGCCGCCACCACCCTCTACGAAGCCAAAACCGACGACCTGGGCGTAGGCTCCTACAAGGACTTCACCCCCGGCTACAACCACCAGTTCATCACGCGCCAGATCGGCTTTTACGCCAGCGAGTTGTTCCTGCGCGAAGGCGCCACGCTCACCAAAGTGGCGAAGCCGGACGACGCCAACGCCTACACCGTGCGCGACCAGCTGGTGATCGAGCTGCGCTCCGACTGGACCGTCAACGGCGCCACCTACCAGCAAGGCTCCCTGCTGGCGATGGACTTCAAACGCTTCATGGCGGGCGAGCGCGCGTTCGACGTCCTGTTCACCCCAAGCGCCACCAGCTCGCTCGACGGCGTCAGCGCCACCCGCAGCGCCCTGCTGCTCAATGTGCTCGACAACGTCAAGAACCGCCTGGTCGAACTGCGCCACGTGGACGGCAAATGGCAGCAGCGCAAGGTCGACGCCCCCGCCTTCGGCACCCTGGGCGTGCAGCCGCTGGACGCCGTCGACTCCGACCAGTACTTCCTGACGGTGACCGACTTCCTCACCCCGACCACGATGTACCTGGCGCAAACCGGCAACGACCAGCGCACCGCGCTCAAGTCCCTGCCCGCCTACTTCGACGCCGCGCCGTATACGGTAAAGCAGCACATGGCCGTCTCCAAAGACGGCACCAAAGTGCCCTACTTCGTGGTGATGGCGAAGAAAGCCAAGCTGAATGGCAAGAACCCCACCATCCTGTACGGCTACGGCGGCTTTGAAGTCTCGATGAAGCCCTTCTACAGCGGCAGCACCGGCGCCGCATGGCTCAAGCAAGGCGGCACCTACGTGCTGGCCAACATCCGCGGCGGCGGCGAATTCGGCCCGCGCTGGCACCAGGCCGCGCTGAAGGAAAACCGCCAGCGCGCCTTCGACGACTTCACCGCCGTCGCCCAGGACGTCATCAAGCGCAAGATCACCAGCCCGCGCCACCTCGGCATCATGGGCGGCAGCAACGGCGGCCTGCTGGTGGGCGCAGCGCTGACCCAGCGCCCCGACCTGTTCAACGCCGTCGTCTGCCAGGTCCCCCTGCTCGACATGCAGCGCTACAGCAAGCTGCTGGCCGGCGCCTCCTGGATGGGTGAATACGGCGACCCGGACGACCCGAAGCAATGGGCCTACATCAGCAAATACTCGCCGTACCAGAACGTGTTCAAGGACAAGCACTACCCGCGCGTCCTGTTCACCACCTCCACCCGCGACGACCGCGTCCACCCCGGCCACGCCCGCAAGATGGTCGCCAAGATGAAAGAGCAAGGGCATGACGTGCTGTACTGGGAAAACACCGAAGGCGGCCACGCCGGCGCCGCCAACAACGACCAGCAAGCCCAGATGAACGCCCTGACCTACGCCTTCCTCCTGAAACAGCTCCGCTAAATTCGGGGTCAAGTCTGACAATCGGACACCGACGACACACCTTTGATTTATCTCAAAACACCCTTCCCGCCTTTATGGGCGCGCAGGGTGTTTTTCATATTGCATGCCGGCATTTTGTCCGATTGTCAGACCTGACCCCGAATTTTGGCCCCGAATTTTGCCAAGCGTGCGCCGGGGAAATATGGCGCTGGCTATGCTGAAAAATGTTGCCTGCGGCGTTGCGTTCTTTACAAAGTGAAGCTTTTTGATACTTTGTGATTGACTGTCGCACCTGCTGGAGTAAATTTAGGCCTTTCCCCTCGCAATCCACCCGCACAACGAGGTACCGTCGATGAATGACATGACCGAACTGCCTGAAGAGTTGGACCTGAAACTGATCTTGTCCACTTTGATGGCCTTGAAGAAAGGTGACTTCTCCGCGCGTTTGCCGTCCGACTGGACGGGCATGTCGGGCAAGATCGCCGATACCCTGAACGACATCATCGAAACCAACGAGCGCATGGTGAAGTCGGTGACGGAGGTGAGCCGCGTGGTGGGCCGTGAGGGCCGCCTGACGCAGCGCGCGACGGTGCATGTCTCCGGCGGCTGGGCCACCATCATCAGCGCGGTCAATACCCTGATCGATGACCTGGTGCGGCCAACCACGGAAATGGCGCGCGTGATCGGCGCCGTGGCCAAGGGCGACCTGTCGCAGACCATGGCGCTGGAGGTGGATGGCCATCCCCTGAAAGGCCAATACCTGCGCGCGGCGATGACGGCGAATACCATGGTGGAGCAGCTGACCTCCTTCTCGTCCGAGGTGACGCGCGTGGCGCGCGAGGTGGGCACCGAGGGTAAACTGGGCGGCCAGGCGCAGGTGAAGGGCGTGGCGGGCACCTGGAAGGATTTGACCGACTCCGTGAACTCCATGGCGGGTAACCTGACTTCCCAGGTGCGGAATATCGCGGAAGTGACCACCGCCGTGGCGAACGGCGACTTGTCCAAGAAAATCACGGTGGACGTGCGCGGCGAGATCCTGCAGCTGAAAGACACCATCAACGTGATGGTGGACCAGCTGCGTTCCTTCGCTTCGGAGGTGACCCGCGTGGCGCGCGAAGTGGGTACCGAGGGCAAGCTGGGCGGCCAGGCCTACGTGCCGGGCGTGGGCGGCACCTGGAAGGATTTGACCGACAACGTGAACTTCATGGCCTCCAACCTGACCGGCCAGGTGCGCAATATCGCGGCGGTGACCACCGCCGTGGCGAACGGCGACCTGTCCAAGAAAATCACGGTGGACGTGAAGGGCGAGATCCTGGAACTGAAAAACACCATCAACGTGATGGTGGACCAGCTGTCCTCCTTCGCGTCCGAAGTGACGCGTGTGGCGCGCGAGGTGGGCACCGAGGGCAAACTGGGCGGCCAGGCGCAGGTGAAAGGCGTGGCCGGCACCTGGAAAGACTTGACCGACTCCGTGAACTCCATGGCGGGTAACCTGACCTCGCAGGTGCGGAATATCGCCGAGGTGACCACCGCCGTGGCGAACGGCGACCTGTCCAAGAAGATCACGGTGGACGTGAAGGGCGAGATCCTCGAGCTGAAAAACACCATCAACGTGATGGTGGACCAGTTGAACTCTTTCGCCTCGGAGGTGACCCGGGTGGCGCGCGAGGTGGGGACCGAGGGTAAGCTGGGCGGCCAGGCAAACGTGTCCGGCGTCGGCGGCACCTGGAAGGACTTGACCGATAACGTGAACTTCATGGCCTCCAACCTGACCGGCCAGGTGCGCAATATCGCGGAGGTGACCACGGCGGTGGCGAACGGCGACCTGTCCAAGAAAATCACGGTGGACGTGAAGGGCGAGATCCTGGAACTGAAAAACACCATCAACGTGATGGTGGACCAGCTGTCCTCGTTCGCGTCGGAAGTGACGCGCGTGGCGCGCGAGGTGGGTACCGAGGGCAAGCTGGGCGGCCAGGCCTACGTGCCCGGCGTGGGCGGCACCTGGAAAGACTTGACCGACAACGTGAACTTCATGGCCTCCAACCTGACCGGCCAGGTGCGCAATATCGCGGCGGTGACCACCGCGGTGGCGCGCGGCGACCTGTCGAAAAAGATCACGGTGGACGTGAAGGGCGAGATCCTGGAACTGAAAGACACCATCAACGTGATGGTGGACCAGCTGTCCTCCTTCGCCTCGGAAGTGACGCGCGTGGCGCGCGAGGTGGGGACCGAGGGTAAGCTGGGCGGCCAGGCCAACGTGTCCGGCGTGGCCGGCACCTGGAAGGACTTGACCGAGAACGTGAACCAGCTGGCGGCGAACCTGACCAACCAGGTGCGCGCGATCGCGGAGGTGGCAACCGCCGTGACGCGCGGCGACTTGTCCCGTTCCATCCAGGTCGAGGCGCGCGGCGAGGTGTCCTACCTGAAGGACAACATCAACGAGATGATCCGCAACCTGAAGGAAACCACGCAGAAGAACGCGCAGCAGGACTGGCTGAAAACCAACCTGGCGCGCTTCACCCGCCTGCTGCAAGGCCAGCGCGACCTGCAGGCGGTGACCAAGCTGATCCTGTCCGAGCTGGCGCCGCTGGTGTCGGCCCACCACGGCGTGTTCTACATGATGGACTCGCAGCTGGCCGACGCCCGCCTGCGCATGATCGCCAGCTACGGCTACCGCTCGTCGCGCAAGCTGCCCACCTCCTTCCTGCCGGGCGAGGGTCTGGTCGGCCAGTGCGCGCTGGAGAAAATGCGCATCTGGCTGACCGACGTGCCGCGCGACTACATCGTGGTCAGCTCCGGCCTGGGCGCGGCGCCGCCCACCAATATCGTGGTGCTGCCCATCCTGTTCGAGCAGCAGGTGAAGGCGGTGATCGAAATCGCCTCGCTGGATCGCTTCACCGAGACCCACCTGTCCTTCCTCGACCAGCTGATGGAATCGATCGGCGTGGTGCTGAACACCATCGAGGCCAACAGCCGCACCGAATCGCTGCTGACGCAATCGCAATCGCTGGCGCAGGAACTGCAGCAAACCAACCAGGAGCTGGCCGAGAAGGCGCGCCTGCTGTCCGAGCAGAATATCGAGGTGGAACGCAAGAACCGCGAGGTGGAGCAGGCCAAACTGGCGCTGGAAGAAAAGGCGACCCAACTGGCCCTGTCCTCCAAATACAAGTCCGAGTTCCTGGCCAATATGTCGCACGAGCTGCGCACGCCTTTGAACTCGCTGCTGATCCTGGCGCAGCAGTTGGGCGACAACCCGGAGGGCAACCTGTCCGGCAAGCAGGTGGAATTCGCCAAGACCATCCACGGCTCCGGCTCCGACCTGCTCACGCTGATCAACGACATTCTCGACCTGTCCAAGATCGAATCAGGCACCGTCACGCTGGACGTGTCCGAATACCGCTTCGCCAACCTGCGCAGCTACGTCGAGCGCACCTTCCGCCATATGGCGGAGGCCAAGCACCTCGGCTTCACGGTGGAACTGGGCGACAACCTGCCCGCCTCCCTGATGACCGACACCACGCGCCTGCAGCAGGTGCTGAAAAACCTGCTGTCGAACGCCTTCAAATTCACCAACCACGGCCAGGTCTCGCTCGGCATCGCCCTGGTGCAAAGCGGCTGGAGCAGCGACCACCCCAACCTGGGCAATGCCGACGCCGTGCTCTCGTTCGCTGTCAGCGATACCGGCGTCGGTATCGCCAGCGACAAGCTGCAGCTGATCTTCGAAGCCTTCCAGCAGGCCGACGGCTCCACCGCCCGCAAGTACGGCGGCACCGGCCTTGGCCTGTCGATCTCGCGCGAACTGGCCCGCCTGCTGGGCGGCGAGATCCGCGTCGAATCGGTGGTCGGCGCCGGCTCCACCTTCACCCTGTTCCTGCCGTATAACCGCTCCGGCTTCGTGTACTACGAGACGGCGCGCCAGCCGGCCATGCCGCGCCTGCCCGCGCCGAACACGCCGAACACCCCGCAGCCGATGATCGCCGCCCCCGCCGTGGTGTACACGCCGCCACCGCAGCCGCAGATCGAACAGGACGAACAGACCTACGGCTCCACCATCGACGACCGCGGCCTGACCACGCCGGGCGACCCGTCGGTGCTGATCGTGGAGGACGACGAGCGCTTCGCCAAAGTGGTGCTGGATTTCGCGCGCGAAAAGAACTTCAAGGGCATCGTCACGCACCAGGGCGACTGGGCCCTGAGCCTGGCGCGCGACTACCTGCCCTCGGCCATCCTGCTCGACCTGGACCTGCCGGACATCGACGGCTTCACCGTGCTGGAGCGCCTGAAACGCGACCCGAGCACGCGCCACATCCCGGTGCATGTCATGTCCAGCCTGCGCGAACGCGAACCGGCCTTGCGCAGCGGCGCCATCTCCTACCTGAACAAACCGGTCAGCAAGGAAGACCTGAACGAAGAATTCTCGCGCATCCAGCGCTTCCTGATCGGCGGCAAACGCAACCTGCTGGTGGTGGACGACGAAGAGAACCAGCGCGACGCCATCATCAAGCTGATAGGCGACTCCGATGTCGCCATCACCGCCGTCGGCACCGGCCAGGAAGCACTGGCCGCCCTGCACGCCGCCCACTTCGACTGCATGGTGCTCGACCTGACCCTGCCCGACATCAGCGGCTTCGACCTGCTCGACACCATCGGCAAGGACCAGCGCCTGCGCGCCATGCCGATCGTGATCAACACCGCCAAAGAGCTGAACCGCAAGGAAGTGGCCAAGCTCAAACGCTACGCCAAGACCATCGTCATCAAGGACGCCCGCTCGCCCGAGCGCCTGCTGGATGAAACGGCGCTGTTCCTGCACCGCTCCCAGGCCAACCTGCCGGAAGCGCAGCGCCGCATGCTGGAAGAGGTGCACGCGGCCGATGCCGGCCTGGCAGGGCGCAAGGTGCTGATCGTGGACGACGACTTGCGCAATATCTTCGCCCTGTCCTCGCTGCTGGAACGCCAGCAGATGCAGGTCTCCTTCGCCGAGAACGGGCGCGATGGCATTGAGGTGCTGGAACGCGACCCGACCATCGAGATCGTCCTGATGGACATCATGATGCCGGAGATGGACGGCTACGACACCATGCGCGCCATCCGCCGCATCCCCAAATTCCGTTCGCTGCCCATCATCACGCTGACCGCCAAGGCCATGAAGGGCGACCGCGACAAATGCATCGCCGCCGGCGCCTCCGACTACATCACCAAACCGGTGGACGTGGCGCAGCTGTTGTCGCTGATGCGCGTCTGGCTGCATTGATGGGCGCGAGCGAAGAACTGCGCCGCAGCACGGCGCCCGAGCTGGAGGAGCTGGAGCTGGAGTTGCTGCTCGAAGCGCTGGTGCGCCGCTTCGGCTTCGACTTCCGCCTGCACGAGCGCGTGGCGCTGAAGGCCAAGCTGTTCGGCTTCATGCGGCAGCACGGCCTGGCCACGCTATCGCAGCTGCAGGACAGCGCCCTGCACGACGCCGTCGCCGCCGGCCAGCTATTCCGCACCCTGCACGTGCCGCCCGCCGGCCTGTTCGACGCCCCGGCCGAAGCGCTGATGCTGCGCGAAGCCGCCGAACACGCCCTGCGCGGCGCCGCCCTGCCCCGCATCTGGCTGGCCGACTGCGCCGGCGCCGGCCAGGCCTGGACCCTGGCCGTCATCCTGGCCGAGATGGGCCTGCTGGAGCAGGCCGAAATCCACGCCACCGTCGCCAGCGACGACCTGCTGGACGAAGCCCTGTCCGCCTGGCTCACCGAGGCCGAGCTGGAACAGGCGCAAGCCGCCTACCGCCAGAGTGGCGGCCAGGGCCAGCTCAACGACTACTTCCAGGTCCAGGCCGGCCGCGCCGCGCTGGCCGGCGCGCACCGCAAGCACATCACCTGGTCGCAATACAACCTGGTCACCGACGCCTCCTTCAACGAGTTCAACCTGATCATCGCGCCGCGCAGCCTGCCCGACTTCGGCCCCCTGCTGCGGCAACACGTGCTCCAGCTCTTCCACGAAAGCCTCGCCCCCCTCGGTTATGTGCAAAATTGCACAACGTGAGTGCAACCCTGTCAGTTTCGCACAGTTGGCAAAACATGCACACTCGTCGCATAACAAAACCCGAGGAGACTTTGATGCGTGTGTCGAACAACCAATTCATGCTGCGCCGCTCTGTGGCGGCGGTGATGATGACCTTGCCCGCCGTCTATGCCCAACCCGTCCTGGCGCAGGACGCCGGCGGGCAGAAGGCGGAGGCGGTGATCGACAAGGTGATCGTGACGGCCCGCAAGCGCGAAGAGCTGATCCAGGACGTGCCGGGCGCGGTCACCGCGCTGTCCGGCGCCCAGCTGGAGAAGAAGGCGCTGCCGGATATCACGGCGCTGACCGACATCGTGCCCAACACCACGCTCAAAGCCTCGCGCGGCACCAACACCACCCTCACCGCCTTCATTCGCGGCATCGGCCAGCAAGACCCGGTGGCCGGCTACGAGCAAGGCGTCGGCATCTACCTGGACGACGTCTACCTGGCGCGCCCGCAAGGCGCCCTGACCGACATCTACGACCTGGAACGCATCGAAGTGCTGCGCGGCCCGCAAGGCACGCTGTACGGCCGCAACACCATCGGCGGCGCGGTCAAATACGTCACCAAAAAACTGTCGCCCAACCCGACCTTTGAGATCAAGGGCGCCCTCGGCAACTACAGCCAGCGCGACCTGGTGCTGAAAGGCAGCACGCCGATCAGCGACATCCTGCGCGTCGGCGCCACCGTCGGCACCTTCAACCGCGACGGCTTCGGCAAGAACGTCATCAACGGCCGCGAGAACTACAACAAGGACGTGGGCGCGGCCCGCGTCAGCGCCGAACTGGTGCCGAGCAGCGACCTGTTCATCCGCTTCGCGGCCGACTACACCAAGGACGACTCGCAAGCCAAACAAGGCTACCGCCTGCTGAACGGCCCGGCGCCGGGCAACGAGCCGCCGCTGGCCGGCGACTACGATACGCGCGCCAACCTGTACAAGGTGAACGGCCACGAACAGGAAGTGACCACCAAGGGCGCGTCGCTGACCATCGACTACAACCTCAGCCCTGAACTGATGTTCAAATCGGTCACCGCCCACCGCTCCTCCAAATCCTACGCGCCGATCGACTTCGATTCGCTCAACGCGCCGCTGTGGGAAGCGCCGGCCATCTACAGCGACAAGCAAGACAGCCAGGAATTCCAGCTGACCTACGCCGGCTCCAAATGGCAGGGCGTGGCGGGCCTGTTCTACATGAAAACCAACGCCTTCAACGAATTCGATGTGCTGTACAACGCCGGCGGCGGCCTGTCGCTGCTGACCCGCGACGATATCGATTCCAAGACCTGGGCCATTTACGCCGACGCCAGCTACAGCGTGAGCGATACCTTCAATCTGAGCCTGGGCGGCCGCTGGACCGACGACCAGCGCGAAGCGGCGATCTACAAGCGCACCTATCTCGGCCTGGCCGGTTCGCCCAACCTGGGCAACCCGAACGCGGTCGGCCTGGCGCCCAACACCGACCTCGGCAAGGGCGACCTGAATCGCAAGGACAAGAAGTTCACGCCAAAACTCGGCTTCGGCTGGAAGGTCGCGCCGGAGCACAATGTCTACGGCACCTACCAGAGCGGCTTCAAAGGCGGCATGTACGACCCGCGCATGGACCTGGCGGCAACCGGCGGCCCGAACACCCCGGCCTCGCTGGAAAAACGCCGCGGCGTCAATCCGGAGGAAGTCGACACAGTGGAGCTGGGCCTGAAATCCTCGCTCAACGGCGGCCGCCTGCAAACCAACGCCGCGCTGTTCTACACCGACTACCAGAACGTGCAGATCGCCGGCTCGATCCCCACTTTCAACGCGCAGGGCCAGGTCAACGGCTTCGCCGGCACCCTGACCAACGCCGGCAAGGCCAAGATCAAAGGCCTGGAACTGGAAGCGATTGCCCGCGTCAGCAACGAGCTGACCGTGAACGGCATGCTGAGCTACATCGACGCCGAGTACAAGGAATGGATGGTCGCCAGCGGCGCCACCCTGGTCAATATCGCCAAGAGCGCCGAGGTGCAGAACACGCCGAAGATGTCGGCCAACCTGGGCGCCAGCTACGAATGGCCGGTCAACCTGCTGGGCCGCAGCGGCACCATGAGTTTCAACAACAGCGTGTCGTACAAAGACAAGGTGTACCAGGCCGAGATCGTGCGCCCCACCGGCGTCGCCTCGCTGGACGCGCTGGTGCCGCAGAACCTGATGCTGGCGCAAGGCGCCTTCACCCTGTGGGACGCCGGCCTGGTCTGGACCAGCGCCGACCGCAAGCTGCAGATCGGCTTGCACGGCCGCAACCTGACGGACAAGCGCTACAAGGTGGCCGGCTACGCCTTCGGCGGCTTCTTCAACACCGTCACCACCTACTACGGCGACCCGCGCACCTACAAGCTCACCGCCTCCTACAAGTTCTGAGAATTGGTGACGATTGGAGAGAATTCCGTGCGCCAGTAGGCATATCATGGCTATGAGGATAGCCAGATGTTACTCGAGCGTGATAAGCAGTTGGAGGCGCTGCAGCGGCTGGCAAATTGCGTTGCCGCCGGTGCGGGCGGGATGGCGCTGGTGCTGGGCGAGGCCGGCATCGGCAAGTCGTCCTTGCTGCGCGCCTGCGCGGCGGCGTTGCAGGATCGCTTCCTGGTCCTGCAGGGCGCCTGCGAGGACCTGTCCACGCCGCGCGTCCTGGGCCCATTGCGCGATATGGCGCCGGCCCTGGGGAGCGAGGTGGTTGCCGCCATCGACCACGCCACCCATCCCGACCAGCTGATGCCTTTGCTGCTCAGCCGGCTGGGCACGCAGGCACGCCCCGTCCTGGTCATTTGCGAAGACTTGCATTGGGCCGACCAGGCCACCCTCGACCTGCTGAAGTACCTGGCACGGCGCATCGCCAGCCACCCGATCCTGCTCCTGGCCAGTGCGCGCGATGATGAACTGCCGCCCGACCATGCCTTCTGGCGCTGGGCCGGCGACCTGCCCGCCGCCAGCACCCAGCGCCTGACGCTGCCGCCGCTGTCGGCGGCGGCCGTGGCGACCCTGGCGCAAGGCATGGCCTGCGATCCGGCGGAACTGCACCGCGTCACCGGCGGCAATCCCTTCTTCCTGTCCGAACTGCTGGCCGACGCCGGCCCGCCTGTGCCGGGCCACCTGCCCGCTTCCGTGCGCGACGCGGTGTGGGGCCGCCTGGCGCGCCTGGACGCGCCGGTGCGCACCGTGCTGGAGCTGGTCAGCGTAAGTCCGGTGGCGCTGGAAGAATGGCTGCTGGAAGCCTTGCTGGGCGAAGGCGCCGGCCACGCCATTGATCGCAGCGTCGATAGCGGCCTGCTGCAACGCGGCGCCCCCGGCCATTTGTCCTTCCGCCACGAACTGGCACGGCAGGCGGTGTTGAGCGGATTGCGTCCGGCCGCCACGCGCGCCTTGCATAAGCGCCTGTGCCACGCGCTGGCAGAGCAGGCGCCGCCGCAGGCCAAGGTGGAGCTGGCGCGCCTGGTACACCATGCCACCGGGGCGCAGGACGCGCATATGGTGCTGCAACTGGCGCCGCGCGCGGCGCGCCAGGCCGCGGCGCTGGGCGCGCACCGGCAGGCGGCCGCGCATCTGGCGAGCGCCTTGCAGTTCGTCGATGCCGTGGCCTGGACCGGCGATGCGGCCCAGCTCTATGAGGATTGGGCCTACGAGGCCGGCCTGCTGCGCATCGACCCGCAATTGATCGCGGCGCGCCAGCAGGCCATCGCGCTTTGGCAAAGCGTGGACCGGCCGGACAAGGTGGGCCTGAACCTGCGCTGGCTGGCGCGTCTGCACTGGTATCGCGGTGAGGCGCAGGAGGCTGAGCGCTACGGCCTGGAAGCGATCCGCACGCTGGAGCGCCTGCCCAACAGCAAAGAGCTGGCCATGGCCTACAGCATGCGCGCGCAGCACCAGCTGTTGCAGGATCATCCGCGCTCCGCCATCGAATGGGGCCAGCTGGCGCTGGAACTGGCAACGGCGCTGGATGACAACGATACGCGCGTGCATGCGCTGACCAATATCGGCAGCGCGCGCCTGTTCCTCGGCGATGCCAACGGGCAGCAGGACCTGGCCGAGGGCCTGGAAATCGCGCTGGCCTGCCACCTGCATGAACACGCGGCGCGCATCTATAGCAACTGGACCGAGTACGCGGTAGTCTTCAAGCAGTTCGCCCAGGCCGAGCGCCTGCTGGCCGAGGGCTTCGCCTACCACCATGACCACGAGCTGGACGCATGGGTGCACTACCTGACGGGCTGGCAAGCCCAGCTCCATCTTGACAAAGGCGAACTGTGTACCGCCGCCGCGCTGGCGCGCCAGGTCCTGGCCCTGCCGGACCTGAGCCTGGTGATGCGCCTGCCGGCCCTGACTGTGCTGGGACGCACCTTGTCGCGCCTGGGCGACGAGGACGCGGCGCCCTGCCTGCGCGAAGCCCTGCAATGGGCGCGCGCCACTGGCGAGGCGCAGCGCCTGCTGCCGGTGCTGCTGGCCTTGACCGAAGCGGCCTGGCAGGCGCAGGACGCCGAGGCCGGCCGCCGCTGGCTGGACGATATCGCCCACTTCGACCTGTCTGGCGTGAATGCCTGGGACCTGGCCGAAGTCGCCGTCTGGCGCCAGCGCGCGGGCCTGCCGCCCATGGCCGACGGCGCCGCCCCAGGGCAAGACGATCCGCCGCCCTGGCCCGCGCCCCGCGCCGCCGAACTGTCAGGACAAGCCGCCAGCGCCTGCGACGCCTGGCTCGCACTCGGCCTGCCCTTCGAAGCGGCGCTGGCCCTGCTCGACCTGCCCGACACCAGCGCGGTCGCCGCCATCCCCAAGGCCGTGGCCTTGCTGGAGCAGATCGGCGCCGCCCCGGCAGCCGCCCTGGCGCGCCGGCGCGCGCGCGCCGGCGGCATGCAGGCGCAATTGCCGAAAGCGCGGCGCGGCCCCTACGGCGCGGCGCGCGACCATCCCTGCGGCCTGACCAAGCGCGAAGCGCAAGTGCTGGAACTGCTGCTGGATGGACTCAGCAACGCCGAAATTGCCCAGCGCCTGTGCCGCTCCGAACGCACCGTCGAACACCACGTCTCCACCTTGCTCGGCAAACTGGGCGCCAGCACGCGCCTCGACCTGCTGCGCCGCCCGCCGTCCGCCCCGCTGCAAAACTAGGTGCCGGCAGCGGCGCAAACTAGGTACCAGTACCAATTCGCCGCCGCCGCGCGCCGCCTACAGTGGCATGCAAGGGCGCGGTTCACACTATGGTCCACCAGGCCGCGCCCGTTCACCAACCGGACCGCCTGGAGATCGTCATGGAAGATTTGAGCGCTCGCAATATCAAGAAAAACCATATCAAGATCGTGGTCGCCGAAGGCCGCGTCACGCTGGAAGAACTGCACAAGGCACTGGACGTGGCCGTGGCCCAGATGGTGCCGAAAGGCGGCTGCAACTGCGGCCTGACCGGCTTCGACCTGACCTTCCTGCGCGGCGACCCGGCCTTTGGCCGCGTGCTGCGCGAGGTGCCGCACATCGAAAGCGTGCTGGTGGAAAATGAAATCCTCCAACGCTAGGCTGGCAGACGCCGTCCCGCGCCCGGCACCGGGCGTGGGCGTCAGCTATGAGGGGCGCGAGCCGGCGCTCCTTGAGCTGATGCTGCCACACGTCGATATCATCGAGGTCACGCCGGAAACCATGTCGCTGGCGGACGGCGACAGCATCCGCCTCGACCCCGCCATTGTGGCCGAGCTGCGGAACATCGACCGCGAGAAAACCATCGTGGTGCACGGTGTGAGCCTGTCGATCGGCTCGCACGACGGCTGGTCGCCCACTTACCTGCGCCTGCTGGATGAATTGATGGACAAGGTGCGCGTGCGCTGGCACAGCGAGCACCTGGGCTACACCCGCGTCGATGGCGAGCACCTGGGCATCATGCTGGCCCTGCCGCGCACCGAGCAGGCGGCCGAGCTGGTGGCGCAGCGCGCCTGGTGCCTGCAGCAGCGCTACGGCCTGCCCTTCCTGCTGGAGAATATCGTGCACGTGGTGCCCGACTGCCCGGCCGACTACACCGATGCCGGCTTCCTCAACGCGATTGCCGCCGACAGCGGCTGCGGCCTGATCCTGGACGTGTACAACCTGGAATGCGACGCCCACAACCACGCGCTCGACATCCCCGCCTTCCTGGCTGAACTCGACGGCGAACATGTGCGCGAACTGCACGTGGCATGCGGCGTCAGGCACAATGGCCTGATGCTGGATGTGCATTCGCGCCTGCCGCGCTCCTGCACCCTGGACCTGGCGCAGCAGGTGCTGCGCGATGTCGCCCCCGGGGCCGAAGTGATCGTCTATGAATTCATGCCGGAAGCCGTGCCCGGCCTGGGTCACGCCGCCATCGCCGACACCCTGCAGCAGATGCGGCAACGCCAATGGAGGTAGCAAACATGGACCTGGCCAACCACCAACGCATCCTGCTCGGCCTGATGCGCGCCACCTTCCAGCCCGGCGCGGACGATGCGCCCTACTTCCACCGCGTGGCCGCCTCCATCGACCTGCGCGAGGCGCGCGGCAACGTCTACCTGTGGCGCGTTTTCGTGCTCGAACGCAGCTGCGTGCTGACGGTGGCGCTGCTGCGCCAGCGCGCCTTGCTGGAAGACGCCTTGCACGCCTTCATCCGCCAGCAAAACATCTCACCGTTCCGCGAATACCAGCCGCCGGCCTTCCTCGCCTTCCTGGCAAGCCACGCCGATCCGCTGGTGGTGTGCGTATCGCAGTTCGAGCTGGCCTTGATGAAAGTGCGCGAAGGCGACCCGGGCAGCTATGCCGTCGACTGGAGCTGCGACCCGGCGCCTGTATTGCACGCGCTGGCGCAGGGCAAGCCCGTACCGGCGCCGGGCCGGGTGGCCTTCCATCGCAGCACGGTCAGCGCCGCCCTGCCTCACTTGTTCGAACTAAACAGCGTGGCATTCGACTCGGCGAACTGACGCAGCAGATTCCACACGGCGCGCACGCGCGGCAAGCGGTACAAATCCACCGGCGCCACCAGCCAATAGGCGCGCTCCACATACACTTCGTCCTGCAGCACCGGCACCAGGCGGCCATCGGTCGCCATATAGGGCGGCGCCATCATCAGGCCCAGGCCAGCCGCCGCCGCCTCGGCCTGCGCCAGCATGCCGGTGCAGCACAGGCGGCGGCGCGGGTTGACGCCCAGTTCGTCGAGGAAATTCAGCTCGTTGCTGGCCAGGCGGTCCTGCACATAGTCGACGAAATCATGTCCGGCCAGGTCGCTGCGGCGCTTGATCGGCGCGTGGCGCGCCAGATACGCGGGCGAGCCGTAGACGTACAGGCGGAAGGACGCCAGCCGCGTCACCATATAGCGGCCCGTGTTGGGCGCATCCAGCGTCACGCCCAGGTCGGCTTCGCGGCTGGCCAGGTTGGCAAAACGGGGCTGCACCAGCAAGTCGACCGACAATTCGGGATAGTCCTGCAGGAAGGTAGCCAGCAGCGGCGTGATGAAGCGTACCCCCAGCGCCTCCGGTACGCCCAGCCGCACCACGCCGCGGATGGCCACCTCGGTGCCGGATAACTGTCCCTGCGCGGCCAGCACGGCGCTTTCCATCGCCTCCGCGTGCGGCAGCACGGCATGCCCCATCTCGGTCAGTTCATAGCCTTCGCGCGAACGGTCGAACAGGGTGGCGCCCAGTTGCTGCTCCAGGCGGTCGATGCGGCGCGATACGGTGGTGTGCTCAACCTCCAGCCGGCGCGAGGCGCCGGATAAGGTGCCGGCGCGTGCCAGCTCGAGGAAGAAGCGCAGGTCGGTCCATTCGGGCAGTGTCTTCATGCGTCGTATTGTGCATCATTTTGGGGCCGATTGGGCTTGCTGTGCAAAATTGCACACACGGTGGGCGCAGCCTCCGGTTCCCGCAATGATGCATTTCTTGCACACTGCACGCTCCTGCAACGCTGCCCACGAGGACTATGTATTCCGAGATCAGCTACACCAGCGACGATGGCCTGCGCCTGTATGCGCGCGACTATCCCGCCGCCAGCGGCGCCGCGCGCCTGCCCGTGATCTGCATCCACGGACTGACCCGCAATTCGGCCGACTTTGAGGACGTGGCGCCGTGGATCGCGGCCCAGGGCCGGCGCGTGATCGCGCTCGATGTGCGCGGCCGCGGCAACTCCGACTACGACCCCAAGCCGGACCGCTATACACCTGTGACCTATGCCAACGATGTGGTCAAGCTGGCGCACGACCTGGGCATCGAGCGCGCGGTCTTCATCGGCACCTCGATGGGCGGCCTGATCACCATGACCCTGGCGGTGCGCAAATCCAGCCTGGTGGCGGCGGCGGTGCTGAACGACGTGGGCCCGGCGCTGTCCGAGCGCGGCCTGTCGCGTATTCGCGGCTATACCGGCAAGGGCGAGGCGTTTACCAGCTGGCAGCAGGCGGCGGCCTACATCAGCGGCATCAACGCGGTGGCGTTCCCGGACAACTCGGCGCAGGAATGGGAGCGCTGGGCGCGGCGCGCCTTCCGCGAGGACCGCGACGGCCACCTGGCGCTGCGCTACGACCCGAATATCGCTGTGCCGATCCGCGCCAACAAGCTGAAGGCCACCTCGCTGGCGGCGCACTTCGCCTTCCGCCGCCTGGCGCGGCGCCGGCCCACCATGCTGATACGCGGCGGGCTGTCCGACTTGATCGAGGCCGAGCAGGCCAACGCCATGCGCGCCGCCGCGCCGCGCATGCAGTACGCCGAAGTGCCGGGCGTGGGCCACGCGCCCATGCTGTCCGAGCCGGCCGCGCTGGAAGCGCTGCGCAGCTTCCTCGCCAGCGTGGATTGAACTATATTGGGCGGACGGAGACACCGAATGAAAAAATACATACCGCTAGTACCGCTACTCATCGCGCTCGCGCCGGCCCTGGCGCCCGCGCAGGAGCTGAAAGTCGCGCTCATCGCCGGCAAGACCGGCATCCTCGAACCATACGCCAAGGAGACCGAGGCCGGCTTCATGCTGGGCCTGGAATACCTAACCAAGGGCAAGATGGAAATCAACGGCCGCAAGCTCAAGGTCATCGTCAAGGACGACCAGAGCAAGCCGGACCTGGGCCGCACCATGCTGGCCGAAGCCTACGGCGACGACAAGGTCGATATCGCGGTGGGCACCA
The DNA here is from genome assembly GCF_009857475.1 of Pseudoduganella guangdongensis. GTDB lineage: Bacteria > Pseudomonadota > Gammaproteobacteria > Burkholderiales > Burkholderiaceae_D > Rugamonas > Rugamonas guangdongensis. Next base: position 199,213 of record NZ_WWCJ01000009.1, on the reverse strand, counting down.
GTTCTTCCGGCTCGGCCATCGCCATGCTGCCCATCGCCGCCGAATACAAGAAGGTGCTGATCGTCGAGCCCGCCGTGTCGGACGCCATCACCGGCTCGAAGTGGAACAAGTACATCTTCCGCACCGCGCGCAACTCCATGCAGGACGGCCTGGCCGCCGCCGCCACCTTCAAGCAAGGCAGCGTGGCTTTCCTGGCCCAGGACTACGCCTTCGGCAAGGATGCGGTCAAGGCTGCGCGCGAAGCGCTGCAGCTGACCGGTTCCAAGGCCAATATCGTGCACGAGGAATACGCGCCGCAGAACGCCACCGACTTCACCGCCTCGGCCCAGCGCATCTTCGACAAGCTGAAAGACAAGCCGCAGCCGCGCGTGCTGCAGATCATCTGGGCCGGTCCCAACCCGATGAACAAGATCGCCGACATGAAGCCGGAGCGCTACGGCATCACGCTGGCGCCGGGCGGCAACATCCTGCCGGTGCTGAAAACGTGGAAGGCCTTCGCCGGCACCGAAGGCACCATCTATTACTACTACAACTTCCCCAAGAACCCGATGAACGACTGGTTCGTGGCCGAGCACATGAAGCGCTACAAGACGCCGCCCGACATGTTCACGGCAGGCGGTTTCACCGCCGCCAGCGCGGTGGTGACGGCGCTGTCCAAAGCCGGCGGCGGCGACACGCGCAAGCTGATCGCGGCCATGGAGGGCATGGAGTTCGACACGCCGAAAGGCCGCATGCTCTTCCGCAAGGAGGACCACCAGGCCTTGCAGCCGATGTACCACTTCCGCATCAAGAAGGACCAGAAGAACGAATGGGACCTGCTGGAACTGGTGCGCGAAATCCCGGCTGCCGAGCTGCCCGTCCCCATCAAGAACAAGCGCTGAACGATGACTCCTTTGCTGTCCACACGCGGGCTGACGATCCGCTTCGGCGGCCACACGGCCGTCGATAACGTCAGCGCCGATTTCCACGCGGGCCAGTTGACGGTGATTGTCGGCCCCAATGGCGCCGGCAAGACCACCTATTTCAACCTCATGTCCGGCCAATTGCCGGCCACCAGCGGCCAGGTGCTGCTGCGCGGTGAAGACATCACCGGCAGCGGGCCGGCGGCGCGCACCCGCCAGGGCATCGGCCGCGCCTTCCAGCTCACCAACCTGTTCCCGCACCTGAGCGTGCATGAGAACGTGCGGCTGGCGGTGCAGGCGCGCGCCGGCGCCGGCATGAAGCTGTGGTCGATCTGGTCCAGCCACAAGGAACTGATCGAGCGCGCCGAGCACTACCTGCAGCGCGTGTCGCTGGGCGCGCGGCGCGACACCCCGGTGGCCGCCCTGTCGCACGGCGACAAGCGCAAGCTGGAAGTGGCCATCCTGCTGGCACTGGAGCCGGAGGTGATGATGTTCGACGAGCCCACCGCCGGCATGAGCGTGGACGAGGTGCCGGTGGTGCTGGACCTGATCCACCAGGTCAAGGCGGAACGCAACAAGGCGGTGCTGCTGGTGGAGCACAAGATGGACGTGGTGCGCGCCCTGGCCGACCGCATCATCGTGCTGCACCACGGCGCCCTGGTGGCGGATGGCGAACCAGCCGCCGTCATGTCCTCCGCCATCGTGCAAGAAGCCTACCTCGGAACTGCGCAAGCAGCTGCGCAAGGAGCTGCAATTCATGACTGAAGCCCTGCTCAAACTGTCCGGCGTGCACACCCACATCGGCGAATACCACATCCTGCAAGGCGTGGACCTGGCCGTGCCGCGCGGCGGCCTGACCGTCCTGCTGGGCCGCAACGGCGCCGGCAAGACCACCACCCTGCGCACCATCATGGGCCTGTGGCAGGCCAGCGCCGGCCAGGTCGAATTCAAAGGCCGCGCTATCAGCAAGCTTGGCACGCCCGACATCGCGCAGGCCGGCATCGCCTACGTGCCGGAATCGATGGCCGTGTTCAGCGCCCTGACCGTGCGCGAAAACCTGTTCCTGGCCGCGCGCAACGGGCCGATGGACACCGCGCGCCTGGAATGGATCTTCTCCTTCTTCCCAGCGCTGAAAAAGTTCTGGAACTACCCGGCCGGCAACCTGTCCGGCGGCCAGAAGCAAATGGTCGCCATCGCGCGCGCCATCATCGAGCCGCGCGAACTGCTGCTGATCGACGAGCCGACCAAGGGCCTGGCGCCGGCCATCGTCCAGAGCCTGGCCGACGCCATCCGCCAGCTCAAAGGCCAAACCACCGTGCTGCTGGTGGAGCAGAACTTCAACTTCGTGCGCCAGCTGGGCGACACCGTGGCCGTGATGGACGACGGCCGCGTGGTCCACAGCGGCGCCATGGCCGACCTGGCCGCCGACCGCGCCCTGCAGGAACGCCTGCTCGGCCTGGCCCTCGACGCACACCAATAAGGAGCGACCGTGAGCGATAACTTGCCCGCCCCCAGCGCATCGGCGGCTTTGCCGCCGATCCCGCGCGACATCCCGCCACTGCTGCTGGTGCCGGCCCTGATGCTGGCCATGCTGCCGCTGGTGGGCAGCCTGCCCACCTGGGTCACGCTGACCATGGCCGGGCTGGCGATGGGCATGATGATCTTCATCATGTCCAGCGGCCTGACCCTGGTGTTCGGCCTGATGGACGTGCTGAACTTCGGCCATGGCGCCTTCATCTCGGTGGGCGCCTTTGCCGCCACCCTGGTGCTGCTGCCGATGCAGGGCTGGCTGGAGGCCGACTCGCTCGGCATGAACCTGGCCGTGCTGGGCCTCGCGGTCGCCATGGCAATGGCGGTCACCGCCCTTTTGGGCTGGGCCTTCGAGCGCGTCATCATCATGCCGGTCTATGGCCAGCACCTGAAGCAGATCCTGATCACCATGGGCGGCATGATCGTGGTGGAACAACTGATCCACGTGGTCTGGGGCGCCGACCACAAACCGATGCCGCTGCCGACCGCCCTGCGCGGCGCCATCGTCATCGGCGACGCCGCCATTGAGAAGTACCGCCTGCTGGCGGTGGTGGTCGGCCTGCTGGTGTTCGTCGCGCTGACACTGGTGCTGAACCGCACCAAGCTTGGCCTCTTGATCCGCGCCGGCGTGGAGAACGGCGAAATGGTGGAAGCCCTGGGCTACCGCATCCGCCGCCTGTTCGTCGCCGTGTTCGCGGCCGGCTCCGCGCTGGCCGGCCTGGGCGGCGTGATGTGGGGGCTGTACAAGGAAACCCTGACCGCCTCCATGGGCGGCGAAGTGATGGTCATGGTCTTCATCACCATCATCATCGGCGGCCTGGGTTCGGTGGGCGGCTGCTTTATCGGCGCGCTGCTGATGGCGCTCACCGCCAACTACGCCGGCTTCCTGGCGCCCAAGCTGGCGCTCGTGTCCCATATCGTGCTGATGATCGCCATCCTGCTCTGGCGCCCGGCCGGCCTGTCGAGGAAATAATGCTGAATACCCTGCTCTCCGGCGACCTGCCGCGCAGCCGCACCCTGGGCACCATGCTGGCCCTGGTGGTGCTGGCCCTGGCGCTGGCGCCCTTCATCGCCACCGGCGCCCGCCCGCTCAACACGGCGGCCACCATCTGCATCTATATCGTGCTGGTGGCCTCCTACGACCTGCTGCTTGGCTACACCGGCATCGTCTCCTTCGCCCACACCATGTTCTTCGGCATCGGCGCCTACGGCGTCGGCTTGGGTTTCGCCGGCATGACGCCCAGCTGGAGCGGCGCCGCCATCGGCCTGGTGGCGGCCCTGGCGCTGGCCCTGGTGCTGGCCTTCATCATCGGCCTGTTCGCGCTGCGCGTGCGCGCCATCTTCTATTCCATGATCACGCTGGCGGTGGCGTCCTCCTTCGCGGTGCTGGCCTCGCAGCTGTCCGACCTGACCGGCGGCGAGGACGGCAAGACCTTCGACGTGCCCGACCTGCTGTCCCCCGCCAACGAATTTGGCGAATTCATGGGCCGCATTGTGGACGGCAAGGTGCTCACTTACTACATCGTGTTTATTTGCGCGGTGCTGATTTTCCTGGCCCTGCTGCGCATCGTCAATTCGCCTTTCGGGCGCGTGCTGCAAGCGATCCGCGAGAACGAGTTCCGCGCCGAAGCGCTGGGCTACCGCACGGTGCTCTACCGCATCGCGGCCAACTGCATCGGCGCCGTCGCGGCCACCCTGGCCGGCGCCCTGCTCGCGCTGTGGCTGCGCTACGTCGGCCCCAAGACCACGCTCGGCTTCGAAGTAATGACCGACATCCTGCTGATCGTGGTGATCGGCGGCATGGGCACCATGTACGGCGCGCTAATCGGCACCGCCCTGTTCATCCTGGCCAACAACTACCTCAAGTCGCTGATGGCACAGGCGGCGGGGGCGGTGGCCGGCGTGCCGCTGCTGGAGGCGGCCCTGCACCCGGACCGCTGGCTGCTTTGGCTCGGCATCCTGTTCATCGTGGCGATTTACTTCTTCCCTAGCGGGATCGTGGGCAAGCTGCGCGCACGCGCCTAGCGGCGCCTGGTGGCGCCTACTCGCGCGGCAAGCCGGCCGAGTACTTGGCGATGACCGCATCCACGCGGCCATCAGCGCGCAGCGCCGCCATGCCGCGCCGCAGTTCGTTTGCCAATTGGGCGTCATCCAGCCGCTTCGACAGGTGCAGCTGCACATCGCGCGAATGGACCACGAACGAGGTGCCCAGCTGGCTGCGGCTGATGCCCAGCTTGCGCATCGCATAAAAGACACCGGGCCGGCCGCCCACCACCACGTCGATGCGCTTTTCCAGCAGCATGTGCAAGCCTTGCACATGGTCGGTGATTTCGTAGTGGTGGATCGCTTTGTCGTGCATGAACTCCGGACCGTAATCCGTGCCGCGTATACGCGCCACCGTCAGGCCGCGCAGGTCGCTGACGCGGCGCAGACGGGTGCCGGCGCGGCCAACCGCAATCGCCTCCAGCGACCAGACCGGGCCCGCCGCATGCGCCACCTCCGCGATGGCCGGACTTGGCATGGCCAGCATCATATCCACCTGCCCGGAACGCAGCAGCGCCAGGGCGCGCGCATACGGCGCGCCCACCACATCGAGCGGGCGCCCTAGCTCCTCGCCCAGCATTGCGAAGACTTCGGTATAGGCGCCGCTTTGGCGGCCCTGCGCATCGCGCATGCCGTAGGGTTCCACCTGCAAGACCGCCGCCCGCAGCGGCCGGCCGCCGGCGCGGACGGCCCGCGCAAGAGACAGCGCCAGCATGCCCGGCAAGCAGGCCAGCAGCTGCCGGCGCCGGGTCGGGTCCATGCTTCAGGTGCCGGCGCTGGCGCTCGGGCGCTCGGCAATCCGGTCGCGCCAGGCTTGCAGGTGCATGAGACCTTGCTCGGCGGGCCGGAACTTCATCAGCCCGCGCGCAAAGTCGAAGGCGCAGAACGCGGTGATGTCGGCAATGGTAAAGCGCTGGCCCGCCACGTAGGGCTGCGCGGCCAGCACGCCATCCAGCCAGCGCGCATTCTCGCGGAACTTCTCGCCCTGCGAGGTGCCGAAGTCGGGGAATTGCGGATTTTCCAGCGGCGCGAAACCGGGATGGCAATGGCGGATGGCGTTGGCGGCGATCGCGAACAAATGCAGCTCGATGCGGCGGTCCGCCATTTCAATGAAAGCGCGCTCCTCGGCGCTTTCTCCCATCAGGTTGGGGCTGGGATGCAGCCCCTCCAGATAGGTGCAGATGGCGCGCGTTTCGCACAGCACGCGGCCGTCGTCCAGTTCCAGCGCCGGCAGGCGGCCGAAGGGATTCAGCGCCAGGTAGCTCTCGCTGCGATGCTCGCCCGCCCCCAGGTCAACGTTTTGCAGTGGAAGCGCGATGCCCTTCTCCGCCATGAACATGGCGACGCGGCGCGGGTTGGGGGCACGGGGGGCGGTGTACAGCTTCATTCGGTCTCCTTTTGTGAGCGGCGCGACTGGCCGGTTTCGAGCATTTTGCGCGCCGCGGCGGAGAATTGGCGTGCTTTTTCTTCACTGTCGGGCCGAACCAACACCTCGCTCGGCGGCCGCTCGATGCCGCGCTGCACGGCCGGTCGCGCGCGCAGTTCGGCGATCCAGCGCTGCAGATGCGGCAAACCCTCGGTATCCACGCCCGACCAGCGGTGCGTGCGCACCCAGGCCCAGTTGGCGATATCCGCAATCGAATACTCGCCCGCCAGGTATTGATGCTCGGCCAGGCGGCTGTCGAGCACGCTGAACAGGCGCCGGCACTCGCCCTGGTAGCGGTCGATGGCGGGCTGGATCTTGTCGGGGAAGTAGCGGAAGAACACGTTCGCCTGACCCATCATCGGTCCGATGCCGCCCATCTGGAACATCAGCCACTGCATCACCAGCGAGCGCCCTTTGCCGTCCTGCGGCATCAAACGCCCCGTCTTCTCAGCCAAATAGAGCAGGATCGCGCCCGACTCGAACACCGCAAAATTCCCGTTGTCGCGGTCGACAATGGCCGGGATGCGCCCGTTCGGATTAATCGCCGTGAACCACGCCTCCTTCTGTTCCCCTTGGCCCAGGTCCAGCACCCGCATCTCATACGGCAGTTCCAACTCCTCCAGCGCAATGGACACTTTGTGACCATTGGGCGTGGCGGCGGTGTAAAAATCGATCATCAGCGCTCCTTTCGGCAGACCGGAGCATGATAGCCGAGCGCGCAAAAAAAAACCGGCCGATTGGGGGGGCCGGTGAAAACGCTTTTTAGGGCGCGGGGATAGAAGAAACGAAACTGTGCCGGATTGAGGAATCCGGCAACCGGGCGCTCGGCAATGCCGTACGCTATGGACGTACTTTGCCAGCTTTCCGTAAGCCAAGGCTTAGGAGTTCATTAAGGAAGGAATCTTCGGCCAGGCGAAAAAAAACCCGCGCCATGCGCGGGTGAAGGGATTCAAATCGGGAGAGATTTGAAAGTGCTGGGATGGATAATCGACCGCGAATATCTCGCGGCGGTTTTCCGAATATCGAAACAACATAACTTCGTATAAGATAGTACAATTTTTAAAATAGAAACTCTCGAAAAGTCACAATGCGGGTAAAAATTTGTAAATGGACCATTTATTCCGCATTCAGCGCGGGCGCCATGGCCATTTCCGCCTGTAGCACCGCCCCGCCGCCGCCCGCCCCGACCGCCCTCCCCGCCGCCGCCCCCGCGCCGCCAGCCACGCACCAGGCCCACCGCATCGTCGCCGGCGAATCGCTGGTCGCCATCACCGTGCGCCGCGGCGGTCCTTTGGCGCGCATGGGCCACGACCACGTGGTGGCCACGCGCCAGCTGGAAGGCTTTGTCGACCTGGCCCAAGGCCGCACCGAACTGCGCTTCCGCCTGGACCAGCTGCAGGTGGACGAAGCCGAACAGCGCAAGGATGCCGGGCTCGACACCCAGCCCTCGCCCGACGCCATCGAAGGCACGCGCAGGAATATGTTCAACAAGGTATTGCAGGCCGCCGCCCACCCCTGGGTCGTGGTACGCGCCGCGCGTGACGGGGCTTTCCTGAACGCGCAGGTCACGCTGCACGGCGTTACGCGCGCCTACCGCGTGCCGCTGCAGCTAAAGGAAGATGGCGCCTTGCTGCGCGCGAGCGGCAGCTTTACCGCGCGCCAAAGCGATTTCGGCATCACGCCCTTCGCCGTGTTCGGCGGCGCGCTGGCGGTGAAGGATGAAATGGAACTGCGTTTCGCGATCAGCGCGCGACGATGAGGCGCAGGCCCAGGCCGACAAAAATCGCCCCGGCGCCGCGATCGAGCCACAAGCCCGCGCGCGGATGGCGGTTGATCCACTTGCCCACCGCGCCGGCGAAATAACCGAGCGCGCCAAACAGCAGGCAAGCCTGCAAGGTAAACAGCAGCCCCAGTTGCGCCGTCTGCCAGCTGGCGTCGCCGCGCCCCGCCACCACGAACTGCGGCAGGAACGACAGGAAGAACAGCACCACCTTCGGATTGATCGCGTTCGCCAGCAAACCCTTGGCAAACAGCTTGCCCAGGGATTCCTCCGGCAGCGCCGCCTGCCCCACCTGCGCCCCACCCTTGCTGCGCAGTGCGCCGATCCCCATCCAGATCAGGTAGAGTCCCCCCACGAGCTTCAGCGTGGTGAAAGCTGCGGGCGACGCAGCGATCAGCGCCCCCACGCCCAGCGCCGCCAGGATGGTGTGGCTCAGGCAGCCCAGCGCGCAGCCGAGGCCGAATACCACGCCCTGCTTGCGCCCGCGCGACATGCCCATGCTCAGCACCATCAGGTTATCCGGGCCGGGGGAAACGGTAATCAGCATGGCTGCCGCCAGGAAGGCCAGCCCTTGTTCCGGGGAGATCAACACCAGTGTCTTTCAGTTGAGTAGTTAAAGCGGGGAGCCCGGATGATACACCAATAACAATTCGGTACATCCGGACGACGGATTGTCCATTACAATAATGACATTGTGGAGATTATTAATATTGTTTTCTTCCGTTGATTCGTTTTTGGATTTCCCCGCAGCCCTGTTAATAATCCTGGGGCTGGCCGCGCTTATCCTGCTGTTTTGGCAAAACCGGCGCCTGCGCCAGCGCCTGGCCGACAGCGAAGCGCAAACAAAACGCCTGCAACTGCAAAACGAAAAGCTGGGCCGGCACCGGATCGACTTCCTGGCCGCCATGAGCCACGACATCCGCACCCCGCTGGCGGGCGTGATCGGCATGCTCAAATTCGCCCTGCGCGACCGCACCATCGCCGACCGCACTGTCGAGTACCTGCGCATCGGCCTGAAGAACAGCGAAGCCCTGCTCAATATCCTGAACGACCTGCTCGATTTTTCGCGCATCGACGCCGGCCGCCTCTCGATCAGCACCCAGGACCTGGACCTGATCGACATCATCGACGAAGCCATCACCATCCTGCGCCCGCAAGCCGACGCCAAGGCGCTGCTGCTGCGCTGCGAGCTGGCGCCCGGCCTGCCGCGCCACGTGCAGGGCGACCCCAACCGCATCCGCCAGATCCTGCTCAACCTGCTGGGCAACGCCATCAAATTCACCGAACGCGGCGAAGTGCGCCTGCGCGCCTCGGGTGAAACGGCGGACGGCCTGGCGCGCGTCAGCTTCGCCATCACCGACACCGGCCCCGGCATCCCGCTGGAAATGCTGCCGCGCCTGTTCCGCAAATTCGAGCCGGCCGACCTGTCCTCCACCCGCCGCGCCGACGGCCCCGGCCTGGGCTTGGCCATCTGCAAAGAGCTGGTCGACCTGATGGGCGGCCATATCGAAGCCGACACCCGCCTCGGCAAAGGCACCACGGTGCGCTTCTCGCTGCCGCTGGCCCTCGGCGCCCCGCCCGAGGAAAGCCCGCTCAACGTGCCGGCCCACCTGCGCCACGCGCACCGCCTGCGCGTGCTGTGCGCCGAAGACGTGCGCACCAACCAGATCATCATCAGCACCCTGCTGGAAGGCATGGGGCACGAGGTGGCAGTGGCCGAGAACGGCCTGGAAGCGCTGCGCGCCCTGCATAACGAAGATTACGACGTGGTGCTGATGGACGGCCGCATGCCGCAGATGGACGGTGAGCAAGCCGCGCGCCTGATCCGCCGCGGCGGCAGCCTGGACCTGCCGGTGCGCGACCCGCTGGTGCCGATCATCGCCCTCACTGCCAACGCCACCGACCTCGATCGCGCGCGCTACCGCAATGCCGGCATGGACGGTTTCCTCAGCAAGCCGGTCGATGAGCGGCTGCTGTTCGACCTGCTGGAAAAGACCATCAACCAGTTACTGGCGCGCGGCCGCCAACTGCAGCGCACCGCGCCCACCCTGGCCGAACTGGACGACCTGTTCGGCGTGGCGCCGGCCAACCCGGCCATCCACATCCTGCCGCTTAGCGGCATGACGCCGCGCCACCAGCGCCGCATTGCGCAAGCCTTCCTCGAGGAAGCGCCGCGCCGGCTGGACGAAGGCCGCCTGGCCCTGCAGAACGGCGACGGCGAAGGCGCCACCAGCGCCTTCCACGCGCTCAAAGGCAGCTGCGGCTACCTGAGCGCGCCGGAGCTGCACACCTTGTGCCACCAGATGGAAAAGGCCAGCGCCAGCGGCGACCTGCAAAGCGCCGCCGCCCTGTTGCCGGAACTCGAATCCCTTATCCTGCAAGCTTGCAACGACCTGCGCCGCGACGATACGATAGCGGCATGACGACACAACGCGCCTGGGTGCGCATGCCGTCCGGCCGCCGGCTGGACTTGCTCGACCCCACGCCCTTCGATTGGGACGACTCCGACCTGGCGCTGGGCCTGGCACGCACCTATCGCTGGGGCGGCCATTCCGCCTGGCCCTTACCGCTCTCGGTCGCCCAGCATTCACTGACGGTGCTGCAATTGCGTCGCCAATGGTCGGCCACGCCACTCGATCCCCTGTCCTGCCTGCGCGAGCTGCTGCACGATGCGGAAGAAGGCCTGCTCGGATTCGACTGTATATCGGTGCTCAAACCCTTCCTGGGCGAGAGCTTCCGCGAACTGAGCCAACGGCTGGAACAGGCGGTTTTCCTGCGCTACGGCCTGCCGGCCTGGACCCCCAAGGAATATCAGGTCCACAAGCGTGCCGACCGCCTGGCCGCCGCCAGCGAAGCCGTGCACGTGGTCGGCTGGAGCGACGAAGAAGTGCGGCGCACATTGAAGATCAGCGCAGTGCCCTTACCTGAAGATCCGTTGCAGCCGTTATACGGTGACCGGGCCTGGGAGCCCTGGGCGCCGGGGCTGGCCTGCGCGCGTTTCCTCGCCGAACTTGACCGGCTGAAGGCAGCAGCTTCATAGACCGGATGATAAAATTGCGCTAATGCGAAGTATTTAAAGACGAATTTTGAGTTATCCACTTTCACTGTGGATAAGCGTGTGGAAAAGCGGGGCTTGACAGCCCGTTTCGCCTGTAACGGCGCGGTTTTCAACAAATTGCCCAATTCTTTGGCATGCAGTTAGTCCTATTAAAATCAATGACTTAGCGAATGCACGCATATGCTTTCTTGCAACTCACTGAGCCTTCGGAAAATATTTTGACAAAACCCCTGCCGCAGAATAGTGTGTCCAAAAAGGATGAAGGGAAAATGCATGGACGTTAAAGTTCCTGACGACGACGCAAGCGAAGGCTGGATGATTGACGACGAGGCGCAAGCCGGTTCCGCCGAACTTGCCGCAGGTGCCGGTCCCGCGCCGTGGCGCGTCCTGATCGTCGATGACGATGTCGATGTCCATGTCGTCACCAAGTTCTCCCTCAGCAACGCCTGCTTCATGGGCCGCCGCCTCAGCTTCCTGCACGCCTACTCCGGCGAGGAAGCGCTGACCACGCTGCGCAACAATCCCGACGTGGCCCTGGTGCTGCTGGATGTGATCATGGAAACCAGCGATGCCGGCCTGCGCGTGGCCAACCAGATCCGCACAGAGCTGAAGAACGAGCTGGTGCGCATTGTGCTGCGCACCGGACAGCCGGGCCAGGCGCTCGAGCACAGCATCATCCTCGACTACGACATCAATGATTTCTGGTGCAAGACCGACCTGACCACGCGCAAGCTGTTCACGACGGTCATTTCCTCCCTGCGCAACTACTCCGACCTGGTCCAGCTGCAAGCGCAGCTCGCCAAGTACAACCAGCACCGCGAGCAATTCGCCGCCATCCTGCAGGGATTGCAGCAAGGCCAGGCATGGTCCGGCCAGCTCACCATTGGTCAGCCGCCGGCAACTGTGGATATCCAGGTCCAGCCCGGTGCGGAAACAGGCACTTTCAGCGCCACCGGCCGCATCCTGAAATAACTACTGTATGCACGTACAGTAGTTATTTCGCTCTCATCTTCCCGGTAACTTCCCGCAAACCGCGCTAAGTGGCGGATTGAAAAGGCCTTTTTCCCTTATCCACATTGTTTGTGGATATCTTTGTTGATAAGGGGGGCTTGACAAGGCAAACAGCCCTCAACGACGCCATTTCCAACAAACTGCCTGTTCAATGTGCAGAATAAACCGGCTTTAAAATCAACGACTTAGAAACTCACAAATTGTCACAGCGACTCTTTAACTAATTAAACTCGCGCAGTACCTGCCGTCAATTTTTGTGTATAACCCGGCTCGCCGCGCGCCGCTGAGCGGGCTGGAGCAAGACACGCTGGATGATTTGAGGCGGGATATTGTGGGACTTCATGTACTCCAGCGCGCACAAGGTGCTGAAACTGGCTTGCACCTCGATACCACGGTCAACAATCTCACAACGCGCCAGATCGACGCGCGGGGTGTAATGCAGCAATTCCATGGGACACCTTCAAGCGTGATGGGCGGTCTTGAAAGTATCGACCAAGATCCCAGGAAGTCAATGTCAACCAAGGGTCGGCCGGGTCGCCGTACCGCCCAAGGTTGACGCGGGCTGGGCTGTATTAGCGGTTTTGGTAGCCGCCGTAGTGTTTCACGGGGCTCCAGTCGGGCTGGATCGCTGGGGCCTCGGGGGCGTAGCGCTGGAAATCGGGGCCGGCGTGGACAATGCGGCCGTTCACCACCGTAAGGGCGCTTTCCAGGGTCTTGATCTCGGCTTCGGGAATGCTGAAGTAGTCTTTCGGCAGCACCACCAGGTCGGCGTATTGGCCTTTCACGAGCTGGCCTTTGCGCTTTTCTTCGCCGCTGAACCAGGCGCTGCCGGAAGTCATCAGCTGGAGCGCTTCGTAGCGGCTCAGGCGATCGCCCGGCTGCCACATGGAGAGGCCGCCGGCCGTCTTGCCCGTTACCGCCCAGTAGATCGAGGGCCAGGGGCCGTAGCTCGATACGCGCGTGCCATCCGTGCCCAGACCGAGCGGGATCTTCATCTCCAGCATCTTGCGCAGCGGCGGCATCTGGCGCGTTTGCGCGCCGTAGCGCTGCCAGTAATGTTCGCCCTGGAAGTACATGCGGTCTTGCACGGCCACGCCGCCGCCCAGCGCTTTCACGCGCGCCAGTTGGGCGTCGGAAATCGTTTCGGCATGGTCGAAGAACCAGCGCACGCCCTTGAACGGCATCTCGCGGTTGACCTTTTCGATCACGGCCAGGTCGCGCTCAATCGATTCGCCATAGGTGGCGTGAATGCGGAATGGCCAGCGGTTCTTCACCAGCAGCCGCAGCACCGGTTCCAGCTCGCTTTCCATATGGGCCGGCATCTCGGGCCGCGGCTCCAGGAAGTTCTCGAAGTCGGCGGCGCTCCAGACCAGGTTCTCGCCTGCCCCTTCGGTGTTGTAGCCGTTGGCGTAGAACATGTGGTCGTTGCGGTCCGGCTTGGCCATGGTCAGCCAGCGCTGGTAGTCTTCCAGCTCCTTGCCGGGCTTTTGCGCAAACAGGTAGTACGACGTGCGTACGGTCAGCTTGCCGTTTTTCGCCAGTTCCAGCGTGACCGAGTAGTCGTCGGGATAGGCCTGGCCGCCGCCGCCCGCGTCAATCGCGCTGGTCACGCCCAGGCGGTTCATTTCGCGGTAGTAGTGGATGGTGGAGTTGAGCTGCTGCTCGCGCGGCAGCGCGCCGGTCTTGCCCAGCGTGGAGTACAGCACCATGGCGTTCGGCTTGGCCACCAGCAGGCCAGTCGGCTTGCCGTCGGCGCCCAGTTCCACCACGCCGTCTTTGTAGCGCGTGTCCTTGTCGTAGCCGAGTACTTCGATACCCTTTTTGTTCAGGAATCCCAGCCCGTACAAGTAGAGGATGAAGACCGGCTTGTCCGGCACGGCTTCGTTGATTTCTTCCAGCGTCGGCAGGCGCCGTTCTTCGAACTGGAATTCATTGAAGCCGCCCACCACCTTGATCCAGGCGCCGTCCGGCGTGCGGGCGGCCTGCTCGCGCAGCATCTGCATGGCGCGCTTGAGCGAGGTCACGCCGTCCCAGCGCAGCTCGGCGTTATAGTTCAGGCCTTCGCGGATGATGTGCAGGTGGGAGTCGTTCAATCCCGGGATGACCGTGCGGCCGCCGGCGTCAATCACCTGGGTGCCGGGCTTTTTCAGCTTGAGCACCTGGGCATTGCTGCCCACGGCGGTGATCACGCCGCTTTTAACGGCGACTGCCTGCGCGAAGCTGCCTTCGCGCGCCATCGTGGCGACTTTGCCATTGGTGATGATCAGGTCTGTCGCGTGGGCATGCGGCAGGAAGGCAGCCAGCAGGGCTGCGGCCAGCATCGGTCGGGCCATGGGATTACTCCTTGATCGCTTCGATCGAGAAGCCGAGGGTCATCTCGTCGCTCACGTGCGGCGCGTATTTGCCGGCGCCGAAGTCGGAGCGCTTGATCTTGGCAAGCGCATTGGCGCCGCAGGCGTCCTTCTTCATCATCGGGTGCGGCATGCAGTGGAAGGAGGTCACTTCCAGGTTCACGGCCTTGGTCACGCCTTTGATGGTCAGGTTGCCTTCCACGCCAACCAGTTTGTCGCCGTTGAAGACGAACTTGCTGGACTTGTAGGTAATGGCCGGGTATTTGGCGGAGTCGAGGAAGTCGGGACCTTGCAGGTGGCTGTTGAACAGGTCGGAACCGGTGTTGACCGATTTCGGGTCGATCGACACTTCCACCGAGCCGGTCTTGGCGGCGCGGTCGATCTGGATTTTGCCGACGGTGCTGTTGAACTTATTCACCTGGGTCGAGTAGCCGAAGTGGCTGTACTCAAAACGGGAGAAGGAGTGGCTGGTGTCGATACTGTAGGTTTCGGGTGCGGCGGCGGCAGCCAGGGAAAAACCAGCGGCCAGGGCGAATGCGATCAGCTTTTTCATTGTCAGTACTCCATGTGGGGTTGGATCGACCATTATGCGACGACTACCGATCAGTGTAAAACGCATAATGTGCGCTCTATTGATCGACTTTTTCGATAGTAGGCACCACATCCGAGCAAAAAACAATCACCCTTTTGAGGTAGGCCGCCCCCGGGCAAGGCAAGCGGCTTAGTCGCTGCGCATATGCGCTTGCGAGACGTTGCTGTTGGGCGGCACGCTTTGCGTCAGCCAGATATTGCCGCCGATGGTGGAGCCGGCGCCGATCGTGATCCGTCCCAGCACTGTGGCGCCAGCATAGACCACCACATCGTCTTCCACGATCGGGTGGCGCGGCGTGCCTTTGATCAGCTGGCCCGATGCGTCGGCCGGGAAGCGCTTGGCGCCCAGCGTCACATGCTGGTACAGGCGCACGCGTTCGCCGATGACGGTGGTTTCCCCGATC
The DNA here is from genome assembly GCF_009857475.1 of Pseudoduganella guangdongensis. GTDB lineage: Bacteria > Pseudomonadota > Gammaproteobacteria > Burkholderiales > Burkholderiaceae_D > Rugamonas > Rugamonas guangdongensis. The sequence continues at coordinate 184,117 of NZ_WWCJ01000009.1, read as the reverse complement.
ACCACGCCGGTGCCGTGGTCAATGAAGAAGCTGGCGCCGATTTGTGCAGCGGGATGGATATCGATTCCGGTGCGCGAATGGGCAATGTCGCTGATGATACGCGCAATGAAGGGGGCGCCCAGGCGATGCAGGCTGTGCGCCAGCCGGTAGTGCAGGATCGCCACCATGCCCGGGTAGCACAGCATGATTTCCGCGATCGAGGTGGCGGCCGGGTCGCCGGCATAGGCCGCCTGCACGTCCGACACCAGCAGCGCGCGGACCTGCGGCAGCGTGGCGGCGAAGGCGCGCGTGATGGACAGCGCGGCCTGCGCCTGGGCTTCCTCCGTCTCGGGCGCCACGGCGCCGAACTGCAGCCCGCGCCGCACCTGCTCGTGCAGGCGGTCCAGCGTGGTGTTCAGCGTATCGCCCACAAAGTAGTCGATGCTTTCATCCGTCAGGTTGGGGCGGCCGTAGTGCGTGGGGAACAGCACGGCGGCCAGTCCTTCCAGGATTTGCACCAGTTGCGCGCGCGACGGCAGTTCGCGCACGCGCCCCTGGTGGCGGATATTGTGGGTCGCTTCGCGCGACACCCGCAGCTGGTTGACCACTTCGTCGAGGTCCCAGCGTGCTGCGCCGCTCGCGGCGCCGTAAGAGTCGATAGCCATAAGGCACCAGCATATCGAGCGGCGGCGCAAAAACGAAAGAAGCAGTTCGCAGAAGCTTATGCTTCCAGCGCATAAGCAGCCCGGCTGCTAATCCCTTAGAATAGCGCCCTCACTCCCGGGCTTTACATGAAGAACATCCTCCTTACCCTGCTGCTCGCCGGCCTCACCATGGTCGGCCCGCTGGCCATCGATACCTATTTGCCATCCTTCCCGGCGATTGCGGAAACCTTCAGCGCCAGCCCGATGGCGATCCAGCAGACCCTGAGCCTGTTCCTGTTCACCTTCGCCTTCATGATGCTGTTCTACGGCACCCTGTCCGACAGCTTTGGCCGCCGGCCGGTGATCCTGTGGTCGCTGGTGCTGTACGTCCTGGCCTCGCTGGGCGGCGCGCTGGCCGGCTCGTTCGGCTTCCTGCTTGGCGCGCGCATCCTGCAAGGCCTGGCCTCCGGCGCCGGTTCGGTGATTAGCCGCGCCATCGTGCAGGACCGCTTTGAAGGCATGGAAGCCCAGAAAATGCTGGGCAATATCATGATGGTGTTCGGCCTGGCGCCCGCCATCGCGCCGGTATTGGGCGGCTGGCTGCAGGTGTCTTTCGGCTGGCGCTCGATCTTCTGGTTCCTCACCGCCTTCGGCGTGGTGATGTTCGTGGCCGTCTGGCGCTGGCTGCCGGAAAGCCTGCCGAAAGAAAAGCGCCACCCGCTGCACCTGGGCGCCATCGCCGGCAATTACTGGATGGTGCTGCGCCACCGCTGCTTCCTGCTGTTGTCGATTTCGCTGGGCGCGGCCTTCGGCGGCTTCGCGCTGTACATCGGCTCCGCCGCCTACTTCATCATGCACATCCTGAAGCTGCCGGAAACCGCTTTCGCCTGGCTCTTCATTCCGCTGATCAGCGGCCACGTGCTGGGCGCCACCGCCAGCGGCAAGCTGGCGCACAAAGTAGCGCCGCGCACCCTGATCCGCGTCAGCTTTGCGCTGATGGCGGTGTCCGCCGCGCTCAACGTAGCCTACAACTGGTTCTTCGCCGCCACCATCCCGTGGGCCGTGCTGCCGCTGTTCCTGTATTCCTTCTCGCTGGCCCTGGCCATGCCGCCCCTGACCCTGGCCGGCATGAACCTGTTCCCCAACCACAGCGGCCTGGCGGCGTCCATGCAGTCCTTCCTGCAGATGATGCTGTTCGCCCTGGTCTCCGGGCTGGTGGCGCCGCTGCTGTTCGGCAGCGCCCTGCACCTGGCCTACGGCCTGGCCGCCTGCCTGCTGGTCAGCTACGCCGCCTACCACCTGGCTCAGGGCCAGGGCGCCGGCGTCACATCCTGATACTGCGGGCCGCCCTGCTCCGGTTCCGGCGCTGTGCCGGCCGGGGTGCGGCCCGGCCGCAAGTTGGGCGGCAAGCCCAGGCCCAGGATTTCCTTCCTCCCCTCCACAAACTCCGCACTGCTTAGCGGATGCTCCTTGTCAGGCCAGTTGGCAATCGCCCACTCCTGCACCGCCACATAGCGCTTCCACACTTCGGCAATGAATTGCCGCCTCGTTTCTTCGTCCATTGCGACCTCCTTTGGCTTTGGCTCACTCTACACCAGATACGTTTTTCTTGATTTTCCCTGCCTAGGCAGTATAATTGATTCATTAATGAATTAAATACGCCATGATCGATCCCTCCTTCAACACCCTGCGCGGCGGCTTTCTGGGCTATTTACTGAGCCAGACCCGCAACGCCTCCTTCCACGACCTGAGCGAGGAACTGGAGCCGCTCGGCCTGACCTGCGCCCAGTTCCGCGTGGTGGCCGGCATCGCCCACGAACGCGCCCACACCCTGAGCGAATTCGCGCGCTACCTCGATTACGACAGCGGCGCCATGAAACGCCTGCTTGACCGGGTCGAGGAAAAAGGCCTGATCCGGCGCGTGCCCTGCCCCGCCGACCGGCGCGCCCTGAACCTGGAGCTGACCGACGCCGCCCGCGCCCTCTATCCGCAGCTGATGGCCGCCGTAAGCCGCGTCCACGAGCGCATGCTGCAAGGCTTCACGCCCGAGGAAGAAGCGCAGCTGCAAAGCATGCTGCTGCGGATCAAAGCCAATACCTTGCACGGTTAGGACGCCCATGACAAGCCGATTTACCTTCGCCACCCTGATGGCGACTGCCACCCTGTTGGCCGGCTGCGCCAGCGATGGCGGCCTGCGCCCGCAAGCCAGCATGGCCCAGGCCGACCGCCTCGCGGCAGCCGCCACCCTGGCCGACGCCCGCGTCAGCCCTGCCGCCTGGCCCGCCGCCAACTGGTGGCAGCGCTACGGCGACGCCCAGCTTGACCAACTGGTGGCGGAAGCCCTGGCCGGCAGCCCTAACCTGCGCATCGCCCAGGCCCGCGTGCGCCAGGCGCAGGCCGCCGAAGGCCTGGCCGAAGCAGCCGGCGCGCCGCAACTGGGCGCCGCCGCGCGCAGCACGCGCCAGCTGTATAGCGCAAACAGCAGCGTGCCCAAACCCCTGGCCGGCAGCTGGCAATGGTCCAACGAAGCCACGTTGAACTTCTCGTACGAACTGGATTTCTGGGGCAAGCACGAGGCCGCGCTGGCCGCCGCCGTCGGCCGCCGCAACGCCGCCGAAGTCGATGCCCAGGCCAGCCGCCTGATGCTGGAAATCGGCGTGACGCAAGCCTACCTGCGCCTGTCGCAAGCGCACGCACAGCTTGAACTGGCGCAGTCCGTGCTCAAACAGCGCGAGCACGTGCTGCAGCTGACGCGCCAGCGCGTCGCCGCGCAACTCGATTCCAGCGTGGACCTGAAACAGGCCGAACTCGCCATCCCGGTGGCGCGCGAACAGATCGCCGCCGCCAAGGAAGCGGTCGCCCTGCTGCGCACGCAACTGGCCGCCCTGCTGGGCGCCGGCCCCGATCGCGGCGCCGCCATCGCCCGCCCGCAGTTGCAGGCAGTGCGGCCCGCCGGCCTGCCCGGCAGCCTGCCCAGCGAGCTGCTGGCGCGCCGGCCCGACGTGGTGGCGCAGCGCTGGCGCGTGGAAGCGCAACTGCAGGACATCAAAGCGGCCCAGGCCCAGTTCTACCCCAGCTTCAACCTGGCCGGCCTGGTTGGCCTGCAAAGCCTGGGCTTCGGCAAATTCCTGCAAGGCGGCAGCCAGCTATCGGCGCTGGGCGGCGGCCTGTCCCTGCCCATCTTCGACGGCGGCCGTCTGCGGCACAACCTGGCCCTGCGCAACGCCGACTACGACCTGGCCGTGGAGCAGTACAACCAGACCCTGGTCGACGCCCTGCGCGACGTGGTGAGCCAGCTCACCTCCATCCAGTGGCTGCAGGAGCGCGCCGCCTACCAGGCCGAAGCCCTGGCCACCGCCCAGCAAGGCTACGCGCTGGCCGTGCAGCGCTACCAGTCCGGCCTGGGCAACTACCTGCAAGTGCTGGCCGCACAGAACCAGGTGCTGGCGCAGCAGCGCGCCCGCATCGACTTTGACGCGCGCGCCTTCGACCTCGATATGAACCTTGTCCGCGCCCTGGGCGGCGGCTACTGAGCGGTGAACAAAATGAACACGCAAAAGAAAATCTACGCCGGCGCTGCCGCCATCCTCTTTGCCGGCGTGGCCGGCGCCGCCTGGATCATGGGCAGTACTGCGCGCTCCGAATCGACCGAAGACGCCTATGTCGAAGGCAATATCGTGCAGGTCACGCCGCAAGTGGGCGGCAGCGTCACCCTGATCGCCGCCGACAATACCGATTACGTGCAGGCCGGCCAGCCCCTGGTGCACCTGAACGAAGTGGACGCCCAACTGGCCGTGGCGCGCGCCGAAGCCCAGCTCTCGCGCGCCGTGCGCCAGGTGCGCGTGCAGTTCGCCAACGCCACCCAGCAAATAGCCAATGTCACCCTGCGCGCCACCGACCTCTCCAAAGTGCAGTCCGACCTGGCGCGCCGCCAGCAACTGGCCAGCAGCGGCGCCGTTTCCGGCGAAGACCTGCGCCACGCCGAAGATGCCGTGCGCGCCGCGCAAGCCGCCATGTCGGTGGCCGAGCAGCAGCTGGCCAGCTCGCAAGCCCTGGTCGACCAGACCAGCATCGCCAGCCACCCCGACGTGCAAGCCGCCGTTGCCGCGCTGCGCGACGCGTATGTCAGCGCCAGCCGCACCACGGTGCGCGCGCCGGTCAGCGGCCATGTCAGCAAGCGCAATGTGCAGATCGGCCAGCGCGTCAGCGCCGGCAGCGCCGTCATGTCCATCGTGCCGCCGGAGCAGATGTGGGTCAGCGCCAATTTCAAGGAATCGCAGCTGCGCAATATCCGCGCCGGCCAGGCCGTCGAGCTGGTGGCCGACCTGTACGGCCGCAGCGTGCGCTATAAAGGTCGGGTAGTCGGGCAGGAGGCGGGCACCGGCAGCGCCTTCGCCCTGCTCCCGGCACAGAATGCCAGCGGCAACTGGATCAAGGTGGTGCAGCGCGTACCGGTGCGCATTGCGCTGGACCAGAAGGAACTGGCGGCCCACCCGCTCAAGCTCGGCCTGTCCATGCGGGTGCAGGTCGATACCGCCAGCCCGGTAGCGCCGCTTGCCGCCGACAGCCGCAAAGGCTACCAGACCGACGTCTTCGCGCACGAACTGGAAGACGCCGACAAGGCCGTGGCCCGCATCATCGCCGCCAACGTCGGCAGCCAGCGGGTGCAGTAATGGAAAACCCCGCGCCCTTGCCGCGCATGAAGCTCCTGCTGGCGACCATCTTCACCCTGACCGTCATCGAGTTCCTGCAATCGGGCATGCTGGCCTTCGGCGCCAGCCCGATCTCGGGGCAGATCAACGCCTCGCCCGAGGAGTACAGCATCGTCACCGCCGCCTACGCCGCGGTGGCCATCACCGCCATCGCCAAGATGCGCTGGTTCATCGAACGCCTGGGCTGGCGCCGTTTCATCCTGCTCTCGATTGCCTTCTTCCTGACCGGCGCCGGCATCAGCGGCCTCGCCACCAGCTTCCCGCAGTTCCTGCTGGGCCGCCTGGTAATGGGCATGGGCGGCGCCGCCTTCATGACCAGCGCCCGCATGCTGGTCAACCTGATCCCGCCCAGCCCCGCGCGCATCAAAGGCATCATCGCCTTCGCCCTGGGCCTGTCCTGCGCCATTTCCGCCGCGCCCTGGATCGTCGCGCAATTCGTCGGCGCCGACTGGTGGAACGGCATCTTCGTGCTGCTCGCCGCATTGGCCCTGCTGGCCGCCTTCCTCGCCGCCATCACCCTGCCCGACGAACCCCTGCCCGAAGAGAGCCACACCCACGCCCACTTCGGTCCCCTGCTGGTGATGGCGGGCGGCAGCTTCCTGGCCCTGTTCGCGGTGCAGCGCGCCCTATACGATTTTTACAGCACCCTGCCCTACCTGCTCGCCCTGACGGCGGCCGGGGTTGCGGCGGTGGTCTGGTTCGCCTGGCACCAGCACGGCCACGAACGCCCGCTGCTGCGCCTGCGCCAACTGGCGCGCCGCCGCTACCTGACGGCGCTCGGCGTATTCACGGTCGGCTATATGGTGCTGGGGGCGAACAACACCATGCTGCCGTCCCTGGTGCAACGCGCCCTCGGCTTCCCCTGGCACGTGGCCGGCACGGTGCAGGCCATCGGCCTCACAGCCAGCATCGCCGTCTTCTTCCTCAAGCTGCGCATCATCCGCACCGCGCCCAGCCCGCAGAAATTCTATGTCGCCGGCTTCGGTGCGCTCGCTCTGTTCGGCTGGCTGCTCTCCGGCCTGACCCTGGAGGCCGACCTGTGGCGCCACGTGCTGCCCGCCATCGGCCTGTACGGCATGTTCATCGTCCTGATCCTGGCCACCACGGCGATCCACGGCTTCACCGAGTTCCAGGACGACCCGGTCGCCTTCTTCCACGCCCAGCAAGTCAAGAACATGCTGGCGCAATTCGGCACCGCGCTCGGCGTGGCCGGCGCCAACCTGCTGCTGCAGTGGCGCACCGCCGAACACTACGCGCTATTGAACCGCCGCTTTGTGAGCGGCGATGTGGAGATGAGCCGCCAGCTGGAACAGCTCGGCACCTGGTTCGCCAGTGCAAACGGCGCGCACGGCGCCGCCCAACTGGCCCTGGGCCAGCTGGCGCAAACCCTGAACCAGCAAGCCGCCCTGCTGGCGCAACTGGAGTACTTCCGCCTGCTGGTCTTCGTCGGCCTGGGCCTGGCCGCACTGATGGCCTGGCAGCGTACCTTGTCCGTGCCTAAACCGGCTTGATGCGGTACACGCAGCGCCGCGCGCCGGACAGCAAATGTTCGGCGCGCTCCACGCTGGCGTCCGGCCCCAGCACACGCTGGAACACCTGCAGCTCCGAGCGGCAGAAATTCTGGCACTCGCGCGCCGCCGCGCAGATCGGGCAATGGTTCTCCACCAGCAGCAGCGCACCGTCGTCGGCCTGCGCCACCTCCGCCATATAGCCCTCCGCATCGCGCGCCAGCGCCAGCGCCGCCACCCGCTGCGCCAGGTCCGGCGCCGTGCCGATGGCAGCGCGGTAGGCCGCCTCGGTCACCTGTTCGCGCGCCGTGATCAGCTTCTCCATACCCTCCTCGCCGAACAGACCGCGCACCTGGGTAATCAGCTGCAGCGTCAGGTCCGCATGGCGGTCCGGGAAGCGCGCATGGCCCGCCTCCGTCAGCAGCCAGCGGCGCGACGGGCGGCCCACCTTCTCCGCCACATCCTCAAAGCGCACCAGGCCCAAAGCCTCGGCCGCCTCCAGCTGGCGCCGCGCCCCCATCGACGTCAGTTGCAGCAAGTCGGCCAGCTGCTGCGCCGTGCGCGGCCCGCGCGTCTTCAGCAGGAACAGGATCTGATCGGCCGTATTCATGCCCGCGCTCCTTCCGCCTGTGCGCGCGGCGCCGGCTGCAGCGCCAGCTCCTTGCGCCAGCCGCGCAAACGCCAGCCCGCCCACGCCGCCAGCACCGCCCCCAGCAGCAGGATCAGGCGCGTATCGACCAGCGTCAACACCGAGCCGATCGCCGCCATCACGATATTGGCAAAGCAGAAGGTCATCGACAGCAGCCCCATGACGGAACCCTGGCCGTGCGCCGCAAAGCGGTCCGCTGCCCACGACTGCACCGTGGCGTTATAGAAGGCATTGGGCAAACCGAACAGGCAGATCGCAATCATGCCCACCCACAGGTTACCCAGCGCCACGCCTGCCACCGCAGCCGCCAGCCCGAAAGCCAGCCAGCTGGCGCGGTGCAGCGGCTCCATCCGGCTCTGGCGCCCCGCGATAATCGCCGCCAGCGTCATGATCGCGCACATCGCCATATTGATAGTGGCAATGCCGCGCGCATCGTAGCCGCCCTGCTCCACCAGCCACAATGGGTAGTACTCGTAAAAGCCCGTTATGCCGCAGGTCAGCGCCAACTGCACGATGAACAGCGTGCGCAGTTCCGGGAAACGCAGCAAGTTCATCGCATGATGCTTGCGCGCCACCTGCCACCACGACGCGCCGTCATTTGGCGCCGCCGCCGCGCGCGGCACGGTGAACGCCACCAGCGCCGCCGCCAGGATCAGCGCCGCCACCGCCACCCAGAACGGCACCGTAATGCCGAAGCCCAGCGTGAAGCCCGCCAGCACCGGCCCCACCAGCCAGCCCAGGTGCAGCGAACCGTTCACCAGCGACAGCGCGCGCAGGCGCTGCGGCCCCTCCAGCTTCTCCGCCACCAGGGCCCGCGCCACCGCGCCATTCCCCTCCAGCAGCCCGGTGCCGAAGCGCGCCAGGATGAACAGCGGATAGGACTGCATGACCAGCGCCAGCGCCGTCAGCGCATGGCCCGCCGCCGCGCCCAGCGCGGTCGCCAGCAGGATCGGGCGCCGCCCGTAACGGTCCGATAAGGGCCCCAGCAGCGCCGAGCCGATCACCAGGCCGATCGGGTTCACCGTCAGCGCGATGCCGAACAAGAGCTTGGGCGGCAAGCCCAGGAAGTTATTGAAAGCGTTGGGCGCCTCCGCCGCGAACAGCGGCGGCAGGATGGGATAAGGCAGCGAGGCGCCGGTGGTGGACAAAAGTCCCAGCAGGCAGGTCGCTGCGATCAGGAGGAATTGGTTCATGCCCTCCACTATAGGGCGGGCTCGACAATAAGTAAACGAAAAAGTTTATTAATTGCGGCGCAGCTTACCGCAAATGCTGCTGCACCCAGGCGATGATGCTGTTGGCGTCCATCGCGCCCGGCTGGCGCGCCATCTCACGCCCGCCCTTGAACAGCGCCAGCGTCGGAATGCTGCGGATGGCAAACTGCCCCGCCAGTTGCGGCTCCGCCTCGGTATTCACCTTCACCACGCGGAAGTAAGGCTCCAGCTTCTTGGCCGCCTGCTCATAGAACGGCGCCATTTGACGGCACGGCCCGCACCACGGCGCCCAGAAATCCACCAGCACCGGGATCTCGTTGCGCTCTATATGCTTGAGAAAGCGCGCCGTCGACAAATCCGCCGGACGGCCGGTAAACAGCTCGCGCTGGCACTTGCCGCAAGTCGGCCCCTCTTCCAGGCGCACTGCGGGCACCCGGTTAACCCCGTCGCAATGCGGGCAAACGATATGCAGGTTTTCCATTGCCGCAGTATAGCGCAGGCATATAATGCCGAGGGCACGCCACACCCGGCCAGGAGGAGGCATCATGGAATTCGTGAACACCGACCGCTTGCGCATCGCCTACCGCCAGCATGGCGCGCCGCGGGGCGAGCCCATCATCCTGCTGCACGGCTGGCCCGACGACCTGCACACCTGGGACGGCATCCTGCCCGCGCTGGCACAAGGCGGCTACCGCCTGCTGGTGCCCAGCCTGCGCGGTTTTGGAGACACCCGCTTCCTCGATCCCGCCACGCCGCGCAGCGGCCAGTTGAGCGCCCTGGCGCAGGACTTGCTGGACTTTGCCAGCGCGCTCGGCATTGAACGCTTCAACGTCATCGGCCACGACTGGGGCGCGCGCGCCGCCTACAACGCCGCCCTGCTCGCGCCGCAGCGCATACTGCGCTGCATGGCCCTGTCCGTGGGCTGGGGCAGCAACGACCCGCAGCAAATCCTGAGCCTGCATCAAGCCCGCAATTACTGGTACCAATGGTATATGGCCACCGAACGCGGCGCCGAAGCCCTGCGCAAGGAACGGCGCGAGCTGGCCCACCTGTTGTGGCGCACCTGGTCGCCCTCCTGGCACTTCGGCGAAGGCGTCTTCCACGACACCCTGCACGCCTGGGATAACCCGGACTGGGTCGATGTCACCCTGCACTCCTACCGCCACCGCTGGGGCCTGGCCGCCGGCGACCCGCACTACGCGCTGCAGGAAGACCGCCTGCGGCGCGAAACCGTCATCAGCGTGCCCACCCTCACCCTGCACGGCAGCGAAGACGGCGCCAACAGCCCGCAAACCTCGGAGCAGCGCGAGCATCTGTTCAGCGGCCCCTACCACCGCGCGCTGCTGGCCGGCGTCGGCCACTTCCCGCAACGGGAACAGCCCGACGGCGTCGCCGCCGCCCTGCTGGCCTGGTTGCAATCATGCGATGCCAGTTAAGGGATTGTGTTAACTTCAGGTCAAGGAGGCCACAGCACGGAGGCAAGCCGTGGAAGACCTGCAGTGGCTGGCGTCCCTGTTGGACCTGTACCAGCTCACCCTCACCATCATCCTTGTACTGCATGCCCTGAGCCTGGCGCCCCAGTGGCAGCGGCATTACTTCAACCCGCGCCTGCTGCGCGTCGCCATGCTGGGCATGATGCTGGGTATCGCCCAGGGTGCCGTGATTGTCGCCGCGGTGGAAGTCAGCGCCATTGCGCGCGGCGGCGGCGTCGCCATGCTCGGCGCCGCCATCCTGATGCACGGCTGGGTCGCCCTGCAGAACCTGCTCGCCAGCTACGCCTTCGTGCACCTGCACCGCCCCAGCGCCCTCATGGCCCACCGCATGGCTTGGGCGCAAAGGCCACTCGGCTACCTGAGCGCCGCACTTACGCTGATCGCCGGCTTCACCCTGTCCTGATCAGTTGCGCCCGGCCGAGGCCCGCTCCGGCCACACGATCTGGTAGTCCACCGAATACAGGCGGCACGGCTCCCGGCTGGCCGACTGGCATGCCGCCAGCGCCTTTTCATTGGTGTTCTCACCCTCTTCCGCCCAGCCCCAGGAACCGGTGCGGGAAATCGCAAACGCGCGCGGCGTCGCCTTCTTCAGGAACTCGCGGTACTGCTCGCGCCCGCGCTGCGGCACGTAAGGCACCGCCTCCACATCCTCCAGCGCCGCGTAATGGGTGGCGCGCTGCGGCGGCGGATCTGCCACCGCATACACCTCGCGCGTCGGCATGCCGACCGCCGCCAGGAAGCGCTCCACCTCCGGCAGCCACACCGTGGCGCCGTCGCGGTTGCCCAGCAAACCATGCGCATCCTTCTTGAAAGCGCCAAACGCCACCAGCTGCGCCCGCCCGCCCGCCGCCGTAAAGGCCTGGTGCATGCGCGCCGCCAGCTCCGGCCCGAAATAGCTGTCATTCGCGCCATACATCCACATGCTCGGCAGCTTGTTGCGGCGGCCATACTCGGTGAAGGCCTTCACCAGCGCACCGCGCCAATCGCACAGGTCGCCGTGCACCTTCAGCCCGCCCGCGAAATTCATAATGCCGCGCACGCCCGGCAGCTCCTGCGTCGCCGCCGCCACGCTCGCCAGGCCGCCGAACGACTGCCCCGCCAGCACGATGCGCTCGCCATCCACCCACTGCTGCTGACGCGCAAACCGCACCACGTCCGCGATATCGCCCGCCTGTTCATAGCCGTTGGCCGTCATATTGCAGCCATACTCGACAAATTTGCCGCTGGAATTGGCGAAGCCTGAACGCATCGGCACCATCACCGCATAACCGCGCCGCACGAATGCCGTCGCCAGGTAAATGAAGCGGTCGCGCGCCTGCAGCCTGGGATTGCCCGGCGCCTTGCCATGGTTCACGATCAGCAGCGGAAACGGCCCCGCGCCCGGCGGACGGAAAACCGTGGTCTCCAGCTGCCCCTCCGGCGCCCGCCCGGCCGGCACCATGATGACCTGCTCATTCAGCCGCGCGTCGAGGGCCAGTTCGCCGGCCTGCGCAAGCGGCAGGCTGGCACAAGCCAGCAATACGGCGGCAACTCGGGCGAAGAAGGCGTTGATGATGCTCTCCAGAACTAATACGTGCGAACGATAAAGGAGATTCTTATGCGCACCGTTCTGGAAAGCAATCCCAAAAGGTCAAACGTAACAATTAGCTCAGCTCCAGGAGCATGGAATGGACCGATTCCAATACCTCATTGGCAAGTTCCGGGTCGGATTTGTAGACATTGCGCGACACCGACACCCCACCGATCAGCGCCGCCATGATCGCCAGCGCCCGCCCGCGCCGTTCCGGCGGCAGCTGGGCCGCAATGAGATTCGCCATTTGCCGCAAGCCCGCCGTATAGCCCGCCCCCACCGACGCATCCTGCCGCGCCATTTCGCTGCCCGCCGCCGCCAATGGGCAGCCGCCCGCCAGGTTGTCGCGCTGGTCCGGCGCCAGGTAAAACGCAAACAGCTCGGGCAGGCTCACCGGTTGCTCCGTCACCTTGCCAAACGCCGCCCGCGTGCTGAACTGCATCGCCTCCGCCGCCAAGGCATCCTTGGACGGGAAATGCGCATACAGCGCGCCATGCGTCAGCCCCGCCGCCTTGCTGATTTCCGCCACGCCCACCCCGTCCATTCCCTTCTCGCGGAACAGGCGCGCCGCCGTTTCCACCAGCATCTGCCGGTTCTCCGCCGCTTTTTCCTTCGTGATTTTCATGCCAGGCACCCCGCACTATGATTGCAACCATAATCATAGCACCTGTGGCCGATCCTGCTTATTTTTTACGCAGAAGCGCGCGTTGCCGCAAGGAATCAGGTAAACTTGCCGCACTTGCCTTAAGGAAATTCACCACCATGGCCATCTCCGCACTCCAGGCAGGCCTGTCCGGCCTCCAGTCCAACCAGCAAGCGCTGGGCGTGGAAGCGCACAACGTCGCCAATATGTCGACGCAGAATTTCCAGCCCCAGCAAGCCCAGTTCCAGCAAACGCCCGGCGGCACCAGCGTGACCATTTCCAGCGCCGCGCGCGACCTGTCCGCCACCGACCAAACCGGCAGCGCCCCCTCCGGCACCGACCCCGCCAGCTCCATCACCAATTCCCTGGTCTACAAAGCCGGTTTCGACCTCTCCGCCAAAGTCGTGCAGGCGGCGGATGAACGTATCGGCACACTGCTCGATATCAAGGCTTAACGCGCGCGCCTTACCGCGCTATGCTGTCGTATTGGCAGCGTGGTGGAGGCTCGCATGGATGACTTCGAACTGCCCCTGGAAGACCGCGCGCAAGCCGCCGAGCTGCTTGCCGCGAAACTGTCTGGCCTGCGCGGCAAACATCCCCTGATCCTCGCCATACCGCGCGGCGCCGTGCCGATCGGCCGCATCCTCGCCGACCGCCTGCAAGGCGAACTCGACGTGGTGCTGGTGCGAAAAATCCCCTCCGCCATCGACCCCGAACTAGCCGTGGGCGCCGTGGATGAAATAGGCAACCGCACCCTCGCCCCCTACTTCGACCGCACCCGCACCAGCATGGAATGGGTCGAGATGCAAACCAAAGAACAACTGGCCCTGATGGCCCGCCGCCGCGCCAGCTACGGCCAGGCCCGGCCACCGGCCGCGATCGCCGGCCGCATCGTCGTCATCGTCGACGACGGCCTGGCCACCGGTTCCACCATGGCCGCCGCCCTGCGTTCGGTGCGCGCCCGCCAGCCCGCCCGCCTGATTGCCGCCGTGCCGGTCGCCGCCCCCGATTCGCTGGAAGCGATCGCGCCGCTGGCCGACGAAATCATCGCCCTGGCCACGCCGATGAACTTCACCTCCGTCAGCCGCCTCTACCGCTCCTTCCCGCAGGTGGAGGAAGACGAAGTACTGCGCCTGCTGCGCACCGGATAAGCAGCCGCCGAGCGCCCCCATCCGTGCGACTTGCAAGCCCAGCGTATGCGAAACTCGCCGCGAGGAGATAGCCGAGCATGACAGCCAAGGATCCGCGCCAGCAAGACCGCCGCGAAGGCGACCGCAGCCACAGCCGCCGCAAGGACGACACCCCGCGCTACCTGGACCCCGGAGAAACCATCTTCAGCCTATGGGGACGGGTACTGGTCGCGCGCTACCGCCGCCTGGCCGCCGCCGCCACCCGCCACATCGTCCAGCGCCCCCTGCACATCGGCGTCTCCGCCCGCATCTACCACCCCGAGGCCGGCGCCACCGGCCTGCGCAGCAAGAACCTGCAATACCTGGAAGAATCGATTGCGCAATGGGTCATGTCGCGCGACGTGCTGGTCTTCATGATCCCCACCGTGAACACCTCCGGCCTGCTGCACCCCTCCAATATCCGCCTGCGCGACTACGCCAAGCACCTGGACGGCCTGGTTCTGCAAGGCGGCGCCGACGTCTCGCCCCACAGCTACGCCGAAACGCCCACCCGCCCGGAATGGAGCGGCGACCGCGCACGCGATATGTACGAGCTGGAGTTACTGCATGAATTTGTGGAGGCCGGCAAACCCGTGCTCGGCATCTGCCGCGGCTGCCAGTTGCTGAACGTCGCCTTCGGCGGCACGCTGTACCAGGACATCGCCACCGACGTGCCGACCGCCCATCCGCATGTTAACGACGACTACGACCAGCACCGCCACGAGATCAGCTTCCCGCCCGGCTCCTCCCTGCACTCCATGGTGCAAGGCCCGCCGCGCGCCCTGGTCAACTCGATCCACCACCAGGCGGTGAAGACATTAGGGAAGGATATGCAGGTAGAAGCGCTATCCTACCCCGACAATGTGATCGAAGCGATCCGCTACCAGCGCGCCCCGTTTGTGATGGGCCTGCAATGGCACCCAGAATTCCACCGCGCCGGCGGCGTCGAACTGCTCGACTGCACCGGCATCCTCGACAGCTTCCTCCGCGCCGCCCGCGAAACCCGCTTCTAGGCGCTCGCCGCAAATGGATTAAAGACGCGCAAACAGCTCTCGAAGAGCTGCCCATTTTGGAAGTCCTCGGTCAGCAACATGCTGCACTCGCCCTCGATTGCAGCCGCCACAATCATGGCATCACAAATTGGCACACGATAGCGCTCGGCGATATGAACAGCACGATCATGAACCGACAACGTGAGCGCAACGATGTCGCAGGTCGAGCGAAATGAAGCAGTAAATTCTGCGATGGCAATCCAGGAGAGCTGCATCTTACGCCGAGCAACGGCAATGAATTCATTCAGCACTTGAACGCTGACGACACCACCGCAAGAGAGCAATTGCTCAGCAATAGCGGCCTTCTCTCGCTCGGCTGATGCAAGATAAAGCAAAACGTTAGTGTCAAAGAACGCCTTAGCGCCGTTCATTGGCTTCTTCACGATCAAATGTGAAGCCAACAGGCAAACTGCCACGATATTTTCGCAATCGCACTAACATCTCTTTCACCTGGCGGAGGCGATTCGCGTCCTTCATATCAGGCTGGCACTCTCGGACTTCTTCTCGCTGCTGCTCCATGGCGGAGCCTCCACTTTCCAGACTACAGAACTATCTTAGTCTTTTCGCGCGAACACCGTCCCCGTAGCGCCCACAGAGTTGAGATCGCTCAAAGTCTCACCTTTTGCAAGGCTTGCCCTCGTATTGCCGCCGATGGAATTTATAGGTCTTGCCATTCCAACGTTCAACCGGAAAACAAAAGCCCGGCCCGCCGATCTCAAGATCCGGCCACCCATCCTTACCCTTGCTGGGCAACACAGTCAGTATCCCCGTCCCACGCGACAAAAGCTTCCAGCTCCCGTCAGCCTGCTTGCTGACCAGCGCGTACCCAGCCCCCGCCTGCCCGAAGCAAAAACTCCCACCTTCCGTGATCACAACCTCCGGCCGCCCATCCCCATTCAAGTCGGCCACCTGATCGATCGCGCCCGGCACATAACTGGTACTCGGGTCTTCGCAAGCCCGCCACTGCGAGCCATGCAGTTTGAATCCCGCAGCCTTGAAAGCAGCCGCCTGTTCAGCCGGCGGCAATGAGTTTGCCGCAGCCGGCAAAGCCTGGCTGAGCACCAGGCTAATTGAAGCGATGATGAGTTTCATGGCATGTCCCCTCCCGCACACGCCATTCTAATCCCCCCGGCAAGGACGCCGGCCCAAACAGAAAATGCAGCACCCGCCGCCTGCTCACCCCAGAAGACTTAGAAGACCGGTGCAAGAGCAAGGGACGCATAACCAGCACATCGCCCGCAGCAGCCAGGCAAGCCCGCTCCCCACCCCGCATCGCCACAACAGCCGCCGAAGGAATCACCCCAAGCCGATGCGACCCCGGCACCACAAACAATGGCCCATCCTCCGCCCCACAGGAATCGAGATGCACCCGCACCGCCACCAATTGCTCCAGCACTGCAACTGGCGGCTGCACATACCAGCCATCCTCCTTGCGCGACCACGCGCCCGCGCCGTCAACGACACACCGATCCCGCACAGGAATGCTCAAATCCTGATGCACCGGCACCAGCCAATTAACAGAATCGGATTTCTCAAAGAAAGTGCACTGCACGGCCACATGCCCCGCAGGCATGATCGCGTTCAATGCATTGGAACCCAGCAGCCGCGCCGCCAGTTCCGCACACCAGCCCTGCCCCAGCATGGTCCGCGCCCCGGGACCAGCCACGCCCGGCAGCTGCCCAAGCAGCTCCGAACATTCGCCGGCATCAAGCAAGCCAGGCAACACCACAAACCCATCCCGCAAGAACGGGGCCACACCAGACATGGTTCAGGGCTTATCGTAAAAGACCAGCGAACTGCCCAATGTCAGCGCTTCCTCAATATGCGCATGCAGGTCTTTAAAAGGCTGCTGCTCCAGCATATCCGCCTGCAGCACGCTAAACGCATCCATCGCCACATCCTCGAAGCCGAACTTGGCGCATTCGATGATCGCCGAATCCCAAAGGGCATCCGCCCCCTCCTGCAGCAAGAACATCATGCACTTATGCAGCGCATGCTCCTGCGGATAGGCATATTCATAAACCGGCTTCCCCTCGAAAACACCTTCGAAGGTATAAATCCCCAGGACACTGTTATCGCTCATGAGCTGTATTCTTTTACTGGTTGAATCCCGCCGGCAAAGCGGGGGCGAGCCTGATTATACGCCGGACTTGGAACGCCCCAATGTCCGGAAAAGACGCCAGAAAATAGCCGTTATCGCCACCAGCGCCGCAAGCAGCACCCCCAGCCCCCGCCAAGAAAACAGCATCGGCGCGCTCGCCAAAGGCGGCTGATAAATCAGGAGCTGATCCTGCTGGTGCATCCGCAACGGCACACCTGGCGCCAGGTAAGTCTCCCCCAATACCGGCTCCGCCGTGCCCACGGCCAGGTCACGCATCGCCTTATGCACCTTGCCCGCCCAGGCAGCATCAAACTCCGGCACACCATGCGCGCCGAAATAGCGATAGGTCTTACCCGTCGCCTGCAGCAGCTTGCCGATTTCATCCGCATACACGCCAACATCACTCCCCGGCAGGAAAGCAACCAGGCCGCCCAAATGCTGGTAGAGGAAATCGCCAGCGAACACAAAGCGACGTTCATGATCGATAAAGCTGGCCGATTCATGCGCATGCCCCGGCGTCCCCCGCACCTCGATGGATCGGCCACCCAACTCCAGCTTCTCCCCCGGCGCTACCCAGCGCAGGATGCGCAAGTCGCGCGCACCGGTCAAAGTCTCGGACGCATCAAGGGCAAGTTTACCGCCTTCTGCGCGCGCTTTCAGGTCCGGCGTCGCCAGCACCAGCGCACCATCGAAGGCATCCAGGTCGCCCGTGTGATCGAAGTGAAAGTGCGACAGCATCAGCATGACCGGTTTTGTCGTCAAACTCTCCGCCACCGCACGGATGCTGCGCGCACTCGCCGGCCGCTCGCCCGAGCCAGCATCAATCAACAGCGCCCGCTCCTGACCTGCCAGCAGATAGGAAGAGTTGTACTGCGAGGACTTCGGCTCGCCGATGATGAACGTGCCATCATCCAAGGCCTCCACCGCATACCAGTCGTCGATAAACCGCGCATTCGGACTCCACAGCTCGCCAGTGCGCACCTTGCCGAATACCTGGTCGCTGGCGTAAGGAGCTTTCGCGAGCCAGGAAGCAGCAAGCAGGAAGACAAGCAGCAGGACGATAGTGGCAGTGAATGCGAGCAGGACAGCTCTGAACTTTGCGGGGATGAATGACATGAAACAGCTGGGGCAAAAATTGAAGTCAAAGCAATTGTAACCGCTCGCCGATGCCATTGCTGAGGCCGGTTTCCAGCGCACCGGGAGGGTATTCGAACGCCCCTGAAATCTAAACAGGTCTAGTTCGAGCCGTTTCGGTCTAAAACGCGCTAAATGGGGCCCCCGCCGATCTAAATCAGTCTAGAAATAGCGCGCACCTGTCTAAAACGGTCCAGAATTTCGCGGCTAAAGTCTAAAAAGCTCTACGAATCGGTAGCGGTTCGCAATCTTTAGACCGTTATCCCCACCGGGATTCGCATGACTAGCAAAATGCAATGGATCAACACTCCCCGCTGTGATTTCCCTCATCATTAGGATGCTTTCCTCGTACTAAAGGAAATAATAGACGGGTAGTTCCATTGCTCAACGCGAGATTAGACGTCATAATATTTTTTTACTAAAACGTCAATATGACGTCTACTTAACGTTGGTCATCGCTGTGAACATGATGCAGGCTTCAGCTCTTACTTCTGGCACTTGGGCCGTTGGCAAATCCGCCAGCGCGGCTAGTGCCGGCGTTTGGGGCGCTGGCAGTTCTCAGTTTGGTGGCAGGGGTCAGCACGCGCGGTTTGCTAGCGTTGGTGCGGGCGCATTCGCGGACACGCTGTCGTCTGGGCCTTCGCGGCCAGTTCACGCGCGTGTCCAACATCTAGCTCAACCGGACGTCTTACGCGCTGCGCGCTCCAGCCGCCGGTTAGCACCACGTTGGTCATCGCTGTGAACATGATGCAGGCTTCAACTCTTACTTCTGGTACTTGGGCCGCTGGCAAATCCGCCAGCGCGGCTGGTGCCGGCGTTTGGGCCGCTGGCAGTTCTCAATTTGGTGGCAGGGACCTGCGCGCGCGGTTTTCTGGCGTTCGTGCGGGCGCATTCGCGGACACGCTGTCGTCTGAGCCTTCGCGGCCAGTTCACGCGCGTGTCCAACATCTAGCTCAACCGGACGGCTTACGCGCTGCGCGCTCCAGCCGCCGGTTAGCACCACGTTGGGCTGGACGGTGAAGCTAACGATGATTTCGAAAGAAGAAGCTCCGGTTGAATGGGCCATGCTCATGTACGAACTTGACGATGCTCGTGAACATCTCGAAAAAATGATGGACTCGATGACTGCCGATCCTGAGTTTGACGAGAGTGTTTTTCGCGTCGAACTGGGGCACATCTTTTCTCATCTCAATCGTGCGTGGCACCGTCGAAATGTCATTGGTGAACTCGAAGGACATGCTTGGGATGAGGCCAGCAAATTTCCAACCGACCTAGACCCAAGTTAAACTATGCCCAACAATTCATTCAACGCGGACGCGCTGACGCGCGCCGGTTAATTCAAACACGTTGGCCATCGCTTTGAACATGATGCAGACTTCGACCACTTCGTTCGGCACTTGGGCCGCTGGCAAATCCGCCAGCGCGGCTTGCGGTGCCGCTTGGGCCGCCGTCTGCGCAAGTATCGGTGGCAAGTCCAGTGCAGTACGGCCCGCTGCTGCTAGCCTGGGCGCATTCGCGGACACGCTGTCGGCTAGGCCTTCGCGGCCAGTTCACGCGCGTGTCCAACACTACACTCAACCGGACGGCTACAGCGCTGCGCGCTTCCGCCGCCGGTTAGTTCCACGTTGGGCATCGCTGTGAACATGTATCAAACTTCGACCACTTCGTTTAGCGCTTGGGCCGCTGGCAGCTTTACCAGTGCGGCTAGTGCTGGCGGTTTGGCCGCTTGCTGCTCGCAGTTTCCGGGCAAGGCCCCGCACTTGCGGTTTGCAGCCGCTCGTTCGGGCGCATTCGCGGACACGCTGTCGTCTAAGCCTTCTTGGCAAGTTCACGCGCGTGTCCAACATTCCGCTCAACCGGACGGCTTACGCGCTGCGCGCTCCAGCCGCCGGGTAGCACAACGTTGGTCATCGCTTTGAACATGATGCAGACTTCCGCTCTTACTTCTGGCACTTGGGCCGCTGGCAAATTCGCCAGCGCGGCTAGTGCCGGCGTTTGGGTCGCTGGCAGTTCTCAGTTTGGTGGCAGGGGCCTACACGCGCGGTTTTCTAGCGTTCGTGCGGGCGCATTCGCGGACACGCTGTCGTCTGAACCTTCGCGGCCAGTTCACGCGCGTGTCCAACATCTAGCTCAACCGGACGGCTTACGCGCTGCGCGCTCCAGCCACCGGTTAGCACCACGTTAGGAGCTCGATGTCACAGTCGAATGAAAGCTATGCGTATTTTGCGCTGACGGGGACTCTTGATCCAGAAATGGTGTCGAGGCGAACGGGCATTGCGCCCACGGATTCTTGGCGCAAGGGTGATTTGCATCCGCGTACCCGAAGGGAACGGAAGTTTGATCGTTGGGAATTGGCCTCTCGTTTGCCTCGAACTGAGGAGCTGGAACTTCACATCGCGGATGTACTGGTGCAACTTGAGGCAAGCCCGATCGGATTTGCTGCACTCGCCAAAGAACACAGCGGGCGCATGCAGTTGGTCGGCTATTTTCACGAAGAGTACCCTGGTCTTGTCTTTTCAGCCTCACTGGTCGCGGGTCTAGCGAAGTTCAACCTTAGTATGGATTTTGATTTTTATGCACTCTGGTCTGATGCACGCGACGATACCTAAAGGGTACCCTAACCATCAGCTCCAGCGGACGCGCTACAGCGGGCTTCGCCCGCTTCCTCGCGCCGCTGAGCAAACACGTTGGTCATCGCTGTGAACATGATGCAGGCTTCAGCTCTTACTTCTGGCACTTGGGCCGTTGGCAAATCCGCCAGCGCGGCTAGTGCCGGCGTTTGGGGCGCTGGCAGTTCTCAGTTTGGTGGCAGGGGTCAGCACGCGCGGTTTGCTAGCGTTGGTGCGGGCGCATTCGCGGACACGCTGTCGTCTGGGCCTTCGCGGCCAGTTCACGCGCGTGTCCAACATCTAGCTCAACCGGACGTCTTACGCGCTGCGCGCTCCAGCCGCCGGTTAGCACCACGTTAGCAGCCATGTCGAAATCGAACATCACCATATCAGGTAAGACGCTTTGGTATCAAGACGACCCTTTTGCAATTTGGCTTCGTGTGATGGCATTGAATCTGAAGAGCTATCGCTCCGATGACCACGTCTGGACTTACGAAACTGCCGATTCCTGGATGAGCATGACCAAAATGCTGGGGGTATCGAACGTAATGGGTGTGGACCTAGATGTCGATTTCGACACCTTTCAAAAAGCATGGGTATTGCGCAATATCGTCAAAAGAATTCGCGAAATCATCAATCAATTGGATGACGGAAGTCTTGATCTCGTTGCTCGAGCCATTGGACTCAACGTGTCGTGCTCCATTGAAGAAGTCCAGGAAATTCACAATTCCGTCGAAGCTATGCTTATCGAACGGCTTGAATTTCTCCGCTCTGACGTTCGCGAAGTCTAAGGTAATTGGATTGACGTTTTCCGCTAACCTTCTGTTCCAGTGGACGCCTGACGGCACCACTGAACATCCACGTTAGCCAGCCATGCGTTTACTCCGGTTCCTGATTCTGCTTCTTACCATTTCGGCTTCGCCGCTAAGTACCGCGACCGAGCCGCTTGTTGATCAGTTCTCCTTTGGCGAACGCACAGGTGTCATTTGGCCGAAAAAATGCTGCTGGGTTGGGCTGCCTTCCTCAGAAAAACTACGCGAAGTCGCAATTTCCGAGAGCTGCTCGGCGATTGGTGGACCTGTTGGTGTTTTCCGTCTCGATCACGGAAGACTTTTGCTGACGGCTCTATACAGGTGCGGCGGGTCCTTCCCGACACAAGATATTTATCCCGAACTGAAATCTCCGCTAATCGCAGACTGGGTTAGCGGTTTGCACAGTGCCAGACTAGATTGGCTATGCCGAGATTCTTCGAGTCGGTCGATCTACCGAACGGAGCTCGAGCTCGAAATTAAAGAGGGAGTTGTAACCGTTCTCAATGAACGAAATAATGACAATGATGCTTGTGGCACTAAAGGCTAACAACATGCTCAACCTCGCTCACTTCGTTCGCTGGACACGCCAAAGCTGCGCTTTGTCGTGCCGGTTAGCGTGAAACGTTATGCCGCAAAATATAAAGCTAGCTGAAGACATGCGGGTCGATGCGCAATCGATCGGCATCATCAAAGACAAAGAAACCGCACAATTCGTCGATTATTTCTTTATCGCGAATCTTTGGTGCAAAGACCCGCGCTACGAGAGCCGCCACATGCAGGCTGGCGAATGCCGTGGTCTTTTCCGCTTCGACAAGGCAACTCTAAGTGCCGAACTTCTTTTTCCTATGGCTGGTGATGATTCGGAAAAGAGATTCGAAAAGGCAGCCTGGAAGGTACTCAGTGAATTTCGCGCAACCGCCGAATGGCCCAAAGGAACCCAGTTTGCATCGGGCTAAAAGCATAACCTTTCATTCCACCGGATCTGCGCATAAGGCCGCGCAGTCCGGTGAATTCACACACGTTCGGCCCCATATTGAAGTTATCGGCAATGACAACTGTCCAACGAACCTTAGAGAGATCGAGCTTCGAGGCGTATCTTTCGGAGTGTTCACATCCAGAAGAGTACGCTTTATCGGATGAGGCTTCTCGGAACGAAATCATCAAGCGCTTTTCATTCTCAGTGATGCTTAAAGTGTCTTACCCTGAGCTTGATTTTGCGAATCGCTGGTGTTGGCAAAAATTTGGACCGGCGGATGGTCACTTGCTCTCAGGCGCAATCCGAGTATCGGGTGTGCTTTGTCTCAGAACCTCACCAACATTCTGGGACTTGGACTTCTCACTGGTTCGAGAAGACCGATTATGACTTTGGTTTCAATGAGTGGTACTTCTCAAGATGCGAAGACAGGGACATGTTCATCGCAGTACTCGATGAAATTAACTGGGCATAGCCGAGTCATATCCAACATTCACACCGGCCTTACCTACTACAAGCTGCTAGCTGCGCTTGGTTTTCTAACTGTCGGCATCCACTCCCTCTTCCTTCTTAATGGCAGCGAATTATTCAGGCAAACGGTATCGGTCGCGCTCCTGGTAGCCACCTTTACCCTGTCGACCTGGCAATTGATCGCCCTGCGCGGCATGAAGTGAAAACCCAAGTACGATGGCGGATGCCTTTGCCGCCCCATGATGCATATTCGCATCACTATTAACTAAGAAGTAACGTTAATTTATTGACACCATTTCAGCAACTTCCCTATAGTCGCTGAGCGCATATGATTCCGCGTATTCTAATCAACCAAAAAAATGGAGAAGAACTTGAAGAAAATCGCGATCTTTCTGTTTGCTTTAGGTGCTGGCCTGTCGTCGCAATTGGCGACCGCCACTGATCGGGAAACCTGCCGCGCTGAATGCAATGAGCGGTACTACGCATGCGCAGACATGATGCCGGAGTATGAGTACCAGTGCTGGAAAGAGTCCATCATCTGCATGCGCCAGTGCCCGTAACGATTGACCCGCAAAACGGTGCCCGCTAGCCCGATCCGGACGGGCGCCCGAACGAAAACACAATGCGTACCTCCACCACACTCCTCGCAGCGGCCCTTCTCACCTTGATGGCACCCGCTTGTCTGGCGGAGGACCCATCGCGCAGCGGCTCGCTTTACGACGAGCTTGCGCTCAAGGACAGCGAGTTTTTTGAAGCGGCTTTCGTCACCTGCGACGCCGAAAAATTCAAAGCAATCTTCACCGCCGACGACGCTTTCTATTACGACCGCACGAGCATCAGCCTTATGGAGGCCCCCAGGGCCACGGATTCATGCCCCCACGACCAAGGCGTTACACGAACCCTGGTGCCGGGCACCCTTGAGGTCTATCCACTCAAAGGCTACGGCGCCCTCCAGGTCGGCTACCACACCTTTTCACGTGCCGGCGAGCGCGGCACGGAGACCACCAGGTTCGTCCACCTATGGAATCGTGTAGGCACCACCTGGAAGCTGAGGCGGGCCTACAATCATCCCCCCAAGCCCGGCGCTAATTACCCCGGAAGCGGGCGATAGCAGCATCCACCACGCCCTCCACGCTGCCCGACGCGTCATACTGCGCGCGCAGGTAATGCGCATCGCTGCCCATATGGGTCACCTGCATCAGATGATTAAGTGCCGCGCTACCTCCCAGCGCCTCGGCATGCAGATCCATGCGCCGCAGCGTGGTCAGGATATCCTCGCGCAGCGACAGGCTTTCGTAGGTCTTGGGGTGCACCACCGTGCCATCCAACCCGAATCGGCAAGCCTGGAAGCGGTTGTAGTTGTACACCAGGTAGTCGTCCTCCGCCGGCGGCTCTTCCTTGCGCTCCAGCAGATAGGCACACAGCGCCTGCAGATAGCACGCCAGCGCCGCCGCGCGCTCCACCGTCAGCGGCGTGTCGCACACGCGCAGCTCAATGGTGCCGTATTCCGGCTTGGGCCGGATGTCCCAGTAGAAGTCCTTCATGGACTTGATCACGCCTGTGTGCTCCATCTTGGAGAAGAACTCGTGCTCGAACTGGTCCCACTTCAAAATGAAGGGCGCGCGCCCGCTCATGGGGAAGGCGAACACGCTGTTCAGGCGCGCTGAGTTGAACAGCGTATCGTTACCCTGCACATAGGGCGAAGATGCAGACAGCGCGATAAAGTGCGGCACATAGCGGCTCAACGCATGCAGCAGGTAGAGCGCGTCGTCCCCGCTGCTGCAGCCGATGTGCACGTGCTGGCCGAAAATGGTGAACTGCTTGGCCAGGTAGCCGTACAGCGCCGACACTTCCTTGAAGCGCGGCTTGGAGAAGATCTTGCGTTCCGACCAGCGCTGGAACGGATGCGTGCCGCCGCCGCAGATACCAATATTCAGCGTATCGGCCGCCTTCACCAGCGTGTCGCGCGTTTCGTGCAGCTGCGCCAGCAGCTCGCCGTGTTTGGTGTGCACGTCGGTGTTAATCTCGATCATGCTCTCGGTGATCTCCGGCGTCACATTGCCGGGGAACGGCTTGCGCTGCAACAGGTGCAGCAAGTCCGGGCTGGACGCCGTCAGGTCGAAGTCCGACAGGCTGACCAGCTGCATCTCCAGCTCCACCCCCATGGTCAGGGGCTGTGATGATTTAAATTCTTCCAACGGCATCTCAGCCCTCCTCTTTCGCCGTTTCGCGCGCCAGTACCAGCGCGCGCTGCGTAATGATCGGCCCCAGCACTTCCATGAACAAGGTCATGGCGGCCAGCGCGGCCAGTTCATCGACCAGCACAATGCCCATATAGCGCGTCTGCTCCAGCAGCAAGATCGCGAACACCGACATCGGCGACAATGCCACGCCGATCAGCGCACCCTTACGCCAGGAAATGCCGGACACGTGCGCGAACGCCGCCACTGCAACCGTCTTGGTGGCAAAGCGCACCATCAGCAGCAGCAAGCCAAGCGAAGCGCCGGCCACCACGCGCTGCCAGTCCAGCGTACACACGGCAAACACGAACAGCAGCACCGTCAGCAACTCGCCGATGGCGCCGAAGTTGCGCTGCGTGCGGGTGAAGGTTACGCGGCGGTGGCGCGCCATCAGGCCGAAGGTCAGCGTCGCCAGCATCGGCGACAGGTCGGCCGCCTGGGTGATCGATACCAGCAGGATCACCACCATTGCAAACGCCACCGTGCCGTCGCGGGCCAGCGTGCCCAGGCCGCGCAGCAGCGCCGGCGTCAGCATGCCCGCCACCGCGCCCAGCACGGCGGAGGCCAGCAACTCGATCAGGCTGTGCGACACCGCCTGCGTCAGGCTGCCGGAGGTCTGGAACACCCAGAAGCCCACCACCACCTTGAATACGAACAGCGCCAGCACGCAGTTGATCGCCACCAGGTGCAGCACGCGCTCGGTCACCTGCCCCGAGCTGCGTTCTTCGTTAATCACACGCAGCACGCCGGCCGGCGAAGACGACATGGCGAGCGATGCCAGCAGCAGCGCCGTCAACGGCGGCATGCCCTGCCAGGCCGCAATGGCATACACCGCGCCGAATGTGAGCGCCGATTCGGCCAGGCCGCTGATGGCAATCCAGGGATTTACGCGCAACCAGCGCAGGTTGATACGGTAACCAAATTCAAACAGGATCAGGCCGAAAGCGATATTGGCGAGCAGCGTTACCTGGCTGCTGCCGTCCGGCACGAGAAGATCGGGCGTTGCCTGCGCCAGCAGGAAGCCCACCAGGCCATACACGCTGATACGCGGCAGCCTGGTCCAGCGGTGAACAAACTCGCCGGCAAGCCATGCGAGCAGCATGGCGCTGGTCCAGGCGAGTTCTTCCGAGAAGACAAACAGATCGGTCATAAACTTACCTCCGAACTCAACTATATTGCATTTGTGAAAAACGCGTCGCACCCAAGTTCGGTACAATGCCGGGCATGGACATGATCAGCGAACACGTATGCCATGGCGGGGTACAGCGTTTTTACCGCCACGACTCGAAAGCGATTGGCTTGCCAATGCGCTTCTCCATCTTCATTCCGGCACAGGCAGCGCAAGGCCCCGTGCCCGCACTGTTCTACCTCGCCGGCCTGACCTGCACGGAAGAGACCTTTGCCATCAAGGCCGGCGCGCAGCAATTCGCGGCGCAGGAAGGGTTGGTCCTGGTGTCGCCCGACACCAGCCCGCGCGGCGCCGGGATTGAAGGCGAAACGACCAGCTGGGACTTCGGCGAAGGCGCGGGCTTCTACGTGGACGCATCGCAAGCGCCATGGTCGCAGCACTACCGCATGGAGAGCTACATCCACGAACTGCGCCAGCTGGTGATCGATGAATTACCTGTTGATGGCAAGCGCGTCGGCATCTTCGGCCATTCCATGGGCGGCCACGGCGCATTGACCCTGGCCCTGCGCCGGCCCGACTTGTTCAGCAGCGTGTCGGCCTTTGCGCCGATTGCCGCGCCAAGCCGCTGCCCCTGGGGCCACAAGGCCTTCAATGGTTATCTTGGTCCGGACCAGGCCGGCTGGCTGGCGCATGACGCGAGCGCGCTCATGGCGGCGCAGGAACAAGCGCCCTTCCCCAAAGGCATCCTGATCGACCAGGGCCTGGCCGACAAGTTCCTTGAGGAGCAGTTGTATCCGGAAGTGTTCGAGGATGCGTGCCGCGCAGTCGGCCAGCCTGTGGAGCTGCGCCGGCATGCGGGCTACGATCATGGCTACTACTTTATCTCCAGCTTTATCGCCGACCATGTGCGCTTCCATGGCCGGCAGCTGAAGGAAATTACTTCGTAAGCACGTTGCGGATGGTTTCCGCCAGTTCTTCGGCCACGAACTTGGCCACGTAAGCATCGGCGCCAACGCCTTTCACGTGGTCTTCGTTGGTCTTGCCCGACAGCGAAGAGTGGATCACCACCGGAATCTTGGAGAAGCGGGCATCCTGCTTCACCAGGCGGGTCAGCGTAAAGCCGTCCATCTCCGGCATTTCCAGGTCGGTCAGCACCAGGGCCACGCGGTCTTCCACCGGAATGCCCTCGGCCTTGCAGCCTTCGGCAATGTGGTTCAGCTTATCCCAGGCTTCCTTACCGGTCTTCATCATCACGAACGGCGCGTGCATCGCTTCCAGGCCGCGCTCGATCAGGTTGCGCGCGACCACCGAGTCGTCCGCCGCCAGGATAAAGGTGCCCGGCTTCAGCGGCAGGCGGCCGACAGCGGTTTCGTCGATTTCCTTGCCGTCGCTCGGGGTCAGGTTGCGCAGGATGGTTTCCACGTCCAGCACCTGCGCCAGGCGGGTGTTCTGCACGTCGCCGTCGACGCGCGCAATGGAGGTCACCATGCCGCCGCCGTGGCTGCCTTCGGCGCTCAGCACCTGGCTCCAGTCAAGGCGCACGATCTCGTCCACCGACTCCACCGCGAAGGCCTGCGTGGTGCGCGCGAATTCGGTCACCAGCATGATGTTCAGGCCGGTCTTCGGCTTGACGCCGACGATGCCAGGCAAGTCCATCACAGGAATGATTTGTCCGCGCAGGTTCACCACGCCCAGCATATGCGGCTCGGAACCGGCCACTGCGGTCACGGTCGGCATCGCCACGATCTCGCGGATCTTGAAGACGTTAATGCCGTACAGTTCCGAGTTGCCGCTGGTGTCGTCAACGCCGAGGCGGAACAGCAGCAGTTCGAACTTGTTGGAGTTTGTCAGGTTACTGCGCTCGTCAACTTCTTGTTGAACGGAATTCATCAATCGCTCCAATCTGCTTAAATAGGCATTCCCTTTGGTATGGAATGTTTCGGCAGTATACCGGCCTTTTTTTAAGTTCCGCGAGGGATTAGATCAGGAAACAACAAAAAAAAGGACACCCGTAGGTGTCCTTTTTGGAATTCTGGAGCGGGAAAAGAGTCTCGAACTCTCGACCTCAACCTTGGCAAGGTTGCGCTCTACCAACTGAGCTATTCCCGCAGAAGAGGCGCTATTATGACAGTGCCGCCGGGGGCTGACAAGTTCTTTTTTGCTTAACATTGCCACTATAATCTTTATATGGATTCTATCGAGATTGTCTTGGCAATGCTGCTGGCCGTGATTGCCAGCGCCTACGTAAAGCGCATGCTGCCGGCCGGCCTGCCGCTGCCCCTGGTCCAGATCGCGCTGGGTGCGGTGATCGCCGCCTGGTCCGGGCATGGCATCCAGCTCGACCCCGAACTGTTCTTCCTGCTCTTCATCCCGCCCCTGCTGTTCCTCGATGGCTGGCGCATCCCGAACACCGGCCTGTTCCGTGACCGCGTGGTGATCCTGGAGCTGGCCCTGGGCCTGGTGATCTTTACCGTGCTGGGCGCCGGCTACTTCATCCACTGGATGATCCCGTCCATGCCGCTGCCGGTGGCGTTCGCGCTGGCCGCCATCCTGTCGCCGACCGACCCGGTTGCGGTGGGCTCCATCGCTTCGCGCGCGCCCATCCCCAAGCGCCTGATGCATATCCTGGAAGGCGAAGCCTTGCTGAACGATGCCAGCGGCCTGGTGTGCTTCCGCTTTGCGGTGGCGGCGGTGCTGACCGGTACCTTCTCGCTGGCCAATGCCTCGCTCACCTTTGTCTGGCTGGCCGCCGCCGGCATCGCTGCCGGCGTGGCCGTCACGGCGGGCGTGACCTGGCTCCAGGGCCGGCTCACGGCGCGCTATGGCGAACCAGCTGGTTCGCCGATCCTGGTGTCGCTGCTGATCCCCTTCGGCGCCTATCTGGTGGCCGAGCGCCTGCACGCCTCCGGCATCCTGGCGGCGGTGGCGGCCGGCATTACCATGAGCTATGTGGAGCTGGGCGGCCAGGCGATGGCGGCCACCCGCATCCAGCGCACCGCCGTCTGGGACACGGTGCAGTTCACCCTGAACGGCGTCATGTTCGTGCTGCTCGGCGAACAGCTGCCCGACATCCTGCGCGGCGCCAGCGAATCGCTGGAGCAGAGCGGCCACATTAATCCATGGTGGCTGGTGCTGTACGCGGTGGCCATCAGCGCCGGCCTGATCGCGCTGCGTTTCGCCTGGGTCTGGGCCACCCTGAGCGTCACCCTGTTCCGCCGCACGCGCCGCGCGCGCGGCGCCCAAAGTCACAAGCCGCACTGGCGCCTGCTGCTGGCCACCGCGTTGGCCGGCGCGCGCGGCGCCATTACCCTGGCCGGCGTGCTGACGCTGC
Source organism: Pseudoduganella guangdongensis (assembly GCF_009857475.1). Lineage (GTDB taxonomy): Bacteria > Pseudomonadota > Gammaproteobacteria > Burkholderiales > Burkholderiaceae_D > Rugamonas > Rugamonas guangdongensis. The sequence goes on along the minus strand of NZ_WWCJ01000009.1, from coordinate 154,687 downwards.
CGCTGGTGCTGCCCAACGGCGACCCGTTCCCGGCGCGCGACCTGACCATCCTGCTGGCCAGCTCGGTGATCCTGATTTCCTTGCTGGCGGCCAGCGTGGGCTTGCCGCGCCTTCTGGGCGGCATGCATTTCCCCGAGGAGCCGGCCGAGCGCCAGCAGGAAGACATGGCGCGCCGCCAGGCCGCGTCGGCAGCGATCGCCGCCATCGAGCGCGCCGAGCTGGCCCTGGCCGACGCCCACCATCCGGACGTGCTGCCGCAGGCGGCGGCGCGCGTCATCGCCCTCTATGAGTACCGCCTGAATGTGGCCTGGTCGGCGGAGGACCAGAGCAAGGAGCATTTCCGCAAAATGGACAAGGCCGAGCGCGACCTGCGCCTGGCCGCCATGGAGGCCGAGCGCACCACCATCTTCGACCTGGCGCGCCACCACCACATTTCCGACGAAACGGCGCGCAAGCTGGTGCGCGAGATCGACCTCGTCGAAGCACGCCACCAGAAACAGGCCAAATGAACCGCCGCGCCGCGCTGTCTCTCATTGTCGCGTGGCTGCTGTTCTGGGCCATGATGGTGGCCACCGCCGTGCAGGACTTCCAGCGCAACGACCACGGGCCGCTGTGGCAACCCATCCTGTGGGAGACCTCCTCCATGGCCGTGGCCACCCTGCTGCTGGCCTTGCAGCGCTTGGGCACGCGCCGCCACGACGCCCAGTTGGTCACGCCCGCACGCTGGTTCGCGCGCCAGGCGCTGTGGCTGCCCATGTGGTGGCTGCTGTTCACGCCTTTGGCGTTCGGCATCCGGCACGCCGTGTATGCCGCGCTGGGCGCGCGCTACGAGCATGAGCCGTGGGGTGAGACCTTCGTGTACGAAAACATCAAGATCTCGATCTTCTTCGCGATCTTCACCCTGATCACCTTCGGCATGCTGTCCTTCCGCGCGGCGGAGAAAGCCAGCGCCCAGCTGCGCGAAGCCCAGCTGCACCAGCTCACGCAGCAGATGCAACCGCACTTCTTGTTCAACGCCCTGAATACCATCTCCTCGCTGATGCACACCGATGTCGAACGCGCCGACGCCACCCTGGTGCAGCTGGCCGACGTGCTGCGCGCTACGCTCGACGTCAGTGGCCAGCAGCAAGCGCCGCTCAGCACCGAGCTGCGCCTGTTGCGCGGCTACGCCAAGCTGATGGAGGAACGCTTCAGCGACCGCGTGCAGATCGCATGGGACATCGACGCTGCCTGCAACGAATGCCTGGTACCGGTAATGAGCATGCAACCACTACTGGAGAACGTCTTCAAGCACACCGTGGAACGCCGGCGTGCCCCCACCAACATCGCCATCAGCGCGAACAGGGATGGCGGCACCCTGATATTAGCCATCAGCGACGACGCCGGCCAACTCAGGGTCCAGCCCTCCGGGCCGCACCCTGGTTTGCCGCTTTCACACGGTTTAGGAATGCGCAACCTCCGTGCACGCCTGTCAGCCCTGCACGGAGAAGACGCCAGCCTGTCCCTAAAGCAGCTCGAACCCAGCGGCGTCCGCGCAGAAATCAGGCTCCCATGCGCATCCTGATTGTCGACGACGAACGCCCCGCCCGCGACAGGCTGCGCCGCATGCTGGCGCAGGAGCCCGGCATCACCGCCGTGGACGAAGCGCGCGACGGCATCGAAGCCCTGGAAAAAGTCGCCAGCTTCGCGCCCGACGCCATCTTCCTCGATGTGCAAATGCCCGAAGTCGGCGGCCTGGAAGTCGCCGCCTCCCTGCCCGCCCCCGCCCCGCTGGTCGTCTTCGCCACCGCCTTCGACGCCTACGCCGTGCCGGCCTTCGACGCCAACGCCATCGACTACCTGCTCAAGCCCTTCGACGCCGCCCGCCTGCAGCGCGCCATGCAGCGCCTGCGCGAGCGCATTGCCGCCCGCAACGGCGCAACGCCGCCGGCACCAGCATTGCCGCCCGGCGCGCCATTGCGGCAGTTGCTGGTTACCGAGCGCGGCGTCACCCGCGTGATTCGCGTCGATGATATCCAATGGCTTGAAACCGCCGACAATTACGTCATCCTGCACACCGCCGGCGACGCCCCGCTGTTGCGCCAGACGCTGACCGACCTCCTGTCCAGCCTGGGCGGCGAGTTCGTGCGTTGCCACCGGCGCGCAGCGGTGCGGCTAGCCCTGGTCCGAAAAATCGATCAGCAAGGCCGCCTGGTGCTGCAAGACGGTGCCGTCGTGCCCTTGGGTCGGATCTTCAAGGCGGACTTGTATGCCGCACTAAACAAGTGAACTGACTCGCCACCGGGCTGTCCCAGTTGCCCTGCCGCCGTTCACCCCAGCCAGCCGCCGTTCGCCACCAATGGCTCGACGGGCCACACCGCGCCTCCTAAGCTTGCGCCATCGACAACCAGCGAAGCCCCCCCCCCCAACCATGGACAACAAACGCCTCTACTTCCTCGACTGGCTGCGCATCTGCGCGTTCTTCCTGCTGGTGCTGTACCACACCGGCATGTACTACGTGAGCTGGGACTGGCACGTGAAGTCGCCCGCCGCCGGCAGCACCATCGAGCCGCTGATGCTGCTCTCCTCGCCCTGGCGCATGTCGCTGCTGTTCCTGATCGGCGGCGCGGCGGCCGCTTTCCTGCTCGATAAACTGGGCGGCAAAGGGCTGGCGAAGGAGCGCAGCAAGCGCCTGCTGCTGCCGCTGGTGTTCGGCATGTTCTTCATCGTGCCGCCCCAATCCTACTTCGAGGTGGTGTCCGACGTCGCCTACCAGGGCGACTACTTCGACTTCATGCAGCTGTACGTGACCGGCTACGACGGTTTCTGCGACCAGAACGGCTGCCTGGATATGCCGACCTGGAACCACCTCTGGTTCCTGCCCTACCTGTGGCTCTACACCCTGCTGCTGGCCGCCGTCGGCAGCCGCCGCGTGCAAGCGGCCGGTGCCGGCCTGCTGCGCCACCTGCAGGGCTGGAAGCTGTTCCTGCTGCCGGTCGCCTTCCTCGCCCTTGGCCGCATCCTTCTGCTGCCCTACTGGCCGCACACCCACAACCTGACCGCCGACTGGCACAACCACGCCCTGAGCCTGCCAATGTTCCTGTTCGGCGCCGCCATGGCGCGCCAGGACGGTTTCTGGCAGCGCCTGGCCGCACTGCGCTTCAAGGCCCTGGGCCTGTTCTGCGCCAGCTGGGCCGGCCTGATGGGTTTTTACATGATGGGCGAGGCCTTCCAGGTCGCCTGGCTGCCGCTGGGACGCGTGCTGTACGCCACCTGCCAGTGGAGCGGCCTGCTAGCCGTCTGCGCTTTCGGCTACCAGCACCTGAACTTCGACAGCGCCGCGCGGCGCTACCTGACGCAGGCCGTGTTCCCGGTGTATCTCCTGCACCAGAGCCTGATCATCTGCCTGGCCATGGCCCTGCGCGCCGCCGGCCTGCCGCCGGCGCTGGAAGGCGCGCTGATCGTGCTGTTGACGCTGGCCATCAGCTTCGCGGTCTTTGAGATGGTGCGCCGGGTGCCGCTGCTGCGGCCCCTGTTCGGCTTGGGCAAGGCGGCCGGCTCGCGGGCCGGCGCCAAAGGCGACCTAGTTCAGAACCTTGCGTGAGCGTTTGGCGCGGTACATCTCGGCATCGGCCATGGCGAGCGATTCCTCCAGGTCGATACCGGGCTTGCGCATCGCCATGCCGATCGAGGCGCGCACATCGTAGCCGGCCAGCGTCTCCTGCACCCGCAGCAGCATGGCCTGCGCGTCGAAGTAGTCGCACTCCACCATCAGCATCGCGAATTCATCGCCGCCCATGCGCGCCACCACATCCGAGCCGCGCGTTACATCCTTCAAGGCCTTGCTGCAGCGGATCAGCAGGGCATCGCCGGAGGCGTAGCCCTGGGTGTCGTTGTAGAACTTCAGGTCGTCCAGGTCGATCGACACCACGCATGCCGGGTGGCCGTAGCGGCGGCAGCGTTCTTCTTCGCGCGCCGCCAGCATGTCCCAGCCGCGCCGGTTGTACAGGCCGGTCAGCTCGTCGCGCGTGCTGTCCACATCGTTGCGCTCGGCCTTGCGCACCGCTTCCGTGCCGGACAGTTCCGCCTCCAGCAAGCCGCCCAGCAGCTCGCCCATCAGCACCACCATGTCCTGTTCGTCGCGGATGCGCTCGGGTTGCGGCTCGGGGTCGATGCCGCACAGGGTGCCAAACAGGGTGCCGTCGGCGCGCCGCAGCGGCACGCCCACATAGGCGCCCACCGTGACCTTGTCGTGGATCTGCGCGCTGGCGTAGGCGGGTTCCCGCGCCACGTCCGGCGCGATATTCGGTCCCGCCCCTTCGACCATGCGCGAGCAGAGCATCTCGGCCCAGCTGTACACCTGGCCGGCCTTCACGCCGTAACCGTTGTCGTCGGCGAACAGCACAATCCAGTCCTTCCCGTCGGTGCGGGTCACCATCCATAGCTTGAAGCCCAGGCGTTGCCGCAGGAATTGCATCGTGGCCCGGGAGGCGGCCGCAAAATCGTTCATCATGCTTGCCTCATCTATTGGGTTGCTGGCTTTGGGATTTTTATTATGCACCCAAAAACCGGCCTTAAACCAGTCAGGGTACACTTGGCAACGCACATTTTCGTTAATAAGGAGACAATGCGATGCCGCGCTTGACTGCCACCGATTTTGACCCTTCTGTTTTGCAGCTGTTCGACAAGTACGTACACGGCCAGCTCAGCCGCCGCGACTTCATCGCCGCCGCCGGCGCCGGCATGCTGGCCGCGATGGCGCCCAGTTTCGCCGCGCCGCTGGTGGCGGCCGACGATGCACGCTTGAAAACCTCCTATGTGGAATACCCGTCGCCGCAGGGTTACGGCAGCGTGCGCGGCTACCTGGCGCGGCCCGCCAAGGCCGGCGGCAAGCTGCCCACCGTGCTGGTGGTGCATGAGAACCGCGGCCTGAACCCGCATATCGAGGACATTACGCGCCGCCTGGCGCTGGAGGGTTTCCTGGCCTTCGCGCCGGACGCCCTGTTCCCGCTGGGTGGCTACCCCGGCAATGAAGACAAGGCGCGCGAGCTGTTCGGCAAGCTGGACCAGGCCAAAACCCGGGCCGACTTCGTCGCGGCCTACCAGGCGCTGGCCGGGCATGAAGCCGGCAATGGCAAGGTCGGCGTGGTGGGGTTCTGCTACGGCGGCGCCATGGCCAACTACCTGGCCACGGTGCAGCCGGACTTGGCGGCGGCCGTGCCTTTTTACGGTTCCCAGCCGGCCGCCGCCGAAGCCGCCAGGATCAAGGCGCCCCTGCTGATCCACGATGCGGAAAACGATGCCCGCATCCGCGCCGGCTGGCCGGCTTACGAGGCGGCCCTGAAAGCGGCCGGGGTGCGCTATGAATACCACCTCTACCCGGGCGTCGAGCACGGCTTCAACAACGACACCACGCCGCGCTACGACGAAGCGGCCGCGCGCCTGGCGTGGCAGCGCACGGTCGCCTTCCTGCGCCGTTTTACTTCAGGAACTTAAGGGCATGCACCGCCGGCCCCGGCAGCAGCGGCGTCGCCTTGCCCGCCACCCAGTCGGCATGGCCGGCCAGAAAATACGGTGACAGCGGGTGGCCGCTCTGGCCGCCCGGCATATTGAACAGGCCGTACTCCTCGCGCCCCGGGGTCACCGTCATGCGCTCGGACTGGCCAAAGGCCGGCCCGGCCACGCGCGGCATATTGCTGTCGCCCGGCAGCTGGTCGGGCGGCACGCTCAGCCACTTTTTCAGCCCCGGCAGCGCGCCGGCGATCGGGTGCGCGATGGTGGCGGTATTGCGCGCGCCCCAGGTGGCGGCGGCCAGCGGCTTGCCGTCCTTGGCCAGATGCGCGATGGTGCGGTCCAGCGCGGCCAGCTGCAGCGCCTTCCAGCTGGCATGGCCCTGCGGCAGCCAGCCGGCCGGCTGCTCGTCCAGCAGGCGCGCCAGCACCACCGGCCAGCGGCTGGAGGCGGCGCGCATATTGGCGTCCTTATTCAGCTTTGCCAGCTCCATATTGGCGCCGCCGTACAGCAGCTCGTACAGCGACCACATGAAAGCGCGGCTGGCGCGGTAGGCCACCGAATCCGTGCTGGCGCGGCCGTTCCAGCTCTCCTGTAACAGGCGCGCCAGCTCGGCGCGCTGCGGCTTGCCCTGCAGCGCCTCCGCGTCCAGCACGGCCAGCGCGCGTTCGCGCCACTTGCCGATGAACAGGGCACGGTCGTCCAGCATCACACTGTATACGCCCTGCTCGTCGGTCTTGGGGCCCAATGCCGCCAGGCTGTCGCGCGCCTGCTGCGCCCGCGCGCCCAGGTCAAAGCCGCCGTCGCCCAGTTTGGCCGCTTCGGCGCCCGCCAGCTGGCGGCTGTTGGCCGTGACCAGCTGGCCGCCCGCCGGGTTGCTCACCGACGGATAGGCCGCCGCCGGCAGCAGCCCCTGCCAGCCGCGCGAGCTGCCATTGGCCGCCAGCGGATAGGTCGCATCGACCGACGCTGCCGTGCGTTGCGGCAGTGGGCCGGAAATAGTCCAGCCGATATTCCCGCCGCTGTCGCCCACCACCAGGTTTTGCGCCGGCATGCCGACTTTGGGCGCCAGCGCCAGCGCGTCTTTCACGCTGTTGGCTTCCTCCATATGGCGCAGCGCCAGGTTGACCGCGTTCGGCTCGTGCGCCACCCAGTGCACCGCATACTCGCGCCCGCCGGACTGCAGGATCGGGCCCAATGAGGTTTCGCGTACCGTCAGCGTGGCCGCCGCCTGGCCCTTGACCAGGATGCGCTCCACACGCTCGACCGGAGTCTCCCAGCCGCCCGGCAGTTTGACCTGGCCCGGACGGTCCTTGGCCGCCGCCACCTCCACCAGGTCGATATAGTCGCCATAGCTGTTGGTGAAGCCCCACGCCACGTGGCCGTTGCTGCCCGCCACCACGGCCGGCGCGCCGGGAATGCTGACGCCGACAATGCGGCGCGTGCTGCCGTTCGCGCCCGGCACCTGCAACAGCAGGCGGTACCAGGTGCTCGGCAGGCGGATGCCAAGGTGCATATCGTCCGACACGATGGCGCCGCCATGCGCGCTGCGCTGGCCCGACACCGCCCAGTTATTGCTGCCCACGCCATCGACAAAGGCGGCCGACGCCAGCGTGGCCGGCTCTTTCGCAATGCCCTTGCCCCACCAGTCCGGCGCGCGCGCCGGGATCGGCGCGTCCGGCGCCGCCATGCCGGCCGCATCCAGCGGCGCATCCCACTGGCTCGATTCCGGCAGCAGGAAGGCCAGTTGCTCCGCGTTCGCATTCTCGCGCAGCCAGCCGCGCGCCAGTTCGCGCCCGATACCCGTCACCTGCAGGTCGATGTACATGGCCAGGGCCACCAGGTAGGAGTCCTCCAGCGCCCACGGGCGCGGGGCCGCGCCCACCAGGCCATATTCGAAAGGACGGGTGCCCAGCGCGTTCAGCCCGTCGTTCACGCCGGCGGTATAGCGCTCCAGCAGCTTGCGGTCGGCGGCCGGCATGGCCTGGATCGCCAGCGCGGCGCGCGCGCGGAAACGGTGCAGGCGGTGGATGCGGTCGGTCTCCAGCGCCTTCTCGCCAAACAGTTCGGACAATTCGCCGGCTGGCATGCGGCGCAGCAGGTCCATCTGGAAAAAGCGGTCCTGCGCGTGCACAAAACCGGTCGCATACGCCACGTCGTTGCGGTCGGTGCCGCTGATGGAAGGGACGCCCTTGTCGTCGCGCAGCACCGTCACGGCCGAGGCCAGGCTGGCGGCCGTGATCTTGCCGTCGAGCTGGGGCAGGCTGCCGCGCAGGAAGAACCACAGGCCCAGCACGGTCAGCAACAGCAGCACCAGCACGGCCAGGATTATGCGTTTCAACCACAGTTTCAGCATCAGCTTTCCTCGTATGTATTATGTCGCGCTAAATCTTGCCAGAAAACCAAAGCGAACGGCATCTAAAAAGTGTAAGCGTGCTACAGTACCCAAACCATGATGCCCGCACCCACGCCCCCGAACGAAGCGGAACGCCTGGCGGCCCTGTACGCCCTGCTGCTGCTCGACACCCCGCCGGAACAGCGCTTCGACAAGATCGTTGAATTCGCGGCCCAGGAATTCGACGTGCCCATCGCCCTGATCTCCCTGCTCGACACCGACCGCCAATGGTTCAAGGCGGCCATCGGCATGGGCAGCACCTGCGAAACGGGGCGCGACATTTCCTTCTGCGGCCACGCCATCCTGCGCGCCGAGATCTTTGTGGTGGAAGACGCCCGGCTCGACCCGCGTTTCGCCGACAACCCGCTGGTGACCGGGCCGCCCCACATCCGCTTTTACGCCGGCGCCCCGCTGCTCCTGGCCAACGGCTATGCCTTGGGCACGATCTGCATCATCGATACCCGCCCACGCCAGCTCGATGACATCGAGATGGCGATCCTGTCCACCTTGCGCAGCCTGGTCATCCAGGAGCTGGAGGCCAGGCATGCCTGAGCTGAAACAAATGCTCCTGGTCGAGCCGGAAAGCATGCTGCGGCGGACCGTGGCCCTGACCGCCCGTTCGCTCGGCGTGGCCGAAGTGCAGGAAGCCGCCAGCACCGCGCTGGCGCGGCAGATGCTGAACCAGCAGCCTTACCACGGCGCCCTGATCGCCATCGACACCGGCGACGCCTTCGACCTGTCGCTGCTGGACCAGGTGCGCCTGGGGCGCAGCGCCAGCAACGCCCAAATCCCGCTGGCCGTGCTGGCCGGCCGCTGCGACGACACGCTGCTGGCGGCCTTGCGCGAACGCGGCGTGAAACAGGTGGTGCTCAAGCCGTTCCGCGCGCGCACCCTGCTGGATGCTTTCAACGTGCTGTCGCAGGGCTAGACGCGTGCAGTAACTCGTAGTAGCGGAAAGCTTCGCGGATATTCTCGCGCAGGGCCTGGTCGTCCCACGGTTTGGTGTAGAAGCGGTAGATCTCGCCGCGGTTGATGGCGCCCAGCACCGACTCCAGCTCCGCATAGCCGGACAGGATAATGCGCACCGTTCCCGGATACAGCTTGCGCACACGGCTCAGGAATTCGGTGCCGCTCATCTCCGGCATGCGCTGATCGCTCATCACCACCTGCACATCGTGCGTGGCCAGGTGGGTAAACGCTTCCTGCGCAGTGTGCGCCAGCAGGATGCGGTAGCCATCGCGCCGCAGCAGACGCACCAGGGACGACAGCACGTTCGGTTCATCGTCCAGCAGCAGCAAGGTGCCCAGGGATGGCTCGCCCGGCTGCAAGGCCGGCTGGCGCGCCTGCCCTTGCGCCAGCAGGGCGGCGAATTCCTCCGGCAGGATCGGCTTGCTCAGGTGGTAGCCCTGCGCCTCGTCGCAGTGGTAGCGCTGCAGGTAGGCCAACTGGCCCTCCGTCTCCACCCCTTCCGCGACGACGCGGAAATCCAGGCTGTGCCCGAGCGAAATCACGGAGCGCACGATCGCCGCCATCGTCGGGTCGCCCAGCATGTCGCGCACAAAGGACTGGTCGATCTTGAGGAAGTCGATCGGGAACAGCTTGAGGTAGGCCAGGCTGGAGTAACCGGTGCCGAAGTCGTCGATCGACAGCCCGACCCCGACTTTCTTCAGGCGCTGCACGGTGGCCACCGCCTCGTCGGCATCCTGCATCATCATGCTCTCGGTCAGCTCCAGCTCCAGGTACTGCGCCTGCAGGCCGGTGCTATGCAGGGCCGCCACCACCTCGTCCGCCAGCGCCTTGTCGCGGAACTGGCGCGCCGACACATTCACCGCCACCCGCAGCGGCGGCAGGCCGGCGTCCTGCCACGCCTTGTTCTGGGCGCAGGCGGTCTGGATCACCCAGCGCCCCAGCTCCACGATCAGGCCGGTCTCCTCCGCCACGCCGATAAAGCGCCCCGGCGCCACCAGGCCCAGGGTCGGGTGGCGCCAGCGCAGCAAGGCCTCGACGCCGGAGATTTCACCGGTGGCCACGTGCACCTTGGGCTGGTACACCAGGAACATCTCGTTGCGCGCCAGGGCGCCGCGCAACTCGCCCTCGATGGCGGCCCGCTCCACGATGCGCGCATGCATGGCGGGCTCGTAGAACTGCACCTGGTTGCGGCCGCCCTCCTTGGCGCGGTACATGGCGATATCAGCGTAGCGCATCAGCAGCTGCGGGTCGGTGCTGTCGGCCGGATACAGCGCCACGCCCATGCTGCAGCTGACCGTCTGCTGCTGCCCGGCCAGCAACAGCGGCGCCGCCACGCTGTCCAGGATTTTGCGCAGCACCGTTTGCGAGGGCGTCGCCGCATTCCCGTCCAGCAGCACCAGCACGAATTCGTCGCCGCCCATGCGCGCCACGGTATCGGTGTCGCGCACGCATTCGCGCAGGCGGCGCGCCACGCTGCGCAGCAGCTCGTCGCCCGCGCCATGGCCCATGTTGTCGTTCACCAGCTTAAAGTTGTCCAGGTCGAGGAACACCACCCACACCGTGTGGCCATAGCGCTGCGCGTAGCTGATGGCCTGCGCCAGGCGGTCGCTGCACAGGTTGCGGTTGGGCAGTCCCGTCAGCGCGTCGTGGCTGGCCTGGTATTCGAGCTGCGCCTGGTACTTCATGGTGGACGTCATGTCGGTCAGCACGCAGACGCGGTGGCTGTGCGAACCCTGGCTGCCGCCCACCGGCGCCACGTGCAGCTGCGCCCACCAGGAACTGCCGTCGCGGTGCTGGCCCTCCAACATCAGCTGCACCTCGCTTTGCGCATGCACCGCCGCATGCAGGGCGGCGCGGGCGGCTTCGCCGTCCTGCCCGGCCAGCACGGTTTCCAGGCTGCGCCCGGACAGCTCCTGCAGCGGGTGCCCGGTCAGCTCGGCCAGCGCGGGATTGGCATACTCGATAGCGTCGCTGCCGTCGCAGATGGCGGTAATGGCAATGGCGTTGTTGCTCGACTCCAGGGCGCGGTTATGCAGCTGCAGCATCAGTTCCACCTGCTTGCGCTCGGTGATGTCCTCGATGGTGCCAAGCAGGCCGATGGTCTTGCCGGCCTGGTCGTGCAGCGGCAGCTTGTTGATCAGGAACCAGTGCACGCTGCCATCGGCGAACAGCAGGTGGTCTTCGCGGTTCAGGCGCGGCGTGCCATGGCGCAGGATCTCGGTATCGTCGGCGCGGATGCGCTGCGCGTTATGCGCCCAGGGAAAGTCGAAGTCGCTCTTGCCCACCACCTCGCACTGGCTGGCCAGGCCGGCGGCGCGCAGGAAGACGTCGTTGCAGCCGCGGTATTGCAGGTCCATATCCTTCCAGAAGATCTGGTGCGGGATATGGTCGACCACCAGCCGCGTCATCTCCTGCGATTCGTGCAGCGCTTTCTCAATGCGCAGGCGGTCCGTCACGTCATGCGCCACGACGAAGCGCGCCCGGTGCGCGGCCAGCATCAGCGGGTGCGAGGAAATCTCCACCCGCAGCAGGCGCCCGTCCTTGCGCCGATGGGTCCAGGCGCCCGATTGCTGCGGCCCCGCCCCCGCTGTCGCCGCCAGGTCGGCGTGCAGGCGCGCCAGCTCCTGCGGCGGGCGGATATCCTCGATGGTCATCGCCAGGAATTCTTCTTCGCTGTAGCGGTACACCTCGGTGGCGGCGCGGTTCACCACCAGGAAGCGCAGCGTCTCCAGGTCGTATACCCACATTGGATGCGGGTGCTGGTCGAACAGGCGCTTGAAGCGCAGGCGCGAGCCATACGAATCGGCTTCCGGCAAAGGTGTGACGATGCAACGGAAGCACTCCGGCTGATCATCGTGCCCGGCATAATATTCCAGCGCCAGCGACACCGGGGCGCCATCGCCTTGCGTTTCGCGCAGCGCCAGCTCGCCGCGCCAGACGCCGCGCCGCATGGCTTCGGGAATGGCGTCGTCGCGCAGCTCCACCGCAGCCCAGCTGCGGAACAGGGCGAAAGCCTGGCCGCCGGCGCCGAGTTCCCGCTCAATGCGGCGCGCATGGGCATTCGCCGCAAGCAGTGTGCCCTTGGCGTCCATCATAAAAGCCAGGTAGGGGCTGTGCTCATACACGGCGGTAAAAGCATCCAGCCTGGTCCTGCCCGGCGCAGCGGGGAAAGCCCTGTCCATGCGTGGCATGGTAGCAGAGTTACGCCGCCTGCAGCGCCCACCTCAGAGGCAAGGCATCCTCGCGCCACACGATCTCGCGCGGGGTGAATTCCCAGTGCCGTTCCGGCCCGTCCAGCACCACGCGCGCGTCGCCGCTCATTTGCAGCAGGCCGCCGCTGTCAAAGTCCGGGAACACCAGCCCGGCCTTACCATTCAGCAGGATATTGCCCAGCGTGGAAAAGAAGCGGTTGCCCTCGTAGTCCGGCACCACCAGCGTGCCATCGCGCCCGATGCGCACAAAGCCCGGCGGCCCGCCACGGTGCGACACATCGACCCGCATCGCCTCGCCCTCGCCCGAATACGTCGCGACGAAGAACGTGCCCGCGCGTCCAACCAGGTCGCGCGCCAGCGCGTCGAATTGCGGCAGGCGGCGCGCCGGCAAGCCGGAAGGCTCGCCCGGCTGGCGCTCGAAGCGGTAGTCGCGCACATGGATGTACTGCGGGCAGTTGCCGAACGACTCGCCCACGCCGATCTCAAAGCGCCCCTCGTCCAGCGCGCGCAGGCGCCCGTTCAGGCGGTTGCGGCGGCGCGTGTGCAGCTCGATCCCCAGCATGCCGACCGCCGCGCCGTCGCGCAGGCCGGCCTGGGCCGGATCGTCCGGCTGCGGCGGCAGCTCCACCACCAGGCTTTGCGGTTGCGGCGAATGCATGAAGCCCTCCTCCCCGGCACGCAGCGTGGCCCACGGCCGTCCCGCGCTATCGACCGTGCCGAACACCGCGAACGGCAGCCGGGCGAAAAAGTCGCGGTGCTGGTCCGGCATGTAGTTGCGGATCACCTTGCGGCCGATTTCGTCCATGCGGGCGGCGACGCCCAGCGTGTCCTGCAGCGCGATTTCGCCTGCGTGCCAGGGCCCGTTCATGCTGCCAACCCCACCGGCGTTTTGATGAAGGGCTGGAAGCGCGGCAGCGCTTCGACGCGCGCCAGCCACGCTGTCACATGACCGTACGGCGCCAGGTCCACATTGCCTTCCGGCGCGCGTGCGATGTAGCTGTACAGCGCCACGTCGGCGATGGTCGGCCAGCCGGCGGCAATCCATTCGCTGTGCGCCAGCGCGCTGTCGATCAGGCCCAGGATGCGGTGGGCGCGCGCGATGGCGTCGGCCGGGTCGGCCGGTTTCTTGAACAGCTTGATGATGCGCGCCGTGGCCGGGCCGCTGGCGATTTCGCCCGCCGCCACGGACAGCCAGCGCTGCACATTGGCCGCGCCCACCGGATCCTGCGGCAGCCAGTTCGAATTGCCATAGCGCGCCGCCAGGTAGACCAGGATGGCGTTGGAGTCGGCGATGACCGTGCCCTGGTCTTCCAGCACCGGCACCTGGCCGAAGGGGTTCAGTTGCAGGAAGGCTTCGCTCTTCTGCTCGGCCTTCATCAGATCCACCTCCACCAGCTCGAAGTCCAGGCCCAGCAGGGACAGGAACAGGTGGGCGCGGTGGGCGTGGCCGGAAATGGGGTGGTAGTACAGCTTCATGGGGATCTCCTTGTTCATTGAGTGATGACAGTGTGATCCATGCTGCGAATATTGAGAATCACCGCCGGCGGCAATAAACCATTCCACTAAGTGGAATAAAGCCCACGGCGCGTGCGGCCTTTTTACCACACCGGATTGATGAACAATTCGACAATTAAAATTCCAGTAGTTTCACTCGGGCGGGGCCGCGCCGGCGTCCCGCAACCAGGCCGGTTTCGAGAGCACTTCCTACATTACTAAAATACAAATTACTTTGCCGACCAGCAATCCAGTCACTATCATGATGATCTGAAGACCCAAACAACGTCTGAACACCATGCTGCTGAATGAACCTATTGCCGCCGGTATCCGAAAGGGACCGCCACGGCCGCAAGACGCGATATTGCCGTTCCCGCCCACATCCACCTCGTACGATATGACGACCGAGGACGATATCGGGGATGCCCTGACCCTGCTGGCCGAAAACGGCGATGCGATTTCCATGTACGCGCCGGGAAGCCGCGAACCCGTGCTGGGACGGATCTTGTCGGTCGATCCCGAGCTGCCGCACTTCGTGATGCAACTGAACGAAGGGGAAACCCTGCCGTCGGGCGACATCACCTTTGTCGCCTGCCTGCGCACGGCCAAGCTGCAGTTCCGCCTGTCCGGCAGCTGGAAAAGCACGCCCGGCCAAGCGCAGCTGGTGCCAATGGTGTTCCCGGAAACCTGCGCGGTGCTGAACCGCCGCAACTCGGTGCGCGTGGAGTCGCCGCTGGGCGCCAACTTCACGGCGGCTTTCGTCATGAACGGCACGCCCTTCGAGTTGCCGGTGTACGACTTCGCGCACGGCGGCATTGGCCTGCGCTGCTCGCGCGGCGACGCCAAAGGGCTGCTCAAGGGCCGCAAGCTGCGCGATATCGTGCTGGAACTGGGCGACGCGGAACCGGTCTTTGTGGCCGAGATGGAAATCCGCGCGACGCGCTCCTACCGCTCCTTCCTGCTCGGCGAGCAGCTGCACATCGGCTGCCAGTTCACCAGCATGACGCCGGAAGCGGTGGAACAGGTCGGCAGCCTGATGGCGCGCATCAGCGCCAAGCGCTAACCGTTACGGCAGCACTTCGAACAGCAGGAACTGGCTCACCTGGCTCTTGCCGAAATTGTCGTCGCTCGCCAGCACCAGGGTGGCGTGGCCGTTCGGCAGGCGCGGGCCCCAGGCCATCGCCTCCAGGTTGTCGACGCGCGGCAGGCCGAGCGTGCCCAAGTCCAGCACCAGCCGTTTGCGCGCCGGCGTATAGCTGGCGCCGGCCAGCGCCGGCAGCGCCTTCACATCGCTCGCCGCGCGCGCATCCGTCGCGTACAGGCGGATGTAATTGACGTGGCGGCCATCCGCGCCCTGCACCGTCGCGCGCTCCAGCACCAGCAGCTCGCCGTCCGCCATGACGAGGATTTCCGAGACGCCGTTTTCGGCCATTTTGCCTGGCAGCGACGGCGCGGGAATCGCGTCCAGCTGGTAGGCGAACTGGCGCAACACGCTGCCGTCGCGCCCGAACTGCGTCATGCGCAGCGGGGCGCCCTGCTGCGAAGTGGGCAGCGGTCCGTCGGCATACAGCGGCCATTCGTTCGACGCCCACAGGCTGTCGCCGCCGGGCGCGAAGGCGATCCCTTCAAACGTGGCGTTATAGCGCGAGCCGCGCTCCTCTTCTTTATGCACGCGGAACGCCTCGGGCAAGGGCAGCAGGCCCACGCGCCGGCCGTCGCGCGTGGCGTGGGCGATGAAGGGATCGAGGCCGTAACGGCGGTCGCCTTCGCTGCCGAACCAGATGCTGCCGTCGCGCGGGTCGATGCGGATCGCCTCCACATCGATACTGCCGCAACCGCCCTTGGCTGCGGAATAGTCTTTGCCTTCCCCATCGCGGAAATAGCGCACGCCGACGAAGCGAATGGCGTGGAATGCCTGCGCATCGAACTCCAGATGGGCCTCGTAGAAGCGCGCCGCATTGTGCGTGCAGCGGTCATCCGAGGCGACCAGCCAACGGCCGCGCGCGGCGTCGTAATCAAGCCCGGAAAAGCCGCCCAGCATGGTGCCCTCGTACAGCGCCTGGTGCGCCACGCGCTGCTCGCCGATAAAGCGCAAGCCGGACACGCTCGTCGCCAACGCCGCCGCGCGCGGCGACGAAGGCTGCGGCGCGCTGCAGCCGGCCAGCACCATGCCCAGCGCCAGCGCCGCCAACGCGCCTGTCGTGCGGATGCCGCGCTTCATGCCTGGTGCAGCCGCTTGTGCATGCAGCGCAAGCCGATCCAGACCGCCAGCGCAACGACCGGCACCATCACGCCCATCAGCAATTCGGGATTGCCGACCCAGCCCAGCGCCTTGGCGCCCTTGGCGGTATAGCCGACCAGCCCCACCAGGTAATAGGAGATCGCCGCCACCGACAGGCCCTCGACCGCCTGCTGCAAGCGCAGTTGCTGCGCGGCGCGCGCATTCATCGACTGCAGGATCTTGCGGTTCTGCGCCTCCTGCACGATGCCCACGCGCGTGCGCAGCAGGTCGTTGCAGTTGGCGATGCGCCCGGCCAGCGCCTGCTGGCGCGCGGCGACCGCCTCGCAGGTCTTCATGGCCGGTTCCAGGCGGCGCTCCATGAATTCCTCCACGGTAGGCGCGCCTTCAATGCGCAGCTCGCGCAGCTCCTCGATGCGCGCATTGACCAGCCCGAAATAGGCTTTGGCGGCGGCGAAACGGTAGCTGGTGTCGGCCGAGACTTTTTCGATGCGCGCGGCCAGGTGGGTAATGCGGTCCAGCAGCTTCTGCTCGATGGAGCCGTCATCCAGCTTGCCATCCGCCTCCACCAGCGCGCCGGCCAGGGCGGCCAGCTCCGCCTCCACCGCATTCAGCTCCGGCACCGCGGTGTGGGCCAGCGGCAAAGCCAACAAGGCCATCATGCGGTAGGTTTCAATTTCAAGCACGCGCTGCACCAGGCGCCCGGCCTGCTGCTCGTGCATGACCGTATCGCAGATGACAAAGCGGCTGAAGCCATCGGCATGGATGGCAAAATCGGTCCACAGCTCGCCGCCGTTCATGACCTGGCTGCCCGCCAGCGGGGCGCCCTGGAACACGCGCTGCAGGCTGGCCGCGAAGGCGGCCTGGCTACCGCCGGGGCGCGCCAGCAGCACGTGCGACGCCACCAGCACCCTGCCCTGCAGCTCCAGCAGCCATTGCTCCGGCAGGTGGCGCGAGGGCATGCTGGCGAAGGCTGCTTCCGGCAGCGGCATGCTGGCCACGGATTCGGCGAAGGTGAAAGTGGCGAACTCGGTGTGCAGCTCCCACTTCAGGCGGAAGCGCCCAAAATCATGGCTGAAGTACTTCGCCCCCGCCGCCGGCGCGGTCACGCCGAAATGTCCGCACAGCCCGGCCAGCAATTCCTGCTGCCCATGCTCGCCGAGGATGGCGAAATGGGTCAGCACGGTCGGCGCCTCCAGCATCAGGAAGGGGCGCGAGTGGATTTCTGCCGCCAGCGGTATGCGCTGGGCATGGTTCAGGCTGGAGAACACAATACTCATGGGACGTGGCTCGGGAATGGCTGAGTCACGATAGTAACATTGTATTTACCTTATGTTTGTGCGCTGCAGCGAAAGGCGATCCAGCCAGCCGGCGCGGCCAGCACCGGCTCGATCTGCAGGGCCCCGGCCACCGCGCCGCACGCCAGGCGCAGGCTGGCCAGCGTGCCTTCCAGCACCAGCAGCCGCCCGCCCCCCGGGTCCTGCAGGCGCAAGGCCAGCGCGCCATCCGGCGCCGCCAGGTAGCGCGCGGCGCCGGCCAATTCCCCGACCGGGCGCGGCTGGCGGAAATCCCATGCCGTGCCCACCGCCTCCTGCTCATGGGCGCCGGCGGGCGCCACGCGCCCGGCTTGTACCGCGAGCAAGTGCCCCGGCACGCGCAGGGTGGCGACCAGGCAGAACGCCGCCGGCGCCTCGGCCGGCACTTCGCAGTGCAGCATCAGCGTTCCGGCATCGTCCAGCACATAGCGCGCCACCACGGCCGGCGTACCCGGGCTGACCAGGCGCACGCCCACGCTGCCGTCTGCCAGCAGCGGTACCGCATGCCAGGCTTGCCGGTGCAGCGCGCGGCCCGGCGCAGGCAACAAGTGGATGCCGTCATCGGGCTGGCCGCCATGCAGCACGTCGGCCAGTTGCCCGTGCCGGTCCGGCGCTTGCAGGCTCAGCAGCGCCGCGCCCTGGGTGCTGATTTTCACCGCCATGCCGCGCCGGTTACTGAGCGTGAAAATGCTCAATGGCATACCCTGCGCATTATGTCCAGCAGCCTCTTGTGTGATATTCAAGTCCATACCCTTAGTATATTCACGCTGCTGATCTTTGATAAAATTGGGTTTTATTTCCCGTCGGAAAAAATAATAAATGCAGCCTTTGCAATTTTCCTCCCGTTCCGCTCTGGCGCTAGGCGCCGCGCTGCTTTTGGCCTGTGCGCGCGCACAGGCTGACGAGGTTTCCGA
The DNA here is from genome assembly GCF_009857475.1 of Pseudoduganella guangdongensis. Classification (GTDB taxonomy): domain Bacteria; phylum Pseudomonadota; class Gammaproteobacteria; order Burkholderiales; family Burkholderiaceae_D; genus Rugamonas; species Rugamonas guangdongensis. Next base: position 136,658 of record NZ_WWCJ01000009.1, on the reverse strand, counting down.
TATCAATAAAATGCTGCGTGGAGGGCAATTAGGCGCGGCTTTAGCCAAGGTTGATGTTGCTCTGTCGCAACGACCGAAAGACGCGCAATTGCGTTTTATAAAAGGCATGATTTTGTCCGAACAGGGCAAATCGGCCGATGCAATTACTGTTTTCCAAAAACTGACGGAAGATTATCCGGAGTTGCCGGAGCCTTATAACAACCTGGCGGTGCTGCATGCCTCGGCCGGCAATTACGATAAGGCGCGCATGGCCCTGGAACGCGCCATCCGCACCAACCCCACTTATGCCACCGCCCACGAGAACCTGGGCGACGTGTACGCCAAAATGGCGAGCCAGTCCTATGACAAGGCGATGCAGCTGCTGGATGCGAACCAGCCGGCCGCCCCCAAGTCCAAGCTGGCCATGGTGCGCACCTTGACACCGAAATCCGGCGCGCCGGCCGCGCCCGCGCTGGTGGCGGCTGCCCCCGGCCCGGCGCCGGTTTCTGCCCCTGCGCCGGTTGCTGCGCCCGCCCCTGCGCCAGTGGCGGCGGCGCCCAAGCCGCTCGCGCCCGCCCCGGCCCCGGCGCCAGCGGTACAATTGGCGAAGGCCGAGCCTAAGCCCGCACCGAAGCCCGAACCCAAGCCCGAGCCAAAGCCAGAACCTAAGCCCGAACCGAAGATCGCCGAGAGCGACGCCCCGGCGGTCAGCAAAGCGGTGGACGCCTGGGCCAAGGCCTGGAGCGCGCAGGATATGAAGGGCTACCTGAACGCCTACGGCAGCAATTTCCAGACGCCCAAGGGCCAGAACCGCAAAGCCTGGGAAGCCGACCGCACCGCCCGCATCCAGGGCAAGGGCCACATCAAGGTGACCATCGAGTCGCCGCACATCACCGTCAACGGCAACAGCGCGACCGTGAAATTCCGGCAGAAGTACGTGTCGGACCGCCTCAGCACCACCAGCCGCAAGACCCTGGTGCTGGAGAAGCAAGGCAAGCATTGGCTGATCAAGCAAGAGCAGTCGGGGAGCTGAGAGTGAAGTCCAGGCGAGTCATTACCGGAGCGGCAGCCGCGCTGCTGTGCGCAGCGAGCACCGTGCTCGCGCCGGCCGTCCAGGCGCGCACGCAGGATGCCGAGGTGATGCTGCTCCAAATCTACAAAGACCTGCGCGCCAGCCAGCTGCAGCAAGCCATGTCGAAGGCCGACGCGCTGGTGCAGGCCTACCCCAACTTCCGCGTCGGCCACATGATCCGCGGCGACCTGCTGCTGATGCACACCAAACCGGTGACCCAGCTCGGCGCCGGGCTGAACGCCCCGCCCGACAAGCTGAAAGACTTGCGCGACGAAGCGCGCGTGCGCCTGCAATCGCTGGTGGCGCGCCCCAATCCCGACCTGCTGCCGCGCTCCGTGCTGCAGCTGCGCAGCGACATGCGCCATGTGCTGGTGGTGGCGGCGGCGCAATCGCGCCTGTACGTCTACCAGAACGTCAACGGCCAGCTGCGCCTGGTGACCGACTACTACATCACCCAGGGCAAGCTGGGCGTCGACAAGTTCCGCGAAGGCGACCAGAAGACCCCGCTCGGCGTGTACTACATTACCGGCCGCGTCTCCGGCGCGCGCCTGCCCGACTTTTACGGCGCCAGCGCCCTGCGCATCAATTACCCGAACGAGTGGGACCGCCTGAACGGGCGCGGCGGCTCCGGCATCTTCCTGCACGGCACGCCGTCGGACAATTACAGCCGCCCGCCGCTGGCCTCCGACGGCTGCGTGGTGCTGACCAACGAAGACTTGCGCCGCCTGGAGGATTCGGTCGATATCGGCAAGACCCCGGTGGTGATCGCCGACCAGCAGGAATTCATCAGCAAGGCCAAATGGGACGCCGAGCGCAACACCGCCGCGCGCCTGGTGGACGCCTGGCGCGCCGATCTGGTGAGCGCCGACAGCCAGCGCCTGTTGAAGAACTACTCGGCCAAATTCAAATCGGCCGACGGCGAGAACCTGAAAACCTGGTTCGAGAAGGACCTGCGCCCGCTCGCCAGCGTGAACGGCCTGACTGTGGCGATCAGCGAAATGACCATCTTCCGCTACCCGAGCCGCGACGATATGCTGGTCAGCACCTTCACGCTCGAATCAAAGATCGGCAAGACCCGCTCCACCCAGCGCAAGCGCCAGTACTGGGCGCGCGAAGGCTCGGCCTGGAAGATTGTGTTCGAAAGCCTGATCTGATTATTTGCGGCGGCGCAGGAAGGCCTGCACCTCCGCAAACGTGACCGCGCCCTTGTGCGCGCTGTCGATCTCGGCGAAGTTCTTTTCCACATAACCCAAACCTGCCAGGCCGGCTTCCTGCCGCGTCAGGCTGCCGCTGTGGTCGGTATCCGCCTCGTCGAAACGCTGGCGCAGTCTGGACAAGGCCTGCGCCTTCAACTCGGCCCCGGCCAGCGGCGCCTCGCGCGACGGTATGCGCTGCGCCTTCGGCACGTACGGCTCGCTGCGCGGCAGCAGCGGCGCATCCTCCGCCGCCTGCGCCGTGAGCGCTGCCGCCGCCAGCGCGAAAATAATTGCTCGCTTCATGTGCATTTCCTTCACCTGCCCATCTGGTAAAAAGCCCCCAGGTCAGCCCGGGTTGCGCGGCGTGCCGCATTATCCAGGTAACCCATATGTCCGCTGTGATAATTGCGGAGCACGATATTCGGATTGGCGCCCAGCCGGGCCAGGTCCAGCTCGGTCTGGTAGAACGGCGTCGCCAGGTCATAGTAGCCGCTCAGCGACAGCACTTTCAAGGCCGGGTTCAGCGTCATGGCCGCGGCCAGGTCGGGCACCGTGTCCGGCACCGCCTTGCCATCGTGGCTGAAGTTCCAGCGCTCGATAAAGTCGTTGAACGGCAAGTAGGCCGAGCCCGCCGTGTAGCGCAGCGTATCGGCCAGGTAGCTGCGGATGCCGCTCACGAAGGCCTGGTTCACGGTTGCCAGCGAAGGGTCGCCGCCGCTGGCCAGCGGACTGCCCAGCGCCGCCGCCACGCGCGCATCGTAGCGCCCGGCCAGCATGGAAGCGGGCAGCACATTGCGCTGCACATAGTCAGGCCGCAAGTTCGGGTTCTGCTGCCAGTTCGCCGTGGCGATGCCGGTGTAGGCGTTCAGCTGCACCGCCACGGCCGGCGGCGGCGCCAGGCGCGCGGCGAGCCACGGCGTCATCGCCGAGCGATAAGCGCCGGCGGCGAAACTGCGCGCCTGCGCGATATAGGCGCTGAAATCGGTCGGCAGCGGATTGGCGCGCTGGTGGTAGGCGCCGATGGCGGCATACGTGGGCACATAGCCCTCGCAGCTCACTTCGCGCGGGCCGGGCTCGAACACGCCGCAATTGGCGTTGTAGTCCAGGATCGGCGCCTGCAGCACGATGCCGGCCAGGCGCGTGCCTGCCGTCTCCAGCAGCTTGGCCAGCACCGCAGTGCGCGGCCCGCCGTACGATTCGCCGAACAGGTACTTCGGCGAAGCCTGGCGGTTATTGGCGGCCACGTAGCGCTGCACGAAATCGCGTAGCGAGGCGGCGTCGCTGTCCACGCTCCAGAAGTCCTGGTTGCGGTTGGGCGCGATCGCCTGGGTGTAGCCGGTGCCGACGGCGTCCACGAACACCAGGTCGCTGATATCGAGCATGCTTTCAGCGTTATCGACGATCTGCGCCGGCGTGGCCAGCGCCGCATTGGACGGCTGGTCGGCCACCAGCCGCTTCGGCCCGTATGAGCCAAGGTGCAGCCAAAGCGAAGCCGAGCCGGGGCCGCCGTTGTAGAAGAAGGTCAGCGGCCGGTTGGCTGCGGGCTGGTTGTCCAGCGTGTAGGCGACATAAAAGAAGGACACCGTCGCCGCCCCGCTAACGGCATCGCGCGCGGTCAGGTGGCCGGTGGTGGCGGTATAGTCGTAGCGCGTACCGTTCAGCGTCAACTGGCTGCGCGCGGTGGCGCTGGCCTCGGTGGCCGCTGCCAGCGAGGCCGTGGCGGCGCCGCTGTAGATGGTGGCATCGGCCAGCGCGCCCGGCACCGTGGGCGGTGGCGGCGCCGCCGGCGCGGCGCTGTCGCCGCCGCCGCATGCGGCCAGCAACGCTGCCGCTAAAGCGGCAGGCGCAATCGGGCTCCCCAGCCAGCGCAACATCCTCGTCTCCTGTTATGCCTTGTTTTTCCCTATATTATAGTTATCGTTTTTATATTACCAGTGTCGAATGGAAAAATATTCGCTGCGTTCACAGCTGTTCAGTTGCGCCACCCTGGCCGCGCTTGGGCTCGTCATCATCCACTTCGCGCACCCGCAGCCCCTGGCCCAGGTCCTGCTGGCCGGCATGCCATGGCTTGACCAGCTCGCTCTGGGCGCGGCGCTGGGCTTGGCCATCGGCCTGGTGTCGGCCGTATCCAGCTTGCGCCAACCCTCGGCCGAGGCGGTGCAGCGCACCACGGCCAGTTATGCGCGGCTCGACCTCTCGGGCTGGAACCCGGCCTGGATTTCGCTGGGGGCGGGAATTTCGGAAGAACTGCTGTTTCGCGCGGCGCTGCAGCCGCTGATCGGCATTTGGGGCGCCAGCCTGCTGTTCCTGCTGGCCCATGCGCGCGCCTATGAATTCCACCGCATCGACCGCGCAGCCTTGCTGCAGGCGAGCGGCGTGCTCGGCATGGCGCTGGCCTTCGGCCTGGGCTTTGAGTATATCGGGCTGCTGGCGATGATGGTGGCGCACACCATCATCGACATTGTCGGCCTGCTCATCGTGCGGCGCCTGGCCGCCCGGCAGGGGCGCTGAGCGCTACTGGAAAGCCACCTCGGCGAAGCTGCGCAGCTTGCGGCTGTGCAGCTTGTCCGAACCCAGGCCGCGCAGCAGCTCCAGCGCGCGGATGCCGATGCGCAGGTGCTGGTCGACCCGGTCGCGGTAGAACTGGTTGGCCATGCCGGGCAGCTTGATCTCGCCGTGCAGCGGCTTGTCGCTCACGCACAGCAAGGTGCCGTACGGGACGCGGAAGCGGAAGCCATTGGCGGCGATGGTGGCGCTTTCCATGTCCAGCGCCACCGCCCTGCTCTGGCTGAAGCGGCGCTCCGGCGTGCGCTGCGGCAGCAGCTCCCAGTTGCGGTTGTCGGTGCTGGCCACGGTGCCGGTGCGCAGCACCCGTTTCAGGTCGTGGCCATCGAGCTGCGTCACTTCCTTCACCGCCGATTCAATCGCCACCTGCACCTCGGCCAGCGCCGGGATCGGCACCCACAGCGGCAAGTCCTCGTCCAGCACATGGTCCTCGCGCACATAGCCGTGCGCCAGCACGTAGTCGCCCAGTTGCTGCGTGTTGCGCAGGCCGGCGCAGTGGCCCAGCATCAGCCAGGCATGCGGGCGCAGCACCGCGATATGGTCGGTCGCCGTCTTGGCGTTGGCCGGGCCGACGCCGATATTCACCATGCTGATGCCGCTGCCGTCGGCGCGCACCAGGTGGTAGCCCGGCATCTGCGGCAGGCGCGGCGGCGCGGCGCCCAGGTCGTCGCCCGGCTGCATGGAGTGGCCGACGCGGCGCGTGACGATATTGCCCGGCTGGACGAAGGCCACATAGCCGTCGTTGTCCGGGCTGGCCATCAGCTCATGGCCCAGGCGCACGAATTCATCGATGTAGAACTGGTAGTTCGTGAACAGCACGAACTTCTGGAAATGCTCGGGCGAAGTGCCGGTGTAGTGGCGCAGGCGCTGCAGCGAGTAGTCGACGCGCGGCGCGGTAAACAGCGACAGCGGCTGCGCCTCCCCGGGCGGCGCCTCGTAGGTGCCGTTGGCGATGCCGTCATCCATGGCGGCCAGGTTGGGCAGGTCGAACACATCGCGCATCAGCAGGCGGCGCTCGGCGCTCAGACTGCCCTCGATATGGTCATGCTCGGCGAACGAGAAGTGCACCGGGATCGGTTCGGAGCTCAAGCCCACCTCGATCTGCATCTGCTGCTGCCCGTGGTTGTTCAGCAGGAGGCGGAACTGCTCGGTGTAGTAGCGCTCGAACAGGTCGGGGCGCGTCAGCGTGGTTTCAAAGGCGCCCGGGCCGGCCACAAAGCCGAACGACAGGCGCGAATCGGCGCGCACCACGGTGTCGCTCTGCACCCGCACATAGGGATAGCAGGCGCGTACCCGCTCGCTGGGCGTCTCGCCCTCGACGAAGCGCTGCAGGGATTCGCGCAGGAAGCGGATGCTGTCGTCGTAAATCGCGCGGACCTGGGCCAGTGCCGCCGAGGGATCATCAAACATGCGGGGTGCTACGTGGGGACGGCTGAACATCTGCAACTCCTTTCGACTGGCTACATACTATTATAATTGCATGATGTGGCAGAAATATTTCATTGCATTGCTGGCCGCCGCCTGCGCGCCGGCGGCGCTGCCGGCGTTCGCGGCGGCGCCCATCACGGTCTCGTGGCGCGAGAAGGCGCCCTATTACTATTACGAGGACGGGGTGGCCAAAGGCTTTATGCTGGAGAAGGCAAAGCAGGTTTTCGCCGCGGCGGGCCTGCCAGTGCGCTTTGCCAGCGAACCGCAAAAGCGCATCTGGGCCAATTTCACCCACGGCGTGAAGAACTACTGCTCGATCAGCTGGTACCGCTTGCCCGAACGCGAAGCGGTGGCGCAGTACAGCATCGCCGTCCACACCGACCAGCCGCATGCCGTGCTGGCCGTGCCGTCCGCCGTGGCGCGGGTGCGCGCCCACCCGAATGTGAAATCGCTGCTGGCCGACAAGTCGCTGACGCTGGCCGTGATCGACGGCGTGTCCTACGGGCCGGAGCTCGACCCCATGATTGCCGCCAGCGAGAACCATGTCATGCGGCGCACCGTGGAAACCTCCGCCATGTTCCGCATGCTGGCGGCCGGCCGCGCCGATTTCCTCTTCGTTGACCGTGAAGACTGGGGCTACCTGCGCCAGAAGTTCCCCGAACTGCAATCGCTGGTCCTGACCGAGTTCACCGACATGCCGCCCGGCCTGAAGCGCTACTTCGTCTGCAGCCGCGACGTTCCCGCCGCCAGCATGGAGCGCCTGAACCGCGCCATCGCCAGCGTCAACGCGCGCGGCGAAGCCGGGCGCCGCTAGATCCCTTTCGCGCCCAGCAGCTGCAGGCGCCGGCGCCAGGTCGCCACGTCGGCCGCCGCCATCTGCCCGGCGCCGCCCACCAGCGTATTGCGCACCGGCGCGATGCCGACGAAGTTGAGGATATTGCGCTCCAGCGATTTCAGGCTGTGGGCGCCGTAATACCAGCGATAGAACAGTGCCGGCATGCCCATGGTCACCACCACGCGCGCGCTGCGCCCCGCCAGCAGTCCCGCATGCAGCGGGTTCTTCGCCTTGCGCGCCAACGCGAAGCCGGGCCGCGCCACCTGCTCCAGGAAAGCCTTCAAGCGGGCCGGCATGTCGCCCAGCCAGAGCGGGTAGATAAGCACGATATGCTGCGCCTGCGTTATGGCTTGCTGCGCCGGCGCCAGCGCGGGCGGCAGCGCGCCCTCTTCCCATTCAAGGCCATTGGCCAGCAAGGCGAAGTCCAGCAAGGCCGGCGTGACCACCTGCACCGCATGGCCGGCCGCCTGCGCGCCCGCCTGGTAGGCGTCCGCCAGCGCATGGCATAAATGGCCGCCGGCCGGGTCGGGATGGCCCTGGATCAGCAGGATATGGCTCATACATCCTCCACCGTCACCAGGTTGCTTTGCGCCGCGGCGTATTCCAGCGCATAGGCCAGCTCGCCCGGCGAGTCGGCATGGACGGTAAGCACCGGCTGCCCCACTTCCAGCCGGCTGCCCAGCGGCGCGAAGAAGCGCACACCCGCCGCCGCCGCGTGCGGCGCACCGGCCAGCTTGGCCAGGGTGGCCAGCTTACGGTTGTCGACCGCCACCACGCGCCCGCTGTGGCGCGCTTCCAGCACATGCGTGCAAGGCGCGCGCGGCGGCTCGCGCAAGCCGCCCTGGGCCGCGCAAATGGCCTGGAATTTGGCCCAGGCCGTGCCGGAATCAAGCACCTGGGTCGCCAATGCCAGGCCCGCGCCCGGCGCCGCGCGCCCGCCCAGTTCCAGCACCGCGGCCGCCAGCACCAGCGCGCGCTGGCGCAAGTCCTGCGGCGCGCTGGCAGCGTTTTGCAGCACCGCCAGCACGTCCATTGCCTCCAGCGCCGGGCCGATGCCCACGCCCACCGGCTGGCTGCCGTCGCTCACCACGCAGCGCACCGCCAGGCCGAGCGCGCGGCCGGCCGCTTCCAGGCGCGCGGCCAGGGCCTGCGCCGCCTGTTCCGAACGCACCTTGGCGGTGCGCCCGACCGGGATATCGATCAGCACATGGCTGGCGCCGGCCGCCAGCTTTTTCGACAGCACGGAGGACACCAGCAAGCCGTCGCTATCGAGTTCCAGCGGCCGCTCGACCCGGATCAGCACATCGTCCGCCGGGCTTAACGTTACGCTGCCGCCCCACACGATGCAGCCGCCCTCGCGCTCCACCACGCGCCGCATGCCGTCGATGCCGATCGCCACCGGCGCCAGCGTTTCCATGGTGTCGGCCGTGCCGGCCGGCGAGGTGATGGCGCGCGAGGAGGTCTTGGGCATGGTCATGCCGCAGGCGGCCACGATCGGCACCACCAGCAGCGTGGTGCGGTTGCCCGGCAAGCCGCCCACGCAATGCTTGTCCACCACCACCGGCGACGGCCACTGCATGCGCTGCCCGACCGCCGCCATGGCGCCGGTCAGGGCGATGGTCTCGGCCAGGTCGAGCCGGTTGCCCGAGCAGGCGGTGATAAAGCTGGCCAGGTGGATGTCCGGATAGCGCCCGCCCGCGATATCGGCCACGATGGCCTGCGCCGCCGCATCGTCCAGCGGCCGGCCATGGATCTTGCCGCGCACCGCCGCGAAGGAAGCCAGCGGCGCCGCATGGCGCACCGTCACCGCCGCCGCGCCGTCCGCGCCCAGCGCCTCCCAGGCCGCCTCCGACAAGCCCACTTCCTGCCCGTTCAGCAGCGCGCCATCGACCACATTTAGCGTGGCCGCCACCACGCGCGTGCCGCACTGCAGCTCGACGCGCGACTGCGCCTCGAAGCCCTCGGCCTTGCATACGGCGCCGTCGCGCCGCAGGTAAGCCACCGGCTGCTGGTAAGTGTCGATGCCCAAGCGGCGGGCCTGCAGTACATAAGCCATTCATCCTCCTCATTGCAAAGCCGGCGCGCGGCGGCAGCAATCGCGCCCCTGCCGCTTGGCCGCGTACATCGCGGCATCGCTGCGCCGTAACAACTCCTCCGGCAGCAGCCCGTCCTCGGGATACACCGCCAGCCCGATGCTGGCCGACACGCGCGCCACGGCGCCGTCCTCCAGCGTGATCGGGAAACGCACCGCGTGCAGGGCGCGCTCGATCACCTCCTCCGCCTCCTGCACCGCGCCCAGGCCGGACAGCACCAGCACGAATTCGTCGCCGCCCAGGCGCGCCACGGTGTCGTTGGCGCGCACCACCTGCTGCAGCCGCCGCGCCACCTCCACCAGCACCGCATCGCCCGCGCCGTGGCCCAGCGTATCGTTGACCGCCTTGAAGCCGTCCAGGTCCATCATGCACACCGCCACCAGCGCATCGCTGCGCGCCGCGAAGGCCAGCGCCTGCAGCAGGCGGTCGCGCATCAGGCGCCGGTTCGGCAGCTGGGTCAGTGGATCGACGAAGGCCATCTGCTCCACCGCCTCCTGCTGCAGGCATTCGTCGGTGATGTCGGTGAACAGGCCCAGGTAGTGCAGCAGCCCGCCCTGCTCGTCATGCACCGCGCTCAGCGTCACATGGGCCGCGAACAGGCTGCCGTCGCGCCGCTTGTCCCAGATCTTGCCATGCCACTGGCCGTTGGCCAGCAGCGCGCGCCACATGGCCTTGTAGAATTCCGCGTCCTGCCGGCCCGACTGCATGATGCGCGGATGGCGTCCCAGCAGCTCATGCCGGGTGTAGCCGCTCATGGCCAGGAAGGCGCGGTTGACTTCCACGATGCGCATATCGTGCCCGACGATCAGGATACCCTCCGCCGTCGCCTCGAACACGCTGGCCATCAGGCGCTGGCGCGCCTTGGACTCGCGCCGCTGCCGGCGCAACTTGCGCGCCAGGCTGTGAAACAATTGGTGCAAAGCGCCGGACACGGCATCTCCTAATCCAGCACGACTTCTTCCAGGTACTCGGGCACCCGGCAAGGCCAGTGCAGCTGCTCGCCGATGCGCCGGCGCAGCGCATCGGCCGCCGCCGGCTCGCCGTGCGTCACAAAGCACTGGCGCGGCGCGGCGGGTGCGGGTGCCAGCCAGGCCATGATTTCATCGGCATCGGCGTGCGCCGACAGGTTGCCGATCATCTCCACCCGCGCCCGCACCGGGTAGTACTCGCCATGGATCTTGACCGAGGTCTCGCCCGCCAGCATGCGCGCGCCGCGCGTCCCCGCCGCCTGGAAGCCTGAGAACAGGATGGTGTTGCGCGCGTCGCCCGCGAAGGCCTTCAGGTGGTGCAGCACGCGGCCGCCGGTGGCCATGCCGCTGGCGGCGATGATGACCATGGGCGCCTGGCGCCGGTTCAGCGCCATCGACTCCTCCACGCTGTTGACCACGTGGGCCACCTGTCCCAGCGCGCGGCAGGCCTGCGCGTCCAGCCGGTGCTGGCCGTGGTGCTTGACATACAGCTTGGTCGCATCCACCGCCATCGGGCTGTTCAGGTAGACCGGCAGTGCCGCCGGGATGGCGCCGGCCCGTTTCAGCTGGCCGATTTCATGCAGCAGCTCCTGCGCCCGGCCCACCGCGAAGGAAGGGATCACCGTCACCCCGCCGCGCGCCGCCGTCTTGCCGATGATGTCCGCCAGCCGCGCGCTCGGGTCGATGGCCTCGTGGCGCCGGTCGCCGTAGGTCGACTCCACCACCAGGTAGTCGCACGGCCCCAGCGCCGTCGGCGCGCGCATGATCGGATCGTTCGGCCGCCCCAGGTCGCCCGAGAACAGGATGCGCCGGCCCTCGCATTCGATCGCCACCGAGGCCGCCCCCAGGATATGGCCCGCCAGCTGCAGGCGCGCCGTCATGCCCGGCGCCGGCGCGAACTCGTGGCCGACCGGCACCGCCACCAGGTGCTCCAGCGCGCGCAGCGCATCGGCCTCCGAATACAGCGGCAAGGCCGGCTTATGTTTGGAGTAGTTGTGGCGGTTGGCATACAGCGCCTCCTCCTCCAGCAGGCGGCCGCTGTCCGGCAGCAGGATGCGGCACAGGTCGCGCGTGGCCTCGGTGCAGTACACCTTGCCGCGGAAACCGGCGCTCACCAGCACCGGCAAAAAGCCGCTGTGGTCGAGGTGGGCGTGGGTCAGCACCACGCTGCGGATGGCCGCCGGCAGCACCGGGAACGCGTCCCAGTTGCGCAGCCGCAGCTGCTTAAAGCCCTGGAACAGGCCGCAGTCGACCAGCACCTGCTCGTCGCCGTGGCGCAGCAGGTATTTGGAACCGGTGACGGTGCCGGTGGCACCGAGGAACTTTAGAGTAAGCATGTTTGCAGCATATCCAAGCCGCCGCGCAAATTGTTTGATCCATATCAAGGAGTCTGTGGGCAAAAAGCGGCAATGCACTAATCACAACAACGTGTAGAATCAGGGCCTTTCACCATTTTCTTAGCAGGACGCCATACATGACAGAACTGAAACGGGGCCTGAAAAGCCGCCATATCCAGTTGATCGCGCTGGGCGGCGCCATTGGTACCGGCCTATTCCTGGGCATCGCGCAAACCATCAAGATGGCCGGGCCCTCCGTGCTGCTTGGCTACGCAATCGCGGGCTTGATCGCCTTCCTCATCATGCGCCAGTTGGGCGAGATGGTGGTGGACGAACCGGTGGCAGGCTCCTTCAGCTACTTCGCCAACAAATACTGCGGCCACATGGCCGGCTTCATGTCGGGCTGGAACTACTGGGTGCTGTATGTACTGGTCAGCATGGCAGAGCTGACGGCGGTCAGCAAGTACATGGAATTCTGGCTGCCCGACCTGCCGCACTGGGTCAGCGCCCTGGTCTTCTTCCTGGCCATTAACGCCATCAGCCTGGCCAATGTGCGCGCCTTCGGCGAGATGGAATTCTGGTTCGCCATCATCAAGGTGGTGGCGGTGGTCGGCATGATCGTGTTCGGCGTCTACCTGCTGGCCTCCGGCAACGCCGGTCCCGAAGCGACGGTGGCCAACCTGTGGCAGCACGGCGGCTTCTTCCCCAACGGCGCCAGCGGGCTGGTGATGGCCATGGCCGTCATCATGTTCTCCTATGGCGGGCTGGAACTGATCGGCATCACCGCCGCCGAAGCCGACAACCCGTCCAAGAGCATCCCGCAGGCCACCAACCAGGCCATCTACCGCATCCTGATCTTCTACGTGGGCGCGCTGGGCGTGCTGCTCTCGCTCTACCCATGGACCAAGGTCGCCGACGGCGGCAGCCCGTTCGTGATGATCTTCCACGCCCTGGACGCCAAATTCGTGGCCCACGTGCTGAACGTGGTGGTGCTGACCGCCGCCCTGTCCGTCTACAACAGCGGCGTCTACTCCAACAGCCGCATGCTGTACGGCATGGCCAAGCAAGGCAATGCACCGAAAGCCCTGCTGGCGGTCAACCAGCGCGGCGTGCCGCTGGCGGCGCTGGGCGTGTCCGCCCTGGCCACGGGCAGCTGCGTGGTGCTGAACTACTTCATGCCGGGCCAGGTCTTCGGCATGCTGATGGGGCTTGTGGTGTCCTCGCTGGTCATCAACTGGGGCATGATCAGCTGGATCCACCTGCGCTTCCGCGCCCAGAAACAGGCCGAAGGCAAAGAGACCGGTTTCAAGAGCTGGGGCTATCCCTTCACCAACTACCTGTGCCTGGCCTTCCTGGCCGGCATCCTGGTGATCATGTACCTGACCGAAGGCCTGCGCCTGTCGGTGTACCTGATTCCGGCCTGGCTGCTGGTGCTGTTCATCGGCTACCGCTTCCGCGGCGCCCCCGCGCATGACTAAAGGCACGGCCAAGGTCGCGCTGCTGACCATCCACGGCATGGGCGAGCAGCCGCGCGACTATGCCGACGACCTGCAACGCGCCCTGCAGCAGCACATGGGCGCCGACTACGGCAAGGTCGACCTGCACAGCGTCTACTACCAGCACCTGCTCAAGCCCAACGAGCAGGATGTCTGGCGCCGCGTGCACGAACGCGCCAAGGTACGCTACGACCAGCTGCGCAAATTCATCCTGTTCGGCTTTGCCGACGCCGCCGGCCTGGAAAACCGCAAGGAAGACGACGACTCCGTCTACGAGCAAGCCCAGACCGAGATCGCGCGCGCCCTGCTGGCCATCCACGCCAGCCACGGCGCCGCCACCCCGGTGGTCCTGCTGGCGCACTCGCTGGGCTGCCAGGTCATGTCCAGCTTCATTTACGACGGCCAGAAACGGGCCGGCGGCGGCCTGGTCTCCGCCGGCATCTGGAAGCCCGGCCGCCTGGGCGACAGCCTGACGCCGGCCCAGCGCACCTTCCTGCAATGCGGCAGCGTGCGCGCCTTCGTCACCACCGGCTGCAACATCCCCGTGTTTGTCGCCGCCCACCAGCGCATGCACGTCAAGCCGATCACCAAGCCCAACCCCGGCTTCAGCTGGCTCAACCTGTACGACCCCGACGACGCCCTCGGCTGGCCCCTGCAGCCGCTCGACGGCGGCTACGAAACCCTGGTCGAAGACCGCGCCATCAACGCCGGCCAAAGCCTGCTCGACTTTATGACGAAAAGCTGGAACCCCCTGTCCCACACCGCCTACTGGACCGACGACGACGTGATCCATCCATTAGCGGAAAAAATTCGGGGTCAGGTCTGACAATCGGACATTTTGCGCAGCAAAATGTCCGATTGTCAGACCTGACCCCGAACTTCAGAATTGCTCCCACTCGTCGCCGCCGGCCGCATTCGCGACCTTGCGCGGCGTTGCCGGGCGGGTCGCGACGGCGGATGTGGCGGCGGGCCGGCTGGCGTTGCGCAACACGGGGGCGCTGACTTTCACATGGCCGCTGTCGATGCGGAAGGCGCTGACGGCGCGCGCCAGGATCTCGGCCTGGTCCTGCATCGATTGCGAGGCGGCGGCGGTTTCTTCCACCAGGGCGGCGTTCTGCTGCGTGACCTGGTCCATGGCGGTGATCGATTGGTGCACCTGGGCGATGCCGGCGCTCTGCTCGCTGGTGGCGGCGCTGATCTCGGCCACGATGTCGGACACCTGCTTCACGCTTGCCACCACGTCGCTCATGGTGTCGCCGGCGCGCACCACCAGCCTGGTGCCGGAATCGACCTTCACCACGCTGTCGTCGATCAGCACCTTGATTTCCTTGGCGGCGGCGGCCGAGCGCTGCGCCAGGTTGCGCACCTCGGTGGCCACCACGGCGAAGCCGCGCCCTTGCTCGCCGGCGCGCGCCGCTTCCACGGCGGCGTTCAGGGCCAGGATATTGGTCTGGAAGGCGATGCCGTCGATCACGCTGATAATGTCCACGATCTTGCGCGACGAGGCGTTGATCGAGTCCATGGTGTCGATCACTTCCTTCACCACCTGGCCGCCCTGCACCGCGATGTGTGAGGCGTTTTGCGCCAGCTGGTTGGCCTGGCGCGCGTTGTCCGAGTTCTGCGCCACGGTGGACGTCAGCTGCTCCATCGAGGATGCGGTCTGCTCCAGCGCCGCCGCCTGCTGCGAGGTGCGCTGATTCAGGTCGCCGGTGCCGGCCGCGATCTGGCGCGAGGCGGTGCTGACCGCGTCCGCTGCGGCGCGCGCCGTGCCGACCACGCCGCCGATCTCGCCCAGCAGCTTGTTGAAGGCGGCGCCGGCATGGCCGATTTCATCCATGCGCTCGACCGCCACCTGGTGCGTCAGGTCGAGCGAGGAGCTGACGTCTTCCATGGTGCCCTGCATGCGGTCGAGGCCGCCGGTGATCACCTGGTACATCCGGTAGCCGAGGAAGCCCACGATCAGCAGCACCGCCACCGTCACCATCCATAGGATCGTCACCGCGCGCGTGTAGCTGGCGTCGTTCTCCGCCTTCAGCTTGTCGATCAGCTTCTGGTTGTAGGCGATGTGGTCGTCCAGGCCCTTTTTCACCGCGCCGGCGGTCAGGGCCAGCGGCGAGCCGGCCACCAGGGTGGCGCGCACGCCGTCCATGTCGCCGGCATGCGAGGCGGCCAGGAACGGCACCAGCGCCTGGCGGTAGGCTGCCATGTTCGCCTGGTCCTGCTCCAGCATCTTGCGGTCGGTGTCGTCGAACACATTGTTCTTGGCATAGTCGGCCAGCACCTGGTCGAACCTGGCGTGGGCGTCGTTGTAGGCCTTGTCCAGCGCCGTCTTGTCGGGCAGGTTGGAAAACACCGACAGGCGGTAGCCGGCCAGGCGGCTGTCGCCCAGCGCGCCCTTGGCGTTATTGATGGCGGTGACGCTCGGGATCAGGCGCGTTTGCACCAGGTCCATGCGCTGCTGCGCCTCGCGCAGCTGCCACCAGCCTTCGGCGCCGACAAACAGCAGGCCGATCAGGGCGATCGTCAGGGTAAGGATCAGTCGATTGCTGATTTTCATGATGAGCCAGTCCATGTTGTTGGGGAGGGGGCACTGCTATCGCTGCGGTAGGAAGATGCAATTGGCCACCATTAAAAATGACGAATATCATTTATCCATCGCAGCACACCAACCATCACATTCATCGAGGAGTTACCATGTCACCACTGGGCATTTTCCACACTGCGCTCGGCCTGCTGGCCCTTGGCTCGGGCATTACCGCTTACGCCCTGCATCGCAACATCAGCCCGCGCAGCACAGCCGGCTTGCTCTACATCGCTACCACCTTGGTGGTCTGCCTGACCGGCTTCGGCCTGTTCGCCCACGGCGGCTTCGGCAAACCCCATGCATTGGCCGTGCTCACCCTGCTCACCCTGGTGGTGGCCTGGGGCGCCGGTTCGCGCCAATGGTTCGGCGCGGCCAGCGGCAAGGTGGAGACGGTCGGCTACTCGTTCACCTTCTTCCTGCACTTCATCCCGGGCATCACGGAAACCTTCACCCGTCTTCCGCGCGGCAATCCGGTCTTTGCCAGCCCTGAATCACCGGCCTTGCTGGCGATCGGCGGCCTGCTGTTCCTGCTGTTCCTGACCGGCGCCCGTTACCAGCTCAGGGATTCCTGAAATACCGGCGGCTGGCCTTCCACGGCGTACGCGGCGTCCAGTTCTTCCATGCTGCGGAACGGCACCGACTTCAGCACGGCGGTCGAAGGCGCCCAACGGCGCCGTGGTTTGGCTTCGAAATGGTCCACCACGCCGGCGATCCGGTAGCCGCTCATGGCCGACAGGCGGCGCTTGGCCTGGGCCTGCGCTTCGCGGATCGACAGCACATAGCGCTCCACCGTCAGCCCCGTGACCGGCGACTTGCCGATGCGCTGGCGCAGGCGCATCAGGAAATCGGTGTGCTGGCTGAGCAGCGCCAGCAAGCCCAGGTTCGGGTCGGCATTCAGCACGTCGTAGTTGCCGCGCACCAGGTAAGTCGAGGCGCGCGGTTTGTGGTTGCAGGAAATGACGCGGATCTTGCCGCCCACCAGGGACGTCATGCTGAAGAAAATACCGTCGCGCATGCGCTCGGCCGCCGCACCGGGCAGCAATTTCACCTGCTGGATTTCGACGATGACGCTGGCATCGGCATTGGTGAAGATGGCGGCCACGCCGACCAGGGCGCCCGCCATCGGATAGGCGGTGAAGTCGCCCAGCGGATGGAAGCCGCGCATCGCCAGCTGGGTGGCGTAGTCATCGATCACGCTCCAGTCCACCTGGTCGAGCACCAGCGGATTGTCGCGCGTGATGCGGACATAGGAGGCCGGCTGCAGCAAAGGTTCCAGGGTATTCCTGCGCACCATATTGGCCGCGCGCTGGAAGGTGACCAGGGCGACGACGGCAGCCAGCAGGGCGAACCACAGCAACATATCGTGCAGGTCGGCCACCATGACAAAGCCGAGCGCCACCACCGCGCACACGCCGCAATTGATTGCCGCGCCCCACACCATCGATTTCTTCAGCTGCAACGCCATACGTTCCCTCCAAAAGGCTAGGGAAAATTATAACGAGCGGGGCGGGGTTGAAAATGCGCAGATTCTCACGTTTGCAACATTCCTGCGCATTTAATGCTCATCGCTGGCGGATTGCCTGCAGTTCGGCGCTCAGCCAGGCCTTGCTTGCCACCGGCGCCGAGGCGCCGCAACGCACGGCGTACGCCTTGCCGCTGGAGCTGCTGGCGGTGGCGCCCAGCGCGATGAACTGCTCGGCGTTGCGCACCATGTCCTTTTTCTCCAGGTATTCCAGCTTGCGCTGCAGGTGGGTTTTGGCTTCGGCGCCGCTGTACCAGGTGCCATTGCGGTTGAACTCGCAGCCGGACGCCTGCAGGCGGCCCAGCAGGGCATCGATTTCGGCGCGGGCCGGGGCCGGCAGGGGGGCGGCGCCGGCAGCGGGCGCCAGTGCGGCGGCCAGGGCCAGCGCGGCGATCAAGGCGGGGCCGTTCGGGGTCAAGCGCATCATTTCTCCTTCTTGCGTACTTTATAAGGCGCCAGGATATTCCCGCAGCGCACATTGCCGGCGGCGACGCGGGCGTTAAAGGCATCCTGCTCTTTTTCCAGGCGCGCGCCCTCGGCGTTCAGGCTTTCGCTCTGGGCGTTCAATGCGTCCTGGCGGGTATTGAAGGCGGCCACCGCCGCCGCATCGCTGCTGTCGACCCGCGCTTGCGCCGCCGTGTGCGCCGCTTGCGCGGCGGCGGCGCGCTGCAGCGCCGCCTCATGTTCATGGAAACGGCGCGCGATGGCCTGGCGCTGCGGCCGCAGTGCGCCCTCCTCCGCCATGCAGGCCTTATAGGCCGGGGTATTCGGTTGCGGCGGCATGGGCTGGGCCTGGGCGGCGAGCGCGGCGGCGCAGCCGGCCAGCACGGTTATCATATATTTCATCACTGGTGCAAGTACTTTTCGGCCAACAATCAAGATTTACAATCCTACAACATCCGCCCATAAAGCCGTGTGCTAATATGCGGCAGCCTTTTTTTGGCGATCCCAAAAGAGAAGATACTGGAGATTATAAGTGAGCATTTTTAGGACCAAGAACCTGGACGACATGGTTGCAGCCGCCCGTAAACCCGGTGGCCTGCAGAAAGTGCTGGGTCCACTCGACCTGGTGCTGATGGGCATTGGCGCCATCGTCGGTACTGGCATCTTCGTCTTGACCGGCACCGGCGCGCTGACCGCCGGCCCGGCCCTGACGCTTTCCTTCGTCGTCGCAGCGCTGGCGTGCGGTTTCGCCGCCCTGTGCTACGCCGAATTCGCCTCCACCGTTCCGGTGGCCGGCTCCATCTACACCTATAGCTACGCCACCCTGGGCGAGCTGGTGGCCTGGATGATCGGCTGGGACCTGATGCTCGAATATGGCCTGGCCACGTCCGCCGTCTCGGTCGCCTGGTCCGGCTACTTCCAGTCGCTGATTGCCGGCATCGGCCTGCACCTGCCGACCGCGCTGACCGCGGCGCCGGGCGCCGTACCGGGCGTGCAGACCCTGTTCAACCTGCCCGCCTTCCTGATCATGATGGTCCTGACCGCCATGCTGGGCTGGGGCGTGCGTGAATCGGCCCGCGTCAACAACATCATGGTGGTGATCAAGGTCGGCGTGGTGCTGCTGTTCATCGTGGTCGGCGTCGGCCACGTCAAGCCGGCCAACTGGCAGCCTTACATGCCGTTCGGCGCCTCCGGCGTGATGAGCGCGGCGGCCCTGGTGTTCTTCGCCTTCATCGGCTTCGACGCCGTGACGTCGGCCGCGGAAGAAGTGAAGCGTCCCGAGCGCGACCTGCCAATCGGCATTATCGGCTCGCTGGCGGTCTGCACGGTCCTGTACGTGATCGTGGCCGCCATCATGACCGGCATCGTGCCGTACCAGAACTTCCTGGGCATCGACCACCCGGTGTCGCTGGCCTTGCAGTACGCCGGTGAAAACTGGTTCGCCGGCTGGGTATCGCTGGGCGCCATCCTGGGCATGACCACCGTGATCCTGGTCATGGCTTACGGCCAGACCCGCATCATCTTCGCCATGTCGCGCGACGGCCTGCTGCCAAAGAGCCTGTCCAAGGTGCACCCGAAGTACCACACCCCGTTCCTGGCCACCTGGATCGTCGGCCTGATCTTCGGCTTCATCGCCGCGCTGGTGCCGCTGAACGTGCTGGCCGAACTGGTGAACATGGGCACCCTGGCCGCGTTCTGCCTGGTTTCGTTGGCCGTGATCATCATGCGCAAGAAGCGTCCGGACCTGCACCGCGCCTTCCGCTGCCCTGGCGTGCCGGTGGTGCCAGCCCTGGCCATCATCTTCTGCCTGGCGCTGATGTGCTTCCTGTCCGCCACCACCTGGATCGCCTTCGGCATCTGGCTGGCACTGGGCCTGGTGGTGTACTTCACCTACTCGCGCCACCGCTCCGAATTGGGTAAAGCGCAATAAAACGCGCCCGTCTCCCGAAAAAGCCCGCAACTGCGGGCTTTTTTTATTGTTGCGCACCTACCACGAATGCTGGCGCGCAAGCAGCCAATCTGTGACACTTGCCCCGTAGTCACTTGTTCAGACCGAAAACAATATGGGAGAGCTGAGTTGATGAAAACAATTTGCCGCGCAATTGCAGCGCTTACCGCAGCCGGCCTGGCGACGCAGGCCAGTGCCCAGGAAGGTCCCACCGTCACAATCAGCGGCTTTGGCACCGCCGCCCTCACCTCCACCGACACCAACGACGCTGAGTTCATCCGGCCCAACCAGGCTGCCGGCGTGAAGAAAGACTGGCGCACGGGTCCCGATTCCAACTTTGGCCTGCAAGCCACGATGAAGGTCAACGACACCATCTCGCTGACCGCGCAAGGCCTGGTGCGCAAGGACGGCATCGACCACTACCGCGCACAGGCGGCGTGGGCCTTCGCCAAGTTCAAGGTCAACGATGAACTGAGCTTCCGCGTCGGCCGCATGGGCGCGCCGATCTACATGATTTCCGATTTCCGCAACGTGGGCTACGCCAACACCATGCTGCGCCCGCCGGCCGAAGTCTATCGCCAGGTGACCCTCGACAACTTCGACGGCGTCGACCTGCTGTACCAGCGCAGCTTCGGCGACACCTCGCTCAGCGTGCAGCTGGGCACCGGCCGCGCCGACTCCGAACAGCCGGCGCAGGATGTGGAATTCCGCAAGATGCTGCTGCTGCACGTGGTGGCCGAGAACGGCCCGTTCACCTTGCGCTTCGGGCGCGCCCAGGCCGACTTCTCGGTGAAGGACAACCCGACCCTGAGCGGCCTGGTGGCCACCTTGCGCAGCGTTGGCCTGGCCTCGGTGGCCGACATGATGCCGCTGAGCGACGTGCGCGGCACGTTCACCTCCGTCGGCGGCACCCTGGATTGGAAGAACATCGTGCTGCAGGCTGAATACGCGCAGCGCCGCACCGACACCCTGATCGTGCACGACACCAATTCCTGGTACGCGATGGCCGGCTACCGCATGGGCAAGTTCCTGCCCTACTACTACCACGGCAGCATCAAGCAGAAATCCATGCGCAGCGTGCCCGGCCTGCCGACCACCGGCCCGCTGGCCCCGATCGGCGCCGGCGTCAACGGCCTGGCCAAGGCCGGCCTGCAAACCAGCGACGCGGTCGGCGTGCGCTGGGACTTCTACAAGTCGCTCGCCCTCAAGTTCCAGGTCGACCACATCAAGCCGAAGGACGGCGCCGGCGCCTTCATCAATGCCAAGCCGGGCTTTAATGGTTCGGTCAATGTGTATGCAGTAGCACTCGACTTCGTGTTCTGAGGAGGCCGCCATGGACAAACGAATCAAGCTGCTGCTCGCCGCAGCAATGTGCAGTGCCGCCCTGCCCGCGCTGGCGGCCGAGATTGTGGTGATCGTCAATCCGAAGAATCCGGCCACGCGCATGTTCAGCGAACAGGCCGCCCAATTCTTCCTTGGCAAATCGACCCTGTTCACCCCGATCGAGCACACCGAGGGCGCCCTGCGCAACGAGTTCAGCCAGAAGGTCCTGGGCAAGGACACGGCCCAGGTCAAATCGCAGTGGTCCAAGCTGGTGTTCACCGGCAAAGGCAACGCGCCCAAGGAGTACAGCTCCAGCGCCGAAGTGAAGAAAGCCGTCGCCGCCGACGTGCAAGCCATCGGCTACATCGAAAAATCCGCCGTCGACGACAGCGTCAAAGTCATCCTCACTGTGCAGTAAAACCGGTGCCAGGTCTGACAATCGGACAAATTGCCCGCCATTTGTCCGATTGTCAGACCTGGCACCGAATTTCCATGCGATGATGCCGGCAATGCGCCATCCTGCCGTCACCTACATCATCGCCATGCTCATGCTGAGCACCCTGGGCGTCTATGTCCAGGAGGCGGGGCTGGATCCCATTACCACCGTCTTCTTCCGCTGCGCGATCGGCGCGCTGGCGCTGGCTGCGTATTGCGCCTGGCAGGGCATGTTCAGCAGCGCCAATATGCCGCCGCGCGCGCTCAAGCTGGCGGCGTTCAGCGGCGTGCTGATGGTGCTGAACTGGGTGGCCTTCTTTGAAGCGATCCGGCGCATCGGCATTGCTACCGCTACCATCGTGTTCCATGTGCAGCCTTTCATGGTGCTGCTGCTGGGGGCGCTGCTGCTGCGCGAGCGGCTGGCGGCGAACAAGCTGGCGTGGGTGGTGCTGGGTTTCGGCGGCCTGGCGCTGGCTTGCGGCGTGCGCTTCGATGCGCCGATGGATGCCAACTACTTGCTGGGCATCGCCAGCACCCTGACCGGCGCCCTCGCCTACGCGGGCGTCACGCTGACCACCAAGTCCATGCGCGGCACGCCGCCGCACCTGACCGCGCTGGTGCATTGCCTGACCGGCGCGGTGCTGCTGGGCGGCTTCAGCACCTTGCCGGATGGCGGACTGAGCCTGGCGCAGTGGGGGTGGCTCGCCACCCTGGGCCTGGTGCCGACCGCCATGGCCTACGTGTTGATCTACGGCGCCACGCCGCGCATGGAGACGGCGGCCATTGCGGTGCTGACTTTCGTTTATCCGGCGGCGGCGGTGCTGGTGGACTTCGCCGTGTATGGCCACCTGGTCAGCTTGTGGCAGGTGCTGGGCTTTGCGCTGATTGTGCTGGCCAGCCTGGGCGTGAACCTGGATTGGGGTGCGCGCCGCAGCGGACGGCTGTTCAACTAGCTGCCGAACATTGCTTCGGCGCGCTGGAACAGGATCCACGAGGTCGCCACGTACTTGTCGCCGCTGCGCGCCACATTGCCCTTGTGCGTGTGGGTGAAGCCGGCCGGCGCGATGATCAGCCGCCCCTGGCGCGCTGCCACCTTGCGCTGCTGGTAGTAGAACTCGGTCTCCCCGCCTTCGGCCACGTCGTTCAGGTAGAACTGGAACAGCAAGGCGCGGTGCAGCGTTTCGCAGCTGGCGTTCTGCGGATAAATCTCGGAATGCCAGTGGTGGTAGCCGCCGCTGTTTTGCAGGTACTTCTGCACATTGATCGGCCCGCCCCGGTACATGGACTGGATCAGCTCCGCCAGGTAGGGCTTGCCGCAGCGCTCGAAATTGTCGATGCCGAGGGTGACCGGCTGGCCGCTGTCCGGATCCACCACGCGCGGCGACAGGGCGCCGGTCAGCAGCATGCGGTATTTGTCCATATACGACGATAAATGCTGCAGCACGCTGGCCATCATCAGGTTGGACACGTCATTCCACTCCGCGTGCTGGCTGATGGTCAGGTCGTAACTATCCTTTTTCGCCACGTCCACGCCCTGCCCGGTCTTGCCGCGCAGGGTTTTGCCGCTGGCTTCGAAACGGGCCAGGATCTGCTCGCATTGGGCCGGCGACAGGGCGCCGTCGTAAATCTCAATAAAGTCGTCCATGGCGCGCAGCATACGGGAATTCGCCCGGCCCGATGTTAAGAATGGGACGGATGCGCCGGATTCCGTCTCATTCTTAACAAATGTGTATGCGAAATTCAACAGGTGCATACAAATAGGGACATTTTGATAGATTTCCTGCCGCGTCGTCCCTACACTCGGTTGCAGCTTGATACGCAATCTTTGCGCGACGGCAAAAACAATTAGCGCCGGTTAAATAGCGGCCGTGGACAAACACTCATTCTTAGAGTCGGGAGAATTTTCAATGGTTCAGAAGCAATTCAAAGTTTCCAAGATCGCTGCAGGCGCCAAGATGCTGGCTGCCGTCGTTGCTGTCGGCGCCGCCGGCCAGGCATTCGCCGCCAACGACACCACCCGCGTCATCGTGCATTTCCAGCCTGGCAAAGCGGCACAGATGAAATCGGCGATCGGTTCCGCCAAAGGCAATATCAAGCACGAAATCTTCGGCACCGATGCCATGGCCATTGAAGTGCCGGTGCAGGCCCTGAAAGGCCTGAAGAACAACCCGAACGTGATCGAGATCGAAGAAGACGTCAAGCGCTTCCCATTCGCCACCACCTCGCCATCCACCGGCACCCCGTTCGCGCTGGGCCAGCTGGTACCGTGGGGCATCAAAGCCACCCAATCCGACCTGCTGTCCGACGTCAATGCCGGCAACCGCAAGGTCTGCATTATCGATTCCGGTTACGACCGTAACCACGAAGACCTGAACGGCAACGTCGTCACCGGCGAGTACGATTCCGGCACCGGCTGGTGGTACAACGACGAAAACCATCACGGCACCCACGTGGCCGGCAGCATTGCCGCCATCAACAACAGCGGCACCGGCGTGGTCGGCGTCAACCCGAACAAGAAGCTGAAGCTGCACATCGTCAAGGTGTTCGGCGCCGACGGCTGGGCTTACTCCTCGACCCTGGCCAGCGCCGTGAACAAGTGCGTGGCAGCGGGCTCGAATGTGATTTCCATGTCCCTGGGCGGCGGCGGCTCCAGCCGTACCGAACAGCGCGCCTTCGACTCCGCGCAATCGAAAGGCATCCTGTCGATCGCGGCCGCCGGCAACGACGGCAACACCGTGGTCTCCTACCCAGCCGGCTACGCCAGCGTGATGATGGTGGCGGCGGTGGACGAGTTCAACAAATGGGCCACCTTCTCCCAGTACAACAGCAAGGTGGAAATCTCCGGCCCAGGCGTAGCCGTGCTGTCCACCGTGCCGATGGGCGGCGGCCTGGAGTCCAAGCTGAGCGTGGGCGCCACCGCCTACACCCCGGGCGACATGAGCGGCTCGCCAAAGGGCAACGTCACCGCCCCGCTGGCCGACTTCGGCCTGGGCGACAGCGTGAACAGCGCCATGTCCGGCAAGGTCTGCCTGATCCAGCGCGGCACCGTCGACTTCGCCACCAAGGTCAACAACTGCAAGGCTTCCGGCGGTGTCGGCGCGGTCGTGTACAACAATGCAGCCGGCGCGTTCGGCGGCACCCTGGGCACCAGCGTCACCACCATCCCATCGGTCACCGCCACCGACGTCGATGGCGCCGCGATGAAAGGCCAGCTCGGCCAGAACGCCACGGTGGAAGTGAAAGCCACCAACTACGCCTACTACGACGGCACCTCGATGGCCACCCCGCACGTATCGGCGGTCGCCGCCCTGGTCTGGTCCTACTTCCCGACCTGCACCGGCTCGCAGATCCGCAGCTCGCTGATCAAGTCCGCCAAGGACCTGGAAACTGCGGGCAAGGACAACAAGACCGGCTACGGCATGGTGCAAGCCAAGGCAGCCCACGACCGCATCAAGTCGCTCGGCTGCGGCAACTAATCACTGCAGCTCCAACTTCAAGGGCGCCTCCGGCGCCCTTTTTTTCTATTGGAAGCGCTCGTTGCCGATGAGGGCGATGTTGCGGATGCCGTGGCGTTGCGCGCTGCTTAGTACACCGGCGACGACGCTGTAGGGGGCGAGGCCGTTGGAGCGCAGCTGGACGCTGTCGTCGCTGGCCAGGCTGGTGAACTTTTCTTCCAGGGCGGCGCGGCTGGCGAGCTGGGCGCCATTCCACCAGAGCGTGCCGTCAAAGTCGACTTCCAGCGTCTGCGCCACCGTTTGCGTGGCCACCCCGCCGCGCGGCATGTCCATGCCGATCGAGTGGTGGGCTTTGGGGATGGTGACTATCAACATGATGATCAGGACCAGCATGACGTCAATCAGCGGCGTCATGTTCAGCTGGTTCAGCGGCTCTGCTTCTTGCGTGCGTTGAAAGCGCATACAGCCTCCTCTAGTTAGTCAAACAAATGAACTCCGGAGTGAGGCCAATATACAACGCGTTTAATGCCGAGGCGCAAAGATTAGAGCGCCGTCACTAAAAATCAGATGTCCAGCTCGACCCAGGTGGGCGCGTGGTCGCTCGGCTTTTCACGGCCGCGCACCGTGCGGTCCACTTCGGCCCTGCGCAGCGCGGGCGCCAGCGCGGGATTGAGCAGCAAGTGGTCGATGCGCAGGCCGGCGTCGCGCCCGAAAGCGTTGCGGAAGTAATCCCAGAAGGTGTAAATCTTTTCGCCGGGGTGCATGCGGCGCAGGGCGTCAGTCCAGCCCTGCCCGACCAGCGTGGCGAAGGCGGCGCGCGTTTCGGGTCGGAACAGGGCATCGTCGACCCACCGTTCGGGCTTGTACACATCCAGCTCGGTGGGCATGACGTTGTAGTCGCCCGCCATGATCACCGGCCTCTGCGCATCCACCAGCTCCGCGCCGCGCGCGATCAGGCGCTCGAACCATTGTAGCTTGTAGTCGAATTTGGGGCCGGGCGCGGGGTTGCCGTTCGGGAGGTAGAGGCAGCACACCATCAGCTCGCCCACCATCGCTTCGATATAGCGGCTTTGCGCATCCTCCGGGTCGCCGGGCAGGCCGCGCCCCACTTCTTGCGGCGTGCTGCCGCGCGCGAGGATGGCGACGCCGTTCCAGCTTTTCTGGCCGTGCCAGATGGCGCCGTAGCCGGCATCGTTGATGGCCGCTTCGGGGAATTTTTCCTGGGGCGCCTTCAGCTCCTGCAGGCAGGCCACGTCCGGCTGGGTCTCTTCCAGCCATTGCAGCAGCGCGGGCAGGCGGGCGCCGATTCCGTTGATGTTGAAGGTCGCAACTCGCATGGCGACCATTATGCGCTCAAGTTTGCGGGCGGCGCATCACGATTGCGGGCAGCTGCGTGCCGTCGCTGGCGGCGAAGTAGGCGCCGATCTCGCCGATCTCGACGAAGCCTTCGGCGCGGTAGATGCGGCGCGCGGCTTCCCACTCGGGGTTGACGATCAGGATGGTGCTGCGCAGGCGCGGGTGGCGGGCGAACATTTCGGCCAGCGCGTCGCGGAACAGGCGGCGCCCCCAGCCGGTGCCGCGCGTGGCCGGATCGACCACCATGGAAGAGACGTAGACCTCTTCCCCGTTGGCGTCGTGCGTGTCGGCGGCAGCATGGTCGCGTGCGAAGCGGGCCGCGTCGACGCCGTTTTGCAGAGGCCAGAATTCGGCGCACAAATAACCGTACAAGCGCCCTGCTTCACCGGCCAGCACCCAGCAGCCTTCCGGCGCGGCGCGCAAGCGCTCGGCGAAAGTGTGCTCGCTTTCCTGGATGGCCTGGGCGAAGCCGGCGCGTTCCAGTCGCATGATTTCGGCCAAGTCGGCCGCCACCACCTGGCGCAGGACGTACGGCATTACTGCTGCTTAGGGCAAGCCTGGGCCACGCTGCGCACGCGGAACGAAGCGACCGTGTCGCCTTCGGTCACGACCTTCAGGCAAGTGCCGTCGTACGAGACGAAATAGTGGGTGCAATGGCCGCTGACCGCCTCGCAGGAACGCAGTTCGGGGAACTGGCCTTGCAGCTGGCGCTCCCACTCCGAACCGGCGTTGCGATGGTCGGGACGCCAGCCGGCATCGATCACTTCCTTGCGCGCCTTGGCGTACTTCACGCCAACCAGGGTGTCCCACATGCCGGCCGCTTGCGGTGCGGCCGTTGCTACGCTGGCGCCGAGGGTCAAAACGGCTGCCAAAATCTTAATTGCATTCATGAATAATTTATTTATATTATTAAGAACTAAATCAATTATGCCATGAGGCAACAGGCACGGATAGCGTATTTTGATCCAGGTCATGCCCGCAACGGCGCCGCATGTGGCACCATGCTGGGCATGAAGATCCGTAAAACACTCCTGGCCGCGATGCTGGCCATGCCGGTGCTGGCCCTGGCGGCCTCGCCTGTCATTAACGTCTACAAGAGCGCCACCTGCGGCTGCTGCGAAGGTTGGGTCAAGCATTTGCGCGCGGCCGGCTTCAAGGTCGAGGCGCACAATGTGGAAAATCCGTCCGATACGCGCGAGAAAATGGGCATCCCCGACCGCCTGGGTTCCTGCCACACGGCGGTGGTGGAAGGCTATGCGATCGAGGGCCACGTGCCGGCTGCCGAAATCAAGCGCCTGCTGGCCGCCAAGCCGAAAGCGAAGGGCCTGGCGGTACCGGCCATGCCGCTGGGTTCGCCAGGCATGGAAGGCCCGCGCAAGGATCCATACGATGTGCTGCTGGTGATGCCGGACGGGACGACCCGCGTCTACCAGCACTACAAATAAACTTTGCCGGCAACGGCCAGGCAGCGCGCCCTCTTGCACTATACTATCGGCCCCTGCCTGGAACCGAGAAATGCAAGCACAGTCCGAACTTCGCAGCCTGGCGCTGCACTGCCTGGTCGAACCCGATCCCGCCGCCAAGACTGCCGCCGTGGCGGCCATGGGCGCAGCCTGGGACAAGGGTACGCTAACGCTGGACACCGCCGCCGGACTGGCCGCAACGGAGGCCGCCATCCCAGGCCGCCCGGCCCGCCCGGAACTGGTGGCGCCGCGCCTGGTGGGGCGCCGCTCCATGGCCACGGTGGAGGGCCGCGCCATGCTGGTACATGCGCTGGCGCATATCGAATTCAACGCGGTCAACCTGGCGCTGGACGCCATCTGGCGCTTCCCCGGCCTGCCCGCGCAGTACTACAGCGACTGGCTGCGCGTGGCGCGCGAGGAGGCCTACCACTTCTCGCTGCTGGCGGCGCACCTGGCAACGCTGGGCAGCGCCTACGGCGACTTCAGCGCCCACGACAGCTTGTGGGAGATGGTGTCCAAGACCACCGGCGACGCCATGGCGCGCATGGCCCTGGTGCCGCGTACGCTGGAAGCGCGCGGCCTGGACGCCATCCCGCCGCTGCGCGCCAAGCTGGCGCAGGCCGGCGACGAGGCGGCGGCGGCCATCCTCGACATCATCCTGCGCGACGAGATCGGCCACGTGGAAATCGGCAACCGCTGGTACGGCTACCTGTGCGGCCAGCGCGGGCTGGACCCGATCGCCACTTACGGCGAGCTGGTGGTGCAGTACAAGGCGACGGTGCGCGGCCCTTTCAATATCGAAGCACGGCGCCAGGCCGGCTTCAGCGAAGAAGAAATGCAAGCCTTGTTTTACTACATTAAGTAATTATTGCCAGCGCGCGGCACGCGCACTATAGTTTCCCGACGCCAACATCCTGGGAGAGCCCCATGCCGCGCCTGAACCTCCTGCTTGCCGCCGCCCTCCTCGCCGCCAATGTGCCGGCCGTGGCCGCCCCCAAATCCAGCAACAACTCCGGCTGGACTGCCCTGAACGCCAGCCGCAGCTACACCGCGCTCCCGCTCGCCAGCGACGACACCGTCAATCCCCTGCGCGGCTACTACCGCTGGCAAAACCAGGAACTGGTGCCGCAAGCCGCGCCGGCCAAGGACTCCTATCGCCGCTATTACTGGAAGGACGTGGAAACTGCCGAAGGCCAGTACAACTTCAGCCCCATCCTGGCCGACCTGGCCGCTGCCAAAAGCCAGGGCCGCAAGTTCGCCTTCCGCCTGCGCATGATGGCCGGTTACGACGACAACCAGCTGTACGCCCCGGCCTATATCGTCAACCACGCCAGCTGCACGGCTGGCTGCGGCTTCTGGGCCGACACCGATGCCGCCGTGCCGGGCCTGACCTTCATCCCCGACTGGAACGACCCGTGGCTGCAGCAACGCTCGCGCGCCATGCTGGCCGCGCTGGCGGCCGCGCTCGGGCCGAACAACCCCGACATCGCCTGGATCGACGTCGGCATGTACGGCCAGTACGGCGAATGGGCCATGCGCTCCAGCTCCTATGCCAACGCGCCGGCCGGCATCAGCGCCGCCAGCAACGCGAGCAAGCGCGAATTCGCCAGGATGCATTTCGACGCCTTCCCCAACCAGCAGCACGTAATGTTCATCCCCTACGCCAACAAGGACGCCATGACCTACGGCATGCTGGAGCAAACCATCACCAGCAAGCCGGTCGGCCTGCGTGCCGACTGCCTGAGCCGCTACGGCTACTTCGACCAGTGGACCAACCGCCCGGCGGAATGGGCCGCCTTTGCCAGCCAATGGCACAAGGCGCCGGTGGTATCGGAGTTCTGCCCCTTCAGCAGCGGCGACGCGCAGAACAATCCCGCCACCGCGCGCCAGCAGGCAGCCCTGTTCCACGTTTCCCTGGTCAGCAACGGCAACTTCCAGACCCACCTGCCTGATGCCCAGCGCTGGCCCGGGCTGACGCCGGCCGAACAGAATGATTTGCTGATGCTGGGACGCGAATCAGGCTACCGCTATGCGGTGGCCAGCAGCACCGTCACCTTGACCAGCAACGGCGGGCTCACGCTCACCACGCAGTTACGCAACGACGGCAACGCGCCCGCCTACGAGGCCTGGACCGTTAAAGTGGAATTGGTGAACAGCGCAGGCGCTGTCGCGTGGAGCGCGCCGACAGCGGCCAACCTGAAATCGCTGCTGGGCGGCGGCGCCAGCGCATCCTGGCAAAACAGCTGGACGCTGCCGGCGCTGCCGGTGGGCGACTACACCCTGCGCCTGGTGGCACGCGATGGCAGCGCAGCGCCGCGCGCACCGATGAAATGGACGATCACCGAACGCGCCGCCGACGGCACGCTGTCCGTGGCAACGCTGCGCCGCCGCTAAGCCGTAGCCTCAACCCTTCGGCAGCCAGCGCGGCTTGGACTCCGGGTGCAGCTCGTGCTGCACCGGTCCGGAAAATTCAGGCTCCATGGTGCCGAGGGTGACGGCGATGCGGTCCGGCGTTTGCGTGCTGCGCCAGGTCAGCGTGGAGCCGCACACCTTGCAGAAGCCGCGCCGCCCATGGTCGGAGGAATGGTATTCCTGCACCAGGTCGGCGCCCTGCTCGTAGCTGAAACCAGCGCTGGCCACATTGGCATACGTGCCGGACGCCGCGCCATGCTGCTTCTGGCACATATGGCAGTAGCAATGGCTGGCGCCGCGCAAGGATTTTTTGTCAGCCTTATAGGCCACGCCGCCACACAGGCAGCTACCGCGAAAATAGTCCGCCATGCCGCAATCCCCAAATGAAGGAAATTCTATATCATGTAAGCAGCCACCCTTGGGAGACGCTCATGACCACCGACGCGCTGCCTTTCCGCACCCTGCTCTACCGCTTTATTTTCTTCGACTGGCTGTTCAAGGACGTGAGCGCAACGCGCAATGTGATCGAACGCCACGCCGCATTGCAGCACAATAAATATATGAGCCGCTACCTGCCGGTCTACTTCCGGCGCTGGACGGTGATGGCCACCTTCGACTTCGGCCTTGGCTTCCTGTTTGAGCGCGCGCTGCAGGCGACCATGGTGTCCGCCTACTTCTTCACCTGGTCATGCCTGACCATGGCCGGCATGGTGGTGATTGCCGCCGCCTGGATCTTCCTCACCTTTGGCAGGCTGAGTTGACCGAAAATTGTGCAGTGCCATTTTTCGAAACGAAATCAGCAACTTAGCGCGCCGTGCGTTTCCTTGTTAACAGACTTTTCCACAGAAACCGTTAACAACTTCAGCCGAAGCGCGCGACGAATTCCTTGAACAGGTCTTCCACCAGCATCTCATATTTGGCGAGTTCGCCCGGGCCGTCCGGCGTTTGCCAGTCATTTTTCCAGGTCACCTTGCCGCCGCTGGGCAAATCGATGCGCGCCATGACTTCATTGTGCGGCGCATATGCGGCCGCGATGCCCCAATAGAAATCGCGCCGCAGGTTGCGCCGTACGGTGCTCAGCGCAAAATCGACCAGCACCGCCTCCTCAATCACGCAGACAGCGTGGCCCTCAATCTGCCCCGGCGCCGCATAGCCCGGCGTGCCCAGCTTGAACTCGAACTCCCGGGTCGAGATCGACGCGTGGCAGAACTCCACGCGCGCTTTAAAGCCATAGGCCGTGGCAATGCGCCGCACCAGCGACGCCATGAGGAAACACACCGCCCCGTATTTGTGCAGGTGAACCCAGCCCATGTCATGGAAATGGTCGTACATGGTTTCGACCAGGTGGTGCAGGCGGTGGTCGTGCACGTCCGCATACAACTGGCGCAGGCGCAATTCCTTGCGCGGGATGAAAACGCTCTCGAATTTGGACTGGTACTGCTTGAGCAAGTCCATGAAACGCTGCGTCGGCACGATCCGCACGCTATCGCTCGCGCTGTCGGCAACCGCCTCCAGCAGGCCCGCCTGGACCATGCCGGCAACGCCTTGCCGGACTTCGGATTCGGAATGCGGCAAACCCTTACAGAGTTCGCCCAATGTCATGACATTGTCGCTGAAACAGTCGTTGCCAATTTTCAGGAAGAGGTCATACCCCACCATCGAACCCGACAAGGGAATATGCTGGACCAGCCAGTTCCTGATGTCGGCCACGTCTTGCAATAAAGATGGTACGCGCTCGATTTGCATGTGGCCCCCTCAATGAAACTTATAAAGCCCCAGGAGTTTGCTGCATCTGCACATGATAATTCAAGCGTGCGCGTGTTGGTGTTTGTAAGGGAATGTAACTAAGGGTTGTACATATGATTACAAGAGTGGCGAGGGTCGCATCAGTACTTGCTTTAACGCAATACTCGATTTGATGTGGGCCACGCCGGGGATGCGGGTCAGCGTGCGCGTCAGGAAATGCTGGTAGCCATCCAGGTCCGGCACCACCACGCGCAAGGTGTAATCGGCATCCCCCGTCATCAGGAAGCAGCTCATTACCTCCGGCGACAGCGCGATCTGCTCCTCAAAACGCTGGATAACCTCCTCCGACTGGTTCACCAGCGTCACCGCCACGAAGACACTGACCTTGCCCGCCAGCCGCCCCTCATCCAGCTGCGCCACATAGCCCTTGATATAGCCGCCCTCCTCCAGCTGGCGCACCCGGCGCAAAGTCGGCGTCAGCGACAGCCCGATTTTCTCCGCCAGCTCGCTCCAGGCCATGCGGCCATCGCGCGCCAACAGCTGCATGATTTTGCGGTCAGTTTTGTCCGGCCCGGCCTCGTTAGTGAAATTCACCATTATTTTTGGCTTTGATAGTTAAATTCGACCAATGATCGCATAAATCACTGGCAATTTCAGCGACATTCGCTCAAAGCCTTGCCTTAAGATTTTCGCACTAAAAAACCACAACGAGACACCCCGCCATGCAAGACACGATGTTCCTCAGCGGCATCCAAGCCCTGGTCCAACTGCCCATGCTGCAACGCCGCCGCGACCTCGCCGCCGGCCTGAAGACAGCCGGACTGGTTTCCGGCTACCGCGGCTCCCCGCTCGGCGCCTACGACCAGCAATTATGGAAAGCGTCCAAACAACTGGCCGAGCACGACATCGTGTTCCAGCCCGGCCTGAACGAAGACCTGGCCGCGACCGCGCTGTGGGGCGCGCAAATGCACAAAGCCTACGGCGAGACCAAGGTCGACGGCGTGTTCGGCATCTGGTATGGCAAAGGCCCCGGCGTAGACCGCACCGGCGACGTGTTCCGCACCGCGAACATCATCGGCACCTCCGCCCTGGGCGGCGTGCTGGCCGTATCCGGCGACGACCACGCCGCGCAATCGTCGATGTACCCGCACCAGACCGACGGCATCTTCCACGCCGCCTCCATCCCCGTACTGCAACCGGCCAATGTGCGCGAAGTCATGGAACTGGGCCTGGCCGGCATTGCCATGTCGCGCTACTGCGGCTTGTGGGTCGGCCTGAAAACCATCGCCGAAGTGGTGGAAACCGCCGCCACCGTGACGCTCGACGCGCTCCCAAGCTGGCGCACGCCCGACATCGCCCTGCCGCCGCATGGACTGAACTGGGACCCGAAACTGGCCTGGCCCGCCCAGCGCGCCGAACTCGAACGGCGCCTGCTGGAAGAACGCCTGCCCGCCGCCCGCGCCTGGGCGCGCGCCAACGGCATCGACCGCAGCATCATCGCAGCGCCGCAGCGCCGCTTTGGCATCATCACCGTCGGCAAAGCGCACCAGGACTTCATGCAAGCGCTGGACGACATGCAGCTCACGCGCGACGACCTGGCCGGCATGGGCATCTCCGTCTACAAAGTGGCCATGAGCTGGCCGCTGGAAACCGACGGCGCCAGCGCCTTCGCCGCCGGCCATGAAGAAGTGCTGGTCATCGAAGAAAAGCGCGCCAACGTCGAAACGCAGCTGAAGGACGCCCTGTACGGCCTGGCCGTGCGGCCACGCATCACCGGCAAGGCCGACGATACAGGCGCCGTGCTGCTGCCGGAAATCTCCGAATTCACCCCGCTGATCGTCGCCCGCGCCGTTGCCCGCCGCTTCGGCGACGCCCTGCCCGTGCTGCGCGAACGCCTGGCCGCGCTTGATGCGAGCGCAGTGCCCGTGCCCGCCGCCGTCATCCCCGTGCGCGCGCCCTACTTCTGCTCCGGCTGCCCGCACAACAGCTCCACCAAGACCCCGCAAGGCTCGATTGCCGGCGGCGGCATCGGCTGCCACGTCATGTCCCTGGCCCAGCCCGAACTGAAGACCACCACCTTCTCGCAAATGGGCGGCGAAGGGCTGCAATGGGTCGGCGCAGCACCGTTCTCCGGCACCGGCCACATATTCCAGAACCTGGGCGACGGCACCTACCAGCATTCCGGCCTGCTCGCTATCCGCGCCGCAGTCGCCGCAGGCACCAACATCACCTACAAGATCCTGTACAACGACGCCGTCGCCATGACCGGAGGCCAGGCCGCCGAAGGTGTGATCGACCCCGCCCGCATCACGCGCCAGCTGCATGCCGAAGGCGTCGCCCGCATCGTGCTGGTCTCCGACGACCCCGAGCGCTGGCACAGCGCCAATGACAGCGGGCTCGCACCCGGCACCGCCATCCACCACCGCAGCGAACTCGATGCCGTACAGCGCACCCTGCGCGAAGCCGCCGGCGTCACCGCCATCGTCTACGAACAGACCTGCGCCGCGGAGAAGCGCCGCCGCCGCAAGCGCAAAGCCATGCCCGACCCCGACCGCCGCCTGTTCATCAACGAACGCGTATGCGAAGGCTGCGGCGACTGCTCCGTGCAATCGAACTGCATCTCCGTCGAACCGCTGGAAACCGCCTACGGCCGCAAGCGCAAGATCAACCAGAACGCCTGCAACAAAGACTACTCCTGCGTCAGCGCCTTCTGCCCAAGCTTCATCGACATCGAAGGCCCGCGCCTGCGCAGGCCCGAAACCGAACGCCTGCAAGCGCTCGAGGCAGAACTCTCGGCCGCCCTGGTCGCGCCGCAAGTGCCGGCGCTGGACCGCCCCTTCAACGTCGTTGTCGCCGGCATTGGCGGCACCGGCGTGCTGACCACCGGCGCCGTGCTGGGCGGCGCCGCCCACGTCGAAGGCAAAGCCTCCACCGTGCTCGACTTCACCGGCCTGGCGCAGAAAAACGGCGCAGTGGTCAGCCAGGTACGCCTGGCCAACGACGCTGGCCAGATCAGCGCCGTGCGCATCGGGCAAGGCGCAGCCGACCTGCTGCTCGGCGCCGACATGGTGGTCGCCGCCGCCGCCGACAACGCCGCCCGCCTGTCCGCGACGCGCAGCGCCGCCGTCCTGAACCTCGACGAAACGCCGACCGCGCAAATCGTGCGCCAACGCGACGCCATCCAGCCCGTCTCGCTGATGCGGGCACGGATCAAGCAACGCTGCCAGGAAGGCCGCTTCCACACCCTCCACGCCAACGCCCTGGCCCAAGCCCTGTTCGGCGACACCGTGGTGGTGCACACCTTGATGTTAGGGTTCGCCTGGCAGCACGGCCTGGTGCCGCTGTCGCTGGAAGCCATCCAGCGCACGATTGAATTGAACGGCGCCGCCGTCCCGCTCAACCTGAGCGCCTTCAAATGGGGCCGCATTGCCGCCTGCAACCCCGGCCTGCTGGAACGCGTACGCAATGCACCGGCACCGGTCGCCATGGACGCCCTCCGCCTGGACGAACTGATCGCCGCCCGCGTCGCCGACCTCACCGCCTACCAGGACGCCGCGTACGCCGAGCGCTACCGCGCCCTGGTCGCCCGCGCCATCGAAGCCGAGCAAGGCGCCGCCCCCGGCCAGGAAGAATTCGCCCGCAACGTCGCCATCAGCGCCTACCGCCTGATGGCCTACAAGGACGAATACGAAGTCGCCCGCCTGTACAGCAGCGAAGAATTCCGCGCCAGCTTGAACGCCCAATTCTCCGGCCACGGCAAGGTCTCGATCTGGCTCGCCCCGCCCCTGCTATCGCGGATCGACCCCGCCACGGGCCGCCCGCGCAAGCGCAAGTTCGGCCCCTGGATCTTCAGCGCCATGCGCCTGCTGGCGCGCGGCAAAGGCCTGCGCGGCAGCGCCCTCGATCTGTTCGGCTACACCGAAGAACGGCGCGCCGAACGCGCCATGATCGCCCAGTTCACCCAACTGATCGAACAGGAATGCCAACAGCTCGACGCCAAGCGCTACCCCGCCGCACTCGAGCTCGCCCGCATGCCGCAAGAAGTCCGCGGCTACGGCCCAGTCAAACAGCAAGCCATGACCGCCTATCAAGCCAAACTCAGCCATTGGCAAAATTCGGGGTCAGGTCTGACAATCGGACACGCAGCACGTTCGATTGAGAATTCTCAATACGCGTAAGAAAAAAGTCCGCTAGATGCGGACTTTTTTTTGTCGTAAATGCGCTAGCAGAAATTCGGCTAGCGCGGCTTGCGACAGGTCAATCGTGCGCACCGGCTGTCCGATTGTCAGACCTGACCCCGAATTGGTTCGCGAGCTGGTAGAGCAGCGGGAGGAGGAGGAGGGTCAGGGCGGTGGAGGACAGGACGCCGCCGATCACGACCGTGGCCAGGGGGCGCTGGACTTCGGCGCCGGTGCCGGTGGCAATCGCCATCGGGACGAAGCCGAGCGAGGCGACCAGCGCCGTCATCAGCACTGGGCGCAACCTGACCAGGGCGCCTTCGCGCACCGCTTCGGCCAGCGGCCGGCCTTGCTCGCGCAGGCTGCGGATGAAGGAGATCATCACCAGGCCATTCAATACGGCCACGCCGGACAAGGCGATGAAGCCTACCGCTGCCGATATCGACATCGGTATGTCGCGCAGCCACAGCGCCAAGATCCCGCCCGTCAGCGCGAAGGGGATGCCGGTGAATACCAGCGCGCCGTCCCTGGCGTTGTTGAACATGAGGAACAGCAGCGCGAACACCAGTGCCAGCGATGCCGGCACCACCACCTTCAGGCGCTGCGCGGCATTCTGCAGGTTTTCGAACTGTCCGCCCCACGCCAGCCAGTAGCCGGCGGGCAGCTTCACGCCTTTCAAAATCGCCTGCTGCGCTTCGCTGACGAAGGAGCCGATGTCGCGGTCCTGCATATTCACCGTGACCACCACGCGCCGCTTGCCTTGCTCGCGGCTTAGCTGGTTGGGGCCGGGCGTGGTGTCGAAACTGGCAATTTCGGCCAGCGTGACGAAGCTCGGGCGCGCGCCTTCGCGCTTGGGCAGCGGCACCGGCAGGCGTTTGAGCAGCTCGATGTCGGCGCGCAGCGCTTCCGGTAGCCGCACCACGATGTCGAAGCGGCGGTCGCCTTCGAACATGGCGCCGGCTTCGCGTCCTGCGGTGGCGGTGGCGATCAGTTCCTGCACTTCGGCGATGTTGAGGCCGAGCCGGGCGGCGCGTTCGCGGTCGACCTGGATCTGCAGCATCGGCAGGCCGGTGGTCTGTTCGACTTTGACGCCGCTGGCGCCGGGGATCTTCTCCAGGATGGCGCCAACTTCGGCGGCTTTGGCGTTCAGTACTTCCAGGTCGTCGCCGAACACTTTCACGGCGACGTCGCTGCGCACGCCGGAGATCAACTCGTTCACGCGCAGCTGGATCGGCTGGCTGAACTCATAGCTGTTGCCGGGCAGTTGTTCCAGTGTGGCGCGAATGGCGGCCAGCAGCTCTTCGCGGCTGCGCTTTGGCTTGGGCCAGTCTTGTTCCGGCTTCAGCATGATGTAGCCGTCCGATATGCTGGGCGGCATGGGGTCGGAGGCGATTTCGGCAGTGCCGGTGCGGGCGAATACGGTGGCGATTTCGGGGAATTTGGCGACCAGCGTCTTTTCGATCTGCTGCTGCATCTGCACCGATTGCGCGAGGCCGGTGCCGGGGATGCGCACGGTGAGCACGGCGAAGTCGCCTTCGTTCAGGTTGGGCACGAACTCGGTGCCGAGGCGGGTGGCCAGCAGCACGGAGAGGGCGAGCACCAGGCCGGCGGCGGTGAACACCACGGGGCGATTGGCCATGACGTAGTCCAGGCAGGCGCCGTAGCGCTGCTTGGCGGCGTGCATGAAGCGCCCTTCCCCTTCGCGTATGGTGCCGGTCATGAACAGGGCGACGGCGGCGGGGACGAAGGTGATCGACAGCAGCATGGCGCCCAGCAGGGCGGCGACCACGGTGAAGGCCATGGGGTGGAACATCTTGCCTTCGATCCCGGACAAGACGAAGATCGGCAGGTAGACGATCATGATGATCAATTGCCCGAACAGCAGCGGCCTGCGCGCTTCGTGCGCGGCGGCGAAGACTTCGGCGAAGCGTTCGTCGCGGGTGAGCGGGCGGCCGGCCAGCTGCTGCGCGTGCGCCAGGCGCCGTACGCAGTTTTCGACGATGACCACGGCGCCGTCGACAATGATGCCGAAGTCGAGGGCGCCCAGGCTGAGCAGATTGGCGCTGACGTTGTTGGCGACCATGCCGGTGAAGGTGAACAGCATCGACAGCGGAATCACCATGGCGGTGATCAGGGCGGCGCGCAGGTTGCCGAGGAAGAGGAACAGTACGCCGATTACCAGCACGGCGCCTTCCAGCAGGTTGCGCTTGACGGTGTCGATGGCTTTTTCAACCAGCACGGTGCGGTTGTACACGGGCGTGGCGCTGACGCCGGCCGGCAGGCTGCGGTTGATTTCCACCATCTTGGCGTCGACGGCTTGCGCGACGGCGCGGCTGTTTTCGCCAATCAGCATGAAGACGGTGCCCAGCACGACTTCGCGTCCGTCGCGGGTGGCGGCGCCGGTGCGCAGCTCGGCGCCAATGCCCACCGTGGCGACGTCGGTGATGCGCACGGCCACGCCTTCGATCGTGGCGACGACGATGTTGCCGATGTCGGCCACGGATTTGACCTGGCCCGGTGCGCGCAGCAGGTATTGCTCGCCTTCCTTCTCAATGTAGCCGGCGCCGACGTTGCCGTTATTGCGTTCCAGCGCTGTCACCACGTCGGACAGGTTGAGGCCATACGAGGCGAGTTTGGCCGGCGTGGGGGCGACCAGGTACTCCTTGTCGTAGCCGCCGATGGAGTTGATCTCGGTGACGCCGGCGACGTTGCGCAGCTGCGGTTTGATGATCCAGTCCTGGATCTCGCGCAGGTCGGTCGGCGTGTAGGGCGTGCCGTCCGGCTTGCGGGCGTCGGGCTTGGCGTCCACCGTCCACAGGTAGATTTCAGACAGGCCGGTGGCGATGGGGCTCATGGTCGGCGTCAGACCGGGCGGCAGCTGCCCGCGCGCGTCCTGGATGCGCTGGCTGACCAGGGCGCGCGCGAAGTGGATGTCGGTGCCGTCTTTGAACACAACGGTGATCTGCGACAGGCCGTAGCGCGACAGTGAGCGCGTTTGCTCCAGCTTGGGCAGGCCGGCCATCAGCGACTCGATCGGGAAGGTGATGCGCTGCTCCACTTCCAGCGGCGAGTAGCCGGCGGCGGCGGTGTTGATCTGCACCTGGACGTTGGTGATGTCGGGCACGGCGTCGATCGGCAGCTTTTTATAGTTCACGGCGCCCAGCACTGCCATGGCGGCGACGGCGAACATGACGAGCCAGCGGTGGCCTATGCAGGCCCGGATGATTTTAGTTAGCATGGCCGCTCCTTAGTCTTCATGGGCGGCGCTGCCCTTGCCCTGCTCCGCCTTGATGGTGAAGCTGTGGGCGGCGGCGTATTGGACGTCCTTGCGCAGGCCGGAGGTGATTTCCACCAGCTTGCCGTCGGAGCGGCCCAGCGTGACCGGTACCGGCTGGAAGCCGTCCTGCACGCGCTGGAACACGACCTGGGTGCCGTTCAGGGTCTGCAGCGCTTCCTTTTCGACGGCGACCGGCACTTCGGCGGCGCCGGTGACGATGTCGACGTCCACGAACAGGCCGGGGCGCCAGGCCAGCTTGGGGTTGTCCAGCACGACGCGGGCGCGCGCGGCGCGGGTCTGTTCGCCGATCAGGGCGCTGACGAAACTGACCTTGCCTTTCACGGCGGCGTCGGAGGCGGCGGAGTGCAGCACGGCTTCGGTATCGACGCGCACGATCTCCAGGTCCTTGGCGGGCACCACGACTTCGGCCCAGACCTGGCGCAGGTCGGAGACGGTGAATACCTTGGTCTCGGCGCCCACGGCTTCGCCGACGGCGATGTGCTTGTCGACGATCAGGCCATCGAAGGGGGCGCGGATTTCCAGGCGGTTGAAGGGGCCGCGTCCGGAGCCGGTCGCGCCCAGCGCCACCAGCTTCTGGCGGGCGTTCTGCACGGCGATGCTGGCTTCCTGCCATTCGTGCTCGGCTTTCAGATAGTCCTGGCGGGCGGAGACTTTGTCTTCCCACAGCTTTTTCTCGGACTCGTAGACCGCGCGCGTGAGAGCTGCGCGCTTCTCGGCGGCGGCCAGGCTGCTGCGCTGCTCGGAGACGTCGGCGCTGGCGACAACCGCCAGCAGGTCGCCTTTGCGCACTTGCTGGCCGAGGTTGGCCTGCACTTCCTGCACGATGCCGTCCACGCGCGGGGTGACGTGGGCGGTGCGGTCTTCGTTCAGCTTTACTTCGCCCGGCAGGCGGACGAAGGTTTCCAGGCGCGCGGCGCCGGCAGTGCGCAGCTGGATGTCGGCGGCGGCGATTTGCGCATCGGTGAAGGGGATCGCTTCGGCGTGGGCGGGGCGGCCTTCGCCGCCGTGCCCAGCGTGCTCTTTGCCATGCTCCTCGCCGTGCGCTTCGCCGGCCTTGCCGGCGCTGGCGCCGATGCTGCCCCAGCCCAGCACTGCGCCGGCAAACAGGGCGGCCACGGCCACCATGGCCGCGATCATGGTCTTTTGACGCTTGTTCATTTCGATTCCTTGATATCCAGGTTGCCCACCAGGCGCGAAAGGTCGGCCTTGGCGCGGTAGAAGTCCGACAGCACGCGCAGGTGCTGGGCTTGCGCCTGCACCAGGGTGCGCTGGGCATCCAGCACTTCCACGTAGTTGAATTTGCCGGCTTCAAAGCCTTTCAGTGCGGCTTCGGCGGCGTAGCGGGCGCCGGGCAGCACGTCTTCGCGCACCAGGCGTTCCTGTTGCAGCGCGGCCTGCATGCGCGCGTGCGCTTGCTGCGCTTCGGCACGGATGCGCAAGCGCGTAGCTTCCAGCTCGGCGCGCGCCTTGTCGGCGCGACGCTCGGCGGCGAGGATCGCGCCCTGGTTGCGGTTGAACAGGGGCAGCGGGATGGAGAGGCCGACGATGTTTTGCCGCACGCGCTCGCGTTCCGGCCCTTCGCGCTTGCTGCCGACGATGAGCGACACATCAGGCAGGCGCTGCGCGCGTTCAAGCTTGAGTGCGGCGCTGCCGGCTTCCACTTCGGCGGCGGCGCGCTGCATTGCGGGGGCGGCGTCCACCAGGGCTTGCAGCCGCAGGGCGGAGGCCTCGGGCGCGCCGGGGGCGGCAAGGCTGCCGATCGCGCGTGCTTCGCTGCCCAACAGGCTGGCCAGCTTGATGCGCGCTTCGTCCAGTTCCTTTTGCGCGGCCACGCCTTCAATGCGCCAGTTGGCCTCCGCCACGCGCGCCCTCGCCTCTTCCACCGGCGATACCTTGCCGGCCTGGACGCGGCGCGCGGCGGCATCGCTGGAGCGGCGGCCGCTTTCGCTGACCTGCGCCGCCAGCGCCACGTGCTCCTGCGCCAGGTAGGCGGCGTGGAAGGCGGCGGCCACTTCCGCTTCGATACGGGCGCGGCCCGCCGCCAGGTCCAGCGCGGCTGCGCGGCTGTCGGCGCGCGCGACGTCCATGCGCGCGCCGCGCTTGCCGCCCAGTTCGAGCGGGATGGCCAGTTGCACGGTGGTCGAGCCGCCTTCGCTGGCGCGGCCTTCGCGCACGTATTCCAGCGCAGGGTTGGGCAGCAGCGCGGCTTGGCGCCCGGCGGCTTCTACGGCGCCGGCTTCCAGCGCCAGCGCCTTTAATTCAGGGTTGTCCTGGCGCGCTTGGTGCAGCGCATCGGCCAGGGTCAACGTTGGTTGCGCCCATGCGGGGGCCAGGCAGGCGGCCGCCAGCAAGGGGATGCAAAGTCTTTTCACGAGATTGCTCCTTGATGATTGAAACGGAATGGCTGCACGGGGCAGCCGGGTCAATCACCAGGGCCAGTTGGGACGCGGGGGGAGATCAGGTATGAAGGAATAGATCGGCGGCTCGGGCGGTTGCACCGGGGCGATCGATACGGCGAGCGGCTTGCTATCTTCCACCGTCGCGACAAAGGGCGCATGGGAGTGGTGGCAAAAGTCGCAAGCGGTGCAGCAGGAACCGTCGTCGCCGGCATCTTCCGTGGCACCGGCGACATGCTCGCCCGCTTGCGCAACCTTGGCGGCCACGCAGCAGCTATCGGCCGCCGCCAGGGTGACCTGGACCGGAAGCAGCATGAGCAGCAGGATGACAAGGAAGCGCCGGATATTCATAGCGCTGCCATTATAGCAAGCGATGCCGCGCTGCGCTCGCCAGCGGGAGTTTGGTTGATCCAGGTCATGGATCGCCCCCGCCTGCGGGCGCAGACTGGAGCCAATATTAACGCAGGAGGAAACCATGTCTTACCAGACTATCGTGGTTCACGTCGACCAGGCCCCAAATCTTGAAGCACGGATTGCCCTGGCCTCTGCACTGGCCTTGCGCGAGGAGGCTCACCTGGTGGGCGCCGCCATGACAGGCATGCCACGCACCATGCTGGCGGGGCGTTCGTATGAGGGCAGCGGGGTGTTCATGGCCGATTACCTGCAGCGCGCCAAGCAGCGCGTGCAGCAGGACCTGGCCCGCTTCGATACGCTGGCGGAGCGCCACGGCGTAAGCTCGCGCGAGGTGCGCAGCAGTAATGATGAGGAATACTCTGGCTTGTGCCTGCAGGCGCGCTATGCGGACCTGGTGGTGCTGGGCCAGGTGCGTCCGTCGGACAGCGGCGAGGGCAACCTGTTGCCGGACCTGCCCGATTATGTGGTGCTAAATTGCGGCCGCCCTGTGCTGCTGGTGCCGAGCGAGGGCCGCTTCCCGGTCATCGGCAAGCGGGTGCTGGTGGCATGGAATGGCAGCGTGGAGGCGGCGAAAGCCGTCACCGCCGCCCTGCCCCTGCTGCGCAGCGCCGAGCGCGTGACCCTGGCGATCCTGGGCGGCAGCGTGGAAGTGCTGGGTGAGGAGCCGGGGGCGGATATCGCGCTCTACCTGGCACGCCACGGCGTGCGGGTCGAGGTCCTGCGCCGGCCGGAAGCGGTCGATCCCGGCGCGGCCATCATCGCGATCGGCCAGGAAATGGAATGCGACCTGCTGGTGATGGGCGCCTACGGCCATAGCCGCTTCCGCGAAATGATGCTGGGCGGCGCCACCCGTACCATCCTGGCAACGTCACCCCTGCCGGTGCTGATGGCCCACTAAATTCCGGGAACTTGCGCGCCACTGGCCTGTCCTATGTCAACACGGCCCTCCGCACCCTGCCGCACAGTAGAGGCAAAATGCGGAGGAACCATGGACCACGGGGAACATATTGCAAGTCTAGAGGCGAAGGTGGAAGCGCACGATGAACTGTTCCGGCTCACACACCACGAGCTGACCCGTCTGCACGACGGCCTTGACAAGCTGCGCGAGCATACCGACCGCGGCCTGGCTGACCTGCGCGAGCATACCCACCGCGGCCTGGCTGAACTGAGGGACCACACAGACCGGGGCTTTGCCGAGCTGCGCCAGAGCATTGAAGAGCTGCGCCGTGAGCAAGCGAAGATGAATCGCTGGCTCATTGGCATAGCCCTGACGTATGGCACGGCCCTCCTCGGCATCATGCTCAGGCTGGCCGGCCTGCTCTGAGCTGCTTAGGCAGTCAGCACGCCACGCCGCATCTGGTCCAGTTCGATCGACTCGAACAGGGCCTTGAAATTGCCTTCGCCGAAGCCCTGGTTGCCTTTGCGCTGGATGAACTCAAAGAATACTGGGCCGAGCTGGTTCTCGGAGAAGATCTGCAGCAGCAGGTCGCCCGGTTTGCCGTCGATCAGGATCTTGCGCTCGCGCAGGGCCGGCACCGATTCGCCATGGCCGGGAATGCGGCGGTCCACCAGCTCGTAATAGGTGTCGATCGTGTCGAGCAGCTTCACGCCGGCGGCGCGCAGCTTGTCCACGGTCGAGAACAGCTCATCACTGCCCATCGCGATGTGCTGGATGCCCTCGCCGCGATACGCATCCAGGTATTCCTGGATCTGGCCGGCGCGGTCGGTGCCCTCTTCATTGATCGGGATGCGCAGCTTGCCGCAAGGGCTGGTCATGGCTTTCGACTTCACGCCGGTCACCTGGCCTTCGATATCGAAGTAGCGCACTTCGCGGAAGTTGAACAGGCGCTCGTAGAACTCCGCCCACTCGCCCATGCGGCCACGGTGCACATTGTGCGTCAGGTGGTCGATATAGGTCAGGCCGTGGCCTTTCGGGTTCTGCTCCACGCCGGGAATCGGCTCGAAGTCCACGTCGTAAATGCTGATCGCGCTGCTGCCGCTCCAGCGGTCAACAAAGTAGATCAGCGAATCGCCAATGCCTTTAATGGCCGGCAGGTTCAGCTCCATCGGGCCGACTTTGCTTTCATAGCCCCAGGCACCCAGCTTCAGCGCGCGCTTGTAGGCGTAGGCGGCGTCTTTGACGCGGAAGGCGATCGCGCACACGGACGGGCCGTGCAGCTCGGCGAAGCGCTGTGCAA
Source organism: Pseudoduganella guangdongensis (assembly GCF_009857475.1). Classification (GTDB taxonomy): domain Bacteria; phylum Pseudomonadota; class Gammaproteobacteria; order Burkholderiales; family Burkholderiaceae_D; genus Rugamonas; species Rugamonas guangdongensis. The sequence goes on along the minus strand of NZ_WWCJ01000009.1, from coordinate 92,517 downwards.
AAGAGTCGCGCTCGGCGTTCAGCAGGAAGTTGATTTCGCCCTGGCGGTACAGGGTCACGTCCTTGCTGCGGTGGCGGGCGACGGCGGTAAAGCCCATCGCTTCAAACGTCTTGCCCATGGCGACGGGATCAGGTGCGGCGTATTCGATGAATTCGAAGCCGTCGGTGCCCATTGGGTTGTCCCACAAAGATTCGGTCATGTTTGCTGTCTCCGGAAATGAAATGGATACCGGATATACTACGCACCGATTCTGGATTTTTTGCGCATAATGCGCTATTCAATGTGATTCCCATGCGCGTTTTGCGCATTCAACAGGAAGTTTTCCATGATTACCGTCGACCGCCACGACCTTTCCCTGCTCAACGAACTGCAACGCAACGGCGAGGCCACCAACGCCGCCCTGGCCGACATCCTGCACCTGTCGGTCTCCCAGGTCGGCCGCCGCGTGCAGCGCCTGCGCGAGGCGGGCATCATCGACCATTATGCGGCGGTGCTGGAACCGGGCGCGGTGGGGCTGGACGTGATGGCCTTCGTCCACATCACCCTGGACCGGCACGGCGAAAAGCGCGGCGACGCCTTTGAACAGGCGATCCGGGATGTGCCGGAAGTGATGGAGTGTTTCTCCGTGACGGGCGAGGCGGACTATGTGGCGCGCGTGGTGTCGCACGACCTGGCCTCGTTTGCGGACCTGATGATGAAGGAGCTGCTGCTCCTGCCCGGGGTGGTGAACGTGAAGTCGAATATCGCGCTGAAGAAGATCAAGCAGTCGACCGTGCTGCCGCTGGAGCACATCGTGCGGCCGAACCCGCGCAAACAACGCATCGAGTTCGCCCGCACAGCCTAGGCAATTACTTGGCAGCCTCGATGGCGGTCACCGTCATCGTCTTGTCCACGGTGAAGCGCACCTTGTCGCCGGCCTGCACCTTGTCCAGCATGGCCGCGTCCTTCACCTTGAACACCATGGTCATGGCACCCATGCCCAGGTTTTTCAGCTCGCCATGCTTGATGGTCAGCTTGCCGCTTGGCTTGTCCACCTTGCGGATCTCGCCGTCGGTGGTGTCGGTCGCGCTGCTGGCTGCCGGCTGGCCGTGGTCGCCGTGCGCGTCGTGGCCGCTATGCTGGGCCATCGCAGGGGCGCCGGACAGGCAGGCCGCCGCCAGCAAAGTTGCAAAAAATGCTTTCATAACGTCTCCAAATAAAAGTACAGGCGCAGCTTACACCGTGCGGCGCCGGATGATCAAATACGCTGCCGGCACAACGAATAGCGAGAGCAGGGGCGCCGACAGCATTCCCCCTACCATGGGTGCAGCAATGCGCTGCATGATCTCGGAACCGGTGCCGGCGCCCCACATGATCGGCACCAGGCCGGCCACGATCACGGTCACCGTCATGGCTTTGGGCCGCACGCGCAGCACGGCCCCTTCGCGGATCGCGTCCAGCAGCGCCGCTTCGCCGCCCTGCCCCGCCGCCAGGCGCGCCTCCCACGCGTGCTTCAGGTAGAGCAGCATGATGACGCCGAATTCCGCCGCCACCCCGGCCAGCGCGATGAAGCCGACCCCGGTCGCCACCGACAGGTTGTGGCCCAAAGCCCACAACAGCCATACGCCGCCCGCCAGCGCGAACGGCAAGGTGGCCATGATCAGCGCCGCCTCGTCGGCGCGGCGGAAGGTCAGGTACAGCAGCACGAAGATGATCAGCAGCGTAGCAGGCACCACCACCTGCAGGCGCGCCGTTGCCCGTTCCAGGTACTCGAACTGGCCCGACCAGGACACGGCGTAGCCGGCTGGCAGCTTCACCCTGGCCGCCACGGCCTGCTGCATTTCCCGCACCGCCGAGCGCAGGTCGCGGCCGTGGATATCGACATAGACCCAGCCCGAGAGGCGCGCATTTTCACTGCGCAGCATGGGCGGGCCGTCGCTGATGCGCACCGTCGCCACATCGCCCAGGCGTAGCTGCGCGCCGCGTTCCGTCAACAGCGGCAAGGCGCGCAGGCTCTCCAGCGAATCGCGCAGCTCGCGCGGGTAGCGCACATTGATCGGGAAGCGTTGCAGGCCCTCCACGGTTTCGCCCACGTTGTCGCCGCCCACCGCGCTGGCGATAAAGCTTTGCACTTCGTCGATATTCAGGCCGTAGCGCCCGGCGGCGGCGCGGTCGATTTCCACGTCGATATAGCGGCCGCCATTCAGGCGCTCGGCCAGGGCGGACGACACGCCGGGCACGGGGCGCACCACGCGTTCGATCTCACTTGCGATGCGGTCGATCTCCTGCAGGCTGGCGCCGGACACCTTGATGCCGACCGGGCTCTTGATGCCGGTGGCCAGCATGTCGATGCGGTTGCGGATGGGCGGCACCCAGATGTTGGCCAGCCCGGGCACCTGCACCACCCGGTCCAGTTCGGCCACCAGCTTGTCCGGCGTCATGCCGGGCCGCCATTGCTCGCGCGGCTTGAACTGGATGGTGGTCTCGAACATCTCCAGCGGCGCCGGGTCGGTCGCCGTTTCGGCGCGGCCGGCCTTGCCGAACACGCTGTGCACTTCCGGCACCGTCTTGATCATGCGGTCGGTCTGCTGCAGCAGTTGCTGCACCTTGCCGGCGCCCAGGCCGGGCAAGGCGGACGGCATGTACAGCAGATCGCCCTCGTCCAGCGGCGGCATGAACTCACCACCGAGGCGGGTCAGCGGCCAGAGTGACAGCAGCGCCACGGCGGCGGCCAGCAGCAAGGTGGCGCGCGGCCAGCGCAGCACGCGTTCCAGCAAGGGGCGGTAGGCCGCAATCAGCCAGCGGTTGAGCGGGTTGGCTGTTTCGTCGGGAATGCGGCCCCGGATCATATAGCCCATGAGGACCGGGACCAGGGTCACGGCCAGCGCCGCCGCGGCGGCCATGGCGTAGGTCTTGGTGAAGGCCAGCGGCGCGAACAGGCGCCCTTCCTGCGCTTCCAGCGTGAACACCGGGATGAAGGACAGCACGATGATCAGCAGCGAGAAGAACAGCGCCGGCCCCACTTCCGCCGCCGCTGTGCCGATTACCTGCCAATGCTCATCGCCTTCCAGATTGCGCCCGGGATGCCGGTGGCGCCAGGCCTCGATATGCTTATGCGCGTTCTCGATCATGACCACCGCCGCATCCACCATGGCACCGATGGCGATGGCGATGCCGCCCAGCGACATGATGTTGGCGTTGACGCCCTGGTAATACATCACCAGGTACGCGGCCAGTATGCCCAGCGGCAGCGATACGATCGCCACCAGCGCGGAGCGCAGGTGGAACAGGAAAAGCGCGCACACCAGCGCCACCACGATGAACTCCTCCACCAGCTTTTGCTCCAGGTGGCCCACGGCGCGGCGGATCAGGTTGGAGCGGTCGTACACCGGCACGATCTCCACGCCGCGCGGCAGGCTGGCTTTGAGCGCGGCCAGCCGCGCCTTGACGGCGTCGATGGTTTGCAGCGCGTTTTTCCCGGAGCGCATGACGATCACGCCGCCCGCCACCTCGCCTTCGCCATCCAGCTCCGCAATGCCGCGCCGCATTTCGGGACCGAGCTGGATGGTGGCGACATCGCCCAGCCGCACCGCCACGCCTGCGGCGCTGGTCGCCAGCGGGATCTGGCGGAAGTCCTCCAGCGTGCGCAGGTAGCCGGAGGCGCGCACCATGTATTCGGCTTCCGCCAGCTCCAGCACAGAGCCGCCGGCCTCCTGGTTGGCACGCTTGATGGCGTCGATGGCCCTGCCGTGGGTGATGTTGTAGGCGCGCAGGCGGGCCGGGTCGAGCACCACCTGGTACTGCTTGACCATGCCGCCCAGGCTGGCCACTTCGGCCACATTCGGCACGGCCTTCAGCTCGTACTTCAGGAACCAGTCCTGCAGGGCGCGCAATTGCGCCAGGTCGTGCTTGCCGCTGCGGTCCACCAGGGCGTATTCGAACACCCAGCCGACGCCGGTGGCGTCCGGGCCGAGCGCGGCGCGCGCCTGCGCCGGCAGGCGTGACTGCACCTGGTTCAGGTATTCCAGCACGCGCGATCGGGCCCAGTACGGGTCGGTGCCGTCCTCGAACAGCACGTAGACGAAGGAATCGCCGAAGAAGGAGTAGCCGCGCACCGTGCGCGCGCCCGGCACCGACAGCATCTGCGTGGTGAGCGGATAGGTGACCTGGTTCTCCACGATCTGCGGCGCCTGGCCCGGGTAGCTGGTGCGGATAATCACCTGCACGTCCGACAGGTCGGGAATGGCGTCCAGCGGGGTGCGCAGCAGCGCCCAGGCGCCCCACCCCGCCAGCAGCACCGATGCCATCAGCACCAGGAAGCGGTTGCCGATGGACCAGAGGATCAACTTGGCGATCATCGGTGGCCTCCGTGCTGCTCCGCCGGCGCGGCCGGCGCCGCCGGCGCAATGGCGGTCACGCGGAACTCGCCTTCGCCCTGCTGCACGAATTCAAAGCGGACGCGCGCGCCCACCTTTACACCCGCCGGCAAGCCGCCCGGCGGCAGTTTGAACGCCATGGTCATGGCGGGCCACTTGATGCTGGCGATAGGCCCGTGCGACAGCGTGACCTCGTCGCCGTCCACCGCCTCCACCACGGCGTCGCCGCGATGCACGGCGGCGCCGACGCCTTCCATGCGCTCGCCGCTGGCTTTCAGGCTGGCTTCGGAATCGATCAGGAACTGGCCGGAAACCGCCACTTTCTGCCCCGCCTGCAGGCCGGCGCGGATCTCCACCTGGCCGCCCGCCTCCTGTCCCACCTCCACCTGCACCGGAGCGAATTTGCCCGGTCCCTGCTCCAGCATCACCACGCTGCGCGTGCCGGTGCGTACCAGCGCTTCCGACGGCACCAGCAGGGCCGGCGCGCGCTGCGGCGCGGCGAATGAAACGCTGACGAACATGCCCGGCGCCAGGCGGCCGCCCGGGTTGGCCAGTTCCACCCGCGCCCGCACGGTCCGCGTCGCTGCATTCACCTCGGGCAGGATGGCGGCGACTTTGCCGCGCAATTCCAGCTCCGGCAGCGCCGCCGCGCGCGCCACCACGGGGTTGCCTGGCGCCACCTGGGCCGCCGCGCTTTCCGGCAGCTCCGCCATGACCCACACCTTGTCCAGGCCATTGATGCGGTACAGGGGCGTGCCAGCCGCCACCGCCATCCCTTCGCGCGCTGCCAGCTCTGTCACCACGCCCGCCGTCGGCGCCGCCAGCACCTGGCGCGCCAGCACGCGGCCGCCGGATTCAACCTGGCGCACCTGCTGCTCGCTCATGCCGGCCAACAGCATGCGCTGGCGCGCCGCCGCCAGCAAGCCGCTTGCCGAGCCATCCGGCATGCGGCGCACGGCCAGGAATTCCTCCTGCGCCGCCACCCAGTCCGGCATGGTGACTTCCACCAGGGGCTGGCCGCGCCGCACCGGCTGCAGCGTGGTGCCCACCAGCACGCGCTCGACGAATCCGCTGGCGCGGGCCTGCACCACGGCGACATCGGCCTCGTTGAAGGCGACATTGCCGACTGCCGTCACCGTCAGCTGCAAAGGCGCGCTGGCCACCAGCGCAGTCCGCACGCCGAGGTTCTGCTGCACGCGCGGGCTGATGTGCACGGTGCCGCTGTCGGCGCCGTCGTCGCCACCACTGGCATAGACCGGCACCAGCTGCATGTCCATATACGGCGATTTGCCCGGTTTGTCGAACCTTTGGCCCGGCACCATGGGATCGTGCCAATAGAGCGGCTTGCGCGCCTGCGCCCCAGCTGCGGGCGCCGCGGCGCCGGACTGGCGCAGGCCGGCCTGGTAGCCGCCATACGCCGCCAGCGCGCCAAGCGCCCCTGCCGCTGCGATAGCGGCGATCACTGCCTTCTTCTTCATGGGTGCTCCTTCACCGGCTGGATATAGTTCAACTGCGCCCAGGCGCGGGCGTTCTGGCGTTCCAGCTGCAATGCCTGCAGCTGCTGTTCGCCCTCGGCGCGGCGCGCGGCCAGCACCTCGGCCAGCGCCGCCTTGCCGCCGCGGTAGGCCGCCTGCAGCGCTGCCGTGCGCGCCGCCGCCAGCGGCAGCACTTCGTCCCGGTAGCGGGTGATGCGTTCGCGGCCGGACTGCCATTCGGCCAGTTGGCCGCGCACTTCGGCCACATGCTCGCGCAAGACCTCATCGCGTTCGGCCAGCGCCTGATCGGCGGCGGCCAGGCGGGCGCCCAGTTCGCGGTCCTGGCGCCGCGCGCGGTCCCATTGCAGCGGCACCGAGATGCCGAAGGACACCATGCTGGGGTAGCCGGGGCCGCGCTGCTGCAGCGCCACCTCCACGCTCCAGTCGTTGCTGCGGCTGGCGCGCGCCAGCCCGGCTTCGGCCTGGGCCAGTTCGGCCTGGCGCGTCAGGACCGCGACTTTGGGATGGTGCTCAAGCAGCGCCTCCAGCGCTGCCGGGTCGATGCCGAGCGCCGAGGTGTCGGGCGCGCCCGCCAGCGGCGTGCTGGCCGCAAGTCCGGTCCAGCGCTCCAGCGCAATGCCGGCGCTGCGCTGTTGCAGGGCAAGCTCGCTGGCGCGGTCTTGCAATGCCAGCCAGGCGGCACGCGCCTCCAGCACGGCGGCCTGCGTGGCGCGGCCACCGCGATGGGCCGCTTCCACGGCGCTGATTTCGTCGCGCGCCACCCCGGCCTGCGCCGCCAGCACGGCGGCCATTCGCTCCAGGTAGTGGCGCTCAAGCCAGGCGATGGCGGTGTCGCGCTGGAGCGCGGCGGCCAGCGCCTCGCCGGCGGCGCGGCTGCGCTCCGCTTCGCGCTCGAAGCGCGCCGCGCGCCAGCGCCGCTTGTCGCTGCTGGTCAGCTCCTGCATCACGCCGATACGACGCATGGTCATGGAGTCGGCGCCGATGCGGTAGCGGTCGGCGCCGCTGAGTGGCAGGTTATCGACGCCGGCCTTCAGGACCGGGTCGGGCAATTGGGCCGCCGCCACGGCCATGGCGCGGGCGGCAATGGTGGAATGCTCTTGCGCCGCCAACTGGCGCGAACGTTCGGTCGCGTGCTGCACGGCAGCAGGCAGCGTCAGGGTGGCCGGCGTCGGCGGCGCGGCCACGGCCAGGCCAGCGGGCAGCGCGAGCACGAGCGCGCAGGCGAGCGCTGTGCGCCGCCAGGATGTAGGGGAAAACATGGTACCTCCGGATTGCGAAAGAAACAGCACGCTTGCAAGACAGGCAAGCGCGGTGCGGCATCAGGCAAGCCGGGGGATCAAATGCGGAAACAGCAGTTTTCTATGGCGATGGGCGGCGCGGTACTGCGCGCCAGCGCGGGCGGCGCCGTTGCGGTGGCGGCCGGCAATGGCGTCCAGTCGGCGGCCACCACCAAGCCGGCCAGGTCGGACGGTACAAAGGGCAGCACCGGCGGCACCGGCGGTTTGTCGAGCGACTGCTTGGCCGCCAGGTCGGTGGACTTGGCCTTGCACAGGCTGGGCTGGCCCGGGTCCATGGACTCGCATGGCGTTTCCATGACGGCGGCAATATCGTCCACCGGGCAGCGATAGGAGGCCACAGCCAGCTGCATGAACAGCATGCTGAACAGCGCTACCAACGCAGCAACAACCCGGGATGAACGACGAAGCTTCATCCCTGCATGGTAGCCCGGTTCGGCCGGCGCCACAAGCGCCCCGGCCTTAAGCGAAGATTAATCGGCGGCGCAGACCGCATTGCGGCCGCCCCGTTTGGCGCGGTACAGCGCCTGGTCGGCGCGGCTGTAGGCCTGTTCGAAGGTGCTGCCGCGCGCGCTCCAGCTGACACCGACGCTGACCGTCACCGGCCGCGCCAGCGGCGGCGGGCAGTCCCCGGCCGCGATGGCGGCGCGGATGCGCTCACCCAGCTGCATGCCTTGCTGCAGGTCGAGGCCGGGCCAGACCACGGAAAACTCCTCGCCGCCGACGCGGCCGATAACCGCCTGCGCGCCCAGCAGCTGGCGCAGGCAGCGCACCACGGACTGGATCACGGCGTCCCCGGCCGGGTGGCCGAAGCTGTCGTTGACCTGTTTGAAGTGGTCGATATCGAGCACCACCAGCACCGTGTCCTGCTTGGCCAGGCAGCGGTTGGCCTGCTCGATCACGGCGGCGCGGTTCAGCGCCCCGGTCAGGGCGTCGTGGCTGGCGCGGTAGGCCAGCTGGCTGGCCAGCTGGTTCATGCTGCGCTCGGCGCGGTCGCTGCGCTGCACCAGGCGGCGCGATTCGCGCAGCAGGCGCTCATAGTGCCCGGCCAGCTCGCCCAGGGCGCGCTGGTAGTCGCCGCCGCCGGCCAGCACGGCGCGCGCCGCCGTCAACGCCGCCTGTTCGCTGCCAAACAAGTCGGGCGCCTCGGCCACGGCGATCTTTGGTAAGGCACTCATAACGGCCGGTCGTGGAACTGCAGGGCCGGAAAGTCGTCGCGCAATTCGGCGCCGAATTCCTCGATGGTGTCGTCTTCCTCGTCGCGGTACCAGTTCAGCTGCACGCTGTTGCCGGCGCGGGCGGCGTCGTTCAGGGCGTCGAACAGGGTGAACAGCATCTTGGTGCTGGAGCTGTTGAAATAGGCCAGCGAGACATTCACGGTGATGGCCGCGCCGTCGCACACGGCCAGGTAGGCGCGCAGGCGCTCGATGACCGGGCCGTAAAAGGCGGCGGCGTTTTCGGGATAGGACTCGCCCTTGAGCGACAAGGCATGCTCGCCGAAGCGGAAATCGACTTCCGGCGACGTGGGCGAGGCGGCGATGAACAAAGATTCCATAAGGTTCAGATAATCGCTTTGATGCAGAAGATGGTGGTGTCCGGCTTGTTGGGCGCCGCGACAAATTCGAATTCCAGCGGTTCGCTGGCTTCGCGCGCCATGGTCAGGAAGCCCAGGCCCGCGCCCTTGCTGTCTTCCGGCACGGCCTCGCGCAGCGCCTTCTTGTAGGCGCTCTTGATCTCGTCGACCGTCATGCTGCGCAGCGGGTCCAGGCGCGCCTTGATGGCGTCCACCTTGGCGCTGTCCACCGGATTGGCCGACAGCAGGTAAAAACTCTCGCCGCGCGTGCCGATGCAGAACGAGCCGCGCCGGATCTGCTGGTCGCGCTGGGCGTCCGGCGTCAGCGTCTCGGACGAGTAATGCATGATGTTCTGCGACATTTCTACGAAAGCCGAGAAAATGCGGCGGCGCGTGGGGCCGGCCGCGCCGGCGGTATCCAGGCGGGCGCGGATGGTTTCCGAAATGGCGGCGACCACGTGCTGGGAGATATAGCCGGCATAGAAAAAGATCACATTGCGCTTTTGCGCAAGCAGCCAGAAATCCTCGAACTCTTCGTACAGCAAAGGCATGCTCCTCATGGGCGGAAACAGAAAAACGTCAGGTCGTCGCGGCGCGGCTGGGTGCCCTGCCAGTCGGCCAGTTCGTCCAGCAGGCGCGAGGCAAGCAGCACCGCTGGTTCGGCGGCGTGCTCCTGCAACTGGGCGCGCAGGCGGCGCTTGCCGTAGGCGATGGCTTTGGGGCCGCCAATCTGGTCGGTCAGGCCGTCGCTGGCGACAAACAGCAAGGCGCCGGGCGCCAGCTGCATGCTGTGGTTGGGCCATGTCTGGCCGAGCGGGGTATCGACATAGCCCAGGCCGGCGCGTTCGCCTTCGCACAGTTGCAGGCCGCCCTGCCCTGGCATGACCAGGTGCAGCGTCATGCGCGCGCCGGCAAAGCGCAGGTGGCGTTCGCGCGCGTCGTACCACAGGAAGGCGGCATCCAGGCCGTCGTCCGATTCGGCCTGGGCGCGCGCATCCTCACTCTGGCCCAGCATGGCTTTCACGCCCCGGCTTACCTCGCCCATCAGGGCGCCCGGATCGCGCGGGCCCAGTCGCTGCAAGGCTTGCGTCAGCACGGACGAGGCGATCAAGGTCATGAAAGCGCCCGGCACGCCGTGCCCGGTGCAGTCGGCGATGGCGGCGAACCAGCCTTCCGGATAGCGCTCGACGTGAAAGAAATCGCCGCCCACCATGTCGCGCGGCTGCCATTCCAGGTGCGCGTCGTCCATCGCATCCAGCAGCGCCGCGCGCGAGCCGCGCAGCAGGGCGCGCTGGATCACGCTGGCGTACTCGATGCTGTGCATGATCTGGCGATTGCGTTCGGCCTGCATATTGGCCACCACGTTCATCAGCTGCAGGCCGAAGCCGACGCCGGCCAGCACGCCGTCGCGCGTGATGATGAAGCCGTCGGCCAGCGCCTTCTCGCCCGATTCGACGGCGCGGAAAGTCAGGTCTTCGATGCTGATACCGGCTTCCACGATCAGCGGGTCCTTGTCCATGAAGGCGATGCAGCTCTTCTTGCCGTACAACTCGTTGTAGTAGGGCTTGGACATTTGCGACATGAAGATATTGCGGCTGATCAGGCCAATCGGGCGGCCGTCTTCCAGCACGGGAAGGCTCATCAAATCACGCCGCTCGGTGAACAGTTGCAGCACAGCGGCGTTGCTGGCGTCCGACGGCACGGCGGCCGTGGCCACGCACAGGTCGGCGGCGGTCGATTGGCGATAGCGCGGCAGGTGGTGGCGCGAGGCGTTGAATTCCACAGGGGGCACGGGGGTTGTTTGGGCGCTGGTGATACTAGCGGTGCAATGTGACGGCCCCGTGACCTGGTGGTGTTTTTATCAATCGAGTAGGGTTTTTGCCATCACTTCTCCCGCGGGACCCGCTGCCTCCCGCATACGCCCCCTCCTTAAATTTTGAGCACTCATGCCTGAGTGCTAAAAATTTGCGCAGCAAGATTTTTATGCAGTGAATCAAGCACTTAAGAAGGACGCATGAGCCTTGTTAACAGAGTTTTCCACAGAAACAGTTAACAACTATCGGCTTGGGAGCAAGATTGCCAGAATAGTAATTAACCAGTAGTATCAGCGCCCGATCCCCTTACCTTCCATTCAAGGAGTCCCCATGCACTACATCCGTCACTTCATCGCCTGCGGCCTGCTGGCTGTGGCCGCCCCGGCGTTCGCACAGAGCGTCTACCTGTCCACCGATGTGGGCCGCGCATCCGTCTCGTCGAAGTATGCCGATAGCGGCAATGACGCCACCGTCAGCTTCGCCGTGGGCTACCAGTACAAGCCGCACCTGGCCTTCGAGCTTTACACGCGCGGCCTGAGCCTGGACCCGTTCCGCGGCGCCTTTGCGGACGCCGGCTACTACCCGGACAGCCATTACGGCGTAGCCGCCGTTGCCAGCACCGGGCTCGCCGATTCCTTGTCCCTGTTCGGCCGCGCCGGCCTGGGCCGCACCACCATGAAGTCCAACCGCGCCAACCTCGGCGACAAGCACGAAACCGAACCGGTCCTTGGCGCAGGCGTGAGCTACGCCCTTGGCCGCAACTGGTCGCTGAACCTGGAAGCCAGCTACCTGACCAAGAGCGAAGCGAGCCTGCTTACTGTGGGCGCGCGCGTCCAGTTCTGATATGGCGGGCGGCGGCGCGCGCGGTCAGGATGCAGCCGGGCAGGAAAGTGCCTTCCAGCGAACGCTTGCCGCAGGCGCCGCCGCCGCCGAAACCGGCCGCCTCGCCCACTGAATACAGCCCGGGCAGCGGGGCGCCGCGCGCATCCAGCACGCGGCTTTGCATATCCGTCACCAGGCCGCCCAGGCTCTTGCGCGTGACCAGTTGCATCTGGATCGCGATATACGGACCGGCGCCGCGTTGCTGCAGCGGCGCGGGCTTGCAGGTGCGCAGCCGGTCCGGTCCCCACTGGCGGGCGTGCAGGATGCGGCGGATCTGGTCGTCGTTGTGCAGCTTGTCCCCATTCGCGAAATTGGCGTCGAAGGCGTCCGCCGTGGCTTGCAGCACCTCGGGCCGCACATGGTCACCGCATGCCAGCGCATTCATTTTCGCGGCCAGCCCGGCCAGCGTATCGTCCACCAGGAAGTGGCGGCTCTCCTCCATCAACTGGCGCACCAGGCGGTGGTTGCCCAGCAGCGTCTCGCGCAGGAAGTGAACCATCTGGCGGTCGCGGATGCGCTGGTTATGCTCGGCGCCGGAGATCGCCAGTTCCTTGGCGGCGATGCGCCAGTTCAGCAAATGCCAGGTCCATGGCTGCTCCAGCGCCGCCACGCGCCGGCACAGGTGGCGGGTATCGAAGCCGGTGACCAACGGCTCAGGCCCGATGCGGCGGCCGCGATGGTCCAGCCACAAGGCCGACTTGCACGGGATCGAGGACAGGCCGTGGCCCTCGAAATGCGGCTGCGGGTGCGGGAAGCCGGCGGCGTAATTCCACATCTCCCCGGCGGCCTTGATGCTGCCGCCAAGGCCTGCCACCAGCCGGTGCAGCTTGCCGTCCGAATAAGGATGGGCGCCATTCAGCATGCTGGCCGGTTGCGGCGTGCCGGGCGGCCAGTTGGCGCGCACCTCCTCGTGCCCGCCATTGATGCCGCCCATCGCCAGCACCACCACCGGCGCTGCGAAGCGCAGCTCCTCGCCCGTTTCCTCGTTCACGCCGCTGGCGCCGGACAGCGCGCCGCCGGCGTAATCGAGGCCCGTGATGCGGGTGCGGCTTAACAGGGCAAGCTTGCCGCCCTCCCCCGCGCGCTGCACGGCATCGATCATGGTGCTGGCCAGCAGGCGCGAGGTGCCCCACAGCACGTGGTAGCGCGGCAGTGAATTGCCTTCCCCATGCAGGCCGCGCTCGACCCAGTTCACGGCCGGCAGGAACTTGAGCCCGTGGCTGCCCAGCCAGTCATACACTTCGCTGCGCGAATGCTCCACGTAATGGCGCGCCCAGGCCAGGGGGAAGGCATCGGCTTCATCCAGTTCGCCAAAGCGCACCCAGTCGGCCAGCGCGCGTTCTGGCGTGTCCGGGATCTTCATGCGCGCCTGCAGCGGCGTTCCCACCAGCGCCATGCCGCCGAATGCCCAGCGCGCCAGGCCGCCCAGGCGCTCGCGGGAATCTCGGTCCACCACGGTCACGCGCTGGCCCGCCTGCAGGCATTCCAGTGCGGCGACCAGGCCGGCCAGGCCGCCGCCCACCACCAGCACATCGGACTGGATCACCTGGCTCATGGCGCGACCTTGCGCTTGAGCGCGCGCGCCACCGGCTGCGGCAGGTTTTCCAGGGAACGCAGCAGGTAAGGCAGCACGCGCAGCTTGAGGCCGGAGAACACGCTGGGCACCACCGCCTCGATCAGGTGCGGGCCGGGCGTGGCAAAAGCGCGCTCCAGCGCCGCCGTGAATTCCTCCGCCGTATGCGCGCGCGTGGCGGGCACGCCCATGCCTTGCGCCAGTTGCACGAAGTCCAGCCCCGGGCCGTTCAGGTCCAGCTGCGACCTGGCCTTGGGGCCGGCTTTTTCCGCGCCCACGCGTTCCAGCTCGATGTTCAGGATGCCGTAGGAATGGTTGTTGAAGATGACCGACACCACGTTCAGCTTTTCGCGCGCCATGGTCCACAGGGCCTGGATGGTGTACATCGACGAGCCGTCGCCGACCAGGGCCAGCACCGGGCGGTCCGGGCAAGCCACGGCGGCGCCCACCGCCGCCGGCAGCCCCTGGCCGATGGCGCCGCCGGTCAGCGCCAGCACATCGTGGCGCGGTGCGCCGGCGGTGAACATGGGCAGCATGGTGCCGGAAGTCTGGGCTTCGTCGACGATGATGGCGTTGTCCGGCAGCAGGTGGCCGACCGCCTTGCACACCTTTTCCGCGGTGAGCTTGCCACGCGGTCGGCCCGGGCGCTTCTCCGGCTGCAGCAGCGGCGTAGCCTGGGCCGCGCCAACCACCTGGCACAGGCGCTGCAGGCTGCCCACTGCATCCTCGCCTGGCAAAGCCAGTTCGTGCACGCTGCAGCCGTCCGGCACCAGGTAGCTCTTTTTGCCGGGATAGGCGAAGAACGATACCGGCGCCCTGGCATCGACCAGCACCAGGTTTTCCAGGCCGGCCAGCTGCACCGACGCCATCTCCGCCAGGTAGGCGATACGCTCCGCATGCGGCAGGCCGGCGCCGCGCTCGAAGCGGGTCGGGAAGACTTCCGCGTACAGTTTCACGCCGCATTGGGCCGCAATCCGACCCGCCGCCAGCAGTGCCGGTTCGCGCAGTGCCCGCCCGCCCAGCAGGATGGCAGTCTTGCCGCCCTTTTTCAGCACGCTGGCAATGCGCTCGATCAGCGCATCGTCCGCCAGCGGCGGCGGCACCGGCGCCGGCGCGGGCAACGCCGCCGCACCCTCGCCCCAGGACACGTCGGCCGGCAGGATCAGGGTCGCCACCTGGCCTGGCGGCCCCTTGGCCGCCGTCACCGCCTCCACCACATCCTGGCACAGCTGCTGCGTGCTTTGCGAGGTGCGCACCCAGGTCGAGACATTGCGTGCCGCCGTCTCGATATCCGATTGCAGCTGGGCGTCGAATTTGGTGTGGTAGGTGGCGTGGTCGCCGACGATATTCACCACCGGCACCCGGCCCTTGCGCGCGTTATGCAGGTTGGCCAGGCCGTTCCCCAGGCCGCACCCCAGATGCAGCAGGGTGGACGCGGGTTTGCCCGCCATGCGCGCATAACCATCGGCCGCGCCGGTGGCCACGCCCTCGAACAGGGTCAGCACCGCGCGCATTTCGGGCGCCGTGTCGAGCGCTGCCACGAAGTGCATTTCGGACGTGCCGGGGTTGGTGAAACAGACTTCCACGCCTGCGTTGATCAGGGTGCGCAGCATTGCCTGGGCGCCGTTTGCCATTGGGGTCTCCTGTATTGGTATAGGCAGATCATGATCCCACCCAGCCGCCCTGTATTGACATTTGACGACAATAAGTTAACACTTGGCGACACCATCCATCCACCCACCCGCGCCCCCATGACGGTCCTGGTTCGCTCCGCCACCCTCTCGACCTTCGAAGTCCTGGCCAAGGGCCTGGGGCTGGACGTACCCACCCTGCTGGGGCGTTTCGGCATTCCGCCGCAGGCGCTGCACGACCCCGACCTGCTGATCCCGTACCAGGCCTTCATCAACCTGCTGGAGCACTCCGCCGCGCTGGGCCGCTGTCCCGACCTGGGCCTGCGCCTGGCGCAGGCGCGCGGCATCAGCATGCTCGGTCCGGTGGCGGTGCTGCTGCGCCATGCCGACACGGTGGGCGATGCGCTGGCCCTGGCCTCGCGCTATATCTTCGTGCACAGCCCTGCGTTAAAGCTGGAGGCACAGCTGGTGCCCGGCAGCCCGGAGCTGGTGGACGTGGTGTTCAATATCGAGCACGCCAGCCTGACCGCGCGCCCGCAGGTCATCAGCCTGGCGCTGGGCATCGTGTGCCAGGGCCTGCAGGTGCTGACGGGCGGCCGCATCCAGCCGCAGCGCGTCACGCTGCCGCACGCCCCGGTGGCGCCGCCGGAAGCCTACCGCCAGGCCTACCGTTGCCCGGTCGCCTTCCAGGCGCCGGCGGCCACGGTGCGCCTGCGCGTGAGCGACCTGCAAGTGGCGGTGGCGCAGAACGACCCGCATATGAAGGAACTGGCGCTGGGCTTCCTGGAGCAGCTGGATAGCAAGCGGCATGCGCTGCTGGCCGACCGGGTGCGGCGCCTGGTGCGCAACTTCCTGAGCGCCGGCCACGCGCGCCACACGGAAATTGCGCGCGCCCTGTCGGTCCACCCGCGCACCCTGCAACGGCGCCTGGCGGCGGAAGGCGTAACCTTCGAACAACTGGTGGACGACGTGCGCAAGGAGCAGTTCCTGCAACTGGCCGCCCTTGCCGCCGGCCCAGGCATGACCCAGATCGCTCACATCCTCGGCTATGCCGAAGTGTCGGTGCTGACGCGCAGCTGCAAACGCTGGTTTGGCAGCACGCCGCGCCAGATGCAGGCGCAGGTGCGGGCCGGCAGCGCGCCCCGCTAGCGCGCCGCCGGCGCCAGATGCAGCCGCAGGCGCATGCTGCCCTGCTGCGCTGACTGGCCCACCTCAAAGCCCAGTTGGTGCGCCAGTTGCAGCATGCGGCTGTTCTCCGGCAGCGCCTCGCCCAACACTTCCTGCAAGCCGCGCGCGCGGCAATAGCGCAGCAGCTTTTCCAGCAGCAGCGCGCCCAGCCCGCGCCCCTTCAGGTCGGAGCGCACGATAATGGCGAACTCCGCCCCGACATTGTCCGGGTCGGCCACGGCGCGCGCCACGCCCAGCGTTTCCGGGCCATTGGGGCCGCTGCGCGTGGCGATGAAGGCCATCTCGCGCTCATAGTCGATCTGTGTCCAGCGCGCCAGCTGCGCCGGCGGCAGCGTCGGCATGTGCTCGAACAGGCGGAAACGCACATCTTCCGGCGTCAGCGCGGCGAAGAAGGCGGCGTGCTGCGGCGCGTCCTCCGGGCGGATCGGCCGCAGCAGCACGCTGCCGCCGTCCCATGCCGCGCTTTCCTCCAGTTCCTCCGGATACGGGCGGATGGCAAAGCGCGCGGCGCCGGCACTGGCGGCAGGCGCCACGCTCATGCGCGCGTCTAGCGCCAGCACGCCCTGCGCGTCGGCCAGCAGCGGATTGATATCGAGCTCCTGCACTTCCGGCAAATCGGCCAGCAGCGTGGAAATGCGCAGCAGTACTTGCGCCACCGCCGCCACGTCGGCCGCCGGCCGCCCGCGATAGCCGGCCAGCAGGCGCGCCACCCGGGTGCGCCCGATCAGGTCGCGTGCCAGCGCCATGTTCAGCGGCGGCAGCGCCAGTGCGCGGTCGGCGACGGTTTCCACCGCCACCCCGCCCTGGCCGAACAGGATGACCGGGCCGAAGACCGGGTCGCTGCTGGCGCCCACGATCAGCTCATGCGCGCCGGGCCGGCGCGCCATGGCCTGCACGGTGAAGCCGCGCAGGTGCGCCTGCGGCAGCAAGGCATGCAGGCGTTCGCGCATGGCCAGCGCCGCCGTACGCACCGCCGGCGCCGATTCCAGGTCCAGCACCACGCCGCCCACATCGCTCTTGTGGTTGATGTCGGGTGAGAGGATCTTCAGCGCCACCGGGAAGCCGATGCGCTCGGCCAGCAGCACCGCCGCCTCGACCCGGTCGGCGATGGCGGTTTCCACCACCGGCACACCGTAGCAGGCCAGCACTTCCTTGGCCTCCGCCTCGCCCAGCAGGCCGCCGCCGCGCTGCAAGGCGGCGCCGATGATGGCGCGCGCCCGTTCCCGGTCGCGCCGCCATTCGCCGCTGCTGGCGGCCGGCACTTCCATCAGCGCCTGCTGCGCGCGGCGGTAATTCACCATCTGCATGAAGCCGGCCACCGCCTCCTCCGGCGTGGCGTAGTTGGCGATGCCGGCCGTGCCCAGCACGCTGCGCGCCGGCACCATGCCCTCGCCGCCCAGCCAGCAGGCCAGTACATTGCGCGCCGCGCCGCGCGCGGTGTCCGCCACCGCCTGCGCCGCTTCCAGCGGCGGCACGATGGCAGTGGGCGCGTGCAGCACCAGCACCGCGTCCACGCCCTCATCCTGCAGCAGGGCCTGCAAGGCCTGGCTATAGCGCGTGCCCGGCGCGTCGCCGATGATGTCGACCGGATTGCCGCGCGACCAGGTGGCCGGCAGCACTTCCTCCAGGCGGCGCATGGTGTGCGGCGCCAGCGTGGCCAGGGTACCGCCCGCGCCGACCAGAGCGTCCGTGGCCAGCACGCCCGGCCCGCCGCCATTAGTCAGAATCGCCATGCGCTCGCCCGCCAGCGGCTTGCCACCGGCCAGCGTCTCGACCGCCGCGAACAACTCCTCGGTGGTCAGCACGCGCAGCATGCCGGCGCGGCGGAAGGCGGCGTCGTACACCGCATCCGAGCCGGCCAGCGCGCCGGTGTGCGAAGCGGCGGCGCGCGCCCCTTCGGCAAAGCGGCCCGACTTGACCACCAGCACCGGCTTGCTGCGCGCCGCGGCGCGCGCCGCCGACATGAATTTGCGCGCCGCGCGCACGTCTTCAACATACAGCAGGACGGCCTGGGTCGCGCCGTCGTCCGCCAGGTAATCGAGCACGTCGCCGAAATCGACGTCGCTGCTGTCGCCCATCGAAATGAAGCGCGAGAAGCCGATGCCGCGCGAACGCGCCCAATCCAGCACGCCGGTCACCATGGCGCCCGACTGCGAAACAAAGGCCAGCTTGCCGGGCAAGGCCGGCAAATGGGCGAAACTGGCATTCAGGCCGATGCCCGGCACCAGCAGCCCGACGCAATTGGGCCCGAGGATGCGCACCATATGGCGCCGCGCCGCAGCCAGCATGGCCTGCTTGAGCGCCGCGTCCAGCCCGGCGGTGATCACCACCACGGCGCGGCAACCCAGCTCGCCCAGCTCCGCCACCAGGCCCGGCACCGTGGCGGGCGGGGTGCAGATCACGGCCAGGTCGGGCACCTGCGGCAACTCGCGCACGCTGGGCGCCACCGGGCGCCCGCCCAGCGTGCGGTACTTGGGGTTGACCGGCATGATGGCGCCGGCAAAGCCGCCCTGCAGCAGGTTGGCCAGCACGGTGGCGCCCACGCTGTGCGGGCGCTCCGAAGCGCCCACCAGCGCCACGGAACGCGGCTGGAACAGGTATTCAAGATTGCGGATGCTCATACTTCCCTTTCGCTTCTTGCCGCTGCACCAGCGCAGCGGCACGGTTGATCGCTTCACTGCCGGCCAGGCACAGCGCGCCGCAGCCCAGCACCACGCCCAGCTCGCGCAGCCCCAGCGCGCCGAACTGGAAGGCGCCCGCCACCGGCGGCAGGTAGAGCACCAGCAGCAAGGTGGCCAGCGCCACGCCGGCCACCAGCAGCGGCGCGCGGTTGCTGGCCGCCAGTTGCGCCAGCACGCTGCGGCGCCGCGCCAGGCTGGTGAAAATCAGGGCCAGGTTGGCCAGCACCAGCACGGCGAAGCCGGTGGCGCGCGCCGTCGGTTCGGGCAAGGCCGCCTGCGCCCAGGCATAGGCCAGCCCCGCTACCGACAGTGCCACAGCGCCCTGCAGCAGGGCGCGCAGCACGGTCGGCCAGGCCAGCAAGGGGGCGCCGACGCGGCGCGGCGGCTGGCGCATCGCCTGCGCGTCGGACGCTTCGTTCTCGAAGGCGAGCGAACAGGCGGGGTCGATAATCAGCTCCAGGAAGGCGATATGCATCGGGTACAGCAAGACCGGCCACCCCAGCAGCGCCGGCAGCAAGGCCATGCCGGCAATCGGCACGTGGATCGCCAGCACATAGCACATGGCGCTGCGCATATTGGCGAAAATGCGCCGTCCCAGGCGGATGCCGCGCACGATGGAGGCGAAGTTATCGTCCAGCAGCACCAGGGCCGCCGCCTCGCGCGCCACGTCGGTGCCGCGCTGGCCCATGGCGATGCCGACATGGGCCGCCTTCAGCGCCGGCGCATCGTTCACGCCGTCGCCGGTCATGGCCACTACCTCGCCGTTGGCTTTCAGCGCTTCCACGATGCGCAGCTTTTGCAGGGGGCTGATGCGGGCGCACACGCTGGCCGTCGCCAGCTCGCGGCGCAGCGCGGCGTCATCCAGCGCATCGAGCGTGTCGCCGTTCAGCACCGTCGGCCCCGGCAAGCCGGCCTGGCGCGCGATGCTGGCGGCGGTGACCGGGTAATCGCCGGTAATCATCAGCACGCGGATGCCGGCCGCATGGCATTGGCCGATCGCCTCCGGCACCTCGGCGCGCAGCGGGTCGGCCAGGCCCACCAGGCCTAGCCAGGTATAGGCGAAACCGTCCTGCGCCTGCGGCAGCGCCTCGGGCGCATGCGCGGCGCGCGCCACTGCCAGCACGCGCAAGCCCTGCGCCGCCATCTGATCGGCGGCGGCGCGCAATTGCGCCATTGCGGGCGGCGCCAGGCGGCATAAGGCGGCAATGGCTTCCGGTGCGCCCTTGGCGGCCACCGTGGCGCCGGCCGCGCCATCGTCCCACACCAGGGTCATGGCGCGCAGGGTCGGCGCCAGCGGGTATTCGCGCAAGGGGCTGTCCTGGCGCGCCGCGCCGGCCACGGCGTGCAAGGCCAGCTCCATCGGGTCGCTCGGGCGCTGTTTGCTGGCCAGGGCGGCAAACAGCGCCAGTTCGGCTAAGGGCCCCTCCGGCAGCGGCGCGCCATCGGCCACCTGCAGCAAGGCACCGGCGGCATACAGCTGGCCGACCCGCATGCGGTTCTGCGTCAGGGTGCCGGTCTTGTCGGTGCACAGCACCGTGATCGCGCCCAGCGCCTCGATCGCGGCCAGGCGCCGTGTCAGCACCTGGGCGCGCGCCAGGCGCCAGGCGCCGATGGCCGGGAACACGGTCAGGATGACGGGGAATTCTTCCGGCAGCAGCGACATGGACAGCGCAATACCGGCCAGGATGGCCGGCATCCAGGCCCCGGTGCGCCAGCCGTACAGCAGGCCGACCAACACGCTGATGGCGATGCCGCACAAGGCCAGCAGGCGGATCATGCGGCCCGATTCGCGCTGCAGCGGCGACAGCTCGGCGCCGATGCCCTGCAGGCTGCGCCCGATCTTGCCCAGCTCCGTGCCGGCGCCGGTGGCCGTCACGCGCGCCACCCCATCGCCTTCCAGCACCATGGTGCCGGACCACAGGTAAGGCGTGCCGTCGCCGCCCGGCGCCGCCGGCCCCGGTTCGCCCAGGGTCGCCTGCTTGCCCACGGCCCAGGCCTCGCCGGTCAGCAGCGATTCATCGACCCGCAGGTTGTTCGCGCGCAGCAGCACCGCGTCGGCCGCGACGCGGTCGCCTTCGGCCAGCAGCAGCAGGTCGCCGCGCACCAGCTCACTGCCGGCGATGCGCTGCGCGCGGCCATCGCGCCAGACCAGGGCGCGCGGGCTGCTCAGGTCGCGCAGCGCCTGCAGCGCGCGCTCCGTCTTCCCTTCCTGGAACAGGGTCAGGCCGATGGTCAGGCCCACCATCGCCAGCAGCACCAGCCCTTCCAGCCAGTCGCCCAGCGCCAGGTACAGGCCGGCCGCGCACAGCAGCAAGAGGAACATCGGTTCGCTGGCGGTGCGCCATAGCAGTTGCGGCAAGCGGCGCACCGGCGCCGGCAAGCTGTTGGGCCCATCCTGCTCCAGGCGCTGGCGCGCTTGCGCGCTGCTCAGGCCGTGCAAATCCTCATTCGCCATCCGCTCCCCCTATCCGCATGCGACCACCTTAGCGGCCGGGTTGCCAATCGAACATGACCGCGATCAAGTTTATCCGCTTAATCCCGGGATAATGTTCCTTGCATACAGTCATCCCAACCGTTGTTTTAGCCGAGGGATGCCATGCTGAGCGCCAATGCCGATTTACCCGCCACCCACGCCCCTGCGGCGGGCCGCACCGAACTGTTCCCGCGCGGCGCACCGGGGCGGGCCGCGCTGGAAGCCTTTATCGCCGACTCCTTCCGCGCCAGTTACGGGGCGGAAGTCAGCCATTTCAGCGAAATGCTGCTCGGCGTGCGCGCCGGCGACGGCCGCTGGATCGCCGGCCTGGGCTACACGCCCGCCGCGCTCGGGCCGCTATTCCTGGAGCACTATCTGGACGCCCCGGTGGAAACGGCCATCAGCGCCCACGCGCGCAAGCCGGTCGAGCGCGCCGCCATTGTCGAAGTGGGCAACCTGGCCGCCACCCATCCCGGCGCGGCGCGCGCCCTGATCATCAGCACCACCCAGCTGCTCAACACCCTGGGCCTGCGCTGGGTGGTGTTTACCGCCACCGTCAGCCTGCTCAACTCCTTCAGCCGCCTGCGCCTGCAACCGCATGTGCTGGCGCCGGCCGACCCGGCGCGCCTGCCCGATGGCGGCCAGCACTGGGGCAGCTATTACGACACCCACCCCAAAGTCATGTTTGGCGATATCCACTATGGTTACACACAACTTTCCTGAGACTTTCCCCGCCGGCCGTCCGGTGCTGGACGACGGCAGCCGCAGCCTGGATGGGGCCGCCCTGGCGGCCCGCATCGCCCGCCTGTGCGCGGTGCTGCAGACGCGCCGCGCGCCGCAGGCGCCGGTCGCCATCCTGGCCGACAACAGCCCGGAATGGCTGGCGGCCGACCTGGCCACCCAGCAGCTCGGCCTGACCCTGGTGCCGCTGCCGCTCTTCTTCACGCCGCCGCAATGGGCCCACGTGCTGCAGGAAAGCGGCGCCAGCGCCGTGCTGGCGCCGCCGGGCGCACCGCTGGCGGCTTTTGGTTTCGGCGAAGCGCTCGATTGCGGCGGCCCCCTGCAGCTGTACCAGGCCGCCGCGCCCAGCGCCCAGCCCGGCCCGGCGGCGACGCAGAAGATCACCTTCACTTCCGGCACCACGGCGGCGCCGAAAGGCGTTTGCCTGTCCACCGCGCAGCAATGGGAGGTGGCGCGCGCCCTGCAGCAAGGCGTGGCGCCGCTGCGCCTGGAACGCCACCTATGCCTGTTGCCGTTCGCCGTGCTACTGGAGAATATCGCCGGCCCCTATACCGCCATGCTGAGCGGGGCCACCACGATTTGCCCGCCGCTGGCCGAAGTGGGCCTGGCCGGCGCCAGCCAGTTCGACCCGCAGCGCTGCCTGGACGCCATCGCGCGCTACGCGGCCCACAGCATCATCGTGCTGCCACAAATGCTGCAGGCCCTGCTGGCGGCCCTGGCGCCCGGCGACCAGCGCGCCGCCAGCCTGCGCTTCATTGCCGTGGGCGGCGCCAAAGTCCCGGCGCGCCTGCTGGCGGCGGCCCGCGCGCGCGGCCTGCCCGTGTTCGAAGGCTACGGCCTGTCGGAATGCTGCTCGGTGGTGGCGCTCAACCTGCCGGGCGCCGAACGCGCCGGCAGCGTCGGCAAGCCGCTGCCGCACCGCCCGGTGCGCATCGCCGCCGATGGCGAAATCGAAGTGGGCGGCGCGCTGGCGCACTACCTGGGCCAGGCGCCGGCCACCGGCGGCTGGCTGGCAAGCGGCGACCTGGGCCACCTGGACCCGGACGGCTACCTGTACATCGACGGCCGCAAGAAGGACATCCTGATCACCGGCTTCGGCCGCAACGTCTCGCCTGAATGGCCGGAGGCAGCCCTGATGGGCAGCGGCCTGCTGGCGCAGGCGCTGGTGGTGGGCGACGGCCAGCCCTGGCTGGCGGCCCTGCTGGTGCCGGCCGCGCCGCAGGTCACGCTGGCGCAGCTGCAGCAGGCGGTCGAGCTGGCCAACCGCGAGCTGCCCGACTACGCCCAGGTGCGGCGCTGGACCCTGGTGCCGCCCTTCACCCCGGCCAACGGCCTGGCCACCGCCAACGGCCGCCCGCGCCGCAATGCGATCGTGCAGCAGCATGCCGCGCTGATCGCCTCACTGTACGACCACACGGAGCAAACCGCATGAGCTTTTTCGAGACCCTGAAGGCTGGCAGCGACACCGAACGCCAGCAGATGTTCGCCATCCCCATCATCCAGGACGCGCTGCGCGGCCAGGCCAGCACGGCGCAGTACACCGCCTTCCTGGGCCAGGCCTACCACCACGTGCGCCACACCGTGCCGCTGCTGATGGCCTGCGGCAGCCGCCTGGGCCCCGACTACGAATGGCTGCGCGAAGCCATTGCCGAGTACATCGAGGAGGAAGTGGGGCACCAGGAATGGATCCTGAACGACATCGCCGCCTGCGGCGGCGATGCCGAAGCGGTGCGCCGCAGCCAGCCCCATGCCAGCACCGAACTGATGGTGGCCTACGCCTACCACCAGATCGACCGCGCCAATCCGGTCGGCTTCTTCGGCATGGTGCATGTGCTGGAAGGCACCAGCATCGCCCTGGCCACGCATGCCGCCGACACCCTGCGCGGCGCCCTGGGACTGCCGCCGGAGGCTTTCAGCTACCTGAATTCGCACGGCAGCCTGGATATCGGCCACGTCGCCTTCTTTGAAGGCCTGGTCAACCGCCTGCAGCGCGCCGAAGACCAGCAAGCCGTGCTGCATGTGGCGCGCATGATGTACAAGCTGTACGGCGACGTGTTCCGCAGCCTGCCGCACGGCAGCGCCCTGTTTGAACAGGCGGCGTGACATGGGCCGTCGCACCCCGCAACGATACCGCGCCGTGCTGACCGGCGCCGGCGGCGGCATCGGCTCGGCCATCGCGCGCCGCCTGGCGCCGCAGGCCGATGCCCTGCTGCTGGTGGGCCGCCAGCCGGCGCCGCTGGCCGCCCTGCGCGCCGAACTGGGCCCGCAGGTGCAGGTCGTGTGCGGCGACCTGACAGCGCCCACCACGCTGGACGCCATCGAGCAGGCGGCGCGCGCCATGGGCGGCGTCAACCTGCTGGTCAACAACGCCGGGATCAGCCAGTTCCACAGCTTCGAGACGCAAGCGCCGGAAGCCATGCGCGCCATGCTCGATACCAACCTGCTGGCGCCCATGCTGCTGACGCGCCGCCTGCTGCCGCTGCTGCACCAGGCGCCGGCGGCGCAAGTGGTGAATATCGGCTCGGTGTTCGGCCTGCTCGGCTACCCCGGTTTCGCCGCCTATGGCGCCAGCAAGGCCGGCCTGAAAGGGTTTTCCCAGGCGCTGCGGCGCGAGCTGTCCGACAGCGCGATCGAGGTGCGCTACTTCGCCCCGCGCGCCACCCGCACCAGCATCAATAGTTCGGCGGTAAACGCCATGAACAGCGCCCTTGGCACTGCCGAAGACAGCCCGGAAGCCGTGGCCGACGCCTTTGCCGACTTCCTGGCCGGCACCGCGTGGCAAGCCACCATGGGCCGCAAGGAAAGCTTTTTCGTCATGCTGAACCGCCTGCTGCCATCCCTGCCGGACGACGCCATCCGCAAGCAGCTGGCCGTGATCCGCCAATACCTGCCCAAATAACATCAAGGAGAAACCCCATGAAAACCCTCGCCAAACTCGCCGCCCTGCTTCTGCTGCCGGTCTCCATCGCCTTGGCTGGCGTGCCGGAGGACGTCAGCAACCTGCAGCAAAAATGGGAACAGATCCGCTACAAGACGCCCGCTGCGGCGCAGGAAGCGCAGTACGAACAACTGGTGGCCGAGGCGCAAAAGACCGCCGCCGGCAATCCCGGCAGTGCCGACGTGCTGATCTGGTACGCTATCATTGAATCGACGTATGCCGGCGCCAAGGGCGGCCTGGGTGCGCTGTCGCACGTGAAAAGCGCCAGGAAGGCGCTGGAACAGGCGATTGCCATCAATCCGGACGCGTTGAACGGCTCTGCCTACACCAGCCTGGGCTCCCTGTACTACCAGGTGCCGGGCTGGCCGATTGGTTTTGGCGACGACAAGAAGGCACTGGAATACCTGAAAAAGGGCCTGGCGATCAATCCGGACGGCATCGACCCGAACTACTTCTACGGCGACTTCCTGTTCCGCAAGGGCGAGTATGCCGAAGCGGAGCGGGCCCTGAACAAAGCGCTGCAGGCGGCGCCGCGTCCGGGCCGCAAGGTGGCCGATGAAGGCCGGCGCGGGGAAATCGAGCAGCTGCTGGCGAAGATTGCCGCCAAACGCAAGTAATGCATAGGAGTCACTGCCGTTGAAAATATTGCTGGTGGAAGATGATCCCTCGCTGGCCAGCGGCCTGCAGGTTGCGCTGCGCCGCGCCAACTACACGGTGGAGCATGTCGACGACGGTCCGGCCGCCATCCAGGCCCTGGCGCTGACCCAGTTCGACCTGCTGGTGCTGGACCTGGGCCTGCCCACGCTGGACGGCACCGCCGTGCTGCAGGCCCTGCGCGCGCGCGACAACCCGATCCCGGTGCTGGTGCTGTCGGCGCGCGATTCGACGCGCGACCGGGTGCAGGGCCTGGACCTGGGCGCCGACGACTACCTGACCAAGCCGTTCGAACTGGACGAACTGCTGGCGCGCATGCGCGTGCTGCTGCGCCGCCGCAGCGGGCGCCAGGTCAACCAGTTGACCCTGGGCGAGCTGTCGCTCAACCCGGAAAGCCTGAGCGCCACCTGGCAGGGCCGCCCGGTCGAGCTGCAGCGCCTGGAGTTCATGCTCCTGCTGCAGCTGGCGGAAAATCCGCAGCGCGTGTTCAACCGCGCCCAGCTCGAAGAATCGCTGTACGGCTGGGGCGAAGGGGCGGAAAGCAACACCATCGACGTGCACGTGCACCACCTGCGGCGCAAGATCACGCCCAGCGTCATCAAGACCATCCGCGGCGTCGGCTACCGCATGGGCGACCTGGCCGCATGAGCACCCACCTGTACTCGGCGCGGCGGCGCCTGGTGGCCGCCACCCTGATTTGCATGCTGCTGATCTTCCTCGGCATCGGCATCGGCGCGCGCGGCGTGGCGCGGCACGAATCCGATGAACTGTTCAGCGCGCGCCTGGCCACCTCGGCGCGCGTGCTGGAGTCGCTGGTGGCGCGCCAGCTGGAGCACGCCACGGTCAGCCAGCCCATCATCATCGACCTGCCGCACGAACTGGAAACCATCACCAGCGACGAACCGGAAGTGTTCGGCCACCGCTACGAGACCAAGATCGCCTTCCAGGTCTGGCGCAATGACGGCGTGCTGCTGGCCAAATCGGCCTCGGCGCCGTCGCAGGCGCTGGCGCCGCTGCGCGCCGGCTACTCGGAAAACCACGCCGACGGCGCCTACTGGCAGGTGTTCGCCCTGCGCTCAGGCGCGGTGTGGGTGATGGCGGCCGAGAAGGACGAAGTGCGGCAGGAGATGTCGGACGATATCGGGAAATCGATCCTGGTGCCGCTCGCCATCGGCGGGCTGCTGATGCTGGCCGCCGTCAATTTCCTGATCCTGCACAATATGCGCCCCTTGTCCGAGCTGGCGTCCCGCATCGCCGCGCGCGAACCGGAATCGCTGGAGCCGCTCACGCTGCCGGAGACGCCGCTGGAAATGGCGCCCATCGTCACCGAGTTGAACCACCTGCTGGACCGCATCCGCGCCGCCTTCGAGCGCGAGCAGCGCTTCCTGAACGCCGCCGCGCATGAAATCCGCACCCCGATCGCCGCCCTCCAGCTGCACCTGGAGAACGCCCTGCGCGCCGCCACGCCCGAGCAGCGCGACGCCTCGCTGGAGCAGGCCATGGCCGGCGCGCGCCGCACCAGCAAGCTGGCGGAGCAGCTGCTGACCCTGAGCCGGATCGCCGCCGGCGGCGACCAGGTGCAGCTGCAAAGCCTGTCCCTGCAAGCGCTGTGCTGCGACGTGATCGGCGCCATGGAGCCGCTGCTGGACCGGCGCGGCCAGGGCATCTGGCTGGATGCCGGGCAGGATTGCGCGGTGTGGGGCGAACCCACCCAGTTGCGGCGCCTGCTGCAAAACCTGGTCGACAACGCATCCCAGCATGGCGCGCCGCAGGGCGAAATCCAGGTGCGCCTGGCGCGCGGGGACAACTGCGCCGTGCTGGAAGTGGCCAACGACGGCCACCCGATTCCCGAGCAGGAAATCGACAAGCTGTTCACGCCCTACTACCGCCTGCCGGGCGCCGTGCCGGGCGGCCACGGGCTGGGGCTGGCCATCGTGCAGGAGATCGTCGAGTTGCACCACGGCAAAATCGAGATCGCGCGCAAGCCCGACGGCCAGGGCACCGTGGTGCGTGTGCGCCTGCCGCTGGCCAACGCCTGATCCCAGCATGCCTTGATCCAGATCATGGAGCAGGCGGCGCCGCCGGGCGCAGACTGGGGATGGACTCCCCCACGCGAAGGAAAACCGCATGCGCCTGACCCATCCATCAAACGCCGCCCAGGACTGCGCGACGGCGCTGGACCAGTTGCACGACCGGCTGCTGGACATGGCCGTGCGCGCGCTGGCACTGCCGCCCGAGCAGTTCGCTTCCGCCTTTGCGCAACTGGTGGCCAATATCGAGCTTGATTTCCGCTTCGAAGAGCGCTTGATGGAAAGCTTCGACTGCGCCGATGCCCACCTGCACCGCGAGCAGCACGCGCGCATGCTGGCCGGCCTGCACCACGCCGCCGCCGCGCTGGACCAGGACGACCCGGTCCCGGCGCAGCGCGCCCTGTCGGCCCTGCGCGAATGGCTGCCCTTTCACATCGATACCCAGGACCGCCACCTGCTGCGCGCATGGCTGCGCACCGCAAAGACGTAAAGGCCGAACGACGCCAGCGACAACAGGAACAGCCCTGCCAACAGCCCGTCGTAGCCGCCCCCGTCGAGCACCAGGGCCAGCAACAGGGGCGCCGCCGCCTTGGCGATGAGCGAAGGCGCGGCCAGGGCACCGGCAATGGCGCCGTAGTGCGCATGGCCGAATACCGCCTGCGGCAAGGTGCCGCGCAGGATGGTCAGCACGCCGTTGGTCATGCCGTACAGGACGCAGAACAAGGCCACCGCCCAGGCGCTGGCGCCTTGCAGGTACAGCACCAGCAGCGCCGCCGGCAAGCCGGCGAATGTGGCCACGCCCACCGCTTGCGGCGTGGCGCGCCCCACCAGGAAGCGTTCGATCAGCCGGCCCGCTACCTGCATCGGCCCGATCAGCGCCGCCAGCATCACGGCCAACTGTTCAGCGTGGCCGATCTTGCCGATCAAGGGCAGCAGGTGCACCGACAGCGCCGAAAAGACGAAGGCGTGCGCCGCGAACACGCTGGCCAGCAGCCAGAACACCGGCTGCGCCAGCGCCTGCCGCAGGGAGTACTGCTGCGCAGCGTCCTTGCCCTGCGGCGTCGGGGCGGGCGCCGCGCCATCATCCAGCAGCAAGTGCATGGGCAGGCAGGCCAGCAGCAAAGCCAGCGCAAACACCATGCACACGTAGCGCCAGTCCTGCCGCCCCAGCAGCCACGCGGTCAAGGGCCAGAACACGGTGCTGGCCAGTCCGCCCAGCAGCGTGACGTTGGATATCGCCTTGCGCGAAGCCTCGCGCAGGCTGCGGTTCAGGGTGGCGAAGGCGGCCTCGTACAAGGTCATCGCCATGCCCAGTCCCATGATGGTCCAGGCGGCGAAGTAGCCCGCCAGCCCGCTGCTCCAGGCCAGCGCCAGCAGGCCGCAGCCGGATACCAGGGAGCCCGCCGCCATGACGCGCCGGCCGCCGACGCGGTCGATGACGATGCCAACCGGTAGCGAAGCCAGCCCGGCCACCAGCACCGCCCAGGAAAAGGCGCCGTACAACTGGGCCGGCGACAGGCGCAGGTCGGCCTGGATGGCAGGCGCCATGACACCGAAGGCGTAGTACAGGATGCCCCAGGAAATCACCTGCGTCAGGCCCAGCACCACCACCTGCACGGTGTCGCGCCTCACCGGCAGCACCCTGGCGTGAACATCGAGAACAGCTGCCCGCCAAACGATGCGCGCGCCGGATAGCGGCTGCCGCCGTACAGGCCGACGCGCGCGGGGTCATTGCCCTGCGCCTGGTAGCGGAAGGTGCCGAACACCTGGTCCCAGAGCACCAGCGCGCGGCCAAAGTTGCTGTCGCCCTCCCCGCTCCGGGCGGAATGGTGCCAGCGGTGCACCTCGTTGGTGCTGAAGACGTAGTTCAGCCACCCGCTGCGCAGCGGCAGGTTGGCGTGCTGTGTCATCAGCACCGGCAAGGTCAGCGCCAAGTAGGCCAGCACCACATCCTGCGGCGCGCCGATTGCGAACAGCGGGACGATGCCCAGCAAGTAATTGAGCGCATAGTTCAGCGGATGGATGCGGAAGTTATTCAGCGCATACAGCCTTGCGCTGCCATGGTGCAGGGCATGCAGCCACCACAGGGCCGGCCGCGCATGGTGCAGGCGGTGCGACCAGTAGTGGCCGAATTCCGCCAGCAGCGTGGCCAGCGCCACTTGCAAGGCGAATGGCCACTGCAGCGGGAACAGCTCGACGCCAACGGCCATGGGCGCCAGCCACTTCAGCAGCGGGTCGACCAGGGCGAACAGGAGCAGCGCGCTGGCCAGGTCGGTGCCGGTATCGCCCAGCGAGCGCGTCCACTGCGCACGGTAAGGCATGACGCGCTCCGCCAGCAACGCCAGCAGCAAGGTCACCGCTGAGGGGGCGACAGCGGCCAGCGCCAGGTCGCCTCCGGTTGCGCGCGCCAAGGCGAACGTGGCCACGCTGGCCAGTATCGCCAGCGGCAGGAAGCCGCGCTGGAACGCATTGCGCAGCGCCGCCTTCATGCGCAGCACCCTGACCCGGCAGTCTGGCGTGGCCGGCACGACGGCGAACCGCCGCAGCCGGCGCCGCCGCCGGCCTTTTGCGCCGCGTCCAGCGCGCAGCAGGCGCCTTCGCCTTGCGGCGCCGGCCCGCCGCAACAGTCCTCGGCGACGCGGGTGTTGCAAACGCCGGTTTCCGGCAGCTCCAGCTGCACATCGTCGGCCGCCGCCAGGTCCCCGGCCAGCGCCGCCACCACGGACCGCACTTGCTCGTAGCCGGTCGCCATCAGGAAGTTGGGCGCGCGGCCGTAACTCTTGGCGCCCACCGCGTAGTAGCCGGGCTCCGGGTGCGCCAGTTCACGATGGCCATGCGGGCGCACGGTGCCGCAGCTATGTTCGTTCGGGTCGATCAGGGGCGCCAGGGCGTCCGTGCTTTCCAGCCAGGGATCGTGGCGCACGCGCAGTTCGCGCGTCAGGTGCAGGTTGGGCCGCGCGCCGGTGGCCGCGATGATGCGCTCAATGCCCTCGATGCCGCGGGTGGCGCCCGCCGCATCCGCCCCCACCACGCGCAACGCAGCGCCCTCGGGCGCGATGGCGCGGATGTGGAAACCCGTATGCAATTCGAGCCGGCCCGAGTCCTTCAGCGCGCGCAGGCGCAGGCCGAGCTGGCCGCGCGCCGGCAGGCCATCGGCTTCGCCGCCGCCGAACACTTTGGCCGGCAGCTCGCCGCGCACAGCCCAGACCAGTTGGGTGCCGGGCGCTTCTTCCGCCAGTTGCGCCAGCGCCAGCAGGCTGCCCGCCGCCGAATGGCCTGCGCCAACCACCAGCACACGCTTTCCGGCAAAGTCGGCGCGCGCCGCGCGCAGCACATCGGGCATGCCGTAATCAATACGGCCGCGCGCGGCCGCCTCGCCCAGTGCCGGCAAGCCATTGGCGCCGAGGGGATTCGGCTGCGACCAGGTGCCGCTGGCATCGATCACCGCCTGCACCAGGAATTCCTGCTCGCCCTGCGCGCTTTCCGTGCGCACGCTAAACGGCGCCGCTCCGCGCCCGCGGCTCTTGACTTTGTCGAAGCCGGCGCGCGCCAGCTGCAGCACCCGCTGCCCGGTGCGGATGTGCGGCGCCAGCAGCGGCAACCGCGCCAGCGGTTTCAGGTAGCGCTCGACGACCTCGCCTGCCGTCGGCAGCTCGCCGGCCGGCGGCGCGCTCCAGCCATGCGCCTGCAGCAAGCCGCGCGCCGCGTGGTCGATGTTGTACTGCCACGGCGAGAACAGGCGCACATGGCGATAGCCCGCGAGGTTCGCGCCCACATCGGCGCCGGCTTCCAGCACCAGCGGCGTGAAGCCGCGCGCCAGCAGGTGGGCCGCGGCCGCCAGCCCGACGGGACCGGCGCCGATGACGGCCACCGGCAGCGCCGCCGGCGCGCCGGCCACCTCGGCCTTCATCAGCGTGGCCGACGCCGGACACACGCCCTGGAACTCGCGCGAGGCCTGCAAGGCCGCCGGCGCCGCATCGCGCTCGATGCGCTGGAAGCCATGCTTGCCGAAAAAGCCGGCCGCCGTGGTAGTCAGCAGGTACATGGCCTGCACCCCTTCCGCCAGCGCCTGGCCACGCAAGGCGTCCAGCAATTGCGCGCCCGTGCCCTGCCCGCGCAGCCGCTCGGCCACGACGAAGGAGCGCAGCAGCACTGCCGCGCCATAATGCTCAAAGCCGCCCGCTGCCAGCACCGTGCCGCCAGCCTCGCCGACCAGGAAATGCGCCAGGTGCTCGCGCGCGCCCTCCAGCGGCAAGCGCGCTGCCAGCAGCAAGCCCTCGATCGCGGGCCAGTCGGTCGGGGCCGCAGCCCGATAGGTCAGAACTTCACTCATTTGCATGCTCCTTTGTCATTCGGCGAATTACGAATAATTCGGTTCAAAAAAATGCCCTTCACAGGGCATTGATCAATTGTTTGAGCTGTCCGATCCGCTCCGGGTTGATGCAATAGCAAACCCGCTGCGCGTCGGACGAGCCCAGGATCAGCCCGGCCTCCTTCAAGACGGTGACGTGCTGGGAAATGGTGGACGGCGACAACGGCAGGACGTCGGCCAGGTTGCCGAAGTAGCAGGCGCCATACGACGCCAGGTAGCACAGCAACTGCACGCGCGCCGGGTGCGCCAGCGCCTTGCACAACCGGGCCACCTCCTCGGCATCCACGGCGGGCAGGCCGGCGCCCGGTTTGACTTCGCAACAACTGGCCATACATCCCTCATTCGTTCATCGACGAATAAAGAATAATTCCAATCGCGGCGAACTGTCAATATATTTCGATGTTATTCGAAATGTGCTGCCGCGCCGCCCGATCTTGCCGCCCAGGGTTTTGTGCTAAATTCAACGGGCATGACCCAGGTCATTGACCGGCTCCCGGCGCCGCCGCCAAACTGGGGGCCATCCAGACTGCTGGAGCCTATCCATGCCCGACCCCGTCCGACCTTTCCTGCGCTGGCGCCTGGCAGCTGCCGTGGCGCTGCTGGCAGCTGTGTCAGCTTTCGCCTGGCGCCAATGGGGGCCGTTGCCGGTCAGCGTGGCGCGCCTCGAGCGCGGGCCGGCGGTGGATGCCATCTACGCCACCGGGACGGTGGAGCCGACCGTCATGCTGCCGCTGGCGCCGCGCGTCGGCGGCCGTCTGGCCGAGCGCACCGTTGACGAAGGCGCCACCGTGCGCAAAGGCCAGGTGCTGGCGCGCCTGGACGATGCCGACCTGGCCGGCAGTGTGGATGAACAGCGCGCCCGCCTGGATTACAGCCGCAGCCAGCACGCGCGCGCCGCCGCGCTGGCCGCACGCGGTTTCCTTTCCAGCGGCGAAGCCGAACGCACCAAGGCCGAGATGCTGGCGGCGGAAGCGGCGCTGCGCCGCGTGCGCGCCCAGCGCGACTACATGGCCCTGCTGGCGCCCGCCGACGGCACCATCATTCGCCGCGACGGCGAAGTGGGCCAATACATCAGCCCCGGCCAGGCCGTCTTCGTGCTGGCCTGCTGCGCGCCGCTGCGCGTTACCGCCGAAATCGACGAGGAGGACATCAGCCGCGTGCGCGTGGGCCAGCCGGTGGTGCTGAAGGCGGACGCCCTGCCCGGCAAGGTATTCGACGGCAGCGTCGCCGAAATCACGCCCAAGGGCGACCCGGTGGCGCGCAGCTACCGCGTGCGCATTGCGCTGGCGGCGCCGGGCGCCCTGCAGACCGGCATGACGGTCGATGCCAACCTGGTGGTGGGGCGGCGCGAAAACGCCATCCTGCTGCCGGCCAGCGCGGTGCAAGGCAATGCGGTCTGGATCGTCGAAGGCGAACGCCTGCGCCGGCGCGCCATTGTGCCCGGCATCCGCAGCCCGCAGCGCATCGAGGTGCTGCAAGGACTGGATGGCAGCGAACGCGTGGTAGCGCAGCCTGGCGCCGACCTGGCGCAGGGACGCCGGGTGCGGGTGCAAGCCGGACCGCGCTAGGGGATGGCATGCGCGTCCAGTTTTCCATCGCCCTGGCCCACCTGCTGCGGCGGCGCCGCTCCACCCTGGTATCGCTGCTCGGCATCTCGCTTGGCGTCGCCTTCTTCCTCGCCGTGTCGGCGCTGATGCGCGGCTCGGAGCGCGACTTCCTCAAGCGCCTGGTCGACAACAGCCCCCACATCACCGTGCTGGACCAGTACCGCAGCGCGCGCGTGCAGCCGGCCGAACTGCGCTGGCCCGACGCCGCTGTGGCCATCAGCAATGTCAAGCCGCCGGTCGAAACGCGCGGCATCCGCAGCCACCGCAGCAAACTGGAAAGCATCGAAGGCTGGCCCGGCCTGCGCGTGGCGCCGGTGCTGCGCGGCTCGGCGGTGCTGACCTTCGCCGGCCAGCAGCAAGGCGTCAGCCTGTCGGGCATTGTGCCGGCGCGCATGAAGGACGTTTCCACCATCGACGAGCAGATGGTGGCCGGCACGCTGGACGACCTGGCCGCCGCGCCCAACGGGCTGGTGATCGGCCAGGGCCTGGCCGAGAAATTCCAGCTGGGCCTGGATAGCACGGTCAGCATGGTCACCGCCAGCGGCGGCGCGCGCGTCATGAAGGTGGTGGGCATTTTCCGCACCGGCAATGCGGCCTACGACGAGGGCGAAACCTTCACCTTGCTGAAACGGGCGCAGGTGATCCTGGCGCGGCCCAACCGCGTCAACCGCTTCATCATCCAGCTGGCCGACCCGCAGCAGGCGCGCACGGTGGCGGCTGGCATCGAGCAGGCCATCGGCTACAAATCCGTGTCCTGGATCGAAGCGTCGGAGGACCTGCTCAGCCTCCTGCTGGTGCGCAATATCATCATGTACAGCGTGGTCACCGCCATCCTGGTGGTGGCAGCGTTCGGCATCTACAACACCATCTCGACCATCGTGGTCGACAAGCGGCGCGATATCGCCATCCTGAAGGCGATGGGCTTCAGCGCGACCGACATCCGCCATATCTTCCTATACCAGGGCGCGGTGATCGGCCTGCTGGGCAGTTGCGCCGGGCTGATGTTGGGCTACGGCATGATGCACGTGCTGGCCAGCGTCGAACTGAAACCGCCCGGCGTGAGCGACGTGGTGCACCTGCCGGTGTGGTGGGGCGCGGAGCAGTACCTGCTGGCGATCGCCTTCGCCATGGCGGCCTGCCTGTGCGCGGCCTACCTGCCCGCCAACAAGGCCGGCAAGCTGCAGCCGGTCGACACCTTGCGGGGCGCCATATGAGCAGCGTGCTGCGCGCCGAGCATTTGCTGCGCCGCCTGCAGGGCGACGTGCCGGTCACGCTGGTCAACGACGTGTCGCTCGATATCCAGCGCGGCGAGTTCATTTGCATCATGGGGCCGTCCGGCTCCGGCAAGTCGTCCCTGCTTTACCTGCTTGGCTTGCTCGACAGGCCCGACAGCGGCCAGCTCTGGCTGGAGGGTGAAGCCCTGGCCCGCTACGACGAGGAGCGGCTGGCCGCGCTGCGGCTGGCCAAGCTGGGCTTCGTCTTCCAGTTCCACTTCCTGCTGGCCGAGTTCACGGTGCAGCAAAACGTGATGCTGCCCATGCAGCGCCTCGGCCGGCGCGACGACGGCGCCGCGCGCGCCTATGCCCTGCACTTGCTGGAACGGCTTGGCATTGCCGACCAGGCGGCGAAATTTCCCTCGCAGCTGTCTGGCGGGCAGCGCCAGCGGGCGGCGCTGGCGCGCGCGCTGGCCAACGACCCGGTACTGATACTGGCCGACGAGCCGACCGGCAACCTGGATTCGGCTTCCACCCTGAACGTGCGCCAGATCCTGCGCAGCCTGGCCGACGCCGGCCAGACCGTGGTGGCGGTCACCCACGACGCCGGCTTCGCCAGCGCCGCCGATCGCTGCATCGGTCTGGTCGACGGCAGCATCGACCCGGACTGGCGGCCCGCTGCCTGACGCTTAGGTGCGGAAGCCTTCGAACGACACCTTCAGCATGTGGCGCACGATGTCGTCGTCGCTCATCTTGCTGAACTTTTGCAGGTACTCGACTGCCGGATCGCAGGTGCGGGCGTAGTAGCTATACAGGATAACGTCGGTCGGCAGGGCCGGATTCAGCAAACCTTCCTTCTGCGCCTGCTTGACCAGGCCTTCCAGCAGGCGGTTCAGCTTCAGCACGCGCGTCATGTACTTGAAATTCCGCATCAGCATGTCGCGCACGTGCGGGCTGGTGGAGGGCAGGAAGGGCAAGCCGCCGCCCAGGCGCACGCGCATGGCCCACTCCAGCAAGGCTTGCAGCTTTTCGACCGGATTCAGCGCGGCGGGCAGCTTGTCGACTTCCTCGATCGCCCCTTCCAGCAGGCGCACCATGGCCTCCCCCACCAGCTCCTCCTTCGATTTGAAGTGCTTGTAGAGGCTCGGTTTCGAGATGCCGACCGCGCCCGCGACGTCGTCCATCGTCATCAAATCATAGCCCTTGCTGCTCAACACAACCGTCGTCACGTCCAGGATTGCGTTCTCGCGCAGCTTAAATGCCTGATTTTTAAAGCTAAACTTCGGAATGATACTCATGAGTTAAATTTCGCTACTAATCAGTAGCTTTTGTAAGTTGTTGGTAGTAATATTAGCACGCCGGTAGGTTCCGGCAGAAAAATCCGACAAAAGACCATGACACAGACACGCCAACGCATCGCCGTAATCGGCGCCGGCATCTCCGGCCTGGCCAGCGCCTACTTCCTCAACCGCCGCCACGACGTGGTGCTGTACGAGGCGGGCAACTACCTTGGCGGCCATAGCAACACCGTCGATGTCACGCTGGAGGGCCGCACTTGCGGCGTCGATACCGGCTTCCTGGTCTATAACGAGCGCACCTACCCGAACCTGATCGCCCTGCTGGACGAACTGGGTGTGGCCAACATCGCCAGCGATATGTCGTTCGCCGTGTCGATGGACGACGGCGCGCTGGAATGGGCCGGCACCAGCCTGGACACCCTGTTCGCGCAGCGACTGCGCCTGCTGTCGCCGTCCTTCCTGCGCATGGTGATGGATATCCTGCACTTCAACCGCCACTCGCAGCGCTACCTGGGCCAGGTGGGCGGCAGCGCCGTCACCCTGGAGCAGCTGCTGCGGCAGAACGCCTACGGCGCCTTGTTCCGCGATGCCTACCTGCTGCCGATGGCGGCCTCGATCTGGTCCAGCACGCCGGCCGATATCCTCAAATTCCCGGCCGCGACCTTCCTGCGCTTCTGCCTGAACCACGCGCTGCTGCAGGTCAACGACCGCCCGCAATGGCGCACGGTGCAAGGCGGTGCGCGCGAGTATGTGCGCAAGATCGCGGCCACCCTGCCCGACTGCCGCCTGTCCACGCCGGTGCTGGCCGTCACGCGCAACGCCGGCGGCGTCTCGCTGCTCACCGCGCACGGCACCGAGCAGTACGACGCCGTGGTGCTGGCCACCCACGCGCCGAGCTCCCTGTCGATGCTGACCGACGCCAGCGCGCAGGAGCGCGCCGTGCTGGGCGGCGTGCGCTATCAACCCAACACCGCCTGGCTGCACACCGACCGTCGCCTGATGCCGCGCCAACGCAAGCTCTGGTCGGCCTGGAACTACCTGTCCGGCGCCAGCGTCGACGGCGAGCGCCCGGTGTGCGTCACCTACTGGCTGAACCAGTTGCAAAGCCTGCCGTTCGAAACGCCGGTGCTGGTCACGCTCAATCCGCAGCAGGCGCCGGAAGCGTCGTCGGTGTTGGCGCGTTTCGAATACGAGCACCCGATCATGGACCAGGCCACCATCGACGCGCAGCAGCTGCTGCACACCATCCAGGGTGCCGGCCAGGTGTGGCATGCCGGCGCGTGGAGCGGCTACGGCTTCCATGAGGACGGCCTGAAATCGGCCCTGCGCGTGGCGCAGGCCTTCGACTGCGCGCCGCAATGGACTCACCTGCCATGAACGACCAAGCGCTGCACGGGCAACTGCTGCATGGCCACGTCATGCATGAGCGCGTGCGGCCGCAGCGCAACCGCTTCACCTACCCGGTGTTCTACCTGCGCCTGGACCTGGACCGCCTGCAAGACTGCAACAGCTTCTGGTTCGGCGTCGACCGCCGCCGCCTGCTCTCGCTGCGCACGCGCGACTATGGTCCGCGCGACGGCAGCAGCCTGGCCGACTGGATGCGCGCCCTGCTGCGCGAGCACGGCATCGCTGCGGACGGCCGGATCTGGCTGCAAACTTTTCCCCGCATCGCCGGTTTCGCGTTTAATCCGGTCAGCTTCTGGCACTGCCACGACGCGCAAGGCAAACTGTGCGCGGTACTGGCGGAGGTCAACAACACCTTCGGCGCCAGCCACTGCTACCTGCTGCGCGTGAACCCGGAAGACGGGCGCGCCGAAAGCGCCAAGCAACTGCATGTGTCGCCGTTCTGCCGGGTGGAAGGGCACTACCGCTTCCGCTTCCGCCTGGGCGAAACCAGCCACGCCACCAGCATCGACTACCACGATGCCGACGGCCTGCTGATCAAGACCGCCGTCGCCGGCAAGCCGCAGCCGCTGTGCGACGCCGCCTTGCTGCGCGCCCTGCTGCGCCAGCCCTTGCTGTGTGTCGGCGTTGTGGCGCGCATCCACTGGCAAGCATTGCGCCTGTGGCTGAAAGGCGTGCCCTTCCTTGGCAAGCAGCCGGCCGCGGCCAAGAATATTTCCCTGCAAGAGGACCTACCGTGATCAATCCCACCCTCGCCATCCGGCAGCTGGCAGCACCGGCCGGCGCCAAACTCTTCCTGTCGCTACTGGGCCGCCTGCGCCACGGCCACCTGACCCTGGTCACGCCGGACGACACGCACATGGTCTTCGGCGACGCCCACATGGCGCACGGCGCCACGCTGAAAATCAGCGACTGGCGCGCCTGCGGCCGCATCCTGCGCGCCGGCGACATCGGCTTTGCCGAAGCCTACGCCGCCGGCTGGATCGACACGCCCGACCTGGCCGCCCTGCTGCGCCTGGCCTTGCGCAACGAGCAGCAGCTGGAGCGCGCTGTGTTCGGCGGTGCGCTGGCACGCTGCTGGTACCGCCTGCGCCACCTGCTGCGGCCCAATACCCGCACCGGCAGCAAACGCAATATCCACGCCCACTACGATCTGGGCAACCCGTTCTACGCCCTGTGGCTGGACCCCAGCTGGACCTACTCCAGCGCCCTGTTCGAAGGCGACTACAGCCTGCCGCTGCAGGAGGCCCAGCGCCGCAAATACCAGCGCATCATCGACACGCTCGGCCTGCGCGCCGGCGACCGCGTGCTGGAAGTCGGTTGCGGCTGGGGCGGTTTCGCCGAACAGGCGGCGCGCCAGGGCATCCATGTGCACGGGCTGACCATCTCGCAGGCCCAGCTGGCGCATGCGCAGCAGCGCATCGCCAGCCAGGGCCTGGCGCCGCTGGTGCAGCTGGAGCTGCGCGACTACCGCGATATCGACGGCCAGTACGATGCCGTGGTGTCGATTGAAATGTTCGAGGCGGTCGGCGAGAAATACTGGCCGGGCTACTTCCGCACGCTGGCGCAGCGCCTGCGCCCGGGCGGCAAGGCCATGGTGCAGTCGATCACCATCGGCGAGCGCTACTTCCCGCGCTACCGCAGCAGCACGGACTTCATCCAGGAGTACATTTTCCCGGGCGGCATGCTGCCCAGCGTCGAGCGCTTTATGCAGCAGGCGGCCAATGCCGGCCTGGCCACGCAGGATATCCACGCTTTCGGCCCCGACTACGCGGAAACGCTGCGGCGCTGGGACAAGCAGTGCAACGCGCAGCGCGCGGAGATCGCGGAACTCGGCTTCGACGAGCGCTTCCAGCGCATCTGGCATATGTATTTCGCCTATTGCGAGGCGGCGTTTGATGAGGGGCGAACCAATGTTGTCCAATTCCTGCTGGCCAAGCCTGCGCTGGCCTAGGCTGGCGCTCCGCGCGGCGCTTTGCCTGGCGCTGGCCGGCATCGCCTTGCCTGGCCTGGCGCAAACCTCGTGGCGCGATGAGCTGCCGCAGGCGCGCGCCGTGGGCGGCGGCGAGTTGCGCTGGTTCGGCTTGCGCATTTACCACGCCACGCTATGGAGCGAGAAGCAGCCCTTCGACCCGGCGGCCCGCTTTGCCCTGCAATTGCGCTATCACCGCAGCATCAGCCGCGACCGGCTGGTACAGACCAGCATGGAGGAGATCCGCCGCCTGGGCAACGCGCCGCGCGACGCGGCGACCCTGCAGCGCTGGGAGGCCCGCCTGCGCGAGGCCTTCGTCGACGTCGCCGACGGCGACCAACTGGTCGGCCTGCACCTGCCGGGCCAGGGGATGCGCCTGTACGACCAGCACCGGCTGCGCGCCGAAATCGCCGATCCGCAGTTGGCGCAGGCTTTCTTCGACATCTGGCTGCACACGGACAGCCGCGACCAGAACCTGCGCCGGCAGCTGCTGGGAGGCCAGCCATGAACGCGCGCTGGCTGCGGCTGGACTTTGCCGCCTATGGCTTGCTTGGCCTGCCGCTGGCGATGGCGGCTTTGCCGGTGTATGTGCACCTGCCCGCCTTTTATGCCTTGCAGCTCGAAGTCAGCCTGGTGCAACTTGGCTGGGTGCTGTTCGCGGCACGCCTGTTCGACACGCTGCAGGACCCGGCGCTTGGCCTGCTGGTGGACCGTCTGGGGCAACGTGTCGCGCCCTGGCTGGGCGCCGCCGCCGCGGTTTTCGGACTGGCTTTTGCCGGCATGTGGTTCCCGCCGGCCGGTGCCGCGGCGGCCGTCGCATGGCTGGCCGCCATGCTGGTGCTGGCGTATTGCGCGCACAGCTTCCTGAACATCGCCTACCTGGCCTGGGGCGCCAGCCTGGATGGGGGGGCCTCGCGCACCCACGCGCTGCTTGGCCCGGCCGCATGGCGCGAAGGGGCCGGGCTGGCAGGCATCATGCTCGCCAGCGCCATCCCCGCCGCCATCATGGCCGGCGATGCGGACAGCGTACCGGCAGGCATGGCGTGGTACAGCGCAGGCTTTGCCTTGCTGCTGGCATTGGCGCTGGGCGCGCTGCTGCAATGGGCGCCCGCGTGGCAGCGCAATGACAGCGCCCGCGCTGGCGACACGCCGCACTGGCGCCAGGCGCTGGACGCCATGCGCCGCAACCGCCGCTTCCTGCGCCTGCTCGCGCCGTACTTCCTGAACGCGCTCTCCGTATCGCTGCCGGCGACGCTAGCCCTGTTCTTCATCCGCGACCAGCTGCAAGCCCCGGACCAGGCAGCAGGCTTCCTGCTGGCCTACTTCGCCGCCGCCGTCTGCGGCCTGCCCCTGTGGGTACGCCTGGCCGCCCGCATCGGCACCGCGCGCGCCTGGCGCCTCGGCATGCTGCTCGCAGTCACCGCCTTTGCCGGCACCAGCCTGCTCGGTCCCGGCGACAAGCTGCCCTACCTGCTGGTATGCATCGGCGCCGGCGCCGCGCTGGGTGCCGACCTTGCCCTGCCGCCGGTGCTGTTTGCCCAAACGACCAAACCCGGCGCCGGCATGGGCGTGCACTACAGCATCTACACCCTGCTCGGCAAACTGGCGCTGGCCTGCAGCGGCCTGACGCTGCCGCTGCTGGCCGCCTTCGGCTACCGCCCCGGCGAAGGCCCGAGCGCCGCGCTGCCGGCCCTATACGCCGGCCTGCCCTGCCTGTTCAAACTCTGCGCCCTGTACGCAATCTGGAGCCTTGATGAAAAAGACCATCCTTAGCGCAGCCCTGCTCCTCAGCGCCTGCGCCGGCCGCGACGTGCAGCACTACGCCCCGGCGCAGCCCAAGCTCGACGTCGCCGCATTTTTCAGCGGCACCACCGACGCCTGGGGCATGTTCCAGAAACGCGGCGGCGAAGTGGTGAAACGCTTCCACGTCACGATTGAAGGCAAGGCCGACAACGGCACACTGGAGCTGGACGAAAAATTCCGCTACGACGACGGCAGCACCCAGCGTCGCGTGTGGCGCCTGGTCGCCCAGCCCGACGGCCGCTGGCAAGGCACAGCCGACGATGTGCTGGGCAAGGCGCGCGGCGAAGTCGCCGGCAACGCCCTGCGCTGGCAGTACACCCTGCTGCTGCCGGTCGACGGCAGCACCTACGAAATGCAGTTCGACGACTGGATGTTCCTGATCGATGAATGCACCATGATCAACCGCGCCAGCATGCGCAAGTTCGGCATTGAGCTGGGCCAGGTCACGCTGATGTTCAGGAAACGGTCATGCGCCCATTGAACCGCCGCATTGAAAACTGGGAAGGCAAGCGCGTCTGGCTGGTGGGCGCGTCCAGCGGCATCGGCGCCGCCCTGGCAGCGGAAGCGCTGGCCGCCGGCGCGCGTGTCGCACTGTCGGCCCGACGCCTCGAACTACTGCAAACGGTCGCCGCCGACCACCCGCATGCGCTGGCCTTGCCATTCGACGCGCTGGACCAGGCAGCCTGGCCGGAAGCCTACCGCGCCGCCTGCCAGCTGTTCGGCGGCATCGACCTGGTGGTCTTCTGCGCCGCCGAATACCGCCCCGAACGCAGCTGGGAAGTCACGCCCGCCGGCGCCGCGCGCACCCTTGGCATCAACCTGGGCAGCGTCTACAGCGGCCTGGCCACCGTGCTGCCCGACATGCTGGCGCGCGGTAGCGGCGGCATCGCCATTGTCGCCAGCGTGGCCGGCTACCTCGGCCTGCCCAAGGCCAGCGTCTACGGCCCCAGCAAAGCCGCCCTGATCAACCTGGCCGAACTGCTCTACACCGACCTGCACCCGCGCGGGCTGGACGTGTACCTGATCAACCCCGGCTTCGTGCGCACCCAGCTCACCGCCCGCAACGACTTCGCCATGCCGGCGCTGCAGACGCCGGAAGCGGCGGCGCGCGCGATCCGGCGCGGCATGGCCGCCGGACGTTTTGAGATACACTTTCCCTGGCGCTTCACGCTGCTGGTTAAACTGGTACGCATGCTGCCCTACCGGCTGCGCTTCGCCCTGCTCGCCCAACTCGCCAAGACATGACCACATCGCTCGACACGCTGCTGGACTGGTACACCAGCCTGACACCCGACACCGTGCAGCGCGCCGGCGAGCACTACGCCGCCGACGCCCACTTCCGCGACCCGTTCAACGACGTGCGCGGCATCGCCGCCATCGAAGCGGTCTTCGACCACATGTTCGAAACAACCGGGAACCCGCGCTTCATCATCCGCCAACGCATGCTGCAGGGCGAGCAAGCCTTCGTCACCTGGCAGTTCGAGTTCGACCTGCGCGGCAAGCACTACACGGTGGAAGGCGCCTCCCACATCCGCTTCGGGCCGGAC
Source organism: Pseudoduganella guangdongensis (assembly GCF_009857475.1). GTDB lineage: Bacteria > Pseudomonadota > Gammaproteobacteria > Burkholderiales > Burkholderiaceae_D > Rugamonas > Rugamonas guangdongensis. The sequence continues at coordinate 49,976 of NZ_WWCJ01000009.1, read as the reverse complement.
GGCAAGGTGGCAGATCACCGCGACTACTGGGATGCGGCGGAAGAGCTGCTGCAAAAGCTGCCCATCGTCGGCCTGCCGATCAGGTGGCTGCGCCGCCGGCTGGCTACGCCGGCTGAACGCCTTGCGGCATATTGAACACGCGCTCAGGGTCGTACTGCTTCTTCACGCGCGCCAGGCGAGCATAGTTCGCGCCGTAGTAGGCCGACTGCCAGTCGGCCAGCAGCGGATCAAGGTAATTCACGTAGGCTCCGCCGCTGCTCCACGCCTTCATCTTGCCGCGCATGCGATTAGGGTAAGCGGTGTCGTACACGCCGCGATTCGGCCAGGTCGCGTACTCCAGGCTGAATAGAGCCTTGCGATGCGCGAAGGCCGTCGCATCGGGTGCAATGCGGCTGATGGCGCCGCCCATATGGTCGAAGATGTAGGACCCCGCAATGCCGCCCGCCCCCGCATCCAGCACCGCCTGGCCCAGCGCCGCAATGCCGGCCGCAGGCAGCAGTTCGTTGAAGAAGTCCGAACTCAAAAGCGAATCGTACCGCGTCTTGCGTCCTTCCGGCGTGGAACCGCTCACGCTGCACTGCGCCGGCGTATCGCCGGCGCACATGCTCCAGGCCACGTCCCGATACGGCATCTGGTTGATGGAAGTCGACAGGTGCGCGCGCGGCACGCCGGTCGCTGCCAGGAAGGCATCCCAATGCGGCTGCAGCAAGGCCGCGCCACCAAGGCAATACGCGCTCACGGTGCCGGCCGCAGCACCCGGGCCGAACTGCACATAGACCTGGCCCCAGATATTATCCGGCAGCGATTGCGGCCAGCGCTGCCAGGCATCGAACACCGCCGCGAAATCCTGGAAGCGGAAATCCGCGCGCGCCACGGTGATGTCCTGGATTGGATGCGTCTTGAAGGTAAAGGACGTGGCAACCCCAAAGTTGCCGCCGCCCCCGCCGCGCAAAGCCCAGAACAGCTCCGGTTCGGTGGCCGCATCGCAGGTGAGCACGCGGCCATCTGCGGTCACCACCTGCGCCGCCAACAGGTTGTCGCAAGTTAGCCCATACTGGCGGTCCAGGATGCCGATACCGCCGCCCAGGGTAATGCCAGCGATACCCACTGTCAGGCAAGTGCCGGAAGGGATGCAGACGCCCTTGGCAATCAGCGCGTCGTACACCTCCGCCAGGCGCGCACCAGCCCCGATCCTGGCCGTGCCGTCGGCGTTCACCTGGATCGCATTCATCGGCGTCACATTCAACACCACACCCGTGGTGGTCGAAGTCCCCGCCCAGCTATGGCCGCCGCAGCGCGGCGTCACGGCCAGCTTGTTGGCGCGCACAAAAGCCAGCCCCGCCTTGACGTCGTCCACCGACGCGCACTTGATGATGGCCGCCGGCTTGATGTTGTCGAAATGGGTGTTGGCCAGCAGGCTGGCGGCGACATAGCCCGGGTCGGACGGCCGCAGCAACTGCCCTTTGAGCGAAGACGCCAGGCCAGACCAATTCAAGCCAGGATCGCCCGGCGTGAGCGGCGGCGGCGCCGTGCCCGACGATCCGCCGCCCCCGCACCCGGCCAGCAAAGCTGCCGTTGATCCGCCTGCCAGTTCGAGAAAACGCCTGCGATCCATGTGCTCCCCCATGATGACGGACCGCCACGGCCCGGGAGCTGGATATTAGCACCAAATTAAGCAATTGGTATTAAATTGGTATATCAAGTAAATGCCAGCGACACAGCCAGCCCGATGAACAGCAAGCCCGTGCCGCGCTGCAGCAGCGCCATGCGGCGGCCCGACAACACCCGCGCACCGGCCGTCGCGGTCAACAGCACATAGCTGAACTGGGCCACCAGCGACGCCGCCACAAAGGTCAGACTAAGCAGCAGGAAGCGCACAATATCGATCCGCCCCGGCGGCATAAACTGCGGGAACACCGCCGCAAAAAACAGGATCGCTTTCGGATTACTGCACGCGACCAGCAAGCCGCGCCGGAACACCGCCGCGCGGCTGCTCGGCGCCGGCGCGCTGGCAGCACCAGGCAGCCCCGTGCGGTCCGACTGGCCGCCCTGGCGCCACTGCTTCACGCCAAGCCAGGCCAGGTACGCAGCGCCGGCCAGCTTCAATACGGTAAAGGCCGGCGGCCACGCCTCGAACAGCAGGCCCACGCCCCCCACCGCCACGCAGGAAACGAGAAAGACGCCCAGCGCATTGCCCACCGAGCTATAGGCCGTGCGGCGCGCGCCCAGGCTCAGGGTGGTGGAAACAGCCAGCAACACGGCCGGGCCGGGACTAAAGGTAGCGGCCAGCGCCATCGCAAGGAAAGCCAGCCAGAGGGAGAGGGTCAGGGTTGTCATGCCGCCAGTATCCTGCCCAGTGCGGCAATTAAAAATACTCTAGAATTAACAACATCTTTAACCCAAACTTAACAATGCATGGACAAGATGCGCAGCATGGAAGTCTTTGTGCGCGTGGTGGACGCCGGCAGTTTCAGCGCCGCCGCCCGCACGCTCGACATGTCCACGGTCATGGTCAGCAAGCACATTGCCGCCCTCGAGCAACTGGTAGGCGCACGCCTGCTGCACCGGACCACCCGCAGCCAGAGCCTGAGCGAAATCGGCCAGCAATACGCCGAGCAATGCCGCCACATCCTGCAACTGGTGCAAGCGGCCGAAAGCGGCGCGCTCGCCATGCGCACCATCCCGCGCGGCACCTTGAAGGTCAGCGCCCCCGCCGCCTTCGGCAGCCGCTGCCTGGCGCCCGCCATGGCCGAATACCTCGAACTGCACCCGGAAGTGAACCTGGAGCTGGACCTCTCCAACCGCCTGTCCGACCTGGTGGAAGAAGGCCTGGACGCCGCCATCCGCATTGGTCCCCTGCCCGATTCCACCCTGGTCGCGCGCCCGCTCACCGCGCTGCAAATGATGGTCTGCGCCGCCCCCGCCTACCTCGCGCGGCACGGCACCCCGCGCACCCCGGAAGAACTGGCGCGGCACCGCTGCCTGGACTTTTCCCACTGGCGCCACAAGGCGCGCTGGCAGTTCGGATCGAATGAAGGCACAACGCCCAGCTGCCGCATGCGCTCCAACAATGGCGAAGCGCTGCGCCTGGCCGCTGTGGCCGGCCTGGGCCTGGTGATGCAGGCCGACGCCGTGCTGGCCGACGAAATCGCCGCCGGCCGCCTGGTGCCTGTGCTGCGCGAGTACTGGCCGCAGCCGCGCCCTATGCACTTGATCTACCCGCGCGACCGCCAATCCACGCCAAAGCTGGCCAGCTTCGTCGAATTCGTGGTACAGCGCTTCGGCACCTGAACGCCTAGCGGCCGTACTTCTTTAACAGCGCAATCAAGCGCGTGCGGCTATGGGCGCCGTACCAATCCCAGATCGCCTCCGACGCCGCGCGGTTGTTCTCGTAGTAGCTGCGGTTCAACGCCAGCCACGAATTAATGACGAGGATAGGCTTGCGCAGCCGCACAAACTGCTTGCCATAGCGCTTGGCCACCGACGCATCCATGTCCTCCGGCGTGGAAAGCGAGATCGCAAAGCCGTCGATACGGCCAAGTTTCAGCTTCTCGAAATTGCGGTCCGGATTAGCCGCCCCAGCATCCACCTCCACGCCCGTCTTGCGCAAATACTTGATGTGCGGCGCCCCCTGCGACACGCCGATCACCTTGCCGCGCAAGACCTGCCCCGGCTCCGCATCGAGCGAAATGCCATCACGCGCGCGCACGAAGACCACCGCGTACAACGGCAAAGTGCGCGCCATATCGAGGTTGCCCTGCTTATCGCGCGGATAGACCACGTTCGGCATTTCCCCCACCACTTCCGGCGCGAACAGCGACATGGCATCGATCACGCCCTCGTCCAGGCTTTTCTGCAAACGCGCCGGCGGCATGCGCACGAACTCCGTCGGACAGCGGGCGCTGGCCGTCGCCTCGCGCGCCAGTTCGGCCAGCGCGCCCGGCGGCTCGGGCGCCTTCGGCCCCGCCCCCACGTAATAAGGCGGCACCGCCTTGTCCGTATAGCCATAGCGTAGCGGCGGGCAGGACGCCGCCGCATGCCCGGCCAGCAGCAAGCTGAGTATCAGGGATAAGCACCGCAACGAGCGCATTGATTCGAAAAATAGGCTGAAGTCCTTGCCAGTATAGAGAGCGCCGGGCGGAGCGTCTATGTGCGCTTTGGCGATTGCAATGCAAATGATTCTCATTTACTATAATTTACTAATTTTCAACATCGTATCGCTTTCCAACCCGCTACACATTTTTATGAACCGACCCTGCCCCACCCCTCTGCATGCCGCCGTACGCCTGGCACTGCTCGGCCTCACCCTGTCCAGCGCCACCGCCCGTGCGGAAGACCAGGCCACCACCATGCCCACCGTCGTCGTCCAGGCAGCCGCCGAAGACGGCTCCGCCGAGCATGGCTACCGCGCCAAGAACGCCACCGTCGGTGTACTGGGCGACAAATCACTGCAAGACACCCCCTTCAGCGTCGGCGTCTACTCGCGCGCACTTATGGAGAACAAACAAGCCCGCTCGCTGGCCGACCTCACCAAAGGCGACGCCTCCTTCAGCCCCATGGTCGACCAGAGCGTGGCCGAGAGCTGGGTCAGCATTCGCGGCATCTCCACCGACCAGTACAACGGCAGCAAGCTCGATGGCCTCAGCTACGGCATGCTGTACAACGAACTACCGCTGGAACACATGGAGCGCGTGGAAGTGTTGAAAGGCGCCGGCGGCTTCCTGTACGGTTTTTCCGCCCCCGGCGGCACCGTCAACTACGTGCTGAAACGCGCCGGCAGCCAGCCGGTGCGCAGCGTCTCCACCCAGGTAATGGATAGCGGCATGGTGCTGGTGCACGGCGACCTCGGTGGCCGCTTCGGCGAGCGCGATGCCTTCGGCTACCGCCTCAACCTCGTACGCGAGACCGGCGACACCGCAGTGGACGGCGGCAAGCAACGCCGCACCTCAGGCTCCCTAGCCCTGGACTGGCGCATCACCCCTGAGCTGGTATGGCAAGTGGACGCCATCAGCGGCGAACAAACGCGTCGAGGCGCCAACGCCTGGATCACCCCAAGCACCACCGGCACCGCCGCCGGCGGCTGGTCCGGCAACGCCGCAGCGCCAGCCCCGATCGACGGCAGCAAACGCATCGCACCAAAATTCGGACGCGTTCACACCGAATTCGACACCTACGGCAGCGACCTCGCCTGGCAATTCGCACCCGACTGGAAACTCGCCCTCGCCTACCGCACAACGGAATTCGGCCGTGAACTGATGAACGGCACCGACGTCCTGGCCAAAGCCAACGGCGACTACACCGTACTGGCGCAAAACTTCTCCGGCCGATTCCAAAGCCGCCACGCGCAAGCCATGGTCACCGGCAAACTCGCCACTGGCCCCGTACGCCACGAAATCGCCTTCGGCATGTCGCGCAGCGCCTCCGACGAAGCCGCCTCCTGGGTTGGCGGCGGCAAATACGAAAGCGCCTACCTCGGCCCCGCCAACCTCGCCGACCCGGTCGACTTCTTCAACCCGTTCAGCAGCCCCGCCAAGGTATCCGACGCCAAAGCCGAATTCGACCTGGTACGCCGCCGCGAAGTATTCGCCTCCGACACGCTGCACCTGGGCAGCGATTGGGACTTGGTCATCGGCTTGCGCCACGGCCGCCTGCAAGTCAAGGACGCCGGCTACAACAAGAGCAAGACCACGCCGACCGTCGCCGCCGTGTACCGCCCGCTCGCCGGCCTTTCACTGTACGGCAGCTACGTGGAAGCGTTGGAGCAAGGCGAAACCGCCCCCATGACCGCCGCCAATCGCGGCCAAGTATTCGAACCGATGGTGAGCAAGCAAATCGAAATCGGCGCCAAAGCCGAAGGCAAAGACTGGGGTGCCACCGCCGCCTTGTTCCAGCTAAAGAAAGGCCTCAGCTACACCACCCCCGCCAACGTCTTCACGCAAGACGGCGAAGCGCGCTACCAAGGCCTGGAACTGGCCGGCAACCTACGCCTGGCATCGCAATGGCTGCTCACCGCCAGCACGTTGTGGCTCGACGCCAGCAACGAAAAGACCGACGGCGGCACATTGGACGGCCAGCGCATTCGCGGCGTAGCGCGCCACCAAACCAGCGTGTACAGCGAATACCGCGTCAACGGATTGCCCCTGACCCTATCCGTGGGCGCCCGCCACTACGGCAAGCGCCCGGTAGACGCGCTGGGGCAATGGCAAGTCGGCGCCATCGCCCTGCTCGACATTGGCGCCCGCTACGAAACCCAGCTCTTTAGCAAAGGCCTGACTATCCGCGTCAACGTCGACAATTTGGCCGACAAAGCCTACTGGGCCATGCGCGCCGGCGGCGCCACCATGATGCAAGGCGCCCCCCGCACCGCCAAGTTCAGCGCCCAGTTCCACTTCTAAATTCGGGGTCAGGTCTGACAATCGGACACGCAGCTCGCACTTTTGAGATTTCTCAATACGGTTTATGAAAGCCGGCTATTTGTATCCGGCTTTCATACCCATACCACCTGACAAGCGCCTACCAAATTTCCGCAACTTGGCTTTTGAGAAAAATCAAATGTGCGTAGCGGCTGTCCGAATGTCAGACCTGACCCCGAATTTTGTTGCGGGCGGCGGCGAGTGCGGGGAGCTTGACGTGGCCGAAGCCGCGTACGGTTTCGGGGAGTTGGGCCAGGCGCAGGGCGCTGTCTTTGTTGGCGGCGCTCAGGGTCTGCGTGAGCTGGCCCACCGCTGCCATGTATTCGTCGCGCCAGGCGCGCTCTTGGCGTCGTTCGGCGGTGTAGCCGAATACGTCGAGCGGGGTGCCGCGTAAGCGCTTCATTCGGGCCAGGGCGCGGAAGCCGGTCTGCATCCACGCTCCGTACACCTGCTTGCGTGGCAGGCCGTTGCTGCCCTTGCGTGCCAGCAGCGGGGGTGCGAGGTGGAATTGCAGCGCGTAGTCGCCTTCGAATTGGGCGGCGATTTGCGCGGCGAATACGGGGTCGCTGTGCAGGCGGGCTACTTCGTATTCGTCTTTGTAGGCCATGGCGCGGTACAGGTTGCGCGCGACGGCGCGGGCGAGTACCAGTTTGGATTGCTCGCCTTCGATGGTGCGCTCTTTTTGCGCCACGGCGCGTACCAGTGCTTCGTAGCGGGCGGCGTAGGCTTCGTCCTGGTAGGCAACCAGCAGGCGGCGGCGATGTTCGATGATTTGTTCGAGCCCTTGTGGGGCTGCGAAGTGCACCACTTGCTGCTTGGCCCCGATTACCTGCTGCAGCACGCCGGGATTGGCTGCGGCCAGGCGGCCTAGCAGGAAGGCGCGTTTGTTCATGTCGACGGCGACATTGTTCAATTCGATGGCACGCATCATGGCGCTGTTCGATACAGGCACCAGCCCTTTCTGCCATGCGTAGCCGAGCAGGACGATGTTGGCGGTGATCGGTTCGCCCAGCGCGCGCGTGGCGAGGTCGGTGGGGTCGAGGCTGACCACTTGCTCACTGCCGGCGGCTTGCTGCAGCTTGGCGATCAGGGCGTCTTTGCTGACCACGGCGTCCGGGTTGCGCGTGAATTCGGCGGTCGGCGTTTCGCGGCTGTTGGCGACGACTTGGGTGTGTCCGTGTCCGATCACGGCCAGTGCATCGGGCATGGCGCCGACCACCAGGTCGCAGGCGATCAGGGCGTCGGCCTGGCGCAGGTCGATGCGGACCTGGTTCAGCTTTTCCGGGGAGGCGGCGACCCGTACGTGAGACATGACGGCGCCGCCCTTTTGCGCAAACCCCATGAAGTCGAGCGTGGAGGCGCCCTTGCCCTCCAGGTGCGCCGCCATCGTGACCAGCGCGCCGAGCGTCACGACGCCGGTGCCGCCGATGCCGGCAACCAGTACCTCAAACGGCTGCGCGAAGTCGTGCTGCTTTTGCTGGGGATAGCCGACCAGCGCCAGCTCCAGCTGCGCCAGCGTGACCCGTGCCGCTTCGGGCTTCTTCAGCGTGCCGCCGATGACGGAGACGAAGCTTGGGCAGAAGCCTTCTACGCAGGAGTAGTCTTTGTTGCAGGAGGACTGCTCGATCTGGCGCTTGCGTCCGAGCTGGGTTTCCAGCGGCAGGATGGAGAGGCAGTTCGATTGCACGCCGCAGTCGCCGCAGCCTTCGCATACGGCTGGGTTAATCATCATGCGGCGTTGCGGGTCGGGGAAGACTTCGCGGTCGGGGCGGTTCTTTTTGCGGCGGCGGCGCTTTTCGGCGGCGCAGGTCTGGTCGTAGATCAGCACCGAGACGCCTTTGATCTCGCGCAGCATGCGCTGGATGGCGTCAAGGTCCTTGCGGTCTTCCACCGCGACGCCTTGCGGCAGCACCACGTTTTGATAGCGGGCCGTGTCGTCGGTGACGACCACCACTTTGACAGCGCCTTCGCTCAGCACCTGCTGGGCGATCTGCGGCACGCTCAGTCCCCCGTCCACCGGCTGGCCGCCGGTCATGGCGACGGCGTCGTTGTACAGGATCTTGTAGGTGATATTGGCCTTGGCGGCAATCGCCTGCCGCACGGCGAGGTAGCCGGAGTGGTAGTAGGTGCCGTCGCCCAGGTTCTGGAACACGTGCGGTTCGGAGACGAAACGCGAGGCGGCCACCCATGGCACGCCTTCGCCCCCCATCTGGGTCAGCGTGACGGTGTCGCGGTCCATCCATGTGGCCATGAAGTGGCAGCCGATGCCGGCCAGGGCGCGGCTGCCTTCGGGGACCTTGGTGGAGGTATTGTGCGGGCAGCCGGAGCAGAAGAACGGGGTGCGGCGCACAGCGTCTTGCGATAGTCCGCTCGCTGCGCAGAAGTCGGGCAACTGCGCGGACAGGCCGGCCTGCGGCAGCAAGGGCGCGAGCCAGCGTACCAGTACGGGGGCAATGCGCGAGGGACGCAGCTCGCCCAGGGCGGACAACAGCGCTGCCCCCGATGCGTCGGTCTTGCCGAGGACGATGGGACGTGCCGGCAGGTTATAGAGCATTTGCTTGACCTGCTCTTCCACCACGGCGCCCTTCTCTTCGATCACCAGGATCTGCTCCAGCCCCTGCGCGAAGGCCAGCAGGCCATTCGGTTCGAGCGGATAGGTCAGGCCCGGCTTGTACAGGCGGATGCCCAGCTGTTCCAGCTTGTCGAAGCCAAGGCTGAGGCGCTGCAAGGCTTCCACCAGGTCGAGGTAGGCTTTGCCGGCGCTGATAATGCCAAGGGTGGCCGCCGGCGCGCGTACCACCAGCTTGTCGATCGGGTTGGCGCGGGCGAATGCCAGCACGGCCTTCAGCTTTTCGTGCACGCGCACTTCAATGCCCAGGCCTGGCAGGTCGGGCCAGCGGTAATGCAGGCCGTCGGCTGGCGGCTGGTAGTCGGTGGGGGCGAGGAAGTCCGGTGCCGGCGGAATGTTGACGACGGCGCCGCCTTCAACGGTTTCCGAAATCGCCTTGAACCCTACCCAGGCGCCGGAATAGCGTGAAAGCGCCCAGCCGTACAGGCCGAATTCCTGGTACTCCTCGATGTTGGCGGGATTCAGGACCGGCATCGACCAGGCCATCAACGCCTGTTCGCTCTGGTGCGGCATGGAGGAGGAAACGCAGCCATGGTCGTCGCCCAGCACCACCACCACACCGCCGCGCGGGGAAGAACCGTAGGCGTTGCCATGCTTGATCGCGTCGCCGGCGCGGTCAACGCCGGGGCCTTTGCCGTACCACAGCGCAAATACACCGTCGACCTGGCGCGTGGGATCGTTTTCCACTTGCTGCGTGCCCAGCACGGCAGTCGCGCCCAGCTCTTCGTTAATGGCTGGCAGGAATTCGATCTGGTGTGCCTTCAGCAGGGCAGCGGCGCGCCACACTTCCTGGTCCACCGCGCCCAGCGGGGAGCCGCGGTAGCCGCTAATGAAACCGGCGGTTTTCAGGCCGCGCGCTGCGTCGAGGCGCTTTTGCACCAACATCATGCGCAGCAGCGCCTGGGTGCCTGTGATGAAAATCCGGCCGCTTTCGCGCTGCAGGTTGTCGTCCAGGCGATACTCCGGGTCCGCCAGCTGCACGCCACCCTCATAGCCCTGCTCCTGCGGATTTGCCAGCGCCGCGCCCTCTTCCATCGAACCCATTACGTCTCCTTTTATACCTTGTAATTGGCGGTGGTCCGCCTGTACTATCGTGGGCTCTATGGTAGGTTTCAGGGGCCAGAATAATATTCCTCAATCAACGCGGGAATCGGGCCGAAAGAAATCTTATTTCTCTTTTCAGGCTGTAAATGGAAAATTCCACTTTTGATGCGGCTTCCCGCAAAATCCTTGCTGAGCTGCAGAAAGACAGCGCAATCTCCACCAATGAACTGGCCGAGCGCGTCGGCATGTCCGCCACACCCTGCTGGCGGCGGCAAAAGGAACTGGAAGAGAAGAATGTCATCACCCGCTATGCGGCGATTGTGGACCGCAACAAACTCGGCTTGCGCCAGGTTTGCCTGCTGCATATCTCGCTGGCGCGGCACGACACGGGCGTGGTAGAGAGCTTTGAGAATGCCATGCGCGTCCGGACGGAAGTCATGGAGTGCTACGAGGTAACCGGCACGTCGGACTACCTGGTGAAGCTGGTGGTGGAAGACATGAACACGTATCACGACTTCCTGCACAATGTGCTGCTGAAACTGCCCGGCGTGTCGCAGGTCAATACCAGCGTGGCCCTGCGTGAAGTCAAATACGAGACTGCGCTGCCGGTCTGAATGGCTGGGCTACGGCCGTATGGCGCTTGACCGCGTTTCAATCGCGTGCCCTTCCTGCGCCGCCATGATTATGATGGGCACTCTCGTCTACAAGGAGGCAATCATGAGCAAGCCCACCCAGGCCGGCAAGAACGGCCGCAATAGCAAACTGGAAGAGACGCAGAACAGCAAAAATGCCGGCAACAAGCAGTCTGCCGAGCCGGGAAGCAAAGGCGGCCAATCGGGCAAGAGCCAGCCAGCGCAATCCGGCAAAAAGTCGAAATAAAAAAGGGGCCATGCCTGGCATCAGGCATGGCCCCTTTTGAATAGCCCAGGTCAGTCTGGCTGGGTTGCCTTCTCTTCAGGCGCGGCGTCCGCGATCGTCGCTTCGGTCGTCAGCAGCAAGCCGGCGATGGAGGCGGCGTTCTGCAGCGCGGTGCGGGTGACCTTGGTCGGGTCGATCACGCCGTTTTCCACCATATCCACGTACTCGCCGGTGGCGGCGTTGTAGCCGAAGTTGCCCTTGCCCTCGGCCACCTTGGCCACCACCACGGACGGTTCCTCACCGGCATTCGCGACGATGACGCGCAGTGGCGCCTCCAGTGCGCGCAGCACGATCTGCACACCTGCTTGCTGGTCGGCATTGGCGGCTTTCAGCTGGGTGATCGCGGCACGCGCGCGCAGCAGCGCCACGCCGCCGCCCGGGACAATGCCCTCCTCCACCGCCGCGCGGGTGGCGTGCAGCGCATCGTCGACGCGGTCGCGCTTTTCCTTCATCTCCACTTCGGTGGCCGCGCCAACCTTGATCACGGCCACGCCGCCAGCCAGCTTGGCGACACGCTCTTGCAGTTTTTCCTTGTCGTAGTCGCTGGTGGCCTGCTCGATCTGGGCCTGGATGGTGGCCACCCGCGCATCTATGCGCTGCTGCTCGCCGGCGCCGTCGATAATGGTGGTGGCGTCCTTCTGCACTTCGATGCGTTTGGCGCTGCCCAGGTGTTCCAGGGTGGCCTTTTCCAGCGTGTGCCCGGTCTCCTCCGAAATCACGGTGGCGCCGGTCAGCACAGCGATATCTTCCAGCATGGCCTTGCGGCGGTCGCCAAAGCCCGGCGCTTTGACGGCGGCCACTTTCAGGATGCCGCGCACCGAGTTCACCACCAGGGTCGCCAACGCTTCGCCTTCCACGTCTTCCGCCACGATGAACAGCGGCTTGCCGGCCTTGGCCGACTGCTCCAGCACCGGCAGCAGTTCGCGGATATTGCTGATCTTTTTGTCGTACAGCAGGACCAGCGGATCATCCAGGCGCGCCAGCTGCTTGTCCGGATCGTTGATGAAGTATGGGCTCAGGTAGCCCCGGTCAAACTGCATGCCTTCCACCACATCCAGCTCGTTCTCCAGCGACTTGCCGTCTTCCACCGTGATGACGCCTTCCTTGCCGACCTTCTCCATCGCCTGGGCGATGATGTCGCCGATGGCGCTGTCGGAGTTGGCCGAGATGGCGCCGACCTGGGCGATCTCCTTGCTGGTGGCGATCGGGCGCGAGATCGCTTTCAGCTCATTGATCGCTGATGCGACGGCCTGATCGATGCCGCGCTTGAGGTCCATCGGGTTCATGCCGGCCGCCACGTATTTCATGCCTTCCTGGACGATGGCCTGGGCCAGCACCGTGGCGGTGGTGGTGCCGTCACCCGCCACATCGGCGGTCTTGGAGGCGACCTGCTTGACCACTTGCGCGCCCATGTTTTCCAGGCGGTCTTTCAACTCGATTTCCTTGGCGACGGAGACGCCATCCTTGGTAATCGTCGGCGCGCCGAAGCTGCGCTCGATCACCACATTGCGGCCTTTCGGGCCCAGCGTCACTTTAACGGCGTTGGCCAGCACATTCACGCCTTTGACGATGCGGGTGCGGGCGTCCTCGTTGAATTGAACGTCTTTTGCAGTCATGTTCTTTCTCCCTAAAACAAGTTGGACTCAGGCGGCTTTGGCGTTGGCTGCGGCGTGCTCGATCACGCCGAGGATGTCTTCCTCGCGCAGCACCAGCAGTTCTTCGCCATCAAGCTTGACGGCCTGGCCGGCGTATTTGCCGAACAGGACGGAGTCGCCGACCTTCACGGCCAGCGGGCGCAGGCCGCCGTCCGGCAAGGCGCGGCCTTGGCCCACCGCCAGCACCTCGCCCTGCTCGGGCTTCTCGGTGGCGGAATCAGGGATCACGATGCCGGAGGCAGTTTGGCGTTGTTTTTCAATTCGCTTCACAATAACCCGGTCATAGAGGGGACGAATGTTCATCTCTTCAATCTCCAATTAGTGGTCAGATCATCAAAAAAGTGAATCGGTCCAGACAATGCTAGAGCCAGACTTCAGCGTTTTCGGAAGTATGTTTTCGGTTTTTCATTTTCAAGACGGCTGCGCCGAGCAATTTGTAACAAAATATTTCACGGCAGGATCAGCCGGTTGTGATGCCCCAGCAGGTACACCACGCGCTGTCCGGGTGCCGGCGGCGACGGCCGCACCGGGCAGTCGGACTGCCGTCCGCCATCCGCGCCCAGGCTGTCGTCGGGCGGGCCGACCCCGGCCCACACACCGCCCTTAACCGGCTGGAACAACCACTGCTGGTAGCCGCGCTGGGCCGCCAGCACCATCTGCGCCAGGCGCACTTCCACGTCGCCGCCCAGCACCGCTTCCTCCGGATAGCCGGCCGCGTTGTCGCCGAACGCCAGGCGGCAGGCAAAGGCCTCGCTATCGGGCGCGCCGGCGGTGTTGCAGGCCCGCAGCTGCTGGCGCTCCAGCTGCCAGGCGCCGAGCCGCCAGGCCGCCTCCAGCAAGGCTTCCTCCGCCGCCGTGGCGCTCAAGCCAGGGCCTTCGAACTGCAAGGCCGAACTGGGTACCGCGCGCGCCGGCATCGGCACCCCGTCCAACTGCAACGGTGTCGCGCGGCGGAAACCATGCCAGTGGAGGAAAAGCAGCAAGGGGGTGTCGGGCCACTCGGCGCGCGTGGCGCTGACGGCAAAGAGCGGCAAGCCCATGGCGGAAATTTGCGCCGACACTGCATCGAAAATTCGCATGGCATAGTCCTCCCGCCACCGAATCAATGCACACAGGGCCTGCTGCTTGCCGCTGCGCCGGGCATGGCGCTGGACGGCCCGCCCAGCAATAGCTCCTCGCAATGGACGGCTTGCCGCTGCGCCTGGGCCAGTGCTTGCGCATAGTTTTGCAACTGGACCAACGACGGTAAACTGCCGCGACCTTTCAATGCCCGCGCACCGAGGGCGGCGATTTCCGCCATCAGCCGGTTGGCCTTGTCGTGCGCCGCCCGCAGCGCGGCCAGACTCTCAAGTAATGCCTCATCATGTTCCATAATCGTTCCTCATGAATACATAACAGGGCAATTTATCTAGGGGCCGTGCGCGCGAAAATCAAGTCCACGCGCAACGCTCCCGGCGCGCGCTCAGATCTGCGCCTGGCCGCCGTCCACGAACAGTTCAATGCCGTTGATGAAGGTGCTGTCAGCGGATGCCAGGAAGGTCACCGCCTTCGCCACTTCCGCCGGCTGGCCGAGACGGCCGATCGGCACCAAGGTGGCCAGGTGGCCCAGCAGGCCGGATTGGTGCTCCTCCGGCACCAGCCCGGCCAGGCCCGGGGTATGGATCGGGCCGGGGCTGATGGCATTCACGCGGATATTGCGCGGCTTCAGGTCCAGCAGCCAGTTGCGGGCGAAATTGCGCACGGCGGCCTTGCTTGCGCTGTAGACGCTGAAATTCTCCGTTCCCTTCACCGACGTCGTGGACGCGGTCAGGATGATCGAGCTGCCGTCTTTCAGCAGGCCCAGGGATTTCTGTACCGTGAACAGCGTGCCTTTCACATTGGTGTCGAAAATGCGGTCGAAGTGTTCTTCGCTGATGTCCGCCAGCGGCATCATGTCGCCGCCGCCCGCGTTGGCGAACAGCACATCCAGGTGGCCCGAACGCTCCTTGATCTCGGCGAAAATGCGGTCCAGGTCCGCCAGCTTGGCGACATCGCCCTGGATGCCGTAAGCCTTTGCGCCGGTTGCGGTGATGGTCGCGACGGCCGCCTCCAGCTCCGCCGGGCGGCGGCCCGTAATGTACACAGTCGCGCCTTGCGCCGCGAAATCCTGCGCCGACGCCAGGCCGATACCGGTAGTGCCGCCGGTGACCAAAGCTATCTTGCCTGCCAGTTTGTGTCCGTTGCTCATTTTGCTTCTCCTTGAATTGGGATGTAAGTGACTACGGAAGCCACTTTACGCCCCGGAGATTATTGAATAAAGTAGACATTAACGAATACATTATTCCCATCCATAAATAATCAAGGAAGTTCGATGGACCAGCTACTCGCCATCCGCGCCTTTGCCCGCGTGGTGGAAGCCGGCAGCTTCACCAAGGCGGCGGACACCTTGGGCATGCCCAACGCATCGCTCACCAAGGCGATCCAGGCGCTGGAAGCACACCTGCGCGTCAAGCTCCTGCAGCGCACCACACGCCGCGTATCGGTAACGCAGGAAGGCGCGCAGTACTACGAAAAGACCCAGCGCCTGCTGAAAGAACTGGATGATGTGGACGCCAGCTTCAGCGCGGCGCAATCGAAGCCGCGCGGCCACCTGCGGGTGGACATGGGCAGCTCCGTGGCGAATTTGATCCTGCTGCCGGCGCTGCCCGCTTTCCTCGAGCGCTATCCCGATATCCGGATCGACCTGGGCGTCTCCGACAAACATGTCAACCTTATTGGGGACAATGTGGATTGCGTGATTCGCGGCGGCGAGCTGACCGACCTGTCGCTGGTAGGCCGCCAAGTCGGCAGCGCGTCGTGGGTGACCTGTGCAACGCCGGCCTACCTGCAAAAGCACGGCATCCCACAGCACCCGTCTGAGCTGCAGGAAGGGCACAGCATCGTGCAGTATTTATCAACCCGCACGGGACGCGGCTTGCCGCTGCATTTCGAAAAGAACGGGCAAAAGGTGGAAGTGGCAGGCGGACGCGCGGTCGGCATCAATGAGAGCAACGCCCACGTGGCAGCCGGCGTCGCCGGCCTGGGTGTGATCCAAACCTTCCGGTACGCAGCGGCGCCGCATTTGGCCAGCGGCGCCCTGGTGCCGATACTGGAAAAGTGGCAGCCGGCGCCCTACCCCTTCTACGTCGTCTACCCATCCAACCGCTACGTGAGCAACCGCCTGCGCGTATTCATCGACTGGACCGCCGATTTGTTTTCGGCGCTGGATTGAGCTCAGGCCGCTGGCCTTACAGGAATGGCCAGCTAAGGATGCCCTTGGCATGCAGCACCGGGCGTAGTACCAGGTAGCCTACGGCGAAGCCAATCGCCACCAGGCTGCGCACGTCGCCCATGGCGGCCAGGAACATGCCGCCAACGATGGACGCCGCGACCAGCACCATCAGCCACACTTCCACACTGGCGAAAAACGGCCGGGCGTGGCGCCAGGTGGCGATGATCACTGTGAGCGCCTCACTGGCGGATTTGACTGGCTTTTCCATGATTTTTTCACCAACGGTGGCAATTACGCAAAAAAAGGCGCCGGAAATGAAAAATCCCCGCCGAAGCAGGGATTTTTCATTTCTTCTGGAGGCGAGGGCCGGAATCGAACCGGCGTACACGGCTTTGCAGGCCGCTGCATAACCATTTTGCTACCCCGCCGAAGGGGTGACACAGAGTCGCGGCAGGTCGCGTTCTCTTGAATTCTGGAGCGGGAAAAGAGTCTCGAACTCTCGACCTCAACCTTGGCAAGGTTGCGCTCTACCAACTGAGCTATTCCCGCATTGGGTGGAAAACTTGGAGCGGGAGAAGAGTCTCGAACTCTCGACCTCAACCTTGGCAAGGTTGCGCTCTACCAACTGAGCTACTCCCGCTTGGAGTGTTTTCACAACTTGTACTACTTACTGCTGCTCCAGTGAACTGGAGCGGGAGAAGAGTCTCGAACTCTCGACCTCAACCTTGGCAAGGTTGCGCTCTACCAACTGAGCTACTCCCGCATTTCAGAGGAACCGTATTATCGCAGAAACATTCTCATATTTCCAGTGCGATTATCACCGCTCTTTACTACGCTTTGTTGCCGATGACATTTTGGAGCGGGAGAAGAGTCTCGAACTCTCGACCTCAACCTTGGCAAGGTTGCGCTCTACCAACTGAGCTACTCCCGCTTTGCATCGCTGCGTTGTCATCAACAGCAGGCCAGCATTATAGATGATCTAAACGCTGTGTCAAGGGGCAACATTGTTATTTACGTTAATGAACCGGAACGTTCCTTGATCATAGGCCATGCTTTCTTGAGATAGTAGAACATGGACCACACTGTCAGTACGCTGGCCAGCCACAGCAGCATGTGGCCGATCACGCGCGTATCGACGGCGCCGAACAGCACGTCCTGGTACAGCAGCAGCGGGATCGCCGTCATCTGGGCGGCGGTTTTGATCTTGCCGATCGAATGCACGGCCACCGATTTGGAGGCGCCGATTTGCGCCATCCATTCACGCAGGGCGGAGATTGTGATTTCGCGGCCAATGATGATCAGGGCCAGAATCGGGTGCCATGGGTCCTGGCGCAGGTTGACGATCACCAGCAGGGCCGCAGCCACCATCAGCTTGTCGGCCACCGGGTCGAGGAAGGCGCCGAAGGCCGAGGTCTGGTTCCAGCGCCGGGCCAGGAAACCGTCGAACCAGTCGGTGACGGCGGCGACGATGAAGATGAAGGTCGCAGTGGCGTTGCGTTCGTGGGCGGAGAGCCAGGTATCCGGGAAGTAGAAAACGCCTACGACCAGGGGAATCAGCGCTACACGCAACCAGGTCAGCAGGATGGGGATGTTGAAGGGCATATGCGGTGTATAAGAATTGTAATGACGCGCCGCTAGTGTATAACGGCGGGGCGCGTTAGGCCAGTTTGGCTTGAAAACCTTTGAACCGGGATACCAGGGTACGGCCCAAAGGGCCGGCACCTTCTCCCGGTTTAGCGGCTCTCAGTGCAGCTGCCGGTAAATCTCTTCCGCCAGCGTGTCCGAAATACCTTCAACGGATTTCAGATCTTCCACACTGGCGTTCATCACGCCTTTCAGGCCGCCAAAGCGCGCCAGCAGCTTCTGGCGCCGTTTCGCGCCGATGCCTTCAATCTCCTCCAAGCGCGAGGTCTGGCGGGCTTTGGCACGCTTGGCGCGCATGCCGGTGATGGCGAAACGGTGTGCTTCGTCGCGGATCATGGCCACCAGCATCAGCGCCGCCGATTCCTTGCCCAGCTCCTGCGGCGCGCGGCCATCGACGAAGACCAGGGTTTCCAGGCCCACCCGCCTGCCCTCGCCTTTCGCCACGCCGACAATCAGGCTGATGTCCAGGCCAAGCTCAACAAACACCTGGCGCGCCATTTCCACCTGGCCTTTGCCGCCGTCGATCAGCACCACATCCGGCATCACGCCGTCGCCGCCGGCCACCTTTTCATAGCGGCGCGTCAGCACCTGGCGCATGGCGGCGTAGTCATCGCCGGGCGTAATGTCGTTGATGTTGTAACGGCGATACTCGCCGTTCTGCATGGCGTGGTGGTGGAACACCACGCAGGAAGCCTGCGTCGCTTCGCCGGCGGTGTGCGAGATGTCGAAGCACTCCACGCGCAAGGTATCCAGGTCCTCGTTCTCCAGGCCCAGCACCTCGGCCAGGGCGCGCGTGCGGGCCTGCTGTGAACCTTGCTCGGACAGCAGGCGCGCCAAGGAAATCTCGGCGCCCTTCTGCGCCAGCTCCTGCCATTGGCGGCGCTGGCCTTGCGGCTGGAACACCAGGTGGATGCGGTGGCCGCACTGCTCCTGCAGCGCGAGGATCAGCTCCGGCTGATCGAATTCGATATTCAGGATCAGCGTGCCCGGAATCGATTTGTCCGGATAGTGCTGGACCAGGAAGGCGGACAACACTTCCTGTTCGATCGGGCGCTCGGCCACGATTTCCGCATCCATCACATGGGTCGGGAAATAGGCGCGATCGCCCAGGTGGCGCCCGCCGCGCACCATGGCCAGGTTGACGCAGGCACGCCCGCCCTGCACCACCACGGCCAGGATATCGACGTCCTGGTCGCCCGTGGTTTCCATCGATTGCTGGTGCAGCACTTTGGACAGCGACTGGATCTGGTTGCGCACCGCCGCCGCCTGCTCGAATTTCAGCTCGCTGGCGTAGGCGAGCATCTTCTGCTCCAGGTCCTGCATCACTTCCGACTGGCGCCCGCGCAGGAAGCGCGCGGCGTTGTCCACATCATTGCGATAGTCTTCCGGCGCGATCAGGCCCACGCACGGGCCGCTGCAGCGGCCGATCTGGTGCAGCAGGCAGGGGCGCGTGCGGTTCATGTACACGCTGTCCTCGCAGGTGCGCAGCATGAACACCTTCTGCAGGATCTGCATCGATTCGCGCACCGCCCACGACGACGGGAAAGGCCCGAAGTACTGGTGCTTGCGGTCCACCGCGCCGCGGTAATACACCATACGCGGCACGTCGTCGCCCGTCAGCTTGAGGTAGGGATAGCTCTTATCGTCGCGGAACAGGATGTTGTAGCGCGGCTGCAGGGCCTTGATCAGGTTGTTTTCCAGGATCAGGGCCTCGGCCTCGCTGCGCGTGACGCTGGTTTCCAGGCGCGCGATGCGCTCCACCATCAGCGCAATGCGCGGACTGGCCAGGTTCTTCTGGAAGTAGCTCGACACGCGCTTTTTCAGGTCGCGCGCCTTGCCCACGTAAAGCACCTTGTCTTCGGCGTCGAAGTAGCGGTACACGCCAGGCAGGTTGGGCAGCTTGGCGACGGTGGCCAGCACCTGCTCGCGCGGGTCTTGGGTTTCTTCAGTCATTCGCTCGCTCGACGATCGCGTAGGCGACCGCGTAATCCTCTTCATCGCTCACGGAGATATGGGCCACCAGCCCGTTCTGCAACATGAATTCGCCCAGCGCGCCGCTGCAAGCCATGTAGGGCTTGCCCAAATCATCATTGAGCAGCTGCGCCGTGTGCCAGGTCATGGGCGCGCGCAGGCCCAGGCCCAGCGCCTTGGAAAAGGCCTCCTTGGCGGCGAAGCGCGTCGCCGCGTAGCGCACGCCGCGCACGGCACTGCGCTCGCAGCGCTGCTGGTAGGTGGCAAACTCTTCGGGACCGAGGATGCGCCGCGCGAATCGCTCGCCGCTGCGTTCCAGCGCAGCGGCAATGCGTGGCACTTTGCAAATATCGGTGCCGATGCCGTAGATCATTTTGCTGCCAGGCGGGTCGAGACCATGATGGCCTTCATCTCGCGCACCGCGTTCTCCCAGCCGGCGAAGATCGCGTGCGCCACGATGGCGTGGCCGATATTCAGTTCCGCGATATCCGGAATGGCGGCAATCGCCTGCACATTGGTGTAATGCAGGCCGTGGCCGGCGTTGACTTTCAATCCGTTCTGTACGCCCCAGCGCACGCCGTCCTTGATGCGCTGCAGCTCGCGCAGTTGCGCCTCGCCTTCCGCATCGGCATAGGCGCCGGTATGCAGCTCGATCACCGGCGCGCCCACGGCGGCGGCGGCCTTGATCTGCTCCTCGTCGGCATCAATGAAGAGGGAGACGCGGATGCCCTGCGCTTGCAGCTGCTTGACGGCCGCTTCCACTTCCTTATGGAAGCGCACCACATCCAGGCCGCCTTCGGTGGTGATCTCGGTGCGCTTTTCCGGCACCAGGCACACGTCGGCCGGGTTGATGCGGCAGGCAAAGTCGATCATCTCCTGCGTCACCGCCGCTTCCAGGTTCATGCGGGTCGCCAGTTGCGGCGCCAGCGCGATCACGTCGGCATCCCTGATATGGCGGCGGTCTTCGCGCAGGTGCAGGGTAATGCAGTCGGCGCCGGCCTGTTCGGCCAGCAGCGCAGCACGGATCGGGTCCGGATACACGGTGCCGCGCGCGTTGCGCAGGGTGGCGACGTGGTCGATGTTCACGCCGAGGTCAATGACGGTGCCGGAAGGAGACAGGAAGCTCATATTCTTTTCTTAAAGTTGCAGCAAATCGATCAATATCTGGCGCGTGTTCAATGGCGCGCCGCCAAGGTGCCAGGACA
Source organism: Pseudoduganella guangdongensis (assembly GCF_009857475.1). Classification (GTDB taxonomy): domain Bacteria; phylum Pseudomonadota; class Gammaproteobacteria; order Burkholderiales; family Burkholderiaceae_D; genus Rugamonas; species Rugamonas guangdongensis. The sequence goes on along the minus strand of NZ_WWCJ01000009.1, from coordinate 29,247 downwards.
GCAGGTAGCGCATCAGCTGCTTGCTTTGCGCCTGCGTGGCCGGGTCGGCGTAATCCTCGCGCTCCATGTCCAGCAGCGTCTTGCCGGCGACGCGCGGCGCGCTATCGTCGACACGCACCGGACGCGGGCCGCGTTCGGGATCCACCACATAATGTACATCGGCCTCGACTTTTGTGCGCGTGGCCGTGCAGCGCACCAGGTCGGCCGCCACCCCGGTTTCGCGCAGCAAAGCCATTTCGAACTTGCGCAGCACGATCGGGGCCGGCTCGTTATGCGCCAGCTGGTTCAGGGTGGAGACGTAATGGTCGAACAGCTTGGGATGCGCATCATCGCGCGCGGTCAGCTTGACCAGCAATTCGTTCAGGTAGAAGCCGCACAGCAGCGCGGTCTTTTCCAGCGGACGCATGCCGCCGACCCAATCCGCATCGGTCAGCGTGCGCAGTTCATTCTTGCCGGCCCAGCCGGTAGTGAGCGGCTGAAAGGTTTGCAGTACCCCGCGCAATTGGGAGTGCGGCCGCTTGGCGCCCTTCGCGATCAGCGCCACGCGCCCGAAATCGCGCGTGAACAGCTCAATGATGAGCGAAGTTTCCTTATAGGGATAGCTATGCAGCACAAACGCCGGCTGCCCCGCCACGCGGGTCCCGACCGTGCGCTGCTGCCCCACCGCCCGCCGCTTCTGCGCCGGAATGTCCGCTTTGGGGTCAGGAAGAAAAGTGGACATTTCTTCCGCCACAGCAAATTTTGTCCACCTTTCTTCCTGACCCCGAGACGGACATTTACTCGTAGCCGTAGGCGCGCAGGCCGGCTTCGTTGTCGGCCCAGCCGGACTTCACTTTGACCCAGATCTCGAGGTAGACCGGGCCGCCGAACAGCTTTTCCATGTCGAGGCGGGCTTGCGTGCTGACCTCTTTCAGGCGGGCGCCCTTGTTGCCAATGATCATGGACTTGTGGCCGTCGCGCTCGACCAGGATGGCGGCGAAGATGCGCCGCAGGTTGCCTTCCTGTTCGAACTTTTCAATCAGCACGGTGCTGGTGTACGGCAGTTCGTCGCCGACAAAACGGAACAGCTTTTCACGCACAATTTCCGAGGCCAGGAATTTCTCGCTGCGGTCGGTAATGTCGTCTTCGCCGAACACCGGCTCGTTTTCCGGCAGGTGCTTCTTGATCTCGTTTTGCAGGCCGTCCAGCTGGAAGCGCAGCTTGGCGCTGACCGGCACGATGGCGGCGAAATCGAAGCGGGCGGCAATCTGCTGGGCGAACGGCATCAGCACGGCCTTGTCTTTGACCCGGTCGGATTTGTTGATCACCAGCAGTACCGGCACGTTTTTCGGCAGCAGGTTCATCACTTGCTCGTCGGCCGGGCCGAATGTGCCCGCTTCCACGATGAACAGGATGACATCGGACGATTCCAGGGTATTGGTCACCGTCTTGTTCAGGGTCTTGTTCAGCGCATTGGAGTGGCGCGTCTGGAAGCCCGGGGTGTCGACGTAGATGAACTGGGCGTCGCTCACGGTCTGGATGCCGGTGATGCGGTGGCGCGTGGTCTGGGCTTTACGCGAGGTAATGCTGACCTTGGCGCCGATCAGGGTGTTCATCAGGGTCGACTTGCCCACGTTCGGGCGGCCGACAATGGCGATATAACCGCAGCGGAAGCCGGCGGGGGTGGGGGCGGTAGTCATATTCAACTCGATTGGTTTATTGTTTGGCGAGCTTCTTGTCGGCGGCCGTTTCGCCCTGGACGGTGGCGATGCCGGCCAACTTGAGCTGGGCGGAACGCTGGCGCGGCTTGCGGCCGGCGGCAGGAGCCTTCTTCAACGCTTCTTCCGCCACGTCCAGCGCCAGCTTGGCGGCGGCCTGTTCGCCGGCGCGGCGGCTGCCGCCGCGTCCGTAGACCTGGATGCCCAGCTTGGGCACCAGGCATTCAATTTCGAACTCCTGGCTGTGCGCGGCGCCATGGGTGGCCACCACGTTGTACAGCGGCAGGGAAATTTTCTTGGCTTGCAAGAACTCCTGCAGCAGCGTTTTGGCATCCTTGCCCAGGGTCTGCGGGTCGACCGAGTCCAGGATCGGGATGTAGAAGGCGCGCACCACGCCGGCCGCACGGTCGAAGCCGCCATCCAGGTAGATTGCGCCCAGCAGCGCTTCCAGCGTATCGGCCAGGATCGAGGGGCGGCGGAAACCGCCCGACTTCAGCTCGCCTTCGCCCAGGCGCAGGAACTGCGACAGCTCCAGCTTTTGCGCGATTTCAAACAGCGATTGCTGCTTGACCAGGTTGGCGCGCACGCGCGACAGGTCGCCCTCGTCGAGGGAATTGAAGCGTTCGTACAAAATCGAGGCGACCACACAGTTGAGGATGGAGTCGCCGAGGAATTCCAGACGTTCGTTATGCAAACTACTGTGGCTACGGTGCGTCAGGGCCTGCTGGAGCAATCCAGCGTCCTGGAACGTGTAGCCCAACCTGGTTTGCAATAACTGTAAATTCATCACTTATTCTTCAGCTTTCTTTTTCACGCCGCCCTTGGCGGTCGTGCCTTCATATTCCATCAGCAGGCTGGCCGGGCCGAACAGGGGGATCTTTTTCTCGTAGGCGAAACTGATTTCCAGTTCGCCGCCCTGGCGCTCGATCAGCAGGTCGCGGCCGCTAATGGCCGAGATATAACCGACTTCGGCACTCTTGTTGAAGGAGTCCTGGATATCCTTGGCCGAGGTGGCGCCGTCTTTCTTGGCGCGCTCGATGGCGCCCTGGATGGCGCGGTATTCCAGATAGGTGGGGACCACTTGCATGCCCAGCAGGCCAATCGCGCCCAGGATGGCGATAAGGACGATCAGACCGACCAGGCTGATACCGCGTTGACGCTGCTTGTGCATAAAACTATTCCCCCTGTCTGCTTAGCGGATGCCGCCGAGACGCTCAAAATTGAAATTACCCAGGTTCATCCAGACGAAGAAGGCTTTGCCCACAATATTTTTGTCCGGTACGAAACCCCAGATACGGCTGTCGGCACTATTGTCCCGATTGTCGCCCATCATAAAGTAATTTCCTTCAGGCACTACACACGAAAAGCCTTCGTAATTGAAAGTGCAGGCTTCGCGGTGCGGATAATTCTCTTCTACCTGCCCGATCTGCACCGGCGGCGCTTTCTCGTTATTCAGAATGCGGTGCTGGACATCGCCCAGTTGCTCGGTGAACTGCTTCTGGTAGGTCAGCGTGCCCTCCTCCAGGTAGTCTTCCATCGCGGTATAGCCGACCGCCTGACCATTGACCGTTAAGCGCTTGTTTTGATACACAATTTTATCACCCGGCACGCCGATCACACGCTTGATGTAATCCTGGCTCATGTCCTTCGGATACTTGAACACCATCACGTCGCCGCGCTGCGGGTCGTTCAGCTGCACTACCTTCTGGTTGAGGATCGGCAGGCGGATGCCGTAGGTGTACTTGTTGACCAGGATCAGGTCGCCCACCAGCAGGGTCGGCACCATCGAGGAGGATGGGATCTTGAACGGCTCCCACAGGAAGGAACGCAGGAAGAACACCAGCGCGATCACTGGGAAGAAGCTGCCCGAATACTCGATCCAGGTCGGCTGGCGCAGGATGTCCGCTTCCAGTTTGGCGCGCGAATTGCCCTGCTCGTCCATGCGGATGCCTTTGGCCGCCGAGCGCGCATGGCGCGCGTCGTACTCGGCCAGGGCGGCATCGGCGGCGGCGCGGCGCTGCTTGGCAAACACCATCAAATCGAGGACCCAAATGATCCCCGTCACCACCATCAGGACGAACAGGATTAATGCGAAATTGCCCAGGATGGATTGCAGTGTCATTTCTCGTCCACTTGAAGGATTGCCAGGAATGCCTCTTGCGGGATCTCCACGGAGCCCACTTGCTTCATGCGCTTCTTACCTGCTTTCTGCTTCTCCAGCAGCTTGCGCTTACGCGAGATGTCGCCGCCGTAGCACTTGGCCAGCACGTTCTTGCGCATCGCTTTCACGTTTTCGCGCGAAATGATGTTGGAGCCGATCGCGGCCTGGATCGCCACGTCGAACATCTGGCGCGGGATCAGTTCGCGCATCTTCGCGGCCACGGCGCGGCCGCGGTATGGCGCGTTGGCGCGGTGCACGATGATGGCCAGCGCGTCGACTTTCTCGCTGTTGATCAGCATGTCGACCTTGACCACGTCGGCCGCGCGGTTCTCTTTGAACTCGTAGTCCATCGAGGCGTAGCCGCGCGAGGTCGACTTCAGCTTGTCGAAGAAATCCAGCACGATTTCGGCCATCGGCATTTCGTACACCAGTTTCACCTGGCGGCCATGGTAGGCCATGTCCATCTGGATGCCGCGCTTGGCGATACACAGGGTGATCACGGAACCGACATACTCTTGCGGCATGTACAGGTTGACGGTCACGATCGGCTCGCGCACCTCGTTGATGTGGCTCGGGTCCGGCATGCGCGACGGGTTGTCGACGAAGATCACGGAGCCGTCGCGTTTTTCCACCTCATACACCACGGTCGGCGCGGTGGTGATCAGGTCCTGGTCGAATTCGCGCTCCAGGCGTTCCTGCACGATTTCCATGTGCAGCAGGCCGAGGAAGCCGCAGCGGAAGCCGAAGCCCAGCGCTTGCGACACTTCCGGCTCGAATTGCAGCGCGGCGTCGTTCAGTTTCAGCTTTTCCAGCGAGTCGCGCAGGGCGTCGTACTGGTTCGCTTCCACCGGGAACAGGCCGGCGAACACCTGCGGCTGCACTTCCTTGAAGCCTGGCAGCGGTGCCGGGGCGCCGTTCTTTTCGTGCGTGATGGTGTCGCCGACGCGGGCCGCTTTCAGTTCCTTGATGCCGGCGATGATGAAGCCCACCTGGCCGGCGGACAGCTGCGGCAGCGAGACCGAGCGCGGCGAGAAGATGCCGACGTCGTCCACCAGCTGCACGGCGCCGGTGGCCATCATGCTGATGCGTTCCTTCTGCTTCAGGGTGCCGTTCACCACGCGCACCAGCATCACCACGCCCACATAGGCGTCGTACCAGGAGTCGATGATCAGCGCTTGCAGCGGCGCGTCCGGGTCGCCCTTGGGCGCCGGCACCTTGGCGATGATGGATTCCAGCACGTCTTCCACGCCCAGGCCGGTCTTGGCCGAGCAGTGCACGGCGTCGCCCGCCTCAATGCCGATCACGTCTTCGATTTCGGCGATCGCGGTCGGCGGGTCGGCGTTCGGCAGGTCGATCTTGTTCAGCACCGGCACCACTTCCACGCCCAGGTCGAGCGCGGTGTAGCAGTTGGCCACGGTCTGCGCTTCCACGCCCTGCGACGCGTCCACCACCAGCAGCGCGCCTTCGCAGGCCGACAGGGAGCGGCTCACTTCATAGGAGAAGTCGACGTGGCCCGGGGTGTCGATCAGGTTCAGATTGTAGATTTCGCCGTTGCGCGCCTTGTATTTCAGGGCGGCGGTCTGGGCTTTGATGGTGATGCCGCGTTCACGTTCCAGGTCCATGGAATCCAGGACCTGCGCTTCCATCTCGCGGTCGGACAGGCCGCCGCACAGCTGGATGATGCGGTCTGCCAGCGTGGACTTGCCGTGGTCGATGTGGGCGATGATGGAGAAGTTGCGAATGTTATTCATTAAAAATCGAAGCGAGCTATAACAAAAAGGCGCTTGAGCGCCTTTTTATGGAAATCAATGCAAGGGTAACCCCCGGCATTTTACCGGATTTCAGAGGGGAAAGCCGGTTTTATGGAGAAACAATATCAGCTTTGCAATTATTTCGACAACACGGCCCGCACTTTGGCCTCGTCCAGGAAGTAATGGCACAGCTCCGGCTCGTCCAGGCTGGCAAACAGCACCGGCACCAGTTCGTCAAAGCGGGCCACCAGGGCCGCATCGGCGTCGACATCGACCACCTCCACGGTGAACGGCCGGTCCGGCGTCTGCAGTGCGTTCAGGGCGGTCAGCATGTCTTCGCACAGGTGGCAATAGGAGCGGGAGTAAAGGGTGAAGTGCATTCAGGGCTTACGCGGGTTGGTCGGCGCCCCCTCGGGCGCGGGCTGCCATTGTAGCGCGCCCCGAGGCGAGGCGCGAAGCCCCAACCTAACGCCGCCGCGTGCCTGCCGCCCTGGGGCGACACGCACGCGGCGGCGGGTGCTGCGGCTTACTTGGCGGCTGGGGCCGGGCGCAGCGAGAAGTGCTGCGTCTGGTTACCACGGCGTACCAGCACGGCGGCCGCCCGCTTCGGATCCAGTTTGGCCACGGCGGCGTTGAACTGCTTGGCGTCCAGGATGTCCTGGTTGTTCAGCATCAGCAGGATATCGCCCTGGCGCAGGCCGGCCGCCTCCGCCACGCCCTCGGTGTCTTCCACGATGACGCCGCCGCTCACGCCCAGTTCGCGTTTTTGCGCCGCGGTCAGGTCGCCCACCACAAAGCCCAGCGCATTGGCCGGCGAGGCTGGCGCGGCGCCGCCCTTCTGCTCGCCGCGCTTGCCGCCACGGCTGGCCACCTTATTGTCCGGGTCAGCCTCGCCCACCGTGACCAGCACATCGGTCGGCGCGCCCTTGCGCCACACGGTCAGCGTGGCTTTGCTGCCCGGCGCCGTACCCAGCACCATGCGGGTCAGGTCGGCGAAGCGGTCGATCTCCTTGCCGTTGTACTTCAGGACCACGTCGCCCACCCGCAGACCGCCCTTGTCGGCCGGGCTGCCCGGCTCGATCAGGGTCACTTCCGCGCCCTTGTTGTTCTTCAGGCCCAGCGATTCGGCCACGTCCTTGTTCAGCTCGCCGATCTGGACGCCCAGGCGGCCGCGGGTAACCTTGCCCGACTTTTTCAGCTGGTCGGCCACGCGCATGGCTTCGTCGATCGGGATGGCGAAGGAAATGCCGTTGTAGCCGCCCGACAGGGTGGCGATTTGCGAGTTGATGCCGATCACCTCGCCCTTCAGGTTGATCAGCGGGCCGCCCGAGTTGCCCGGATTGACCGCCACGTCGCTCTGGATCAGGGGCAGCAGGTCGCCGGTATCGCGCGCCTTGGCCGAGATGATGCCGGAGGTCACCGTGCTTTCCAGGTTGAAGGGCGAACCAATTGCAATCACCCACTCGCCCACCCGGCTCTTGTTCGGGTCGCCCACCATCAGGTAAGGCAGCTTGCTGGCATCAATCTTCAGCACCGCCACGTCGGCGCGCGCATCGGCGCCCAGCACCTTGGCCTTGAACTCGCGCTTGTCGGTCATGGTCACGTACACCTCGTCCGCGCCGTCCACCACGTGGGCATTGGTCAGCACATAGCCGTCGGCCGAGACCACGAAGCCGGAGCCGATGCCGCGCTGCACTTCCTGGCCCGGGCTGGGCAGGTTGCGGCGGCGCGGGGTCTGGCCGCGCGGGATCTGGCCGCCAAAGAAGCGGCGCAGGAATTCCTGCATTTCATCGGCCTGGCCGGCCGCGTCCACGTCGCGCTGGGTAATGCGCTCGGTGGTACGGATATTGACGACCGCCGGGCCGACCCGTTCAACGAGGTCGGCAAAGTCCGGCAAACCGGCCACGGCGGGAGCCGCGGCATAAGCGGGCGCGAAACCAGCAACGGCTGGCAGGCCGAGGGAGGCTGCGCTCAGGACCAGCGCAGAAATCATGGTTTTTTTCATGGTTGCGTTTCGTGAAAGTAGATGAAGTACAGGCAATATAAATCAGCTTGGGGTAAAACGGGCGCGTGATTTTGTGACGATATGTTGCGGTCAACATTTCGCGTTTCAAGAGGACGCTGCCAGCGCCTTCACTGCCTGCGCCGCCGGTCCGCCCGCGGCGTCCGCCGCCGTGCCCGCCGCCGCGTCCAGCGCCGCCGCCAGCCGCGCCGCGAAGCCCGCACTGGGCACAGCATCGGCCACGCTCTGCCGCAGCGCCTCCCCGATCACGGCATTGACCCGGGCCCCGACGCGCGGCGCCCCATCATCCGGCAACACTATCATGCCCCCTCCCCTACCAGCGTTGATCGACCGGCAAATCCAGCAAAGGCCGCAGGCGCCGCGCAATCGCCTCGCGCGCCCGGAAAATACGGCTGCGCACGGTTCCCAGCGGACATTCCATGATTTGCGCAATTTCCTCATAACTCAAGCCCTCGATCTCGCGCAGCACAATGGCCGTGCGCAGTTCCATGGGCAAGGCTTCCAGCGCCGCGTCGATGGCCTGCATCACCTGCTTGCTCAGCAACATCGACTCCGGCGTGCCGATCTCCGGCGGCGGCGCCGGCGCCTGCGACGCCACGATCGGCTGCGGCCCGCTACGCTGGCGGCGGCGCAGGATGGCATTGCGCGCACCGTTGACCGCGATGCGGTACAGCCAGGTGTAAAACGCCGCGTCGCCGCGAAAGCGCGGCAAGGCCCGGTACGCCTTGAGGAAGGTCTCCTGCACCACATCCTCCGCCTCCGCCGGGTCGCGCAGCAGCCGCAGCACCAGGCGCAGCAGCCGGCGCTGGTAGCGCTCCACCAGCTGGTCGAACGCCGTCCGCTCCCCCGCCCGGGCCCGCTCCACCAGCTCACGATCTGGGTCCACCTTCATAAGAGCAGCCCACCGAAGATTGGTTCAAATTTTCTGCAGTTGTGCCCGCACTGCCGCCTGCAGCTGGCGCCATTGCCCGCCCGGCAGGCTATCGGGCAGCAGGACCAGCCAGAGACAGCGCCCGTCCTCCAGCGCCGCATGCAGCAGCAAAGCGCCCGGCCACAGGGTGCAGTCGCCCAACAGGCGCGCCCGGTACTGTTGCTGGTATACCGTCAGCTGCAAATCCCCGACACCGGAAATATCAATGCGGCTGCATTTGACCTCGCGCCGCAGACCCGCCAGTAGCGCCGCCGCCACCGGCAGCAGCCCGCTCCAGGCCCCGACGGCCAGCACGGACGCGACCAGCCCTGCCCGCAGAACGCACAGGCACAGCGAAGGACGAACAGCGACACAGGCCGCGATCGACATAAGGACTTTCGATTTTTTCGGGGGGGGTACAGCGGAAGCGCTCGCCCCGGCACTAAGACCGGGGCGAGGCTTGGAAGTTCCGTTTAGACTTTACCGAACAGCAGGCTGCCGTTGGTACCGCCAAAGCCGAAGGAGTTCTTCAGCGCATAGTTGATCGTGGCGCTGCGCGCAGTATTGGCGCAGAAGTCCAGATCGCATGCCGGATCCTGATTGAACAGGTTGATGGTCGGCGGGATCACCTGGTTGTGAATCGCCAGCACCGTGAACACCGCTTCCAGGCCGCCAGCACCGCCCAGCAAGTGGCCGGTGGCCGACTTGGTGGAGCTGACAACCAGGTTCTTGGCGTGCTCGCCGAAGGTGCGCTTGATGCCCTGCACTTCAGCCACGTCGCCCAGCGGGGTCGAGGTACCGTGCGCGTTCACATAATTCACCTGGTCAGGGTTGATGCCAGCATTGCGCAGCGCGTTTTGCGCCGACTTGCTGCCACCAGCGCCGTCTTCCAGAGGCGAGGTCATGTGATACGCATCGGCGCTCATGCCAAAGCCCAGCAATTCTGCATAGATCTTGGCGCCGCGCGCTTTCGCGTGTTCGTACTCCTCCAGCACCATGACGCCGGCACCTTCGCCCAGCACGAAGCCGTCGCGGTCCTTGTCCCACGGACGGGACGCGGTAGCCGGGTCATCGTTGCGCGAGGACAGTGCGCGAGCCGAGGCAAAGCCGCCCAGGCCCAGCGGCGACACGGTGGATTCCGAGCCGCCGGCGATCATGACATCCGCATCGCCGTACTCAATCAGGCGGGCCGCCGCGCCAATCGAGTGCAGGCCGGTGGTGCAAGCCGTCACGATGGACAGGTTGGGGCCGCGCATGCCGTACTTGATCGACAGGTTGCCGGAAATCATGTTGATAATCGAGGCCGGTACGAAGAACGGGGAGATACGGCGCGGACCGCGCTTGTCGTAGTCTTCCTTCTGTGCTTCGATCATCGGCAGGCCGCCGATGCCGGAACCAATGATGACGCCGATACGGTCGGCGTTTTCCTCAGTCACGGCGATGCCGGAATCCTGGATAGCCTGGATGCCTGCTGCCATGCCGAAATGGATAAATTTATCCATGTGACGCGCTTCTTTGGCGTCGAGGTATGCCTCGACGTTGAAGCCCTTCACTTCGCCCGCAAAGCGGGTGGAGAAGGCCGACGCGTCAAAACTGGTAATGTTAGCGATCCCGGATTTGCTCTCGGTGATGGCTTTCCACGCGTCGGCAACCGTGTTGCCGACGGGGGAAATCACACCAAGACCGGTAACCACTACACGACGGTTTTTAGAACTCAAGCGAGTCTCCCGGAGTGGATCGGAGCGTCAGGCGAGCTTAGGCCTTGACGTGGGCAGTTGCGTAGTCGATCGCTTGCTGCACGGTGGTGATCTTTTCAGCTTGTTCGTCTGGGATTTCCATTTCGAACTCATCTTCCAGTGCCATTACCAGCTCAACGGTGTCGAGGGAATCGGCGCCCAGGTCGTCGACGAAGGAGGATTCGTTCTTGATGTCTGCTTCAGCGACGCCCAGTTGTTCAGCGACGATTTTCTTAACGCGTTGTTCGATATCCGACATGTTATGGCTCCAATATGTTGTTACGGAAAGCGCGCATTTTAGCAGGTTTGCGCGCCGATAAACTAATTTCAGCGTTTGATTTGATCTACGTTGAAATCACTATTAAATGATGCGATCGTGCGGCATTATGCCGCACTTTCGTATCAATTCATATACATACCACCATTCACGTGCAGGGTGGTACCGGTAATATATGCGGCGGCTGGCGAAGCCAGGAAAGCGACGGCGGCGGCAATATCTTCCGGCTGGCCCAAGCGGCCCAGAGGGATCTGGGTCAACAGGGCAGTATGCTGGTCTTCGCCCAGCGCCTTGGTCATATCGGTATCGATAAAGCCAGGGGCGACGCTGTTGACGGTAATGTTGCGGCTGCCGATTTCACGGGCCAGGGCGCGGGTCATGCCCTCCACGCCGGCCTTGGCGGCAGCGTAATTCATCTGGCCTGGATTGCCGGCCGATGCGACCACGGACGTGATATTAATAATACGCCCAGTTTTCGCTTTCATCATGCCGCGCAGCACGGCGCGCGACAGGCGGCCCACCGACGACAGGTTGGTGGCGATCACGCTGTCCCACTCCTCGTCCTTCATGCGCATGGCCAGGTTGTCCTGGGTGATGCCGGCATTGTTGACCAGGATGCCGACCGCGCCGTAGGTTTTGGCGATGTCGTCGATGATGGCGGCGCATTGTTCCGCGTTGGTCACGTTCAGCACCATGCCTTTGCCGGCTTCCGCGCCAACTTCGGCCAGGTAGGCCGAAATCGCCTGCGCGCCAGCTTCGCTGGTGGCGGTGCCGATCACGATCGCGCCCTGGCGGGCCAGTTCTTGCGCGATTGCCTTGCCGATGCCGCGCGACGCGCCGGTCACCAGCGCTACTTGTTTAGCGAGGGTCATTTTTATCCTTCTTCTTTACTTGAGGGTTTCCAGCATGCGTTCAAGGGTGGCCTGATCATAAATGGCCTCGCCCACCAGGCTGCTGTCGATGCGCTTGGCCAGCCCCATCAGGACCTTGCCCGGGCCGCACTCCACCACATTCACGATGCCGTCGGCAGCCACTTTCTGCATGGTTTCGACCCAGCGCACCGGCGACGCCGCCTGGCGCACCAGCGCATCCTTGATCGACGCCGGGTCGTTCAGCACGGCCACGTCCACATTATTAATCAGCGGGATCTGCGGCGCATTGAAATGGATCGACGCCATGTACTCGCGCAGGCGGTCCGAGGCCGGCTTGAGCAGCGAGCTGTGGAACGGCGCCGACACCGGCAGGCGCATGGCGCGTTTGGCGCCCTTGGCCTTGGCGATTTCGCACGCCTTGTCGACGGCGGCGCTATGCCCCGCCACCACCACCTGTGCCGGCGCGTTGTAGTTAACCGCTTCCACCACTTCGCCCGGCACGGCAGCCGCGGCTTCGGCGCAGGCGGCGCGCACGTCCTCATCGGACAGGCCCAGCATCACCGCCATGGTGCCCTGCCCGACCGGCACGGCTTCCTGCATGGCTTGCGCGCGGAAGCGCACCAGCGGCACCGCATCCTTGAACGTGATCACGCCCGCCGCCACCAGGGCCGAGTACTCGCCCAGCGAGTGGCCAGCCACCACGCTCGGCACCGGGCCGCCAGCGGCGATCCAGGCGCGGTAAGCCGCCACCGCGGCGGTCAGCATGACCGGCTGGGTGTTGGTGGTCAGGTCGAGTTCTTCTTTTGGACCTTCGGCGATCAGCTTCGCCAGGTCAAACTGCAATGCGTCGGAAGCTTCGGCGAGAGTCTGTGCGACCACCGGGTTGCCGGCAAAGCCTTCCAGCATGCCCACAGCCTGGGAACCCTGGCCTGGGAACACGAAAGCAAATTTATTCATCTTTCAACCTTTAGACTTCTTATTCTAAAAAGGACTGCAATTTTAGCAGTCCGCTCACATGCGTGCCAGAACGGCACCCCATGTGAAGCCACCGCCCACGCCTTCCATCATCACCACATCGCCCTTCTTCACGCGGCCATCGCGCACTGCGACGTCCAGCGCCAGCGGGATCGAGGCAGCCGACGTATTGCCGTGCTGGTCGACCGTCACCACCATTTTTTCCGGGGCCATGCCCAGCTTCTTGGCGGTGCCGTTCATGATGCGGATATTGGCCTGGTGCGGGATCAGCCAGTCGATCTGGCCGGCCGTCATATTCGCCGCTTCCAGCGCCTCGTAGGCCACCTTCTCCAGCACCGACACCGCCAGCTTGAACACCGCCTGGCCATCCATGTACAGGAAGGCGCTGCCGGCGATCGCGCCGTTCGACAGGCTGCCCGGGACGCGCAGCACGTCCGAATGGCGGCCATCCGCATGCAGTTTGCACGCCAGGATGCCCGGCTCTTGCGACGCGCTCATGACAATCGCGCCCGCGCCATCGCCAAACAGCACGCAGGTGGTGCGGTCTTCGAAATTGAGGATGCGGGAGAATACTTCGGCGCCGATCACCAGCACATTCCTGTGCATGCCGGACTTGATGAAACTGTCGGCCGTGGCCACCGCGTACACGAACCCGCTGCACACGGCCTGCACATCGACTGCCGCGCAGTTATTGCTCATGCCCAGTTTCTTCTGCACGATGCAGGCGGTGCTGGGGAAGCTGCCGTAGAAGTCCGGCGTGGAGCTGGCAACGATGATCAGGTCGATATCGTCCGGCTGCAGGCCAGCCATTTCCAGCGCGCGGCGGGCGGCGATCACGCCCAGGTCGGACGAAGCCTGCTCCGGCTCGGCATAGTGGCGAGCGGAAATGCCGCTGCGCGACACAATCCACTCATCCGAGGTTTCGATACCCTTGGCCGCCAGCTGGGCAGCCAGTTCATCATTAGTGACGCGTTTCTCAGGCAGGTAGCTGCCCGTGCCTACGATCTTGCTGTACAGGGTCATGCGTGTCTCTCGTTTCGGTTGGCGGCTCTTCTTGTGGCATCAGTTCGGCGATCATGGCCGACAGGTGCTCTTGTACATCGTTTTTTGCCGCATCATATGCACGACGGATAGCCCATTCATAAGCCTCCGCCTCCGCACCGCCGTGGCTCTTGAACACCAGACCGCGCAGGCCGAGCAGGCCGGCGCCGTTATAGCGTGCAGGATTCAGGCGGTTCGCGATCATGCGCAGTGCGCCGCGCGCGATCAGCGCACCCAGCATCGTAATCGGGGTGCGTTTGAATTCCGTGGTCAGCACCGTTTTCATGAAACGGGCCAGGCCTTCCACTGCTTTCAGGGTGACGTTGCCGACGAAACCATCGCACACCACCACATCCACAGTGCCTTTGAAAATATCGTTGCCTTCCACATTGCCGTGGAAGTTCAGCTTGCCCAGCGCATGGTCAGCCTTCAACAGCTCGGAGGTGGCCTTGACCACCTCGTTGCCCTTGATGTCCTCGGTGCCCACGTTCAGCAGGCCGATGGTCGGCCGTTCGATGCCTTCGGAGGCCTGGCACAGCACGGAACCCATGATGGCGAACTGGTGCAGGTGGTGCGGTTCGCAATCCACGTTGGCGCCAAGGTCCAGCACATAGGTCGGGCCGTCTTTCTGATTGGGCAGGATGCTGCAGATGGCGGGACGGTCGACACCCGGCATGGTCTTCAGCACATAGCGCGAGACTGCCATCAGGGCGCCGGTATTGCCGGCCGAGACGCAGGCCGCGGCATGGCCGGACTTGACTTGTTCGATCGCCACGCGCATCGACGAATCCTTCTTGCGGCGCAAAGCGACCTCGAGCGGGTCATCCATGGTGACCTGTTCGGAAGCGTGAAGGACGGTGAGGCGCGGCTCGGCGTCGGCATGGCGCTTCTTCAGTTCAGCGCGAAGAACGTCCTCCAGGCCAACAAGGATCAGCTCGGCGTTCGGTTCGTGCTTAAGGAAGGAAAGTGCTGCGGGAATCGTGACTGAGGGGCCGTGATCGCCACCCATACAGTCGATAGAGATTTTGATTGTCATTGTATAACTCAAAGAAAAAGCGGCGCGACGTCAGGGGACCTGCGTAGCACCGCTTTGTCTTGTAGCCGAAGCAAAAAACGTCGATTACTCGTCGTTCTTGGTCTTCAGCACTTTGCGACCACGATAGAAGCCGTTAGGCGAAATGTGGTGACGCAGGTGGGTTTCGCCGGTGGTTGGCTCTACTGCCAGGTTCGGTGCAACCAGGAAGTCGTGCGAACGGTGCATACCGCGCTTCGAAGGGGATTTCTTGTTCTGTTGAACAGCCATGATGACTCCTAATACTAAAGTTCTAAGATTTTAACACATCCGATGCACAAAAACATGCGAATCGAGCTTCTACATCCATGTCAAACTCGATTACTGCACGCGTTTTGACACGTTCTTTCCTACTACAAAACCGGTACTTAATTTGTTTTCAAGCCCTTCAGGCTCGCGAACGGCGAGGGCTTCTCACTCTTCACAGAATCCACCAGCGAGGTGTCAGGACACGTCTCGTGCTTGGGGTCTTGCGGCAAGGCCAGCAGGGCCTCGTCTTCCACCAGGTCCATGAGATTCATGGAGCGGTCACCGACGATCACGTCGATGCTTTCATCATCAATGATTGCTTCGATTTCATCCGCGTCAGCGTCGTCTTTGCCGAGCATCAGGACAGTGGACGAATCGATCTGGTAGCCAAACGGGGCCAGGCAGCGCTGGCACACCAGTTGCACGTTGCCGGCAACGGTCAGGCGCATCTGCGGATAGCCCTGTTTGCTGGACCCGCCTTGCACCTTCCAGGTCACTTCACCGGAGGTGTCCGCGCATTCCTTGCCCAGTCGGGTCATTTCAGCGACAGGAGTGACTCCTTCACGGCTGCTGTTGGTCCGACAGAATTCAAAGGCGTCGATCTCAAAAGCATTCATTGGCTAAAATTTCCCTCGAAAACCTGCGATAATAACAGGATTTTCGACGCCGCGTCAAAGACTTGCGCGTTTTTCGCGCTTTTGAACAGGCGCAGAGAGCATATAACATTTCCCTGATGAAAACAACTGACATCGTACTAGCGTCCAGCTCGGCCTACCGCCGCGAGCTGCTGTCCCGGCTGCAATTGCCGTTCAGCGTGGATGTGCCCGACATCGACGAAAGCCCGCAAGCCGGTGAAACGCCCGCCGCCACCGCGCTGCGCCTGGCGCGCGAAAAGGCCGCTGCCGTGGCCGCGCGCCACCCCGGTGCCCTGGTGATCGGCTCCGACCAGGTCGCCACACTGGACGATGAGCAGATCGGCAAACCTGGCAACCATGCCAATGCCCTGGCGCAATTGCAGAAAATGCGCGGGCGCGAAGTCATTTTCCACACCGCGCTGTGCCTGTGGGATGGACGCAACAGCACGCACCAGTTGGAAGACGTGCAAACCGTGGTCACGTTCCGCGACCTGCCGGACGCCGAGCTGGACGCCTACCTGCGCATTGAGCAGCCCTACGATTGCGCCGGCAGCGCCAAGAACGAAGCGCTCGGCATCGCCATCCTCGAACGCATCGACTCCAGCGACCCGACCGCCCTCACCGGCCTGCCCCTGATCGCCCTGACCGGCATGCTGCGCGCAGCCGGCGTCACCTTCTTTAGCAAGTAATATGACTGGCACCCTGTTTTTGATTCCCAACACCCTTGGCCCCACCGAATCCCTGGACCAGGTGATCCCTCAGCACGTCCAGCAGCTGACCGCGCAACTGGCTCACTTCGTCGCCGAGAACGCCAAGACCGCGCGCGCCTTCCTGAAGCAAGTCGGCACCAGCAAACCGATTCAGGAAATCGCGATCAATGAGCTGAACATCAACACCCCGCCCGCCGCCCTGGCCGACCTGCTCGCCCCGCTGCAAGCCGGCCACGACGTCGGCCTGCTGTCCGAAGCCGGCGTCCCGGCCGTCGCCGACCCCGGCGCCGACCTGGTGCGCCTGGCGCATGCCCACGGCATCCCGGTGCGCCCCCTGGTCGGCCCCTCCTCCATCCTGATGTCGGTCATGGCCAGCGGCCTGAGCGGCCAAAGCTTCGCCTTCAACGGCTACCTGCCGACCGACGCCGCGCAGCGCGCCAAACGCCTGAAAGACCTGGAAACCCGCTCGCGCCAGGAAAAGCAGACGCAGCTGTTCATCGAAACGCCCTACCGCAACGCCGCCATGCTGGAAGCGCTGGTCAGCACCTGTGCCGGCAGCACGCTGATCTGCGTGGCCACCGACATCAGCCTGCCAACGGAAGCGATCCGCACCCAGACGGGTGCGCAATGGAAAAGCCAGCTCACTGCCGGCAAGGCGCCGGACTTCCACAAGAAACCAACGGTGTTCCTGCTGCTGGCCCAATAATCAGGCAACGTGGTGCGCGTACTCGTTCACCCACTCGAACGCCTCGCGCTGCAGCGCATACAGCGCCGACGGCGCCAGCTCCAGCTTGTGCAGGATGCCGGTCAGCTCCTGCCCCTCCTGCGCCCGCTCGATCAGCTCGATCAGGTGCAGGGCATCCCCATAATCCCCCTCGCGGTGCAGCAAGGCATCGCGCACCTCGTCCAGCACGTTGACGCTGTCGAGGATCTCCCCCATGCGCACCGAGAACAGCGCATCCATCAGCGACATGATGCCGACGGTAAAACCGATATCCGCCGCCACCTTCTCCGCCGGCCGCACATGGCCCATCACCAGCTCCATGGTCTTGCCGCGCGTGGTCGCCATCTGCAGCAGCGGCGAATCGAACTCCGAGCCCTTCACATACAGCAGGATCTGCAGCCAGCGCTGCAACTGCCGCCGCCCCAGCACAATCAGCGCATGGCCCACCGAATTGATGCGGAAACGCGCCCCCACCGCCGGCGTATTCACCAGGCGCAACAAGTTCAGGGAAATCAGGGGATCATGCTTGACGCTGCGCTCCACCTCGCGCTGGTCCGCATCGCGGTTCAGCAAATCGAGCAGCTTCATGATGGACAACTGGGACGGCGCAATCTTCTTGCCGCTTAAAATGACTGGCCGCGCAAAGTAATAGCCCTGGAAATACTCAAAGCCCAGGTCCATGCACTCGCGGAATTCCTCCAGCGTCTCCACCTTCTCTGCCAGCAGCTTCTGGTTTGGATTGCGCAAGCTGCGCGCCAGCGCCGGCAGGCTGCCGCGCGCGATCTGCTTCAGGTCGATCTTGATCACATCCATCAACGGCCGCAGCGCCTCCACCGCAGCGCTTTCGCCGGCCACATCGTCGAGCGCAAACTTATAGCCGGCCCGCTTCAGCTCCTGCAGGCGGCTCAACACCTCCGGCGTTGGCTCGACCGACTCGAGCACCTCCAGGATCACCTTATCGTTGGGCAGGAAATGAATGAAATCACTCATCAAGCCCGTCACATCGACATTGACGAACGCCAGCTGATCGCCCACCACCTGCTCCATGCCCAGCTCGGAAGCATGCGCAATCACGGACGCGGTGGCATGGGCGCCATCGGTCACGCACGCTTCGTGGACCTCGGCATTTCGATAAAGCAGCTCGTAGGCCACGAGCCGCTGGGAGCGATTGAGGATAGGTTGCCGTGCCAGGAAGAACTGGTTCTCATACGGCATGGGAAGCTGTACTTCAGTTTGTAGCACGGCGGTCATGGGTTTCCCCATTGCTAAACTCGTTTTACAAGACTATACCTCTTTGTGCAGTCTTGACAACATTTTTACGCAGATTTGGCGCCGCCCTTCTTCCCTGTGGCGACCTCACCACTCTCCAGCGTAAACTGCGCGCCCGAATCGCGGCCCAGCACCTGCACCAGGTAAGGCATGACCTGCTTCAGCATCGGCTCCAGGGTGTACGGCGGGTTCAGCAGGAACATGCCGCTGGTGTGCAGCGCGATCCCATCCGGCGTCGGGGTGCTGATGCACAAGGTCACATTCAGCCAGCTCTTGGCCGGCAAATGCTTCAGGCGCTCCGAGAAATTGCGCGCCTCGATGCGCTGCAGCACCGGATACCAGACGGCATAAGTACCGGTCGGGAAGCGCGCCAGCGAGTCTTTCAGCATATCGCTGACTTTTTTATAGTCCTGCTTATCCTCATACGGCGGATCGCACAGCACCACGCCGCGGCGCGACGGCGGCGGCAGCAAGGACTTCACGCCCAGGAAGCCGTCCGCCTTGTTGACGATCACCCGCTTGCCGCGCGCCGTCGGGCGGCGGCCATTGGCAGCCTGGTGCTGCTCCAGCTTGTGGAAGTTCTCGTCCAGGAGGCGCACATCGGCCGGATGCAGCTCGAACAGGCGCAGGCGATCCTCCTCGCGCGCCACGATCTCCGCGCAATATGGCGAGCCAGGATAGAAGCGCAGCTTACCGCTCGGATTCATATCCTTCACCAGCTGCACATACTCCGCCAGCGGCGCCGGCAGGTCGTCACGCTCCCACAGCGGGCCGATACCGGTTTCGAACTCCCCCGTCTTGGTGGCTTGCGCGCTGTCCAGCGTGTAGACGCCGGCGCCGGCATGCGTGTCGATATAGGTATAGGCGACATCCTTCTGGTTCATGTATTCAAGGACCTGGACCAGGACAAAGTGCTTCAGGACGTCGGCATGGTTGCCGGCATGGTACGCGTGGCGATAACTAAACATAGGGGATGCGGTAAGTGATGATTAACGCGCATTATCTCATGCGCGCCCCCCGCCGCGTTACACTGGCCCCATGCTCACCCTGATAGCCGCCACGCCCGCCGACATTCCCGCCCTGTGGGCGCTGCGCACGCGCGCCCTGCAAACCCAATGCGCCGGCCACTACGACGCCGCCATTCTGGCCACCTGGGCCGCCGCCGCCGCGCCCGCCCAGTACCCTGTCCTGCTGCAGCAAGGCGGCGGCATCAAAGCCTGCGTGCACGGCGCGCTGGCCGGCTACGCCATCCTCGACCAGGCAAACAATGAAATCGACGCCGTCTTTGTCGACCAGGGGTTCAGCGGACAAGGCATCGGCAAAGCCCTATTGCGCGCCCTCGAACAGATGGCGGCGCAGCCCGAAAAGCTGCACCTGTACGCCTCCCTGAACGCGGTGCCCTTCTACCGCAGCGCCGGCTACCGCGCCGGACAAAGCATGCAATACCCGCACCCGAGCGGCATTTTGCTCGACTGCGTCCACATGTTCAGGCCACCCTCAGTGCCATCGGCGCCGGCTGGCCCTGTCCGATAGCCCGCGCCACCGCATCGGCATAGCCGTCAGCCAGCTCGCGCTGAAGCTTCACCGCCGCAAAACCCTTCTCCGCCGCCGCAAACTCCGCCTCCTGCAGCTCCACGAACGCCGCCATCTGGCGCCGCGCATAGCCATGCGCCAGGTTGAACATGCCGTAGTTCAGCGCATGCGCGCCGGCCAGCGAGATGACCTGGAACTTATAGCCCATGGCAGCCAGCTCCTTCTGGAAGCGCGCGATGGACGCATCATCCAGGTGCTTCTTCCAATTGAAAGAAGGCGAGCAGTCATAGGCCAGCAACTTGCCCGGAAACTTCTCATGCACCGCCTCCGCAAAAGCCTTCGCAAACGCCAGGTCCGGCCGGCTGGTCTCGCACCACAGCACATCCGCAAACGGCGCATACGCCAGCGCCCGCACCACCGCCGGCTCCAGCCCATTGCGCACTTTGTAAAAGCCCTCCACGGTACGCTCCCCGGTGCAGAACGGCTTATCGTTGCCATCGATATCGGACGCCAGCAGACTCGCCCCCTCCGCCACGGTACGCGCGATGAGCAGGGTTGGCGTGCCCATCACATCCGCCGCCAGGCGCGCCGCGGTCAGCTTCGCAATCGCCTCGCGGGTCGGCACCAGCCTCGCGGCGCCCCGATCCGGCGACGCCATTTGGTCACCGAAATGAACGCCCGCCGCGCCCGCCTCAATCAGCGCCCTCGTCAGCTCGAAAGCAGCGCCTGCACAGGCCGCGCCAGCCTCCCCATCCGCCACGACCGGCGCCAGGAAATCGCAGTCATCCCGACCCTCGGCCCACTGCACCTGGTCCGCCCGCAGCAAGGTATCGTTGATGCTGCGCACCGCCGTCGCCACCTGGCTCGCCGCATACAGCGACTGCCCCGGCAACACCTCGCCCGCGACGTAGAGCGCCCGCAAGCCGGCCATCACCTGCTGCATAGCCTGGTGCGCGCCCACCGCCCCCAACGCAGCAAGGAACGGTTGATCGCGCAGCAGCGCCCACAGCCGCTCCGCACCGCGCCGCGCAATGCTGTGCTCCACCAGAAACGAACCGCGCAAGCGCACCACGTCTTCCGCCGAGTACGGACGGGCCACGCCCTGCCAACGCGGATTGCCATCCCAGTCAAACTGCAACGCCGCAACTTGTTCGGCCCGAGAAGCCATGCTGTATCCCCTAATAGTATTTGAACACCTGTCAGGAATATCTTAGGCGCAATTGTTCAGCGCAGCATATGTCTTATATAAGACATATAAGCACTTTTTACCCGAGCATAATCATGTACTTAAGCTTGGTATTGCATGATATGGAAAGCTATTTCTCAGTTTGGAAGCAACGGGCTTGATGGGAATGCTGCGCTTTTCACCGCATGGAACGAGCGTTTCACATGATGGGACATCACCGCAGTTTCTGGCGCGACACCAGGATGCCATCCGCATCCGCATAAATCCAATGCCCCGGCGCGATCGGCACGCCGGCGAATTGCACCACCAGATCGCGCTTGCCCACACCCTCACGCGCGCTGCGTTGCGGATGGGTTGCCAAGGCCATGATGCCCACATCGCACTGTGCCAGCTCAACGCTATCGCGCACGCAGCCATCGACGATCACCCCGGCCCAGCCATTATTCTGCGCCAGCAGGCCAAGCTGGCCACCGACCAACGCCCGGCGCAAGCTGCTGCCCCCATCCACCACCAGCACCCGCCCCGCCCCCGGCGATTCCAGGGCAGCGCGCACCAGCGCATTATCCTCATGCACCTTCAAGGTCACCGCCGGCCCCGCAAAGCTCGCCCGCCGCCCGAAGTGATGGAACACCGGAGGCAGCACAGCCAGCGAGCCATCCTCCAGCAAGCCCGGATTCTCATCGCAAAGATCGGTCGTCGCAAAATTCATTTCACTCTCCAAGATTCGGGGTCAAGATTCGGGGTCAGGTCTGACAATCGGACACCGCTACACTACCTTTGATTTAGCTCAATACGCAAATTTCACCGCTTTTGCGTATTGAGATGGATCAAACTTAGCTGTCCTGTGTCCGAATGACAGACCTGGCACCGGTTTTGGCACCGGTTTTGCGGGTACGGGTGCCGACGCCGGTGGCGGTGGCGATGGCGAGCAGGAGGAAGACGGCGATCGTGGCGAACACGAGGGATGGGCGGCCGGCGTCCATCATCAGGCCGAACATCAGCGGGCCCACTGCTAGGCCGCTGTCCAGGCCGGAGTAGACGACACCATACACGCGGCCGGTGGCGTTCTTGGGGGCGGCGGCGCGGATCATCAGGTCGCGCGATGGTCCGGCGATGCCGGAGAAGAAGCCGACCAGGGCCATCATCACCACGGCGCCCCAGGCGGGGACAAGCGCCAGCCCCAGCATCAGCGCCAGCACGGCGGCCAGGGCGAAGGCGGCGCCAATCGTGCGGTCGTGCTCTTTGCGGCCGGAGGCGAGGAAGCCGCCCAGCAGCATGCCGAGCGCGGAGGCCAGCATGTAGGCGGTGAAGGCGCTGGTGGCGAGCGCGAGCGACATGCCGTACAACTTGACCAGGCCGGTGGTGGAGAAGCTCTGGATCCCGCCCAGCGCCAGCGCGGTCAGGAAGAAGAAGCCAAAACACATCCACACCGATGGCAGGCGCAGGAAGTCGAACGAGCCTTCCTGGGCGGCGCCTTCGGCATGGCGCACGATGGGGTCGGGGCGCAGGGCTGCACGGTTCAGCCACAGCACCACCAGCACCAGCGTCGGCAGCGCGGCGGCCGACAGCAAGGCGGTGCGCCAGTCGCTGGCGGCGGCAATGCCGGTCATGAATAGCGGGGCGGCGGCCCAGCCTAAGCTGCCGCTCAAGCCGTGCACGGAGAAGCCATGGGCGACGCGCTCGCGCGAAACGCGCTGGTTGAGGATGGTGTAGTCGGCCGGGTGGAAGATGCTGTTGCCCATGCCGGCCAGCAGCGCGCCGGCCAGCAGCCCGGCGTAGCTTTGCGCGTTCGACAGCACCAGGGCGGAAACGCCGAGCATGGCCATGCCGGAGAACAGCACGCGCCGGGCGCCGACGCGGTCGACCACGAAGCCGGCCAGGGCCTGGCCAATGCCGGACACCACGAAGAACACCGTCATCAGCAGCGCCAGCTGGGAGTAGCTGAGCGCAAACGCCGTCTTCAGCCACGGGAAGAGCGCCGCCAGGATCAGGTGGTAGAAGTGCGAAACGCCATGCGCCAGCCCGACCAGGCCGATCACGCGGGCGTCGTTGCGGAGGGTTTGCTTGTCCATTCTGTGCTCCAGGCATGTGAAGAATGAAGACATTGTAGAAAAACCCGCCGCGTCAGTTTTGAGCTAGGATGACATCATTTGTCGCAAATCTGCCATCCATGCCTGTCACCATCGTCACCCATACCGAGCCCCATGAAAGCCGCCGCGAGCCGACCGAGGTGCAGCCGGTGACCATGATCGCGCGCGACCTGGTCAGCGCGCGCTCTTTGCTGCCGCATAGCCATGACTGCGCGCAGCTGACGCTTGCGCTGGAGGGGGTGATCCGGCTTAACGCGCTCGATAGCAGCTGGATCGTGCCGCCGCAGCGCGCCATCTGGACCGCGCCGAACGTCGAGCATTCGCTGACCGTGATCGAAACGGCGCGCTTGCGGCCGGTGTATGTGGTGTCGTCCTATGATCCCTTCCCCGGTGAGCCGTGCAAGGTGCTGACGGTGTCGCCGCTCTTGCGCGAGCTGGTCATGGCGCTGGAACAGGAAGATCCGGCGACGCCGAGCCATCGTTCGCAGTTGATCAGCAACCTGATCCTGGACGAGCTGCCGAAGCTGGCGACGCGCCCGATCCGGGTGCCGATGCCGCGCGATAAGCGCTTGAAGACCTTGTGCGATAGCTTGCTGGCGCAGCCGGGGTCGCCGCAAACGCTGCAGCAGTGGGCGCGCGCGGCGGGGGCATCGGAGCGCACGCTGGCGCGCTTGTTCGAGAAGGAGCTGGGCATGAGCTTCGGCCAGTGGCGCCAGCAAGCGCGGCTGGCGCATGCGGCGCCCTTGATTGCAAGCGGCATACCGCTGGCGCAGGTGGCCGATGCGCTGGGCTATTCCAGCCAGTCAGCCTTTACGGCCATGTTCCGCAAGACCTTCGGCGTTCCGCCCACCGAGTTCTTCGCGCGCTAGTTCGGCGGCGGCGGCGCGCGCGACGGTGTCGGCGTCGAGCATGGCGCGCAGTTCGGCGAACAGCGGCTCGCCGGCGGTGTGCTGGCGGCCGTAATCGAGGTTGAAGGCGTAGTCAAAATCGGGCGGGTTGTCGCCCTGGTTGTGCTGCAGGATGGTTTCCAGCTTGTCGAAGGCTTTCACGGCCTTGGCTTCGGGCGTGGCGGCGGCTTCGTATTCGTCCCACAGGGCGATGATCTCGGCGCGCAGGGGCGGGTCGAGGTCGCGCGTGAGCGTGTGCAGGTCGGCCCTCTCCTGCGCGGATTTGCCGGGGTGGGCGTGCTGGTGGGGGGCGGGAATGTCGCCGTGGATCGCTTCGCCCAGGTCGTGCACCACGCACAGTTTGAGCATGCGGGCGACGTCCAGGCCGGGCAACTGGTCGGCGAAGACCAGCGCCATCAGCGTCAGGCGCCAGCTATGTTCGGCCGTGCTTTCGGCGCGGCCAATGGAGGTGTAGCCGCTGCGCAGGACGCTTTTCAGCCGTTCCGCCTCGCGCAGGAACGCGAGGCGGCCGGCCAGCCGCGCTGGATCGGGCGCCAACATCAGCCTTTGCTGAAGGCCAGCTCGCTGCCCTCGGCGTCGATGCGGATCGTGTCTTTCGGGCCGAAGCGGCCTTCCAGGATCAGCTTCGACAGCGGGTTCTCGATCTGCTGCTGCACCGCGCGCTTGAGCGGGCGGGCGCCGTAGACCGGGTCGTAGCCGGCTTCTGCAATCTTGTGCAGGGCGGCGTCGGTCACGGTCATGCCCATGTCCATGCGCTTCAGGCGCTGCTCCAGGATCTGCAGCTGGATGCGGGCGATCGAGCCGATATGCTTGTCGTCCAGGCCGTGGAACACCACGATCTCGTCGATCCGGTTGATGAACTCGGGACGGAAGTGGCCCCGCACTTCGGCCAGCACCGCCAGCTTCACCACCGCCGGGTCGGACCCCTCCAGCGACTGGATCTTCTGCGAGCCGAGATTGGAGGTCATGATCACCACCGTGTTCTTGAAGTCCACGGTGCGGCCCTGCCCGTCCGTCATGCGGCCGTCGTCCAGCACTTGCAGCAGCACGTTGAACACGTCCGGGTGCGCTTTTTCGATCTCGTCCAGCAGGATCACGCTGTACGGTTTGCGGCGCACGGCTTCGGTCAGGTAGCCGCCTTCGTCGTAGCCCACGTAGCCGGGCGGTGCGCCGATCAGGCGGGCCACCGAATGCTTCTCCATGAATTCGCTCATGTCGATGCGGATCAGCGACTCCTCCGAGTCGAACAGGAAGCCCGCCAGCGCCTTGGTCAGCTCGGTCTTGCCAACGCCGGTCGGGCCGAGGAACATGAAGGAGCCGTACGGGCGGTTCGGGTCCGACAGGCCAGCGCGCGAGCGGCGGATGGCGTCGGCCACGGCATTGATCGCCTCGTCCTGCCCCACCACGCGTTCGTGCAGCTTTTCCTCGATGTGCAGCAGCTTGTCGCGCTCGCCCTGCATCATGCGCGAGACCGGAATGCCAGTGGCGCGCGACACGACTTCGGCGATCTCCTCGGCGCCGACCTGGGTCCGCAGCAGCTTGGGCTTGTCGCCCGCCTGCTCGGCGGCGCCGGCCGATTCGGCCTGTTTCAGCTGCGCTTCCAGTTCCGGCAGCTTGCCGTACTGGAGTTCGGAGACGCGCTGCCAGTTGGAGGCGCGCGTGGCTTCCTCCATCTGCTGTTTGATGCGTTCGATTTCTTCCTTGATGTGGGTGGTGCCCTGCACATTGGCTTTTTCAGCCTTGAGCACTTCCTCGTAGTCATTGTACTCGCGCTGCAGCTTGGCGATTTCATCGTCCAGCAATTGCAGGCGGGCGCGCGAGGCTTCGTCTTTTTCGCGCTTGACGGCTTCCTTCTCGATCTTGAGCTGGATCAGGCGGCGCTCCAGTTTGTCCATCACCTCCGGCTTGGAGTCGATCTCGATCTTGATCTTGGAGGCGGCTTCGTCGATCAGGTCAATCGCCTTGTCGGGCAGGAAGCGGTCGGTGATGTAGCGGTGCGACAGCTCCGCCGCCGCGATGATGGCGGGGTCGGTGATCTCGACTTTGTGGTGCAGCTCGTACTTGTCCTGCAGGCCGCGCAGGATGGCGATGGTGGCTTCCACGCTCGGCTCGTCGACCAGGATCTTCTGGAAGCGACGCTCCAGCGCGGCGTCCTTCTCGATGTATTTGCGGTATTCGTCGAGCGTGGTCGCGCCCAGGCAATGCAGCTCGCCGCGCGCCAGCGCGGGCTTCAGCATATTGCCGGCGTCCATCGCGCCTTCGGCCTTGCCAGCGCCCACCATGGTGTGCAGCTCGTCGATGAAGACGATGGTCTGGCCTTCGTCCTGCGCCAGCTCTTTCAGCACGGATTTCAGGCGCTCTTCGAATTCGCCGCGGTATTTGGCGCCGGCCAGCAGGGCCGCCATGTCGAGCGAGAGCACGCGCTTGTCGCGCAGGGAGTCCGGCACTTCGTTGTTGACGATGCGCTGCGCCAGGCCTTCCACGATGGCAGTCTTGCCGACGCCGGGTTCGCCGATCAGCACGGGATTGTTCTTGGTGCGGCGCTGCAGGACCTGGATCGCGCGGCGGATCTCGTCGTCGCGCCCGATCACCGGGTCCAGCTTGCCCATGCGGGCGCGCTCGGTCAGGTCGAGGGTGTATTTTTTCAGGGCTTCGCGCTGGCCTTCGGCTTCCTGCGAATCGACCTTGGCGCCGCCGCGCACGGCGTCGATGGCGGTTTCCAGCGCCTTGCGCTGCAGGCCGTTCTCGCGCGCCAGCTTGCCGGCGTCGGATTTGTCGTCGGCAATCGCCAGCAGCACCATTTCGCTGGAGACGAACTGGTCGCCGCGCTTCTGCGTCTCGCGGTCGGCCTGGTTCAGCATATTGACGAACTCTCGGCTGACGGTGACGTCGCCGCCGGAGACCTTGGGCATGCGCTCCAGCGCGTGCTTCAAGGCCTGCGCCAGGCCGCCGACGTTGACGCCGGCGCGCTGCAGCAGCGAGCGCGCGCCGCCGTCTTCCTGGTTCAGCAGGGCCAGCAGCAGGTGGGCCGGTTCGATGTATTGGTTGTCGTTGCCGACGGCCAGGCTTTGGGCGTCGGCCAGGGCTTCTTGCAGTTTGGTGGTAAGTTTGTCTTGGCGCATTTCTAACGCTCCTAAATCATTGTCAACGACAATCTAAGGATGCGTTGACGTTTTTCAAGACCACTTTGCCAAAGCTTGGTCGTCGCTGCTGCGGGCGTCGACCCAGCGCGCACCGTCCGGCGTTTGCTCCTTCTTCCAGAACGGCGCCTCGGTCTTCAGGTAATCGATAATAAATTCACAAGCCGAAAAGGCTTCGCCCCGGTGCGGCGAGGTCACCGCCACCAGCACGATCTGGTCCATGGGTTTGAGCGGACCGACGCGGTGGATGACCTGCGCGCCGTAGATCGGCCAGCGCGCCTTGGCTTGTTCGATGATGCCCTGGATGGCCTGCTCGGTCATGCCGGGGTAGTGCTCCAGCTCCATCTCCGCCACGGCGGCGCCTTCGTTCAGGTCGCGCACCGTGCCCACAAAGCTGACGATAGCGCCAACCCGGGCATTGCCGGCGCGCAGTTGCGCCATCTCATGGGACAGGTCGAAGTCCTCGGTTTGAATCCTTACCTCGCTCATTTACCCTCCGCGCCAAACTTGCGGAACAGCTGCTCGATGCGGCTGGCTGTGCGGGCGTCCGCCAGGGCGGGCATGGCGCACAGGGCAAGGAACTGGGCGGCGTGGCTGGCCGGCTTCTGGCCGGATTTGAGGGACGATTGCAATACTTCCACCTGCATTTTGAGTCGGTCTTTCGCAAATTCCGCGCCGCTGTCGATGCCGGCCACGATTTCCAGGCGCAGCACTTCGGACAGCAGGCGCTGTCGGTTGGTTTCCAGTTGGGCGGCGTAGGCGGCGCGCGCGCCCTGCCCGGCGCCTTCGGCGGCTTTCAGCGCGGCGTCCAGGCGCGCGCGCAGGGTGCGTTCCTGCTCGGGCGGCAGCGTGGGCAAGGCTTGCCAGCGGCCGCTCCAGTCGGCGCTGTCGATGGCCTCCGCCCCGGCCAGCGCGCTTTCCAGCGCCTGCACCAGGCGCAGCTTCTCGCGCAGTGCATTGGCCTGGGCGGCGCCGGCGCGTTTGCGGATGCTGTCGGCCTGCGCTTGCAGGGCGCCGACCGCCGCGCGGTAGCGCTGGTCGATCTTCTGCTCGCTGGCGCGCGGCACCACGCCCGATGCGTGCCAGGCGCTGGCGGCGTCCTTCAAGGCCTTGGCGATGGCGCCCAGCACGGCCTTGTCTTCGCCCTCGAAGCTGGCCGATTCCAGGCCGGCGCAAATGGCTTCGCGCGCATGCAGGTGGGCCTTGCGTTCATGGTCGGCAGCGTGGGCGTGCTCCTTGCGCTTGGCGAAGACCTGGTCGCAGGCGGCGCGGAATTTCTGCCACAGGGCTTGCTCGGTCTTGCGCTCCAGAGGCAAGGCGCGCGCGTGGCCCTGCCACGATTCCTGCAGGCCGCGCAGGGTGTCGATGGTGTGGCGCTCGAGCGGATTCAGTTTGCCCACTTCCTCGATCAACTGCTCGCGCCGCGCCACCTCGATCTTGCGCTGCGCGTCGAGCGGCGCCATCAGGGTGTCCATCGCCTTGCTGAAGGCGGCGTCCAGGCGTTTTTTGTCCTTGCGGTCGATGGTGCCGAGCCGGCTCCAGGCCTGGCGCAGGCGCTGGGTGGACGACGCCAGGGTGCGCCAGTCGTGCGTCTGCGGCAGGTTGCCGCTGGCGGCTTCTGCGCGGTCGGCCTGGGCGCCGCCGGCCGCTTCCAGCTGGGCGGCGTCCTTCTCAATCAGGGCGTTGGCTTCGTCCACCAGCTGCTGCGCCTTGTCGGCGTTGGAGTGGCGTTCGTCGGCCAGGTGCTTGAAGTGGGCAGCGGCGGGGGCATAGGCGGCGGTGCAGGCCGCGTCGAACTTTTCCCACAGCGCCTTGGGGGCGGCGCCGGACACCCCGTCCAGCCCTTTCCAGCGTTCGCGCATGCTGCCGACTTTTTTCGCCAGTTCGCTCATCCCCAGGCCTTCGGCCGGCAATTGCTCGACGGCGTGCACCAGCTCTTCGCGCGAGACGTTGCCGCCCCAGCGCGCCCAGTCGCCCAGGCGCTTCAGGTCGGCCCGCGCGTGGGCCAGGCGCTCGGACTGGGCCGGGGTCAGGCGGCCGGTCTTGCTCTCCTTGAGCGCTTTATCGTGCTCGGCGGCAATGTGCAACTGGCCCTGGGCCAGCGCGGCTTCCATCGCGTCCACCAGGTCCATGAAGTGGCGGTTGGCTTCCTGTTCGGCGGGGCTGGGCTTGTGTTTCTCCCTGGCCGCGCGCGGCGCGTGCACCTCGGCGCCGTCGGGGCTGGCGGTTGGGCTGGCGCCGGGCGCGGCCGGGCCGGCCGGCTGGGCAGCGGCGTCCATTGCCGGGGC
>NZ_WWCJ01000096.1 GCF_009857475.1 Pseudoduganella guangdongensis | reverse complement strand
GGCATCAGACTCAAATGTCCACACTTATCGGCTGTTGTTAGATACTGGTTAAACGTAAGCGCAAACGCTTAGGTTTAAGTAGTACCGTTCTTTAACAATCTGGAAGAAGTAAAAGTTTTATTAAGCGATATCGAAAGATATCACTTAGGGTAGTAGTAAAACTCATCAAACACAGTAGTAAATGCTTGAACTTATAGCCGTCA
>NZ_WWCJ01000095.1 GCF_009857475.1 Pseudoduganella guangdongensis | reverse complement strand
GGCATCAGACTCAAATGTCCACACTTATCGGCTGTTGTTAGATACTGGTTAAACGTAAGCGCAAACGCTTAGGTTTAAGTAGTACCGTTCTTTAACAATCTGGAAGAAGTAAAAGTTTTATTAAGCGGATATCGAAAGATATTCACTTAGGGTAGTAGTAAAACTCATCAAACACAGTAGTAAATGCTTGAACTTATAGCCGT
>NZ_WWCJ01000094.1 GCF_009857475.1 Pseudoduganella guangdongensis | reverse complement strand
TGCAAGCAGGGGGTCGTCGGTTCGATCCCGTCATCCTCCACCAAATGCTTTTATGTGTGCGCAAACGCAGACATAAAAGTAGTACCGTTCTTTAACAATCTGGAAGAAGTAAAAGTTTTATTAAGCGGATATCGAAAGATATTCACTTAGGGTAGTAGTAAAACTCATCAAACACAGTAGTAAATGCTTGAACTTATAGCCGT
>NZ_WWCJ01000093.1 GCF_009857475.1 Pseudoduganella guangdongensis | reverse complement strand
CGCTTAATAAAACTTTTACTTCTTCCAGATTGTTAAAGAACGGTACTACTTAAACCTAAGCGTTTGCGCTTACGTTTAACCAGTATCTAACAACAGCCGATAAGTGTGGACATTTGAGTCTGATGCCGACTCTAGAAAGGAGGTGATCCAGCCGCACCTTCCGATACGGCTACCTTGTTACGACTTCACCCCAGTCACGAATCCTACCGTGGTAAGCGCCCTCCTT
>NZ_WWCJ01000092.1 GCF_009857475.1 Pseudoduganella guangdongensis | reverse complement strand
ACTACATGAAGTTGGAATCGCTAGTAATCGCGGATCAGCATGTCGCGGTGAATACGTTCCCGGGTCTTGTACACACCGCCCGTCACACCATGGGAGCGGGTTTTACCAGAAGTAGGTAGCTTAACCGTAAGGAGGGCGCTTACCACGGTAGGATTCGTGACTGGGGTGAAGTCGTAACAAGGTAGCCGTATCGGAAGGTGCGGCTGGATCACCTCCTTTCTAGAGTCGGCATCAGACTCAAA
>NZ_WWCJ01000091.1 GCF_009857475.1 Pseudoduganella guangdongensis | reverse complement strand
TGCGTAGCAACTAATGACAAGGGTTGCGCTCGTTGCGGGACTTAACCCAACATCTCACGACACGAGCTGACGACAGCCATGCAGCACCTGTGTGATGGTTCTCTTTCGAGCACCCTCAGATCTCTCCGAGGTTCCATCCATGTCAAGGGTAGGTAAGGTTTTTCGCGTTGCATCGAATTAATCCACATCATCCACCGCTTGTGCGGGTCCCCG
The DNA here is from genome assembly GCF_009857475.1 of Pseudoduganella guangdongensis. GTDB lineage: Bacteria > Pseudomonadota > Gammaproteobacteria > Burkholderiales > Burkholderiaceae_D > Rugamonas > Rugamonas guangdongensis. The sequence goes on along the minus strand of NZ_WWCJ01000091.1, from coordinate 30 downwards.
TCAATTCCTTTGAGTTTTAATCTTGCGACC
>NZ_WWCJ01000090.1 GCF_009857475.1 Pseudoduganella guangdongensis | reverse complement strand
AAGGCGGCTCGCTGGTGGCGGTTCCTGCGCATCATACGAGCCAGACTTGCCCGGGGTGTGGTCATGTCTCGCCCGATAACCGGCGCACACAAGCCAAATTCGCGTGTGTGGCGTGCGGCTATGAAAAAAATGCCGATGTGGTGGGCGCGATCAATGTGTTGCGACGCGGTGAAGCAATGATTCGAAGCGAAGGGCGGGACGACGCCCGGTTAGCCTGTGTAGTGAATGGTGTAGTAATGCCGTCAACAGCAGGAA
>NZ_WWCJ01000008.1 GCF_009857475.1 Pseudoduganella guangdongensis | reverse complement strand
GCCGGCCGGAGTGGCGGCGGCGGGCGCGGGCTGGGCGCGCGCGGCGCTGGCTTGCTGCGCAGCGCGTCCGGCGGCCAGCGCGGCGTCGAAATCGTTCAGCAAATGGCGCGGCAGCGAAGCGCGCTCGGGAGCGGCCAGGTGGGCGGCATGCTCGGCGGCCAGGCGTTCGAAGGTGGCGGCATCGGGCTGCTGGCGCAGCACGGCCAGCGCGTCGATCATGGCGCGCTGCAGGGCCACTTGCGCTTCCAGCCGCTCGCCCAGGGCATTGCGCACGTGGGCGAACTCGGCGGCGGCGCCGGGCGCGGCATCGATCACCTTCCATTGCCGGTCCAGGTCGGCCACCTGGTTCGGCGTCAACTTTTCATCAGCCAACAATCGCTGCGCCATGGCAATGCAGGTAGCGGCCTGTTTCTGCTCGGCCTGGGTGTGGCGGATGGCGTCCAGCCGCCCCTGCATGAGCTTGGCGACGCGCCGGTCCGAATTGCGCACGGCGTGCTGGACTTTCTCCAGGGCCTCCTGCGACACGACGTGCTCGGCTGCGGCCAGCCGCACGTCGGCAAACTCGCTGTTGAGGATAAGCTCGACCGCCGCGGCCTCGTCGCCCGCCATATTGCGGGCCAGCTCGGCTTGCGCCGCGCGGCGTTCGGCAGGAGTGCCAAGCGGTGCCTGCGATCCGCCGGCACTCGACTGCCCGGCAACGCTGGCCTGGCTGGCCTGTTGCTTGAAAAGGAACTCAAACATAGTTGGGCTATGAATGGATCAAAACCACCATCATAGCGCAGCGCCGCCCACCCGGGGCGGCGAATGCAGCCACGGCATGTCAGGCCGTGCCTGCAGCGGCGCGATGGGCCGAACGCGTGCGCCGGTGGTAGCGCAGCTTCGGCACAGGAACTGCGACCGCGTCTTCGTCCCGCAGGGAGGCATGCACCTGGCGGGCCTGGGACAAGGCTTTCCTGTCTTTCTCGGCGACAGCGGGCGTGCGGCGCGCTTCCACCACCTGGGCATCGTGCGCCAGGAATTTATTCGCGATATCAAACCATGCCTCGCCGCCAATGGTGCTGCGGGCGATGGCGAACAGCTCCTTCTCTTCCTTTTCCAGGCGCTGCAACAGCACCGTGCAAAAAGTTTCAATCGACGCGCACACGTCGGCCACCTGGCGCTCGCTGGTCTCGTTCGCCTGGTCCAGTTCGCCTTGCAGGCGGCGGATCACGGCCAGCGCCGCCTGGTTCAGGCGACTCAGCTCGTCGAGCAGCTGGTTGGCTTGTTCGGTGGCGTTTTGCAGGGCGGGAATCAGGTACAGCTCGATCTTGCGCCAGTGGCAGGCCTGGTACAGGCGCTCCAGGGTTTCGCACGCGTATTCGAGCTGGGACAGCGTCAGGCGCTGCTGGCGCAGCAGCGTCGATTGCACGTATTTTTGAAACGACAGCAGGCTAAGGCGCACGTTAGCCTGTTCAACGGATAGCGCAACTAATGTGTATGTGGCCGTTAACATTCTTGCTCCCAAAGTTCGCTACGCGGAAACGGAAGTACAAGTGTAAATAAGCCCAACCAGAACGCCTTGACATTCATCAATGTAACGTCACGACGCATTCCCCAATTTAGGAGTTTTTCGAATGCAGCGCAAGGCGAAGATCTACCATACCAGCTTCGCGCGACGGCGTCACGGTTCCGCCAAATCTGCGCATAAGTTGTTGCATTCCGATATTCTCCGACAAGGCCTCGCCCGTGATTTCCCGCGTCCCCCGGCTGCGGAAATAGTCAAGCAATTTCTGGAACAGGATATTTCCCAATCCTTTCCCTTTCAAATCGGAACGCACAATGATGGCGAACTCGGCTTTTTGGTTGTCCGGGTCGGCCACCGCCCGCACCACGCCCAGCGTTTCCGGCAAGCCGTCGGCGCCGGTGCGGGTGGCGATGAAGGCCATGGCGCGGTCGTAGTCGATCTGGGTCAGGCGCGCCAGCTGGGTCGGCGGCAATTCCTTCATGGCGGAGAAGAAGCGCAGGCGCACATCGTCCGGCGCCAGGCGGCTGAAGAAGCGCACGTGGGCCGGCGCGTCTTCCGGGCGGATCGGGCGCAGCACCAGCGGCGCGCCCTGCCACGCGATTTCCTGCTCCAGCTCCTGCGGGTAGGGGCGGATCGCCATGCTGCTTTCCGGCCGGCGCGGGCCGAGCGCGGCGCGCGCGCCGTGCACCTGCAGCACGCCGTCGACCACCGTAACGGGGTCGATTTCCAGCGCGGCGATTTCGCCGATATCGGCCACCAGCTCGGCCACGTGCACCAGGGCGCCGCACAGGATGTCGCGCTCGGCCACCAGGGCGCGGCCGACGCCGGTGCGCCGCAGCATGTCGCGCGCCAGCACGGTGTTAAGCGGCGGCAGGCCGACCGCGCGGTCGTCCACCACGCGCCCCGCGCTGCCGCCCAGCCCGACGCTGATGGCGGGGCCGAAGACGGGATCGAGCTGCATGCCGATGCGCAGCTGCTGCGTGTCCGGGCGCACCACCCCGGCGCCGGCGGGCGCCAGCGGCAGGCCGTAAGCGGCCAGCAGCGCGGCCAGGTCGGCCGGCGCCAGTTCCGCATGGCCGGCGGCGCGCGCCGCTTCCACCACCTGGCGCGCGGCCTGGCGCTCGGGCACCGAGTGGGCCGGCACCTGGCCCGGCACCTCGATCAGCAAGGCCTGGTTGCGCGCGTATTGCACCACCTGGCTGTAGGCGCGCACCGCTTTTTCCGGCGTGTCGTACGTGGGCAGGCCGGCGTCGGCAAAGACCTGGCGCGCGCCGGCCACGGCGGCGCCGCCCAGCCAGCAGGACAGCACGCTGCGCCCGCTTTGCTGCAGCAGCGGCGCCAGGGCCTGCGCCACGCCGGTGCTGGCCGCGGCCGACGAGGGCGCGTGCACCAGCAGCAGCGCGTCGGCGTCCGGGTCGGCCAGCAAGGCGCTGGCCACGGCAACGTGGCGCTCGGCGCTGGCTTCGCCGCCGATGTCGATCGGATTGACCGGCAGCAGCCCGGCCGGCAGCTCGCTGCGCAGGCGCTTGCCGGTCTCCGGCGAGAATTGCGCCAGCTTGCCGTGCACATACTGCAAGGCGTCCGCCGCCAGCTGGCCGGTGCCGCTGCCGTTACTCATGATGGCCAGGCGCGTGCCGCGCGTGGGCCGCGCGCGCGCCACCGTTTCCACCGCGTCGAACAGGTCGGACGAGGAGTACACGCGCAGCATGCCGGCGCGCCGGATCACGGCGTCGTACACCTTGTCGTCGCCGCTGCGGCCGGCCTTCAGCACCACCACCGGCTTGCTGCGCGCGGCCAGGCGCGCCGCCGAAATGAATTTGCGGGCGCAGCTCACCGTTTCGATGTGCATGACGATGGCCGTCGTGTCGTCGTCGGCGGCCAGGTAGTCCAGCATGTCGCCCAGGTCGATATCGCCGCCCGCCACCAGCGACACCACGCGCGAAAAGCCGATGCCGTGCTGGCGCGCCCAGTCCAGCACGGCCGTCATCACGGCGGACGACTGCGCAATAAAGGCGGTCTTGCCCGGCTTGGCGCCGGCGTGGGCGGCGCTGGCGTTCAGGCCGGCCAGCGGCGCCACCAGGCCGATGCCGCCCGGCCCCAGGATGCGCAGCAGGTGCGGCCGCGCGGCGCGCATGAGCTGCTGGCGGATGCTGTCGCTGACCGGGGTCAGGATGATGGCGCCGCGCGTGCCGCGCGCGCCCAGGTCGGCGATCAGTTCGGCCACCGTGTCGGGCGGGGTGCAGATGATGGCCAGGTCGGGCGCGCGCGGCAGGGCCGACAGGCGCGCGTAGCAGGGTATGCCGAGCAGCTTGTCGTACTTGGGATTGACCGGCCAGATGGCGCCGGCAAAGCCGCTTTCGGCCATATTGTTCAGGACCTGGGTGCCCATGCGGTCGGGCCGCAGCGAGGCGCCGAAAATGGCCACCGAGCCAGGGTTGAACAGGCTGTCCATATTCCGGATGCTCATCGGCCTTCCTCCTTACCAGCGCGAGTAGTGGTCTTCCGTCACGCCCGGCAATTGCGTGACGATGCGTTTCGGCGCGTCCGGCGCGCGCCGCACCCAGCCGCTGAAGTAGCCGACCGGCTGGATATAGCGGCTGGCCGCCACCAGCAGCTTGCGGTCCTGCTTGCGCGCGCCATCTGGCGTGAAGAACAGTTCCAGCTGGTCGTCCTCGGTGAAGATGTGCCAGCGCTGCATCGGGTCCTTCGGGTCGAAAATGAAGTGCGCCGGCCCTAACGGTACCACTTCGCCGTCGATCCAGAGCGCGTTCTCGTTGCTGCCGAAGTAGCCGGCCTGCAGGTTGAAGCCCAGCTCCAGGTTGTGCGCCGAGGCCCAGCGCCACGCCGTTTCGCGCGCCAGCAAGCCGTTCGAATAGTCGAAACTGGCCACGCCGCCGTCCAGCGTATAGGCGTCGCGGAAGGTGCGCACTTCGCCGCTGAGCGGCATGCCGGGCGACTTCTGCGTGCCGTGCAGCGCCCCGCCTTGCACCGCGCCGGTGGCCAGCAGCAGCGGCGCGCCCGGCGGGCCGAACTCGGCCTCGATTTCCATGTAGGGGCAGCGCAGCGTGAGCTGGTAGCGCCCGCCGGGCAGCGGCTCGATGCGGATCTGGGTGGCGCGCGTGCGGAACCAGCTCGCCGCGCCGGCATGCTCGCCCACGCTGGCCGAGAGCCGGCCGGGCAAGCCGTCCTGCGAGAAGTTGGCCATCATGTCGCTGTCATTGCGGTCGAAGACGTAGGCAAAGCAGGTGCTGGTCCAGCCCAGGTCGACGATGGCGACGGCGGCCATCACCTGCTCCGAGACCAGCGACACGTAGTGCCATTTCTTGTGATGGAAGCGGCGCCACAAGGCGCCGCGCGCGTACTCGCCGGCCAGCAGGTGCCAGTCGAAGGCTTGCGCGGCGCCGGCAAAGCGGCCCAGTTGCGGCACGCCGTCGCTGCCGACGACGCGGGCGGGTGCGCCTGGCAATGTCATTGTTCTACTCCTTGTTCATCCAGTTCGGCTTGCAGCGTGGCGGCAAAGCCGGGCGGTTCGCTGGCGGCGGCCTGCACGCGCGGGCAGCCATGCCAGTTGGCCAGGCGCTGGATGGCGCCGGCCACGTCGCGCACGAAACGGTCCGTGGCGCGCACGCCCGGTTCCAGCGCCACGTTCTTCAGTTCAAATACGCCGGCGCCACGGTGCGCCTTGGCGTCGATGCGGCCCACCAGCGCGCCGCGGCGCAGGATGGGCAGGGTGAAATAGCCGTAACGGCGCTTGTCGGCCGGGGTGTAGCACTCCAGCCGGTAGTCGAAACCGAACAGTTCCAGGGCGCGGCGGCGGTCCCATACCACCGGGTCGAACGGCGACAGGATGGTGGTCGCCGTGGGCCTCAAGGCGCCGTCGGCGGCGGCCCGCGCCAGCTCGCCCAGGTCGGGATGGATGTAGACCGGGTCCTGCCAGCCCTGCACGCGGGCGCGCAGCAGCGCGCCCGCCCCGGCCAGCGCTTCCAGGTCCGGCCGCGGCGGCTTGCTGCGGTAATAGTCGGCCACCCAGGCGCTGCGCGCCAGGCCCAGGGCGCGCACGGTTTTCAGCGCCAGCTCGCGCCGCGTCTCCTCCATGGCCGGCATCTGGCTGTCATGCCAGCCCGGCAGCACGCGCTCGGCCAGGTCGTACACGCGCTGGAAGTTGTGGCGGCGCGCGATCATCAGTTCACCGGCGGTGAACAGCACTTCGAGCGAGCGCTTCTCCGGCTTCCATTCCCACCAGCCGCCGCCTTTGCCGTCGGTGCGCTCGAAATCGGCCGAGCGCACCGGCCCATGGCTGCGGATATGTTCCAGCACGCGCTCAACGTCGGCGCGCCGATCGCGCATCCACTTCTCGGAGTACTTCCAGCCCATGGCGCCGGGATCGACCATGCGATGGCGCAGCAGGCGGTAATCTTCCACCGGCACGAAGCAGGCCTCGTGCGCCCAGTACTCGAACAGCGCACCTTCGGCCAGGTGCTCCTCCAGCCAGGGCTGGGGGTAGTCGCCCAGGCGGCTCCACAGCACCAGGTAGGGGCTGCGCGCCACCACGTGGATGGTGTCGATCTGCAGCACGCCCATGCAGCGGATGGCGTCCAGCACGTCCGCCTTCTGCGCCTTGCGCCGGCGCGGCTGCAGCAGGCCCTGGGCCGCGAGGTGCAGCGCGCGCGCCGCGGCCAGGCTGAAGGTCAATTCGGTCAAGACTCGGTTTCCTGTGACGGGGGAACGGCTATTCTAATAGCTTATTGTCAGTATTTCTTGGCATTTTGCGAAGGATGGTCGCCGCAAAGCAGCAGGCCCCAGATTTTTTTGCCCGGCGCGCCGGGATTGAGTGCAGAATACGCTGGTGCCCCCTTATTCGGACCAGGACAATTGACGACCCCCGCTTCCCCTGCCCGCCAGGTCATGCGCAGGTTGTACCGCATGATACTGCTGCCATCTTTCACCCTGGTCTTATTGGTGATCATGTGGGCCGACGTTTTCTATCAATTAAAAGAGGAAGCGGAAAGCGCCCACTACGACGCCGTGCAGCATAGCCATTCGCTGGCGCGCACGCTGGCCGAGCATTCCGGCCACCTGCTGCGCCAGGCCGACCACGCGACCCAGCTGTTCAAACTCAAGTTCGAGGAAACCGACGGCAAGCTGCGCCTGCCGGAATTCGTCAAGCGCGGCGGCCTGCTCGATTCAGTCATGCCATCGCGCCTGCAGTTGCCGATCGCCCTGATCGACGCCAACGGCAAGCTGGTGGACAGCCTGCACGGCCTGTTCCCGGCCAACGCCGCCAACCAGGCCTATTTCAAAACACTGGCCACCACGGCCGGCGATGCCGCGCTTGTAACCAACCCGATGGTTGACCCGCTAACCAAGAAGTGGCAAATCCAGATTGCGCGCCGCCTGGACGACAAGGCCGGCAAGTTCGCCGGCGCCATCGTGCTGATGATCGACCCTGTCTATTTCGTGGAGGACTACGACCGCATGCACGTGAAGGAAGGCGGACTGGTCATGCTGATCAGCCGCGACACGGCGCTGGCCACCGGTCGCATCGACGAAAAGGTGTTCATCAGCGACAGTATCGACTACGTGGCGCCGGCCGACCCGATCAACCTGCCCGAGGAACTGCTGCTCAAGACGCCGGTCGACAAGATCGACCGCATCTACGGCTTCCGCGACATGCCGCGCTACTCGCTGACGGCGGTGGTGGGCGACGCCAAGGCGCATGCGCTGGCCAAGTTCTATACCCAGCGGCGCCTCTACTACCTGGTGACGGCCGTCGTTTCCGTCGTGGTGCTGGCGTTCTCCTTCCTGCTCACGCGCCAGGCGCGGCGCCTGCGCGAAAGCATACGCGAGTCGACCGAGGCGCGCGAAAAGCTGCACGCGGCGGTGGACGCCAGCCTGGATGCCCTGTTCCTGATCAAGGCGTGCAGAAAAGGGGGCGGCGGCGGCGAGATCATGGACTTCACGCTGGTGGACGTGAACGAGCGCGGCGCGCGCATCCTGGGCTACGCCTCCGATGACGCGTTGGGCAAGCGCATGGGCGACATGCTGCCGCGATGGCACAGCGAGGGACTGTTCGACAAATGCCTGGGGGTGCTGCGTACCGGGGAACCGCTGGAGGAGGAGTTCGAGTCCACCGTCTTCGGCGAACATATGTGGCTGCGCCACCAGATCGTGGCGATCGAGGACGGCGTCGCCGTCACCGCGCGCAACATCACGGAGCGCAAACGCTCGGAGCTGGCGGTGCGCCAGAACCAGGCCGAGCTCCAGGCGGTCAACGACGCCTCTCCGCTTGGCCTGGTGCGCGCCGACGCGGACGGCAAATGCAGCTATGTCAACCGCACCTTCGAGGCCATCACCGGCATGCCGCGCGAGCAGGCCCTGGGCGACGGCTGGCTGCAGGCGGTGCATCCGAACGACCGCAACATGCTGCTTGCCTCGCTGCGCCACCTGAACCAGACGCAGCAGGCTTTCCAGGAAACGCTGCGCTGCGTGCACCCGGACGGCAAGATCGTCTGGACCTCGATCAAGGTGGCGCCGATCGTGGTCGACAATATGGTAAGCGGCTATGTCGGCACGCTGGACGACATCACCCTGGTGCGCAAATCGGTCATGGCGCTGCGCGAAAGCGAGTCGCGCCTGCGCACCATTGCCGACACCCTGCCGGCCATGATCGCCTACATCGATTTCGAGGAGATCTACCGCTTCCACAACCTGGCCTACGAGCGCGAGTTCAGCAAGACCGGCCTGCACGTGACCGGCCGCACCGTGCTGGAAACGGTGGGCGAGAAGCGCTATGCCGTGCTGCAGCCCTATATCGCGCGCGCCCTGGGCGGCGAAACCCTGACCTTCGAGGAGGAGGACGAAAGCGGCGACTACCCGCGCACCTTCGACGTGGTCTACATCCCCCAGCTGGACGAGGATGGCATCACCGTGGTCGGTTTCCACGTGATGCGGCAGGACGTGACGGCGCAAAAGCGCGAGAAGCAGCGCTTGCTGCGCCTGTCCCAGGTCGACGCCCTGACCGGGCTGACCAACCGCGCCGGCTTCCTGCAAAAGCTGAACGAAAGCATGGCCGCCTGCCGCGAAAGCGGCGGCCTGATGGCCGTGATGTACCTCGACATCGACCGCTTCAAGCCGGTCAACGACACCTATGGCCATGCGGTGGGCGACGCCCTGCTCAAGGCTTTCTCGGCGCGCCTGTCGAACACCGTGCGCGCCAGCGACACGGTGGCGCGCCTGGGCGGCGACGAGTTCACCATCATCATGGACCGCATCTCCAAGCCGGAAGACGCAGCCACCACGGCCGCCAAGATCGTGCATGCGATGCAGCAGACCTTCGAACTGGATGGCGTGCTGGCCAACGTCTCCACCAGTATCGGCCTGACGTACTACCGGGCGGAGGACGTGAGCCCGGCGGAATTGCTGAAACGGGCCGACTTGCTGCTGTACGAGGCAAAGCAGGCCGGCCGCAACACCTTCCGCAGCGGCGCGCCGATGCCGGAGCTGCGTTCCCCGAACGCGGCCTGACGCAGATCAAGACAGGGGCGTGTTGTTTGCGCTATATTTGCGCTTCCCACGCCTAGCTTTACATTCCATGCGCCTGCTGCACACTTCCGACTGGCACCTTGGCCAGTCGCTGCATAATTTTGACCGCCACTACGAGCACCAGTGCTTCCTCGACTGGCTGCTGGAGACCATCGTCTCCGAGCAGGCGGATGCCTTGCTGGTGGCGGGGGATATTTTTGACAACGCCAATCCGTCAGCGGCCTCGCAGCGCCAGTTGTATACCTTCCTGCAGCAGGCCCGCGCGCGCGCGCCGCAGCTCGATATCGTGGTCATCGCCGGCAACCACGACTCGCCGGGCCGCCTGGAGGCTCCCGGACCGCTGCTGGAAGCGCACGGCACCACCGTCATCGGCTACCCGCACCGCGACGCCGACGGCGCCATCGCCATGGAACGCATGCTGGTGCCGCTGACCGGCAAGGACGGCCAGGTTGCTGCCTGGGTGCTGGCCGTCCCCTTCCTGCGCCACGGCGACGTGCCGCGCCCCGCCGCAGCGCCCGCGCCATCCGCCGATTCCGCTGCCGACACGCCGGCCGGCGACGCCAGCCCGCCCGCGCCGCAACCCGACCCCTACCTGGCCGGCATCGCCGAGCTATACCGTCAGGCCATCGCGCTGGCCGCCGCGCGCGCCGCCGACGGCCAGGCCATCGTCGCCATGGGCCACTGCCACATGGTGGACGGCACCATGTCGGCCGACTCCGAACGCCGCATCGTCATCGGCGGCACCGAGATGCTCCCCGCCGGCATCTTCCCCGCCCCCATCGCCTACGCCGCCCTCGGCCACCTGCACCTGGCGCAGCAAGTCGGCCCGCACGCCCACATCCGCTACTGCGGCAGCCCGATCCCGCTCTCGTTCGCCGAGACCAATTACCCGCACCAGGTCCTGCGCATCGACTTCGACGGGCCGAAGCTCAGCACCGTCACAGCCTTGCCGATCCCGCGCGCCGTCCAATTGCTGCGCATTCCCGCCAAGCCCGCCCCGCTGGAAGAAGTGAGCGCCGCCCTGGCAGCGCTCGACCTGCCGGACGCGCCGCTCGCGCAGCAACCCTTGCTGGAAGTGCGCATCCTGCTCAACGCCCCCGAACCCGGCCTGCGCGCCAGCATTGAGAAAGCCCTGGAAGGCAAGCCGGTACGCCTGGCCAAGATCGAAACCAGCAGCGCCGCCCGCGCCTCCTTCGAACAAGCCGCCATCTCGCTCGACCAACTGGCAACGCTACAGCCGGACGACATTTTCAAACGCCTGTACCAGCAGCGCTACGGCAGCGACGCCCCGCCCGACCAGCTAGCCGCCTTTGCGGAACTGGTGCAGCCATGAAGGTCCTGCGCATCGCCGGCAAGAACCTTGCCTCGCTGGCCGACGAATTCTCGGTCGACTTCACCGCCCAGCCGCTGTCCGACGCCGGCCTGTTCGCCATCAGCGGCCCCACGGGCGCCGGCAAGAGCACCCTGCTGGACGCGCTCTGCCTCGCCCTGTACGACGACACCCCGCGCCTGCACAAGGCGGTTGGCAAGACGCCCGATGTCGGCGACCCGGTCTCCTCGCAAGACCCGCGCACCCTGCTGCGGCGCGGCGCCGCCGAAGGCTGGGCCGAAGTCGACTTCGTCGGCAACGACGGCCTGTCCTACCGGGCCCGCTGGAAAGTCTGGCGCGCCCGCAGCAAGGCCGCCGGCGCCCTGCAACCGAGCGCCATGTCGCTGCAAAAGCTGCCCGGCCTGCAGCCGCTGGGGCACACCAAGACCGAAGTCATGGCCGAAATCGCGCAGCGCATCGGCCTTAGCTTCGAACAGTTCACGCGCGCCGTGCTGCTGGCGCAGAACGAGTTCTCGGCCTTCCTGAAAGCCCCCGACGATGAACGCGGCACCCTGCTCGAAACGCTGACCGGCAGCGGCATTTACAGCGACATTTCAAAGCGCGCCTTCGAACGCTGGCGCGCCGAGGAACTGGCCCTGAAAACGCTGACCGCCGGCCTGGCCAACCAGCAGCCGCTGGCGCCCGAACAGCGCGCCGAAGTCGCCGCCCAGGCGCAAGCGGCCGACGCCGCGCTGGAAGCAGCGGCGCAGCGTGTCGCCGCCTTGGAGGCCGACCTGCGCTGGCACCAGCAAGCCGCCCGCCTGGCCGCTGCCGTGCAACAAGCGCAGGAAGCCTGCCAGCAAAAACAGGCCGAATCCGATGCCGCCGAAACGCGCCGCGCCACGCTGGCCCAGCTCGACGCGGTGCAGCCGGCGCGCGCGCTCAATGATGATATCGTGCGCCTGGCCGCCGAACGCAGCGCCGCCCAAGCGGCGCTCGCCGTAGCCGAACAGGAAGCCGAACGCACCCGCCTCGCGCTGGAAGTCTTGAACGGCGACGTGCAGCAAGCCCTTGCCGCCGCCGGCGCGGCGGAAAGCGCGCAGCAGGCTGCCGCGCCCCAGCTCGACCAGGCCAAGGTGCTCGACACGCGCCTGTTAGCGTTGCAAGCAGCCTTCAGCCAGGCGGCCGCCGCGCGCGACAGCGCCGCCCAGGCCGACGCCGCCGCCCTGGCGACCCTGCGCGCCAGGGACGAGCAGCAGCAAACACTGGCGCGCGAGCAGGAGGCAGGCCAGCAGTGGCTCGCCGCCCACGAACACTGGGCCGCGCTGGCCCGCGACTGGCCGCGTTGCGACGTGCTGTTCACCCAGGCACGCGAGCAGGCCGCGCGCGCCGAGCAGCAATCCCAGTCGCTGGCGGCGGTGCAGGAAGCCACCGCGCGCCAGCGCCAGGACGAAGCACATGCCCGCAGCGGCCTGGAAGCGGCCGCCGAGCGCCTGCGCCAGGCCGAGGCCCAGCGCGCGCAGGCCGGCGCCGCCCTGGCCGGCATCGACGCCGAAGCCCTGGCCGTCCAGCGCCAGCAACTCGACCAGCGCCGCGCGCAGTTGGCCGACGCCGGCGCCGCCTGGCAGGAACTGGCGCAACTCACCGAACGCCAGCAGACGCTGGCCGCGCGCAGCGCCGCCCAGCAGGCCGCGCGCGACAGCGCCGAGCAGGAAGCCGGCGCCGCGCGCCAGGCCAACCTGGCCCTGGTCGCCGCCTCCACCCAGGCCGAACGCGCGCTGAAGCTGGCCGAAGCGGCCACCGGCGAAAGCGTGGAAGAGCTGCGCGCCGCGCTGCAGGACGACGCCCCCTGCCCGGTGTGCGGCGCCCGCGAGCACCCCTACCGCCACGAGGACGGCCCGCTGCAAACCATGCTGGCCCAGCTCCAGGCCGAAGTACACGACTGCCGCGACAAGCTGCAGCGCAATATGAAATACGAAGCCGAGCAGCAGGCGCGCTGGCAATCGAGCGTCGAACAGCTCACCGCCCTCGCCGCCGAGCAGCACGGCATCGCCACTGCCCTCGCCAGTGCCCAAGCGCGCTGGCAGGCCCGCAGCAGCGCCCTGTTCACCACCGACGACGCCGGCGACGACATCCCGGCCTGGCTGGCAGCGCAGGATAGCGCCCTGCAAAGCGCCCTGCGCGCGCTGGAAGCCCAGGAGCAAACCCAGCGCCGCGCCAGCCGCGCGCGCGAAGTCGCGCAAACCGCCTGCGAGCAAGCCGCCGCCGAATGCCAGCGCCACCAGCAAGCCCTGGCCGCCGCGCAAACCGCCCTGGCCCAATCCACCGCCCAGCAGCAGGCCCTGGAAGCGCAACGCATCGACACCGCCCTGCAAATCGCCGCCCTGCTCGACCAGCTCGACGCACCGCAAGGCGGCAGCGGCTGGCAGGACGAATGGAAAGCAGGCCCGGCCCGATTCCACGAGCAGCGCAGCCGCGAAAGCAAGCAATGGCAGGCGCAGCGCCAGGCCTGCGACGAACGTTCCAACGCCCTCGCCGCCCTCGCCACCGAACTGCAAACCCTGCGCGCGGCCCAGGAACGCAGCAACACCGAAGCCCGCAACGCCCAAGTGGCAAGCGCCGCCGCGCAAGCCGCGCTGGCCGCCGCCCAAGCCGAACGCCAGGCCCTGTGGCAAGGCCGCCCCGTGCGCGAAGTCGAAGCCGGCCTGCGCAACGCCATCGAACAAACCCGCAGCGCGCTGCAGGCGCGCCAGGAGTCGGCCCAGCAAGCGGCCCAGCAACGCACCCGCGCCGACGAAGCCCTGGCGCAAGGCCGCCAACGCCTGGCCGCGCTGCAAAGCGCCGCCGCACTAGCCGAGGCCCGCCTGCAAGCCTGGCTGGCCGAAGGCCACGCCCCCGGCATCGACAGCATGGACGCCCTGCGCGCCCTGCTCGCCCACCCGCAGCAAGCCATCCGCGACGAACGCACGGCGCTGCAAGCGATGGCGCAAGCCCTGGCCTCCGCCAAGGCGGTGCACGCCGAACGCGCCGACCAGCACGCGCAACACCTGGCCAGCGCCGCCCCCGGCGACCAGCGCGGTGCCGCCGATATCGAACAGGCGCTGCAAACAGCCCAGGAGGAGCGCCAACAAGCGCACGACCAGGCCGCCGCCCTGAAACTGCAGCTGGCGCAGGACGACGCCCGCCGCAAGGCCGCGCAGGGCCTGCTGGCCGACATCGCCAGCCAGCAGGAAACGGAACGCCGCTGGGCCCAGCTCAGTGAATTGATCGGCTCCGCCGACGGCAAGAAATTCCGCAACTACGCCCAGCAATTCACCCTGGACGTGCTACTCGGCTACGCCAACGCCCACCTGGCGCAGCTGGCGCCGCGCTACCAGCTGGAACGCATCGCCAACCCGCTCCAGCCCTCGCTCGGGCTGCTGGTGCGCGACCTGCACATGGGTGATGAGAAGCGCTCCGTGCACTCGCTGTCCGGCGGCGAATCCTTCCTGGTGTCGCTGGCCATGGCGCTCGGCCTGGCCTCGCTCTCTTCCAACCGCGTGCGCGTGGAATCGCTGTTCATCGACGAAGGCTTCGGCAGCCTGGATGCGGAAACCCTGCGCGTCGCCATGGACGCGCTGGACGGCTTGCAGGCCATGGGAAGAAAAGTCGGCGTCATCTCCCACGTGCAGGAAATGACCGAGCGCATCGCCACCCGTATCGTGGTGCAGCCCGCCGCCAACGGCAGCAGCGCAATCTCAGTCAGCTAGGCGCCAGGCGCGCTCGTCCTGCTCGGCGCGCGCCATCTCCCAACCCAGCTCGCGGCGGATCTGCTGCGGGTCGGGCAACGGGCGGCGCTCCTCCTGGCGCGATTGCATCCAGTGGCGCACGGCTTCCTTGCTTGGTTGCTTGGGCTGTTCCATCGTAAACCTCCATCGGGGTGACGGTCACCCCTTCAACGCCGGCGCCGGCCGCGCGTTGACCGGCAATTTGTTATGATGTGTAAATGGGCATCGGTGCCATTTCATCGTCGACCAGCTACGCGCCGCAGGCCAGCGCGCCTGCGCGGCAGCGCACGCCCGCCGAACCCGAACTCTCCCCCGAAGACCAGGCCAAAGTCGAGCAGCTCAAGGCGCGCGACCTGGAAGTGCGCCAGCACGAGCAAGCGCACCTGGCCGCCGCCGGCGGCCTGGCCACTTCCGGCGCCAGCTACACTTACCAGCGCGGCCCGAACGGCGTGAATTACGCCGTCGGCGGCGAAGTCAATATCGACACCTCGCCCGGCCGCACGCCGGAGGAAACCATGGAAAAAGCGCGCCAGATCCAGGCCGCCGCCCTGGCCCCGGCCGAACCGTCCAGCCAGGACCGCAGCGTGGCCGCGCGCGCCGCCCAGATGCAGCAGCAAGCCCAGGCCGAGATTTCAGCCAAGCAACAAGAAGTGGCCCGCGCCTACGGCCAATCCGGCTCCCAATCTACGATCGATGTCTTTGCCTGATAAAATCGACCTTTTGCCCGGAGTCTGGCCCCATGTTGCTGAAAGCCCCACGCACCCTGACCTTCAAATGCGTTAAATGTTCTAAAGCAGTAAAAGTTTCACTACAGAAAACCTCTGCCTGCTCCCACATCACGCCTTATTACGGCGTCTGCGCCTGCGGCGAAGTCAAACTGCACGCCACCGGCGCACCGGATGCGGTAAAGTCTTATCTCGAATCCAACGGTCTGTGGTCGCACCACCATTGATCTGCCTCAAGAAATCCGGAAATTTGCCGTATCAGGGGTAGCACCCTAAAGGTTTCTTATCATGAACAACCTGAACTCCATCGGCCCACGCTCGTTCCAGAACAGCTCGTTGACCCCGGCTTTGCAGCCGCAGGGCGGCAAGTCGTCGCGCGCCAACGCGCTCAAGGAACTGAGCCCAGACACCCCGGTTTCGCTGTCGAGCGGCGCCGTCGACCTGCAAAAGCGGGTCGACCGCCTCGGCAATAAGACAGTGGACATGGCGCAGAACCTGATCGGCAGCTTTGCCCAGAAATTGCTGGGCGATGATGCCAAAGGTGCAACAATCGATTTCGATTCGATTGAACTGGAAGCCAGTTCCAGCTTTGCCGCCGGCGCCCTGCGCAGTGAAGGGGCGAACGGCATCACCCAGGCCCTGGGCTTCAGCCTGAACGAAGACTCGCACTTCATCGGCAAAGGCACCATCACCACCGCCGACGGCCGCAAGCTGGACTTTGAAGTCGAGATCAAATACGAAACCAGCCTGACCGCCGCAGCGGCCAGCAGCGTGCCGTCGCGCCGCCAGGAAATGGCCGAACAAAACCCCGCCATGCCGCTGCCGGAAGTCGAGTTCCCGGACATCGACTTCCCGGGCAGCCTGGCCGACCTGTTCCGCCTGATGGACCGCAATATCAGCGCCGCCCTCAAGCAGCTGGGCGACGACGGCCAGGAGCAGGAAGCGGGCAACCTGAGCATGCGCCTGCTGAAGATGGTGGATGCGGAAACCCCGCTCGACAGCTACCTGCCGCCGAACGCCAGCGACAAGGCCAAGGCTTACGGCCGCCTGCAGGCCGAGCCAGGCCAGGCCGCCGAGCTGGCGCAAGCCGCCAAAGCCGCGCGCGACGCCGCCAAGGGTGGTGCCATCGACCCGCCGGCAGAGCCTGCAGAGCCGCCGGTGGAGACTGCCCCTGCAGCGGACGCGGCCCCGGCACCAATCGGCTCGCCTGCCGCGACGGCCGACGCCCCGGCATCGAAGGAGCCGCCTGCCGCATAAGGCCGCGTATAATGACGCATCCTGACGAAACCGCCTTTTCAGGCGGTTTCGTCGTTTACCGGGCAAATAAATGCAAGAAATCCACTGGACAGAACAAGGCGAGCCGCGCTCCGCGCGCTGGCATTCCGAATCCGGCAATCCGCCGCCAAAGCGCGTGCAGGTCGCCGACGACACCATGAACGCCGACGTCGCCTACCGCCTCGCCTGCGAAGGGACCGCCCTGCTGTGGCGCGGCGACTTCCAGAACGCGCGCCAGCTGCTGCAGGCGCTGGCGCGCCGCGCCGACCATAAGAAGAGCAAAGGCGGCAAAGGCAGCAAGGCACGCGCCGAAAAGGCCCCGGCCAGCGCCACCGAAGCCTTCCACCTGCACCGCCAGGCCCAATCGCAGCGCGCCCGCACCCTGGCCATGCTGCTGATCCCCTTCGAGCCGGGCTACCGCATTCCACTGCGCCGCGCGCCGGACGTGGCGCTGGCCTGCAACGAAGCCTACGGCCGCGGTGACGACGCCTTCGTCATCTCCCTGCGCGAGCTGCTGGGCCTGGTCGGCGCCCACGAATGGCGCAAAGCCGGCGTGGCCGTGGCCGCGCTGGGCGAACGCATCCACCCGCACTACGGCGTGTTCTCGCCGGTACGCGGCGAGTATGTGCAACTGGTGGCCGACGCCCCCCTGCCGCGCGGCGCCAACGAGCTGGCCTTCGACATCGGCGCCGGCACCGGGGTGCTGTCCGCCGTGCTCGCCAAGCGCGGCGTCAAGCACGTGGTCGCCACCGATATGGACAAGCGCGCCCTGAGTTGCGCCCGCGACAATATTTCCCGCCTGTTGCTGGAGGGTCAGGTTGAGCTGCTGGAAGCCGACCTGTTCCCGGCCGGCCAGGCGCCCCTGGTCGTATGCAACCCGCCCTGGGTGCCGGCCCGCCCCAATTCCTCGGTGGAAGCGGCGGTATACGATCCCGACAGCCGCATGCTGCGCGGCTTCCTGTCCGGCCTGAAAACCCACCTCACGCCCGGCGGCGAAGGCTGGCTGATCATGTCCGACCTGGCCGAACACCTGGGCCTGCGCACGCGCGCCGAGCTGGAAGAATGGATCGCCGCCGGCGGCCTGAAGGTACTCGGCCGCCTGGACGCCCGTCCGGTCCACCCCAAGGCCAGCGACGCCAGCGATCCCCTGCACGCCGCCCGCGCCGCCGAGGTGACTTCCCTGTGGCGTTTAGGCGTCGCATAAATCGTCCTTGCGGAACCGTACAAGGCGAGCTATAATGCTTGCCTCAGACGCGGGGTGGAGCAGTCTGGCAGCTCGTCGGGCTCATAACCCGAAGGTCACAGGTTCAAATCCTGTCCCCGCAACCAGATTCTAAAAAGCCGTTGATTCCGAAAGGATCAACGGCTTTTTTTCATTCCAGCAGCGCCCGCCGGCGCTTCGCCTCATGCATCGCCTCGCGCGCCTGCAGCGCGTAAGCCTGCGACAACGCCTTGCACACCTCCAGCGCGGCAGGCAGCACATCCGGCGACATCTCCGCCGCGCCGCTGCTGACGGCACGCTCCACGATCGCCGCATGTGAAGACTGCATGCGCTCCATCAGCAGCGCAGCGCGCTCCCGATCCCCCTCCGGTGCAGCCAGGCTACGCGGCAACTGCGGATTCTTCAACTCCGCGATCATGCCCTCCGCCAGCGCGCGCCACGCGTCGCGATCCGCCCCGCGCGCCACCGACTGCACCGCGTTGGCCACCAGCGCCTGACGCACTTGCGCCAACTCCCGCTCCAGCGCGGCAATGCGATCATCCATCGTTACTCCTTGCAAAACTTGCATGATAGCCCAATGGACAAGGGCCAGCTTGCCCCGGCCAAGCGCCAGCCCTACAATTCGGCATGACCATTCACCCGCGCCTACTGGCAGCGCTTGTCCTTGCCCTGCCCCTGCTCACCCCCCGTGCCCACGCCGATTCGTCCGGCGCCGGGCTGCCGCAAGCCCAGTCCCAGGCCGAGACGCTCAATGCCAACATCCTGGCCAGCAGCAGCGCCACGCTGGCCCTGGAACAATGGTGCGCCGCGCACGCCATGGCCACCCCCGCGCGCATCGTCGCCCGGCTACAGCGCGGCAACGAGCAAGCCGCCAGCGCGGAACAGCGCACCCGCCTGGGCGTGGACGCACACACTGTCGTGAAGCACCGCCGCGTGCACCTCTATTGCGGCGACCACCTCATGTCCGAAGCCGACAACTGGTATGTGCCCAGCCGCCTCAGCGCCGAGATGAACCGCCTGCTGGAAGAAACCGACACACCCTTCGGCAAGGTAGTGCAGCCGCTGGCGCCTTACCGCCGCACGTTCGCCGCACGCAACCTGTGGGCCGCCGACGCACAGGAGGTGCCCGCCGCCCTGTTCGAGCACCGCGCCGTGCTCTACACCGCCGCGCACCAGCCGATTGCCGAAGTGCGCGAAAGCTACCAGCGCGGCGTCCTCGCCTTCCGCTGACAGGGTTGCCCGTGTTACAATCC
Organism: Pseudoduganella guangdongensis; assembly: GCF_009857475.1. Taxonomy (GTDB): domain Bacteria; phylum Pseudomonadota; class Gammaproteobacteria; order Burkholderiales; family Burkholderiaceae_D; genus Rugamonas; species Rugamonas guangdongensis. The sequence goes on along the minus strand of NZ_WWCJ01000008.1, from coordinate 252,944 downwards.
GCCGGTTTGACAAGTGAAGCCCGACTGATTCAGCCGGGCTTTTGTTTTCTGCGGCTGATCATGAGAGATAAAAAAGACAACGCGACAATCGACCTGCCCGGCTTCGAGCCAGCAGCGCCGATGGCACCGGAAGCCAAGCTTCCGCCGCCACCGCGTGTCCGCCGCGCGCCCCGCAAGCAAGAGCAGATGGATTTGCTCGGCGAGCTGGGCCCCACCGATGCCAGCGGCCTGCCGATCTGGCAAAATGACCCCAACCTTGATTTGAGCGGCCTGCCGATCTGGCGCCGAGACTGAATATGACCTCTTTCGCCACCCTGCCGCTGTCCGAAGCCTTTCTCGCCAACCTGGACTCGCTGGGCTACCGCGAAATGACGGACATCCAGGCCCAAAGCCTGCCCGCGGTGATGCAAGGCCGCGACCTGATCGCGCAAGCCAAGACCGGCAGCGGCAAGACCGCCGCCTTCGGCATCGGCATGCTGTGCAGCCTGAACACCGCCTGGTTCGCCGTGCAAGGCCTGGTGCTCTGCCCCACCCGCGAACTGGCCGACCAGGTGGCGGGCGAGCTGCGCCGCCTGGCGCGCTGCGTGCCGAACGTGAAGATCGTGGTGCTGACCGGCGGCACCCCGATGCGCCCGCAAATCGCCTCGCTGGAATTCGGCGCCCACATTATCGTGGGCACCCCGGGCCGCGTGCGCGACCACCTGTCGCGCGAGACGCTCGACCTGTCCACCGTGCGCACCCTGGTGCTGGACGAAGCCGACCGCATGACCGATATGGGCTTCTACGACGAGATCGCCGGCATCGTGAAAGCCTGCCCGAAACGCCGCCAGACCCTGTTGTTCTCCGCCACCTACCCGGACGATATGCGGCAGGCCACGGAAGCCTTCCTGGCCGACCCGCTGGAAATCACGGTGGAAGCGCAGCACTCCAGCAGCAAGATCGAACAGCGCTTCTACGAGATTGGCTTCGATGAACGCGACCGCGCTGTCGGCAAGCTGCTGCGCGTTTACCAGCCGGCGTCCGCCATCATCTTCTGCAACACCAAGGTGCACTGCAAGGAGCTGCTGGACGAACTGCGCGCCGAAGGCTTCTCCGCCCTCGCCCTGTACGGCGAACTGGAACAGCGTGAGCGCGACGAGGTCCTGGTGCTGTTCGCCAACCGCAGCTGCTCGATCCTGATCGCCACCGACGTCGCCGCGCGCGGCCTGGACATCGCCAACCTGGAAGCGGTGATCAACGCCGACGTATCGCGCGACACCGAGGTGCACATCCACCGCATTGGCCGCACCGGCCGTGGCGGCGAAAAAGGCCTGTCGCTGACGCTGTGCGCGCCGAACGAGAAAAAGTGGGTCAAGCTGATCGAGGAATACCAGAACGCGCCGGTTGAATGGCACGACCTGAAAGCGCTGGGCGACGACGAATACGCCAACGCCGAACCGGCACCGATGCTGACCCTCTGCATCTCCGGCGGCAAGAAAGAGAAGCTGCGCGCCGGCGACGTACTGGGCGCCCTGTGCGGCGATGGCGGCCTGGTCAAAGAGCAGGTCGGCAAGATTGCCGTTACCGAATTTCAGACCTATGTCGCGCTCGACCGCCGCATCGCCCACGCCGCATTCGACCGCCTGAAAGCCGCCAGCACGATGAAAGGCGGCGACTTCGGCAGCTTCAAAGGCCGCAACTTCAAGATGCGCTTCATTGAAGTCTAAAAATGTCCGCCTTGGGGTCAGGAAGAAAAGTGGACATTTCCAAAAGAAATGTCCACTTTTCTTCCTGACCCCAATACGGACATTTTCTAGGGGCGGATGGAGACGCTAGGCGGGAATTGGGGAGCGCGGCGGATCTTGGTGGCTTGCTCGAAGGCGTAGGCCATGCCGATCAGCATCGCTTCGCTGTAGGCGGTGCCGACGAATGAGAGGCCGACCGGTAAGCCGCGCACGTAGCCTGCGGGGACCGTGACGTGCGGGTAGCCGGCCACCGCGGCGGGGGATGAGAAACTCTTCGGGTAGTGGTCGCCGTTGATGAAGTCGGTCAGCCAGGCGGTGCCATCCGTCGGCGCCACCAGGGCGTCCAGTTCGTGCGCTTTCAATACCAGGTCAATGCCCTCTTCGCGCGAGTAGCGGTGGTTGTTGGCCAGCGCTTCCTGGTACGCCTTGCTGTCCAGGCCCGGCTTGGCTTCCGCGCGCTCCAGGTATTCCTGGCCGAAGTATGGCAACTCCAGTTGCGCGTTCTGCTTGTTGAAGGCGATCAGGTCGGCCATGTTCTTGACCTTGGCGTCTGGCGCGTAGTCGCGCAAGTAGGCGGCTAGGTCAACCTTGAATTCGTGCAGCAGCACTTCGGTTTCGCTGTCGCCGTATTTTTCCGTGTTGGGCACCTGCACATCAACCAGGATCGCGCCCTGCGCTTTCAAGGCCTCCAGCGCTTTCTCCACCTCCGCATCGACGCCGTCGCTGCCGCCGAAGAAGTTGCGGGCGACGCCAAGCCGCTTGCCGCGCAGGCTGTCGGTCTTGAGTGCTGCGGCGTAGTCGGCGGCTTTGCCGGCACCATCTTGCGTGGCGGGGTCGGAAGGATCGACGCCGGCCATTGCCGCCAGCATCAGGGCGGCGTCGGAGACGCTGCGCGCCATCGGGCCCGCCGTGTCCTGCGAGTGGGCGATGGGGATGATGCCGCTGCGGCTCACCAGGCCAAGCGTGGGCTTGATGCCGACCAGGCCGCAAATCGATGCGGGCGAGACGATGGAGCCGTCGGTTTCGGTGCCCACCGCCAGCGTCGCCAGCCCGGCCGCAATGGCGGCGCCGGAGCCCGAACTGGAGCCGCTGCAATTGCGGTCCAAGGAATAGGGATTGCGGGTCAAACCGCCGCGCGCACTCCATCCGCTGACGGAGTGGCTGGAGCGCATATTCGCCCATTCACTAAGATTGGTCTTGCCGATGATGACGGCGCCCGCTTCGCGCAGCTTGGCGGCGACATGGGAATCGCGCGCGGCGCGCACGCCGGCCAGCGCCAGCGAGCCGGCAGTGGTGCTCATGCGGTCGGCGGTGGCGATATTGTCCTTCAGGAGCACCGGGATGCCGTGCAGCGGCCCGCGCAGCTTGCGCTGCAGGCGTTCGCGGTCCATCTCGCGCGCGATCTTCAGCGCTTCGGGATTGATTTCGATGACGGCGTTGATGCGCGGGCCGGCTTTGTCGATCGCGTTGATGCGGGCCAGGTATTGCGAGGTCAGCGAGTGCGAGGTCAGCTTGTTGGCCGCCATCAGTTCCTGTTGCAGCTGGACGCCGCCATCCAGCACCGACGGCACCGCCGCTTGCGTGCGCGGCACAGTCGCTGCGCCGCCGGCAGCCAATCCCAACTTCACGAAACCCCGTCGATCCATTTGGTACGCCCTCTTTTGTTTAAACAACAGCAGAAATCAAAAGGATACCAGCAGTTTGCAAGTAAATAATACTGTCAGAAAGTAAAAAAGCCCGCAAAAGCGGGCTTTTCATTGCGAGTTTGCAACAGATCTTGCGATATTAACCGCGAACGACCTTTTTGAACTCGTGGGTACGGGTGTCGATCTCGACCACGTCATCCTGGGACACGAACAGTGGCACCTGGATGGTGAAGTTGCGGCCTTCGATGGAGTTTTCCAGCTTGGCTTCTTTGGTCACGTTACCGGAGGTGTTGCCTTTAACAGCTGGCTCCGAGTAAATGATCTGGCGCGCGATGGTGGTTGGCAGTTCAACCGAGATGGCTTTGCCGTCGTAGAAGACAGCTTCGCATTCCATGCCGTCTTTCAGGTAGTTGACGGCGTCGCCCATGTTCTCTTCTTCGATTTCGTACTGGTTGTACTCTTCGTCCATGAAGACGAACAGTGGGTCAGCGAAGTAGGAGTAGGTCACTGGCTTCTTGTCCAGAACGACCACGTCGAACTTGTCATCGCCGCGGAACACGTTTTCCAGCGGAGCGCCGGTCAGCAGGTTCTTCATCTTCCATTTGTAGGTGAAGCCAGTGCGGGACGAGCCGTTGACGTCGGAACGCAGAACGATGAATGGCTTGTCTTCAACCATGATGATGTTGCCGACACGAATCTCTTTTGCGAATTTCATAGCGAATATATACCGGTTAAGGGGAGTTGCAGTAACCGCGCATTATAGCACGGGGTTGTGATGTATTACGTCAGCGATGCACAAAATTTAGTCAAATTCGAGGCCAGATCGCCGTTGGCCAGGATTTTTTGTTGCCATTGTGCCGACCTTGCCGAAATTTCAGGCATTGCCTCGGCGAGGCCTTTCCACAGGTCGGGCCAGTCGCCTTGCCGCGCGCCGTTCCAGCACAGCGAAAACGCGTCAAGCGCTTCGCCGCCGGAATGGCGCTGCAGGAAGGCGCGCAGTTTTTTATGGTGCAGGTTTTCGTCTTGCGCGTAAATATGCCAGATAAAGGATTTCCCAGCCCATTGCGCGCGCACCCAGGAGTCTTCACCGCGCACGAAGTTCAGGTCGCAGGACCAGAGCAGCTTGTCGTAGTCCTGCTGCGGCACGAATGGCAGCACGCGCACGGTCAACGCACCCTCGCTGCGTACGGCGCCCGGCACGGCCGGCTGGCCGAGGAAGGCTTGCACGGCATCAGCCGCCACGCCCTCCGGCACCAGGCAGGTCACGGGCTGGCCGCCATCGCGCCAGGCCGCGAACAACTCGGCGACAGGTGCGTAGGGATAGCAGAACAGCGATACCTTCAAGCCCGCCGCCTCGGCAGCGGTGACGCCGAGCGATGCCAGGAAGCGCGGCGCGGCGGCCGGATCGGCGGCAAACGCCGCGCGCTCGCCTTCCAGGCCGGACTCGCACAGCAAGCCGCCGGTCTTGTTGGTGAAGCCGGGGAAGAAGAAATACTTGGTCAACGGCAGGCGCGGATGCTTGGACGGCAGGCTGTGACAGCCCTCCACCCACTCTTCCGCGCTCAAGCCTTCCAGATTCAGCCACACCGGTTTGACCGGGCGCTGCGCCATCGCGGCGATATAGCCGGGCGGAATATCGCACGCGAAGAATTCGATCACGATATCGGCCACCTCGGACGGCGTGTACTCGCCGTCCTGGCCGACCCAGTGGCGCACGGCGACGTGCTCGATCACCTGCTGCGCGGCGCCGCTATCGACTTGCGGGCAAATGCGCTGGAAAGCGCGCAGGTCATCAACCCACAAGCGCACGGCGATGCCGTGTTCGCGCTCAAGCTGGCGCGCCAGGCGCCAGCAAATGCCGATGTCGCCGAAGTTATCGACAACTTTGCAAAACAGATCGAGGGTCAAGTTGGCCATAGCGTCGGGAAATACGCGGAAAATGAAAAAGCCGCACAAGGCGGCTTCATTCTGATCTTTGGCGTCCCCACGGGGATTCGAACCCCGGTACTCACCGTGAAAGGGTGATGTCCTAGGCCTCTAGACGATGGGGACCCTGGACTTGCACTACGCATTTAAACAACTTGGCGTCCCCACGGGGATTCGAACCCCGGTACTCACCGTGAAAGGGTGATGTCCTAGGCCTCTAGACGATGGGGACGTCGTAAAAGCGTGCGCGAATTATATCAGCGTGCAAGCGTCATTTCAAGGGCGCAACGGCGAAGTGTTCGATGCGATTATCGTGCACGTATCCCGACTCCGCGCCCATCATCGCCACCAGCACCAGTATCGCCAGCGGCGGCAACACAATCGCGGAGATCAGCGCCAGCCGTTCCCACTTCATATGCATGAAGACCGCCACGATAAAGCCCGCCTTCAACACCATCAGCACAAGAATCAGGCCCCAGCGCAGCACGCCTTGCACGTGGAAGAAATCGACCAGGTAAGAGAAGAAGCTCAGCACGAACAGCAGGATCCAGACTTTAACGTAAGTGCCTATCGGATGCTGCTGGTGCGTGCTGCCGGCATCTGCGTTGGACATGGTCGCCTCCTACCAGAGATAGAACAATGCAAAGATGAACACCCAGACAAGATCGACAAAGTGCCAATACAGGCCGGTGATTTCCACGATGCCGTAACCTTTCTGCTCATAATGCCCATTCAGCACGCGGCGCGCGATGACTGCCAGGTAAATCACGCCGGCGGAAACGTGCAGGCCATGGAAGCCGGTGATCATGAAGAAGCAGGAGCCAAATTGCGCCGCGCCCATTGGATTACCCCACGGCCGCACGCCCTCGTGAATCAGCTTGGTCCATTCGAACGCTTGCATGCCGACGAACAGCAAGCCAAAAGCTGCGGTCACCAGCATCAGTATCGCCGCCATCTTGCGGTTACCCTGGTAACCGTAGTTGACCGCCATCGCCATCGTGCCACTGCTGGTGATCAGCACAAACGTCATGATCGCGATCAGGATCAAAGGATAATTGGTGCCCATGATCGTCAGCGAGAACACTTCGCTGGGGTTGGGCCAGGCTGCGGTGGTGGCCATGCGCACCGACATATAACCGGTGAGGAAGGTGCCGAAGATGAAGGTGTCGCTGAGCAGGAAGATCCACATCATCGCCTTGCCCCAGGGTACCCGGAAGGCGACACGATCGCCGGCCCAATCCGAGACGAAGCCTTTCATGTCATTGGTGCCGGTATCCATAAGCTCACCTCACGGGAATGCCTATCGTTGTGCAGAATGCGCGGACAAACTCGGGCGTCACCAGGTAGATCATGCCGAACACGGCAAGCCAGAGCACAAACAGGAAGTGCCAGTACTGCGCGCACAGGCCGACCGCCTCCCCTGCCCTGCGCACCGCAAACGCGCCCGCCACCATGCCGCCCAGCACGTGCGCCGCGTGCAGGCCGGTGATCAGGTAGAAGAAGCTGTTGGCGGGATTGGCGGCCACGCTGTAATCGGCCGCCACCATCGCCTGCCATGCATACAGCTGCGACAGCACGAAGGCCGCCGACAACACCAGCGCGCCCATCGTCGTGCTGCGCGCCGCCTGCGCGCGGCCAGCGGAAACGTGGCTGCGCGCCAGCTCCCACGCCAGGCTGCACAACACCAGCAGGCCGGTGCTGCAATATAGCTGCCACGGGACATAGGTGATGGGCCGCCAGTCCTCATAGGCCGCGCGCATCATGTAGGCCACGCCAAACAGGCCAAACAAGGTGCTCACCACCACCATGAAGACCCACAAGCCGATGCGGCGTGCACCTTGCGGCCATGCCGGGCCGCCGCCGCGCGGGTCGCTGCCGTCACGCCAAGTTGCGCCGGCGCTCATTTCACCACCCCGGCAGCGGAGTCCGCAGGCGAAGGCGCGGGCGGCGGCGCGTGTGGATCCGGGCCGAACTCCGGCCCGGCATTCTGCGGGATGTAGTCGCCGCCGGGGCCATCGACACCGTATTCATATGCGCCGCGATGCACGGCAGGCAGTTCGGGTCCCCAGTTGCCGTGGCCCGGCGGGGTCTGCGGCGTAAACCACTCCAGGCTGGCCGCGCGCCAGGGATTGCCGCCCGAGGCGACGCCCTTGCGCGCGCTCCAGAAAATGTTAAACAGGAACAGCAACTGCGCCACGCCGACGACCAGCGCCGCCACCGTGATGAAGGCATTCAGGCTTTGGGCCGACTCCGGAATAAAGGCGTAATTCTCGTACGCGTAATAGCGGCGCGGCATGCCGAGGATGCCAAGATAGTGCATGGGGAAGAAGATGGCATAGGCGCCGATGAAGGTGATCCAGAAATGCGCCTGGCCGAGCGCCTCGTTATACATGCGGCCCGTCACCTTCGGGTACCAGTGATACAGGCCGCCGAACACCGCCAGCACGGGCGATACGCCCATCACCATATGGAAGTGCGCCACCACGAAATAGGTATTCGAGAGCGGGATATCGACGCTGACATTCCCCAGGAACAGCCCGGTCAGCCCGCCGATCAGGAAGGTGCTGATAAAGCCAAGCGCAAACAGCATCGGCACGGTCATATGGATATCGCCGCGCCACAGTGTCAGCGTCCAGTTATAGACCTTGAGCGCGGTCGGCACGGCGATGATCAGCGTCGTGGTGGCGAAGAAGAAGCCGAACCACGGATGCATGCCGCTCACATACATATGGTGCGCCCATACGACAAAGCTCAAGCCGCCGATGATCACAATCGCCCACACCATCATGCGGTAGCCGAAGATGCACTTGCGCGCATGCACACTGATCAAATCCGAGATCACGCCGAACGCCGGCAGCGCCACGATGTACACCTCCGGGTGGCCGAAGAACCAGAACAGGTGCTGGAACAGCAAGGGGCTGCCGCCCTTGTAATCGAGCTGCTGCCCCATCGACACCAGGGCCGGCATGAAGAAGCTGGTGCCGAGCAGCTTATCGAACAGCATCATCACCGCGCTGACGAACAAGGCCGGGAATGCCAGCAGCGCCAGGATGGTGGCCACGAAAATGCCCCACACCGACAAGGGCATGCGCATCAGTGTCATGCCGCGCGTGCGCGCCTGCAGCACTGTGGTCACGTAATTCAGGCCGCCCATGGTGGCCGCCACGATGAACACCGCCAGCGACACCAGCATGACGACAATGCCCCACTCCACGCCCGGCGTGCCGGGCAGGATCGCCTGCGGCGGATACAGGGTCCACCCGGCCCCGGTCGGGCCGCCCGGCACGAAGAAGCTCACGCACAGGATCACCACCGCCAGCAGGTAGAACCAGTAGGACAGCATATTCAGGAAGGGGAACACCATATCGCGCGCCCCCACCATGAGCGGGATCAGGTAGTTGCCAAAGCCCCCGAGGAACAGCGCCGTCAGCAAATACACCACCATGATCATGCCGTGCATGGTGATGAACTGGTAGTAGCTGCTGGGGTCGATGAACTGGAATTTGCCCGGGAAGCCAAGCTGCAGGCGCATCAGGTCCGACAGGATCAGGCCGATCAGGCCGATGAACAGCGCCGTGATCGTGTACTGGATCGCAATGACCTTGTGATCCTGGCTCCAGATATACTTGGTCCAGAAGCTCTGCGGGGCGTGATGCTCGCCATCAGCGTGGCCATGCTGTTCACCATAAGACATGCGAGGTCTCCTCAGCGTACCGTCTTGATGTAGTCGATCACTGCCGCCATTTCCTCATCGTTCAGGGGATTGGGCGGCATGATGTTCGGATAGCCCTTGACCAGGGTGGCCTTGGGGTCGTTGATCGCCTGCTTCAGGTAGGCCTCATCCACCGCGACAGTGGCGCCGCCCTCCAGTGCTTCCTGCTTGCCAAACAAACCCTTCCAGCTCGGGCCAACGCTCGCCGTGCCGTCCACGCTGTGGCAGGCCACGCAGCCCTTGGACTGGGCGATCAGCCTGCCCTGCTTGCCCGGCTCCATCGGCCCGCCCACGCCGCCCGCCGCACCCTTGCCGCTAAAGGTCGGCTGCTTCGCCAGCCAGGCCTGGTAAGCCGCCTGCTCCTCCACTACCACCGCGCTGCGCATATTCGAATGCCCAACCCCGCACAACTGCGCGCACAGCACCTCGAAGCGTCCCACTTGCGTCGGCGTCAGCCAGAAATGCGTCACCAGCCCCGGCACCATATTCATACGGGTGCGGAACTGCGGCACATAGTAGTCGTGCAGCACGTCCTGCGCGCGCAGCAGCACCTTGACCGGCTGGTTGAGCGGGATATGCATCTCGTTGCCGTCGACCAGCACATCATCCTGCCCCGCCGGGTCTTCCGGGTTGATGCCGAAGGGATTGGTGGCATTGATAAAGCGCACATCGGTCGCGCCCAGCTTATTGTCCTTGCCCGGCAGGCGGTAATGCCAGTCCCACTGCTTGCCCATCACTTCGAACACGCTGGCATTGGGCGGCGGGTCAATCAGCTTGGCATACACATGCAAGCCCGGCGCCAGCATCGCCACGATGCCGACCGAGGTGCCGCCGATCAGCCACCACTCCAGCTTGCGGTTATGCGACTCCGCCGCCGCGCGGTGCCCCTCGCGGTGGCGGAACTTGACCACGGCATAGGCGACAAACAGGTGGATGACGATAAAGAGGACGGCGCAGATCACCAGCGTGATCATGAAAGCATCGTCCATCGCCTGCCAGTTGGAGGCGATGGGAGTCAGCCACCATGGGCTGAGCCAATGAAAAATTATTGCGCCAAGAACAATCAGGATAAGGGAGATTGCCAACGCCATAATATTCAGCCCGGTTAGTTATGGGAACTACACACGGCTACGCCCCGCAGCTGGCGGGGCGGTTTTGCAAAGGCTTGCTTATTCGCGTTTTTCGGGCCGCTCGAGCATGCGGTAGAACAGCGCGCAGCTGGCGCCAAAGATCACATGCGCAATGAAGGTGGACCAGCCGCGCAATTGGGTGAACCAGGAGAACGCTTCCGACATGCCGTAGAAATTCAGCACATAGAGCAGCACGCCAAAGGCGGCGCCGACCAGCGTGACCAATCCGAGGCTCGAATCGAGCTGGAAGGGAGCGATAATCGCTGCCAGCATGAGGGCGAAAGCGATGCCAAGGATATAGTGGACGGCGAGCGCGGCGATCACGACAGTGAGGTCGTAGCCGGAGGTTTGCAGGACTTCCCACCCCATCACCATCGCGGCGACCATGCGCGTGACCAGCCATCGGTCCGGCGCCTGCATTGTGGCCCATATCAGCTCCACCAACATCAGGATACCGCCGGCACCAAAGCCGGCAATGGCTGCAGCGGTCCAGTCAGCCTGGCGCGCTACCCAGCGATGCGATTGCAGCGATCGAAGTTCCATGACGTTCTCCAATGCAGGGTACGTAACTAATCTTAGTACGCAAACACCTAGGATGCAAAGGAGTTAAACTTGCAGGCTTTTTATTTGATGGCGTCCCCACGGGGATTCGAACCCCGGTACTCACCGTGAAAGGGTGATGTCCTAGGCCTCTAGACGATGGGGACCTGTTGGACTGTTGCTACGTTGTGCCATTGATGGTGGAGGTAAGCGGGATCGAACCGCTGACCTCTTGCATGCCATGCAAGCGCTCTCCCAGCTGAGCTATACCCCCCGGGCACAACATATTACGAAAAGCTGGCGTCCCCACGGGGATTCGAACCCCGGTACTCACCGTGAAAGGGTGATGTCCTAGGCCTCTAGACGATGGGGACCTGTTGGACTTTCCGTTACTGCTACTACGCAATCTGTGCTTAGTGGTGGAGGTAAGCGGGATCGAACCGCTGACCTCTTGCATGCCATGCAAGCGCTCTCCCAGCTGAGCTATACCCCCAAACTGGCACAAATTGTTACTGCTCTTGGCGTCCCCACGGGGATTCGAACCCCGGTACTCACCGTGAAAGGGTGATGTCCTAGGCCTCTAGACGATGGGGACCCTGGACTACTTTTACTACCGTTTTTACTACATTTCCTTCGCTAAACTGGTGGAGGTAAGCGGGATCGAACCGCTGACCTCTTGCATGCCATGCAAGCGCTCTCCCAGCTGAGCTATACCCCCGTTTTCGAAGGAGACAGAAGTATAGCAGCCCTTCCGAAAATTGCAAATGCTAATTTGCAAGATTGTCGAAAATATTTAAATGCGGGCTGCCAGACGGGCTGCCACGGTCTCGCGGCCGAACAATTGCAGCACCGCATCGATCGCCGGCGTCTGCAGCTGGCCAGCCACCATCAGGCGCAACGGCATGGCCAGTTGCGGCATCTTCAGGCCGTGCGCGGCCAGCACTTCCTTGATCATGGCGGCAATCGCTTCCTTGCTCCACTCAACGGTGGCAATGCGTGCGGCAAAGTCAGCCATGGCCGGTTTGACGGCGTCGGTGTAGTGCTGTGCCATCAAGGCGGCATCCGGCTGCGGGGCGCGGAAGAACAGCATGGCGGCGTCTGCCAGCTCAACGATCGTATTGCTGCGGTCCTTCAGCAGGCCGATGACGGTGGCCAGCTCCGGCGCCCCGTCGAACACGGCGCCGGCCGCCAGCAGCGGTTTGCGCGCCAGCTCGGCCAGGCGGCCATTGTCGGCTTGCTTGATCCAGTGGTTGTTGACCCAGGCCAGCTTGTCGAAGTCGAACTGGGCGGACGAGGCGGTCAGGCTCTCCAGGTTGAACCACTCGATGAACTGCTCCATCGAGAACAGCTCATCGTTGCCGTGCGACCAGCCCAGGCGCGCCAGGTAGTTCAGCATGGCTTCCGGCAGGTAGCCCTTGTCCGCGTAATCGATCACGCTGACAGCGCCGTGGCGCTTGGACAGCTTGGCGCCGTCGGAGCCCAGGATCATCGGCAGGTGGCCGTATTCCGGCAGGTCGGCGCCGATGGCGCGCAGGATGTTGATCTGGCGCGGGGTGTTGTTCACGTGGTCGTCGCCGCGCAGCACGTGGGTGATCTGCATATCCCAGTCGTCGACCGCGACGCAGAAGTTATAGGTCGGGGTGCCGTCCGGGCGGGCGATCACCAGGTCGTCCAACTCTTTATTGGAGATGGTGATCGGGCCCTTGACCACATCGGTCCAGGTCACATCGCCATCCAGCGGGTTCTTGAAGCGCACCACAGGCTTGCGGCCTTCCGGGATGGCCGGCAGGGTCTTGCCCTCTTCCGGACGCCAGGTGCCGTCATAGCGCGGCTTCTCGCCGGCTGCGGTGGCCTTGTCGCGCATGGCCTGCACTTCTTCCGGCGAGGAATAGCAATGGTAGGCGGTGCCGGCGGCCAGCATCTGCGCCACCACCTCGCGGTAGCGGTCCATGCGCTGCATCTGGTAGAACGGGCCTTCGTCATGCTGCAGGCCCAGCCACTCCATACCATCCAGGATGGCCTGCACCGCCTCCGGGGTCGAACGTTCCACGTCGGTATCTTCGATACGCAGCACGAAAGTGCCGCCGAAATGGCGCGCGAAAGCCCAGGAATACAGCGCAGTACGGGCGCCGCCCAGGTGCAGGAAGCCGGTCGGGCTAGGAGCGAAACGGGTACGGACAGGTTTAGCTGGTGCGGTGGTCATCGTGGTAGCAAGCGGAAGATGTAAAACCCGCTATTTTACCCGTGGAATGAGATTCGGGGTCAGGTCTGACAATCGGACAAATGGTGCCCAAGGGCACCATTTGTCCGATTGTCAGACCTGACCCCGAATTTTGTCCTTACTTGACGGTAACGGTGATGCTCTTGGACAGGCCGGGGCCGTAGCTTTGGTGGGCGCCGTTGGCGAATTGCATGGTCAGCTTGTAGGTGCCGGGCGGGAGGGTGACGTCGGCTTCGGTCTGGCCCTTGCCGAAATGCAGGTGCTTTTCGTCGAAGGGGATCGATTCGCCGGCTTTCAGGCTGTCGCCGTTGATGATCAGATGGTGGTGGCCGGTGCTGCTGGTCATGTCGCCGGCCGGCTTCACTGCCATGCCGGTGACGGCGAATTTGACTTTGAACGGGCTGCCGACCACCGCGCCATTTTTCGGCTCGGCGAAGTCGACGGATTGCGCTGCGGCGCTGCCTGCTGCCACGACCATGGCGATGGCCGCCAGAATCTTCTTCATATTATTTCTCCTGTGTGAGTGGTGTGCCTGCATATTTCACGATCAGGCCTTGCGGGCCGACCGCCCATCCGGCACCGTTGGCGGCAAAGCCAACGGCGTTCAGTTTCGTTTCCTGCTCGATGACCGTCCAGCTGGTGCCGCCATCGCGGGTGTAGCCGGAACCGGCCAGGCCGACGGCGACGAATGTGCCGCGCGCGCCGGGCACCGGGACCACGGCCGAGATGAAGCCCGTTGGCAGGATTGGCGCCGGCGTCCAGCCTTTGCCGCCGTCCGTGCTGGCGGCGCCATTCAGCGTGCCGAGCGCGGTTTCCTTGTAGTCGCCGCCCACCGCGAATCCGCGCCCACCGGGTGCGAAACCGACCGAGAAGGCGCCTTTGGTGGCGGCTGCGGCGGGAATCGGCAGCGTGGCCGCCTGCCACGTGCGGCCGCGGTCTTTGGAGCGGAAGGCGCGCGCTTGCGCGGCGCCGCCGGTCACGAACCAGGCGTCGCTGCTGCCGGCCACGCTCAGGCAGGTGCCGCTAGCCGCGAAGGCGCCTTCTTGCGGCAAGGCGGCCAGGCCTTTCGGGTCTTCCATCAGTTGCCAGCTGTCGCCGCCGTCGTTGGTGACCAGCACCTGGAAGGCGCCGCGCACCGGGTCGCCGAAGACGATGCCGTGCTGCGCATCCCAGAATGCCATGGCGTCCCAAAAGCCTTCCGGCTCCTGGTTCACCACGAGCAGTTGCCAGGTGGCGCCGCCGTCGCGCGTGCGGTACATGCGCGACGCCGCGCCAGGGCCGGCGCCCATGACGATGGCGGTGTTGGCGTCGAAGGCTTCGATATCGCGGAAGTCGTACGCTTCCGCGTCCGGCACCTTCAGGCGGGTCCAGCGTTCGCCATCGGTGGTGCGCAGCACGGTGCCCTTGGCGCCGCTGGCCCAAGCGATCTGGTCGCTGACGACGGACAGGCCGCGCAGTTCGGCATCAGCGGCGCTGGCCTGACGCTGCCAAGCGGTTTTGGCCGCTGGCACCTGCTCGGCAGCCAGCGCCGGGAGGGACGCAAGCGCCATCGCCATCACCGCTGAACGAACCAGGGCGCGCCGCATCAGTCGTGCTTAATGACGATGCTTGGGAATTTACTGCTCATGTCCTTGGCCTTCTCGGCGACCTTGACTGCCACCTTGCGCGCGATCGCCTTGTAGATCAAGGCTTCCGGGCCGTCCGGCGAGGCCACCACGGTCGGCTTGCCGGCGTCGGTCTGCTCGCGGATCGCCAGTTTCAAAGGCAGCGCGCCCAGGAAGTCCACGCCGAAGTCGGCGCACATCTTCTCGCCGCCGCCGTGGCCGAAGATCTCTTCGGTATGGCCGCAGTTGGAGCAGATGTGGGTGCTCATATTTTCCACCACGCCCAGGATCGGGATGCCGACCTTCTCAAACATCTTCAGCCCTTTGCGCGCGTCCAGCAGGGCGATGTCCTGCGGCGTGGTCACGATCACGGCGCCGGTCACGGGCACTTTCTGCGACAGCGTCAGCTGGATATCGCCGGTGCCCGGCGGCATGTCGACGATCAGGTAATCCAGGTCGCGCCAGTTGGTCTGCTCCAGCAGCTGCTGCAAGGCCTGGGTGACCATCGGGCCGCGCCAGACCATCGGTTCGTCCGGGTCGATCAGGAAGCCGATCGAGGACACCTGCACGCCATGCCCTTCCATCGGGTCCATGGTCTTGCCGTCGGACGTGGTCGGGCGGCCGGAGACGCCCAGCATCATCGGCTGCGATGGACCGTAAATATCGGCATCCAGCACGCCGACAGACGCGCCTTCGGCGGCCAGCGCCAGCGCCAGGTTCACTGCGGTGGTGGACTTGCCCACGCCGCCCTTGCCCGATGCCACGGCAATGATATTCTTCACGTTCGGCATCAGCTTCAGGCCGCGCTGCACGCTGTGGGAAATGATCTTGCTATAGACGTTCAGGGTGACTTTGGCGCCCAGCGGCTGCAGGGCCGCCAGCACATTGGCACGGATCGCGTCGATTTGCGATTTGGCAGGGTAACCGAGCTCGATATCCAGGCTGATTTCGCCGCTTTCGACCTTCAGGTTGCGGACGGATTTGGAGGAGACGAAGTCTTTTGTTGTGTTCGGGTCAATTACGCCAGACAGTGCAGATTTAACGTCTTCTACGGTGATACTCATGCAATTCTCCATTGGTGATGGCGCAGTCTAGCGCATCCGCTGGTAAAATGCTCTTTTTATCCACCTTAATAGCGCATCAATTATGACTCGCAAGCTGTTCGTCACCACTGCCCTGCCATACGCAAACGCTGCCTTCCACATCGGCCATATGATGGAGTACATCCAGGCCGACATCTGGGTCCGTTTCCAGCGAATGCAGGCCGAGGGCGACGGTTTGCGCGAGGTCCACTTCGTGGGCGCCGACGATACCCACGGCACCCCGATCATGATCGCCGCTGAAAAGGAAGGCATCACCCCGCAGGAATTCGTGGCCAAGATCGCCGCCGGCCGCGCGCAGTACCTGGATGGTTTCCATATCGCTTTTGACAACTGGTACTCGACCGATTCGCCAGAGAACGTCGAACTGTCGCAAGGCATCTACGTCAAGCTGCGCGAAGCGGGCCTGATCCAGACCAAGACCGTGGACCGCTTCTTCGATCCGGTCAAAGGCATGTTCCTGGCCGACCGCAACATCAAGGGCGAGTGCCCGAAGTGCCACGCCAAGGACCAATACGGCGACAACTGCGAAGTGTGCGGCGCCGCCTACCAGCCGACCGAACTGGTGAACCCGTTCTCGGTCTTCACCAATGCCACCCCGATCCTGAAGCCTTCGGAGCAGTACTTCTTCAAGCTGTCCGACCCCCGCTGCTTCACGTTCCTGCGCGACTGGCTGAACACCCCGGGCCGTTTGCAGCCGGAGATGGTGAACAAGGTCTCCGAGTGGCTGGGCGAAGCCGGCGAAAAGCTGGCCGACTGGGATATCTCGCGTGACGCGCCCTACTTCGGCATCCCGATCCCGGATGCGCCGGGCAAGTACTTCTACGTCTGGCTGGACGCGCCGGTCGGCTACCTGGCTTCGCTGAAGAACTACTGCGGCAAGAAAGGCATCGATTACGACGCCCTGCTGGCGGATGAAGGCACGGAGCAGATCCACTTCATCGGCAAGGACATCGTCTCCTTCCACCTGCTGTTCTGGCCAGCCATGCTGCAGTTCGCCAAGCACCCGACCATCGACCGCATGAAGGTGGCGGTGCACGGCCACCTGACCGTGAACAACGAGAAGATGTCCAAGTCGCGCGGCACCGGCATTTCGCCGCTGCGCTACCTGAACCTGGGCATGAATCCGGAGTGGCTGCGCTACTACCTGGCCTACAAGCTGAACTCCCGCGTCGAAGACCTGGACTTCACCGGCGACGACTTCGTGGCGCGCGTGAACTCGGACCTGATCGGCAAGTTCGTCAACATCGCTTCGCGTTGCGCGGGCTTCATCGCCAAGAAGTTCGACGGCAAGCTGGCATCCGAGCTGTCCGCCTCGTCGCAGGAGTGGATCAAGAAGGCCCTGGTGGCGGAAGACGGCACCGAGCGCCAGGCTTCCATCGCCGCCAACTTCGACTCGCGCGAATTCGGCAAGGCGCTGCGTGAAATCATGGAAATCGCGGACGTGGCCAACCGCTTCGTGGACGAGAACAAGCCGTGGGTGCTGGCCAAGGACGAGACCAAAGTGGCCGAGCTGCACGATGTCTGCACCACCGCCCTGATCCTGTTCCGCCAGTTGACCATCCTGCTGTCGCCGGTGCTGCCGGGCGTTGCCACCAATGTGCGCAGCTTCCTGAACGACGCCGCCTACACCTGGGCCGACACCTCGCTCGCCTCCGGCGCCGCTTACCAGCCGCTGCTGGGCCGCACCATCGGCGCTTACAGCCACCTGATGACCCGCGTGGATGCAAAGATGATCGAAGACCTGTTCGACGCGCCGGCCCAGCAAGCCGCCGCCGCTGCTGCGCCGGCCGCCGTTGCCGACGCGGCACCAGCCGCACTCGATGCGCCAGCCGCCGGCGATATCGAAGAACTGGCCCCGGAAATCTCGATCGACGACTTCTCGAAGATCGACCTGCGCATCGCGCGCATCGTCAACTGCGAACACGTGGAAGGCGCCGGCAAGCTGCTGCGCCTGACCCTGGACGTGGGCGAAGGCCGCTACCGCAACGTCTTCTCCGGCATCAAATCGATGTACAAGCCGGAAGACCTGGTCGGCAAGCTGACCGTGATGGTGGCCAACCTGGCGCCGCGCAAGATGAAGTTCGGCGTCTCCGAAGGCATGGTGCTGGCTGCCTCCGCCAAGGATGAAAAAGCCAATCCGGGTATCTACGTCCTGAACCCATGGCCGGGCGCCGAGCCAGGCATGCGCGTGCGTTAAGCAATGGACATAATCGTTCGCGAAGCGACCGCTGAAGATGCGTCACTGATCGCCGAGCTCACGCGCAAAGCGTGGGCCGGCAAGGTGCATGTCACCTCCAGCGGACACCGTGAAACCGCCGTCTACGTCGCCGAACACCTGCGCGACGGCGGCGGTTTTATTTTGCTCGATGGCGAAACGCCGGTCGGCTCCGTGCGCTGGCTGCCGCTGGACGGCTATCCCGACGTGTGGGAAATCCTGCGCATGGGCGTGGTGGCCGAATACCGCGGCACCAATATCTCGCAGCACCTGCTGGAAGCGGTGATCCACCACGCGCTCGCCTCCGGCGTGGAAGAACTGCGCCTGGCCGTGCGCAGCGACCAGCCCAAGCTGATCGACTTCTACACCGCCTACGAATTCACCCTCGCCGAAGAACTCGAATACTCCCACGCCAACCCGCTGGAGCCCGCGCCGCTGGTCATGCGGCGTATGCTGAAGTACTGATCGGCTTATGCCTGCACCCTGACCTTGAGTCGGCAAGCTGGTCCATCATCAAAGCGCACATGGACGCGCGCGCCGCCCTTGCCCGCAAGCGCGGGCAAGGTTAGCGATCAGAACTTGGCGTTCAAGGTCAGCTTATAGCTGCGCGGGGCGCCGGGCATGATGTTGTTGTCGCCGTGGGCGGCGGCGTAGTATTTCTTGTCGAGCATATTCTCCACGTTCAGCTGCAGTCGGTAATCCTTGCCGATGTTGTAGTACAGCGCGCCATCCACGCGGGTATAGGACGGCAGCTGCACCGTGTTGCTGGTGGAGGTGAAGATGCTGTCGCGGTACACCAGCCCCAACGCAGCGCCCAGCTGCGCATTCACATCCAGGCGATTCCACAGCGAGAAGGTATGGCGCGGCACCTGCGCGACGCGGGCGCCGGCTTTCACCGTGGCCGACTGGTCGGCGGTCAACTCGGCGTCCTGGTAGGCGTAGCCGCCGGCCACGCTCCAGCTGCGCGTAACCTGGCCGTTCAGGCCCAGTTCAATGCCTTTGCTGGTCTGGCCATCAACCAGGATGCTGGTGCCGGCTACCGGGCCTGGCACGATCACATTGCTGCGATCGAGCTTGTACACGGCAGCCGTCGCCGCCAGACTTGGCGTCACATCCCACTTGATGCCCGCTTCGTAGTTGCTGAACTGCTCAGGGTCGAAGGTCTTATTGGTGACGCTCAGGGAGGTCAGTTGGTCGCCGCTGCGCGGTGCGAAGGCGCGGCTGTAGCTGGTGTAGATCGACATGGCCGGCACTGGCTTGTAAATCAGGCCCGCGCGTGGCGACACCGGCGTATCAGTGATATCGATCTCGCCCGCCGTCAGGCGGTTGGTGTGATCGACGCTGAAGCGGTCGTAGCGCACGCCCAGCACGGCCTGCCATTGCGGCGACAGTTCAAGCTGGTCCTGCAGGTAGGCGGAAGCTACGTTGGCAATGCTGGAGCTATTGCTGCTGATGGTTGCGAAGCTCACGCTGCCGGCATACACCGGGTTGGTGGCCGGAACCGTCGGCGCAGCACCGGGGAATACGCCGTTGCGGCGCACGCCATCGGTCTCCTGGCGGCCAAGCTCCAGGCCGAATGCCAGCTTGTGGCGCACCGAGCCCGCCGCCAGCGTGTATTGCAGGTCGGTCTGGTTGAAGCGGTTTTCGCGCTTGGTCTCGTCGCGGTAGGCGCCAACAGCCAGGCGGCCGGTGATGGCCGAGACGGCGCCGCCGGCAAATACGTTCTGGTAGTACTTGTCGTAGTCGGCAAAGCGGGTGCGGTTGCGCAGCAGCAGGCCGTTGCCGAAATCATGTTCGAGCAGCGCGGTGAAGGCGTTCAGGCGCACGGCATTCGGGCTCAGGTCCGCATTGCCGAAGAAGGTGGCCACGCCGGTGTCGTACGGGCGGCCGTTGAACGACGGCACGCCGCGATCGCCCACGCGCTCATCCTGGAAGTGCTCGTACGCCACACTGACCACCGTGTTGCGGCCGGCGCGCAACGTGGCGGTCGGGTTGATGCCCTTGCGCTCCAGGTGCATGCCGTTGCGGAAGCTGTCGGAGTTTTCCATCATGGCGTTGACGCGCAGCGCCAGCTCGGGGTTCACGGCATCGCCCACGTCGATCGCGGCGCGCTTCTGGCTGTTGGAGCCATAGCTCAACACCGCTTCGCGCACCGGCTGGTAGCGCGCCTGTTTGGTGGCGCGGTTGATCACCCCGCCCGAACCGCCACGGCCAAAGATCATGGCGTTGGAGCCCTTCAGCGCCTCGACCCGTTCGATATTGTAAAAATCGCGGTAGTACATCACGTCGTCGCGCACGCCGTCCACGTAGAAGTCGCCGGTGGAGCTGTTGCCGCGGAAGATGGCGGCGTCGCGGTTGCCCTCGCCCTGCGAGGTGACGATGCCGGGGACGTAGCGGATGGCGTCGGCCATGCTGGTCATGGCCTGGTCGTTGATCAGCTCACGGGTGATGACGGTGATCGATTGCGGCGTATCGCGCAGCAGGGTGTCGGTTTTGGTGGCGGTCGAAGAGGAAGCCTGGGCATAGCCCTGCTCCGCCGCGCCCAGCACGTTCACTTGGGGCAGGATTTGTGGCTCGTTAGCGAATGCGGCGCCGGCGGAAAGGGTTGCGGCGACGGCGAGGGCGATCTGGGTTGGGGTGAGGCGAGTCATGGAAAATCTAGTAAATGAGAATGAATCTCATTCTAAGTTCACCCCACCCTTTCCCGGATTAAGCCAGATCAAGGAAATTCAAGTGCGCCGCCAGCCGTACCAGAGCCCCACCGCCACTGGCGCGCCCAGCGCCAGCGCGGAGACGACATCCCACCAGCCGTCGCCCACCAGGGCGGAGAGCAGGCCGATGGCAGTCGAGATGCCGAGCGCAATGGGCGCGCCCCACAGTTTCCAGTTCATCGTGCGGCCCCTTCGCTTGGGGCCGCGCCCAGCGCTGGAGCCGCCTCGGCCTCGCCTGGCGCTGGCGTTGCCGCTGCGGCAGGCACGCTCACCCCGCGCTTAATCCACGAATACAATCCGCTACCCAGCACCGCCATTACCAACCAGGGTGAAGTTTTCTCGCCCTATATTTCGCGTCAAAAAGAACTGGGTGTGAAATTCGATACCGGCGCCCTGGCATTCAGTGCTGCCGCATTCTCCACCGGCATGCCGTCGGCCTATGTGCAGAATAATCTTTTCGGCGTATTCGGCGAACAGCGTAATCGTGGCCTGGAATTCTCGGTATTTGGCAATCCAATGCGCGGCGTGCGCCTGCTCGGAGGTTTGACATTACTCGACGCAAAACAGCGCCGCACGGCGGAACCGATTAACCAGGGCAATGACGTTATCGGCGTTCCGGAAAGCCAGCTGAATATCGGCGGTGAATGGGATATTCAAGCAGTTTCCGGTCCATCCCTGAATGCCCGTGCCGTTTATACCTCCAAACAATTCGCCGACGGTACCAATACCCAGCAATTACCGTCCTGGAATCGCATTGATTTTGGCGTCAATTATGCGACGCGCATTGCCGACCGCAACGTGACCTTCCGCGCCCGCCTCGATATTGTCTTCGACCGCAATTACTGGGCCTCGGCCGGCGGCTATCCGGGCTCGGGCTATCTGGTCGCGGGCGCTCCGCGCAGCGCGACCATTTCGGCCACCGTCGAGTTCTGATCCGCGCCAACTATTGGCGCGTTCAGGCCAGCAGCTGGCTCGTAGCGATGGGCTGGGGCGGCTTGGGTGGCGGCTTCTGGCAGGCGGTCAGCAGGACGGCCGCGGCCAGCGCGGCAAGGGTGAGGAAACGCATGGCAACCTCCGGGCGTAACGGTGAATTGAATATGAAAATTAACAGATTCAGCGACGAGCTGTCGCACGGCCCGAGGAAATAATAATCCCGCCGACAATCAGCATAAATGCCAGGGCATGATAAACATGCGGTGATTCGCCCAGAATCAGCGAGGAAAACAGCGCAGTAAATAAAGGCGTGAGATTTACGAAAAACGCGGCGACGGCCGGCCCGGCTTGCTGCACGCCGGCGCCCCAGCAGCGGAATGCAATAATTGCCGGCCCCACTGCCACATAAGCCAGGGCCGCCACCAATGTCCAGCTCCAGTTAATCGAGGCTGGCGCTATCAGCGCCTCCCCGGCAGCAAATGCACCGGACCAAACGACGCCAAATCCCACTTGCGCCGCCAGGAAGCTGGCCCAATTAGCGCGAATATCAGCCGGGCCGGTAGTGCGGGTTAATAGCCAGCTATATAAAGACCAGGCGATGGTCGCCAGGATCATGAATAAATCGCCTGCCACCAGGCGCATTTCCAATAAATGCGCCCATTCCCCGCGCGCCAATACCAGCACAACCCCGGCAATTGAAAGCACGGCGCCCGCAATCTGGCGGCGCGATACCCCAACGCCGAAAAACAGCCAGCCAGTCAGCATCATCCAGACCGGCATGCCGGACGCCACCAGGGTCACATTGATCGGCGTTGAGCTCTGCAAAGCCAGGTATTGCAGGGCGTTGTAGAGCCCGATGCCGAGCAAGCCCAGCACGGCAAAACGTTGCCAGTTCGGCCACACCGCACTGTCGCGGCGGAAGATCGGTCCGGCCAGGGGCAGCAGCAGCGCCAGCGCAATAGCCCAGCGCAGGAAGTTCAGCAGGATGGGCGGAACATCGTGCGCGACCATCCGCCCCACGATCGCGTTGCCCGCCCACAGCATGGGCGGAATCGTCAGCAGGATGGCGGTGCGTGTCTTCATGTTGCCCGCTAGCATACGCTAAGCGGGCCATCCCTGCCGGTGCTGCCAGGCGCTAGCCGCGCTTGGCCTTCTGCTTGGCGCCACCGCCGGCGCCCTCGTCCTTGCCGGCCTTGGTGCGCGACTGCTCATTCTTGGTATTGCCTTTGCGTTTGTCCTCGGTCTTGTCCGACGCCACGGTTTGCACGGACTGACGGTTCTGGGTGCCCGATTGCTTGCTCTGTGCCATGACAGCCTCCTTTAAGTGAATGGTGGCGCCACTGTGCCGCGCGCGCGGGCTTTAGTCTGTGCGCTGGCAAACCGGCGTGGCGGCATGCCCACGGCGGGGGAAGTTTTGCTTGTCGGCCGCCCGGACAGCGGGTGACAATGGGCCGCAGCACGAGGCCTGAACAACAATATTAAGAGAAGGTATCCATGAACAGACTGCTCCCGACGCTCGCCCTCACCCTTCCCCTCGCCGCATCGGCGCAAACCCAGGTTTCCATCTACGGCGTGCTGGACGCCTTTGCCGGCCGCACCGCCACCGCCAGCGCCCCGATCGCCGTCAGCGCCGTCAACAGCGGCGGCTTGATCACCTCCTACTATGGCTTTTCCGGCAGCGAGGCGCTGGGCGGCGGCATGAAAGCGCAGTTCCAGATCGAAGGCTTCTTCCGTGGCGATACCGGCGAATCGGGCCGCTTCCCCAACGAACCGCTATTCTCGCGCAACGCCAACATCGGGCTGGCAGGCAGTTTCGGCACCGTCCGCATGGGGCGCATCGGCAATCCCCTGTTTATTGCCGCCGGCCAGATCAACCCGTTCGGGCCCTCGACCCGCTTCTCGCCCCTGATCAACCAGGTCTTCACCGCGCCCGGCGGCAATGGCACCCTGGGCGATACTGGCTGGAGCAACGCGCTCCAGTACGCCTCCAACCCGGTCAACGACACCACCTTCATCGCCCAGTATGCGCTGGGCGAACAAGCCGGCGCGCATAACAACAACTGGGCTGGCGTTGCCAAGTACGTTGGCAAGGAGCTGGCCGTCACGCTGGGCGCGCAGAACGTCCGCTTCGGCCCCGGCATCGCCGCCGCCACGCCGGCGCAGCGCACCTATATGGCGGCCGCCTCGTATGACCTGAAATCGGTCAAGCTATTCGCCTCCTACACCGACCACCAAACCAAGGTCAGCGAGCGCGATGGCCACTCGGTGCAAGCCGGATTCACCGTGCCCACGCACGGCGGCCTGGGGCGCTGGATGGTGGCTTGGTCGCGCATGACCGAAGACGCCAGGGGCGTGCCCGAATTCCACCGCGACACCGGCGCCCTGGGCTACGACTACAACCTGTCGCCCCGTACCGATGTATACGCAATCGTGATGTACGACAAGATTAGCAACGCCGGCAAGGGAAATACTTATGTTGCAGGCATTCGCCATCGTTTCTGACGAGAAAAGGCGTTAAAATGTCCGTTGCTGAACCCTGTTACTTTCAAGATATGAAATTCCTCAAGCAGAATCATAAATACGAATCCGACCATTCCTTGTTCATCAAGGAACTGAAGGCAAAGAACCCGCAAATCGAGGCAGGCCAGCAAGCCGGCCGCGCCATCCTGTGGGACAAGCCGGTGACGACGCTGGACGAGCAAGCCCGTAACAAGGCTTCCGCCGTCAAGCAACAGGCTTACGTGTACCAGAACAAGGTATAAACGCCGGGACGGCACACAGCATGTCGCCAAACGACGCGGTGGACGAACAGGCTGAACTGTCGGTCGCCGCGGAGGTGCCGCCGGACGCAGGCGGCACCGATAGCGGCGCGGACCGCGCGCCACCTGAAGCGAGCGCCCCGGCTAGCGACGACGGCGCTGCTTTTGCACGCCTGTACGGCGAGCCGGTGCTGAAACTGCCGAACGACCTCTACATCCCGCCCGACGCGCTGGAAGTCTTCCTGGAAGCCTTTGAAGGCCCGCTTGACCTGCTGCTGTACCTGATCCGCAAGCAGAACTTCAACATCCTCGACATCCCGATGGCCCAGGTGACGCTGCAATACCTGAGCTATGTGGAGGAAATCCGCAAGACCAACCTGGAGCTGGCGGCCGAATACCTGCTCATGGCGGCGATGCTGATCGAGATCAAATCGCGCATGCTGCTGCCGCAGCGCCAGCACGACCTGGAAGTGGAAGCAGACGATCCGCGTGCCGAGCTGGTGCGCCGCCTGCTGGAATACGAACAGATCAAGCTGGCTGCCTACGAGCTGAACACCCTGCCCGTGGTCGGGCGCGACTTCGTGCGCACCCAGATCTTCATCGAGCAAAGCCTGGTGCCGACCTGGCCGGAAGTCGAGGTGGTGGATCTGCAGGACGCCTGGCGCTCGCTGATGAAGCGCGCCACGCTCAAGCAGCACCACAAGATCACGCGCGAAGAGCTGTCCGTGCGCGAGCACATGACCACCATCCTGCGCAAGCTGCAATCGAGCCGCTTCATCGAATTCACCGAGTTGTTCAACCCGGAAGCGCCACCGCCGGTGGTGGTGGTGAACTTCGTCGCGATGCTCGAGCTGGCCAAGGAAACCCTGATTGAAATCACCCAGGCGGAACCGTTCGCACCGATCTATGTGCGCCTCGCGTATTCGCCCGCTTAACCACTAATAACATGAAAATCATCTCCAATATCGAAGAACTGCGCGACCAGCTCAGCGGCCAGTTGCGCACCGCATTCGTGCCAACCATGGGCAACCTGCACGAAGGCCACCTGTCCCTGATGCGCCTGGCGCGCAAGCATGGTGACCCGGTGGTGGCGTCGATCTTCGTCAACCGCCTGCAGTTCGGCCCGAACGAGGACTTCGACAAATACCCGCGCACCTTCCAGGCCGACGTGGAGAAGCTGGAGAAGGAAGGCGTGTACGTGCTGTTCGCGCCGACCGAAAAGGATATGTATCCAGAGCCGCAGGAATACCGCGTGCAGCCGCCGGACGGCCTGGGCAACACGCTGGAAGGTGAATTCCGCCCTGGCTTCTTCGGCGGCGTGTGCACCGTGGTGACCAAGCTGTTCTCCTGCGTGCAGCCGAAGGTGGCCGTGTTCGGCAAGAAGGACTACCAGCAGCTGATGATCGTGCGCAATATGGCGCGCCAGCTGGGCATGCCGACCGAGATCATCGCGGCGGAAACTTACCGTGCCGACGACGGCCTGGCGCTGTCCTCGCGCAATATGTATTTGTCGGCCGACGAGCGCGCCGAAGCGCCGGCGCTGTACCGCGCGCTGAACCAGGTGGCGGACGAGGTGCGCGGCGGCCATTTGGACGTCTTCCAGCTCGAGCACAAAGCCATGGACGAACTGGCCGCGCGCGGCTGGAAGCCGGATTACATCTCGATCCGCAAGCGCAACGACCTGCAACCGCCGAATGCCGGCGATATCGCGCAAGGCGAAAAACTGGTCGTGCTGGCCGCCGCCAAGCTCGGCACCACCCGCCTGATCGACAACCTCGAAATCTAAATGTCCATCCTGGGGTCAGGAAGAAAAGTGGACAATGTCCACTTTTCTTCCTGACCCCAGGACGGACATTTTTTTTAAGTGGTGACGCTCTGGGTCCAGGCCAGGGCGGAGAGGTGGGCTTTGTTGACGTCTTCGGGGGTCAGCGACAGGGTGCCGGCCAGGCTGCTGACCAGGTTGCTGTTCAGCTCGCAAGCTTCGGCCAGGGCGAGGAAGGGGCCGTATTTGCCGCCGCGCGTCAGCAGGGCTTTCACCACTTCTTCGTTCAGCTGGATCGTTTCCAGCACCTCTTTCATCGGGATACCCAGCAGGCGGTCGAGCAGCGAGAACATGCCGGCAACGAAAATATTCTCGGCGTCGGCCTTGCCCAGGGCTTTCTGGCCCAGCAGTTCGGCCAGGCGGCCGCGTACCACGGCGGTCTCCAGCAGCACCGGCGAGAAGCCGGAGGTGGAGGCGGTCGCCAGCAACAGGGTCAGCCAGCGGTACATCGGCTGGTAACCCAGCAACTGGATCGCTTGCTTCAGCGATTGCACTTCGCGCCCGGCGCCAAAGCCGGCGGAGTTGATATAGCGCAGCAGCTTGTAGGACAGGGCGGCGTCGCGCTTGAGCACATTTTCGATCTGCACCACATCGGCATTCGCGTTCACCATCTGCATCAGCTGCAGGATGATGGTTTGCGACGGGTTCAGGCCGGCGCCTTCCGAGCCGGGACGCGGCGTCAGGTGCAGTTTGCCGACAAAGGCATCCAGCCCCAGCGCGGCGCAGGCGTCAAAATCGGCCCAGGTGCTGACCGGGCGGCCCACCATGCGGATGTTCGACGTTTTCAGCTGCGAATAGGTGCGCGCCTGCGCTGCCACGTCGGCCCCGGTGAAGCGCACTTCCACGTAGGAGCAAATCGTGCCCAGGCGGCTGCCGACGCGCGCCAGGTCGGCATCGCGCAGCAGGATGCCGACACCGCCCGCGCGCAGGCCCTGCACGGCGGCCAGGGTGGTCGGGTTGGCCAGTTCGGAGGTCTTGATCGACAGCACCGTATGCTCGGGCGGCATGTCGAACAGGGAATCGGTGGACAGCATGCCCGGCACAGCCTGCAGGAACAGGGTCTTTTGCTTGAGCAGCCAGCCGTGGTCGGGATGGTTCACCTGCCCGGCAACAAAGCCGACCAGGTCTTCCAGCTCGGCCAGCGAGGGGACGTGGGTGGCAGTTTCCTGCTGCCAGGTAAGTTCGTAACCGACCACGCGTTGCTCGGGATCGAGCAAGGGTTCGCGAACCAGGAAGTGTGTCTGATGCATACGTGGTCTTATGCGTGGCTCAGGATAGAGCAGCGGCGGTCATGGCTGCCGCCGGTGAGTGCAAACGGGCCAGCCGCCCAAGCGGCCGGCCCGACAGGATGAGGCGGCCGGATCAAGCCCCGAGTTTCTCGAAGATCTTGTTCAGCTTTTCGTCCAGGGTGGCGGCGGTGAACGGTTTCACCACATAGCCGTTGGCGCCTGCTTGCGCAGCCGCGATGATGTTTTCCTTTTTCGCCTCGGCGGTCACCATCAGCACCGGCAGTTTGGCCAGTGCCGGGTCGGCACGAATGTTCTGCAGCATGGTCAGGCCATCCATATTCGGCATGTTCCAGTCGGAGACCACGAAGTCGAATTGCTCCGCGCGCAGTTTGGCCAGCGCCATCACGCCGTCTTCTGCCTCGTCCACGTTGGCATAACCCAGTTCCTTCAAGAGATTTCGTACGATGCGACGCATCGTCGAAAAATCGTCAACAACCAAAAATTTCATCTTTGGATCAGCCATGAATTGCTCCGTTGTTTCTACTTACGCGGTTATTAATTAAAGTGGTGTTCCCAGCAAGTTGTAGGATAGCATTTTCGTTGCTCCAAGGCGAACAAACTACCCCAAAACCGTATCAATCCCGTCAAACACGCAGTGCGCGCGAGCCGTGCTGGGCCAGATAGCCCAGAACCATGCCCGGCAGCGCTTGCAATGCGCCGACTTCGTGCGTGGCACCGACGGCAATTGCCTCGCGCGGCATGCCGAACACCACGCAGCTGGCTTCGTCCTGCGCGAAATTATACGCTCCGGCGTTCTTCATCTCCAGCATGCCGACCGCGCCATCCTTGCCCATGCCGGTCAGGATAACCCCAACCGCGTTTTTACCGGCGTTTTGCGCAGCGGAACGGAACAGCACATCGACCGACGGGCGGTGCCGGTTGACCGGCTCGCCCTGGTCCAGTTTGGTCATGTAGTTGGCGCCGGAGCGGGCCAGCAGCAGGTGGGAATGGCCGGGGGCGATGTAGGCGTGGCCCGGCAGCACCCGCTCATTGCCTTGCGACTCGACCACGGAAATCTTGCACAGCGAGTCCAGGCGCTTGGCGAAGGACTTGGTGAAGCCTTCCGGCATGTGTTGCGTAATCAGGATGCCGGGGCAGTCCGACGGCATTTGCATCAGGAATTCGCGGATGGCTTCCGTGCCGCCCGTCGAGGCCCCGACAATAATCAGTTTTTCCGAAGACATCAGCGGATTCCGTAATTGCGGCAGCGCCACGCTGCCCTCCCCGGCCGTGCCGGCGGCCGGCAGGGTGCGCGCCCGCACCTTGGCCTTGGCGGCGGCGCGGATCTTGTCGGCGATCAGCTCGGTGTACTCGCGCATGCCGCTCTGGATCGAGATCTTGGGCTTGGTGACGAAGTCGACCGCGCCCAGCTCCAGCGCGCGCAGGGTGATTTCGGAACCGCGCTCGGTCAGCGAGGACACCATCACCACCGGCATCGGGCGCAGGCGCATCAGGCGCTCGAGGAAGTCGAGGCCGTCCATCTTCGGCATCTCGACGTCCAGCGTCAGGACGTCGGGATTGGTTTGCTTGATCAGCTCGCGCGCCACCAGCGGGTCGGGCGCCACGCCCACCACCTCCATGTCGGGCTGGCTCTTGATGATTTCGCTCATCACGCTGCGGATCAGCGCCGAATCGTCGCAAATCAGGACTTTGATCTTGTTCATTTGGCTTACCTGGTTTCTTACCTAGTTTCTTAGAACAGCTCGACTTCGCCCGCCACCGGTTTGGATTTGAGGCGGCTGGCGTATTCGTTTTCACGTTGCGCCAAGGTGTCGTTATGGGTTTGCATCAGTTTTTTCACGAGCACCTTGCCGGTGCGCGGGAAGAAATAGACCTTGCGCGGGTATATATCATTGAGGTCTTCGGCCACGATGCGGATCTTCTCGTTCTTCAGGAAGGTCTGCACGAAGGCGGCGTTGCGCTCGCCGACGTTGATGGCGGTAAAGCCCTTCAGCACGGCGCCGCCGCCGAATACCTTGGCTTCCAGGTTCTCGCGCCGGGCGCCGGCTTTCAGCAAATCGTTGATCAGCACTTCCATGGCATAGGTGCCGTAGCGGGCCGAGGCCGACACCGGGCTGCCGGCGTCCGAGCCGCCGTCCGGCAGCATGAAGTGGTTCATGCCCCCCACCCCCGTCACGCGGTCGCGGATGCAGGCCGACACGCAGGACCCGAGCACGGTCACGATCAGCATCTCCTTGTGGGTGTAGTAGTACTCACCCGGCAGGATCTTGGCCGCCTCGCAGTCGAACGTCCGGTCGTAGTAGACGTTGGTGGCGAAATGTTCTTTGTCCATGTCATGCTCACTATCGTTGTGCTGCTGCGTGGCCGGCACCAAGCTTGCGCTCGTCCAGCTCATAAACGGTCTTGCCACGCAACTTCAAAGCGTCCGACACGTAAAGGAAGTTTTCCGAGTGCCCGGCAAACAGCAGGGCGTCCGGTTTCATCAAAGGCACGAAGCGCTTGAGGATCTTGCGTTGCGTGTCTTTGTCGAAATAGATCATCACATTGCGGCAGAAGATAATGTCAAAGCCGGGGCGGATGTCCCATTTCTCGTCCAGCAGGTTGAGCTGCCGGTAGGTGATCAGCTGGCGCAGCTCCTGCCGCACGCGGGCCATGCCTTCGTTGGCGCCGCGCCCCTTCATGAAGAAGCGGCGCTGCTGCTCGGCCGACAGCTTCTCGATGCGCTCCATAGGGTAGACCCCGTTGGCAGCCGTGGCCAGCACATTGGTGTCGATGTCGGTGGCCAGGATATGCACCGGCGGCGTCAGCGTGTTGAACGCTTCGCAGCAGGTGATGGCAATCGAATACGGTTCTTCGCCGGTGGAACTGGCGGAGCACCAAATGTTGATCGGTTCCCCGCGCCGCGCCTTGATATGCTCGGCCAGCAGGGGGAAGTGGTGTGATTCGCGGAAAAACGACGTCAGGTTGGTCGTCAGTGCGTTGGTGAACGCCTCCCATTCGCCGTTGCCCAGGCGCCCTGCTTCCAGGTCGTCCAGGTAACGCACGAAGGTGGTGATGCCGGTGGCGCGCAAGCGTCGCGCCAGCCGGCTGTATACCATTTCCTGCTTGCTATCGGCCAGCGCAATGCCGGCCCGCTTGTAAATCATTGCGCGGACCCGTTCAAAATCCTTGCCGTTGAAGTCAAACTCTTTCACGGTCTCTCTGGTCAGCGCCATATGTGTGGCCTCCGCTATGAACTACATTAAAACTCTTCCCAGTCGTCGCCGGATGGCGCGGCTGTGGCCAGCTTCTTCGGCGGCTGCTTGGGTTCAGCCGCCGCCACGACGGCGGTGCTGCGCGCCGGGGCGGCAGCTTTCGGCTTGCGTACCGGCGCGGCGGCGCGCTTGGCGAATTCATCGCCTGCCAGCTTGAAGATCGACACGGCCTGGGCCAGGTTGGTGGCCTGGTCCTGCATCGATTCGGCGGCGGCGGCGGCTTCTTCCACCAGGGCGGCATTTTGCTGCGTCATTTCATCCATCTGGCCGATGGCGGCATTGACTTCCTCAATGCCGTGGCTCTGCTCCAGGGTGGCGGCGGTGATTTCGCCCATGATGTCGGCCACCTGCTTGATCGAGGTCACGATCAGGCCCATGGTCTGGCCGGCTTCGTCGACCAGGCGGCCGCCGTTGTCGACCTTGGTCACCGAATCGTCGATCAGGTGCTTGATCTCCTTGGCGGCGGCGGCGGAGCGCTGCGCCAGGTTGCGCACTTCCGACGCCACCACGGCGAAGCCGCGGCCCTGCTCGCCGGCGCGCGCCGCTTCAACAGCGGCGTTCAGCGCCAGGATGTTGGTCTGGAAGGCGATGCCGTCGATCACGCCGATAATGTCCACGATCTTGCTGGAGGACTCCTTGATCGAGCCCATGGTATCGACCACCTGCGCCACCACCGTGCCGCCCTTCACCGCCACCGAGGAGGCGGATACCGCCAGCTGGTTGGCCTGGCGCGCGTTGTCGGCGTTCTGCTTCACGGTGGAAGTCAGGTTCTCCATCGAGGACGCGGTTTCCTCCAGCGAGGAGGCCTGCGATTCGGTGCGCGCCGACAGGTCGGCATTGCCGGTCGCGATTTCCTGCGACGCGGTGGTGATGGTGTCGGTCGCCAGGCGCACCTGGCCGACCGTCTTCACCAGGCTGTCGTTCATGTCCTTCAGCGCCTGCAGCAGCTCGGAGGTTTCGTCCTTGCCTTCCACCGTCACCTGCGAGGTCAGTTCGCCGGCCGCCACTTTCTGCGCCACTTCCACCGCGCCCGACAGCGGGCCGGTGATGGAGCGGGTGATGACCAGGGCGCACAGCACGCCCACGCCGACGCCCACCGCGGCCAGCACCACCATCCACATGGTCAGGGTGCGGTCGGCCTTGTTGGAGTCTTCCTTGAATTTGGCGATGGCTTTTTCCTGGATTTCCACCAGCTTGTTCAGCGAGGCCAGGGCCTGCTGGTTAAGCGGGTCGATACGGCCGGCGATCACCTTGGCCGCGCCCTCGGCGTTGAAGGCCATGATCTGGCCCATCGCCTCCTTGAAAGCGGCGTCCACATCGGTCTGCAGCGCGGCGATGTCGTTCAGCACCTTCTTCTCGGCGTCGTCCAGGCCCAGGCTCTGCAGCTTGGCGCGCGCCGCGTCGTAGCGGGCGCGGCTCGCCTTGACCTTCTCTTCTTCCTTCTGCATCAGGCTGACGTCCGACTGCAAGCCGATATTGCGCATGGCGATGCCGGTTTCCAGCATGGTGCTCTTCATGGTCTGCGCCTGCAGTTCCTTGGCGCCGGACAGGTCGAGGCCCGTCATCAGGGCTGATTTGTTGCGATAGTTCAGCACGTTGGTCAGTAATACCGTGCCGACCAAAATCAGCAGGATCACCCCAAAACCGAAACCAAGCCGCGTGCCTATCTTAAATTCGCGCACGTTCATTTTATGTTATCTCCCTTTTTGTAACCTGTAATTGCTGACTATATTTTTATAACCGGTGCGCGGGGGGCACCCCGGGGTGCGGATCAAGCCGCGAGTTTTTCGCTCAGGCCCATTTCGGGGCTGGACATCAGGCGCTGGATGTCCACCAGGATCAGCATACGCTCATCGATGGTGCCCAGGCCAATCATGTATTCCGAACTGAACGCCGTGCCCATGTCCGGCGCCGGTTTGATCTGGTCCGGCGTCAGCGAGGTCACGTCGGACACCGCGTCGACCACCATGCCGACCACGCGGCCGTTGATGTTCAGGATGATCACCACGGTGAACTGGTCGTAGACCGGCTCGCCGAGGTTGAATTTGATGCGCATGTCCACCACCGGGATGATGATGCCGCGCAGGTTGATCACGCCTTTGATGAACTCGGGCGCGTTGGCGATGCGGGTCACCGCCTCGTAGCCGCGGATTTCCTGCACCTTCAGGATGTCGATGCCGTATTCCTCGGCACCCAGCTTGAACGCCAGGTACTCCTGGGATGCAGCGCCTGCGTTTTCTGCTTCGCTCATGGTTCTTCCTTCACTAAGTTTGATTCGTCAACCAGCTGGCGCGAGGAGCGCACCAGGGCCGTCACGTCCAGGATCAGCGACACGCCGCCGTCGCCCAGGATGGTGGCGCCGGAAATGCCGGTCACCTTGCGGTAATTCGACTCCAGGTTCTTCACCACCACCTGCTGCTGGCCCACCAGTTCGTCCACGAACAGGCAGGCTTTCTTGCCTTCGGTTTCCACGATCACCAGGATGCCCTTGGTCGGATCGGTAAAGCGCGGTTCGATGTCGAAAATCTGGTACAGCGGCACCAGCGGCAGGTATTCGCCGCGCACCTTGACCACGCGGCCCTTGCCGCTGATTTCCTTCACGTCCTCCGGCGCCGGCTGCAGCGACTCCAGCACAAAGCCCAGCGGCAGGATGTAGACCTCCTCGCCGGTCTGGATCAGCATGCCGTCCAGGATGGCCAGGGTCAGCGGCAGCGAAATCGACATGGTGGTGCCAAAGCCCTTGGCGGAACGGATATCGACCGTGCCGCCCATGGCGGTGATATTGCGCTTGACCACGTCCATGCCGACGCCGCGTCCGGAGACGTCGGTCACCTGCTCCGCCGTCGAGAAGCCCGGCGCGAAGATCAATTGCCAGACGTCGGCATCGCTCATATTGTCGGTCACCGGCAGCCCGCTTTGGCGCGCTTTCGCCAAAATCTTATCGCGGTTCAAGCCGCCGCCATCATCCGCCACTTCGATGATGATGCTGCCGCCCTGGTGCGAGGCGGACAGGAACAGGCGGCCGGCATCGGTCTTGCCGGCGGCGCGCCGCACCTCCGGCATTTCAATGCCGTGGTCGATCGAATTGCGCACCAGGTGGGTCAGCGGATCGACAATGCGCTCGATCAGGCCCTTGTCCAGTTCCGTGGCGGCGCCGCTGGTGACGAAATCGACCTTTTTGCCAAGCTTGGTGGCCAGGTCGCGCACCATGCGCGGGAAGCGCGAGAACACAAAGTCCATCGGCATCATGCGGATCGACATGACCGATTCCTGCAGGTCGCGCGTGTTGCGCGTGAGCTGGGAAATGCCGCTCAGGAGTTTTTCGTGCAGCACCGGGTCGATGGTGCTGGCGCGCTGCTCGATCATGGCCTGCGTGATCACCAGTTCGCCCACCAGGTTGATCAGCTGATCGACCTTTTCGATCGAGACGCGGATCGAAGAGGACTCGGCGCCGGCCGGCGCGTGCGCCTGCTTCTCCGCCTCCTTGCGGGCCGCTTTCTTTTCCTGTTCCTCGCTCGGCTTGGCCGCTTCCGGCGGGGCGTCCTTGATGCCGGCCTTGGCGCGGATCACGTCCAGCGGCTCGAAGAAGCCGTAGCCGCGCGCGTCGTCGGCGGCGCCGGCCGCGTTGGAACGGATTTCGTCCAGCGGCTGGAAGAAGCCGTAGCCTTCACCGCCGCTCGGCACGGCGGCCGCCGTCGCCGCCGGGGCCGCGGCCGGCGTGGCGCCGCCCGGCGGCAGCGGATCGAAGAAGCCGTAGCCCATGTCCGCTTCCTTGCGCGCGCGCTCGGCGTTCTCGCGCGCGGCCTGGGTCGGACTCAGGGCCGGCAGTTCGCTCACCTGCATCTGGTCGGCGTCGATCACGAAGGAGCAGATCGCCACGATGTCGTCCAGCGACTCGTGGGTGCTGACGATCATCGCGTGGCGCTCGGCGTCCAGCGGCATCAGCTCCACGTGGCCCATCAGGCCCAGTTCGGCCGCCAGCGCCTCCACCTCGCGGTGCACCATGGGCGGCAGCTCCAGGCGATAGCGCTGGCCGCCGCTGTGGTCGACCGCCTGCACTTCCGGCGTGCTGAAGCCCGACGCCACCGGCGCCATCGCTTCAATGTGCACATCCTGCGCCAGCTCCTGCAGCATCATGCGCACGTCGCCCACGGCCTCCTGGTCGACGGCGCTGCCCAGGCGGTGCCCGTCCAGCTGCATCTTCAGGATGTCCTTGGCCGCCAGGAAGGCGTCCACATGGGTCGAGGTCAGGGCCATTTCGCCCTTGCGGATGCGGTCCAGCAGCGTCTCCAGCACGTGCGTCACTTCGCTCATGTCGGTCACGCCGAACGTCGACGCGCCGCCCTTCACCGAGTGCGCGGTGCGGAAAATCGCATTCAAATCTTCGTCGCTGGGCGACGCGACATCGACGCCAAGCAGCAGACGCTCCATTTCAGCCAGCAGTTCTTCCGCTTCATCGAAGAAGACCTGGTAGAACTGGCTAATATCGATGGTCATGCCATACCCCTTAATCAGCCAATGACCTTCTTCACTACCTCAATCAGACGTTGCGGGTCGAACGGCTTGACCAGCCAGCCATTGGCGCCGGCAGCGCGGCCCTTGGCTTTCATCTCATCGGACGATTCGGTGGTCAGCATCAGGATCGGCACCTTGGCATAGGCCGGCTGCTCGCGCAGCAGCTTGATCAGCTGCAGGCCGTCCATGCGCGGCATGTTCTGGTCGGTCAGCACCAGGTCCACGGTTTGCAGCTTGGCCTTTTCCAGGCCGTCCTGTCCGTCGACCGCTTCCACCACCTGGTAGCCAGCGGCCTTCAGGCTGAATGCCACCATCTGGCGCAGCGAGCTGGAATCGTCGACTGCAAGAATTGTTTTAGCCATCTTTTTATCTCACTAAGTAAAATTTTTATCGTATTCAGAACAGTTCGATGTCGCCGCTTTCCAGGTGCTTCTGGCTGACCGCCTTGCGCAGCACGCTGCGCAGCTCCAGGCTCTGGATTGCCAAGGCCATACTGACCTTGCTCAGCAGGTCGACGATCTCGTCGCTGCCCGATTCCGGCACCACTTCGGCGCCGTGCGCCCCCAGGGTGCCCAGGAATTCGCGCAGACCGGTCACGCGTTTCAGCGTGCGGTCGATCAGCTGGCTGGTCATGTCCTGGAACTGCATGCTGGTGATGGCGGCATTCACATAGCCGCTCACCTGCTCGTTCATCTCTTGCAGGCGCGCCTTGTCCTCTGGCGAAGGGTCGCCGCCTTGCAGCAGCAACTCAATGGTCGCCTGCTGCGCGCTGACCGCCTCATGGATCGCCATGAAGTTGCGGGTCAGTTTTTCAATCGCTTCTTCCAGCAGCAGATTGGTCTGCAGCAGGTCGGTCTCGACTTCCGTCAGGTGGCGCCGGCCATGGTCCGACACACCGGACAGCAGCCGTTTCACATGGGAGCCAAGGATTTTCTTTCTCGTCATAACTGTCTCTATTATTTCTTCCCGGCGGGGGCCGGGGCCGCTGGCGTCACACCCGTTTCCGCGCCGATCTCCAGCTTGCCGCCGTCACGCAGCACGTTTTCTTCCGTTTTCTTGTTCATCACGATGATGCTGATGCGGCGGTTGATCGGGTTGAACGGGTCCTGGCGGTCCAGGTGGGCGGCGCCGGCCAGGCCCACCACGCGCAGCATCTTGTTATCGGCCAGGCCGCCATGCACCAGGGCGCGGCGCGAGGCGTTGGCGCGGTCGGCCGACAACTCCCAGTTACTGTACCCCGTTTCCGTGAAATACGGGGTGGAGTCCGTGTGGCCGGACAGGCCGATCTTGTTCGGCACATCGTTCAGGGCCGGGGCGATGGCTTCCAGGATTTCCCGCGCATACGGCTGCAGGTCGGCCTTGCCGCCGCTGAACATGGGGCGGTTCTGCAAGTCCACGATCTGGATCCGCAAGCCCTCGCTGGTGAAGTCCAGCAGCAGCTGCTCCTTGAATTTCTTCAGTTCGGCGCTGGTGTCGATGGTCATCTCGATGCGCGCGCGCAAGGCTTGCAAGCGCGACTTTTCTTCCGCCTCCATCGCCTTCTTCGCCGCATCCAGGTTGTAGGTCTTGTTCTGCTGCGGGTCTTCCGCCATTTTCACCTGGCCAGTCTTGCGCGACAGGTCCTGGCCGCCGCCCTGGATCACCGAGGAGCTGTCGCCGCTGCCCGAGCCGCCCTGCATGGCCACTTTCAGCGGCGTCTTGAAGTATTCGGAAATACCGTTCAAATCGCCCTTGGTGGTCGAGCCCAAAAGCCACATCAGCAGGAAGAAAGCCATCATCGCCGTCACAAAGTCGGCGTAAGCGATCTTCCAGGCGCCGCCATGGTGGCCGCCCCCGCCCTTTTTGATCTTTTTGACGACAATGGGCCGCAGGCCTTCTTCAGCCATGGCTGGTCCTCGCTTCCATTACTTCGACTTCGATTTCTTGATATGTTCTTCCAGCTCGGCAAAGCTTGGCCGCTCGGTCGAGTACAGCACCTTGCGGCCGAACTCCACTGCCAGGGCTGGGGCGTAGCCATTCAGGCTGGCCAGCAGCGTCACTTTGACGCATTGGAACATCTTGGTCGACTCTTCCAGCTTCTGCTCCAGCAGGCTGGCCAGCGGACCGACAAAACCATAGGCCAGCAGGATACCGAGGAAGGTACCGACCAGCGCTTTCGCAATCAGGATGCCCAGCTCGGACGGCGGGATGCCCACCGACTCCATGGTGTGCACCACGCCCATCACCGCCGCCACGATACCGAAGGCCGGCAAGCCATCGCCCAGTTTGGCGATGCAATGGGCCGGCACGTGGCCTTCCTGGTGGTGGGTCTCGATCTCATTATCCATCAGGTTCTCGATCTGGAAGGCATCCATATTGCCCGACACCATAAGGCGCAGGTAGTCGGTCATGAATTCGACAATATGGTGGTCCTCCAGCACGGATGGATATTTACTGAACAGCGGACTGTCTTCCGGCTTTTCGATATCGCCTTCGATCGACATCAGGCCTTCCTTGCGGACCTTGGACAGGACGTCGAACAGCAGCGACATCAGTTCCATGTACAGGTCCTTGGTGTAACGCGACCCCTTGAACAGGCCAGGGATGGCGGCCAGGGTGGCCTTGATGGCCTTGCCGTTGTTACCGACAAAGAAGGCGCCGGCCGCCGCACCGCCAATCATCAGCAGTTCAAGCGGCTGGAACAGGGAGGCAAGGTGGCCGCCACTCAGCGCGAAGCCGCCGAAAACCGACGCGACGACAATGACGTATCCAATGATGACTAACAAGCGCGCGGACTCCTCGAAAGCTAGTTAAAAGCAATAATATTCCACAGTGGAACTACAATAACGTGAAGACGCCTCTGCGGCAAGGAAAACTGCCTCTAAATCTCTCTTATATAGAGTGGCGGCCCGCCCTCTGTGGTAAGGATGGTCTTGACGCCGTTTGCCACTGGAATCTCAAATTCATAACTCGCCAACAAGGTGCCGGGGCGCATCTCGCGTTGCGCCTTGCGCCATAGGGCGGGCATGGCGGCCGGCGACAGGTAGGCAAAGACCAGGTCGTAATCGGCGAAATTGAGCTGCTCGTAATCGCCCCGCACAAAGCGGGCGCGGCTGCCGGTGAGCGCGGCGCGCAGCCGCGACACCAGCCAAGGCACGGGCGCCAGTTCAATACCAGTTATCTCCGACTCAGCGCGCGCGGTCGCCAGGTGCAGGGTGAATCCGCCCAGGCCGCTGCCGATGTCGATCACGCGCAAGGCCCTGCCCTGCGGCAGCTGCGCCAGCACGGCTTGCCAGACATGGCGGTTAGACGGGTAGTAGGGAACTTGGGTGCGGTAGGTAGACCAGTACCAGCCCAGCAGGACGAGGAAAGCCAGGCCCGCCAGCCAGGGCGGCAGGCGCAACGCCAGCCCGGCCAGCAAAGCCAACGGGAACAGGAGCTGGATTGGCAGCCACCAGCGCGCCAGGCCCAGCTTCCAGCTGAGCGCTGCCGCCAGCACACCTTGCAGCAGCGCGGCGTGCAGCAGGGTCAGGCCGACGCCGGCCGCATCCGCGGCAACCGCCAGCGCGGCGCATGGCAGCAGCGCGCCGGCCTGGACCAGCAGCGCCTGAAGGGCGGGAATTTTAAGCGGCGAGCGCTTCGGCGGCATCCTTGGCCTTGCGGGTTTTGCCAGCGCGCGAAGGCATGTGGCACAGGCCGCACTTGTAGTCGCGGTTCAGGTCCATGGCATCGACCACGAACTTGCCTTTGCAGCAGGTGCAAGGCTTGAGCTGCAGCATGCTGCTGCTGGCGAATTTAACCAGGGTCCAGGCGCGCGTCAGCGAGAGCAGCGGCTCTTCGCCCGGCGCCGGCGGCATTTGTTCCAGGTAGAGCTGGTAGGCCTTCATCACGGCATGGATGCCGCTGGCGCCTGCGTGCTCGACCAGGAAGTTATGGATATTCATGAACAGCGAAGAGTGGATATTCGGCTGCCAGGTCAGGAACCAGTCGGTCGAGAAAGGCAGCATGCCCTTCGGCGGCGACACGCCGCGCAGCTCTTTGTACAGCTTGAGCAGGCGCTCGCGCGACAGCGAAACCTCGGTTTCCAGCAGTTGCAGGCGGGCGCCCAGGTTGATCAGCTCGATGGCCAGCTGGATTTCCTGCGCCTCGGTCACCACACTCTTCTTGGTCATGGTCCGCTCCTTAAGCGATTTCTTCGACGGCCTGGCCGGCCATCAGGATGGCGGCGTGGGACTGGGCCAGGGAACGGTCCTTATTGTAATTGGTCAGCATGCCGAGGATGGCGCTGTCGTCGAAGCGGAAACGCGCCAGCATCATATTGCCGCCAGCCAGC
This sequence comes from Pseudoduganella guangdongensis, assembly GCF_009857475.1. Classification (GTDB taxonomy): domain Bacteria; phylum Pseudomonadota; class Gammaproteobacteria; order Burkholderiales; family Burkholderiaceae_D; genus Rugamonas; species Rugamonas guangdongensis. The sequence continues at coordinate 213,567 of NZ_WWCJ01000008.1, read as the reverse complement.
TTCAGGATCTGGGCATTGCTCATGCCTTCGATCAGGTCGGCGATGTCAGCCGAGATGCCGAGGCGGAAGATGGCGGTGACCTTATCAGCGCGGATCATCTGCTGAGCCAGCATCAGGTAGCTCAGGTTCGCATCGCGGATTTCAGCCATCATATCGTTTGCAGTCATGTCCATCTCCTGTCGGTTTCAGCTTGCAACGCAAATGTTCGTTGCCGTTGAGACACATTCTGCTGGACGGGCTTAAATCCACAAAGAGGCGGGAATCCGTATTTTCGGTCGGGAATAGGCGAAGGCACCCCGTAGGATTTCGTCCTACAGAGCTCTGCCCATAGAGGGGCAACACCAGTATTGGTGCGGGTTTGCGGGGTGTTTCGGCACGCTAAAAAGCAGGAGCCGAGGGTAAAAATGCGATGGCGCGGAGATGCTTTTTTGCGACATCTAAACTGGTAACGGCAGGGTTTTGAGGAACTTTAGGGTTTTCAGCAAAAAATTTTAAATTTTTTTCGTCCAACCCAAACTGCCGAACAGCAAGCCTTTTACCGGGCTTCTAAGATTGGTAACGGCGCGACTTTGGGGAACTTTAGGTTTTTTTAAAAAAAATTTTGAAAAATTTTTGATTTCCTTGTAAATCAATGACTTGCCATCAAAACCGGTAGAGCGCTGTCTGACCCTCAGGGTCAGACAGCGGGCTGGCGGCCGTCGCGCGGGGGTGTCTGACCCTGCGGGTCAGACACCGGTTTACCGGTTTCAGGCGGGTAAACGTTGCTACAATCTCACTTTCTTTAAGCCTCAAGGAAACCCCGATGATTTCCCGCCCCGACTGCCTGGCCCGCGATGCCGCGGACACCCTGGCGCCGCTGCGCGAGCAGTTCGACCTGCCCGCCGGTGTTATTTACCTCGATGGCAACTCTTTGGGCGCCCGCCCCAAGGCCGCCCTCACCCGCGCCGCCGACGTCATCGCCAGGGAATGGGGCAAAGACCTGATCACCAGCTGGAACAGCGCCGGCTGGTTCGAAATGCCAAAACGCCTGGGCAACCAGCTCGCCCCCCTGCTCGGCGCCAGGGACGGTGAAGTGGTGGTCACCGACACCACCTCCATCAACCTGTTCAAAGCCCTGGCCGCCGCCCTGCACGACCAGGCCGGCGCCGCCCCCGGCCGCAAGCTCATCATCACCGAGCGCTCCAACTTCCCGACCGACATCTACATGGCCCAGGGCCTGACCAACTGGCTCGAGCGCGGTTATGAAGTACGCCTGGTCGACAGCCCCGAACAGCTGGCCGGCGCCGTCAATGCCGACACCGCCGTCGTCATGCTGACCCACGTCAACTATCGCACCGGCTACCAGCACGACATGGCCGCCATGAGCGCCCTCGCCCACCAGCACGGCGCCCTCATCGTCTGGGACCTGGCGCACTCGGCCGGCGCGGTACCGCTCGACCTGCACGGCGACGGCGCCGACTACGCGGTCGGCTGCACCTATAAATACCTGAACGGCGGCCCCGGCGCGCCCGCCTTCATCTGGGTGCCGCAACGGCGCCAGGAGAAGTTCCGCCACCCGCTGTCCGGCTGGTGGGGCCACGCCAATCCGTTCGCCATGGCGCCCGACTTCGCGCCCACCAGCGGCATTGGGCGCGCCCTGTGCGGCACCCAGCCCATCACCTCGCTGGCGATGGTGGAATGCGGCCTGGACGTGTTCGCGCAAACCGACATGGCGGCGATCCGCGCCAAATCGCTGGCCCTGACCGACCTCTTCATCGACCTGGTGGAGCAGCGCTGCGCCAACCATCCGCTCGGCCTGGTGACCCCGCGCGAGCACGCACGGCGCGGCTCGCAAGTGAGCTTCACCCACCCGCACGGCTATGCCGTGATGCAAGCCTTGATCGCGCGCGGCGTGATCGGCGATTACCGCGAACCGGAGATCATGCGCTTCGGTTTCACCCCGCTTTACACCAGCTTTGCCGACGTGTGGGACGCCGTGGAAATCCTCAAGCAGATCCTGGACGACAAAGCCTACGACATCAGCGCCGCCCGTGGCGCAGTGACCTGAATACCATGACCGAACAAAAGAAACCCGGCGCCGAATGGCATGGCGCACAGATGGACTTCTCCAAGTCCATGAGCTACGGCGACTACCTGGGGCTGGAGAAAATCCTCAGCGCCCAGCACCCGCTCTCGCCCAACCACAATGAAATGCTGTTCATCGTGCAGCACCAGACCAGCGAACTGTGGATGAAGCTCATGCTGCACGAGCTGCACGCCGTGTGCGAGCATATCCGCGGCAACGACCTGCCGCCCGCCTTCAAGATGCTGGCGCGCGTGGCCCGCATCATGGACCAGCTGGTGCACGCCTGGGACGTGCTGGCCACCATGACGCCGCCCGAATACACCGCCATCCGCCCCTACCTGGCCTCGTCCTCCGGCTTCCAGTCGCACCAGTACCGCGAGATCGAGTTCATCCTCGGCAACAAGAACGCCAATATGCTGGCCGTGCACCAGCAAGCGCCGGAATCGCACGCGCGCCTCGATACGGCGCTGCGCTCGCCATCCCTGTATGACGAAGCGATCCGCCTGCTGGCGCGCAACGGCCTGCACATCGACCCCGAACGCCTGGACGGCGACTGGACCCAACCCACCGTCGCCAACGAATCGGTCAAGAACGCCTGGCTCGAGGTGTACCGCGACACCACGCGCTATTGGGCACTGTATGAGCTGGCCGAAAAGCTGGTCGACATGGAAACCGCGTTCCGCTTCTGGCGCTTCCGCCACGTCACCACGGTCGAACGCGTGATCGGCTTCAAGACCGGCACCGGCGGCACCGCCGGCGTCTCCTACCTGCGCAAAATGCTCGACGTCGTCCTCTTTCCCGAACTCTTCGCCCTCCGGACCGCCCTATGACCGCCACCGCAACGACCCGATCCTTGCCCACCAAACGGGGCGCGCTGGCCTTGGCCTGGCTTGCCGCCGCCACCGTTTTCGGCGCCTCCCCGGCGCAGGCGCGCGCTGGCGACCAGCCTGGCGTGTTTGATTACTACGTGCTGTCGCTGTCCTGGTCGCCGGAGTATTGCGCCGGGCGCGGCGGCAGCGACCAGGTGCAGTGCGCTACCGGGCGCCAGCTCGGCTTCGTGCTGCACGGGCTGTGGCCGCAGCATGAGCGCGGCTATCCGGCCAGTTGCGGCCGCGTGCCGATGCCGGCTGCGCTGCGCGACAAGTATGAAAGTATTTATCCGGCGCCAAAGCTGCTCCATCACGAGTGGAACAAGCACGGCACCTGCTCCGGCCTGGCGCCCCAAGATTACCTGGCGCTGAGCGCGAAGCTGAAGGATGGCCTGAAGATCCCGGCCGCCTTCGCCCGCCCGCAACAGCCGGTGCGCGTCTCGCCCGGCCAGTTCGAGGCGGAGTTCCATAAGGCCAATCCCTGGCTGGCGAAAGACTCGGTGCTGCCGGTGTGCGGCTCCGGCGGCCGCTTCCTGCGGGAAGCGCGCGTCTGCTATGCCAAGGACGGCAAGTCGCGCAGCTGCTCGACCGAAGCGATCGCCTATTCGCAAAAAAGCTGCGGCCAATCCACCTTCCTCATGAAGAATGTGAAATGAGCGTCCTGACCCTGGCCGGCCTGTGGAATTCCGGCCCGCAGCACTGGCAGACCCACTGGGAACAAAAGCACGGCTGGCAACGCGCCCCGCACCGCGATTGGGAAACGCCCGACCGCGAGGAATGGGTGCGCGAGCTCGATGCCGCCATCGCGGCCTGCGAACATCCGCCGGTGCTGGCCGCGCATAGCCTGTCCTGCACCCTGGTGACCTGGTGGGCGGCCAAGCATGCGCAGACGCCGCAAGGCGCGCAGCGTATTGCCGGCGCCTTTCTGGTAGCGCCCAGCGATGTCGATGCACCCTCCTACCCCGATTGCACCACCGGCTTCCAGCCGATGCAATTGGCGCGCCTGCCCTTCCCGTCCCTCGTGGTGGCCAGCAGCAACGATATCTATGTGAGCGCGGCCCGCGCGCGCCAGTTTGCGCAAGCCTGGGGCAGCGAGCTGCATGTGATCGGCGCTGCCGGCCATATCAATGGCGACGCGGGCTACGGCCCGTGGCCGGAAGGCGAGAAGTTGCTGCTCGGATTCGTGCGCCGCACCAGCGCGCGTTAAGCGGACAATGGGCTCGCTGGACTACCAGGAGCCACTATGAAAAACCACCTGAGCGAGGGGCTGCTTGCGGCCGCCCTGTTGTTCGGCTGCGCAGCCGCGCAGGCCGATCCCGTCACCTTCACCGCCAACCTGAGCGGTGCAGCGGAAGCCCCGCCCAACGCTTCGCCTGCCACCGGCAGCGTGACTGTCGTCTTCGATATCGCCACCCACTACTTCAGCATCGCCACCAGCTTCAGCGGGCTGCAGGGCAATAGCGCGGCTGCCCACATCCACTGCTGCACGGCCAGCCCGGGCGCCGGCACGGCAGGCGTGGCAACGATGCTGCCTACCTTCACCGGCTTCCCGGCCAGCGTCACCGACGGCAATTATTCCGCCGTGTTCGATACCTCGCTGGCCTCGTTCTGGAACGCGAGCTTCATCAACAACAATGGCGGCACCACGGCCGGCGCGGAAGCGGCCCTGCTGGCGGCAATGGGCGCCGGCACGTCCTACTTCAACCTCCATTCGAGCGAGTACCCGGGCGGGGAAATCCGCGGCTTCCTGGCGCCGGTGCCCGAGCCGAGGCAAGCCGTGCTGCTGCTGGCCGGCCTGCCCCTGCTCCTGCTGCGCCGGCGGCGCGCGCCCGGCGCATGAGGTTTAGCGCGGGATAGGGTTGCGCGAGGCCACGTTCAGCATATTCCAGGAACGGATGACCGCCACCACAAAGCCCAGCTCTGAAATCTCTTCATCGGAGAAGTGCTGCTGCAGGCGGGCAAGAGCCGCGTCGTCGGGGTCGCGCACGGGAATGGCGTTGATCAGCTCCGCCCACTCCAGGGCGGCGCGTTCGCGTTCGGAGAAGAACGGCGCCTCGCGCCAGCCGGCCACCGCGTTCACGTGGCGCGGGTCGACGTCGATCTTGAGCAGGTCCTGGTAATGCATGTCGATGCAGAAGCCGCAGCCGTTGATCTGCGATACGCGCAACAGCAGCAGGTCCACCAGCTTGCGCCCCAACAGCTCGCGGTTCAGGCCTTCCGACAGGGCCAGCAGCTTCTGGAACGATTGCGGGGAAAGTTTGTAGAAGTTGTAACGCAGGGTGCTCATGGCAAGTCCTTTCAGTCTATGGTGAAGACCGCACCGCGCGGCCTTCTTATCCATTAGACGGAGCAGCCCCGCCGTTTGTGACAGCTTAGTGCAATACCCCTGCCAGCTTATCGGGATTACGCACCACATAAATGCCGGTAATGCGCTGGCCGTCGCTCAGGAAGCCCTGCGCCGACTCCAGTTGGCCGTCGACAAAGCGCAGCAAGCCCGGCTCGCCATTGACCAGGGCCGGACGGTATTCGATGGCCCCCAGTTTGTGCATGCCGGCATACAGGGCGGCGATCTTGTCCGGATCGGTAATGACGATGCCGAAGGATTTGACCTTGCCGCCGCCATCGCCCACCAGCTCCAGGTCTTCCGCCAGCAAGGCGCGCACGGCGGCTTTCTGGCCGGTGGCGGCAGCCTCCACAAAACGCTGCAGCAGCTGGCGGTGGGCATCCGGCGCCACCTCGAAACGCGATTGCGGCTGCTGCACGCGCTCGCCGGCCCGGCTCACCAACTGGCGGCAGGCGGCTTCCGACTTGCCCAGCTGCTGCGCCACTTCCGCGTAGTCGTAATCGAACACCTGGCGCAGCAGGAAGGCGGCGCGCTCCTCCGGGCCAAGGCGTTCCAGCATCCACATATAGGCCAGGGACAGGTCGCTGGCGCGTTCGGCCTGCGTTTCCGGCGTTTCCTCGTCGATGGCCACCAAGGGTTCGGGCAGCCACAATCCCTCATACGCTGCGCGCTCGGCGATGGCGGCGCGCAGGCGGTCGATGGCGAGGCGGGTCACCACCGTCACCAGCCAGGCTTCGGCCGATTGCACGCCGCGCGTGTCGGCGCCCTGCCAGCGCAGCCAGGCATCCTGCACCACGTCCTCGGCATCGGCGCGGATGCCGAGCATGCGGTAGGCGATGGCGAACAGCCGCGCGCGGTGCGCGGCGAAAGTGATTTCGTCAGTCATGCACGGGACTATACCCGACCTTGTGCACTTTCAGCAGGACCTCGCGCAGTTCGCGCACGCGCGGCGGCTTGCTCAGCACCTCGTCCACGCTGGCTGGTTTGGCGTCCACGTCGCCCTCGGGAATCAGGCGCTGGCCCCACCCCGTCACCAGGATCACCGGCGTGGCCGGCGACATTTCCTTGATGCTGGCCGCCACCTTGCGTCCATCCACATGCGGCATGCCAAGGTCGCTGAACACCACGTCGAACGGCCGGCTTGCCGCCTGCGCCAGGCGGAATTGCTCGATGCCCGCCGCGCCGCCGTCGACCGCCACCACGTCGTGCCCGTCGCGCTGCAGGATGGCGCGCATGGAGGCCAGCACCGCCGGATCGTCGTCGATCACCAGCAAGCGCATGGACTCGGCGATCGGCACGCTGCCCGCCGGCGTTTCCAGCGGCGGCATGACGGGATGCGCCTGCAGCAGCGGGAAGGCCAGCGAGACCGTGGTGCCCACGCCCAGCGCCGACTCCACCTGCACCACCGCGCTGTGACGCTCGGCCATGGAATTGACGGTGGCCAGCCCCAGGCCGCTGCCGCGCTCCCCCTTGGTGGTGAAGAAGGGATCAAGGCAGTGGCGGCGCGTCGCCTCGTCCATACCGATGCCGCTGTCGGCGACCTCCACCAGCACATGTTCGCCGCTGCTGCGCGTGCGCAGGGTCAGGGTGCCGCCCTCCGGCATGGCGTCCACCGCGTTGAACACCAGGTTGGTGAGCGCCTCGCGGATCTCGCTGTCCGCCCCCATGACGGCGGGCAGGCCAGGCGCCAGCTCCAGCTTCATATTGATGAAAACACCGCGCTGTTGCGGCATGTCGCTCCAGCGCGCACGCGTCAGGTCGGCCACCTGTTGCGCCAGCACATTCAGGCTCACGACGCCCAGCTCCACCTGCGGCTCGCGCCGGCGATAGAGCTCACGCATGCGCGCCACGGTGGCCGCCACGTCGTCGATAGCGCGCGCAATCACCTGCAGGTTGTTGCGGCCGGCGGCGCTCAGGCCGGTTTCCGTTTCCAGCAAGGCTTCGGTGTACAGCGCCACCGGCGAAATGGCGTTGTTGATATCGTGCGCGATGCCGCTGGCCATCTGGCCCAGCGCGCGCAAGCGCTCCTCGCGCGTCACCGTCTGCTGCGTGGCATGCAGCGTGTGGTAGGCCTGCTGCAGCGCACCGTACAACTGCGCCTGGCGCGCCGCCAGCGCCGCGTGCTCGCTCAATTGGCGCAGGAATTCGCACTCGCCGCTGGCGAAGGCGTTGGGCGCCACGCGCGCCACCGCCAGCACCCCGAACACCACGCTTTCCGCCTGCAGCGGCGCCAGCACCAGGGACGACAGCCCGCCGCGCGCCATGCGCTGCGGGAAGGGAAAGGCGGAGCCGCTGATGTCCGGCTCATACACCAATTGCCCTTTCACGCAGCGCGACAGGCCGTTGTTGTCGATGGAAATCTGGGCGCCCTCCTTCAGCGCCGCGTCGCCCGGCAGCAAGGCGTTGCCCATGCCGACGCAGCTCGCTTCCAGCACGCCGTCCTGCAGCAGGAAGACGCAGGCAAAGTCCACCGGCAGCTGGTCTTCCAGGTTGCGCACCAGGACCTGCAGGATGCTGCGCAAGTCCTGCCGCTCGCCGATCGCGCGCGTCATCTGGTGCAGCAGGCTGAGACGGGCCAGCTGCGCCTGCACTTTCAGCTCGGCCGCCTGGCGCACCTCCATTTCGTCGTGCAGGGCCGCGTTGGCGTGCACCAGTTCATCGCGCGAGACGGTGGTGGTGCGCAGGCGCTCGGTCATGGTGTCGAAGGCGCGCGCCAGGTCGCCCACCTCGTCCACCGCCTTCCAGTTCATGCGGAAATCCAGCTTGCCGGCCCCCACCTGCTCGGCCCCGTGCCGCAAGCGCTCCAGCGGATGGGCCACGCTGCGGATCGTCATGGCCAGCGCGCCCAGCACCGTCAGCGCCAGCATCAGGCCCAGGCCGGCCGCCACAATCGACGCATCCTGCTGCGCCTCCAGCACGCCCTGCCGGCTGCGCCGCGCCAACTCGTCGGCATCGCTGATCATCACCTGCGTGCGCGACATCAGCTGGCCGAACAGGCGCGCCTCCAGCTGGCGCAGCACTTCCGCCTTCTCCGGATCGCCGCGCAACTCCTGCCGCACCAGCACCAGCTCGGAAAAATGGCGCGCCAGCAGCGGCAGGCTGCGCTGCAAGTCCTGCAGCAGGCGCTCCTCCTCGCGGTCGCGGAACAGGTCGCCCCGCAGTATCAGGCCTTGCAGCGACTCCTTGCGCAACTGCCACTGCACGTGGGCGCGCCGCTCCTGGGTTTGCGCAAACTCCAGCGACAGGTAGCGCAGCGACACCACGCCGGAAGCGATGGCGCCGGCGCGCTCGTTGCGCAGCAGCTCCTGCCGCACCTGGCGCGTGGCGCCCAGCATCAGCAGCACGGCAATCGCCACGCCGGCCAGGCAAAGCCACTGGGCCCACTTAAGGCGGGTGATGATTTTCATAGGCGGCTAATGGATCACCGTGACGGCTGCCGGGCGCACCTGGAGCAACCCGTCCAGGTACATATTGTCGAGAAAATTGGGCATCTCGCGCGAACCGGCCAGTCGGTTGCGGATGGCCCAGCGCGCGCGGTCCTCCAGCGCCAGCAGCAGCGACTGGTCCAGCTCCAGGCCGAAGTGGTAGGCCGGCCACGCCGCCAGCACCTCTGCCCGGTCCAGGCGCGCAATGGCCGGCAGGATGCCATGCACCTCTTGCGGCGAACGCTCGCAGTACAAGGAGGCATCGCTCAGCGCCTGCAGCACGCGCCGGACCACGGCCGGGTTCTCCGTGGTGTAGCGCCGCAGCGCCACCAGGTTATAGATGCTCTCATACGCCTGTTCTCCCGAGAAGCTGACCGCCGCATCGCCCAGCTGCTTGCGCGTCGCGCCGAGGAAGGGCTCCCAGCCCGAAATCGCATCGACATCGCCGCGCTGCAAGGCCGGCCCCAGCTCCTCAGGTTTGTAATTGACCATGGTAACGTCGCGCCCCTCCATGCGCTGCCAATTCAGGAACACGTCGAGCGTGAAGTGGCTTGAGGTGCCTTGCGTCATGCCGATACGCTTGCCTTTCAGGCTGGCCGGCGTCACCACCCCGTGGTCGCGGCGGCCGACAATGCCGTGGTCCGTGCCGGAGCGGAACAGGGTTGCCAGCACCTTGACCGGCAAGCCGTCCATCGCCGCGTACACGATGGGGATATCCGCCACCGTCGCCACGTCGGCCTTGCCATCCAGGACCGCCTGCAGCGACGCCTTACCGCTCGAAAACGGCAGTACCTGCACCTGCAGGCCCTGCGCCGCGAAGAAGCCGCGTGCCTGCGCCGCCACCACGGCGCACGCGCCCACGTACTCCGTATTGGCCGCGATCACCAGCTTCTTCGGCGCGAAAGCGGGCAGGCTGCGCTGCTGCCACAGCCAGGCCACGCCCAGCGCCAGCAGCAGGAACAACACGGCCAGCACCTGCATGGTGCGGCTACGCATGCTGCACCTGTTGCGAAGTCTCTTGCGCCAGCGGCAGCTCAACCCAGAAGGTGCTGCCCTGGCCCGGCTTGCTGTCAACGCCGATATCGCCCTGCATGGCTTCCACCACACGCCGCGTCAGGGCCAGGCCCAGCCCGCTGCCCTCCACTTCCTCGTCGCGCCCCAGGCGGTTGAAAGGCTGGAAAATATGCTGCACCTGGTCCGGTTCCAGCCCCGGCCCGGTGTCGGTGACAGAGATACGCAAGCGCTTGCCCTCCTTTTCGCTGCAGGCCACCGCAACCTTGCCCTGCTCGCGGTTGTACTTGATGGCGTTGGATAAGAGATTGATCAGCACCTGCACCAGGCGCGTGCGGTCGGCGCGCAGTCGCAGCTGCGGCACCGCGCCGAAACCCAGGCTGATATCGTGCTTGGCCGCCAGCGGCGTGACCATCATGCGGCACTCCTGCAGCACGGCGGGCAGGTCCACCGCCTCCAGCGCCAGCGGCACCTTGCCCGCTTCGATGCGCGCCAGGTCGAGGATCTCGTTGACCAGCTTGAGCAGGTGCTGGCCCGACTGCACGATATTGCGCGCAAAGCGCTGCTTCTCCAGTTGCGTGGCCGGCAGCTTGTCGGCCGCCAGGATTTGCGCGAAACCGAGGATGCCGTTCAGCGGCGTGCGCAGCTCATGGCTCATGTTCGAGAGGAAGCGCGACTTCTCCGTGCTGGCCTGCTCGGCGGCGGTGCGCGCCTGCTCCAGCCGGTAGTTGGCCTCCGCCAGCTCGATCACGTTCAGGCGCAGCTGGCGTTCCAGTTCCGCGTTGGCGATGCGCAGCGCCCGAGTGGACTGGGCGCGCGCCAGCACCGGCAGCAGCGACGAAGCCTTGAAGGGTTTGACGATGTAATCCAGGGCGCCGGCCTGCATGGCGCGCACGGCGGAGGCAATACTGCCCTCGCCCGTCATGATGATGCACGCCAGGTCGGGGTCGCGCTGCAGCGCCGCCTTCACCAGGCTGATACCGTCCAGCCCCGGCATGTTCAGGTCGGACAGCATCAAGTCATAGCTGTGGGTTTGCAGGCGCTGCTGCGCCGCCTCGGCACTGACGCATCCCTCCGCCTCGTAATTGTACTGACGCAGCACGTCGCACAGCGCGCCGGTCTGGGCGCTCTGGTCGTCGACGATCAGGATACGCAACTTGCGAACGTCCGTCATGCAATCCTCGCAGGTGCGGGTGTGTTTTGATTATGACTTCCGAAACCACTTAAAGTCTCACCAAATCTCACGCGGCGCCGCCAATACCATGAAGCGCGGGGTACGGCGCACCAGGCGGTACTGTTGCAACTCAGGCACATCGCGTCCGAAATAGGCGACAAAATCGACAATCGGCCGGCCGTCCTCCCGGGTTTCGATCAGCAGCAGGCGCGGCGGCTTGCGATAGAAGTCTTCCGCAAACGAGCGCCGCACCCAGGCGATCGACGCCGCGTTACCGCCCTGCTCCATGGCGCCGACGATGGTCATGGTCGGAAAGCGCGTGGACGAGCCGATGCCCGGCTCCGTCACCAGCGGGAAGGATGCCTCGAAATTCGAGAACACGATCACCGGCCCGCCACCCAGTTCGCGGATCAGGGGCGCCAGCTGGCTGGGATTGGGGTTGGACAGGCGTCCCTTGCTGACCGCCACCGCCAGCGCCAGCACCGAGGCCAGCGCCACCGCCGCGCTGATGATCAGCGGCGCCAGTGGGTGCCCCTGCCATTGGCGCTGGCGCGTCGCCTGCGCGATGCCCAGCGCGAAAGCCAGCCAGGCCAGCGACAGCGCCGGCAGCCAATGGTAGGACCAGCCCTTATGCTGGATCAGCGCCGCCGCCGCGAAGCCGCCGCTGGCCAGCAGCAGCACACGCGGCAACGTACGCGCCTCCACCCGCGACGCGGCGGCCAGCCCAAGCAAAACCACCGTCGCGTAGAAGTACGGCTGGCGCAGGAAGACCAGCCAGCCGCTGGAATGCGCCCAATAGCCGCCCGCCAGCAGGCGCAGCATGTCGCGATAGGCCGGCGCGAACAGCAGCACCGCGCCCAGGTAGGCCAGCAACAGCGCAGCAGCCAGCAGGCAGCCCGGCGCCAGGCGCCGCACACGCAGCCAGGCAAAGCCTTCCACCAGCAGCGCCACCAGCAGGAAATGCGGCTTGATCGCCATGCCAAGGCTGGCCAGCGCCGCCACCGCGAGGTGCGCCCCGCGCCCGACAGGCTGGCCATCGACGCGGCGCGCCGCCTCCGCCAGGTAAGGCAAGGTGCACATCAACGCAATGTGCTCGCGCTGGCCGAAGGCATACCCCGGCAGCAGCAGCACCACATACAGCGCAGCCACCAGCCACGCCACCAGCATCGGATGCCCCAGCCAGCCGCGCAGGATAGCGCCGGACCATGCCACCACCGCGCACCCCAGGGCCAGCAGCACCACCCGCAGCACCTGCGGCTCGGGCACGCCCCAAGCCTGCGCCAGCCAGGCCACCGGCAGGTTAAGCCAGACGATCAGGGGCGGATTAATTTCAGGCAGGTCCACATACAGGGTCGCCCCCTGCAAGAGCCGCCCCGCGATGTACAGCAGGTAGGACACATCGTGGTTCAGCACATAAAAGAAGTTCGCCGCCAGCCCGCAAGCCAGGGTCAGCGCCCCCAGCAGCCACGGCGCCCGCCGCAGCCAGCGCGGCGCCGCGTCCTGGCCGGTGCGCGCCGCCAGCCCGTCCGGCACGGCGCTCACACCTGCTTCTCCACGATATAGCGCGGCCGCCGCTTGCTCTCCAGGTAAATCTTCGCCACATACTCGCCCAGCACGCCGATGCTCAGCAACTGCGCCCCGCCCAGGAAATAAATCGGAATCACCGACGACGCCCAGCCAGGGATCACATTCCCGTGCATGAGTTTCCCGTACAGCACCCAGAACACCATCACAAAACTGAACATGAAGGTCAGGAAGCCCAGCAAGGTAATGAAGCGCAGCGGCGCCACGCTGAACGAGGTGACGCCCGTCATGGCAAAGGCCAGCATCTTGCGCAGCGGGTACTTGGAAATGCCCGCAAATCGAGGCGCGCGCTCGTAATAGACGATATCGCTGCGAAAGCCAAGCAGCGGGATCACCGCCCGCAGGAACATATTCACCTCCGCGTACTCCTGCAAATGCGCCACCACGCGTTTGCTCAAGAGACGGAAGTCGGCATGGTCGTACACGATCTCCACCCCGAACAGCTGCATGGTGCGGTAATAGCCGCGCGCCGTCACGCGCTTGAAGGCACTGTCCGAAGCGCGCGAATTGCGCACACCGTAGACCACCTCGCAGCCCTCATGGAACTTCGCGACCATGGCCGTGATCACTTCGGGATCATCCTGCAGGTCGGCATCGATCGACACCAGGGCATCCGCATCCGCCAGCGCCAACCCGGCCAGCAAAGCGTTCTGGTGACCGCAATTGCGCGACAGCTTCAAGCCGTGCACCCGGCGATCACGCGCCGTATGCTCCTCGATCAGCGCCCAGGTACGGTCACGGCTGCCGTCATCCACGAACAGCAGGAAGCTATCCGGCGTCACCGCACCGCGCGCCTGCAGGCCATCGAGCAGCGCCAGCAAACGCGCCACCGTGGTCGGGAAAACCTCCTCCTCGTTATAGCAAGGAACGACGATTGCCAGTTTTGCGCTCATGCCGGGTCTCCAAACACAAACTGCTTCTGCACCAGGTAAGACAGCAACGCCATCGGCGCGATCGCCGCAGCGCCAGCCCAATACGCATCCAGCCCAAGGCGCATAAAGCCGCCAATCAGCAGGACGTTCACGCCATACAGCAGCGCCCAAGCAAGGAGATAGCGCGGAAAAGGCCGCCCACCCGCCTGCCGGAACACCAAAGCCGAATGCGTGCGAAAACTGAACACGATACCGAAGACAAGGCCGCCAAGATTCGCCAGCGCATACGGCAGCCCAAGGAACAGCAAAAGCGCATAGACCGCATAACTCGCCGCCGTATTGACACCACCCACCAGCAGAAAGCGCAGCCAGCGCCGTTGCCACAGCGCCCGCGCCGCGCTCATGCCCGCACGCCGAAGCGGTAGAACGCCATCCGCAGCAGGTTATTCACCCGCGCCATCACGCTCCCCGCCAGCAGGTCGAAGCCGCGCGCGCCCGTCTTGCGCAGGAAGCGGCGGAACGCCTCGCCCTGGCTACGCCCGATCTGCGCGCTCCAGGAACCGGCAGTCACACGAAAGCTCGCCAACGGCGCCGCGCAATACCAGGCATCCCCATGCTGGAGAAGGCGGAACCAGTAATCCAGGTCGATCACATACGCTATTTCGCCATCAAATCCCCCCACCTTCTGCGCCAGCGAACGGCGGAACAGCACCGCCCCCGGCTCGCCCAGCAGGTTGGTGCCGCGGCGCAGGCACTGCCGACGCAGCACGGCGGCCGGCACCAGCCCATCGCCAGCGCGCCCATACCCGCGCTGCATGAGCGGCCGTCCGGCCCCATCCAGGACGGTGCGCGCGCAGAAAGCCAGCGCCAGGCGCTGGTCCCGCTCCAGCGCAGCGACCTGCTGCCGCAGGCAATCCGGCGCCAGCAAATCATCATGGGGAAGCAGCTTGATATAGGTCCCGCGCGCCTCGGCGAGGCAGCGGTTCCAATTCGCCTCCGCCCCCAGGTTGCGCTCATTGCGAAAGAAGCGGATACGGGAATCAGAATAAGCGGCGACCAATTCCTCGGTGCCATCGGTGGAATGGTTATCGACCACGACCAGCTCAAAGTCGCCGAACGACTGCGTCAGTACCGAATCGATAGCCTGCCCTAAGTAGGCAGCGCCCTGGTAAGTGGGGATGCAGACGGAGACGAGCATGCCCCGATAGTAGCAACAAACAACAATAAGAAAAGGGGCCGCAGCCCCTTTTGTTGCATTACATCGACAGGTGCCAAACCGGCGCCGAACCGGTTTTGGGCCCCTACCGGCTTACTTCGACAGCAGCATTTCGTTCATGCGTTTGACGAAGGAGGCCGGGTCGGTCAATGTGCCGCCTTCAGCCAGCAAGGCCTGGTCGAACAGGATGTGGGCCCAGTCTTTGAACTTGTCGCTCGCCGCATCTTCGTACTTCAGGCGCGTCACCAGCGGGTGCTGCGGGTTGATTTCGAGGATGGGCTTGGACTCGGGCGCGCTCTGGCCGGCTGCCTTCAGCATGCGCAGCAGGTTGCCGGACAACTCATGCTCGTCGGCGACCAGGCAGGCCGGGGAGTCGGTCAGGCGGAAGGTGACGCGCACTTCCTTGGCTTTGTCGGCCAGCGCTTCCTTCATCTTGCCAACCAGTTCCTGGTACTGGGTTTCGGTCTCGGCGTGCTCTTTCTTCTCGGCTTCGTCTTCCATGCCGCCCAGGTCGAGGCCGCCCTTGGCGACGGAATGCAGCTCTTTGCCGTCGAAGTCGCTCAGGAACGACAGCATCCATTCGTCGACGCGGTCGGTCAGCAGCAGTACTTCGACGCCTTTCTTGCGGAAGATCTCCAGGTGCGGCGAGTTCTTGGCGGCGGCGTAGCTGTCGGCGGTGACGTAGAAGATCTTGTCCTGGCCTTCCTTCATGCGGCTGATGTAGGCTTCGAACGAGACGTCCTGCACGTCGCTGTCGTTGTGGGTCGAGGCGAAACGCAGCAGCTTGGCCAGACGGTCCTTGTTGGCGAAGTCTTCGCCGATGCCTTCTTTCAGCACCTGGCCGAATTCAGTCCAGAAGGTGGCGTATTTGTCCTTCTTCTCCTGCTCGTCGGCGTTGGCCAGTTCTTCCAGCATGCCGAGCACGCGCTTGGTGGAGCCTTCGCGGATGGCTTTCACGTCGCGCGATTCCTGCAAAATCTCGCGCGAGACGTTCAGCGGCAGGTCGGCGGAGTCGATCACGCCTTTGACAAAGCGCAGGTAGGTCGGCATCAGCTGCTCGGCGTCGTCCATGATGAAGACGCGCTTGACGTACAGCTTGATGCCGCCGCGCTTGTTGCGGTCCCACAGGTCGAACGGGGCCTTGGCTGGAATGTACAGCAGCTGGGTGTATTCGCTGCGGCCTTCCACCCGGTTGTGGGTGTGGGTCAGCGGCGCACCAAAGTCGTGCGAGACATGTTTGTAGAACTCGTCGTACTGCTCCTGGGTGATCTCGCTCTTGCTGCGGGCCCACAGGGCGCTGGCCTGGTTGATGGCGGCCGGCGCGTCGGCGCCTTCCTTCTTCATCAGAATCGGCAGGGAGATGTGGTCGGAATACTTGCGGATGATGGATTCGAGCTTCCATTCGTTCAGCAGCTCGTCTTCGCCTTCGCGCAGGTGCAGGATGATGTCGGTGCCGCGGCTGGCCTTGTCGATCGGTTCGACCGAGTAGTCGCCCTCGCCCGCCGATTCCCAGCGCACGCCTTCGCTGGCGTCCAGGCCGGCGCGGCGCGATTCGACGGTGATCTTGTCGGCGACGATGAAGCCGGAGTAGAAGCCTACGCCGAACTGGCCGATCAGGGCGGCGTCCTTCTGCTGGTCGCCGGACAGGCGGCCGAAGAACTCTTTGGTGCCCGACTTGGCAATGGTGCCGAGGTGGGAAATCGCCTCGTCGCGGCTCATGCCGATGCCGTTGTCGGAAATGGTGATGGTGCGCGCTTCCTTGTCGAAGCTGACCTGGATCTTCAGCTCGTGGTCGTCGCCGTACAGGGCGTCGTTGTTGATCGCTTCGAAACGCAGCTTGTCGGCGGCGTCCGAGGCGTTCGAGACCAGCTCGCGCAGGAAGATTTCTTTGTTCGAATACAGCGAATGGATCATCAGCTGCAGCAGCTGTTTGACTTCCGCCTGGAACCCCATGGTTTGTTTATTTTCTGACATTTTTTACCTCAGTAGTCTTGTGGATATGTTTCCAAGGGCAGCACATGGGGCCGCGGCGACCGATTTCAAGACCCGGCAACGTTTCAAAAATACAACCCCGCTGTGGACAATGACAAGTCATACTCTTAGCATGGATTCAACAAAAGGCACCGGAGACACTGTGATCAACCAGGGCTTGTTGCCATCCAACCTGCCGAAGGACACTTCGGATGCTTCCATGGTGCGCTGGATGCGCCTGGTGCTGGCCGTGGCTTGCCTGTTTACCCTGCTGGTGGAGCCGGCGGGACGGGCCGATGTCCTGTCGCTGGGCGTCTTTCTCGCCTATTTCCTGCAAAGCGTGACCCTGCTCCTGCTGGCCAGCCGCTCCATCCTGATCCGCAGCAAAGTGGTGTATTGGCTGGACGTGGGCTGGTTCACCCTGATGGTGTACGTGACCGGCGGCGATTCCAGCTTCTATTTCCTGCTGTTTTTCTTCGCGATCCTGACCTCGGCCTTCAGCCACGGCTTCGAAGAAGGCGCCCGCATCACCATGGTGGCTTCGCTGGCCTTCGCCTTCACCTCGCTCTACACCCATAGCCAGGCCGAGATGGCGCTGGTGATGCTGCGCGCCACCTTCCTGCTGGCCCTGGGCTATATGATCGCGCATTGGGGCGGCATGGCCACCATTCAGCGCCAGCGCATGGCTTTGATGCATGCAGTCAGCCAGATGTCGAACCCGCGTTTCGGGGTGGACCGCACCATCAGCTCCGTCCTGGAGCAGACGTGCCAGTTCTACCATGCCCATAGCTGCATCTTGCTGATGCACGATCACAGCGCCGCCATCTGGACTTTGCGCGCATCCAATCCGGCCAATGCCGGGCGCCCCATCCATGCCAGCAGCCTGGCGCAGGAGGCGGCGGCACCCTTGCTGGTGTGCGGCGAGGATGCCATTTTGCTGTTGCGCCAGCCGCGCGGGCGCTGGCTGCGGCGCACCATGCGGCTCAAGAGCTACGATGTGGCGCGCCAGCGCTGGGTGCCGGAGGAGCCGCAGGCCGGTGAAACCCTGGCCGAATTACTGGATGCGCTGTCGCTGATCGCGGTGCCGGTGCCGCTGCGGCGCGGTTCCGGGCGGCTGATCGTGGTGTCGCAGCGCCACCACTTCTCCAAGTCGGACGCGCTGTTCCTGCTGCAGATCGCGGCCCAGGCCTTCCCGGTCATCGAGAACATCGAACTGCTGGACCGCATGGCGTCGGAGGCGGTGCTGCGCGAGCGGGAGCGCATTGCGCGCGACCTGCACGACACCACCATCCAGCCCTACATCGGCTTGCGCCATGGCGTGTCGGGCATCCGCCTGAAGGCCGATCCCGGCAACCCGCTGGTGCCGGACCTGGACAACCTGCTGGATATGACGTCGCAGGTGATCCGCGATTTGCGCAACTATGCCAAGAGCCTGCGCGGCGGGCTGGAAATGAAGGAGCCGGAGCTCCTGATCGCGCTGCGGCGCCAGGCCACCCAGGTGCGCCAGTTTTACGACGTGCACATCAACGTGGAAACCAAGGGTGAGTTGCATATGAGCGACCGCCTGGCGGCCGAGGTGTTCCAGATCGTGAACGAGGGCATGAGCAATATTTGCAAGCATACGACGGCGCGCAACGGCTTTATCGAACTGGCTTGCACGGCGGGCCAACTGACTGTGCGGATTGAGAATGAATGTTCGGGCCAGCCGGTGCTAGACTTTACTCCGAGCTCGATCGCTGAACGCGCGGCCGCCCTGGGCGGCGTGGCGCGCGTGCAGCGCGGGCGCCAGAACAATACTGCAGTCCAGATCGTCATTCCGGTGTGAGGTAACTATGGGACAAGCAGATAAGCGCATCCGCATCCTGCTGGTCGATGACCACAAGACCCTGCTGTGGGGCCTTGGCAAGCTGATTGAAAGCGAAGCCTCCCACAT
Source organism: Pseudoduganella guangdongensis (assembly GCF_009857475.1). Lineage (GTDB taxonomy): Bacteria > Pseudomonadota > Gammaproteobacteria > Burkholderiales > Burkholderiaceae_D > Rugamonas > Rugamonas guangdongensis. The sequence goes on along the minus strand of NZ_WWCJ01000008.1, from coordinate 195,103 downwards.
GATCGTGGTGGGCACGGCGCGCGATTGCGACAGCGCGCTGGCCATGGCGGCGGAGGTGGTGCCGGATGTGATCCTGCTCGATATCGACCTGGGCGGCACCTGCTCGCTCGACATCATGCCGCGCTTGCTGGCCGGCTGCAATGGCGCGCGCGTGCTGGTGCTGTCGGGCACGCGCGACCGCGAACTGCTGGACAAGGCGGTGATGCTGGGCGCGCGCGGCGTGGTCAGCAAGGACGAGCCGGCGGAAACCGTACTCAAGGCGATCGAGAAGGTCCAGGAGGGCGAGCTGTGGCTGGACGGCCCAATGCTGAGCCGGGTGTTCGAGGCCATGCGCAATCCGCAAGCCACCCGGCGCCACGATCCCGATATGGACAAGATTGCTCAGCTTACCGCCAAGGAACGGCGCATTTGCAGCTTGATTGCAACAGGTGGTGGCGCAGTGAACAAGGCTTTGGCGCAACAGTTGTTTATCTCAGAGCACACTTTGCGCAACCATTTGACAACCATCTATCACAAACTGGGCGTGTCCAACCGCCTGGACCTGTACGTGTTCGCGACCAAGCACCGGCTCGATCAGGCCGACATGTAGTAGTTCTATCGCCTGCCGTCCACTAGCGGCAGTAGCGCCGAAAATATTTCTCTCCACACATCTTCATTGAACCGGGACAAATGTCCCGAATTGTCACAGAAAAAAGTGACAGCTGTCCTGCCCACAACAGGACAGATGTTTGATGGAAGTCAAAGTCCCCACGTCTAAAGTGAACTCATCAGCACGGCAGATATGTCGGCTGAGACTAGAACCAGGCAAGGCCAACACAACCATGTCCGGAGTACAGAATGCGTGAGCCAATACCGCCAACTGCAATCGCAAGCTTCATCGCCGATGAACGGGGTGGCATGTTTTACGAATATGTACTTGTAGCCTCACTGGCAGTTGTCGTCGGCATCATTGTGCTTCTAGCGCTTGGAAAGGGCAGGTAAAGCGGGCTTTGTTCCGTGGAGCTGCAAACACTTTGGTGCAATTAAATTAAAAAACCTCGAAAGGAATCATCATGAAAACCATCCAAAACTTCATCCGCGATGAACAAGGTGTGACCGCTATCGAATACGGCCTGATCGCCGCCCTGATCGCAGTCGTGATCATCGCTGCCGTCAAACTGGTCGGTACCGAGCTCGACAAAACCTTCGACAAGATCGGCAGCAAGCTGCAGACCGCCAATAGCTAAGCAATACGTGCCTGTGCCCGGGGAAGTATCCCCCACTTTCCCGGGTGTTTTTTTCCCTTTGTCCGGGAGGATGATCGTGCAGAACCCCATCGAACGCTTCCTCCGCAACGACAGTGCTGTCACCGCCATCGAATACGCCCTGCTGGCCGGCCTGATCGCCGTCATTATCGTCGCCAGCATCACCTTCGTTGGCACGCAAGTGCAAGCCCTCTTTAACTACGTGTCTTCCAAAGTCGACCAGGCCATATCATGAGCGCCGTCCTCACCACGCCCATCGCGGCCCGCAGCCTGCTGCTGCGCAAGCTGTTCGCCGAGCATGCCGTGCTGCTGTCGGTGGTTGCCGTCCACTTCTTCGTGGCGCTGGCCCTGTGCTGGGCTTTTCCCGATAAGTACCGCCAGAACCTGCAGCTGCCAGGCTATCTTGGCAGCCTGGCCATGGGCCTGGTGTTCGCCCTGTGCGGCTATACGATTTACGTCATGGTCATCAAGCGCCCGGCGCAGCTGGTGCGCTACCTGCGCCAGCACCTGGCCGCTTACCTGACCGTGGAGCGCCTGCTGTTCGCAATGCCGGTGCTGGCCATCATCCCGCTGTTCGCCGCCAGTTTCACCGTGGTGAAGGCCGCCGTGCCGATGTTCCAGCCCTTCGCCTGGGATGCGCGTCTGGCCGCCGCCGACGCCTGGCTGCATTTCGGCCGCCAGCCGTGGGAATGGCTGCAGCCGGTGTTCGGTTCGCCGCTGATGACGGCCATCGTCAACTACAACTATCACCTGTGGTTCTTCATCATGTTCGCCACCATCTACTGGCTGGCCTTCCATATGGAGCGCCGCGCCCTGCGCATGCAGTTCATGCTCAGTTTTGTGCTGAGCTGGATCGTGCTGGGGAATATCGTGGCGCTGTTCTTTTCCTCGGTCGGTCCCTGCTTCTACGGCAACGTGGTGGCCGGCGCCGATCCGTTCGCGGCGCAGATGGCGCTGCTGCGCGAGGCCGACCAGACCATCCCCGTGCTGGCCCTGCAGGTGCAGGACATGCTGTGGACTGACTACACCACCAATTCCGGCCACAATGCCCTGAGCATCGCCGCCATGCCCAGCATGCATGTGGGCACCGCCGTGCTGCTTGCCTTGCTGGGCTGGCGCCTGAACCGCGCCGCCGGCATCGCCCTCACCGTCTTTGCTACGCTGGTCATGATCGGTTCGGTGCACCTGGCCTGGCACTACGCGCTGGACGGCTATGTGGGCGGCCTGGGCGCCTGGCTCATCTGGCATATCAGCGGCCGCATCGTGCAAGGGAGCGCGCCATGATGGATCTGCGCAGCGTGGTGCCTGCGCTGTTGCTGGCCACCCTGCTGGCGTGGGCGGTGGCGACCGATGTGCGCAGCCGCCGCATCCCGAACCAGCTGGTGCTGGCGGGCCTGTTGGCCGGCTTGGCCCTGCAGGCCACCGTGACCCCGGGCGCGGGCCTGTTCAGCGAACCGTTTGGCGCGCTGGGCTTCCTGAAGGGCCTGGCGGGCATGGCCCTGGGCCTGGTGCTGCTGCTGCCGATGTATGCGCTGGGCGCCATGGGCGCGGGCGACGTCAAGCTGATGGCCGCCATCGGCGCTTTCCTCGGCCCGCTCGATACGCTGGGCGCCGGCCTGTCCAGCGTGCTGGCCGGCGGCGTGCTGGCCCTGCTGGTGGCGCTGTTCCAGGGCAGCCTGCGCAAGGTGGCCGGCAATGTCAAGGTCATGGTCCTGGGCAGCGTGCTGCGCGGCCTGTCCGGCGGCAGCGCCCGCGTCGATGCACCGGTAACGGCCACCGGCCAGTTGCCTTACGCGGTGGCGATTGCCACCGGCACCGTGGCCTACCTCTTGTTGACCCGCTATTTCGGTTGGAGCATGTTATGACCAACACCCATATCCTCGGCTCGCGCGCGGTCAATGTGCTGGCCACCACGGCGCTGGCCTGCATCTGGCTGCTGTTCTCGGTGGCGCACTGGCGCGCCTTCCAGGCCAGCGGCGACTGGAGCTACCTGCTGTTCGTGGCCTCGGAAACCCTGGTGGCGCTGCTCTTCGTGCTGCGCTCGGAGCCGGCCGCCGTGTCGCATTCGCCGCTGGACTGGGCCCTGGCCATCGCCTCCACCGGCGCCCCCTTCCTGTTCATTCCGGCCGCCGAACAAGCCTTGCTGCCGGCGGCACGCGTGCTGATGGTGGCAGCCATCATCATCCAGATCGCCGGCCTGCTGTCGCTGAACCGCAGCTTCGGCCTGGTGGCGGCGCGGCGCGTGATCAAGACCAACGGCATGTACCGCGTGATCCGCCATCCGCTGTATGCCAGCTACCTGCTGGGCTATGCGGGCTATGTGCTGTCCAACACCAGCAGCGGCAACATCCTGGCCTGCCTGGCCGCCGCCGCCCTGCTGGTGGCGCGCCTGTACCGCGAAGAGCGCTTCCTGTCGCGCGACAGCGACTACGTGCTGTATATGCGCCGCGTGAAATACCGCGTCCTGCCACTGGTCTATTGAAAAGGGACCCGCCATGCCTGCCGACTTTGAAGAACCAAGCAAGCGCCCCTGGGCCGACGACCCGCTGCGCGTGCCCGCCCCGCGCACGGTGGAGGAAACCGGCCTGCCCTTCCTGCTGCTGGTGGAGCTGACCTGCAAGATCCTGTACCTGCGCGGCCAGATCAAGCTGAATGAACTGGCCAGCCACCTCAAGCTGCCGCTGTCGGTGCTGGACCCGGTGATCGCTTTCATGCGCACCGAAAAGCTGATCGAGATGATGCGCAAGGGGATCAGCAACACCGACGCCGACATCGTCTACAACCTGACCGACACCGGGCGCGCGCGCGCCGCCGAATTCGTGCGGCGCGATGCCTATGCCGGCGCGGCGCCGGTCACCTTTGCCGACTATGCGGAGCGCGTGCGGGCCCATAGCATCGGACAAATGCGCATCAAGCGCGACGACATCCGCAAGGTGTTCAATGGCATCGTCGCCAGCCCCGCCGTACTGGACCAGCTGGGCGCCGCCATGAACTCGGGCCGCGCCATCTTCGTGCATGGTCCCGCCGGCAGCGGCAAGACCTACCTGGCGGAGCGCCTGAACGGACTGCTGAACGGCCAGATCGCCGTGCCGCACGCCCTGCTGGTGGACGGCGACATCATTCCCGTGTTCGACCCGGTGGTGCACACCGCCGTGCAGGACACGGCGCCACCCGGCATGCTGTTCGACCGCCGCACGCCGCGCGACCAGCGCTGGGTGCGCAGCCAGCGCCCGGCCGTGATCTGCGGCGGCGAGCTGACCCTGGACATGCTCGACCTGCGCTTCGACTCGACCACCCGCCTGTACCAGGCGCCGCCGCACCTGAAGGCCAACGGCGGCATCTTCATCATCGACGACCTGGGGCGCCAGCGCTGCTCGCCCGTGGAGCTGATGAACCGCTGGATCGTGCCGATGGACCGGCAGGTGGACTACCTGTCGCTGCAAAACGGCTACAAATTCCCGGTGCCGTTCGACGTGGTGGTGATCTTCTCCTCCAACCTGCCGCCCGAATCGCTGGCCGACGGCTCTTTCCTGCGCCGCCTGGGCTACAAGATCCACGTCGGCCCGCTGCAACCGGAGCAGTACGAAACCGTGTTCCGCCAGGTGTGCCAGCGCTACTCGGTGCCGTTCGAGGCCGAAGCCTTTGCCTGGCTGATGCGCCACCACCAGTTGCACGAGCGGCCGCTGATGGCCTGCTATCCACGCGACCTGATCTCGCAGCTGCGCGACCTGGCCGCCTACGAAGGACGCCTGCCCGCGCTCGATATCGGTTCGCTCGAGTGGGCCTGGAACAACTACTTTGCGGCTTAGGGGAATACCATGAGGAATACGCGAGCAATGATCATGATGGTGGTAGCCGTTGCACTGGCCTTTGTGGCGGTGGTGGTGGCGGCGCGCTGGATCAACGCGCAGGCCACCGGCAACACGGCCAAGGTGGCGGTGGCGCAGGTTGACATCAGCCTGGGCGCGCGCATCACGCCCGATATGGTGCGCCTGGTGGACTGGCCGGCTTCCGTGCAGCCACCCGGCGCCATCAAGGACGACAAGCTGCTTGAATCGCGCGTCGCCAAGAGCAGCATCACGCGCGGCGAACCGATCCTGGAGGCCAAGCTGGCGCCGCCCGGCACCCAGGGCGGCCTGTCGGCGGTGGTGGCAGAGGGCAAGCGCGCCATGACCGTGCGCGTCAACGACGTGGTAGGGGTGGCCGGCTTCGCCCTGCCCGGCAATTACGTCGACATTCTGGTCAATACGCAGGAAGAAGGCCCGCGCGCCAACAAGGACCCGACCATCTCCAAAATCGTGCTGGAGCGCATCCTGGTGCTGGCCGTGGCGCAGGAATCGTCGCGCGACGACACCAAACCAAAGGTGGTGAACGCGGTCACGCTGGAGCTGACGCCGGACCAGGTGGAAAAACTGGACCTGGCGCGCAGCGTGGGCAGCCTGTCGCTGGTGCTGCGCAACCAGGTCGACCCTAACCCGGCACTGACCAGCGGCGCCACCAAGACCTCCCTGCTCGGGCCGCAAGTGGCCGCGGCACCCGCACCGAAGGCCGCCGCCGCACCGGCGCCCAAACCGGCGCCAGTGCGCAAGGTCGCCACAGTACCGCAGCCCGGCGTCAAAGTGGAAGTCATCAAAGGACTGGATCGCAGCAGCCAACAATTCTGAACGGAGCCTCCCCATGAAACGGATTCGCACCGCTGTACCAGCCATCCTCGGCGCCATGCTCGCTATGCCCGTCGTGCTCACGCCCGCCGCCGCCCAGGTGGCGGCCGAAGCGGCCGTGGTCACGCAGCAGCCCAAGGCCAAAGCCAAGGCCCGGCCGGCGCTGGACACCAAGGCGCCCGGCACGCTGCCGGTGACCGAAGGCCGCACCGAACTGGCGCCAGCCATGCAACTGGCCGAGGGCAAGTCCAGCATCGTGCGCCTGCAGCACGCCGCCGCGCGGGTGGCGGTGGGCGACGCCCGCATCGCGGACGTGATCCTGCTCAATCCGAAAGAACTGTATATGCTGGGCCGCACGGTCGGCACCACCAACCTGATCCTGTGGCAGAAAACCGGCGACACCATCATCGCCGACCTGACCGTCAGCACCGACGTGGCGACGCTGCAGGACGGCATCGACAAGCTGACCGGCCAGAAAGGCATGGTCAAGGTGACCCCGGCGGCCGACTCCATCATGTTGAGCGGCATGGTGCCGGACGTGGTCATGGCCGACCACGTACTGCAACTCTCCAACGCCTTCATCTCGCGCGCCCGTCCTTCCGGCGGCGGCCCCGGCGCCGCCAGCCCCGGCTCCAGCGGTGGTGGCGGCGGCGCCCAGGGCGAAGGCGGCATTTCGATCAAAATCATCAACATGATGACAGTGGCGGCGCCGCAGCAAGTGATGCTGGAGGTGAAGGTGGCCGAAGTCTCCAAGTCGCTGGTCGACCAGCTGGGCGCCAGCATCGGCGCCAGCCACGCCATCGGCAACTGGACCTACACCCTGCTGTCCAACCTGTTGACCGGCAATCCGGGCTTGCTGGACGCCTTCAATAAACGCAACGGCAACTTCTTGACCATCGACGCGCAAAAACGCGACGGCCTGGTGAAGATGCTGGCCGAGCCGAACGTCATGGCCATCAGCGGGCAGGAAGCCTCTTTCCTGGCGGGCGGCCGCATCTACATCCCGGTTTCGTCCACGCCGGAAGGCGGCTTCACCCGCGTCACGCTGGAAGAGAAGGAGTTCGGCGTGGCCGTCAAATTCACCCCGACCGTGCTGGCCGACGGCCGCATCAACCTGAAGGTGGCGCCGGAAGTGTCGGAGCTGAACAAGGAAGGCGTGGGCATTTCCGCCAGCGGCGTGAACGGCATCGCCATCCTGCCCTCCTTCACCACCCGCCGCGCCTCCACCGTGGTGCAACTGTACGACGGCCAGAGCTTCGCTATCGGCGGCCTGATCAAGAACAGCACCACCACCAACATCAAAGCCCTGCCGGTGCTGGGCGAAGTGCCGGTGCTGGGCGCCCTGTTCCGCTCCAACGACTTCCAGAACGACCGCTCCGAACTGGTGTTCGTGATCACGCCGCGCCTGGTCAAGCCGCTGCCGCCCGACTTCGCCGAGCGCCTGCCGACCGCCCAGGTGACCGACCCAAGCCGCGTCTCGCGCATCATGAACGGCAAGCTGGAAGGCCCGCCGCCGCAAGAGAACAAGCCACAGAACCAGCCCGCCAAGCCAGCCGGCAGCGGCGGCTTTGACCTGAACTAGGAGTCCATCATGAGCCATTCCTTCCTGCGCGCCGCTGGCACCGCCCTGCTGCCCCTGACGCTGGCCGCCTGCGCCGTGCCAGCACCGCATGCCGATAAGGTGCTGGGGCAATCGCTGACCGACATGAAAAATGCCCAGGTCATCAACCCCGCCGCCGACCGCAATATGGCAACGGCCAGCGGCATGCCCGCCGCCACCGCCAAGCTGGGTTACGACCAGTACATCAAGTCCTTTAAAGCACCCGAGAAAACCAACGGCTTCACCATCGGCCTGGGTAAATAGGAGACTGCCATGCGCCAGCCCGCCCCTTATCGCAAACAGCAACGCGGCGCCATCGCTGTGATGACGGGCTTGCTCATGCTGTTGGTGCTGATCCCGGTGGCAGGGCTGGTGCTCGACCTGGGCCACCTGTACATCGTCAAATCCGAGCTGCAAAACATGGCCGACGCCTCGGCCCTGGCGGCCGCCAAGGATCTGGACAACAGCACGGCGGGCGTCAACAAGGCGGTCGCCACCGGCAAGGCGCTGGCCCTGAAAAACCGCTATGACTTCGGCAGCACCATGACGCTGCAGGACGCCAACTTCCGCTTCGGCCCCACGCCCGACGGTCCGTGGTACACGGTGGCGGATACGCAATCCAACCCGAATGGCCGCAGCTTTGTCGAAGTCGATACCCGCACCGGCGGCAACGGCGGCACGGCCACCAGCATCAATACTTACCTGATGCGCGTAGCGGGCCGCAACACCACCCAGACCTACGGCTCCGCTGTGGCCGGCCGCTACACCAATACCGTAACCCCAATCGGCATCTGCGCCGTCGACCCGACCACCCGCACCGCCAGCTACAACTACGGCACCTTTACCGAACTGGTGGAATACGGCTTCCGCCGCGGCGTCACCTACAACGTTTTTGAACTGGGCTCACTGGGTGGCGCCACCTCCGACCCCTACCAGATCAATCCAATCAACTCGCCACCCGGCGCCTGCAACGCCGGCAACAGCTCCGCCAACGTGACCGCGCCCTTCATGTGCGTCGGCAACAGCGCCGTGCTGCCGACCGGGGTCGGCCAGGTGTACACCAACACCGGCATGACTTCCTCGCTCGACAAGGCGCTTAACTCACGTTTCAACGACTACAGCGGCGGCTCGCAATGCGACCCTGGTTCCGCCCCCCCCGACATCAACGTCAAGGAATACCCATGCAAGGCGGGCGGCTCCGACTGCGTCAATAACAACAGCAACAATATCGCCACCACGCCGCCGATCAACTGGATGGAGACCGGCGCGAACGACCTGCCCAGCCAGATGGGCATCTCGACCGTCACCAGCGGCTCCCTGTCTACGCCACGCTACGCGACGCCAGCCGAAGCTTCGGCCGCGACTTCCGGCGCAAAAATCTGGCCCACGTTATCGGGCGCGGCTGGAGTGCCCCGCCTCCCTGCTGGTTCAGCTCCGTTTGCCAACTATGGCCCGCTCTGGTCCTATGGCCGCCCAGTGCAGAGCAATGGCACCACCTTGATCACGCCAGCCCAGGCGAACAGCACCATCGGTGGCAAAGTCCTGGACACCGACAAGCTGATGTACGGCCAGGTCGGCGCCGGTGTGAATGACTACCTCACCGAGGCGAACTACCCAACCAGCGTCGGCAACGGCTTCAGCATAAGCAACCCGCCATCGCCCTACAACCAGACCGGCGACAGCAACTACTTCCTGTCCCCGGCCGGCCGCCCCGGCGTGGCCGACCGCCGCATCCTGAACATCGTGCTGATCGACTGCCGCACCCCGCCGGTCGGCAGCGGCGCCTGCGGCGTAATGAACGTGGTCGGTATCGGCAAGTTCTTCATGCAGAAAAAAGCCGATTTCAGCGGCTCGCCGAAAAAACTGTTCGTCGAGTTCACCGGCCTGGTGGAGCCGGTCCCTTCGTCCGAAGTCAAACTGTACAAGTGAACGCCATGGCCCATCGTCCAACAACCAAACAATCCGGCGCCGCGCTGATCGAGTTTGCGCTGGTGGCGGTCATCCTGGTGGTGCTGCTGGCCGGGATCTTCGAACTCGGGCGCGCCTTCTGGTTCTACGACGCCCTGAGCAAGGCCACGCGCGACGGCGCGCGCGCCATGAGCGTGGCCAAGGTCGCCACCATCAACTCGGCCGGCGTACCCGCCGCCAAGACCGTGGTCGCCAACGCCGCCATCGCCGCCGGCATGAACACCTTCAACTCCAGCTACGTCACCGTGACCTGCCTGGACACCAGCTACAACGACACCACCTGCACCGACGGCATGACCACCCTGGGCGGCGTGCGGGTCGAGATCACCGGCTACTCGGTCAGCATCGGCCAGACCGTGCCCCTGATCGGCAACGCCGTCCGCGTCATCAATCTGACCCCGCGCACCACCATGCGCCACATGCTGTGAGGCCTGCCATGAAACGCCCACACCTCCCGCCACCACTCGCCCGCCAGCGCGGCGCCGCGATCGTCGAATTCGCGCTGATCAGCATGCTGTTCTTCACCCTGGTGCTGGGCATCGTCGAACTGGGCCGCATGATGTACCTGTATAACACCATGCAGGAAGTGACCCGCCGCGGCGCGCGCGAGGCGGTAATCCGCTGGGTTGACCAGACCGCCGCCATCAAGACCATTGCGCTGTTTGGCGGCACCAGCGTGCCGGCCGCGCCCGAAGTCGGCACCAGCAACATCACCATCAAGTACCTGAACGTGGCCGGCAACGAAGTCACCAATACGCCGCTCGACGCCGGCGACAATATGTCCGCCTGCAACGACGCCCTGCGCGTCAACGATTGCATCTACAGCGTCAGTGTCTCGCTCGACAACGTCACCTTTGTTCCCGTGGTCAGCCTGTTCGGCATGCTCAACATCGCCATGCCGTCCACCAAGGTTGTCATGTATGCCGAGAGTCTCGGCTTTACCAACTGAGTACCGCCATGAAGATCACCGCCATCTCCAGCAACGACAAGCAACTGTTCGAGATTGCCCGCATCTTGCGCGAGCGCAGCCAGTCCGACCAGGTGGATGTACTGCCTGGTCTGCTGGACAAGCTGCCGCGCTTCGAAGGCGCCGGGCCGGACCTGCTGCTGGTGGCGCAGCCGCTACTGAACGGCGAGGACCTGGACCGGCTGGAAACGCTCAGCGTGCAGCACCCGGACATGGCCATCATCCTGGCCTGCCAGCAGCAGACCCCGGACTTCCTGCTGCAAGCCATGCGCGCCGGCGTGCGCGAAGTGATGCCGATGCCGATCGAGGCCAGCGCCCTGCAGTCGGCCGTGCGCCGCATCGACGAAAAGCGCAACTTCAGCGCCCGCTCGCTGGGCAAGGTGCTGGCCTTTATTTCCTGCAAAGGCGGTAGCGGCGCCACCTTCCTGGCCGCCAACCTGGGCTACGCCCTGGCCGCCGCCGAAGGCAAGAAAGTGGCGCTGTTCGACTTCAACCTGCAGTTCGGCGACGCCTCCCTGTTCGTGTCCGACCAGCGCCCGGCCGCCAGCGTGGCCAGCGTGGCGCAGCAGATTCACCGCCTGGACGCCTCGCTGCTGTTCTCCAGCATGGTGCAGGTGACCCCGAATTTCCACGTGCTGGCCGCGCCGGACGACCCGACCCAGGCCAACGACGTGCACCCCGAGCATGTGGACGCCCTGCTGCGCCTGGCGCGCCAGCACTACGACTTCGTGCTGCTCGACATTGGTCGCAGCCTGGACGCCGTCTCGGTGCGCGCGCTGGACCAGGCCGATATGATCTTCCCCATCCTGCAGGCCACGCTGCCGTATATCCGCGACGGCAAGCGCCTGCTGCAAGTGTTCCGCTCGCTTGACTATCGCAAGGACAAAATCCACCTGATCGTCAACCGCCATTCGAACAACGGCGACATCCGCCTGCGCGACTGCGAACAAGCCTATGGCATGGAGATGTTCCGCACCATCCCGAACCACTATGAAGCAGCCGCCGCCTCGGTCAACCAGGGCGTGCCGATCCTGCAGCTGCAGCGCACCAGTCCCATTTCCAAGGCCCTACAGGACCTGGCGCGTACCCTGGCCGGCGAAGGCAGCACCGATTCGCGCGGCTGGCTGTCCCGAATCCTCCAACGTGCCTAGTCCATGGAGCACACCATGCAGATCCCAGCCCACACCCTCCGCAACCGCCTTGGCGCCACGCCGCCCATCAACGGCAACGTCGCCAGCCTGCGCAACACCGAGGCGATCGACAACCGCGCCTACCAGCAGCTCAAGCACCGCATCCACCAGACCCTGCTCGACCGGGTCGACCTGGAGAGCATGCAGCGCCTGACCCAGGACCAGATCCGCGATGAGCTGAAGATCCTGGTCGAGCGCCTGCTGGAAGAGAATATGGTGGTGATCAACGACAGCGAGCGGCGCACGCTGACGCGCGATATCCAATACGAGGTGCTGGGCTTCGGGCCGCTGGAACCATTGCTGGCCGACCCCAATGTGTCGGACATCCTGGTCAACGGCGCGCGCCAGGTGTATGTGGAGCGCAAGGGCTGCCTGGAGCTGACCGCCGTCACCTTCAACGACGACGCCCACCTGATGAAGATCATCGACAAGATCGTGTCGCGCGTGGGCCGCCGCATCGACGAGTCGAGCCCGATGGTCGACGCCCGCCTGCCGGACGGCTCGCGTGTCAACGCCATCATCCCGCCGCTGGCGATTGACGGCCCGGTGCTCTCGATCCGCCGCTTCTCGGCCGATCCGCTGGGCCTGACGGAGCTGATCAGCTTCAATTCGATGACCGAGGCCATGGCCACCATCTTGCAGGCGCTGGGCAAGAGCAAGGTCAATATCCTGATCTCGGGCGGCACCGGCTCCGGCAAGACCACCATGCTGAACGCCATTTCCGGCTATATCAGCCACAGCGAGCGCATCGTCACCATCGAGGACGCGGCCGAACTGCAGCTGCAGCAGCCGCATATCGTGCGCCTGGAAACCCGGCCGCCGAACATCGAAGGCAAGGGCGAGGTCACGCAGCGCGCCCTGGTGCGCAATGCCCTGCGCATGCGCCCCGACCGCATCATCCTGGGCGAGGTGCGCGGCGCCGAGGCGCTCGACATGCTGCAGGCCATGAACACCGGCCACGAAGGCTCGATGGCCACCATCCACGCCAACACCCCGCGCGACGCCCTGACCCGCCTGGAGAACATGATCAGCATGGGCGCCGCCGGCCTGCCGGTGAAAGCCATGCGCCAGCAGATTGCCTCCGCCATCGGCGTGGTGGTGCAGGTGGCGCGCCTGACCGACGGCAAGCGCAAGCTGATGTCGATCCAGGAAATCACCGGCATGGAAGGCGAGATGATCACCATGCAGGAGATCTTCTGCTTCAAGCAGACCAGCGTCGGCACCGACGGTTCGGTGCAGGGCTACTTCAGCGCCACCGGCGTGCGGCCGCGCTTCGGCGAACGCCTGCGCACTTTCGGCGTCACCATGGCCGACGACATCTTCGACCCAACCGTGCAAAAGAGGATGTAAGCCATGGACTACCTCTACTACGCGACCGGCATCCTGGTGTTCGTGGCCGTGGTGCTGCTGATCGAGGGCATGTACCTGACCTGGAATTCGGCCAAGGGCCCGGAAGCCGAGCGCATCGCGCGCCGCCTGCGCATGATGTCGGCCGGCGGCCATGTCAGCGGCGAAAGCCAGTCGATGATCAAGAAGCGCCTGCTGAGCGAATCGCCGGCCTTCCAGCGCCTGCTGCTGCAAATGCCGCGCGTCAGCCAGATCGACCGGCTGCTGGAGCAGTCCGGCGTGACGTGGACCGTGTCCGACCTGATCGTGCTGTCCATGATCTGCCCGGTGTTGGTGGGCGGCCTGGCGCTGTACCTGCGCCTGCCGGTGTTCGCCGTGCTGGGACTGATGGCCTTTTCCATCAGCTTCCCGCTGCTGTGGGTGATGAACGCCAAGAACAAGCGCCTGCAGAAAGTCGACCATCAGCTGCCGGACGCGCTGGACCTGATCGGCCGCGCCCTGCGCGCCGGCCACGCCTTCCCCACCGCGATGAAAATGGTGGGCGACGAAATGAACGACCCGATCGCCGCCGAATTCCGCGCCACCTTCGACGAGGTGAACTTCGGCATCTCGATGCATGACGCGCTGATGAACATGGCCACCCGCGTGCCCAGCACCGACTTGCGCTACTTCGTGATTGCGGTGCTGATCCAGCGCGAGACGGGCGGCAACCTGGCCGAGCTGCTCGACAACATCAGCCGCATCGTGCGCGAGCGCATCAAGCTACTGGGCCAGATCCGGGTACTGTCGGCCGAAGGCAAGATGTCGGCCTGGGTCCTGGGCCTGCTGCCCTTCGCCGCCGGCTTCATGATCCAGGTCACCAACCCCGGCTTCCTGTCGGTGCTGTACACCGACCCCGCCGGCCGCAAGATGGTGGGCACCGCCATCGTCATGATGATCCTGGGCGTGTTCGCCATGCGCAAGATCATCCGCATTCGCGTGTAACCGGAGAGCGTCATGACCCTCATCCAAATGGCCTTCCTGGCCCTGGTCTTCGTGCTGGTGTTCGGCTCCGCCTACCTGGTGATGGCGCGCTTCACCGCCGACCCGGTGCAGGGCCGCCTGCAACAGGTGACCGAGCGGCCCGCCGCCGGGCGCCGCCGCGAACGCATCAGCCCCAACCTGCTGGCGCGCCTGGCCGCCTGGCTGGCGCCCATCGCCAAGCTGTCGGGTGCCGAAAACGAAGAATGGGAAAAATCCGCGCTGCGCACGCGCTTCATGAATGCCGGCTTGCGCCACTCCTCGATGGGCGTACTGTACTTCGCCGCCAAGACCACGCTGGCCATCGTGCTGCCGCTCTCGCTGTACGCCGTGCTGGTGCTGATGAACTCGCGCCAGAGCGGCAACAACCTGATGTTCTACCTGCTGCTGGCGGCAGGCGCCGGCTACTACCTGCCCAACTACTTGCTGCGCTGGGCCATCAACCGCCGCCAGCTGGAGATCTTCGAATCCTTCCCGGATGCGTTGGACTTGATGACGGTATGCGTGGAAGCCGGCCTGGCCATGGACGCGGCCCTGCTGCGCGTGGCCGACGAAATCGGCATCAAGAGCCCGATTCTGGCCGATGAACTGAACCTGGTGACGTTGGAACTGCGCGCCGGCCTGGCCAAGGAGCGCGCCTTGCGCAACCTGGCGCTGCGCACCGGGGTGGAGGATGTGGACGCGCTGGTGGCCATGCTGATCCAGGCCGAGCGCTTCGGCACCAGCATCGCCGACTCGCTGCGCGTGCAGTCCGACCAACTGCGCACGCGCCGCCGCCAGCGCGCCGAGGAAGCCGCCGCCAAGATTTCGCTGAAACTGCTATTCCCTTTGATCTTCTTCATCTTCCCATCGCTGCTGGTGGTGCTGATGGGGCCCGCTTTCATTTCCATCTATCGCGTGCTGCTGCCAACCATGGCCGGCAACGGCTAAGAAAGGATTCGCCATGATCAAGCTCAAGCCAATCGCCCTGGCCCTAATCGGCTGCGGCCTGCTGCAAGGATGCCATGCGCCCAACGCGCAGCGGCCGCTGGCCGTGTCATCGGTGGTGCGCGGCGACCTGCCCGGCAACCAGGCCGCCAGCTGGAACCGCCTGGCGCGCTTCCATCACGAGCGCGGGCAACTGGCACTGGCGCTCGGCGCCTACGCCCAATCACTGGCACTGGACGCGCGCCAGCTCGAAGCACGCAATGCGGTAGCGGTGATCGAAGCGCAGCAAGGCAACCTGGAATCGGCCCGGCGCGCGCTGGTGGCGCTGGTCAACGACTATCCCGCGGAAGCCCAGCCCCATACCAACCTTGGCTACGTGCAGCACCTGATGGGCGACCACGCCGGCGCAGCGCAAACCCTGCGCCGCGCCATGGCGCTGGGCGCCGGCCCGAAAGCCTTCCAGAACCTGCAACTGGCCGAAGCCTCCCAGCGCGGCAACCCCCTGCCCGCCGCCGATGAACCGCAAATCGCCGCCGCAGCGCCTGGCGCCAGCGCCCCCAGCGTGCTGGCCCCGCCCACGCCGGCCATAGCCGCCGCGGTTGCCGCAGCCGCGCCAGGCAGCGCCGCAGCGCGCGCGCCGATCCTCCTGCCGCCACCGGCATCCGCCAACACAACGGCGACAGCGCCAGCTGCCGCCCCTGCCCCGGCCGCGCAAACCGCCGCCCCGGCCGCCGTCGCGCCAGCCATGGCCACGGCTGCGCCGGCGGCGGATGCGCGGACCACGGCCGCCGCCCTGACGATCCTGCCCAACTCCGCCCGCGAGATTGGCAGCCACATGGAGCTGGTCAAAGTCGCCAGCAACGTCTACGAACTGAAGACCCGCGTCGCCAGCGAAGCGGCGCCCGCACCCGCAGCCCCCGCCCGCATCGTTGCCGCCCCCAAGCCCGCCGCACAAGCCGTGCCGCAGGAAGCCAAGCTGCGCATGGCCCGCCTGGAAGTCGCCAACGGCAACGGCGTCACCGGCATGGCGCGCCGCTTCCGCCACCTCCTGGGTGCCATGGGCATCCCGGTCGACCGCCTGAGCAACGACAAACCCTATAAGCAGGTATCGACCACCATCCAATACAGCCCGGGTTTCGAAAAACAGGCCGCCAGCCTGCAAAAGGCGCTGCAAGGCAAAGCCCAGCTCACCAGCAAGCAGCTCAGCGCCGCCGACGTGCGCCTGGTGCTGGGTAAGGACGCCAGCCAAAGCCTGGCCGCCGCCACCGAAGCCGCCGGCCTGTCGCTGGTCGCCATGCACGACGACGACGGCAACTGAAACCGCGATACCCGATTCAATTTCTATAAGAGGTCGCCCATGTTGACGCAATTGAGGTTGAACAGCTTAGTGAACTTCCTGGTGGCCTGCCTGCTGGCTGGCTTATTGGCAGCCTGCGGCGGCGGCGGCAGCGTGAATGACGGCTGCGTCAACGTCGACCCGTCGCGCCCGAGCATCCTGCCCGGCTGCGGCACCAGCACCAACCCGGGAACCGGCACATCCACCAATGGCACCATCACCCTCGCCCTGGTCGACAGCGCTGGCGCACCGCTGCTCAACCTGATGCCCGACTCGCCCGGCATCGTGAAGGTCGTGCTGAAGGACGCCCGCTCCGTCGTCGTGGCGGATGCCGTGGTCTCTTTCACCACCACCGACAACACCGCAGTCCTTTCGCCCTCCAGCGGCACCGCCCTGACCGACGCCAGCGGGAATGCGAGCATCAAGCTCGCGCCGGGCACCCAGGCAGGCGCCTTCACGCTGACGGCCACGGCAACGGTCGCCGGCGCCGCCCTCAAGGCCACCAAGACTTACACCGTCAGCTTCCCGGCCCTGACCCTGAGCGACATGGTGATTACGCCGAGCACCCTCTCCGCCGGCGGCAATGCCAGCGTGACGATCTCGGTCAAAAGTGGCACTGCCAACTACACCCAGCCAGTATCCGTGGCATTCACCTCCGCCTGCGTAGCGACAGGTAAAGCCACCCTTGGCACCCCCGTCGTCACGCAGAACGGCACAGCCATTGCGAGCTACACCGACAAAGGCTGCGGCACCACCGACACCCTGACGGCCACCGTCGTGGTGCCCAATGCCACGCTGACCAAATCCGGCACCATCAACGTGCTGCCAGCGATTGCCGGTTCGATCAAATTCCTCAGCGTCGACACCACCAATATCGCCCTGAAGGGAACCGGCGGACTGGGGCGGCCGGAACATGCCACCCTGACCTACCAGGTGTTCGACAAGAACGGCAGCCCAGTCGCCGGCAAACTGGTAACGTTCCAGTTTGCTGATACCGGCACCACCACCGCCACCGGCGGGCTGGCGCTCAACCCAGTCTCCGCCACCACGGGCGCCGACGGCACGGTCACCACCTCGGTCGCCGGCGGGACCATCCCGACCTCGATCCGGGTCACTGCAACGGTCGACGGTTCTTCGCCAGTCCTGACCACCGTTTCGAGCCACCTGGTCGTCTCCAGCGGCGTGCCCGACATCGCCCACCTCACGATGGGCATCACTATCGGCAACTGCGAAGGCTGGGACTACAACCAGGAATGCGGCATGATTGAAGTGCTGGCCGGCGACCATTTCAGCAACCTGGTACCGGACGGCACCGTGGTCAACTTCAGCACCGAGGGCGGCGTGATCGAAGACTCCTGCAAAACCGTGAAAGGACGATGCCAGGTCAGCCTGTTCGCCGCCAATCCACGTCCAGCGAACGGCCAATTGACCGTGCTGGCCTACATGACCGGTGAAGAATCGTTCACAGACTCGAACGGCAACAACGTCTACGATGCCGGCGAACCCTTCACCGACCTGCGCCCAGACGCCTTCCGCGATGACAATGAAGACGGCAGCTGGTCGCCCGGCGAGCCGTGCATCTCCAGCCTGCCCAACTCCACTTGCAGCGCCAGCGGTGACGGCGTCTACAACGGCGTGCTGCGCGTGCCACAGGTGAAGAGCGCACAGGTGCAGTACATTTCCAAGCAGTTCGTCGCCCAGTTCTCCACCAGCAAAGCCAATATCACGTTCGGTTCGGGCGCGATTACCTGCTCCAACGGCGGCACGACGGATGTGCAGGTTACCGTGGCCGACTTGAACGGCAACTGGATGCCGTTCAATACCGTGATTTCCTTCAGCACCTTGTTCGGCACCGTGTCGACGACCGTCATACCGGCGTCCACCAAAGTACCCAACGTCGTGCTGGGAGTCGGCGAAGCGGTGAACCTGAAAACCTACACCGCCACCATCGCCTGCCCAACCCCGGCGGGAACCGGGCAATTCATCGTCAAGGTCACTTCCCCGCTTGGCGAGGAAACCATCGCCAAGAAGCAGATTAACTAATCCCTCCCCAGCCCGAGCTGCAGGTGGCACCGGATCTCCGGCGCCTGCAGCTCGGCGCCATGCTTGCTCAACGTTGAAGTACGCCCCGGCCCCGCCCCTGCAGCCCCTTACAATTGTTGCCTTGTGGTAAAGTTTGCAACGGCACCAAGCGTTTGTGCAGGCCCTCGACGTCAGCGTCTGGCTTGACGGCGGAATTTTGATACGACGAATACATTGAGGAAGATGGAATGAAATTGGACGAGCACGCGCCGCGACTCGGATCGCAGGATACGGGAACAGCTTCAGGAGCCGCTCCGTCGCACGACATCTCGACTGAAATCGTCCTCGACATACTCGGCCGGTATCAGGTGAATCTCGATACTAATAGTTTTCCGGCGACCCTTTATGCCGAGTCGCTGATCTATATGCTCTACTGGTTCCATCGCTTGCGTGACCCGATTCGCAAGAATGGCATCGAAAATTACATTGCGAGTTATTTGAACATTGACCCGCGATCGGAGGTGATCGCTGCACTGCTATCCGATCAAGAACTCAAGATGCGAGCGAAGGACCGAATTGAACAAGGCACCCTTGTTCGCAGGACCGTCGACGTACTGGTGATGCGCGAAAGCCCGAGCGGGAAGGAATTTCTAGTCCTGGACCGGGCCTTTTTCCCCGCAGGTATAGCACTGCCAGGCGGTTTGCTCCAGGAAGAGGACGAGCTGAACGATGTCGGAATTCCAGGCGACATTTTAGCTGCGCTACGGATTACCGCATCCAAGGTGCTGCGCGCTGCAGCCATCCAGTATGGAATCTCGGAACGGAACGGACGGAAATACTATTTTTCCGCGACCGAGGCAGGCAAGGAAGCCCGAGTCTACATGGACAGGACCATATCGCACGGGTTCCGCGATCACCTCAGACACATTACCGCCCCGTCGGACCCGCGCCACATCGTCGATACCATAGGCTTCCTCGTCGAGATATCGGATACGGACGGGGTCCAGGGCCGATGGGTCGCAGAGAGCCTGGTTACCACGCCCGACACGAGAACCGGCATATTCGCTTTCAGACATCACAAGCAGATTGTTGCCGCGCTCCTCGCAAAGAACTTCACGAAGACCGAAGGCGTTTCTCATCACGAATGGATTCGTAAAACGGTAGCGAGTCCGTTGGACGTGTATCGCGATATCAGGGCGCGCTTTAGCCAGAATAATGACAAGCCGGACACACCGATCATAGAGTTATTGCCGGTCATCGAGTATGTCCGCAGCCAGTTGAATTCGCCAATGGTCGAAGAAAGTTGCCGCAACAATGCGGCACTGGGAATCATGCGAGACCAAGTGCTTCACAAGCTTCATCATGTCACGATCGAGAATGGACCGATGTGTCCGTACGCACCAACATTGCGCATACTGTTCGAAGCTGTCGGCTTCTTCGACGTGGTATGGCGTGCCAAAAAGAACTTGAGCACCCACTTTCAGAAGAATTACTGGTACCGCTACGAAAGCCTGATGAGCCGAATCCCGGAAGCCATCATCATTCCGACATTCGATAACATTTCTGCGACGGACCTCATGAAGGTCAGGGGCACCGCCATCTATTTCGTGGGAGTGTCGACCGAACCCGTGTACGTGGATGAGTTCTGGCAATCGCCGCTTGAGTTTCTCATCCATGACCTGAACCATGCATGGAAGATGCTCGATATGGATGACAGATTCTTGCAATCACATCCGGACATGAACAGGGACAAACTCATGGAGGCGTCCTGTAGTTTCATTCGCGACTATCTGGCGACGATCGCAGTTCAAAAATCCGATACGGAGCTGAAGAAGGAAATCAAGAAACTCAAGAAGATCCTCCTGTTCGAAGTCGGCCACGAAGATGGGCGACCGCTACTGCCAGGCATCATCGCCGAGACGCTCTTGGAAGCTGAGGGATACGAGTTTCCAGACAATGTGGTTCGCTACGATGCCTGCGAAAGCCAGGCATATTTGGAGAGACGCATCATAGGTGGAATTACTGCGCTTTCCTATGTTCGACACAAATTGCAACACGGTTTCTTCGACCAGACCGACTCGCAGAATATCCAGATCGTCAGCCCAAAATTTCGGACGGTAGAATGGATCGTGGCAGCGGCTGTTGAATTGCTGAGGGAGATGCATGCTGTGATTCCTCCCGAAATTCAGGCAGAGGGCCTGACTGAGTACCTGATGCGGCAAGCCTGCTCAAGGGGCCCAGCAATCCTGCATGCGCCCGAAAACCTGGATCCGGTGATTGAGAACTACGGCGATGGCACAATACTCGACAGCAGCACGGAAGTCGCCATGCCCTGACAACCTGGCATCAAACCGCGAATGGAGATCTAAAAAAGATGAACTTGAGCATGCTCGGCCTTAACACCACTATCTCGCTTACCCTCCTCGCCTTCGCCGCTGATCCGGCGGCGGCGAACACGCCGGCCAATGCATCCGCGATTGGTAACCTGCCTTTTGAGGTTAAACCGCTCAGCACATTCAAGAGTCCTTGGGCCATGGCATTCCTGCCCAACGGCCACCTGCTGGTTACCGAAAAAGAAGGGGCGTTGATTCTGTTCGATCCCGCAACCGGTACCAAGCGCACAGTGTCCGGCACACCTGCCGTGAGCAGCAAGGGCCAGGGCGCGCTGATGGACATCGTCTCAGCTCCCAATTTCGCGGCCAGCAAGCTGATTTACTTCAGCTACTCCGAGGCCGGTTCCGGTGCCAGCAGCCGGGTCGTACTCGCCACCGCGATACTGGATCAGGCAAGCGGCTCGCTCAAGGAGACGAAGACGATTTTCCGTGGCCAGGACGCACCGACGGCCGGACACTATTCGGGCCGCATCGCCTTCTCGCCGGATGGAAAGTATCTCTTCTTCACAAGTGGCGACCGCCAGCTTCTCGATCCGGCGCAGGATCCCAAGTCGACACTCGGCAAAGTGCTGCGCCTAAACCTCGACGGCACGCCGGCCGACGGCAATCCGCTGGCGGCCAAGGGCTTCCATGCAGCGGTCTGGTCGTATGGCCACCGCAACCTGTTGGGCATCGCGTTCGACAAGCAAGGGCGTTTGTGGGAAATGGAGATGGGGCCGCGCCATGGCGACGAGATCAACCTGATCAAGCCAGGCCTTAACTATGGCTGGCCGAAGGCGTCGAATGGCAGCCACTATGACGGCCGGGACATTCCCGACCATGCGCCAGGCGACGGTTTCGAGGCCCCGAAAGTGTTTTGGACTCCGGCCATTTCGCCTGGCGGCCTCGCCTACTACGATGCCGATCGGTTCCCGAAGTGGAAGAACTCCCTCTTCATCACGGGTCTATCGGGCAAGTCGCTGGACCGCATCGCCCTCAACGGCGAGAATGCGACCAAGGAGGACCACTGGGACATGGGCGAACGAATCCGCGCCGTGCGCACCGGGCCGGATGGGGCGCTATGGGTACTGGAAGACGGTCCCGGCGGTCGGCTGCTCATGCTCACACCTAAGCGCTAGGCAGTTCCTACCCCAGTTCACGCTGCAGGAAGCGCCAAATCTCCGGCGCCTGCAGCGCGGCGATATTTAATCGCATGTAGCTGGAAGGCAGCTGGCTGGGCGAGAACAGGCTGCCCGGCGCCAGCAGCAAGCCTTGCGCCATGGCCTTCTCGGTCAGCACATTGGTATCGCGCCCCGCATCCACCCACACGAACATGCCCGCTGGCGGCGCGCTGGCGATGCGCATGCCGGTTTTTTCCAGCTGCCGCACGGTGCGTGAACGCAGGCTATCGAGCCGTGCGCGCATGCGCTCGGTGTGCTTGCGGTAGCTGCCTTCCGACAGCACCTTGTGCACGACACGCTCGCCGATATCGCTGGTGGTCAGCGTCTGCAGCATTTTGCGGTCGGCCAGGCGGAGCGCCATTTCCTCCGAGGTGGCGATAAAGCCGACGCGCAGGTTGGCGGCCATGGTCTTGGAAAAACCTCCCAGGTAGATCACCCGTTTCAGCTGGTCCAGCGCCGCCATGCGCGTGGCCGGCTGCACGCTACTGCCGGGGTGCAGGTCGCAGTAGATATCGTCCTCCACAATGGTGATGTCGTGTTCCTCCGCGATGCGCAGGATCTGGAACGCCTTGGCGGCCGATAGCGAAGTCGAACTGGGGTTGTGCAGCACCGAGTTGATCACGTACAGCTTGGGCTTGTGGATCGCCGCCAGCTCGGCCAACTGCGCGATATCCGGCCCGTCGGCCAGACGCGGGATGCCGATCACCCGCGCGCCCAGCGCGGCGAAGGAGCCGAACATGAGGAACCAGGCCGGATCGTCCACAAACACCGTATCGCCGGGGCGGGTGAACTCGCGCGCCACCATGTCCAGCGCCTGCGTTACGCCGGCGGTGGTGACGATCTGCTCCGGCGTGGCGCCGATTTCCAGTTCGGCCAGCTTATGCTGCAGGTGCTGGCGCAGCGGCAGGTAACCCTGCGGTACGCCGTAATTCAGCAGGATGCTGCTGTGCTGGCGGCTGATCGCACGCAAGGCGTTGCCGATTGCCACGCCATCCAGCCAGTCCGCCGGCAGCACGCCTGTACCGGGCATGTACTGGTGCGGCGCCGCGCGGAACATATTCCGCACCAGCCACACGACGTCCAGCGAGTGGGTGTTATCGGGCGGCGCCAGGGCCGCCACCGGCTGCGGCGCCTGCAGCGGCGCGCGGTCGCGGATGAAGAAGCCGGCCCCGCGCCGCGACTCAAGATAGCCGCGCGCCACCAGTTTGTCGTAGGCGCCGACCACGGTGAAGGGCGACACGCTATGGCTGCTGGCGAACTGGCGGATGGACGGCATGCGCGTGCCGGCGCGCAGCACACGGTCATCGATACGGGCGGCGACGCTGCGCACGATCTGGTCGCTGAGCGACTCCCCGCCTTCGCGGGACAGGAGGATTGTATTGGTCATATCACCATCACAGTGCGTGAAATTATCCTTGCAAGTGTATTGGTACTGTACTGGTTAATTATTCTACGATACACCCATCCCCCACCAATTACCAGTGAGACCGTTATGACCCTGCTGCCATCCCGCTCCGACCTCGACGCCGCTGCCGCCATCGTGTACGGCGCCATGCCTGCCACCCCGCAGTTTTCCTGGCCGCTGCTGAACGAGGCGCTGGGAACGGAAGCGTGGGTCAAGCACGAGAACCATACGGCGACCGGCGCCTTCAAGGTGCGCGGTGGGCTGGTGTACCTGGACGGGCTGGCGCGGCGCGAGCCGGGCGTGAGCGGCATCATCTCCGCCACGCGCGGCAACCATGGCCAGTCGCTGGCCTTTGCCGCGCGCCGCCATGGCGTGCGGGCGACCATCGTGGTCCCGCATGGGAACAGCGCCGAGAAGAACGCCGCCATGCGCAGCCTGGGCGCGCAACTGCTCGAGTACGGCGACGACTTCCAGGCCAGCCGCGAATACGCACTGTCGCTGGCGCGCAAGCAGGGGCTGCATATGGTGCCGTCCTGCCATCCGGACCTGGTGGCGGGCGTGGCGAGCTATTGGATGGAGCTGTTCCATGCGCAGCCGGAGCTGGACACGGTGTTCGTGCCGATCGGCCAGGGTTCTGGCTTTTGCGCGGCGGTGGCGGCGCGCGAGGCGCTGGGCTTGCGTACCCGCGTGATCGGCGTGGTGTCGTCGCATGCGACTGCTTATATGGATTCGTTCCGCAGCGGGGAGCTGCAGGAGGCGCCGGCGACCACCGACCTGGCCGATGGTATGGCTTGCCGCACGCCGGACGCGGGGTCGCTGGAAGTGGTGCGGCGCTATGCGGATGATGTGGTGGCGGTCAGTGATGAGGAGGTGGCGCGGGCGATTCGGCTTTATTACCGGGCGACGCACAACCTGGCGGAAGGCGCGGGGGCGGCGGCATTGGCGGCGGCCACGCGCATGAAGCATGATCCGCGCGTGGCGGGGTGCAAGGTAGGCTTGCCGCTGACTGGTGCGAATGTGGATGCGGAGAAGATTATGCGGGTTCTGTCGGAGGTGCTGCCATGACGCCCTATTCGCATGATGGAGATGGCTGGGTGAATGATGTCAAACCCGGCAAATCGGGGTACGACCCAAGGGTCGGACCCCGGCATGCGGCGGCCGCTGACCAGGGTCAGACCCTTGGGTCTGACCCTGCCTTACCGGGTTTAGCCCAAAACGAATCGCACGGCATGCTGCTAGGTTTCGTCGGCGTCGCCATCTTCAGCCTCACCCTGCCCTTCACCCGCCTCGCCGTGGCGGGCATCGATCCCCTGTTCGTCGCCATGGGCCGCGCCTGTGCCGCCGCCCTGCTCGCCTTGTGCTGGCTGGCCTGGAAGCGCGCGCCCCTGCCCACCCGCGCCCAGTTGCCAACGCTGCTGGCGGTCAGCATCGGCTGCGTGATCGGCTTCCCTCTGCTCACCTCCATCGCCATGCGCACCGTGCCCGCCTCGCACGGCGCGGTGCTGGTCGGCGTGCTGCCCCTGGCCACCGCCCTCTTCTCCGCCCTGCGCGGCCACGAACGCCCCTCCAAAGGCTTCTGGGCCATGGCCGCCCTGGGCAGCAGCCTGGTGGTCGGCTTCGCCCTGCGCCAGGGCGACGGCGGCCTGCACGGCGCCGACCTGGCCGTTTTCGCCGCCGTGCTGCTGGCCGCCATGGGCTACGCCGAAGGCGGCCGCCTGTCGCAATCCATGGGCGGCGAACAAGTCATCGGCTGGGCCCTCGTCCTCTCCCTGCCCCTGGCCGCGCCGGCGACCGCCTGGCTGCTCTGGCGCGACTGGGCACAACTTGCCGCCGCACCCGCCAGCAGCTGGCTGGGCTTCGGCTACGTCTCCGCGTTTTCCATGTTCATCGGATTCTTTTTCTGGTACCGCGGCATGGCCGTGGGCGGCGTGGCGCGGGTCGGCCAGGTGCAGCTGCTGCAGCCCGGAATGACCTTATTGGGCGCCGCCGTGATCCTGAATGAAACTTTGCATATTGAGCATATTCTGTTCACTTTTGCCGTTATTGCCGTTGTCGGCGCAGGAAAACGCATGAAAGTGGGCCGTTGACCGTGACGAATTTGGCAAGGCGCAGAGTACAATACTGAATTCACAGAACCATTTTCTTGGAAATCCCATGTCTGTCTACGAAAAACTGAAGTCGCTCGATATCACCCTGACCGCGCCCGCCGCGCCGGTCGCCGCCTACGTCATGCACGTACAAAGCGGCAACCAGGTCTTCCTCTCCGGCCACATCGCCAAGAAAGCCGATGGCAGCCCATGGGTAGGCCAACTGGGTAAAAATATCTCGACCGAAGAAGGCAAACAGGCAGCGCGCGCCATCGCCATCGCCATGCTGGGCACCCTGCAAGAAGCCTGCGGCGGCGACCTCACCCGCGTCAAGCGCATCGTCAAGGTCATGAGCCTGGTGAATTCCACCCCTGATTACACCGAACAGCACCTGGTCACCAACGGCTGCTCCGAGCTGCTGGGCGAAGTGTTCGGCGACGCCGGCAAGCACGCCCGCTCCGCCTTTGGCGTGGCGCAAATCCCGCTGGGCGCCTGCGTTGAAATTGAAATGATCGCCGAAATCGCTTAAACACTGAGACATCACTATGAAAATCGAGACCCCCAACCCACTGCAGTGGAACTTCTCCGAGCGTGCCAAGGGCATGCAGGCTTCCTTCATCCGCGAGATCCTGAAGGTCACCCAGCAGCCGGAGATCACCTCCTTCGCCGGCGGCCTGCCATCGCCAGCCACCTTCCCGGTGGAGATCATGAAAGCCGCCTACGACAAGGTGCTGTCGACCAACGGCAAAGTCGCCCTGCAATACGGCCCGACCGACGGCTACATGCCGCTGCGCCAGTGGATCGCTGACTCGCTGTCCGAAAACGGCGCCAAGATCCTGCCGGAGCAGGTGCTGATGGTCTCCGGCTCGCAGCAAGCGCTGGACCTGATCGGCAAAGTGCTGATCGACGAAGGCAGCAAAGTGCTGGTCGAGACCCCGTCCTACCTGGGCGCGCTGCAAGCGTTCTCGGTGTACCGCCCTGAATTCCACTCCGTCGCCACCGACGAACACGGCCTGGTGCCGTCCTCGCTGGACGCCATCGCCGAAGGCGCGCGCCTGCTCTACGCGCTGCCGAACTTCCAGAATCCGACCGGCCGCTCGCTGTCCGTGGCACGCCGCCAGGAACTGGTGGAAACCTGCGCCCGCCTGAACCTGCCGCTGATCGAAGATGATCCTTACGGTTCGCTGTCCTACACCGGCCAGCCAAGCCCGAAGATGATCGCCATGAATCCGGAAGGCGTGATCTACATGGGCTCCTTCTCCAAGGTACTGACCCCTGGCATCCGCCTGGGCTATGTGGTTGCCCCGCTGCCGATGGTGCGCCGCCTCGAGCTGGCCAAGCAGGCGGCCGACCTGCACACCGCCCAGCTGACCCAGATGGTGGTGCACGAAGTGGTGAAAGACGGCTTCCTCGACCAGCACATCCCGACCATCCGCAAGCTGTACGGCGACCAATGCCAGGCCATGCTGACCGCGATGGACGAGCACTTCCCGAAAGAGGCCACCTGGACCAAGCCGGATGGCGGCATGTTCATCTGGGTTGACCTGCCAAAGCACATCAACGCCATGGAACTGCTGGACGAAGCGATCAAGCACAAGATCGCCTTCGTGCCAGGCGCCCCGTTCTACGCCAACGAGCCAGCCACCAACACCCTGCGCCTGTCCTTCGTGACCGTGCCGCCAGAGCGCATCCGCGCCGGCATCGAAGTGCTGGGTAAGCTGATCAAAGCACGCATGTAACATTTGAACCAGCCGGATAGCCGCAGCGCTGGCTCGCTGCGGCATCCGATTGGCTCCAAAAGCACGGTCGCCATGCTTCCGTGCGCGCCTTCCTCGTGATGAAATGCGTTTATGAAAACGCTCACCTCCGTCGCCCTGGCCGCCTTGCTGGCCGCCTCCCCCGTACATGCCGCCAACAACGATCCCGTTGTGCTGGTGCATGGCTTCCTTGGTTTTGGCACCGATACGTTTGCCTCCACCGGCTTTAAGTATTGGGGCGGCTTTAACGATATCGCCGCGCATATGCGCGCCGGCGGCAGGCCGGTGTTCACGGCTGCCGTGGGGCCGGTCAGCTCCAATTGGGACCGGGCCGTGGAGCTGTACTACCAGATCAAGGGCGGCTGCGCCGACTACGGCGCGCGCCATGCGGCCGAACACGCGGCAGCGGGCCATATCCAGAAGCCGGCCGGCAAATGCTGGGCCGCCGATGCCGCCAATAATCCGAACAACTATCCGCTGGCCCTGTACCCGCAGTGGGACGCCCAGCATCCGGTCCATTTCGTGTCGCACAGCCAGGGCGGGCAGACTATCCGCACCCTGCTGCAGTTGATGGAGAACGGACCGCCCAACGGTGCTGGCAGCGAAGGCGATGGCGCCCTGTACGCGGGCGACAAGGCCGGCTGGGTCAAGAGCGCGACGACGATCTCCTCGCCACACAACGGCACCACACTGCGCGATGTGGTGGTGGATTTTGTGCCGAAGGTGTCGGAGCTGGCGGGGGCTTTCGTCCAGGTGGCGGGACTGGGCGGCTCCGGCGGCACCGGCTACAAGTTCCGCCTGGAGCAGTACGGCCTGGCCCAGGGCCCGCTCGAGTCGATCAGCGATTATGTCGCGCGCACGCGCGGTGCGCCGTTCTGGCAATTGGCCAACCGTGACGCGGCGCAGTGGGATCTGGGCCCGGATGGCGCGGCCCAGCTCAATGAATGGGTGAAGACGTCGCCCAATGTCTACTACTTCTCCATCGGCTCGCGCGCAACCGAGCAAGGCAGCTGGTGCTGCAATAATACGGACCGCGTGATCGCGCCCTTCCAGGACCGCGCCTACCAGTATCCCCGCAACGATATGATCTTCTTCCTGAAGAATGCGGCGGGCGAGTGGGTAGTGCCGTCGGTCCTGCAGCGCGGCATGGGTTCTTATCGCGCTGCCGATTGGTACGCCAACGATGGCGTGGTCAATACCAACAGCATGCGCGGCCCGGCCGGACAGCCGCAGCGCCAGTTCAACGGCACGGCGCAGAAAGGCAGCTGGAACTATCTTGGCTACTACGACCAGCATGACCATTTCGACGTGATCGGCTGGGACGCGCCGCCGTCCATGGTTTCCCCCATCTACGACAAACTGCTCGGCATCCTCTCAGGACTCTGACCATGCGGCTCGTGCTCGCAAACGCGGCACTGGCAGCGCTGCTGGTCGCCATGTACGGTTCGGCCGGGGCGCCCGCCGCGCCGCGTGCCGATACGCGCTCCAGCGCGGCGCCAGCCCCGCCATTGGCGGCAACTGCCGCGCCCTATGTCCCAACGCCGGCGCCGCCGCGCGGCAACCCGGCGCACACCGCCGCCGCAGCCGTGCTGCACGCGGTGGAGACCTCCGTGCAGGCGGCTCGCCTGCGCGGCGCCGGCGCCAATGAAATCCACCAACTGCGCGCAAGCCGGCTGACGGCGGCGCAAATGGAAGCGCTGCTTGCAATGGAATCCGCCGAAGAGCACTGGGGCCGGCAAGTGCTGGATTTGCGCGCGCGCTGCGGCAACGGCGAGGCATGCAGCGCGCGCCTTACGCCGGAAGAGCAGGCCCGCTGGCGCAGCTACGCGGCACCGGCGCTGCGCCAATAGCCGCGCCGCGCGCCAGGTTCAGGGGCCCAGCATCCGGGTCGCTTCCTCGGCATCGACATAGCGCTCGATCAGGCGCTGCAGCGTGCCGTCGGCGCGGATCGCCTTCATCAACTCGCTCCAGCGCTTCGCCTCCTCCGCGCTGAAGCGCTTTTTGCTCAGCATCACGCTGGCCGGTCCGCGCGAACGGTTGCCGCTCCAGTCCTCGATGCGCACTGCGTCGGCCATGATTTCGTCTTTCAGGTAGCGGCTATACACCATCTTCGGCGCCAGCATGGCCTGGAAGCGCCCTGCCTTGAACATAGCGTACAGGCGGTCGCCGTCGTCCACATCCTCCACCCGCCCGATATTGCGCAATTGGCCGACAAATTCCTCGAATACCGGTCCGGCCGCATAGCCGCGCCCGAAGCCCAGGCGCAGTTCGGGCGTGGCGATAAACTCCGCCATGGAGCGCACGCCCGGCGCCACCTCCTTACGCAGGATGACCAGGTTGCGCAGCCAGATGTAAGGTTCGGACCAGGCGAACAACAGCCGTTCCGGTGTTGGCGCGGCGGAGAAAGTCATATCCACGGCACCGCTTTGCAAGGCCGGCCAGATGGCGCGCCGCTGCATGACTTTAAGCGAGAACTGGCAGCCGCTGCGCTGGCGCAACTCCTCGGCCAGATCCTTGTCCAGGCCCGCGCCGGCAGTGAAGAAATGCCCGAATTCATACAGGCCGACCACGATCGGCCGCTCGGGACAGACTGGCGCCGCCCGCGCCGGCAGGCACACGCCCGCCGCCAACAAAGCCATAGCCGCGCCAGCGCGCAAGCCACGCATCAAGTCCAGCATGCCGCCTCCCGCAGGTGTCGATCGCTGGACTTGATTATGACATGCTTATTTGCTGTTTTACTTGCTGGTGATGTTGACCATGCCCTTGAAGTCATACGGAACCACCACAGTCTGGACCTTGCCGGCTGCGATGCCTTCCGCGATCTTCATCTGGGCCTGGGCCTGCATGTAAGAGATGGCGCCGGCATTGGCGTTCAGGGCGGCGATACGTTCCGCCTCCTTGCGCGCGATCTGCACCTCCACTTCCTTGGTTTTCTCCTCGTTCTTGGCGCGCACCAGGTTGTCGGCGCTCTGCTTCACCGCGTCGCTCGGGACCATGCTGCCCACGCGCACCTGCGAAACGGTAATACCGTTTAGCTTTTCATCGTTCAGGGTGGCGATCATGGTGGCCTGGATCTCCTGCTCGATCTGGGTGCGGTTATCGTTCATGTTCAGCGCCTCGTACTTGCGCGCCACCTTGTACACCGCGTTGCGCGCCGTCTGCGAGATGTAGGCGTGCATCAGGTAGATATCGCCGCTCGCATCCTGATTGTGAAAAGCGCGGCTCTTATTGATGTACAGGTCCGACACGGCCGACGGCGTGATGTTGTAGATCACCGCCAGGTCGAAATCCTTCATGGTGGAGTTGTCGGCAGCCAGCGGCATCAGGTCGCGCACGTCGACGCTGACATCCTTGATCGGGAAGGTCAGGATGGAACCGACCAGCACCTGGTTGAAACTGCCCGCCACGCGCTCCTCCGCCTCGACCGTCTTGTCGAAGTTCACGCGCAGCCCCACTTCGCCAGTGTCGATCACCTTGCAGCCGGTCAGGGCGAAGGCCGACAACAGGACGGGAACCAGCAGGAGCGATTGTTTTTTCATGATGTACTCGAGAAGTGAAAGAAACTCGATTCTATTGCTTTCCGAACACAAAAAAATCATATAAAACACGCCAGGATTACCGTTGATCAAAAACCAACAAATATGTTCCGATATGCACCAAATGTCACAACTTCTCTTAGTCTGCCGGAAACTTTAGATAACCATCATCAACTCATCGTCTTTTTTCAGCAAAACCAACCTTGAATTTCTACAATTCCACTTGGCAACACGGTATCATCATTGGCACATCCTACTCACCCCTAGTCAGTATGAATCAAGGCGGTACCAGCTTTTCCCCACGGCGGGACGCCGTGATTTTGATTGTTGATGATGCGCCGGACAACCTCTCTGTCCTGCGCAAGTTGATGGTCGAGCAAGGCTACCAGACCTACGTCGCGAACTCCGGCGAGCGCGCGCTGGAGATCGCACGCCGCGTGCACCCGCACCTGATTCTGCTGGACGTGATCATGCCCGGCATGGACGGCTTTGAAACCTGCCGCCAGCTCAAATCCCACCCTGCCACCGAAGACATCCCGGTGCTGTTCATGAGCGCCCGCAACGAGCAAGAAGACGTGGTGACCGGCTTCGAACTGGGCGCGGTCGACTACATCGGCAAGCCGCTGCGCATGGCCGAAGTGTGCGCCCGCGTGCGCACGCAATTGCAGATCCGTTTCGCCACCGAGACGCAGCAGGAACAGGCCGAGCGCCTGCGCACCATCGTCAACAATATGGCCGAAGGCCTGCTGATCATCGAAGCCGACGGCCGCATCCAGTTCACCAACCCGGCCTGCGACCAGCACCTCGGTTACATGGCGCACGAGCTGGCCGGCAAGTCGATTTCCGACCTGCTGAACCCGCTGGTGGCCGACGAATACCTGGAGTACTTCGCGCGCTACGCGGCCAACCCGGAAACGGCGCACAGCCACGGCACGCGCGAAGTGATCATCCGCCACCGCACCGGCAAATCGGTGTGCATGGACTTGACCTTGACGCCGATGTTCCTGCGCCAGCCGCTGTTCATCGGCCTGCTGCACGACATCACCCACCACAAGCTGTCGGAAGACGCGCTGCAGCGCGCCGCCATGATCGATCCGCTGACCAAGATCGCCAACCGGCGCCACTTCGACTCCTTCCTGGAGAAGGAATGGCAGCGCGCCATGCGCACCGGCGCCCCGCTGTCGCTGGTGGTGCTGGACGTGGACCACTTCAAGCTGTACAACGACACGCTGGGCCACGCCCAGGGCGACGTTTGCCTGCAGCAGGTGGCGCAAGCGATCGGCGGCCACGCCCTGCGCGTGACCGACCTGGCGGCGCGCTACGGCGGCGAGGAGTTCGTGCTGCTGTTCGCCGAGACCGACGCCGACGCCGCCTTCCAGATGGCCGAGTCGATCCGCACCCACGTCGAATCGCTGCGCATCCCGCACCCGCGTTCCGCCACCTCGCCCTACATCACCGTCAGCATCGGCGTCGCCACCTTATGCCCGACCCCGAGCGACAATATCGAATCCCTGTTCGTCGCCGCCGACCGCGCCATGTACGTGGCCAAGGAGGAAGGCCGCAACCAGGTGCGCGCCACCCGCCCTCCCACCACCGCCATCGAGGCAGCACGGGCAATTCGGGGCCAGGTCTGACAATCGGACCCCGAATTTTCAAAGGGTGTCTGGATAGCCGGTAATGGCGGCGATCTCGGCGTACATCGGCTGCAGGCGTTTATACATTTTCAGGTAGACGCGGTGGTAGAGCTGGTTGTAGGTCTTGCGGTGCGCGGGGTCTGGCTGGAAGACGCGGCCGGGGCGCGTCATGGCGTTGATGGCGCTGGCGAAGTCCTTGTGCAGGCCGAGGCCGGCCGCGATGGCGATGGCGGCGCCCAGGCCGCTGGTCTCATACACGTGGGCGCGCGCTGCCGGCAGGCCGAAGATATCGGCTGTCAGCTGCATCGCGGCGTCGCTTTGCGAACCGCCGCCGGCTACGCGCAACTCGGTGATCTTCGTGCCGCTGCGCTTTTCAATCCGTTCACGCCCTTCACGCAAGGCATAGGCCAGGCCCTCCAGGATGGCGCGGTACATGTGGGCGCGCGTGTGCACGTCGCCGAAGCCGATCATGGCGCCCTTCGCTTCCGGGCCCGGCACCTTGATGCCGGGGCTCCAGTATGGCTGCAGCATCAATCCCATCGAGCCGGGCGGCACATCGTTCACCAGGCGGTCGAACAGCGCTTCCGGCGGCATGCCCTGCTCCACGGCGGCCGATTGCTCCAGGTGACCGAACTGCTCCTTGAACCAGTTGACCATCCAGTAGCCGCGGAAGATCTGCACTTCGGTGCTGTAGGCGCCCGGAATCGCAGCCGGATACGGCGGGATGAAGGGCGTGACTTCCACGTACTTGGTGGTGGTGGTGTTGATGGTGGCGGTGGTGCCGTAGCTCAGGCAGCCGATGTGCGGCTCCAGCCCGCCGGCGCCGATCACTTCGCAGGCCTTGTCGGCGGCGGCGGCCACCAGCGGCACGCCTTCGGGAATCCCGGTCGCCTGGGCGGCGGCGGCGTTGATGGCGCCAATCACGGCGCCCGGCTGCACCAGCTCGGGCAACTGGTCGGGACGCACGGCCAGCGCCTGCCATTTCCAGTCGCGCGCGCCGGCCCAGGCGTGGCGCTTGTAGTCGAACGGCATATAGGCCACCTGGGAGCCGGTGGAGTCGGCATAGCGTCCGCTCAGGCAGAAATTCAGGTAACCCGATAGCAGCAGGAACTTGTGCGTGCGCTCCCACAGGAAGGGCTGGTGCGCTTTGATCCAGTTCACCTCCGCCTCGCGGCGGAAATAGTCGATGGTGCCCTCCACGCCGGCCAGTTTGAAGGCGGCCTTCCACAGCGGGCCAAGCGGCGGCACCTGCTCGGTGCGGCGCTGGTCGAGCCAGGTGATGGCGGCGCGCAGCGGCTTGCCATCGCTGTCGACGCTGACCACGGTGCCGCGCTGGGTGGTGACGGCCACGCCGGCCACCGCGCTGCGCGGGATGTCGGTGACGGTCCACAGGCGCTGGCAGGCGGCGCAGACGGCGTCCCAATAGCCCTCGGCCTTGTGTTCGGCCCAGCCGGGCTGCTCGGAATAATAGGCCGGCTGCAGATGGACCTGGGTCTTGGCCACCAGGTTGCCGTGCAGGTCGAACAGCAGCGCGCGCACGCTTTGCGTGCCATTGTCGATGGAGAGGAGGTATTGGGTCATGCGCGTGCTTTCGGCAGGCTGTAGTTTGCTCGGCATAATGCCAGATATGCCGCTTCTTCGGCAGCCCAGCGCTGGTCGTCCCAACCCAGTTCCGGCTGGCAGATGGCGCGGATGCGCGGCAGCACGGCGGCGCCGCCATGCGCCAGCTGGATGCCGAGGCGGCTGCGGCGCAGCATCAGGTCTTCCAGCTGTTGCACCGATTCGTGGCGCGCGGCCCAGCGCAGTTGGGCCCACAGGGTTTGCGTGCCGGGGATAAAGGCCAGTTCGCCGTCCTGCGCGGCGGCGGCCAGTTGCGCGGACAGGGCGCCGTAGCGGCCTTGCAGGCGCTGCGCCTGGCCGGACGGCAGGTCTTGCAACAGGCCTGCCTGCGCGCGCGTGGCCGGCGTTGGGGCGAAGATGGGGCGCGGGCCAAGGTCGGCCTGCCAGCCGGGCAACTGCGGGGCGGCGTGGCGCAGCACGTCCAGCGCGATGGCGCGGAAGGTGGTGAGCTTGCCGCCGGTGACGGTCAGCAGGCCTGGCTGCTGCCACAGCACGTGGTCGCGCGCTTCTTTCGAGGGATCGGCCTTGCCGGTGTCGATAACGGGCCGCACGCCGGCATAGGTGGCCAGCACGTCGCTTTCCTCCAGCGCGAGCGTGGGGAACTGGTCGTGCAGGGCTTCCATCAGGTAGTCGGTTTCTTCCTGCGTGATGGCGGCTTCCTGCTGCAGGTCGGCACGGTGGTCGACATCGGTGGTGCCGACGATGCTCACGCCCTCCCAAGGGAAGGCAAACACGGGCCGGCCGTCGCGCGGATGCATCAGGCTGATCGCCTGCGCCAGCGGCAAGCGCCACGCCGGCAGCACCAGGTGGCTGCCGCGCAGGGGCCGCAGGCGCGCGGCAGGCTGCTGGTGCAGGCGGTCGGCCCAGGCGCCGGTGGCGTTCACCACCAGGCGCGCGCGCACTTCATGCGTGGCACCGCTCACGGCGCAGCGCACCTGCGCTCCATTCACGCGGCCGGCGGCCGCGGCGTCCGCGCGCAGCAGCGACTGCACGGCGCAGTAGTTCAACGCCACCGCGCCCAGCGACTGGGCTTCCTGCAGCACGCGCAGCACCAGGCGCGCATCGTCGGTCTTGGCGTCCTGATAGCAGATGCCGCCCTGCAGGCCCGCGGTGCGGATGCGCGGCGCCATCTGCAGGAACTCCTGCGCGCCGAAATAGTGGCGCGCACGCTGGCCCGCCATGCGGTCATAGATCGCCAATCCAAGCAGGAAGGCGCGCCGCCCCGGCTTGCGGCCAAGGTAGTCGCCGAAGGCAAAGCTTTGCGGCTCCACCAGTCCCGGCGCATCGCGCAGCAGGGCATCGCGTTCATGCACCGATTCCCGCGTCAGGGCAAACTGCCCCTCCTTCAGGTAGCGCAGGCCGCCGTGCACCAGCTTGGACGAGCGGCTCGACGTGCCCCAGGCGAAGTCGCGCTGTTCCAGCAGCAAGGCGCGCAAGCCGCGCCGCGCCGCCTCCAGCAGGATGCCGGCGCCGGTAATGCCGCCGCCCACCACCAGCACATCCCACTCCTGCGCCAGCAGGGCGGGCAACTGGGCGCGCCCGCCCGGGGACCAGTGCGCGGCGCAGCTCATGCGCCCTGCCCGCCCGGCAGCAGCTTGCCCGGATTCATAATGCCCTGCGGGTCGAAGTGCGAGAACAGCGCCTGCATGGCCGCAATGCCCGCCGGGCCCTTCTCCGCCGCCAGGTAGGGCGCATGGTCGCTGCCCACGCCGTGCTGGTGGCTGATGGTGCCGCCATTGTCGACAATCGCCATGCTGACCGCGTGCTTGAGCGCGCGCCAGCGCGCCATGTCCGTCTCGAAGTCGCCCGCCAGGCGGTAGACAAAGGTGGTGTACACGCTGGCGCCCTGCGCATACAGGTGCGACAGGTGGGTGTATGTGTGGACTTTCTCGCCCATGCCGCCCAGGACACCGGTGGCGGCAGCTTCCACCGCGCCCATCATCAGGCTCACGCGCGGCCAGTCCACCGCTGTTTCCACGGTGTCGATCACATAGCCCTGCTGCCACGCGGCGTTGCGCAGGTAGACATTGCGGAAGCGCCCTTCCTTCCACTTGTCGCCCATGCGGCGCCCCACATGCACGCCCTGGTGGGCGGCGCAGGTGGCCAAGGCCGCCGCCAGCGCCACGCGGGCCAGCCGGCGCGTGCCGCTGACGCCGATCATCAGCATGCATTTGCCCTCGCCGCAGCCGCGCAAGCGCAGCCAGCCTTCCAGCAGGCCGATCAGGCGCTTGTGGCCGGCCAGCGCCAGCATAGTCACGGTTTCCAACGGATTCGACAGGCGCAGCATCGACAGGCCGCCGCGCGCTTGCGCCAGGGTGCGCACCGCCGCTTCCGCGCGCTCCCAGTCCGGGAAGAACACGGCGTGGAAGGCTTCGTATTCCGGCAGCGCGCTGACGCGCACCGTGGCCTCGGTCAAAATACCCATGCGGCCCTCGGAACCGAGCACGATTTCGCGCAGGTCGGTGCCGGCGGCGGACGCCGGGAACGTCGGGATATCAAGCCGCCCCTGCGGCGTTTCCACCACGCCGCCGGCGAACATCTGCTCAATGCGGCCGTAGCGCAGCGATTGCTGGCCGGAGGAACGGGTCACCACCCAGCCGCCCAACGTCGAGTATTCGAACGACTGCGGGAAATGGCCCAGCATATAGCCGTGGGCCCGCAGTTGCGCCTCCAGGTCCGGCCCCAGCACGCCGGCGCCGAAGGTGGCGAGCTGCGCTTGCCGGTCCAGGTGGTGCAGTCGCCCCATGCGCGTCATATTCACCGCCAGCACCGGGCGCTCGCCGTCGGGCGCGGTCAGGTGGCCGGCCACGCTGGTGCCGCCGCCCTGCGGGATCAGCGCCGCGCCGTGTTGCATGGCGAAGAAAATCAGCTCGCGCACCTGCTCCGCGCTCTCCGGATAGGCCACGCCGTCCGGCGCCCTGCCGATGCGGCCATAGCGCAGCTTGAGCCAGTCCGGCAGGCTTTGGCCGAGGGCGTTGCGCAGGCGTGTGGCAGGGGCCTTATCGACCAGCGGATGGTCCGGCAGGCGCGAGGCGGCCAGCGAGGCGCAGGCGGCCTCGAAACTGGCGTCCTGCACGGCCTGGCCGGTGCCGATGCGGCTGGCCAGGAAGGCCAACGCGTCATCGTGCAGCGGATATTCGAATGTCTCCTCGCCCCAACCATTCCAACGTTTCATGTGCAATCCCTTGTTATACTTTGCTCAAGAAAGATTAACCCATTGCCCGCCGCCAGTCTTGCGTATTCATGCCAGTCATGCCAGCCGTTTTGTTCGATCATGCCAAGCCGCCCCGCGTTGCGGGTTCCTACCTGCAGCCTTTGCTGGAGGCGGCGGCCGCGCGGGGTGTCACGCCGCAGGCGCTGGAGCAGGCCGCGGGGCTGCCAGGCGGATCGCTCGAACCTTTGCCGGAATCGCTGGCGGCCGATGCCTACGTGCGCCTGCTCGATGCGGGCGCCGAACTGGCGCACGATCCGCACTTCGGCCTGCATGTCGGCGAGCGCGTCAAGCTTGGCACCTACACGGTGTACGGCCTGATCCTCCTCAGCTGCCGCGATTTCGGCCAGGCCTTCGAGCAGACCCTGCGCTACGAACAGCTGGCGCATGACCTGGGGCGTTCCACCCTGCAGGCCGAGGGCCAACTGGCCTGCTACACCTGGCACTCCCACTATCCCGCCCATCACCGCCACTTGGCGGACAGCGTGTTCGCCGGCATCCGCGTGTTTGGCAACTGGCTGGCCGGCATGCCGCTGCCGCCGGCCGAATTGGCGTTGACGCACGACGGCGGCGACCCCGCCGGGCACGCGGAGTACCTGCGGCTGTTCGGCGCCCTGCCGCGCTTCAACGCGCCCGCCAATGTGGCGCGCTTTGATGCGGCGATGCTGGCCTGGCCGGTGCCGAACGCGGATGTCAGCCTGTACCCCGTGCTGACGCAGCACGCCGAGCAGCTGTTGAGCAAACGCGCCGCCGCGCCCGTCCCGGCGATCGTGCAGCAGGTGCATGCCGTCATCGTGCGCCGCCTGGCGCATGGCCAGGTGCGGGTAGCGACCGTGGCGGAAGAACTGGGCCTGTCCGCGCGCACCCTGCAGCGCAAGCTGGCCGACGCCGGCTCCAGCTTCCAGCAAGTACTGGATGAAGCGCGTTTCGCGCTGGCGCGCGACTACCTGCGCCAGCCCGGCCTGTCCCTGGTGGATATCGCCTTCCTGCTGGGCTACCAGGAGCAAAGCGCTTTCACGCATGCCTTCCGCGACTGGTCGGGCATGAACCCGGGCGCCTGGCGCGCCGCCGGGCGCTAGATCTCGGTCCCGCGCACGCGGATAAAGGGGCCGATGCAGCTGCCCATATCGCGCCGCTGGCACATCAGGAACATATTTTTCGAAGGGTGGAACAGGATATAGGCCTTGATCACATGGCCGACCTGGGTGATCTCGCCGGTACAGTCCTTCTTGCCGTTGTCCTTGACGATCTTGTCGTTGGAGCCGTAAAAGCCGTCGCCATCGGGCTGGTCGTCGATATCGAATTCGGTCTCCGCCACCTCGGCAGCGCTGGTGATCAGGGCGGTGCCGTCGGCGCGGATGCGGTACATCTCGTGGCAGGAACCATCCGGCAGTTCGAAGCGCCAGGTGCCTACAATGGGGTGGTCGGGCCTGAGGGGAGCAGCCAGCGCACATTGGGCAGCCAGCAAGGCTGCGGCGAGCAACAAAGAGGATTTCATGGCGACTCCCTGGGAGTGGTTACAGCCAGTATATCCCTGTTGGCCTACTTGCACTTTCCTGTTGCTGCCGCGTAGGCCCAGCCGGGCAGCCCAAGCCAACCGCCAAGCCTGAGCGGCACATGCTTGGTCGCATCGGCATGCAGGCAATCAGGTTTTTCCGCCGCCTCGAACGCGCGGTCGATCTTCTGCCGCGCGCCCTTGTCCAGGGTGCCGCCGCTGCTGAAATCAGCGGCCGCCGGCACGCGTTCCAGTTTTGGCATTTCCGCCACCGTGGCGCGTACCGCTTCCCTGATCACCTTCTCATCGATGCGCAACGGCGCCTGCGCCGCAGCCGGTGCAACGGCCGCCGCCAGCACAGCACACGCAAGGGCGCGGTGGGACATCATTTTTCAGCCACTTCCTTCAACTGGGCCAGGCCTTTTTCAAAGTCCTTGCCCACCAATTTGTCCATGCTCGTGAACACGCCCATCAGCTTGGTGGCGAACAGGCTCTTGCCCTGCATGGTCCAGGTAATCAGGGTGCCCTCGCCGTCCGGCTGCAGCATGAATTCGGTCTGGTTGGAGGACGCGAAGGGCTTGATGAAATCAAGCTTGATGGCCAGGCTCGAGGGCACCTGGCTGTCGATGATCTCCATCCGGCCCTGGCCCACATCGCGATTGCCGCTCCAGGCGTACACCGCGCCTTTGCCGCTGGCCGCGCCGGTAAAGGTGCGCTGCATGTTCGGGTCCTTCTTCTCCCACGGCGACCAGGCCGGCCATTGGTGGAAATCGTTCAGGTAGGCCATGACTTTTGCCGGCGGCGCCTTGATGCTCGCGCTGCGCTGCACGGTAAAGCTGTCCGGCTGCGTCAATGCCAGGCCGAGCAGGATCACCGCCACCAGGATCAGGCCCATCGAGATATTCTTCAGCATAGTCCACTCTTCGCTTTAGTACCACTGCCAGACTAACACAAGGTACGTGCGCGCAAAAGCAGGGGCAGCGCGCTCGGCGTCATGGTGAAACTGAACACCTCCTCCACCGGCGGCGCGCCCGGCACCAGCTCGATGGTGAAGCTGCGCGCCAGCATCGAGACGACCATGCGGATCTCGCACATGGCCAGGTAGCGCCCGGGGCAGAACCGCGGCCCGCCGCCAAAGGGCACCATCTTGCGGCCCGGGTCGTCGAGCTGTTCCTTCATACCCGGCTCCAGCCAGCGCTCGGGCCGGAATTCATCGCCATCCTGCAGCGGCACCTGCAGCGCAAAGGCATGGCGCAGCAGCATGAACACCACCACGCCGGACGGCACCCGCACCCCGTCCAACGCCACCTCCTGCACCGATTCCGAGCCGAGTATCGGCGCCACCGGCTTCATGCGCATGGCCTCCTGCACGCAGGCATCCAGGTAAGGCATATGCTCCAGGCCGGGCGCCGCATCGGCCTCCTGCGCCAGGCGCGCGGCCGCCTGCGGCGCCCGCGCCAACAGGTAGAGCAGCCAGGCGATGGTGTTGGCGGTCGTATCCTCGCCGGCAAACACCATATTGATGGCATTGGCCTGCACCATCTTGTCGTCAAAACCGGAGCCGGGCATGTCGGCCGCCACCAGCATCGCCTCCAGCAGGTTGCCCGGCTTGTCGTACAAGGCGGGGTTGGCCGCCATGCGGGCGCGCGCATCGGCGATGAAGCCATCCACTGCGGCGTGGATGCGCCGTCCCGCCGCATCGGCGGCACGGTCCACCGGCAGCTTGAACGTGCGCCAGTAAGGGATGGGCGCCAGCAGGCGGCGCGCCACCTGGGTGAACAGGAATTCGATATCCTGCTGCAGCGGGTTGTCCTCATGCGTCAGCATGTCCTGGTCCTGCCCCATCGCCATGCCGATCGTGACATCCAGCGCAAAGGCCTTCAGGTCGCGCAACAGGCGCTGCGGCTGGCCCGCTGCGGCCTGGGCCTGCCAGCGCCGCCGCAAGCGTTCGGTCATCGCAGCCAGGGCGGGATGGAAACGGTTGATCACCTCCGGCGTCAGCGCATGCATCACCAGCTTGCGCTGGCGGCGCCACTCCTCGCCCTCGGCCGAGAACACGCCGGCCGCCGCCGCCTCGTTGATCACGCTGGCCACGCGCTGCGAACGACGCCACTGGTCGGGGCGGTCATGCAGGATTTGCGCGATATCGGCGCGCCGGCTGGTGACGATGATGCGCCGGTCGGCCAGGCGCATGCGGTAGATGGGGCCGAATTCGCGCGCCCAGCTTTCCAGCTGCTGGTGGAAACGGTGGCTCTTGATTCCAAAATTACCCAGCAGCGGCACGCCGCTGGGGCCAGGCAGGTGATCCATGTGACACCTCCTTTAGAAACCGCACTCCCGCAAATAGTCGATGAACAGGCGCAGCCGGGCCGGCGTGAACTGGCGCGACGGACGCACCGCGAACAAGCCGAACGGCTCCGGGCTGGCATCGGCCAGCAGCTGCACCAGGCGGCCATCGGCCAGCGCATCGGCCAGCACAAACTCCGGCAGCAGCACAATGCCCATGCCCTGCATCGCGCACTCGGCCAGCGCCTCCGCATTGTTGGCCGCCAGCGGCACCTTCAGGTCGAGCTGCTCGCCCGGGTCGCCGATCAGCCGGCCCCATTCTTCGCGCACGCTCAGCAAGCTGTAATTTAACACCGAGTGGCCGCGCAGCCCCGCCAGCGTGGCCGGCCGCCCGGCGCGCGCCAGGTAGGCTGGCGCGGCCGCGAACACCCGGCCCACGCTGCCGATACGCGTCGCCACCAGCGAAGAGTCGCGCAGGAAGCCGATGCGCAGGGCGACGTCGATCGCCTCCGCATGCAGGTCGGTAGTGCGATCCTCCAGCAGCAGCTGCACCTTCAGGTCCGGGTGGCGCCGCATGAACGGCGGCAGCACCGGCGCCACCTTCTGGATGCCGAAGCTGAGCGGCGCCGCCACGCGCAAGGTGCCGCTGGCGGCATCCTGGCCCTGGCGCACGCGCTCCTGGGCTTCGTCCAGCAGCTGGAACACGGCCTGCGCGTCGGCGTAGAAGGCGCGGCCGGCCTCGGTGATGTCGTTGCGGCGCGTGGTGCGCGTGATCAGCTGGCTGCCCAGCGCCGCCTCCAGCGTAGCGATGCGGCGGCTGATGGCGGCGGTGCTGACCGCCAGCTGCTCGGCGGCGCGCACAAAGCTGCCGCTTTCCACCACCGCGATAAAGCTGCGCAGGTCGATCAAGTCATATTGTTCCATTTTGCGTAAATATTATTTGCACAGACAGCAGTTTATTACGCATTCCGAGTTTATTAAAGTACACCCATCGCAACCACAACCACCAAGGAGCACAGCATGAACTTCAAGTCCCTGATCAAAGCCGCCCTGCCAGCCGTTCTCGCCTTCAGCGCCCTCTCCGCCCAAGCCGCCCCGCCTGCCGAACAGCTGCTGACGCCGAAGAACCACACCCTGGTGCTGATCGACCACCAGCCGCAGATGGCCTTCGCCACCCGCTCCATCGACGTGACCGAACTGCGCAACAATGTGACCGGCCTGGCCAAGGCAGCCAAGGTGTTCAAGGTGCCAACCATCCTGACCACGGTCGCGGCCAAGTCGTTTAGCGGCCCGATCTTCCCTGAACTGCAGGCCGTATTCCCCGAGCAGGCGCCAATCGACCGTACCACCATGAATACCTGGGAAGACCAGCGCGTGGTCGATGCGGTACAGAAGAACGGCCACAAGAAAGTGGTGATGGCCGCGCTGTGGACCGAAGTCTGCCTGGTGCAGCCGGTGCTGTCGGCGATCGACCAGGGCTACCAGGTGTATATCGTGACCGACGCTTCCGGCGGCGTGACCAAGGAAGCGCACGACATGGCGGTGCAGCGCATGGTGCAGGCCGGCGCCCGTCCGGTGACCTGGCTGCAGTACATGCTGGAACTGCAGCGCGACTGGGCCCGTGGCGAGACCTATGCGCCGGTGACCAAGATCGCCGCTGAACACGGCGGCGGCTATGGCCTGGGCATCGTGTATGCCAAGGAGATGTTCAACGCCAAGGAAGGCCAGAAGTAAGCATGCGCCTCGCCAGCGCCCTGCTGGCAGCCTGCGGGCTGCTGGCATCCGCCGCGGCCCCGGCGCAGCAGCCGGGCCGCGCGGTGTACGAATCGGTCTGCATCGCCTGCCACGCCGTCGAGAATGTGATGGTGAGCGCGCCCAAACTGGGGGCGCGCAAGGATTGGCAGCAACGCCAGCAGCGCGCCGGCGGGCTGGATGGCCTGGTGCGCAACGCGGCCAACGGGGTGGGCGCCATGCCCGCCCGGGGCGGCCGCGACGAGCTGGACGAGGCCCAGCTTAAGGCCGCGATCCGCTACATGATGCAGGCGGATTGACCCGGCTCCATTCGCACCAGCCGCCGTCGTACACGCTGATGCGCTCCCACGCCATCAGCCAGGCATAGAAAAACGCCAGCGAAGCCCGCCAGCCGGTGCCGCAGTAGAACGCGGTGCGCTGGCCGGGCCCGACGCCCGCCTGGCGCCACAGCGCGCTAATTTCCGCCGGCGGCTTCATGGTGCCGTCCGCATGCTGGTACTCGCTCATGCTGTGCACGTCGCCGTCGTTGCCGGCGCGGCCCCAGCGGGCGCCCGGAATATCGCCGCGCGCTTCGATATAGCTGTAGCCCGAAGTCGCCCCGACATGCTCCTGCCAGG
The DNA here is from genome assembly GCF_009857475.1 of Pseudoduganella guangdongensis. Lineage (GTDB taxonomy): Bacteria > Pseudomonadota > Gammaproteobacteria > Burkholderiales > Burkholderiaceae_D > Rugamonas > Rugamonas guangdongensis. The sequence continues at coordinate 151,868 of NZ_WWCJ01000008.1, read as the reverse complement.
TACGGATGCTGACCAGGGCGCCGTCCGCCTGCTGCAGCAGTTCGCGCGCCTGGGCAGTGTCAATCAGGAAGTCGGGGCGCGCCGGGAAGGCCGCGCCAAAGGCGGCCGCCGGCGGCACTGGCGCCGGCGCGCCCTGCTGCAGCGCATGGCCGGCGCGCAGCCACCCATCCAGGCCGCCATCGAGCAGGCGCACGTCGGCCACGCCGGCATACAGCATCAGGTGGGCGGCGCGCGCGGCCGCCAGTGAATTGCGTCCGTACAGGATGACGGTGGTATCGTGGCCGATGCCGTTTTCCAGCAACAGCGCCAGCAGGGCCTCGTCGGACACCTTGTTCCACAGGGGCTGTCGTTCCAGGCGATTGGTATCGATATAGGCGGCGCCCGGGATATGGCCGGCCAGGTAGGCGGCCCCGCTGTCGCAGCCTACCTCGAACAGGCGCCACGCCCCGGCCGGCGCGGCCTGCACAGGCGCGCCGTCCAACAAGCGCGCCAGCCAGGCAGGCGAAGGCAGCTGGCGCCAGCGCGCCAGGTCGGGACGAAAGTGCATTTATTACAACTCAAGATCAGTTACCAGCCGGGAGTTTAGCAGCTTCCGGCTTGGCCTCCGGCTTTGCTTCCGGCTTGGCTTCCACCTTTTCCGCCGGGTGCAGCACCACCTGCACATAGTTCTTGAAGTCGAAATAGCGCTTGGCGGCAGCCTGCACATCGGCCACGGTCAGGCTGGCAATCATCTCGTTGTGGCGCAGGATGGCCTTGGGATCGGTCTGGTTGACCAGGGCGGCCTGCAACTGGCCCGCCCACCAGCCGTTCTCGCGGATCGCGCGGCGGTAATTGTTGCTCCAGTTTTCCTTGACCTTGACCAGGTCGGCCGCCTCCGGCCCTTGCTCTTGCAGCTTGCGCGCCTCGGCAAAGGTGATCTCGATCGCCTTCTCGACATTCTCCGGCGCCGTCGGCAGGCCCAGGGTGATGCTGTAGCTCGGGTAAGGGTTGCGCGCCAGGCCGCCATGGATGCTGGAGGTGTACACCAGGCCATGCTTCTCGCGCAGCGCCTCGGTCATCTTGATCTGCATGATCTCGACCAGGGCGCGCAAGCGCATCTGCTCCGTTTCGTTGAAGGTCGCCTCGCCGGTGAAGGCGATGCTGACCTGGCTCTTCTGCTCGCGGCCACGGCGCACTTCCTTCTTGACCACGCCGCGCAGCGGGCGCACGCCGCGGTCCTTGTACGCATCGACGATGCGGTGCGCCGGCAGGCCGCCCAGATAGGTGGCCAGCAGCGGCTTGGCGCGCGCCAGGTCGATACTGCCGACAAAGAAGAAGGTCATGCCGTAGGCGCTCGACATGCGCTCCTTGTGCAGCGCCATCACGCGGTCCAGGCGGATGCCGTCGAACTCCTCCGGGCGCGGCGTCAAGCCCACGCGCGGGTGGTTGCCGAACATGGTGGTGCGCATGGTGTCGTTCAACACGACATCCGGACGCGCCTGCGCATTGCGCGCCTGCTCCTGCTGCTTGTCGATGAAAATATCGAACAGCGCCTGGTCGCGGCGCGGCGCAGTCATTTGCAGGAACACCAGCTGCAGCATGGTTTCCATGTCCGCGCTGGTGGACGTGCCGCCGAACGCCTCGTTGATGCCGCCCAGCACGTAGGCCGAGCCGACGCTGCGCCCGGCCAGCATTTTCTGCAGCTCGAACGGGCTGTAGTCCTTTACGCCCATCGCCGCCAGGATGCCGCTGGCATAGCGCGCATTGGTGATGTCGCCCTCCTCGGCCAGCGAACTGCCGCCGAAACGGGTGGATGTCATCACCACCTGGTCGTTCTTGAAATCGGTCGGCTTCAGCACCACGCGCACGCCGTTCGACAGCAGCAGCTCGGTCGTGCCGAGCGCCTTGTCGCTGGTCTCCTTGACGATGCGCCCGCCCTTGGGCGGCTGCGCCATCAGGCTCGCGGCCAGGGCCTTCTCTTCGCGCGCGGCCATGGTCGCCTTCTCGGCCGCCTCCACGGTGGCCAGCATCTGCGGCGCCTGCGGCACCACGGTGCCCGACTTGTCGTTCCCCATGAAGATGATCAGCTTCTTCTGCCCCATCGGAATCGCGCTGCGCACCTGGGCATTGACCTCCTCCAGCGTCACGCCGGGCAGCAAGTCCTTGTAGTAGCCGTATTCCGCCACAATGCCGGGCATGGCCTCGCCATCCAGGAAATGACGCTGGATCTCGGCCACGTGCACACCGGAGTCGGTCTTGTCGCGCTCGTTGTACAGGTTTTCCATGAAGCGCATCATGTTCTTCTTGGCGCGCTCCAGTTCCGCCGCGCTGAAACCCAGCTGGCGCGCGCGCTCGCCCTCCTCCACCACCGCGCGGATGGCCGGCAGCGTGCCCGCCTTGCCCACGACGGCGCTGGAAACAAAGGCGCGGTAGCCGTGCACCGCCTTGGCCATGGTGCTGGAGCCTTGCAGGAACGGCGGGTTCGGTTGCTGCGTCAGTTCCGCAATGCGCTGGCTCAGCATCGATGCCGACAACTGCTCCACCATCTTGCTGCGGTACTCGCCTACGGTGCGCGCCTCCTCCCGCTTGAGGAAGGGATAGCGGATCGCCACCAGGTTCGAGGGCGATTCGCGGTCGGTCACCACCAGCGCCTCCGACTCGGTGCGCTCGGGGATGGTGGCGTAGGTGCGCGGGCGCGGGTTGGCCGGATTCACCAGCTTGGCGAAATGGCTGACCACCAGGCGTTCGGCATGCGCGGGGTCGACGTCGCCCACCACGATCACCGCCATCAGGTCCGGACGGTACCAGTCCTTGTAGAAGCGGCGGATCGCCTCCGGCTTGAAGGTCTTCAGCACCTCCGCCTTGCCGATCGGCAGACGGCGCGCATACAGGGAACCGTTGAAGATCTTCGGCAGCAGCACCTTGTTCATGCGGTCGGAAGCGCCTTTCCCCAGGCGCAGCTCCTCCAGCACGATGCCGCGCTCGCTCTCGATGTCGGCATCGTTGAAGGTCACGCCCTGGGCCCAGTCCTCCAGCACCAGCAAGCCCTTGTCCAGGTTCTCCGGCTTATCCAGCGGCAGCGGCAGCATGTACACCGTCTCGTCGAACCCGGTATAGGCATTCAGGTCGGCGCCGAACTTCACGCCCACCGACTGCAGCCAGGACACCAGCTCATGGCGCTTGAAATTGGCCGAGCCATTGAACGCCATATGCTCGGTGAAGTGGGCCAGGCCAAGCTGGTCCTCGTCCTCCAGCACGGAACCGGCGCGCACCACCAGGCGCAGCTCGACCCGCTTTTCCGGGCGGCGGTTTTGCTGGATATAGTAAGTCAGGCCGTTTGCCAGCTTGCCCATTTTGACTTGCGGGCCGATCGGCAATGCGGTGGAAGGTTCGGGCGCCGCGGCAGCCACCAAAGAGCAGCACAGCAAAGTGGCCGCCAGAAGCAGATTTAGTAGTTTCATAACAGTGTACGATACACCATTGCCCTTCCTTAGTGCTAGTATCGCGCCTATGAACGCCCACCGCTCTGCAATCAACTGGCTCGCAAGCTGGTGGCGGCTGCTGCAGTTTGCCGCCCTGCTGCTCACGCGCGCCATGGCGCCATCCAGCTACCGGCGCGACAACCGGCGCGTGCTGTCCGAGCAGATCGTCATCGCCACCAGCAACAACCTGGTTTGGTTCAGCGTGCTGTGCGCCCTGATCAGCCTGGTCATCATCCGCATTGTCGTCGTCACCTCCAACAGCTACGGCCTGTCGCGCTTTGCCCTGGAAATGGTGGTGCGCGTACTGGTGCTGGAACTGCTGCCGCTGACCGCCGCCCTGTTTGTCGCCCTGCGCACAACGCTACCCGCCGGTGTCGAATTCGCCCAGCAAAGGCTGGCCGGGACCGCGCCCGATCCGCGCGCCGCCCTGCGCACCCAGTTCTACCCGCGCGCCGCCGCCGGTGTGTTCGCCGTGTGGCTGCTGGCCGCGGTCAGCTGCGCCATCACGCTGGTGCTGGCCTACCTGGTGATGTACGGCTTCACGCCGTGGGCGCTGCCGGGCTACACGCGCGTGGTGGGCCAGATCTTCAATCCCGCCGTCAGCCTGATCCTGGTGCTGAAAGTGGTATTTTTCAGCCTGGCGGTAGCGGTGATCCCGCTCGCTTCCTCCTATTACAGCGGCGCCGCCAGCCCCCTGCGGCGGCGCACCGGCGCGGCGCACGGGCTGGCCGACATGGTGCGCATGTTTTCCGTGATCCTGCTGGTGGAAGCAGCTTCCCTGATGGGCAACTACTACTAACTATATGAACGAAACAAACAACCCGCCGGCACCGGCCCCGATCCATAACGCCGAAGCCAAAGCCGTCGCCCTGCTGGTGCTGCTGGTAGCGCTGGTACTGGGCGCCATCATGTACCTGATGTACGCGCGCGGCGCCTTTGAGCCCACACAGAGGCTGGTGCTGACCGCGGACGACTCGGAAGGGGTGAGCGTCGGCATGGACGTCACATTCGCCGGCTTCCCGATCGGGCGCGTGCAGCGCATCGAGCTGGCGCAGGACGGCAAGGCCCGCATCCTGATCGACGTGCCGAAGAAGGATGCGCACTGGCTGCGCGCCTCCAGCATCTTCACGCTGGAAAAGAGCCTGGTCGGCGGCGCCAAGCTGCGCGCCTTCACCGGCATCCCCACCGACCCGCCGCTGGCGGAAGGCGCCGAACGCGCCCTGCTGGTGGGCGACATGGCCGCCGAAATCCCGCGCCTGCTGCAAACGGCCAAAGACCTGTTGAGCAACCTGGCCGCCCTCACCGCCGAAGAGTCCGCCCTCGGCACCAGCCTGCGCAACGTGCAAGGCGTCACCGAAAAACTGAACGGCCCCGGCGGCGCGCTGGGCCTGCTGGCCGGCGAAGACCAGAAAGCGCGCGAACTGCTGCGCAATGCCAATTCCCTGGTACTCAAAGCCGACAGCCTGGTCGGCAACGCCGACAAGCGCGTGTTCGGCGACAAGGGCCTGGCCAACGACACCCAGGCCGCCGTGCAGCAGTTGAACGCGCTGTTGGCCGACGCCCGCACCAGCCTGAAAAAGCTCGACGCCGTGCTGGTCGAAGCGCAAGCGGTCGGCGCCAACACGCGCGCCGCCACCGAAGACCTGGGCGCCCTGCGCGCCGAAGTCGACGCCAACCTGCGCAAGATCGAACAGATGATCAATGAACTGAACCGCAAATGGCCGTTCAAGCGCAACGAACCGGAGATCCGGCTGCCATGAAGACCAACCACCCCGCCCCGATTGCGCTGGCCGCGCTGCTCATCGCCGCGCTGGCCGGCTGCGGCAGCGGCCCGCGCGTGCCCGACTGGCAACTGAACGCCGCCAGCGCCACCGAACGCGCCAGCTCGGCCTACCTGGAAGGCCGCAGCGCCGTCGCCGAGCACGAATTCAACATCGCGCGCAAGCAAGTGGGCAGCACCGGCCAACCCGGGCAAGCCATCCGCGTCGAGCTGCTGCGCTGCGCCGTGCAGGTTGCCGCCCTGGCCTACGACGACTGCCCCGGCCTCACGCCGCTGCAGCCCGACGCCAGCGCCGCCGACCTGGCCTACGCCCGCTACCTGGCAGGCAGCGCCAGCGCCGCCGACGCCGGGCAGTTGCCCGAAGCCCAGCGCGCCGTCGCCGCCGCGGCAGACGACCGTGCCGCCGCCGCTGCGGCCGCAGCGATCGCCGATCCCCTGTCCCGCCTGGTGGCCGCCGGCGCCTTATTGCGCGCCAACCGCGCCACGCCCGAGCTGATTACAACGGCCATCAGCACCGCCTCCAGCCAGGGCTGGCGCCGTCCCCTGCTGGCCTGGCTGCAGCTCCAGCTCCAGCGTGCGGAACAAGCCGGCGACCAGGCCGAAGCCGACCGCATCCGCCGCCGCATCGCCCTTGCCACCCCTTAGGCACGGCTGTATTAAGCGAGTCTGTAGTCAGCTGGCGGACTTGGCGGCGGCTTCGCGCAGCTTGTCCTTTTTGCTCTTGCGCTTGCCTTTGATGCCGCCGGTGCCGTCGTTGGCGCCGGGCGGGAGGGGCTGGGCGAGCGTGGCGGGCTCAAAACCGGGCAGGCGTTCGCGCTCAACGCGGACGTTCTGGCGCTTTTCGATCAGGCGGAAGTGCTGCTCGGCATCCGGCGTGATGAAGCTGACCGCCAGGCCGGAAGCGCCGGCGCGGCCGGTGCGGCCGATGCGGTGGGTGTAGTCGGCCGGGGCGCGCGGCAGGTCGTAGTTGACCACCACCGGCAATTGGGCGATGTCGATGCCGCGCGCGGCGACGTCGGTCGCGACCAGTACCTTCAGTTTGCCTTCGCGGAAGTCGTTCAGCACCGAGGTGCGGGCGCCCTGGCTGAAATCGCCGTGGAACGCTTCCGCCGCCACGCCGCCGCGGCGCAGCTTGTCGGCCACATGCTCGGAGGCGTATTTGGTGGCGACAAACACCAGCACCTGGCGCCAGCCCTCTTCCTTCAGCAGGATGCGCAACAGCGAGGTGCGCTGCGACTGGTCGACTTCAATCGCGCGCTGGGTAATGTCGGGCGCTTGCGATGCTTCCTGCTCGGTGGCGACGCGCACCGGTTCGTGCAGCAGCTTGTCGGCCAGGACCTGCACCGCCGGCGGGAAGGTGGCGGAGAAGAACAGATTCTGGCGCCGCGCCGGCAGCAGCGCCATGATGCGCGCCAGTTCGTCGGCAAAGCCCATGTCGAGCAGCTTGTCGGCTTCGTCCAGCACCAGCACCGACGTGTCGTCCAGCTTCAGCGCATTGTGTTCGACCAGGTCCAGCAGGCGGCCCGGCGTCGCCACCATGATGTCGGTGCCGCCGCGCAGCGCCATCATCTGGGGATTGATCGAGACGCCGCCGAAAGCGACCGAAACCTTGACCGGCTGCGGCAAATGCGAGGCCAGCCCGCGCAGCACTTCGCCCACCTGGGCCGCCAGTTCGCGCGTCGGCGCCAGCACCAGGCCATGCAGCTTGCGCGGGGCGTTGCCGGCTGCGGTGCGCGCCGCCAGCAGGCCGTGCAGCAGGGGCAGCGCGAAGGCGACCGTCTTGCCGGAGCCGGTTTGCGCCTGCCCCAGCACGTCGGCGCCGCGCAAGGCGGGCGGAATGGCGGCGGACTGGATGGCGGTCGGCGTGCTAAAGCCGCTTTCCGTAATGGCGTTAAGCAGTGGGGCCGCGAGGCCCAGGCTGGAGAAATTCATGGTGTGCTTGGTGTGGACAAGCTGCCAGTATACCTTGCGCAGGGTTTCATGCGACTATACGCGTGCTATCCAACCACCAACAAGCCGTAGAAGTATGATTAATTGGGATGCCCACTTCTGCCTGCCGCAACATGCGCAGGCGGATTTCTCACCGCTTAAACAGCTGCATGCAGCGGGCGTGAATTACGTATCGATCAATGTGGGCGCGGACATGAATCCTGTCTCGCAGGTGATGTCCGTGATCGCCGGCTACCGCGCCACCATTGCCGCCAATCCGGAACGCTATCGCCTGGTGTCGGGCGTGGATGACATCGTGCAGGCGGCGGCGGACGGCGTGCTGGCCATCGGCTTCGACCTGGAGGGTTCGATGCCGCTGATGGAGCAGCCGGAGATGGCGGCCCTCTATGCGCAGCTAGGCGTGCGCCAGATGCACTTTGCCTATAACCGCAACAACAGCGTGGCCGACGGCTGCCACGATACGGCGCGCGGCCTGACGCCGCTCGGCCTGCGCGTGCTGGAGGCGGTCAACCAGGCCGGCATCATTGTCGATTGCGCGCACACCGGCCGCCTGTGCAGCCTGGAGATCATGGCGGCATCGAGCAAGCCGGTGGTGTTCAGCCACGCCAATCCATTCGCGCTGGTGCCGCACGGGCGCAACGTGACCGATGAACAGATCCACGCTTGCGCATCGACCGGCGGCGTGGTGTGCGTGTCCGGCTTGTCCTGGTTCCTCGGCAGCGAGCAGCCGGCGGCGGCCGACGTGGCGCGCCATGTGGGCTATGTGGCGGACCTGGTGGGCGTGGCCCACGTCGGCATCGGCCTGGATATCTGCATCAGCCAGAAGGACCTGGACGACACGCCGCCCGGCGCCTTCGATCCCGCCTGGTGGTGGCCGGAAGCTGCCGGCTACCGCGCCGGGCGCGCGCCCGCCTTCGTGCCGCTGGATGCCTGGAAGGCGCTGCCGCTCGAGCTGCGCAAGCTGGGCATGGCCCCCAACGAGATCGAACAGGTCCTGGGCCGCAATATGCTGCGGGTGGCGCGCGCCACCTGGCGGTAACTACATGCCGACGTCGCCGTAAGGCCCGGCCAGCACCACCACATAGCCTTCCGGATCGCGCAGCCACAGCTCCCTGTGCTGCGCGTTGCTGTTTTCCTTCGGCCCTTCCAGCACGGTGGCGCCGGCGGCGCTGGCGCGCTCCACCGCGTCGTCGAAATCATCGGTCCAGAACCAGAGCAAGGCGCCGTTGCCGTACGGGCGCAGCTCCGGGTTGCCGATATGGGGATGGTGGTGGGCGTCCCAGCGGTGCAGCTGCAGCACCATGCGGCCATCGTGCAGCAACTGCTCGTAGTCGTTGCCGCCATGGCCGCTCTTCAGTCCCAGCGTCTTCTGGTACCAGCGGCTGGCCGCTTCAACATTGCTGACCGCGATCAAAGGTTGCGCTTGCATGTGACCCTCCCTTTTTGCTCAACGGAGGAACAGCATACCATTGCACGACGCCCCACGCGAACTCGGGAACGATGAAGAGCCAGACCAGCGGCAGGCCGCCCTGTCCCAGCGCCAGGGTCCAGGCAAACCATGCACTGAACAGGAAGCGCGCCGTGCCGTCGTAGGTGGCGTAGCGCGGCAGCGGGTCGCGCAGGCGCAGCCAGGACCACACCACCACAATGCTGCCCAGCAGGCCGGCAAACAGCATGTGCATGACGCCGAACTCCGGCAGCGGCGCGCCGCCCAGCGCCTGGTTAAGCGCGGAGAGGTGGCCGTGGGCGATGGCGAAGGTCCATGGCGTGGCGAAAGGAGCTGTCAGCAGGAGGTCGTAGGCGGCGCTGGCCCGCACAAGTTTTTGAGTATTCATGCTGCGCAGCTTAAACCTTGGAGTACACTCCAGGGTCAAGCACTTTTTTACGGGGACGCCATGCAAATCGGGGGCCTGGCGCAAGCGACGGGCATCAGCCGCGATACCTTGCGCTATTACGAAAAGCGCGGCTTGCTGCGCGCGCGCCGCAGCGACAACGGCTACCGCGACTATCCGGAAGAGGCGGCGGACTGGCTGCGCTACATCCGCACGGCGCAGGCGCTGGGCTTTACCTTGCAGGAGATCGAGGCCGACTTGCCCTTGCTGACGGCGGCCGACGGCGACCCGGCCAGCACCGCCGCCGCCCTGCGCGACGCGCTGCGCGCCAAACTGGCCGAGATCGACCGCCGCATCGACGGCTTGCAGGTGCTGCGCGCGGAACTGGCGCGCCGCCTTGGTGCGCCGCTGGCGGAGTGCCCCTTGCAGGCGGCGACGGCAGGCTAAGCGGCCATGGTCAGCGCCACCTTCCGCTTTTACGAGGAGCTGAACGACTTTCTGCCGCGCGCGCGGCGCAAGGTGGAGTTCGCCGTGCCCTGCGCCCGCGCCGCCACCACCAAGCACATGATCGAGGCGCTGGGCGTGCCGCATACGGAGGTGGAGCTGGTTCTGGTCAACGGCGAGTCGTCCGGCTTCGACCGCCTGCTGTGCGACGGCGACCGGGTGGCGGTCTATCCGAAGTTCGAGGCCTTCGACGTGCGCCCTTTGCTGCGCGTGCGCGCGGAGCCATTGCGCACCATGCGCTTTGTGGCGGACGCCCACCTGGGCGGGCTGGCGCGCCTGCTGCGCATGGCCGGCTTCGATACGCTGTACGACAACCATATCGACGATCCGACCGTGGCCGCGCTGTCCGCCGGCGAGGGACGCGTCGCCCTCACCCGCGACCGCGACCTGCTCAAGCGGCGCGGCATCACGCATGGCTGTTACGTACGGGCGCTGAAACCCGCGCAGCAGTTTGCCGAGATTTTCCAGCGCCTGGACCTGGCGGCGAGTGCGCGGCCGTTCACCCTTTGCCTGGCCTGCAATGCACCGCTGCGGCGCGTGGCCAGGGAGACGGTGGCCGAACGCCTGCCGCCCTCCGTGCAGGCGTCGCATGAAGAGTTTTTGCGCTGCGATGTCTGCCAGGGCGTATTCTGGCGCGGCTCGCACTGGCGCCGCATGGCGGCGCTGCTGGCCAGCCAGGGCATATCTGCCGGCTAGCGGCCGCAATCGAGGCGGCGCGGCTCGACCGGCGTCAATGCAATACGCTGCCCGCCGACCTCGATCTCGCGCAGGCGCGGCGCCGCCAGCGTGTAATCGCCGGCCCGCAGGCGCTCCTGCCAGGCCTTGCAGCCGGCCAGCTGCACATGCATCGGCGTGCGCGCCGCCAGCAGCCAGACGCCCTCGCGCTCGGCCAGCAGGGCCTCGCCATCGCGCACGGTGTGGCCCACCAGCAGGACCTCGTCGCGCCCGTCGCCGTCCGCGTCCATCAGGAAGGCGTCGCAGCGGCTGCCGGCGTGCAGCAGGCAGCCCGGCGCCTGTCCGGCGCGATAGCCATGCCAGTCTTGCCGCAACAGGCTGTCCGGCAAGCGCGCGCCCTGCGGCCAGGCCTGCAGGTTGGCCGCGACGTCAAGCGCCGCCGCGCGTCCCGCCGGGCCTTCGTACTTCATGCGCAGCGTCGCCGCCGCGCGGCGCCGCACTGCCGCCGCCTGCGGCCCGGCGCCCTGCGCTGCCAGCGCCTGCAAGGCCTGTGCGCCGTAGCGCGCACCATGGAAGCGCAGGAAGTTGTAATCAAAGCGCTCGGCCGGGATGGCGCCGCGCGCTAGGCGCGCCATCTGGTCGGCCACCGCGATGCGCGCCGGGTCGGCCACTGGCGTGAACAGGGCCAGCGCCAGCGCCAGCACCACAAAGGCGGCGGCCAGGTTCACATAGCGCAAGCCATCGAGCCAGGGCGCGCCCCGGCGCACGGCGGCCCAGCCATAGCCGCCGGCATAGAACAGCGCCGCCGCCAGGCAGGCGGCGGCAATCACCCGATCGGTGCTCCAGCCGTAATCGCCCACCCGCAGGCCAAGCGCATACACGCCCAGCAGCGCCAGCGGCAGCAACAGCAGGCAGGCCACGCGCGCCGCCAGCCGCACGCCGCGCGCCAGCCGGCCAGCGGCATCGCCGGCCTGGAATGCGGCATTCACCAGCACCACCAGCACCGCGCAGGCGGCCAGCAGCACGGCGGTGGCATGGCGCGTCTGCCACAACACCTGCAAGCCGGTAAAGGGCAGCGCCGCCAGGAAACCGCCCACCAGCAGCACGGCGATCGGCACGATCCAGGCCATCAGCATCAGCAGCAGGCTGCGCACGCCGCGCACAATGGCGGGCCGCACGTCGGTGGTGTGCATGGCGCTGGAGAAGGCCAGGCACACCAGCGGCACCGCGAACCACGATTGGCGCAGCAGCTCCTCCAGGAAATTCAGCTTGAGCAGGTCGAACAGGGAATCGCCCAGCCACATCACCAGCCACACGGCCAGCACGAACATGGCGGAAAAGAGCAGCTGGATGGCGAGCTTCCAGGCGCTGTCAAAGCAGGTGGCGTAGCGCACCAGGCGGCGCCCGTCGTGCGCCACCGCCAGCACCAGGCTATGCGCGATAAAGAAGAAGCCAAGGCAGAATGGCAGCACCAGGAAGCCGGGATGCCTGAGCGGCGTCGGATCGAGCGCGCTACGCCAGGCATCGTGCAGCCCGACCACCGCCAGCAGCAAGGCGGCCCCGCCCAGCCACAGGGCCAGCGCGCGGCGCCGCAGGTGGCCAAGGCTGGAAATCAACAGCACCGGCAACACGATCGCCTCCAGCACCAGCGGGTAGAACAAGGCTGGCGCGCTGGCCGGCCAGGAGCCCGCCTGCTGCGCGTGATACAAGAAATACAACAAGCCGCCCTGCACCAGGCCGACGAACAGCCGCAGCTGGCCCACGCGCTGCGTTACAGCGGCATTGCGCACGGATTCATGGGGCGTAAAGTCCATCCAACGATGATATATCGTTGCCAATTTTGCAGCAACGCCACTGTTGCGCGGTGTCGCTATATAATCAATAGCTCAACCAGCCGCAAGCGCCATGAATCCACACTTAGACAAGCTGCAGTCCTACCCGTTTGAAAAGCTGCGCCAGCTCTTCGCTGGCAGCGTTCCCAACCCGGCATACAAGGCGATCAGCCTGGGCATGGGCGAGCCGAAGCACCCTACTCCGGACTTCATCCGCCAGGCGCTGGTGGACAACCTGGATGGACTGGCCAGCTACCCGGTCACGGCCGGCACCGAAGCGCTGCGCAACGCGATCGCCAGCTGGCTGGAACGCCGCTACGACTTGCCGGCGCTGGACCGCGCCACCCAGGTGCTGCCGGTGAACGGCTCGCGCGAGGCGTTGTTCTCCTTCGCGCAGACGGTGATCGCGCCCGATACCGGCGCGCTGGTGATGTGCCCCAACCCCTTCTACCAGATCTACGAAGGCGCGGCTTTCCTGGCCGGCGCCGAACCGTATTTCGTCAATTCCGACCCGGCGCGCAATTTCGCGCCGGATTACGACAGCGTGCCGGAAGAAGTCTGGCAGCGCGTGCGCCTGCTGTTCATCTGCTCGCCGGGCAACCCGACCGGCGCCGTGCTCACCCTGACCGACTGGGAGCACCTGTTCGCCCTGTCCGAACGCTACAACTTCATCATCGCCGCCGACGAGTGCTACTCGGAGATCTACCACGGCGACGAAGCGCCGCTGGGCGCCATGCAGGCGGCCAATATCCTGGGCCTGACCAGCGTCGGCGAGCCATATGCGCGCCTGGTGGTGTTTTCCAGCCTGTCCAAGCGCTCCAACGTGCCCGGCATGCGCTCCGGCTTCGTGGCCGGCGACGCGCAAGTGCTGAAGAAATTCCTGCTGTACCGCACCTACCACGGCAGCGCCATGGGCCCGCACGTGCAGGCCGCCTCGGTTGCCGCCTGGGACGACGAGACCCACGTCGAGCAAAACCGCGCGCAATACCGCGCCAAGTTCGCCGCCATCACGCCCCTTATCCAGGAAGTGCTGGATGTGCAAATGCCGGACGCCGGCTTCTACCTGTGGGCCGATGTGACCCGCAGCGGCCTGTCCGACACCGAATTCGCCCGCCGCCTGCACGCCGAGTACAATGTTACCGTCCTGCCGGGTAGCTACCTGGCGCGCGACGCCCATGGCTCCAACCCGGGCCGCAACCGCATCCGCATGGCGCTGGTTGCGGAAACCGGGGAAGGGCTGGAAGCGGCGCGCCGTATTGTCCAATTCTGCCAACAACTAGCTAAATCATGAGCATCCAGCAAATTATCGACACCGCGTGGGAAAACCGCGCCGAAATCAACCCGTCCAACGCCACCGCCGAAGTGCGCGACGCGGTCAACCACGTACTGGCAGGCCTGGACAACGGCACCCTGCGCGTGGCGCACAAAGAGAACGGCGCCTGGGTAGTCAACCAGTGGATCAAGAAGGCCGTGCTGCTGTCCTTCCGCCTGGAGAACAACGTGGTGCTGCCGTCCGACGGCACCATGCAGTTCTACGACAAGGTACCGACCAAGTTCGCCAACTACAGCGCCGAAGATTTCGCCAAGGGCGGCTTCCGCGTGGTGCCGCCGGCTGTGGCGCGCCGCGGCTCCTTTATCGGCAAGAACGTGGTACTGATGCCGTCCTACGTGAACATCGGCGCCTACGTTGACGAAGGCGCGATGGTCGACACCTGGGCCACCGTGGGTTCCTGCGCGCAGATCGGCAAGAACGTCCACCTGTCCGGCGGCGTGGGCATCGGCGGCGTGCTGGAGCCGATGCAGGCCAACCCGACCATCATCGAAGACAACTGCTTCATCGGCGCCCGTTCCGAGATCGTGGAAGGCGTGATCGTGGAAGAGAACTCGGTGATTTCGATGGGCGTGTACATCGGCCAATCGACCAAGATCTACGACCGCACCACCGGCGAAATCCACTACGGCCGCGTGCCGTCGGGTTCCGTGGTGGTCTCGGGCTCGCTGCCGTCGGACGACGGCAAGTACAGCCTGTACTGCGCCGTGATCGTCAAACGCGTGGATGCACAGACCCGCGCCAAGACCGGCATCAACGAACTGCTGCGCGGCGTTTAAACCCGCTAACTTGCAGTTAGGGACGGGAGCTGGACCTAAGGCCAGTTCCCGCCGCAGTAGCGACCGCCACGTCATACGAGGTCTGACCCTTGGGTCTGACCTAGCCCTACCGGGTTCAAAGAGGAGATACAAAAAAAATGGCAATGGACCGCCTGTTCCAGCTGATGAAGGAAAAGAACGCCTCGGACATGTTCTTTGCCGTAGGCTCGCCTGTGCACCTGAAAATCAATGGCATCCTGATCCCGATCAACCAGCAAAAGCTCGAACCCGAGAACCTGCGCGGCCTGCTGGCCGAGGTGTGCTCGCCCGAGCAGCTGGAAGAACTGGACACGACCAATGAGCTGAACATGGGTATCTCCATGCCCAACCTGGGCCGCTTCCGCCTGTCGGCCTTCCGCCAGCGCGGCAGCATTTCCGCCGTCTTCCGCTTCGTCCCGGCCAACATCCCGCCGCTGGGCGAACTGGGCCTGCCGCCCGTGCTGGCCGACCTGATCATGGAAAAGCGCGGCCTGGTGCTGCTGGTCGGCGCCACCGGCTCCGGCAAGTCCACCACCATCGCCTCCATGCTGGACCACCGCAACGAACTACGCTCGGGCCACATCCTGACACTGGAAGACCCGATCGAATACCTGTTCCGCAACAAGAAATCGATCGTCAACCAGCGTGAAATCGGCAGCGACGCCAAGGACTTCTACACCGCCCTGCGCAACTCCATGCGCCAGGCGCCGGACTGCATCCTGATCGGCGAGATCCGCGACCGCGAAACCATGGCCGCCGCCATGGCCTACGCGCAGTCGGGCCACCTGGTGCTGGCCACCCTGCACGCCAACAACTCGTACAACGCGCTGAACCGCATCATCTCCTTCTACCCGATCGAGAACCGCCCGGCGCTGCTGCAGGATTTGTCCTCCACCATCAAGGCCATCGTCTCGCAGCGCCTGATCCGCTCCGCCGGCGGCGGCACCCGCACCCCGGCAGTCGAGGTGATGGTGAACACCCGCTACATCTCCGACCTGATCGAAAAAGGCGAGATCGGCGCCATCAAGGAAGCGCTCGAAAAATCGCTCTCGCCCGGCTCGCAATCGTTCGAGCAGGCGCTGTACAAGCTGGTCATCGAGGGCACCATCACCAAGGACGAAGCGCTGGCCAACGCCGACTCGGCCACCAACCTGCTGTGGCTCCTGAACCATGGCATGGAAGCGCCGCCACCGTCCGAGGAAGAAGCACTGAAATCCGTCGGCGACACCTCCTTCACCGAGTTCACCCTGAACTCCTGATCCGCCGCAAGGTCCGCGTGCCCGCCCCGTAGTACAACAAGGCTTCGGCCTGCACTACGGAGCGCGCAACAGCATCGGTGACGCCTGACGCAGGAACTTTCCGGCCTGGCCTTGGTCGAAACTCACCAAACGGGGGCGGAGGACAGAAATATCAGACAATAGCTGCGCCGTAACGGTAGCTTACCAAGCGCGTTCGATGATGTAATATCAGAATTTCATATCAACAAGAAATTCTGCCCCCCATGAGCGCCACTCTGCCCATCGCCAAAACCGCCGACCAAACCCTCGACATGCTGTCCAGCCTGGTGAACCGCCACGGCTGCATCACCGGCGCCACCGGCACCGGCAAAACCGTCACCTTGCAGCGCATCGCCCAATCCCTGTCCGATATCGGCGTGCCGGTCTTCATGGCTGACATCAAGGGCGACCTGTCCGGCATGGCCAAGCCTGGTGTCTTGGGCGAGAAAATGGCCAAGCGCCTGGAGGCGCTCAAGCTGGAAGCGCCGCAGTGGGCCGCCTGCCCGGTCACCTTCTGGGACGTGTTCGGCGAGCAGGGCCACCCGGTGCGCGCCACCATCTCCGACCTCGGCCCCACCCTGCTCTCGCGCATGCTGAACCTGAACGACACGCAGGAAGGCGTGCTGCAGCTGGTGTTCAAGATCGCCGACGACAACGGCATGCTGCTGCTCGACACCAAGGACCTGCGCGCCATGCTGCAGCATGTGGGCGACAACGCCGCCGACTACAAGACCAGTTACGGCAACGTCAGCGCGGCCAGCATCGGCGCCATCCAGCGCGGCCTGCTGACGATTGAGGAGCAAGGCGGCGAGCAGTTCTTCGGCGAACCAATGCTGAACATCGACGACCTGCTGCAAACCGATGCGGCGGGCAAGGGCGTGGTCAACATCCTGGCTGCCGACAAGCTGATGAACGCGCCGCGCATCTATGCGGTATTCCTGCTGTGGATGCTGTCCGAGCTGTTCGAGAACCTGCCCGAGGTGGGCGACCTGGATAAGCCGAAACTGGTGTTCTTCTTCGACGAGGCCCACCTGCTGTTCGCCGAAGCGCCGAAGGCCCTGCTGCAAAAGATTGAACAAGTGGTGCGCCTGATCCGCTCCAAAGGCGTGGGCGTGTTCTTCATCACCCAGAACCCGCTCGACATTCCGGAAACCGTGCTGGGACAGCTGGGCAACCGCGTGCAGCACGCCCTGCGCGCCTACACCCCGCGCGACCAGAAGGCTGTGAAATCCGCCGCCGAAACCTTCCGCCCGAATCCAGCGCTCGATGTGGCGCAAGTGATCACGGAGCTGGGCGTGGGCGAAGCGCTGGTCTCCTTCCTTGACGAAAAAGGCACACCGCAGATCGTGCAGCGCGCCTTCGTGCTGCCGCCTGGCTCGCAACTGGGCCCGATCTCGCCCGCCGAACGCCAAGCCGCGCGCAACACCTCGGTCGTCGCCGGCGTCTACGAACAAACCGTCGACCGCGAGTCGGCTTACGAAAAACTGAACGGCCGCGTCGCCGGCGGCAGCGGCAACGACCGCAACGCACCGGCGTCCGCCAGCCGCGCCCCGGCCGGCCGCGCGCCAGCCCCCACCAAAGCGCCAGCCGACAGCGGCGGCTCCATCTTCGGCGACGTGCTGGGCGGCCTGTTCGGCGGCAGCAGCAAGCGCGACACCGCCGTGCAGGCGATGGTGAAATCCGCCGCCCGCAGCATCGGCTCCCAGGTCGGCCGCGAAATCATCCGCGGCGTGCTCGGCTCGATCCTGAAAAAGCGTTGATCGCCATGCGCATCAAGCTCGCGGCAGGCGCCGCACTCCTGGTTGCGGCAACCATCACCTGGGAATACCTCAACGGCGGCGTGCTTAGCCACCACCTGCTGGCGCAACCGGACCTGCCGTCCATCTCCAACTGGTGGGGCCTGGCGACGTTGCCGGCCCTGGCCTGGTTCCTGGGTGGACGCATGGAACGGCGCAGCGCCGCCGGCACCCGCGCCATACCGGCCGGCTTTGCGCTCGCCCTGCTGTTTGGTATCGGCCTGTCGGCCTTCTTCCGCAGCAGCTGGCCCGAGGCGCCGGGCTACATGGTCATGGCGCTGCCATTGATTGCGCTCGCTTACCCGATCTATCGCGCCGAATGTGTGCTTGGCTTTGTCGCAGGCATGTGTTTTGTTTTCGGCCCCATCCTGCCGATGATCGCGGCATGCATCTTTGCCGCCGTGGGCGCCCTGTTCTATCACGTGCCGCGCTACTGCATCGCCATCGCCACCCGGCGCCGGAAGAGCGCATGAGCGCCACCCCGGGCAGCATCTGGGACAGGCCGGCGCCCTTCATCCTGCCGGTTACGCCGCAAGCGGCCGATATCGATGGCCTGGACCACACCAACAACGCGGTCTACGTGCGCTGGTGCGAAGAAGCCGGCTGGGCGCATTCCCATGCGCTGGGCCTGACGCTAGCCGACTACAAGCGCCTTGATCGCGGCATGGCGATCCGCCGCAGCGAGTTTGATTACATCTACGCCACCAACGCGGGCGAAGAACTGTTGCTGGGCACCTGGCTGCTGCCGGGCGATAGCGCGCTGTCGATGCAGCGCTGCTTCCAGCTGGTGCGCCAGCGCGACAACGCCACGGTGCTGCGGGCGCGCTGGGACCTGGTGTGCATCGAGCTCTCCAGCGGACGCCCCAAACGCCTGCCGCCGGAATTTGCGGAGATCTACTTGCCCGCCATTCGGCAGGAACAATGACCGCGAGCCCGATCGATACGCGCTACGACCAGCAGTTCGCGGCACGGAAGTCCTTGCCATGGTGGCCCTGGGTCGGCTGCGCGTTCGCCGAATCACCGGTACGCACCATGATTGTCGGCGAAAGCATCTATATGTGGAGCCCGGAGGCGCGCGAGCGCTATAGCCGTGCCGACGGCCTGCGCGTCACGCATACCAACCATGCCATGGCGTTGCGGCGCGATTCACGCTATGTGCGGAATATCGAGCGCGCACTCTTTGCCTGCCGCAAGCCAAGCGACCGGCAAAAATACGGGTTTTGGACCAATGTGGCCTACCACAACCTGGTGCTGGTGCCGCTCTCTTCGCGCCGCCGCCGGCCCACGCAGGCGGAGTATCAGGCTGGCTGGCGCGAACTATTCGCCCTTTGCCAGCTGATGGAAGTAAAGCAGTGCCTCGTGTACGGACTTGAACACAGCAAGCTAAAGGCACTGGAGTCGGCTGCCGAACAGAGCGGGCACGCTTGCGTGCTGCGCGATGCTGGAACACTGGGAGCCAGGCGGGCCACGCTGCAAATGGGGAACGCCCAGCTTGAGCTGCTCTTCATCCGCCACCCCAGCGCCTTTTTCAGCTGGCGCCAATGGGCACCCCTTGTGCGGGACAATCTCGCGCTGGAGTTCCTGCCCCCCGGGCCGGAACCCAGCGTAGGCTGAGGCGGCTCAGATCAAGGCGTGGTCCATATCGTGCATCGCGTGGCTGCGTTGCCCGACCAGTTGCACGTGATGATCGTCGCCCGCGACCTCAATCATCTTCGACACAGTCGATGCCAAACCCGTGGCGCCGCTCGCGGTCGTCGCGGTAGCGGTTGTCGCGCCGGTGGCGGCGACGATGGTTGCGTTGGCGGTCAGCGCGATGCTGCGGTCGGTGAACTGCAGCACTTCGATATTGCTCAACAAATCCACGCCCTCCAGGCCGGAGACCTGCCAGCTACTGGTGCCGGTGCGCAGCACACTGAAAGCCGTGCTGGCGCCGTTGAACACCGCGATATCGTTGCCGGCGCCACCATTCAGCACGTCGTTACCCAGCCCGCCTTCCAGCTTGTCGTTGGCAGCGGTGCCGGTCAGCGTGTTGGCTGCGCTGGTGCCGGCGAAATAGCGCCCGCCCGTGGCCGAATTCACGCCCAGCGTACCGGCCAGGCCATCGCCGCCGTACAGCCACTTCAGCGCCGCCACGTCGAACTCTTTGAACGTGGAGTAGAACCCGCCCACGTGGGTATAGGACATCAGCGTGTTGGCGGTATTGTCCTGCGCCGCCGGCAGCTTCACCGTACCGTCGAAGGAATGCTTCAGGCCCAGCATGTGGCCGATTTCATGCAGCAGCGTTTCATAGCCCTGCGTACCCTTGGCCAGGTTGGCGTTCTTCGTTGCCCACTCCGCGTTATCCAGGTAGACATAGGACTGCGCCGCGAACTTGGTCACCGTGCCGTCGCTCATATACGAGTAGCTGTACTTATTGCTGGCCAGGCCGGTGGTATAGCTGCCGCTGATATTGGCATTGGCAAAGTGCACCTGCGCCGCCGCGCCGTTGCTGGTTTCAACGAAATTAATGCCGGTCAGCTTGGCGGCATACGCCATCGCCTCGCGCGTCGCCGTTTGCTGCGCCACCGAGAACGCCTTGGGCGCGCTCAGGATCGCGCTGTTACCCGTTTCCACGCCGCTGGCGACGGAAAAGGTGTAGTACAGGGTATTGCCGCCCGCAGTCTGGTAGTTCCAGTTGGGCAGGTTGCCCAGCAGGGAGTCGATGTAGTTCAGGCCGGAAAGTGTGGTGCTGCGGACTTGGGAAACGGTTGCCATGGCTGCTCGCAAAGCTAGTAAATCGAAAGCCCAGTATTCCGCGATAGTTGCCACACGTCAACGAAAACTCAACTGTGCGAAGGTCAGTGTGCACTCCGGGTCGAAATGCCAATTGCCAGGAAAGCACCGCCGCAGCGGGATATAATGTCGTCCTTCGGCCGCCAGGCCTCCCCCGCACAACAATATTTACTGAATGATTACCCTCTACGGCATCCCGAACTGCGACACCGTCAAGAAAGCCCGCGTATGGCTGGCCGGCCAGCAGCACGACTTCACCTTCCACGATTTCAAGAAGCAGGGCCTGGACGAAGCCACCGTGCGCGCCTGGCTGAACACCCTGGACTGGGAAGTGCTGGTCAATAAAAAAGGCACCACCTGGCGCGCCCTGCCCGACGAGCGCAAAGCCGCCGTCACCAATGCCGATGCCGCTGTCGCCCTGATGCTGGAAAACCCGTCCGTGATCAAGCGCCCGGTGCTGGTCGGCGCCGGCGCACAAGCCCATGTCGGCTTTAACGACGCCATGTACCAGGAAATCTTCGCAGCATGAGCGCGTCCCGTACCCTCGACCTGACCGAGAAGCTGCTGGGCCGCGAATCCGTCACGCCGGACGACAAGGGCTGCCAGGACCACCTGAAGTCGTGGCTGGAGCCGCTGGGCTTCCACTGCGAGACCATCATTTCCGGCGAAGTGACCAACCTGTGGGCGCGCAAGGGCAGCGAAAGCCCGGTGCTGGTGTTCGCCGGCCATACCGACGTGGTGCCGACCGGCCCGCGCGAGAAGTGGTCGTCGGAGCCCTTCTACCCGACCCACCGCGACGGCAAGCTGTACGGCCGGGGCGCGGCGGACATGAAGACATCGATCGCCGCCATGGTGGTCGCCTGCGAGGAATTCCTGGCCGCGCACCCTGGCCATAAGGGCTCGATCGCCTTCCTTATCACCTCCGACGAGGAAGGCCCGGCGGTAGACGGCACCGTCAAGGTGGTGGAAAAGCTGCGCGCGCGCGGCGAAGCGATCGACTATTGCATCGTCGGCGAGCCGACTTCCGACAAGACCCTGGGCGACATGATCAAGAATGGCCGCCGTGGTTCCTTGTCCGGCATCCTGACCATCAAGGGCGTGCAGGGCCACATCGCCTACCCGCAACTGGCCAAGAACCCGATCCACCTGGCCGCGCCAGCGCTGGCCGACCTGGTGGCGGAAGTCTGGGACAACGGCAATGAGTACTACCTGCCGACCTCCTGGCAGATGTCGAACATCAAGGGCGGCACTGGCGCCAACAATGTGATCCCGGGCGAGCTGCATATCGACTTCAACTTCCGCTTCTCGACCGCCTCCACGCATGAAGGCCTGCGCGAGCGCGTGCACGCCATCCTCGACAAGCACGGCCTGGATTACCATATCGACTGGACCCTGTCCGGCCTGCCCTTCCTGACGCCGCGCGGCACGCTGTCCGAAGCGCTGTGCCACGCCATCAAGGATGAAACCGGCATCGACACCGAACTGTCCACCACCGGCGGCACCTCCGACGGGCGCTTCATCGCCCAGATCTGCCCCCAGGTGATAGAATTTGGCCCCCCGAATGCCAGCATCCACAAGATCGACGAGCACATTGAAGTGCGTTTCATCGACCCGCTGAAGAACATTTACCGCCGCACACTGGAAAACCTCCTGGCTTAAGAAGAACACTATGGATACTACCCTGTACACGACCCCGCGCGACCTGATTCGCCACGCCGTCACCCGTTTCAACAAGGCCAAGCTGTTCTTCGGCCACGGCAGCGCCGAGGCTTACGACGAAGCCGCCTACCTGACCCTGCACACCCTGTCCCTGCCGCTGGACCGCCTGGAGCCGTTCATGGACGCGCGCCTGCAGCCGGAAGAAGTGGCCGAGGTGCTGGCGGTGATCGAGCGCCGCGCCAGCGAGCGCGTGCCGGCCGCCTACATCACCAAAGAAGCGTGGCTGGGCACGTACAACTTCTACGTGGATGAACGCGTGATCGTTCCGCGCTCGTTTATCGCGGAACTGATCCCGAACTATTTCGCGCCGTGGGTGAATGACGCGGAGAGCGTGTCGAACATCCTGGAACTGTGCACCGGCTCCGGCTGCCTGTCGATCATGATGGCTGACGCTTTCCCGGATGCGGAAGTCGATGCGGTCGATATCTCCGGCGATGCGCTGGAGGTGGCGCGCAAGAACGTGGATAAGTACGAGCTGGCCAAGCGCGTGAACCTGATCCAGTCGGATCTGTACGCGAATGTCCCGGCGGGTAAGAAGTATGACCTGATCATCACCAATCCGCCGTATGTGAATTCTTCCTCCATGTCCAAGCTGCCGCAGGAATACCTGCACGAGCCGCAAATCGCGCTCGATGGCGGCGCGGACGGCATGGATCTGGTGCGCAAGATCATCGAGGGCGCGGCTGAGCGTTTGACCGATGACGGCTTGCTGATCGTTGAAATCGGCAATGAGAAGGAATTCGCGGAAGCCGCATTCGGCCACCTGGGGCTGACCTGGCTGACCACCAGCCAGGGCGATGATATGGTGTTCCTGCTCACCGCTGACCAACTGAAACTGTAAACCGGTAACCCGGTGTCTGACCCACAGGGTCAGACACCAGATACGCGACTCCCGCAGGCCATGGTGTCTGACCCTGCGGGTCAGACATCGACTTACCGGTTTTAAAGAAACGACCAAATAAATGATCCGCCTCACCAACGTCAGCCTGATGCGCGGCTTGAAGCCGCTGCTGGAATCCGCCGACCTGACCCTGAACCCGGGCGACAAGATCGGCCTGATCGGCGCCAATGGCGCCGGCAAATCCAGCCTGTTCGGCATGCTGCGCAACGAGCTGCACCCGGACCTGGGCGACATCGACTTCCCGAAAAGCTGGCGCATGGCCTACGTGGCGCAGGAAACCCCTGCCCTGCCGCGCACCGCCATCGACTACGCCATCGACGGCGACGCCCACCTGCGCCAACTGCAGGATGACCTGGCGCGCCTGGAAGCCTTGCCCGACGCGCAGGAACACGGCATCGAAATCGCCCACCTCCACACCGAGCTGGCCGATGCCGACGCCTACACCGTGCAGTCGCGCGCCGAACAGCTGCTGCTCGGCCTGGGCTTCTCGCTGGACCAGATGCAGCAGCCGGTGGCCAGCTTCTCCGGCGGTTGGCGTATGCGCCTGAACCTGGCGCAAGCGCTGATGTGCCCATCCGACCTGCTGTTGCTCGATGAACCGACCAACCACCTGGATCTGGACGCGATCATCTGGCTGGAAGACTGGCTGAAGCGCTACCCCGGCACCCTGATCATCATTTCCCACGACCGCGATTTCCTCGACGAGATCGTGAACGTGATCGTCCACATCGACGAACGCAAGCTGAAACGCTACTCCGGCAACTACTCCAGCTTCGAGCGCCAGCGCGCCGCGCAGCTGGTGCTGCAGGCCTCCGCCATCGAGAAGCAGCAGCGCGCCCGCGCCCACCTGCAATCGTTCATCGACCGCTTCAAGGCCAAGGCCACCAAGGCGCGCCAGGCGCAGTCGCGCATGAAGCAGCTGGCCCGGATGGAAGAACTGGCCCCGCTGCGCGCCGCCGCCGAATTCAGCTTCGAATTCCGCGAGCCGGTCAGCGCGCCCAATCCGCTGCTGGTGCTGGAAGACGTGAACTGCGGCTACCATACCGACCAGGGCGACAAGACCATCGTGCGCGGCGTTACTTTCTCGCTCGTGCAAGGCCAGCGTATCGGCCTGCTGGGCGTGAACGGCGCCGGTAAATCGACGCTGATCAAAACCATCGCCGGCGACATCGACCCGCTGACCGGTACCGCCACCACCGGCAAGGGCCTGGTGATCGGCTACTTCGCCCAGCACCAGGTGGAGATGCTGCGCCACGACGAATCGCCGCTGTGGCACTTGCAGAAAATGGCGCCGACCGTGCGCGAGCAGGAACTGCGCAACTTCCTGGGCAGCTTCAACTTCCCGGGCGAGATGGTGACCAGCAAGATCGCGCCGTTCTCCGGCGGCGAAAAGGCGCGTCTGGCGCTGGCCCTGATCGTGTGGCAGCGCCCCAACCTGCTGCTGCTGGACGAACCGACCAACCACCTGGACCTGGAAACCCGCGAGGCGCTGACCGACGCGCTGGCGCAGTTTGAAGGCACGCTGCTGGTGGTGTCCCACGACCGCCACCTGCTGCGCGCCACCACCGAGGAATTCATCATCGTCGAGAACGGCCGCCTGCGCCCGTTCGACGGCGACCTGGATGAATACAAGGACTGGCTGCTGCAAACCAAGCTGGCCAAGCCTGCCGCCGCAGCAGCCGCCGCGCAGGCCGGCGGCGCCGGCCCGGCTGCCGCCGAGGAGGTGCCGCTGTCGGCCGCCGACCGCAAGGAGCAAAAGCGCCTGGAAGCCGAGCAGCGCCAGCGCCTGTCGGCCCAGCGCAAGCCGCTGGAAAACCGCCTGAAGAAGGTGGAAGCCGCCATGGCCCAGCGCAGCGAGCAGAAGACCGCGATCGACGCCGCCCTGGCCGATCCCGCCATCTACGAAGCGGACAACAAGCCCAAGCTGAAAACCCTGCTGGCCGACCAGGTCGAATGCACCAAAGAGCTGGAGCAGCTGGAAGGCGAATGGCTCGAGCTTCAGGAGCAGCTGGAAGCGCTGGCCGCCTGACGCGGCCGCATCGCATTGCGCACCGCCATCAGGCGGTCGATATCGAGCACGATCAGGCGCCGCTCGCCGAAGCGGCCCATGCCCAGCAGGTAATCCACCTCCTCGCCCACATGCGGCAGGGGGTGGATGGCCGACGCCGGCAAGCTAATCAAATCGGTCACGCCATCGGTCACCATGCCCATGATGCAGGTGGACAGCTGCAGGATGATCACATCCGTGCACGGATCATGCGCCGGCGGACGCGGACCGAAGGCCACCCGCATATCCACGATCGGCATGATGACCCCGCGCGACAAGGCCACGCCCTCCACGATCTCGCCGCCGGACGCCACCCGCTCCAGCGCGCTCAAAGGACGCAGCTCCTGCACGCGGCGATAGTCCAGCGCATACTCAAGGCCGCCCAGGCGGAAGGTCAGGTACTGTCGCAGGTCGGCTTCCATAATGCTCCTCTGATTCCGGCCGATGCCGGCCAAACCGGCTGATGCGCCGATACGCTGTTCCATCGTACCGTTACGCAACAGCAAGCAGTTTGAGCATCCTCAAAGGTTGCCGCGTGGGCTACAATGCTTTCATAACAATTGCCTGGAAAAGCACCCATGTATCAATGGCTGAAGCGACTGCTCGCCAAACCTGACAGCGTCCCGCCGCCGGACGCACCGAGCGCGCCCCAGCCCGCAGTCCAGGAAAGCACCACGCCGCCCGCCCCCATCCTGTCGCCCGCCGTGGAAGGCGGACCCGATTTCGAACAGAAGGACCTGGTCAACTCCGCCTACCAGCACTGGCTGTTCGCCCTGCCCGCCGGCGACTCGCTCGACACCACGCCGCCCGAAGGCCGCGTGCTGCACGAACTGATCATGGCCGCCAAGTCCGGCCACAGCGCCGCCGACATGCTGCGCCGCATGCCGGGCGTGATCCCGCAGCTGCTGCAAAGCCTGCGCAGCGAAAACTTCGCCGGCGCCGACATCGCGCGCAAGATTTCCAACGACCTGGTGCTGGTCGGTTCCGTGCTGCGCCTGGCCAACGCCGCCATCCAGCACAGCGGCGACGCCACCACCATTAACAGCGTCGAACACGCCGTCATCGTGGTCGGCCAGGAAGGGCTGCGCCAGCTCATCACCACAGTCGCCTTCCGCCCCATCATCGACCTCAACTCCGGCTACTACACCAAGCTGATGGCGCCGCGCATCTGGGAGCAATCGGAAAAGAGCGCGGTCGCCTGCCGCATGCTGGCGCCGGAATTCGGCGTCGACCCGTTCGAAGCCTTCCTGGCCGGGCTGGTGCAAAACGCCGGCCTGCTGACAGCACTGCGGGTAATGGACAGCACGACCAACGTACCCGGCACGCTGGGCTCCGCCATGTTCCGCGCCCGCCTGATACAGGAAGCGCGCGCCATTTCCGCCGGCATTGCCGAAGCCTGGCGCTTCCCGCCCGCCATTACGCAAGCGATCCGCGAGCAGGGTGATGTGCGCAAAGGCGGAGCGCTCTCGCCGATGGCGCGCGTGCTGGCCTTGGGCGACTATCTGGCCAAGATCCGGCTGCTGGCGGCGCATGGCAAGCTGAATGATTCCGAGAACAATCTGTTCCACGGGCTGCCGCTGGGGGCGATGCCCTGCTATGCGGCGCTGATTTAAATTCGGGGTCAGGTCTGACAATCGGACATTTTGCGCAGCAAAATGTCCGATTGTCAGACCTGACCCCGAATTTCCTATGCGCTCCAGTCGAAGTCGCCGTTGGGGGCGGTGTGGAGCGGGGGCTGGTTGCCGAGGGCGCTGCGCAGGCGCGCCTTGACCTCTTTGGGCGGCAGCAGGTAGGCGGGACCGAGGTCGGGGTTGAAGATCATCTTGCGCACCGTGGTGTCGCCGAAAATCTGCCGTATCGTGCAGCGCGCGCTGCCAATGATCATCAGCTTCTGCTGCTGGACTTGTTCGCTGAGGATCAGCTCTTTCTGTTGCGCGACTTGCGCTTCCTTCATCTCCACCTGCAGGCGCGCGATCATCTTCAGCGAGGGACCGGCTTTCAGCGCCATCTTCTGGAACAGTGCCAGTTGCTCCTGGTTCAGCGTGACTTCCTGCTTGCGCACTTTGCTGGCCAGCTGCATGTAGTTGCGCAGCTCCTGTTCGGCCATGAGGGCATCCATCTGCTCCTTGCAGCGCGCGGCCTGCTGCGCGTTGCGCTCGGCGCGGGCGGCGCATTCGGCCAGCTTTTCGTCGTACTTGGTGGTATCGGGCAGCAGCACGTGCAGCTGCATCTCGGCCTGCTTGCGCGGGCCGGCGGCATCGATCTCGATGCGGCGCGCGGCGATCGCGCAGCCGGCGGCCAGCTTGATCAGCACTTCGTCGGCGATGATTTCGCAGTTGAGCGCTTCGGTGATGATGACGCGCGCGCCGGTGATCACGCAGTTCTGCGCCTTGCCCAGCACGACTTCGCCCTTTTTCGCCTGCAGCACCGCGCCGGAGGCGACGCCGGCCACGCGGATGTTGCCATTGGCGTTGGCGGCGCTGCCGCCCATCAGGTTCTTCAGCAGCGCGATGGTGCCGCCGCGCGAACTGATGTTGCCGAAGACGTCACCGTGCACCGTGATATTGCCGCCCTCCACCACGCGCTGCTCCTGCACTTCGCCGAACTCCTCGTAGTCGCCCTCCAGCTGCAGGTTGCCGGTGGTGCGCACCGACACGCCTTCGCGGCTGACGATCTTGGGGCCGATGGAAATGCGCTTGCTCTTGCTGTCGACATTGAGGAACCCCTCCACCGATGCCACCAGGTAGTCGGTGTCGTCGATATGCAACACCAGCGTGCCTTCGCCGGCCACGCTGGTCAGTTCCACATCGCGCGGCGGCGGCGCTTCCAGCACGATGCCGGACAGTTCGAAGCCGCGCACGCCCGGCACCGCCGGTTCCTTGCGCAGCAGGCGCACCTGCGCCTTCACTTGCGGGAAGCGGTTCTGGAAGGTGTGCAGGTCGAAGCGGCCATTGGCCAGCAGGCGCGGTGCATTGGACCGGTGGATGCTCTCCGAGACTTCGACGATGGCGGCGTCGCGCCCCGGCGCCGCCGGCAGCTTGCGCGCCACGATCACGCGTGCCACGCGGCCGCTGGCGATCGCCTCGCGCACTACCGGGGCGTCGATGCCGAAGCGTATGCCTTTGCTCCACATATCGGCCACGAACTCGCCGAAGTCGAGCTGGGCCGGCGTGGGCGGGTTGCCTTCGATTTCAAGGAACACCGGCTCGAAATAGTATTCCGCCTCGCCGCCCACGATGCGCACCGATTTGTACAGCTCGCGGCGGGCACTGGGGAAAGGCGCGATCTCGTCGGCGATACGCCACAGCGGCTGGCCTTTCATGCCTTCCGGCAGCTCGGGACCGACCCCGTACAGAGCGCGGATGAACACGCCGTAATCAATGCCACGGAAGTAGGCGCCGGAAAGAAAGACCTGGTTGGCGGCAGCCTGCAGCAAGGCGGGAGCCACTTCCGCCTTGAAATAAACGCCATCGGCGCGCTGCACCAGGGCCGATGGCAGATCGCCAGCCTGTGGTGCGGCGGCAGCAGCGTCTGCAGGCACGTTGTCTCCCGGGAGATGGTCTTGCGCCATGGTACGGCTAGCCCGGTACCGCCTCAACCGGCGCGGCGCCGTGCCAGGATACCGAGCCACTGGTGCCGGTGAAGATGGTCAGGCTGTCCAGTCTCGGCCCGCGCAGCATGGCCTTGTAATCCTTGGACTGTGCCATGAAATTGCCGGCCGTGGCGTCGCCCAGGGGCAGCGTGCGCACCAGCACTTCGCCATCGACCAGCATGACGCGCACCGAGGAGCGTGCCGCCGCGTCACGCTTGAGCGCTTCCAGTTCGTCGCGCCGGGCGCGGGCGCCGGCCAGGGCGTCTTCCGTGGTGCGGATCGACTGCAGCAGCTGGCCGATGGCTTTCACCTGCGGCGCCACGGCGGCGGCGACTTTTTTCAGTTGCGGGACCTGGGCCGGCGTCAGCTGGATTTCGCCCTTGCGCAGCTTTTCCGCCAGGGTCAGGTAGCTGCGCACCTCGGCCAGCCCGTTCAGGCGGTCATGCTCGGCGCGCCAGAGGGCGATGTCGGCTTCCTGTTTGGCGCTCTGTTTCTGCAGCGCCTCCAGCTCGGCCTCGTGGCCGGCCACATCCTTGACCACCACGTAGACGAACATTTCGCTGCTCTTGCGCGGTCCGGCGCTTTCCACCTTGACGCTGCGCCCGGCCACCGCACAGCCCACGGCCAGCTCGATCTCCACCTCGTCCGCGAAGACTTCGCAATTGGAAGCTTCGGCTATCACCACCCGCGGCGCGCTGATGACGCAGCTTTCCGCGCGGCCCTTGATGGTAACGGTGCCGCTGGCAGTCTGGATGATGGCGCCGGAGGCGACGCCGAGCACCGTGATATCGCCCTTGGCATTGATGGCCTTGCCGCCCACCAGGTTGCGGCCCAGCACAATCGTGCCGCCGCTCGAGTGGATATTGCCAAACACGTCGCCGTGCACGGTGATGTCGCAGCCGTTGACGTCGCGCAGCTCCTGCACGTCGCCAAACTCCTCAAAGGCGCCCATCAATTCCAGGTTGCCGGTGGTGCGGCCGGACACGCCGTCGCGGCTGATGATCTTGTCGCTCAGCGCCACCTTGCCGCTTTTCGGGTCCACGTCCAGGAACCCTTCGCGCGCCGCCACCAGGAACTCGCCCTCGGCATCGCGCGCGATCAGGGTGCCCTCGCCGGCCAAGCGCTGCAAATCGACGTCGCCCGGTTGCAGGGCCGGCATGGGCTGGCCGCCGATGGTGCGGCCCGGCGCGCCCGCCTTGCCGGGCAGCTTTTGCAGCATGCGCATGCCCTGCTTGATTTGCGGGAAACGGTTCTGGAAGCTGGTCAGGTCCACCGTGCCGTCGGCGCGCTGGCGCGGGGCATCGCTGCGGTGCAGCTCGGATGCCACCTCCACCACTTGCGCATCCTGCGCCGGGGTCGGCTCCAGGTCGCGCGCCGCCACCACCCGCTCGCCCTTGGGCGCGGCCAGCGCGGCGCGCACCTCGGCCACCTGGATGCCGAAGCGCACATTCTTCAGCCACATATCGGCCACGAACTCGTCGAAATCGAGCTCGGCCTGGCGCTCCGGCAACAGGGTGCCATCCGGCAATTCCTCGGCCGGCAGGTAAATCGGTTCCACGAAGTATTCGGCTTCGCCGTCGCGCACCTTGACGTTGCGGTACAGCGTCTTGCGCAGCGCCGGGAATGGCTCGACCCGGTCGGCGATGCGCGCCAGCAGCTCGGCATTCGGGGCCAGCTCCGGCCCCACGTCGTACAGGGCGCGCGCCAGCACCGGGTAGTCCAGGCCGCGCAGCACATAGCCGCTGCGGAACAGGGCGTCGACCGCCCCCACCAGTTCCGGCGCAAGGCGGCGCAGGTCGAGAAAGACCCCGTCGGGCCGCGCGACCACGCCTTCCGGCATGGTGCCGGCACTATCCTGCTGTTGTACGGTTTGGGACAAAGCTTTCCTCCAGAGCCCTATTTTTGGGCGCGCCGGGGCGCGATGTCTTGCGGGCAATCAATATTACACGCAAAACATCAAAAATCGGAGGATTAACAGACCAAAAGCTTTCGTAGCGTTACGTAAATGTCACATTCCTAGCGCTTGGGCGGCAAGGAATAGACTTGTTGGCCTGCTTCGTTAATCTGGCGGCGCAGGTCGCGGCGCTCGTCGGCCGTCATGCGGCCCATGCGGCGCGAGGCTTCGGCATTGCTATTATTTTCTTCCATTAAGCGGCGCTGTTCTTCCGCGCGTGCTTCGAAAGAACGCGGATCGCGGGCATCGCCCCAGCGGCTGTCGCGCGACTCGCGCGCATCGCGCAGGTCGCGGAAGTCGCGCCGGCCCTCCTTGCGCGGCTGGTTGTTTTGCGGGTCCGACTGCGCCTGGGCGCTGGCCATCACGGTACAGCACAGGCCAGCACAGAGCGCTGCTGCCGCCTTGCCCAAACCTGATTTTGCACCGAATTTCATTGCCGTCCTCGTCGTACTAGCCGTATCCATGCCCGCAGTGTATGCGCTCCTACTTCCTATAGTAAGAGCGCCGGGGTAAAGTTTGTAAGAATTTGTAATGAGTTTTCTCCGGGGTGGCCCCGGCAACGATTATGACGTTACCATAGCGACATGCATCTGACAATTCAACAAGATCAACAAAGCCCAATATGACTACCACCACTACCCCGCCAGCCGCCACCGGCGGCCAGACCGGCCACCAGGCCAAGATCATGGTGGTGGACGATGACGTCCGCCTGCGCGACCTGCTGCGCCGCTACCTGACCGAACAGGGATTTAACGTCGTCACCGCCGAAAACGCCACCGCCATGAACAAGCTCTGGCTGCGCGAGCGCTACGACCTGCTGGTGCTGGACCTGATGCTGCCGGGCGAAGACGGCCTGTCGATCTGCCGCCGCCTGCGCGGCGCCGGCGACCAGACCCCAATCATCATGCTGACCGCCAAGGGCGAGGACGTGGACCGCATCGTGGGCCTGGAAATGGGCGCCGACGACTACCTGCCCAAACCTTTCAACCCGCGCGAGCTGGTGGCCCGCATCGGCGCCGTGCTGCGCCGCAAGCAGCCGGACGAAATCCCGGGCGCGCCGTCGGAACACCCGCAAACCTTCGAGTTCGGTCAGTTCGTGCTGGACCTGGGCACGCGCACGCTGAAGAAAAACGGCGAAACCGTGCCCCTGACCACCGGCGAATTCTCGGTCTTGAAAGTGTTTGCCCGCCACGCGCGCCAGCCGCTATCGCGCGAAAAGCTGATGGAACTGGCGCGCGGCCGCGAGTACGAAGTGTTCGACCGCAGCCTGGACGTGCAGATTTCGCGCCTGCGCAAGCTGATCGAGCCGGACCCGTCCAGCCCGCTGTACATCCAGACGGTGTGGGGCCTGGGCTACGTCTTCATCCCCGAGGGCCAGCCGCGCTGATCCTGATGCAGCAATGAAAATCCGCCTGCCGCGCCTGGGGTCGCTGTCCAGCGGCCTGTTCTGGCGCACTTTTTTATTGTTGAGCGTGCTGACCACGCTCTCCATGTCCGCCTGGTTCGGCGTGATCAACTTCGTCCAGCGCGAGCCGCTGGCACAGCAGACCGCGGCCCAGGTGGTGTCCGTGGTGACCATCACCCGCGCCGCCCTGACCCACTCCGCGCCCGACCTGCGCAACGAGCTGCTGTTCGAGCTGGTGTCCGACGAGGGCATCCGCATCTTCACCATGGACGACAGCGACCAGGTCGAACCGCCGCCCGATT
The DNA here is from genome assembly GCF_009857475.1 of Pseudoduganella guangdongensis. Lineage (GTDB taxonomy): Bacteria > Pseudomonadota > Gammaproteobacteria > Burkholderiales > Burkholderiaceae_D > Rugamonas > Rugamonas guangdongensis. The sequence continues at coordinate 119,942 of NZ_WWCJ01000008.1, read as the reverse complement.
CCGCCCTGATGCGCGATTCGCAGGCTCTGGTGCGGGCCAAGCTGGGCGCCGACACCCGTTTCTCGTCCGAAGTGAATGGCGTGCCGGGCTACTGGGTCAGCTTCAAGATTGCCGACGACCGCTACTGGCTGATGCTGGAGCGCGAGCGCGTGCGCGAATCGGTTGAATGGCTGGGCTGGGCCGGCGTGGTGTCGGTGGTGTCGCTGCTGGGCGCCGCCCTGATTTCCGGCCTGATCAACCTGCCGCTCAAGCGCCTGACCGCCGCCGCGCGCGAGGTGGCCCAGGGCCGCCACCCGGAAGCGCTGCCCGAAGTCGGGCCGCTTGAGGTGCGCCAGGCCAACCGCAGCTTCAACCAGATGGTGGACGATTTGCAGCAGGTCGAGTCCGACCGCGCCGTGATCCTGGCCGGCATTTCGCACGACTTGCGCACGCCGCTGGCGCGCATGCAGCTGGAAGTGGAAATGGCCAACCTGTCGAGCGAGGCGCGCGAGGGCATGCAGTCCGATATCGCGCAGATGGATGCGATCATTGCCCAGTTCCTCGATTACGCCAAGCCGACCGAGACTTCCAGTTTTATCAATGTGGACATGGCGGCGCTGCTGGCCGAGTGCGCGCATGAAGTGGGGCGCCAGGCCGATGTGCGGGTGACCGCTGAGCTACCGGAACAGGCGCAGGTGCTGGGCAATTCGACCGACCTCAAGCGCGTGATCGCCAACCTGATGGAAAATGCGCGGCGCTATGGCAAGACGCCGGGCAAGGATGTGGCGGAAATTGATATCAAGTGCTTCGTGCGCGGCATGCATACCGCCAAGCGGGTGGTGGTCGAGGTGCAGGACCATGGCGTGGGCGTGCCGGATGCGCAGATTGCGCAGCTGCTGAAACCGTTCACCCGGCTGGATACGGCGCGCGGGCAAGCCAACGGCGCCGGGCTCGGGCTGGCGATTGTGGACCGGGTGCTGGCGCGCCATGATGCGCAGCTGGAAGTGGTCAATCGCGAGGGCGGCGGCTTGAAATTCACTATCATCTTGCGCGCGCTTTGAAGCTTTAAAAAATCTTCTGCAATCGTGTCGATCTGGCGCATCGCCGTTCGTCGTGGGAATATGGAGGCCGCAAAACGGTGTCCAGACTTCTCAACAACAACGGAGATACACCATGACTGTCAAAGCCATCCCCGAAGACATGCACTCGGTCACCCCGCACCTGGTGTGCGACGGTGCCGCCGATGCCATCACTTTCTATACAAAAGCCTTCAACGCCGTGGAAAGCGCCCGTATGCCAGGGCCCGGCGGCAAGATCATGCACGCCCAGATCAAAATCGGCGATTCGCATATCATGTTGGTCGACGAATTCCCCGACATGGGCTGCTTCGGCCCCAAGCACCTGAAAGGGTCGCCGGTCACCCTGCACCTGTACGTGGAAGACGTTGACGCCGTCTACCAGCAGGCCGTGCAAGCCGGCGCCAGCGCCAAGATGCCGCCGGCCGACATGTTCTGGGGCGACCGTTACGGCGTGCTGGTCGACCCGTTCGGCCACAACTGGTCGATCGCCACGCACCAGCGCGACCTGACGCCGGAGCAGATGCAGGAAGAAATGCAGAAAACCATGCCGGAATGCGGCAAACCATAATCCCCCTAAGGAGACACCGCTATGCGATTCATGCTCATCATCAAAGCCACCCCGGAATCCGAAGCCGGCAAAATGCCAAGCACCGAGCTGCTGGAAGCCATGGGCAAATTCAACGAAGAACTGGTGAATGCCGGCGTGCTGCTGGCCGGCGAAGGCCTGCACCCCAGCTCGCGCGGCGCGCGCGTCCACTTCTCGGGCAACAAGCGCACCGTGATCGACGGCCCATTCTCGGAAACCAAGGAGCTGATCGCCGGCTTCTGGCTGATCCAGGTCAAGTCGCTGGACGAGGCCATTGAGTGGGTCAAACGCTGCCCGAACCCGATGGAAAGCGATTCGGACATCGAAATCCGGCGCGTCTTCGAGATGGAGGATTTCGGCGCCGAGTTCACCCCCGAGCTGCGCGAGCAGGAACAACGCCTCGCCGGCCGACTGGCCGCCAACGCCTAAAGGAGACTGGCATGCAGTACATGGTAATTCGCAAATCCGACGCCGGGTCGGAACTGGACAGCTTCCCGTCCGCTGAACTGGTGCAGGCCGTGCCGGGTGCCAGGTGGCTGCGTTCCAGCGCCGACGGCGGCCTGCGCATGCGCCGCCGCGACGGCCAGTGGCTGTACCAGGAAGGCCCGTTCGACGATGTCAGCGTGGCCGGCTTCACCTTCATCGAAGCGGAAGACGGCCGCGCCGCGCGCGACCAGGCGGCGCGCTGGCCGAGCGCCGATGCGGAAGGCAGCGCCGTGCTGGAAGTGCGCGAGGCCGGCTGCCCCGGCGGCTGCTGCGGCTTTGACACCGGCGCCGCGCCCAAGCACACCGCCTGGGCCATCCTGCTGCGCTCCGACCCGGTGTTCGAATCGGACATGGAACCGCCGGCGCAGGTGATCGACATGATGAACCGCGCCAACCAGGCCGGCGTCAAAGCCGGTATCGCCCTCTCCGGCGAAGGCCTCAAGTCCACCGCGCGCGGCGCGCGGGTCAAGTTCAGCGGCGGCAAGCCCTTTATCACGGACGGCCCGTTCACCGAGGTGAAGGAACTGATCGCCGGCTATTGGACCCTGGACGCGGCGTCGCGCGACGACGTCATCGCCTGGGTCAAGGCCTACCCCTACCCGGTGCCGGGCGATATGGAAGTGGAGCTGCGCAAGGTGGCTGTTTAAGCCCGTGTCGTGGTGGAGGCGCGCAGCACCAGTTGCGCGTCGACCACCGTAAGCGGCTCGACCTCCTGGCCGTCGATGATGGCCAGGAGCTTCTGCATGGCGGCCGCGCCCATGCGCTCGCTCTGCAGGTCCACGCTGGTCAGCGCCGGCGTGGAGAAATTGCCGAACTGGATATTATCGAAGCCGACCACCGAGATATCCTCCGGCACGCCGAAGCCCAGCACCTGCGCCGCCTTCAGGAAGCCAAGCGCGGTCAGGTCGTTAAAGCACACCAGGGCATCCGGCGGCTGGCGCCCCAGCAGGATGGACGAACAGGCCTTCTCGCCGGCAGCGGCGGTCGGCGCTTCGACTTCGAAAACCGTCAGCTCCCGGCCGTGCGCCGCCAGCGCCTCGCGCACCCCGGCCATGCGCTCGACATCACGGCGCGACGACGCGAAACTCAGGTAGGCCACGCGCTGGTGGCCCTGCGTCAGCAGGTGGCGCGTGACCATGAAGGCGCCCAGCTGGTCGTCGCTGGAAACCGCCGGCACCTGCAGCTGCTCCGGCCGGCCGAAGTACACGGCCGGGCGGTCCAGCGCCAGCAGCCAGTCCATCTCCTCCTCCGCCGTGCGCGAATAAACGATCATGCCGTCCACCCGGCGGCTCAGCGCCTCCAGCAACTGGCGCTCGCGGCCCTGCGTCTCCTCGGTATCGACCAGCAGCACCGTGTAGCCGTGCTCCTGCGCCACGCGGTTGGCGCCTTTCACCACGCTGGTGAAATGGGGGTTGGTGATGTCCAGGACGGACAAGCCGATGGCCTTGGTGCGGCCGGTGATCATGGACTGCGCCAAGGGGTTGGAACGGTAGCCCATTTCCGCGATCACGCTGGAAATGCGGGCCTCCACTGCGGGCGAAAAACGCTGCGTGCCGTTGACGAACTTGGAGATGGTTGCGGTGGAAACACCGGCCGCGGCGGCCACATCGCGAATTGTCGCTACGCTTTTCTTCATTACGGTTCTTAGCTGGAAAAGTTTTCAAGTTTATCATGCTAAAGTGAGCACATGAACGACAACAGCACCCACCGCGCCATCGTTGCCGTCTGGCGCATTGAAGAAGCCAAGATCATCGCCGTGCTCACCCGCATGCTGCGCGACGTCGCCCTGGCGGAAGAGATGGCGCAGGAAGCCCTGGTCAGCGCACTGGAAACCTGGCCGGAAAACGGCACGCCCGAGCGTCCCGCCGCCTGGCTGATGCAGGCCGCGAAAAACAAGGCCCTGGACTACCTGCGCCACCAGAAGCTGGCGCAGGAAAAAGAGCCGGAGCTGACCTATGAGATCGAAGGGTTGCTGCAGGATGCCGCGCCCGACCTGGAGCGCGAGCTCGACGACAATATCGGCGACGACCTGCTGCGCCTGATCTTCATCTCCTGCCACCCGGTGCTGACCATGGAAGCGCGCGTGGCGCTGACCCTGCGCCTGCTGGGCGGCCTGACCACGGACGAAATCGCGCGCGCCTTCCTGGCCGCCGAGCCGACCATCGCGCAGCGCATCGTGCGCGCCAAACGCACGCTGGGCGACGCCAAAGTGCCGTTCGAAGTGCCGCGCGGGGCCGAGCTGGAAGAACGCTTAGCGGCCGTGCTGCAGGTGATTTACCTGGTCTATAACGAAGGCTATTCGGCCAGCGCCGGCAGCGACTGGATGCGCCCCGGCTTGTGCCACGAAGCGCTGCGCCTGGGGCGCATCCTGGCCGAGCTGGCGCCGGGCGAGCCGGAAGTGCATGGCCTGGTGGCGCTGATGGAAATCCAGTCCTCGCGCGCACGCGCCCGCACCGATGCGCAGGGCAAGCCGGTGCTGCTGCTGGAACAGGACCGCACGCGCTGGGACCAGATGCTGGTGCGGCGCGGGCTGGCGGCGCTGGAGCGCGCCCAGGCCCTGGGGCGGGTGCCGGGGCCGTATGTGCTGCAGGCAGCCATTGCGGCCTGCCACGCGCGCGCCAAGCGGGCGCAGGACACGGATTGGCAGATGATCGCGGACCTCTACCTGGCCCTGGCCACGCGCGCGCCCTCGCCGGTGGTGGAGCTGAACCGCGCGGTGGCGCTGGCCATGGCTTACGGGCCGGCGGTCGGGCTGGAGCTGGTGGATCAGTTGCTGGACGAGCCGGCGCTCAAGCACTATCACCTGCTGCCCAGCGTGCGCGGGGATTTCCTGTTCAAGCTGGAACGGATGGCCGAGGCGCGCGCCGAGTTTGAGCGGGCCGCGGGCTTGACGCAAAATGAGCGCGAGCGCGATTTGCTGCTGGCGCGGGCAGCCGCCTGCTAGGCGCTCTCCAGCGCCCCATCGCTCCGCGTGCGCGAATAGCGCGGCAAATCATCGCACAGCGCCTCCCAATGCAGCCGGCTGGCCGCAAAGGTATGATCCTGCGGCGGCATGGCATCCGGCTCATCCAGGCTGCAGGTCGTCACATCCACCTCCAGCGGCGAGCGCTCATCAACAAAGGTCAGCTGCGTCCCGCACGCCGCGCAGAACTCGCGCGTTACGCCCGGACTGGAATGAAAAGCGGCAGGCTGCCCCCGCACATAGCGAAACCGCCCGCGCAGCACGCTAAACCACGCCACGCCGGGCGCCCCGCACGAGCGGCGGCACATCGAACAGTGGCACCAGGTGCTGTTCCGCGCCGCCCCTTCCGCCTCGTACCGCACCGCCCCGCAAAAACAGCCGCCTGTGTGCATAGGACCTCCCTACTCCAGCAGCTTGGTCATGAGCAGCTCCGCCGAACCATAGCCGAACAGCGAATCGCTCTCCAACCCCTCCGTATCATACGGAACGGACACCTCGCGCTCCGGCTTGCCCGGATCGTCGCCATAGGTCGCCTGCCAGGCGCGCTTCAACGCATCGGCACGGCGGATAAACATCGGCACCGGCCAGTCCTCGCGCTGGTAGCCCACCGTATTGCCGAGCACAGGCCAACGCCCGTTCGCCAGCGCCATATCACCGGTGCGTATCACCTTCAGCGCATCGGATGCCGTCAGCCCCTGCACCTCGGCCAAGGTCGGCAAGGTCCAGTGGGTAGGCCCGAACAGGTAGGCCAGCATGACCTTCCCCTGCGGTGACAGGCGCGCCACCAAACCGGTGGCATAACCGCCATTCCTGAGCGGGATGGCAAACCAGCTGCCTTCCCGGTACGGCTGAAACTTCATCGACTTCCTTTACTCGTAATGATATTGCGCGGCGATCGGACCCGCTTTGAACAGCGCTTCCTTCATTTCCTTGTCCATTTTCGGGTCGCGCCGGCGCACCCACTCCAGCAGCATGGCGATTTGCTTGCGCGTGGCATCGCGGTGGCTGGCCATCACCAGCTTCAGCTCCGGATCGGTGCAGGTTTCGATACGCTGGTTATGCAGGTCCAGTGCTTCAATCTTCTCGCCCAGCGACGTCAAGGCGCGGTGCATGTCCAGCACCTGCGCATTGAGGTAGTCGCGCGGCTCGACCACGTGTTCCTGTGTCATCTCATTCTCCATAGGCTGACGGATACCCGCATTGTCAGCCTGCGGCGCGGATTTCTCAAGTGTAGCAAGGCCTTTCGCGTGGTGTCGCACGGCTGGGCGCGAATTGCGCGATAATCGCGCCACTATGCAAAACTTCGAATTCCACAACCCGACCCGCGTCATTTTCGGCACGGGCCAGATCGCCGCCCTGGCGAAATATATTCCTGCCAACGCCCGCGTCCTCATGCTCTACGGCGGCGGCAGCATCAAGACCAACGGCACCTACGACGAAGTGCGCGCCGCGCTGGCGGGCCATACTGTGCTGGAGTTCTCCGGCATCGAACCCAACCCGCGCTACGAAACCCTGATGCAGGCGGTAGAACTGGTGCAAGGCGAAAAGATCGACTTCCTGCTCGCCGTAGGCGGCGGCTCGGTGGTGGACGGCACCAAGTTCATCGCCGCCGCCGCGCTGTACGACGGCGACGCCTGGGACATCCTGAAAATCGGCGGCAAGGTCGTGAAGGCCGCCCTGCCCTTCGGCGCCGTGCTGACCCTGCCCGCCACCGGTTCCGAGATGAACAGCGCCAGCGTGGTCAGCCGCGCCGCCACCCAGGAAAAGCGCGCCTTCATGAGCCCCCACGTCTACCCGCGCTTCTCCGTGCTAGACCCGGCCAAGACGCTGACCCTGCCGCTGCGCCAGGTCGGCAACGGCGTGGTCGACGCCTTCGTCCACACCACCGAGCAATACCTGACCTACCCGGCCAACGCGCCGGTGCAGGACCGCTTTGCCGAAGGCCTGCTGCAAACCCTGCTGGAACTGGGCCCGCAAGTGCTGGCCCGCCCGGACGACGTCGAAGTGCGCGCCAACATCATGTGGACCGCCACCATGGCCCTGAATGGCCTGATCGGCGTCGGCGTGCCGCAGGACTGGGCCACCCACGGCGTCGGCCACGAGCTGACCGCCCTGTTCGGCCTGGATCACGCGCAGACGCTGGCGATTGTCCTGCCGGGCATCCTGCAGGTGCGGCGCGAGGCCAAGCGCGGCAAGCTGCTGCAATACGCCGAACGCGTATGGGGCCTGGACGCCAGCCAGGGCAGCGAAGAGGAACGCATCGACGCCGCCATCGGCAACACGCGCGCCTTCTTCGAGCAGATGGGCGTGCCGACCCGCCTGTCCGGCTACGGCCTGGGCGCGCCAGCCATCGACGCCACCGTCGCCGCGCTGGAAGCCGCCGGCATGACCGGCCTGGGCGAACGGCGCGACATCACGCCGGCCGACGTGCGGCGCGCCCTGCAATTGAGCCTGTAGTACAATACCGCCTCGCTAGGGGTCCTCGCGCATAGTGCGCGGGGTGAGAAATACCCTCCGAACCTGATCTGGATAATGCCAGCGAAGGAAAGCGCAGATGGATGAAGGCCCGGGGACCCGGGCTTTCGCGTGCTCTCCTGCTGGCGCCTACGCAAAGCAAGAGCACATATATGAATCGCACTCGCAACACCACCCAACTGAGCCTGGCCGCACTGGCCGTCGCCACCGCCTTCGCCCCTGCCGCCTCCGCGCAGGAACAGAAACTGACCGAAGTGGTCATCACCGCCAACCGCATCGTGGCCGACCGCGCTTCCGTCGCCGGCTTCGGCGAACAGGCATTGCTGCAAACCCCCGCCTCCGTCAGCGTACTGACGCGCGAGCAGCTGCAAGACCTGAACATCCGCAACACCACCGACGCCGTGAAATTCGACGCCAGCATCGGCGACGCCTACAACGCCGTCGGCTACGCCGAGCAATTCTCGATCCGCGGCTTCAAGCTGGATAACGCCAGCTCTTACCGCAAGGACGGCCACGCCATTTCCGGCGACACCCAGATCCCGCTGGAAAACAAGGAAAGCATTGAAGTGCTGCGCGGCCTGGCCGGCCTGCAGATGGGCGTCGCCGCGCCGGGCGGCATCATCAACTACGTGACCAAGCGCCCGACCGAATCGAACCTGCGCTCCGTGCTGCTGGAAGTGAGCGAGCGCGGCACCGTGCTCGGCACCGTGGACCTGGGCGGCCGCTTTGAAGACCGCCGCTTCGGCTACCGCATCAACGCCGCCGGCGAACGCCTGCGCTCCATCGTCAAAGGCGCCGACGGCCGCCGCAGCTTCTTCTCCGCCGCCTTCGACTGGCGTATCAGCCCGCAAGCGCTGCTGACCGTGGATGCCGACTACCAGAAGAAATCGCAGCTGACCGCGCCCGGCTTCCAGCTGACCGGCGGCACTCGCCTGCCAGTGGTCGACGCCGACCTGTTCCTGAACGACCAGCCGTGGGCCAAGCCGGTAATGACCGAAACCAGCAACATCGGCATCGCCTTCCAATACCAGCTCGCGCCGGAATGGAAAGCCACCCTCAGCGCCAACCAGCACCGCTTCAAGCGCGACGACTACACCGCCTTCCCCTACGGCTGCTCCAGCGAAGAACTGTGGCCGGGCTACTGCAGCAACGGCGACTACGACGTGTACGACTACCGCAGCCTGGGCGAAGAAAAAAAGCCGACGTCCGCCAAAGCCCACCTGCAAGGCAAGTTCGCCACCGGCAGCATCAAGCACGAACTGACCGCCGGCCTGTCCGTCTTCTCCAACCATGAACGCTGGGGCGACTACGTGTACGACAAGGCCGGCGTAAGCAACATCTTCAAACCGGTGGTCGTGCCGCTGTCGAGCGGCGTACTGGGCCCGGTCTCCGAACGCCGCGCCGACAACGAGCGCGCAGCCTATGTGCAGGACATCATCGGCCTGAACGAGCAATTGGCACTGCACACCGGCGCCCGATTCGTCTCCGTGCGCCGCACCCAGGCCAAGGCCGCCGCCACCAGCGACAACTTCTGGCTGCCGAACGTCGCGCTGGTGTACAGCCCGAGCAACAAGCTGTCCTACTACGCCTCCTACGCCCAAGGCCTGCAGCACGGCGGCGTCGCACCGATCGAAACCACCAACAAGCAAACCGCGCTGGCACCGGGCAAATCCAAGCAAGTGGAATTAGGCGCCAAGACCGAGGTCAATGGCGTGTCGCTGTCCGCAGCCGTGTACCAGATCGAACAAGGCCTGGAGTTCACCAACCCGGCCAACACCTTTGTCCGCCAAGGCGTGGACCGCCACCGCGGCCTGGAATTCAGCGCGCAAGGCAAGCTGTCGCGCGAACTGCTGCTGGGCGCATCGATGGCCGCCATCGACACCGAGCAAGATGGCACCGGCCTGGCGATTTTTGACGGCAAGCGCGTGACCAACGTGCCGAACTTCAAATCCACCGTCTGGGCGGATTATGTGGTGAGCGCCGTGCCAGGCCTGAAGCTGACTGCCAACTGGCAGCACGCCGGCCGTAAAGCCTTCGACCAGGAAAACAAGGTCATGGTCCCGTCGTACCACGTGGTGAACCTGGGCGGCTCATACGCCTACCGCGTAGGCGGCGCATCCGTGATCGTCCGCGCCCAGGTCAAGAACGCATTCGACAAATTCTACTGGCGCGACGTGACGCCGGATGTCGGCGGCTACCTGTTCCCAGGCGCCCCGCGCACGTTCCAGCTGTCCGCGCAGGTCGACTTCTAACCCGGCAAACCAGGGTCAGGCCCAAGGGTCTGACCCGCCCTACCGGGTTTCAAAAGAAGTACTGCACCCGCAACGTAAACGAATTCGCCGTCCGCCCCGAATTCCGCCCAAAGAGATAAGCCGCCTCATACTTGAAGCGCCCCGCCTCCCCAAACAAAGCCGGCCCCGCCCGGCGCGAATGCGCCCGCCGCTCGCCAAACCCCTGCGCCCCGAACGCCAGTCCCGGCAACCAACGCTGCCTCACCTGCCACTGATACGCCAGCTCCGTCTCATTGCGCAAGCCGTTATCAAACTCCCGCTGCAAGAACAGATTAAGATTCAACTGCGTCCGCCAGACATACGTCTGCAGCACCGGCCCCACCTCAAGAAAATAGCCCCGCTCCCGCCGCCGCGCGCGCTCCACCAAGGTATGCAGCGCCACATCCACATCGAACTGGCCCTGCGTCAGCAGAAAGTCGTTCTGCCACTCCAGCCCCGTATGGCGCGTCCGCCGCCCATCGACCTGGATCCACTGCGCCGTCAACTCCGTGTACCAGCGCGAATTCACCCCATAGCCGACGCCAATCTCCGGGCTAGCCACGTTGCGCGAGTTCTTATAGTGCGCATTCCAATACTTATAATCGATCGAAGCCTGGCCCTCCACGTCATAGACCGAGACCAGGTAATACCCCGTCTCCGCAAACGCCGCCAACGGCAGCCAGCCAGCCAGCGCGAGCAATCTTTTCATAAGCCTCAATCCCCCAATAAATGCCCCACCTGCAGCAAGCGCTCCTCCAGGCCACCGCTGATACGCGTATAAGGCACACCGCGTCGCGCCAGCTCATTGAGCAAGATGGAATCAATAATACCGCTGACATCCTCCTCCTCATGATGTAGCCCATCGGGCACCCACGCGAATTCAGGCTTGCAGACCAGGGTAATGTCGTAACGGCGCGACGCAGCAAGGCCCTCAAGCTGCGCATCGATGCCACCGAAATAATGGATGGAATAGACCGCCGTCATCAATGGCGTGGTATCGCAAAAAAGAAAACGCCCACCCAGCGCAGCCAGCGCTTCCTCGCGCGCCACCTGGGTCGAAGCGATATGGAACTGGTCCGACGCCACCGGCACATCCTGCCGCAGATCGCAAAACTCGCGCAAGTACTCCGGCACCCATGCCGCCCCATAACGCAGCGCCAGCGCCTGCGCCAGGGTAGTTTTTCCCGACGACGCCGCGCCGAGGATAGCGACGCGGAAAGGCAGCCTCATTTCCAGACAACCGCCGCATCCGGCGCCGCGCTGCTGTTGCGCCAGGCACGCAGGCCCGCGAAAGCCATGGCCACGAACATGCCATAGAGGACAGCCGTCAGCATCAGCCCCTTATGCACGTAGAGCGCAACGTAGAGCACATCCACGATAATCCAGACATGCCAATTCTCGATTTTTTTACGGGACAAAAGAGCCTGGCCCACCAGGCTACCCGCAGTCAGGAAAGCATCCGCATGCGGCACATCGGTGTCGGTGAAAGAGCGCAGGAACCAAGCCAGCACCCCAAAGCCCGCCAGCCAAGCCACGCCAGCCAACACCCGCCCGCGCACGGACAAGCTCGAAACGCCCAGCGCCGCGCCCTGATTCCCCCGCAGCCATTGATACCAGCCCCAGAACGAAACGGTGATGAACACCCCCTGCAAAGCCATATCGCCATACAGCTTAGCCCCGAAGAAGACCACGCCATAGGTTGCCGAAGACAAGATGGCAAACAGCCAAGCCCAATGATTCTGGCGGATATTCAGCCACACCGTCGCCACCGACAGCACAAACGACAGCAGCTCCAACAGAGTGACATTGAGCAAGCCAAACACGGAAATCGATTCGTTCATAGTTTAAATTCGGGGTCAGGTCTGACATTCGGACAGCCAGCCCACACCTTTGAGAAATATCAAGCTACCCGTGCGAAATGTGAGGTGCAAAATTGACCTCGGAACAACGTAAATCTGCAAAACCCGCACCGGAAAAACCGGTACGGGTTTTGAGAAAATTCAAAAGTGCGCCGTGGGTGTCCGATTGTCAGACCTGACCCCGAATTGTGACCCCGAATTGGTTTATTTTTTTGGGTACTTGATTTTCATTTCTTGCAGCAGGTTGTCGGCGTGGTCGACTTCTTTCATGACCCACAGCATGTAGCGGGCGTCGAGGTGGATGGCGCGGGTGATCTCGCGGTCGAAGTACCAGTCCTTGGTGATCGATTCGTAGGTGGAGTCGAAATTCAACCCGATCAGCTCGCCGCGCTTGTTGACGATGGCGGAGCCGGAGTTGCCGCCGGTGGTGTCCGCGGAGGACAGGAAGTTGACCGGCACCGTGCCCAGCACCGGGTCCTTGAACTGGCCGTAGCGCTTGGCTTTCACCGCTTCCAGCAGCGCTTTCGGGGCATCGAACGGGTCTTTGCCGGTGTGCTTTTCAACGATCCCTTCCACCGTCGTGAACGGGCCTTTGGTGACGCCGTCTTTCGGCGAGTAGGCGGAGACGGTGCCGTAGGTGACGCGCAGGGTGGAGTTGGCGTCCGGGTAGACCGGTTTGCCTTGCGATTTCTTCCAGCCGATTACGGCGCCCATGTATTGCGGGATGATCTTTTCCAGCGTGCCGTCCACTTCCTTGCGCTGGTCTTCCAGCGCCATCGCGACGTCGTGCATGCGCACGGCGAGCTTGATGAAGGGGTCGTCGGATTGCTGGAATTCGGCCGGAGCTTTGTCCATCCAGGCCAGGCGGGTGGCGGTGTCGGCCAGCTTGGTCTGCTGGTACATGGCCGGCACGTCGGCGACGGCTGGCAGCAGCGGGTCCAGGCTGCGCGCTTTGCCGGAAGCCTTGGCGTAGCGCTGCAGGCCGGAGACGTAGCGGGCCTGGTCGACCGCTGGCACCAGCGATTGCTCAAGGCGGCTCAGGCGGCCTTTGATGTTGGCGATGTCGCGCTCCTGGAAGCCGGATTCGCGCTCGGCGTCGGGCTTTTGCTTTTCCAGCGCCAGGCGGTACAGGGTGCGCGCGCTTTTCAGCAGGTCGCTGTTGGTGGCCATGCCGTAGAAGAAGTCTTCGGTGGTCTGGGCCATGTCGGCGCCGATGGCGGCGTCCAGCTGCGGCAGCAATTCGCGCGAGGCGTTGGCTTGCTTGCCGTACCAGGCGCGGAATTCGGCGTCCTGCGTGTCTTTGATGGCAGCCAGGTCTTTGCGGGCGAAGCCGTCCAGCAGGCCCTGGGTTTTCTTCATGCGGTTGTTGATCGACTTGACCACGCTGGCATAGCGCACCACGTGGTTGTCGTTGCCTTTGGTGGCGGCGGCGATGGCGTCCAGGTCGGCCTGATAGTCGGCCACCATGGCTGGGTAGTTGACGTCGCGCGCGAAGCGGATTTCAGCCGGCAGCTTGTAGCGGCTGGTGCGGCCGGGGTAGCCGGCCAGCAGGATCGGGTCGCCGTTCTTCAGGCCTTCGGCGGAGACCACCAGGAAGTCCTTGGATTTGTAGGGTACGTTGTCCGGCGATGGGTCGGCCGGGCGGCCGTCTTTGCCGACGTAGGCGCGCAGGAAGGCGTAGTCGCCGGTGTGGCGCGGCCATTCGTAGTTGTCGATGTCGCCGCCGTAGTTGCCGATCGATTCGGCCGGGGCGTAGACCAGGCGCACGTCCTTGATCATCATCTGGCGGATGCGGTAGTACTCGGCGCCGCGGTGGAAGGCGGGCACGGAGCAGCGGTAGATCTTGTCGCTTTCGCATTCGGCCACCAGGGCTTTGATGCGCTTCTTGGCTTCTTCATGGCGCGCTTTGCCGGACAGCTTTTCCAGGCCGTCGTTGACGCGGGCGGTGACGTTTTCCAGCTTGTCGGTGACGTAGACGCGGGTGGTCGGGCCGCCCGGCAGCTCGGCGGCGCGGGTCTTGGCCAGGAAGCCGTTGGCAATGTAGTTCTTTTCTGCGGTGGAGTTGCGCTGGATGGCGCCGTATGCGCAGTGGTGGTTGGTGACCACCAGGCCTTCAGGGGAGACGAAGGAGGCCGAGCAGCCGTCGAGCGAGACGATGGCGCTCATCGGGTGCTTGGACAGGTCGGCCAGGCGTTCGGCCGGGATGGTGATGCCGATGCGCTTGAGCTCCGCCTTCAATTGCGGCAGCTGGTGCGGTTGCCATTGGCCTTCGTCGGCCAGGGCAGGTACAAAGGCAGCTGCCATGGCAGCCGAAAGTGCGAGTTTTTTGAGCAAGGCAGTCCCCTGATGGTGTAAAAGCACCGGCAGTATACGCGCTGCCGGGCTGCAGGGCTATTGACCTTTTCACAACGGCAGGCGCAGCGTGATGCGGCAGCCGGCGCCCGGTTCGTAGTCGCTCAGGGTGAAACTGCCGTGCAGGGCGTCGGCGCGCTCCTGCATGCCGATCAGGCCGAAGGAGCCGGGGCGTTCGCGGCAGGCGGGGGCAATGCCGATGCCGTTGTCTTCCACTTCCAGCAGCACGCCGCTTTCGCCCGCCTCCAGCCGCACCGCGACCCGCGTGGCGCGTGCGTGGCGCAGCACGTTGACCAGGGCTTCCTGCACGATGCGGAACAGCACCAGGCTGGTTTCGCTGTTGATGGCGGCCAGTTCGGCCTCGCCGGGCAGCGCCAGTTCGTAGTGCAGTTTGCTGCGCTGGCGGAAGTCGTTGACCAGCCATTCCAGCGCCGCCGCCAGGCCCAGGTCCAGCACGGCGGGCCGCAGTTCATTCATGATGCCGCGCACGCTGCGCAAGGTGGCGTCGATATTGGCCAGCGCCGACGAGACGCGGCGCGCGAGGCGGTTCTGGCGTCCGCCCATGCGCTCGTTGAGCTGCACGATGTCGAGCTTCAGGGCCAGCAGGTTCTGCCCCAGTTCATCGTGGATTTCGCGCGCGATGCGCTTGCGTTCTTCTTCCTTGACCGAGGCCATGTGGGCCGACAGCTGGCGCAGCTGGCCGTTGGTGTGCAGCAGTTCGGCGGTACGCTGCAGCACGCGCGATTCCAGGTTGCGGTGCAGGTCCTGCAGCGCACTTTCGGCTTGCTTGCGGCGGCTGATATCGCTCAGCACCGCCACCACGCCGGCCACGCTGCCGTCGGCACCGGCCAGGCTGCGCAAGGACAGGGCCGCCTGGAATTCTGCGCCGTCCGGGCGGCGTCCGGCCAGTTCGCCCTGCCAGCCGCCCTCCTCCAGCCCCGCCAGCGCGGCTTCGACGCCGCAGATGGCGGCCAGCTCGCAGCCGATGGCTTGCGCTTCGCTCCGGCCGCTGATGGCACTGAAGGCGGGGTTGACGGCGATGATGACGCCGTCGGCGTCGGCCACGGCGACGCCCTCGCCCAGGGTGTCCAGCACGGCGAAGGCGCGCCGCAGGGCGCCGTCTTCCGCATGGTGCTGGGCACGCATGCGCAGGTCGCTCAGCACCATGCGGATGGCGCCGCCCGCCGGTTCCAGGTTGGCCTCGATGCGCACGCGGCCGCCACCCAGGCTTTCAAACAGCTGGGCTTCGATGGCGCTGCTGCTGCCGTCGGCGTGCAGGCGTGCCAGCAGCGCGCGCAGGGCCGGCTGGCTGGCTGGCGCCAGGAAGCGCTCCACCGGCTGGCCCGGCAACCGGTCAAGCGGCATGCCGAACAAGGCGGCGGCGGCGCGGTTGGCGCCGGCAATGCAGCCGTCGCGCGCCAGCGCCAGGTAGCACACCGGCGCCTGGTCGAACAGGCCGGCGTAACGCTGCAGGCCTTGCTCCGCCTCCCGCTTTTGACGTCCGAGTTCGGCCAGGGCGGCACTCTGGACTTCCAGTTCCAGCTGGCTGACTTGCAGCTCGTGCCAGTGGCGCAGGGCGTCGCTGCGGCTCATGGGGTATTGCCCCCGTCAGGCGTCAGGCGCGCTTCCAGCAGCTTCAGTTCGGTCACGTTGACAAAGGTGAGCACCAGGCCGTCGATCACGTTGTTCACGGTGCGGTAAGGCATGATGCGCACCATGAACCAGCGCCCGTCGCGGGTCGGGATCTGGCGTTCGCAGAACACCAGGCTGCGCAGCACTTCGCGCGCGTCGTCTTCCATGGCCGGATACACCAGGTCATTGGCGATGTCGCTCAGGGGGCGATTCAGGTCGGTGGCGATCAGCTTGTAAAGCTGGGTGGCCTGGTTGGTGTAGCGCCGGATATTCATCTGGCTATCGAGGAAAATGACGGCGATGTCGGTGCTGTTCAACAGGTTCTTCATGTCGCTGTTGACCAGCGACAGGTCGTCCACCTTGGACTGCAGCTCGGCATTGACGGTGTACAGCTCTTCGTTCAGCGACTGCATCTCTTCCTTCGAGGTGGTCAGCTCCTCGTTGGTCGATTGCAGTTCCTCGTTGGTCGATTGCAGCTCCTCGTTGGCTGCTTTCAGTTCCTCGCGCGAGGTTTGCATCTCTTCGCGCACGGACTGCAATTCCAGGCGCGCCACGGTCAGTTGCTGCTCCAGTTCCTGCGGCCGGGTGTCGCTGCGGCTGGCGCGCTTGCGCGCCGGCACCGGCGCGGCCTGGAACGTGACCAGCAGGCTGTGGCCGGCGTGCGTATCCTCGCGCACCACCTCGGCCGTCATGTCCACCAGCAGCGACTGCGCGCCGTCCTTGATCAGCAGCTCGCGCACCGCTTCCATGCCTTCGCTGCGGTTGGCCCGTTCAATCAGGTCGGCCAGCTCGTAGCGCAGGCCGTCGCGCGCCATGGCGTGGATGTTCCAGTTGGCGCGCCCGGCAGCCGGTTCCAGGAAGGTGCCGGTGCGGCCGTGGATGTAGAGGATGTCGCCGTCCGAATTGATCATGACCGCTGCCGGCGTGTGGCTCTTCAGCAGCAGATGTTCTATTTGAGTCTGGATATTGCCATTCATGGTCATGGTAGTCACTTCGGTGGAACTCGGTTGCGCGGCCTTGGCGATCTTGGTCGGGAAATAGTTGGCCACGCGTTGCGTGCTGGCGTCCAGGCGGCGGTAGATGCGGCCGCAGCCGGGCACCGGCGCAAATAATTCGTTATAGCTGCCCGGGGTATCGGCGCTGCCCAGCACCAGCAAGCCGTCCGGTTTCAACGCGTAATGGAACAACGGTATCAGCTGTTCCTGCAGCTTCGGGTTGAAGTAAATTAGCAGATTGCGGCAGCTAAGAATGTCGAGCTTGGTGAACGGGGGATCGGAAATGATGTTCTGCTGCGCAAAGATGATCATATTGCGCAGTTCCTTGCGGATGCGGTAGGAGACCCCGTCCGTCGTAAAGTAGCGCGCCAGGCGCTCGTGCGAGATCGCCTCTTCCACGCCGCGCCCGAACAGGCCCAGGCGCGCTTTGTCGATCGCGTCGCCGTGCAGGTCGGTGGCGAAGATCTGCAGCGAGTATCTGCCGCTTTCGGCGGCGGCTTGCACCGCCTCGTCAAACACCATGGCCAGGGTATACGCTTCCTCCCCGGTGGAACAGGCCGGCACCCAGGCCTTGAAGGCGGCGCCGTGCGGATTGGCGGCCAGCAGCGCCGGAATCGTGTCGTTGCGCAGGTGCTCCCAGACGCTCGGGTCGCGGAAGAAGCTGGTCACGCCGATCAGCATTTCGTGGAACAGCAGCTGCACCTCGCCCGCGTTGTCACGAAGGTAGGCGACATACTCTTCCATGGATACGTGCTGGTGCAGCTTCATGCGGCGCTCGATGCGGCGCAGCACGGTGCTCATCTTGTACTCGGTGAAGTTGTTGCCGGTATGGCGCTGCAGCAGCGTCATCAGCTCGCGCAAGGCCTGGCGCCGCGCGCGCGCCGCGCCGTGGGCGCCGACGTGCGGCGCCGAGCGCACCTGGCACAGCCACATGGGCATGGCGACCGGCGCGGCGACGAAATCCGCCACGCCGGCGCTGATGGCGCTGCGCGGCATGGAGTCGAACTTGGCCGAATGGGGTTCCTGCGCCAGCGTCACCCCGCCGGCTTCCTGGATCGCGCGCAGGCCGGCGGTACCGTCGGTGCCCATCCCGGAAAAGACGACGCCGGCGGCGGCCTGGCCTTTTTCAGCAGCCAGGTTGCGGAAGAAAGTGTCGATCGGGTAGCGGCCATGCACCTCGGCCATCTCCACCGGCATCAGCTTGCCGCTGCCGAAGGCCAGGTCGCAATTGGGCGGCGCCACGTACACGTGGTCCGGGCGCAGCTCGATCGACTCGGCGATTTCGCACACTTCCATGCTGGTAATGCGGCGCAGCAGCTCTGGCAGCAGCCCGCGGCGCGACGGGTCCTGGTGCTGCATGACGATGAATGCCATCCCGCTGCGGGATGGCATGGAGGCCAGGAATTCGGAAATGGCGTCCAGCCCTCCGGCCGAGGCGCCTATGCCGACAATCTGCACCGCCTGGCGCTGGCGTTGCGCCTCGCCCGGCTCTGATCCGGGGGAAACTAAAGGGTTGGTCATCCCGCAATCATGCCAGCGCGCCAGGGAATTAGCAAACCGACACTTACTTGCAAACCTCAGTCAGGCGCGGCGCACAGGCAGTGCGTCAGCGCCATGAACGGCTTGCGCTGCGCCGTCATGTCGTTCAGCCAGCCCAGGTCGCGTACCACGTCCTGCGCCACCCCGGCCGGCATGCCCGCCGGCAGCAGCGCGGTGCGCGCCTGTTCGCCGTAGGCCTTGGCCACCGCCTTGGCGGCGGAGGCGCCGAAGAACTCCAGCACCTTGTCAACGCGCGACACTTCACGTTCGATATAGACCACGCGCGGCTCGCCCGTCAACTTGGCGCGGCGCGCGGCGGCTTTCAGCGCGTCCTTGTAGCCGCCCAGGGTATCGACCAGGCCGCGTTCCTGCGCCTGGGCGCCGGTCCAGACCCGGCCCTGGCCCACGGCGTCGATCTTGTCCGGCGTGGTGTTGCGCGCCTTGGCCGCCTTGGCGGTGAATTCGCCGTACGTGTGGCCGATGGCGCCCTGGATCAATTGGCCGAAGCGCGGGTCCATCGGGCGCAGCGGGTTGCCGGCGTCGCCCAGCCAGGTGGTGGTCTGGCCGGCGGTGTGGATGCCCAGCTTGTCGATCACTTTTTCCACGGTCGGGAACAGGGCGAACACGCCGATCGAACCGGTGATGGTGGCCGGGTCGGCGATCACCTCGTCGGAGGCCATGGAAATCCAGTAGCCGCCGGATGCGGCCACATTGCCCATCGAAACCACCACCGGCTTGCCGGCGGCGCGCGTCAGCTCCAGTTCGCGCCGGATCAGTTCCGAGCCGAAGGCGCTGCCGCCGGGCGAATCCACGCGCAGCACCACGGCCTTGATCGAGCTGTCCTCGCGCGCCATGCGCACCAGGCGCGCGGTGGAGGCGCCGCCGATCTGGCCGGCCGGCGCGTCGCCGTCGCTGATCTCGCCCACCGCCATCACGACGCCGATCGCGTCGCCGGTCAGTTTCGGGAAGACGCGCGCCAGGTAGTCGTGATAGCTCACCTGGCGGAAGGATTTGGCCGCGCTGTCATGCACGCCCATCTTGGTCACCAGGACGCGCAGTTCGTCCTTGGTTTTCAGGCCGTCCACCAGTTTGGTGTCCAGCGCCACCTTGGCCAGGTTGCCCTTGGCGCCTTCCACCAAAGCCGGCAGGTTGTCGATCGCCTTCATCACGGCGCCTTCCGGCAGCTTGCGCGATTGCTCCACCTGGGCGGTGTAGCGCGCCCACAGGTCGTTGTTCAGGAAGGCGTCCGCTTCGGCCGCGGCCTGCGACGGGCCGTTGGCGATGAACGGCTCGGCAAAGCTCTTGTAGGTGCCCACCTTCATCAGGTTGACGGTCACGCCCACTTTATCCAGCGCGTCGCGGTAGTAGTTGCGGTATTTGCCAAAGCCTTCCAGGAACACCGCGCCCATCGGGTGCAGGTAGACCTCGTCCGCGTGCATGGCCACCTGGTACTGGCGCTGGTTGTAGCTGGAACCCCATGCCACCACCTTCTTGCCGCTGGCCTTGAAACGGTCCACGGCGGCGCCGATCTCGCGCAGCATGGCCTGGCCGCCGCCCTGCATATCGTCCAGGATCAGGACGGCGCCGGCGATCTGCGGGTCTTTGGCGGCGGCATCGAGCACGTTCAGCACATCGCGCAGCTGCACCGACTTGCGCACCTCGCCGCCGGCCAGGCCGGCCATCAGCGCGTCGCGGCTGCTGCCGTGCGATTGTTCCACCAGCGCGCCTTCCAGGTTCAGGACCAGCATGGTCTTGCTGCCCAGCGGCTTGGCGCCGCCGCCGAAAATGGCGACCAGCAGCAGCACCACGATCAGCAGGAACAGGAAGTTCAGCGCGGCGCGGCGGCTAGTATCGACAGCGTGCCAAAACCAGGCAAAACCGCCGCGGATATACGAGAAAACAGAGCGGGACATCTCTACTCCTAGTGCTAAAAAAGTAACTACTCCACACTATAAGCGACATTCGCCTTAGCCGGGTAGGAAATCAGGTAAAGCCCAGCCACCACCAGCAGGCCGTTCAGCACCAGCAGTTCGAGCCCCATCCGGTAGCTGCCGAACAGCAGGTGCTGGTTGTAGTCGACCAGGGCACACAGCAGCGGCCCGGCCAGCGCCACCCACGGCACCAGCCGGTCGTTGACGGCGCGCTGGCACAGCAGGCCGAAGGCGAACAGGCCGAGCAGCGGGCCGTAGGTGTAGCCGGCCAGCTTCAGGATCACGCCGATCATGCTGGCGCTATCGATCCATTTAAATACCATCACCAGCAGCAGGAACAGCGCACAGAAGGACAGGTGCACGCGGTGGCGGATGCGCAGTTGGGCGCCCTCGCCCAGGTCATCGCGCCGCTTCAGGCCCAGGATGTCGATGCAGAAGGAGGATGTCAGGGCCGTGATGGCGCCGTCCGCGCTCGGGAACAAGGCGCTGATCAGGGCGATGATGAACACCAGTTGCAACACCGCCGGCATATGGCCCATGACCACCGCCGGGAAGAGCTTGTCGCCGCCGGCCGTCACGCCCACCTGCGGCGCGTACAGGTGCAGCAGGCCGCCCAGCAGCAGGAACAGCGACAGCACCACAAACAGGATGGCCGTCAGCACCAGCATATTCTTCTGCGAGTCGGCCAGGGTGCGCACCGAGATATTCTTTTGCATCATCTCCTGGTCCATGCCGGTCATGGCAATGGTGATGAAGGCGCCCGCCACCACCTGCTTCCAGAAGTAGGCCGGGCTGTCCACGTCCATGGTGAACACGCGCGCCAGGCCGGCGGAGCGCATCTGCTCCACGCTCTCGATCAAGCCCAGTCCCATCTGGTCCAGCAGGAAGGCGACGCAGGCCACCAGGCCAAACAGCATGCCGGTGGTTTGCAGGGTGTCGGTCCAGACGATGGTCTTGACCCCGCCCTCATAGGTGTACAGCAGGATCATGGCCAGGATGATCAGGTTGGTGGCCCAGAACGGCACGCCCAGGCTGTCCAGGATGGTGGCCTGCAGGATGTTTACCACCAGGTACAGGCGCGCCGTGGCGCCCAGGGTGCGCGAGAGGATGAAGAAAGCCGCCCCGCTCTGGTAGGCGCGGCGCCCCAGGCGCACGTCCAGGTAATGGTAGATCGAGGTCAGTTTCAGGCGGTAGTACAGCGGCAGCAGCACGAAGGCCACGGCGACATAGCCCAGCGTGTAGCCGAGCATGATCTGCAGGTAGCCAAAGCCGTCGCGCCCCACCGCGCCCGGCACGCTGATGAAGGTGACGCCGCTCAGCGTGGTGCCCACCATGCCGAAGGCCACCAGCATCCAGTTCGAGCTTTTATTCCCGATGAAGAAACTGTCGTTGTCGGCATTGCGCGAGGTGGCCCAGGCCACGCCGAGCAGCAGGCCGAAATAGGCCAGCACCACGAGGAAAAGTGCAGCAGGTGACATTTTATTATCCAGCCATGAAACAAATTGGCCTGCAATATACCGTAGAATCGCCACATGTACGATCAAACCACCATTGACTTTGCCCGCGCCCAGGAGGCGCTGGTGCTGCCCCTGGAATACCGCGTCCACAGCCAGGCCGACGGCCGCAGCGAAAGCCGCGAAGAATGCATGCGCGATTACGCGCGCGTGCTGTATTCCTCCTCCTTCCGCCGCTTGCAGGGCAAGATGCAGCTGCTCGGGGTGGACGCCAACCGCTTCAACCGCAACCGCCTGACGCACAGCCTGGAAGTGGCGCAGATCGCCCGCTCCATCGCCGCCGAACTGGGCCTGGAGCGCAGCGTGGTATCGGAAACCTGCGCGCTGGCGCACGATATCGGCAACCCGCCCTTCGGCCACTACGGCGAAAAGATCCTGGACGAGCTGGCGGCCGATGCCGGCGGCTTCGAAGGCAATGCGCAGGCCTTCCGCACCCTGCGCACGCTGGAAAAGAAGCACCACGCCTATGCGGGCCTGAACCTGACCGTGCGCTCGCTGCTGGGCATCACCAAGTACTTCCAGCGCCGCGCCGACAATCCGAAGAAGTTCCTGTACGACGAGGATTATGCATTCCTGAGCGGCCAGCTGGCCGCCCACGGCGTTTCCCTGCGCAAGAGCATCGACGCCCAGATCATGGACCTGGCCGACGAAATCGCCTATGCCGCGCACGACGTGGAGGATGCGCTCAGCTTCGGCATCATCACCTGGGGCGAGATCGTGCACGAGTTCAAGATCAGCAAAGACTTCTCGGGCGCCTACGAACAGTTCTCCGCCATTGCCAACCATGCCCACGCCGTGGCGCTGGACTGCGATATGCAGGAAAGCTCGGAGGAATACTCGATCGTGCTGCGCAAGGAGCTGACCTCGCAGATCGTGCATGAGCTGTGCCGCGACATCGCCGTGGTGGAAGGCAAGCACGGCCCGGAGCTGGGCTACCGCAGCAAGGGCCTGCTGGCGCGCGGCCTGAAAAGCCTGCTGTGGCGCGCCATCCTGCGCAAAAAGGACGTGCAGCTCTACGAAAAGCGCGGCGAAAAAATCATCCGCGGCCTGTTCGAAGTACTGACCGACACCAGCTACAACAAGGGCGGCATCCTGCTGCCGCCGGCCATCCGCAGCCTGAAGGATTCGCGCGAGCGCCTGGTGGTCGACTACATTTCCGGCATGATGGACTCCTACGCCGCGCGCGAGTACGAAAAATACTTCGGCCCCGGCAGCCTGGACCGCATCTACCCCGTCACATGAACGACGCGCGCAACGAATACGAGCGCCGCATGAACCGGGTGCTCGACCACATCGACCGCAACCTGGACGCGCAGCTCGACCTGCCGGCCCTGGCCGACATCGCCAACTTCTCGCGCTACCACTTCCACCGCATCTTCGCCGGCTGGATGGGCGAGACCATCGGCGACTATGTGCGGCGGCGCCGGCTGGAAGTGGCGGCCGGCAAGCTGGCGGCCGGCGGCGCCGTGCTGGAGGTGGCGCTATCCACCAGCTTCGGCTCCGGCGAAGCCTTTGCGCGCGCGTTCAAAGCCCGCTTCGGCAGCACGCCCACCGAGTGGCGCGCCAATACGCCCGAGCGCATCGCCGCCTTCCTGGCCGGGCTGCGCGCGCAAAATAGCAATTTTGATCAGGTGAACCGCAAGCACGGTCAGGCGGGCAACGGCGACAACGGCGAACATGGCGACTCCAACCACCCATACGGAGAAAACACCATGGACGTGAAAATCATCGACCTGCCGCCTTCGCGCGTTGCCTACCGCCGCCATATCGGCCCCTACGGCCCGGCCATCGGCGAATTCTGGGGCCGCACCATGATGCCCTGGATCCTCGGCAACGGCCTGGCCAATGCCACCTGCTACGGCATCGGCCACGACGACCCGAGCCTGACCCCGGCCGACAAATGCCGTTACGACGCCTGCGTTGAAATCCCGGACGGGTTCGAACCGGGCGGACAATTCAGCGTCGCCAACCTGCCCGGCGGGCGCTACGCCGTCACCCGCTACAGCGGCGCGCCGCGCGATATCGGGCCGGTGTGGAACCGGCTGATGAAGGAATGGCTGCCATCCAGCGGCCTGCAATGCGACGAGCGTCCCTGCTTCGAGCGCTACGAGAACCTGGTGACGCAAAGCGACGGCAGCTTCACCTGCGATATCTGCATCCCTGTCAAAGCACTGTAATCAAGATGAGCCCTGAGTACCTGGCAATGCTGGTGGCACGCGATATGCCATATGGGAAATACAAAGGCCGCAAGCTGGCCGACTTGCCAGGTCATTACCTGGGCTGGATGGCGCGCGAAGGCTTTCCGAAAGGGGAGCTGGGCGCGCTGCTGGCCCTGATGTACGAGATCGACCACAACAACCTGCGCAGCCTGCTCGACCCATTGCGCAAACGCTAGCCCGGCGCGCGCCGGATCGCCAGCTCCGCATAGCCCGTCAGCGGATCGTGTTCGCGCGCGAAGGCATGCGCGGGCAGGACCGCCAGCAGCAACTCCGCCGTGGTGCGCACGATGCAACCGCGGCCCACATGGCCGCCGAAGGTGCGGCCGCGCGCATCGGACAGCATCATATGCAGGTGGGCGCCATCCGGCGCCACCGAGCCGGCCACGGTCAGGATCTCCAGCTCGCCCAACAACTCGGTCGGCTGCGCCAGGCCCGCATAGCGGATCTGCGCCACCGACAAGCTGCCTATCCCCTGCAAGAGGAAGCCCGCCGTCGCGCCGGCATCGCGCAAGGCCTGCTCCACCGCCTCGCGCACGTCATCGCCCGGCTTCAGGCGCAATGGCAGCGCCTCCATCATCCCTGCAGACGCGGCGCCAGGAGGGAGGTGAACTCGCCCTTCTCGATCAGGCGCTCCAGGTCTTGCGCGCCGCCGATCAGGACACCGTCGATGAAAATCATCGGCAGGGTCGGCCAACCGCTCCACATCTTCAGCGCCGTGCGGCGGCGCCACTGGCTGAAATAGCTGCCGTACTCCAGGTAGGCGTACGGCGTGCCCTGCGCGTCGAGCATGCGGCGCGCCTTTTTCGGGAACGGGTTCTGGCGCATGCCGACCACCACCACCCGGTTCGAGGCAATCGCCGACTGCACCTCCGCCAGGATATCGGCATGGTTTTTCGCCACCCGTTCACGGATGGCCGGGTGCAGGTGGGCGTCGTCGAGGATGGTGCGGGTCATTTCTTCTCCTTAAGCAGTAAGTCAAGCGTGGCCTGGTCGGGCACAGCGCCAAAATATTTGTCGAGGCAGGACAGGAACAGCGCCTCCTGCGGCGCCGCTTGCGCAAACAGCGTCATCGACGAATGGAACTTCATATTGTCCGGCGACCCGAAGATACCATGGACCGTGGCCCCCTGGACAGCCAGCACCAGCGCACTGCACTCGCGCAACCGCGTGCCGAGCAGCGCATGCGCCAGGTAGGCGCGCGCCTCGCCCAGCCCGCTGATGGCATAGCGCTGCGCCATGGCGCTAAAGCCCAGGCCAGCCAATTGCGGGAAGACAAACCACATCCAGTGCGTACGCTTGCGTCCAGCCGACAGTTCGAAAACCACCTGTTGGTAGATGGCTTCCTGCGCCGCGACAAAGCGCTCCAATTGATACATGGCGCCCCAAAAAAGTTACTTTTCAATGAGCCATTGTCCTACAAAGTCTAGTCGCGTGTTCTGATTAATACGGCCTGCCCTGCCGCCTACCATGACGACTCCTTCGAACCTAATGGGAGATGATCATGGCATCGAGCAATCAAGACAAAGGCGGTTCCAAACAGTCGGGCGGCCAAGGCGGCAACAAGCAGAGCGGCGACACCAGCAACCGAGGATTCGCCTCGATGGACCCGGAACGCCAGCGCGAAATCGCCAGCGAAGGCGGCAAAGCCGCCCACGCCTCCGGCAATGCGCACGAGTTCACTTCGGAAGAAGCGCGCAAAGCCGGCAGCATGAGCCACAAGAACGACGGCAACCGCCAGTCGGGCTCCGAATCCGGCAGCAGCCGCCAAAGCGGCAGCGGGGGTAGCGGTAGCAGTAGCAGTGGCGGCAGTGGTGGCAGCGGCGGCGGCACCCGCGGCGGCACCCCAGAGCAGCACGCCGAAGCAGGTCGTCAAAGCCACAAAAACGACGACAAGCGCTAACCCCGCCTAACGCAAAATGTCCACCTTGGGGTCAGGAAGAAAAGTGGACATTCCTACGAGAATGTCCACTTTTCTTCCTGACCCCAAGGTGGACATTTACAGGCTGAGGGTGGCTTGGCGGCCGGAGACGGCGAGCCGTTTGCCTTCGCGTAGCATGCGCTCAAAATCGGCGGCGGCGATGGGTTGGCTGAACAGGTAGCCTTGCAGCTGGTCGCAGCCCAACTCGCGCAGGAAACCCATCTGCTCGATCGTTTCCACCCCTTCGGCCACAATCTCTTGCCGCAGTTGCTTGGCCATCGTCACGATGGCGCGCGCAATGGCGCAGTCGTTTTCTTCAAACGGCAGGCCAACGACAAAGGCGCGGTCGATCTTCAACGTGCTGATGGGGAATTTCTTCAGGTAGGCCAGGCTGGAATAGCCGGTGCCGAAATCATCCAGCGCCAGCGATAAGCCCATCGCCACCAGCTCATTCATAATCGCGATCACGTTCTCGGCGCCGCGCACCAGCAGGCTTTCGGTGATTTCCAGCATCAGCTGCTCCGGGTGCACGTGGTGGCGCGCCATCACGTCGGCGACCCGCTCGGGCAGGTGGCTGTCGAACTGCCGTGCGGATAAGTTGACGGCGATCGGCGGCATCATCAGGTTGGCGTCGCGCCAAGCGGCGATCTGGCGGCAGGCCTCTTCCAGCACCCAGTTGCCCAATTCGTAGATCAAGCCGGTTTCCTCGGCCACCGGGATGAACACGCCCGGCGATACCAGCCCGCGCACCGGATGGCGCCAGCGCAGCAGCGCTTCGGCGCCGACAATCCGTCCGCTGCGCAGGCTGACCTTGGGCTGGTAGTACAGCAGCAGCTCCTTGTTCGCCAGCGCCAGCCGCAGTTCGCTCTCGATGCGCAGGTGCTCCTTGGCGCGCTGGTTCATTTCCTCGCTGTAGAACAGCAGCGCCGGCACCTGGCCCGGGACTACGCGCGACATGGCGGCATCCGCGCCGCGCACCAGCTCCGCCGCGTCCTGCGCATCCTCGGGATAAACGGCGACGCCGACGTGCGCGCTCAGTTGCAGGCGATGCGCGCCGATCTGCAGCGGCGCTTCCAGCGCGGCCATCAGCTTTTGCGCGACGATGGCGGCGTGCTCGCGCTTTTCAATCTGCGGCAGCGCGGCCGCAAACTTGCCGCCGTCCAGGCGCGCCAGGATATCCTCGTCGCGCAGCACCAGGCGGAAAATGCGCCCCACTTCCAGCAGCACGGCGTTGCCCACCTCGTGCCCCAGCGTGTCGGCAATCGCGCCCAGGCGATTGATTTCGATCACCAGCAGCGCGCCATGCTCCTGCTTGCGGCGCGCTTCGGTCATGGCCTGCCCCAGCAACTGCGACAGCAGTCCCAGGTTCGGCAGGCCGGTCAAGGTGTCGTAGTTGGCCAGGCGCTGCATGCGCGCCTCGGCATCCTTATGCACGCTGATGTCGGAGAACAGCGAGAAGGTGTGGCGGATGGCGCCGTCCTCGTCGCGCACCGCGCTCACCGTGACGGCCTGCGGAAACAGCTCGCCGTTCTTGCGCCGGCCAATGATTTCGCCGCGCCAGGGTCCAGCGCCTTTCATGGCCGCGCTCACGCGGGCGGGGAAGTCCGCGCCCGGCACGCCGGAGCGCAGCATGTCCGGCGTCTTGCCCAGCGCTTCCGCCGCCGTGTAGCCGGTGATGCGGGTGAAGGCGCTGTTGATGGAGACGATGCGTTCGTGCGCATCGGTGATCAGGACGCCCTGGTCGCTGTCTTCGATGATGCGGGCATGCAGCTTGGTTTTCTCGCGCGCGCTCAGGCCTTCCACCATGGGCGCGATCAGCACCCGCATGCCGCTCGGCTGGCCCGCGCTGTCGCGCAGCAAGGTGATGTTCAGCCGCACGCGAATCACCTCGCCGGACTTCTTGCGGCGCCGCACGTCGATCACGGCATGATCGGCGTCGACCAGTTCGGCGATATCGCCGTCCTCGTCATCCCCGGCATACAGGAACAGCACGTGCTGGCCCAGCGCTTCGCTGGCGCGGTAGCCAAACAGGCGCTCGGCGCCCTCATTCCAGGCGGTCAGGTAGCCGGCGGCGTCAAGCATCAGCTCCGCCCCGGCGGGCGCGATGACGGGAGCCGGCTGCAGCGCCTGCAGCGCCGCCTCCAGCTCCGCCAGCGTGGCGGCCTGCGCCTCGCCCTGCCCTTGCTGGCTGCGCGCCCGCTGGCTCAAGGCAAGGCAGTGCGCGATCCGCTCGTTATCCATGGTGGCCTGCATCGCCCGTCACGTCCAGCATCCACAGGTTGGCCTCCGCGACCAGACGGTTGAAGTCGAGGACCGGCAACTGCAGCGCCTCCAGCCCCCTGGCCACGGCCACCATATCGCTATGCTCGGCCGCCTCCAGCACCGCCAGCAATTCGCCCAGCGCGCCGGACTTGGACAGCAAGGCTTGCTGCGCCGCGTCGCCCAGGTTGAGGGGCGCCAGCAGCTCGCCCAGGGGCACGCCGAACAACACGCCCAGCAGCGAAAACATGCCAACCATGAAAGCCTGCTCCTGCACCTGCTTGCCCTGCCCGGTTTCGCGCGCCAGCAACTCCATCGTGCGGGCCCGCACGGAGACGCGCGCCAGCAGCATCGGCGAGCGCGCATCGTCGCTGCGGGCAGCAAACAGCATCAGGTTCAGCCAGCGCCGCAGTTGCTGCCGGCCCAGGATCAGGATCGCCTGGCTGAAACTGGTGACCTTGCGCCCCGTGCCCATGCCCAGCGAATTCACCAGCTTGAGCAAATGGTAGGACAAGGTGGGGTCGCGCCGCAGGAGTTCTTCGATTGCGTGCGTGTCGGCGTCGTTGCTGACCAGTTGCACCAGTTGCAAGGCCATGGCGCGCGAGGCGGCCTGCGCGCCGCTGGCACGGGGCGGCGCTTGCAGCGGCCAGTCGCCCTCGATCCAGTCGACGTTCGGCTCCAGCGCCAGGTCGAACTCCCGGTCGTTGCGCTGCAGGGCGGCGCCAGGCAGCGCCTGGAAGCCCGCCGCGCCCAGCTGCGCTGCCAGCGCTGCCGGCAGCGCTTCGCGGTAAAAGCAAGGCAGCTTGGCGGCCAGCCCGGCCAGGTCCGGCGGCAACGCCGACGCGCCATCGCCGCAAAACAGCAAGCCACCCGGCCGGCCCTGGCGGTCGGCGAGCAGCTTCAGGAACAAGGGAGTTGCATGACTTGTCATACCTTAAAAACCGGCTAGGGTGAACGCCTATGTTACCCCTAAACAGTTGGCTCACGTCAACACGAAACGCCACCTCATTTGCTCATTCCTTGATCACGCGCAACACTCGGCAGGTGCAGGCATAGACGATCGAACAAGCCCGGCTGCGCCATGCGCTCCTGCCACCAGCGCAGCGCCGCGCCGGACTCGCCGCTGCGCCAGGCCAGGTAGAAGGTTTCCTCCGGCTTGGGCTCCTCCACCTCCTTCTCCACCAGCAGGCCGGCGGCAATCGCCTGCCGCGCGCAACGCTCGGGCAGGAAGCCAAAACCCATGCCCGCCAACTGGTAGTCGAACTTGGCTTGCATGGTTGGCACAGCCAGCGCATCCTGGCCCAGCACCAGGCCCACGGTGCGCGGCGCCAGCAAGCGCGACGAATCGGCCACCACAATGGCGCGGTGCCGCTGCAGATCATTGCGTCCCAACGGCCCCGCCACCTGCGCCAGGGGATGGCCGGGCGCCACCGCGAACACCCATTTCAACTGCCCGATGGCCTGCGACACGTAGCCGCCGCCGGCCGGGCCGTCGCCCGGCGCGCCCACCACCAGGTCCACGCGCCGATCCAGCAGCGCCTCCCAACTGCCGCCCAGGGCTTCCTGCACCAGGCGCAGGCGGGTTTGCTGCGTCACTTCGTAGAAGGCGCGCACGTCGTCGGCCAGCACCTGGGCGCTGAACATGGAATCCATGCCGACCGCCAGTTCGGTCTCCCAGCCGGACGCCACACGCCGCACGCGCTGCTCCAGGTCGCCCGCCGCCTTGAGCAGGTAGCGGCCCTCTTTCAGCAGCTCGCGCCCGGCCGCCGTCAGCTCCACGCGCGGGCCGATGCGTTCGAATACCTGCACGCCGAGCTCCTCCTCCAGCTTGCCGACGGTGTAGGAGATGGTGGAGGGCACGCGGAACAATTCGCGCGCCGCGGCGGCAAAGGAGCCGCCACGGTCGATGGCGTCCACGATTTGCAGGGCTTCCAGGCTGAGTCTGAGCATTCGAAATTTTCGATCATAAGAAGGCAAATTATTCGCTTTTTTACACGAAGAACCAGCCATATACTGTGAAACATCTGATCGTAATTATCGCACAAGGAGATAAATATGTTGCAAGTTCGTAAATCTGAAGACCGTGGCGTTGCTAACTTTGGCTGGCTGGACTCGCGTCACAGCTTCTCGTTCGGCCACTACCACGACCCAAAACATGTCGGCTTCGGCCCGCTGCTGGTGATTAACGAAGACAAGGTGTCGCCCGGCCAGGGCTTCGGCACCCACGGCCACCGGGATATGGAGATCATTTCCTATGTCCTGAGCGGCGCGCTGGAACATAAGGACAGCATGGGCAACGGTTCGGTGCTGCACTATGGCGATGTGCAGCGCATGACGGCGGGCACCGGCGTGCGGCATAGTGAGTACAACCATTCGGACCGGGAAGGCGTGCATTTCCTGCAGATCTGGATCCAGCCGTCGCAGGGCGGGATTGCGCCGGGGTATGAGGAGAAGCACTTTACGCCCGAAAGCAAAACCGGCGTGCTGCGCCTGGTGGCGTCGCCGGATGGGCGCGAGGGTTCCGTGCTGGTGCACCAGGATGCCTATATCTATGCCTCGATCTTGAATGAGGGTGGGTTGGAGCATACGCTCGCTGCCGGGCGCCAGGCGTATGTCCATATCATTCGCGGCTCGCTGACGGTGAACGGGGTCGCCTTGAAAGGTGGCGATGCTGCCAAAATTACCGGGGAGGAGAAGGTGCTCTTGTCCGGGGCGGATAATGTGGAGGTTCTGCTGTTCGATTTGCCTTAACCCCGGCAAACCAGGGTCAGACCCAAGGGTCTGACCCTGTCTGCGCTGCCACCTGCCTGGCGACCGTTGGGGTCAGACCCCTTGGGTCTGACCCCGCCTTGCCGGGGTTTCGGTTATGATTGCAGGGTTACACAACACAAAGATCGAAAGAGCAACATGCAGCCCGTAGCAGAACAACCGGTAAAAGAAGTCTTGGACTACGTCACGTCGTGCGCCCTGCCGACCCCGTGGGCCCAGTTCACGCTGCATGCCTTCGTCGAACACGCCACCGGCAAAGAACACCTGGCCATGGTGCTGGGCGACATCGGCGACGGCCAGCCCGTGCTGGCGCGCGTCCACTCCGAATGCCTGACCGGCGACGTGCTGTTCTCGCAGCGCTGCGACTGCGGCGCCCAGCTGGAAGGCGCGCTGAAACGCATCGCCCAGGAAGGCCGCGGCGTGCTGCTCTACCTGCGCCAGGAAGGCCGCGGCATTGGCCTGATCAACAAGATGCGCGCCTACCGCCTGCAGGAGCAAGGCGCCGACACCGTGCAAGCCAACGAACAACTGGGCTTCAAGCCCGACCAGCGCAACTACGCCCTGGTCGAACCGATGCTCAAGCAGTTCGGCGTGAAGAGCCTGAAGCTGATGACCAACAACCCGCGCAAGATCGCGGCCATGGGTTCGCTCGGCGTGGAAGTCGCCGAACGCGTGCCCCTGCTGGTCAACCGCAACGCCTTCAACCAGCACTACCTGAACACCAAGGCGCTCAAGCTGGGCCACATGATGACCCCGGCCACCCCGCCCGCCGCCGAAGACGGCGAACTGTAATCCCCGCCCCGCTCCCCCGCACCAGGTTCGAAGGATTAGATGAAATTCACTAAACTGGCTTTACTACTGACTTTGACCTGGGGCTGCGCGGCAGCCAATGCGCAACAAACGCCCGCCCCCGCCGCCGCAACGGAGCCGGTGGCCCTGCCCACTCCCTCCAGCACCGCGCAAAAACTATACTCCGCCGCCAAGGCCGACCTGCTGCAAGTACGCTCGCTGCTGAAAAGCGGCCGGGTCCAGTCCTCGGTCGGCTCCGGCTTCCTGGTTGGCACCTCCAACCTGGTGATGACCAACTACCACGTCGTCTCCCAGTTCGCGCTCGACCCGGACACCTACACCGGCGAATGGGTCGATACCGAGGGCCAGCGCGGCAGCATTGAACTGCTGGCGGTGGACGTGCTGCACGACCTGGCCGTGGTGCGCGTGAACCGCTACGGCACCGGCTACTTCAAGCTGGGCGACAAGCCGCTCCGCCTGACCCAGGGCCAGTACCTCTACTCGCTCGGCAACCCGCTCGACCTGGGCTTCGCCATTTCTGAAGGCGCCTATAACGGCGTGATCGCGCGCAGCTTCTACGAACAACTGATGTTCACCGGCCCGATCAACGCCGGCATGAGCGGCGGCCCGAGCGTGACGGTGGACGGCGAAGTGGCCGGCGTCAACGTCGCCAAACGCCTGGACGGCGAACTGGTGTCCTTCCTGGTGCCGGCCAAGCACGCCCAGGAGCTGCTCAAGAAAGTCAAGCCGGAGGCCAAGCCGCCGAAAGACTTCACCGCCATCGTGGCGCAGCAGTTGCTGGCGCACCAGACGGCCATGGTCGACCAGCTGCTGGCCAAGCCGCTGACCATCAAAGGCATGGGCCCGTACTCTGTGCCGGTGCGCGAATCGGAGCAAATGCGCTGCTGGGGGCGTTCCACCGACCGCGACTCCTTCTCGGTGGAGCTGACCAACTGCGCCATGGAATCGTCGCTCTTCGTTTCCAGCACGCTGCAGACCGGCCAGGTGCAGATCCAGCACCAGTACATGAAAAGCACCGGCCTGGATCAGGTGCGCTTTGCCGTGCTGTCCAGCGCCTCCTTCCGCAACGAGAATTTCGGCAGCCATAAGGACAAGCGCCTGACCGGCCCGATTTGCACCGAACAATTCGTCAAGAACAGCAGCCTGCCGATGCGCGCCGTGATGTGCGTCAGCGCCTACCGCAAGTTCGACGGCCTGTACGACTTCGCCCTGCTCACCTCCAGCACCGACGACGGCAAAATGAACCTGCAAAGCCGCCTCGATGCACGCGGCGTCTCCTACGAAAACGGCATGCGTGCCTCGCGCGCCTTCATCGAAGCACTGGGGCGCGGGGGCAAGAAATGAACGGGCCGTTCTTCATCGAATCCCTGGCGCGCAATGGCGATGTGCTGCACCGCCACCGCGTAAACACGCTGCCGATCACCATCGGCCGCGGCTACAACAACGATTTCATCCTGGACGACGCCCACACCGCCGCCACCCACGCCGTGGTGGAACTGGCGGAGGACGGCGGCCTGGTGATGCGCGACCTGGGCAGCCAGAACGGCATTGTCGTGCATGGCAGGCGCCAAGGCTCGGTGCCGATCAACGGCACCACCGTGGTGCGCCTCGGCCACACCCGCCTGCGCGTGCGCGACGCCGCCTTCCCGGTCGAAGCGGAAGTCACCGACACCACCATGCACGCCTGGGAAGGCGGCATACCGGCGCTGGCCGGCCTGGCCCTGATCGCCCTCTTCGTCGGCGTCACCGAAGCGCTGTCCAGCACCGGCGCCTTCCAGGCCACCCGCTTCCTGCTGATGATTGCCTCCGGCGTCGGCTTCGGCCTGGTATGGAGCGGCGTCTGGGCGCTGGCCAACCGCCTGTTCGGCGGCCACGCGCGCCTGGGACGCCACCTGTTCATCCTCGGCACCGGTCTGGTGGCCATGGGGGCGTGGAAGGCTGTGAGCGGCGTGCTGGCTTACGCCTGGTCGGCGGAGATCTTCACGCGCTATGGCAACCACGTGATCATGCTGATCCTGGTAACCATGATCTACAACCACCTGCGCACGATCAAGCCGCACAAGCCGCGCGCCTTTATTTCCTCATGCGCCATCTTCCTGGCGCTGGGCTCGGGCCTGATCCTGATGCGCAACTACGAGAACGCCGGCCGCCTGCGCGACGAACTGTATATGTCCCTGATCCTGCCGCCGTCGGTGCGCCAGAGCCAGGACCACAGCGTGGATGAGTTCATGGGCGAAGCCGGCAAGATGAAGGCCGCCGCCGATGAGGCACGCAAGGCCTCGAAATTCAATAAGGACGATGAGGGCGAAGATTAAGGTAGATTAATTTTCAATCTATAAAGTTTCTTGCTTTAAAGAAATTAGTGGCCTATGATGGGTATACAAACCTATCCTTCATGGTTAGCTATATGTTGCTCAATGAGCCCACAGCCGTCCACATTCGCAAGGGACCTCCAAGGCTGCAAGACGCGATTCCCCCTTTCCTGGCCACCGCCGGATCGTACGACATGGAGGGGGAAGACGATATCGGCGATGCGCTGACCCTGCTGGCGGAACATGGCGATGCCATTTCCATGTACGCCAGCGGCAGCCGCGAACCGATCCTCGGCCGCATCCTCTCGGTCGACCCTGAACAGCCGCACTTCGTGATGGAGTTGAACGAAGGCGCTGTCCTGCCACCCGGCAAGATCACGTTCGTGGCGGTGCTGCGCAACGCCAAGCTACAGTTCAAGCTGGGCAAGACGGACTGGGATTCAGTGCCCGGCAAGCCGCAGCTGATCCCCATGGTGTTCCCCGAGACCTGCCAGGTGCTGAACCGGCGCGCCCACGAACGCGCGGAGGCGCCGCTGGGCGCCAACTTCTCCGCCACCTTCGTCCTGAACGGCAATCCGCACGAGGTAGCGGTGTACGACCTGTCGCTGGGCGGTATCGGCCTGCGCGGCGCCAAGAGCGATGTGAAAGGCCTGCTCAAAGGCCGCAAGCTGCTCGAAGTGCAGCTGGAGTTCGGCGAAGACAATATCTACGTCACCGACCTGGAAGTGCGCTTCACCTGCGCTTACCGCTCCTTCCTGATGGGCGAGCAGGTGCACGTCGGCTGCAAGTTCATGAACCTGGCGCCGGAGCTGGAAGCCGAAATCAAGAGCATCATGGAGCAAATCCGCGATGCTCCGCGCTAGTTAGGCCGCGAACGGCGCGCCGCGCAGTTCGACGGTGTTCCCTTCCGGGTCGTTGACGTAGATCGAGGGCCCCTCCCCTTCGGCGCCGTAGCGCGATTCGGCGGGGCCGTTGGCTACGTCGTGCGCGCTCAGGTGGGCGCGGATCGCGGCTTCGTCGAATGGATCGACGCGGAAGCAGAAGTGGTCGACATTGCGGCCCTCCTTGCCGGGCGCGGCGCCGCCCATCCTGCCCAACTTTTTATCGACCGGCACCAGGTCCACCAGCGAGCTGCCGGCGCGCAACTGGATCAGGCCGATCTCGTCCTGCCGGCGCTCGATCTGGCAGCCCAGCACTTCGGTGTAGAAGCGGATCATGCGGTCGGCATCGACAACGCGCAAAACGATATGGTCAATCTCACGGATCTTGATCAAAGCAGTCTCCTTGCTTATGCGTCTGGAACGGGGTTGCTGCCGGAGACGGGCATGTAACGCCCGCCACGGAATTCGAATGTCATGCTCTGCTCGACGCGCTGCGCTGGCGCATTGGCGAGTTTGCTCGCGCCGCTGATGGCGCCGGTGAAGCGCAGTGTCAGCGGGCTCGGACTCGTGCCCTCGCCTGCGGCGCCAATCTCCCATCGGCCCTCGATGGCGTAGCACTTCCCTGGCGCGAGCAGCTCGCGCGCGCCGTCCGGCGCTGCCAGGCCTGGCAGCAGGCCGCGCAGGCGCTCGACGCAATCGGGGCGCGAATACACGTTTGCGCCTTTGATCTTCTGCAGCAGCAGCGGCTGCGGCTTCACGCCGTCCGCACCGAGCGCGTACAGGGCGAACACCTCCACGCAATGGCCTTGCCAGCAACTTCCCCAGCGCGCATGCACGGCTTGCGCGGCTTGCGCGGCCGCCCCGAGCGGCACCACATCCACCTCGGCCCGGCCTTCAAAGCCCTGCAAATCAAACGGCTCCTGGCGCCGGGCCACGGCCCAGCCATCCTTGCCCGGCTTGAAGGTGTAGGCGGCAAGTCCGAGCGGCGTGCCGTGCGCCACCTGCGGCTCGCCGCTGTCGCCGACCGGCGTCATGGCGGCCAGCAGCAGCCAGCGCTCCGGCGCCACGCGCACCACCCGGCGCGGCACGACGAGCACCTTGCGCTGCTTGCCTTGCCGCGTATCCCAGCCACGCGTCAGCGCGCTGGTGGCGATCGAGACCACGCGCCCGCCCTCCTCGTCCGACCATTTGGGGAAGGCAAGCTGCATCAGCTCTTCCGGCTGCGGCGCGGCCACCTGGGCCAGGGCCAGCACGGGCAATGACAGCAAGGCGGCGATGGCGGTTTTCACGACGCTCCTCAGATCCGCAAGCGGCGCCGGTCGTTCAGGAATTGTTCCAGCTGCGCCGGCGCAAGCACCTTGACCGGGTCGCCGTGGAAGACATACAGGTAAGGCTCGCCGCCCAGCCGGTCGGTCATCTTCGCCAGCACCAGGAAGCTGGTGCCAAGCGGATAGGCGCTGGTGTCGCGCAGCCGCTGCGAGCATTGCACCCGCATCTCGGAGCTGAAGGCCTGCCCGTTCACCGGCCGCAGCACCACCTGGCCGCCCTCCTGCAGCGACTCCACCGCCACTTCGCGATATTCAAACAGATCTCTTGTCATGCCAGCATGTTACCTGATCCACCTCCATCTATGGGAAGGTCAGCTCCAGGCCCGGCGTGCCGACCAGGACCAACGCGGCCAGGGCCAGCACCAGCAGCGAGAGCACCAAGGCGGCGGCCACATTGCCGCGCGCCCGCAGCAGCGCGCGCTTTTCGCTCCGCTGCGCCGTCTGCTTCCCGCTTTCCTCTTTCTCCTTATCGTAATGCCATTTGATGGCGTAGAACATGCCCGTGCCGAACACGAGAAGCTTGAACGTCACTAAGACTAAAGGAACCCAATCCATTTTTTGCGTACTTTCCGGTGATGTGTTGTCGCGACCTGATGCATACTACTCCAAAGCAATTTCCATACATCGAAACAAAATGCCGCAGACAAAAGCCATACAAGATGAGCAATTATTCCGCTGGTTGCCGCCCCTGGCCGCCCACGCCGGGCCGCGTTTCCTGCAGATTGCCGACGCCTTGCAGGCGGCGCTGGCCGACGGTTCACTGAAGCCGGGCGACCGCCTGCCACCGCAACGCCAGCTGGCGGCGCGGCTGCAGGTGGACCTGACGACGGTCACCCGCGCCTACGACGAAGCCAGGCGCCGCAATTTGCTGGAGGGGCGCGGCGCCCGCGGCACCTACGTCGCGGCGCCGAAGGTCGAACTGAGCGCACGCCTCGACCTGGGCATGAATACCCCGCCGCCGCCGGACGGCGTGGATTTCGACGATCTGTTGCAGCAAGGGTTGGCCCAGGTTCTGCTGCGGGCCGACAAGGGCTTGCTGATGACTTACCACCTGGCCGGGGGCAGCGACTCCGAGCGCAAGGCAGGCGCCAAATGGCTCGAGCCGATATTCGGGCAGGTGGAAGCGCAGCAGCTGGTGGTCTGCCCCGGGGCGCAAGCGGCACTCGCCGCACTCATCCTGGCACTGACCCAGCCTGGCGACACGCTCCTGGCGGAGCCCACGACCTATCCCGGCGTGCGGAGCGCCGCCAGCCAGCTCGGCCGGCGCCTGGTTGCGGTGGAGGCGGACCGGGACGGCATGCTGCCCGCGCTGCTGGAGCAAGCGTGCCGGCAGCACAAGCCAGGCCTGGTGTACCTCAATCCGACCCTGCAGAACCCGACCGCCAGCACCATGCCGGAACAGCGGCGCAGGGAGCTCGCCAGCGTCGCGCAGCGCTGCAATGTGCGCATCGTCGAGGATGACCCCTACTGGCTCCTGGCCGACGCCCCGCCGGCGCCGATCGCCACGTTTGCGCCGGAACAGGTGAGCTATATCTCAACCCTGTCGAAATGCCTGACGCCCGGCTTGCGCGTCGCCTTCGTGCTGATCCGCGACGCGCAGGAACGCGAACGGTTCCTGGCCGCGCTGCGGTCGTTCGCCCTGATGGCCACGCCCCTGACAGCGGCGCTG
The DNA here is from genome assembly GCF_009857475.1 of Pseudoduganella guangdongensis. Classification (GTDB taxonomy): domain Bacteria; phylum Pseudomonadota; class Gammaproteobacteria; order Burkholderiales; family Burkholderiaceae_D; genus Rugamonas; species Rugamonas guangdongensis. Next base: position 82,118 of record NZ_WWCJ01000008.1, on the reverse strand, counting down.
GCCACCCAATGGATACTCGACGGCTCGGCCGGCGCACTGCTGCAAGGCGTGCGCAAAGAGGCGCGCCTGCGCCACCGGATGGCCTGGGATATCCTGGCCGGACGCTATAGCGGCGCCGGCGACGGGCTGCACGTCTGGCTCGATTTGCCGGCATACTGGACTCCCGCGCAGCTCGCGCGCGCCGCCGACAGCGCGGGCATCGCGATCACACCGGCCGATGCCTTCGCTACCGGCGGCAAAACCGCGAATGCCATCCGCATTTCCCTGGGCAGCATCAAGGACCGCGCGCGCCTGCAGACCGGCCTGCAACGGCTGTCCCACCTGCTCACGCAGCGGCCCGAGTCGTACGGCGCCGCCGTGGTTTAAAGCCCGGGCGCGTTGGCCGACAGCGCGAGCGGCACGCCGCGCGCCCAGCGGTTAGACGACAACGAGAACGTCAGCGCGCGCACCTGGTGGTACCAGCCGGCCGGGATGTACAGCATGTCGCCCGGCTCCACCAGCACTTCCAGCATGCTGGCCTGGCGCGCCAGCGGGTAGCGTTCGTAGTCGGGCGCTTCGGGGTCGAAGGGGCTGCCGAACAGCACCGGGTTGGCTTCGCGCGTGTAGAGGAATGCGTCGTGGTGCGCGGGCGCGAGGAAGATGCGCTTGCGGCCCCACACCTGGGCAAAGATGTTGTCGTCGAAATCGCTGTGCAGCGGCGTGACCGTGCCGGCGGGGCCGATCCAGAAACGTGGCGGCCCCATTTTCTCGAAATAGGTCGGCCAGTGGCACAGGCTATTCAGCTCGCGCAATTCCAGGTTGCCCAGGTATGGCGGCAGGCCTTCGGTGGCGTCGGCCAGGTCGAGGTACTCGCGCATGGTCATGTCCTGCATGGCGCGGTCGGCGGCGAAGGCGGTGCCGATGTAGTCGCCGACCCGGGCCCGCACCGGCACGTCGCCAAAACGTTCGCGCAGCACAGCCGGCTGCAGCGCGCAGATCGGCCAGCGCGCAATCGCGCCGGGGACCAGGAAGGGCAAGCCTTGCCGCGCACGCTCGCGGAAGGTGGCGGCGTTCATGCCGCGCACGCGCGGCACGGCGTCTAGCGCGGGCAGCGCGCGGCTGGCAGCGCGGATCGCGTCGCGCATCTCCTGCATCGAGGCCACGCCGCGCACCTGGGCGTCGCGACGGGCGCGCGCCTCGGCTTTCGCGGCCGCAGCGTCGGCGCCGCCTGGCGCCGCCACGCGCGACGCTTCCAGCGGCGGCAAGCGCGATGCGCCCGGCTTGCCTGCCGGCGTGGCGTCGGACGAGGCGCTCGGCGCCGTCCCCGGCAGCGGACGGGATGTCATGGCTTACGCCCCCTGGCGCAGCACCAGCAGCGCCACGGCTTCGGCGTTGATGCCTTCCTCGCGCCCCAGGTAGCCGAGCTTTTCGTTGGTCTTGGCCTTCACATTGACGTGGCCCACCGGCACCCCGAGATCGGCGGCGATATTGGCGGCCATGCCGGCGATATGCGGCGCCATCTTCGGGCGCTGGGCGATGATGGTGCAGTCGACATTGCCGATATCGTAGCCGGTGGCGCGCACGCGCTTGGCCGCCTCGCGCAGCAGCACGCGCGAATCGGCGCCGCGGAATTCTTCGGCGGTGTCGGGGAAATGCTTGCCGATATCGCCCAGCGCGGCGGCGCCGAGGATAGCGTCGGTAATCGCATGCAGCAGCGCATCGGCATCGGAATGCCCCAGCAGCCCGCGTTCGTGCGCGATCTCGACCCCGCCGAGTATCAGCTTGCGGCCTTCAACCAGGCGGTGCGAGTCGTAGCCCTGGCCGATACGGAATGGAAGTTGCGTCATTTTGAATCCTGTCCTAAATACATTTCTGCGATGGCGATATCGGTTGGCAGCGTCACCTTCAGGTTGCGCGGGTGGCCTTCCACCAGCTTGGGCGAGAAGCCCAGCATCTCGACCGCGCTGGCATCGTCGGTGATCGCGTTCGGGTCCGGCGCCAGCGCCAGGGCGCGCAGCAGCAGCGCGTAGGAAAACATCTGCGGCGTCTGCGCCAGCCACAAGCCGTCGCGCGGCGTGGTTTCCAGCGCGCCGGAGCGCGTGGACTTTACCGTGTCCACCACCGGCAGCGCAAGCAGGCCGCCGCCTTCATGTTCACCCACGGCGGAGATCAGCTTGGCGATCAGGGCCGGCGTCAGGCCGGGGCGCGCGGCGTCGTGCACCAGCACCATATCGTCGTCGCGCACCTCGGCGCGGATGGCGCGCAGGCCGTTCAGGATCGAGTCCATGCGGGTGGCACCGCCGCAGCGCAGCACTGTCACGCCGCCCTCCGGCGCCACCGAGTCGATATAGCCGTCGGCCGCGCTCACCACCACATAGGTATGGGCAATCAGCGCGCTGCGGCGGAAGGCTTCCAGCGTGTGCTGCAGCATGGGCACGCCGTTGAGCGGCAGGTATTGCTTGGGGCTGGAGGCCGCCATGCGCGCGCCGACGCCGGCGGCGGGAATCAATGCGAAATAGCGCTTCATTTTTTACTGCGTGACTTTCTTAAAATAGTCTGTATCTCGCCGTTGCAGGCTTTGCTCAGGCGGGCGTACTCCGCCGGCGAGTCGATCACGGCCTGCTGCACTTCCACCTTGGCCATTTCGGCTTTGATGTAGGGCATCCAGCCGCTGTCGATTTCGTGCGCCAGCGCGGAACGGGCGGTGCCGGCCGGCGCGTACAGCGGCTTGGCCTCGAAGCGCCGCGCCAGCGCCGCACGCACCACCTGCTCGACTTTGGGCAGATGGTCCATATAGGCGTTCATGTGGCGCAGCTCGTGCGACAGGATTTCCGCATAGCCGCAGCTGCCCGGGGCGAACTCGTTGCCGACATAGATGCGCACCGGAGCGTACGTCAGCTGCACCCGGATCTGCGGCGCCACGCATTCATAGCCGCTCAGCGGGTCGGTCAGCATCGGGCCGTCCAGGCCGATCTGCACGCGCGATTCGGTGCGGGTCAGGCCCAGCACAAAACCGTTGGACGGCATCTTATCGGTTTTCATGGCCGACAGCTGCTTGTACGAGAGCTGGTTGTTCACAGTGTAGCCGCTCTGCCGGGCCGACAGCACGGACACGGTTTTGCTGATCGTGTCCTCGCAGCGGACCTGGAACTGCGTGCGCTTGACCGGCGCCGCCTGCGCCTGGCCCGCGCCACAGGCGAGGACCAGCAGCAGCAGGCGCACGGCGCTCATGGCCTCAGTCCAGTTTCCAGTCGCCGGAGCGCAGCTTGTCGAGCCAGAAGGTGCCGATCACGGTTTTCACGTCGGTGATCTGGCCGCTGCGCACCCAGTCCAGCATCTGGTCGACGCTGGCGGTGAAGGTTTCGATGAATTCGCCGTCGTCCAGTTTGACCTCGCCGGCGCTCAGGCCGCGCGCCAGGTAGATGTCCAGGTGTTCGTCCGAGTAGGCGATGGCGTTGTGGATGGTGGCGACGAATTGCCAGTCGGTCCCGGTGTAGCCGGTTTCCTCCTCCAGCTCGCGGATAGCGCAGGCCAGCGGGTCTTCGCCCGGGTCGATCTTGCCGGCGGGGAGTTCGATGAAGACGCGGTCGTTGGGGTAGCGGTATTGGCGCTCCAGCAGGACCTGGCCGTCGTCCAGCACGGGGATGATGACCACGGCGCCGGGATGGCGGATGTATTCGCGTTTGGTGTGCTTGCCGTCCGGCAGGGCGACGGTGTCGCGGTGGACTTTGAGGAAGCCGCCGTTGTAGGCGAGTTCGCTGTCGATCTTGGTTTCTTTGAGGTGTTTGTCCATGTCTCTTTTGGAACCCGGTAAGGCGGGGTCTGACCCGCAGGGTCAGACCCCCAACGGTTTCGCAACAGGCGGTTTTGGGTAACCCCACACCTGCGGCCTAAGCCGGCCTGGGGTCTGACCCTGTGGGTCTGACCCCGCCTTACCGGGTTTTAGTGGTGTTTACGCAGGTAGCGTACCACGAAGCCAGGGAATGCAAATACCAGGAAGGCGAACGCCGCGACCCAATAGAACTCCCAGTTCTGTGGAAACGCGGTGCCGATGCGGGATTCGAGGGCCATGCCGATGCCGCCCACGGCGACATACAGCACCACCAGTTCCGCCATGCGCACCATAAACGGCTTGCGTGCGGCCCGCAGCGGAACCAGGCCAAATACCTTCTCGTTCACGAAAGGCAGGTTGGCGGCCACCACTGCAAGCAGGATGACCAGCCAGGATGATGCGTTGACGTCCATCGCTCAGGCGATCAGGAAGCCAGGGTCTTTTCGATCGCCGTGTAGCAGGCGTGCAGCAGCGAGTCCGGCATCATGCCCAGGGCTACAACGGCCAGGCCGTTGAGCGCCAGGACAATGCCCTTGTCGGTGTTGACAGCCAGCGGCGCGGTGTCGGTCGGCTCGTCGAACCACATGACCTTCACGATGCGGATGTAGTAGAACGCACCCACCAGCGAGAACATCACGGCAAACACGGTCAGCCACACGGCGCCGGTGGTCAGCACCGACTGCAGCACTGCGAACTTGGCGGCGAAGCCCATCATCGGCGGCACGCCGGCCAGCGAGAACAGCAGCACCGACATCAGCGCGGCGTACAGCGGGCTGCGCTTGGACAGGCCTTTGAAGTCGTCGATCTCTTCCGCCTCGAAGCCCTGGCGCGCCAGGACCATGATCAGGCCGAAGGTGCCGACGGTGGTCAGCACGTAGGTGATCGAGTAGTACATGGCAGCCGAGTAGGCAGCGGCGGCATGGGTCGGCTTCTGGTCGACCACGCCGGCCAGCAGGCCAAGCAGCACGAAGCCCATCTGGGCGATGGTGGAGTAAGCCAGCATACGCTTCAGGTTGGTCTGCGCAATCGCAGTCAGGTTACCCACCGCCAGCGACAGCACGGCCAGGATCATCAGCATGTTCTGCCAGTCGAACGCCAGCGGCAGCATGCCTTCCACCAGCAGGCGCACGCAGATGGCGAAGGTCGCCAGCTTCGGTGCGCCGCCCAGCAGCAGGGTCACGCCGGTCGGCGCGCCTTGGTAGACGTCCGGTACCCACATGTGGAACGGCACGGCGCCCAGCTTGAAGGCCAGGCCGGCCACCACGAACACCAGGCCGAAGGTCAGGATCGAGCGGTCAACGGTGCCGGAGCCAATCTTCTTGGCGATTTCGCCGATTTCCAGGGTGCCGGTGGCGCCGTACAGCATCGACATGCCATACAGCAGGAAGCCGGAAGCGAGCGCGCCCAGGATGAAGTACTTCATCGCGGCTTCGGTCGCTTTCGCGTCGTCGCGGCGCAGCGCCACCAGGGCGTACAGCGAGAGCGACATCAGTTCCAGGCCCAGGTAGATGGTCAGGAAGTTGTTGGCCGAGATCATCACCATCTGGCCCAGCATGGAGAACAGCGCCAGGACGTAGAACTCGCCGCCCAGGTTGCCGCCCAACATGCCGCGGTCAGTCGAATACTGGCGCGCGTACACCAGGGTCATACCCATGGTCAGGTAGGAGAACAGCTTGAGCAGATTGCCCATCGGGTCGTTGACGAACATGTTCGAGAACGCGTACACCGTGCTGCCCGAGCTGTAGTCGGCGAAGCTGAAGAAGGCGGCGCCCACCAGGGCGGCCAGGGTCAGCGCGTACGTGATCGCGCGCTTGCTCTGGTCCAGGAACATGTCGATCAGCAGGATCGCCGAAGCGGCGATCAGCAGAAAGACTTCCGCGTAGATCGGAACCAGGTTAGCGGCTCCTGAGATCATTTGAGTGTTATTCATGAAAACTTGGTCCTATCTGCTATCAAGGGGCCACTACGGCTGGCAGCTTGCTCTGTTCGACATGCGCCAGCAGGTCGGCCACGGATACTTGCATCACGTCGGTAAACGGAGCCGGATACAGGCCCATGAACAGGACGGCGATCGCCAGGATGCCCAGCATCAGGAACTCGCGGTTGTTAACGTCGGTCAGTTCTTCCACGTGCGGGTTGGTGATGGCGCCGAAGATCACGCGCTTGGCCATCCACAGGGAGTAAGCCGCGCCGAAGATCAGGGCGGTCGCCGCCGCGATGCCGGTCACGAAGTTGAACTGCACCGCGCCCAGGATCACCATGAACTCGCCCACGAAGCCGGAGGTGGCTGGCAGGCCGCAGTTGGCCATGGAGAACAGGATGAACAGTGCGGCGAACTTAGGCATCTTGTTCACAACGCCACCGTAGTCGGCGATCTGGCGCGAGTGCATGCGGTCGTACAGCACGCCGATGCACAGGAACATGGCGCCGGAGATGAAGCCGTGCGACACCATCTGCACGATACCGCCCTGCACTGCCATCTCGTTGAACATGAAGAAGCCCAGGGTCACGAAGCCCATGTGCGCGATGGACGAATACGCCACCAGTTTCTTCATGTCTTTCTGCACCAGGGCCACCAGGCCGATGTAGATCACCGCCACCAGCGACAGGCCGATGATGATCCAGGCGTATTCGCGCGACGCGTCAGGCGCGATCGGCAGCGAGAATCGCAGGAAGCCGTAAGCGCCCAGCTTCAGCATGATCGCGGCCAGCACGGCGGAACCGCCGGTCGGCGCTTCCACGTGGACGTCCGGCAGCCAGGTGTGGACCGGGAACATCGGCACCTTCACGGCGAAGGCCATGAAGAAGGCGAAGAAGATCAGGCCCTGCTCCGTCATCGACAGCGGCAGCTTGTGCCAGGCCAGGATATCGAAGCTTTGCGACTGGTTGTACAGGTAGATGATCGCGACCAGCGTCAGCAGCGAGCCGAAGAAGGTGTACAGGAAGAACTTGAACGCGGCGTAGATGCGGTTGGCACCACCCCAGACGCCGATGATGATGTACATCGGGATCAGGGTCGCTTCAAAGAAGAAGTAGAACAGCAGGCCGTCCATGGCGGCGAACACGCCGATCATCAGGCCCGACAGGATCAGGAACGCGCCCATGTACTGCGCCACGCGTTCGGTGATCACTTCCCACGCCGAAATCACCACGATGATGGTGATGAAGGCGGTCAGCGGGATGAACCACATCGACAGGCCGTCGACGCCCAGCGAGTAGAAGATGTTGAAGCGCTCGATCCACGGCGCCTTTTCCACGAACTGCATGCCGTGCGCCGCTTTGTCGAACTGCGTGAACAGCGGGATGGTCGGCACCAGCGAAACGATGGCGCCGAGCAGCGACAGCACGCGTACCATGCCAGCGCGCGAATCGCGGCCGATGGCCAGCACGATCAGGCCGAAAACAATCGGCAGCCAGATCGAGAGGCTGAGGTAAGGAGGTAGAGTATTAATCGTTGACTGCATTTGTTATCTCTTTTGCGTCAGCTGTTAAGCGTGCCAAAACGGCAGGAAGTACACCAGGAAGCCCAGGATACCGAGGATCATCACGAAGGCGTAGTGATAGATGTAGCCGGTCTGCAGCACGCGGGTCAGGCTGGAGAACCAGCCCACCACTTTGGCCGAACCGTTCACCAGCAGGCCGTCGATGATGGCCTTGTCGCCCACCGACCACAGGCCCTCGCCCAGCAGGCGTGCGCCGCGGGCAAAGACAGCCTCGTTGAACTTGTCCATGTAGTACTTGTTGTCCAGCAGGGTGTGCAGCGGCTTCAGGGTCTTGTAGAAGGCGGCAGGCACCTTCGGGTTGACCATGTAGCAGTAGTACGCCGTCGCCACGCCGGCCAGTGCCAGCCAGAACGGCGCGGTCTGCACCGAGTGCATGGCCATGCCGAGCCAGTCGTGGAAGTGGTGACGCAGTGCTTCCATCGCGCCGTGGTTCTCGCCGACGTAGATCACGCCCTTGAAGAAGTCGCCGAACAGCATAGGCTTGATCGCGATCGCGCCGATCACGACGGACGGGATGGCCAGCAGGATCAGCGGCAGGGTCACCACCAGGCCTGGCGAATGCGGCTTCTCGCCCGGGGCCAGGCCGTGATGGCCGTGGTCGTCCTCTTCGCCTTCATCCGCGTGGTGCGAATCGTGGTCGTGGTGGTGTTCCTTGCCGAAGTTCTCCGGGCCATGGAACACCAGGAAGTACATACGGAACGAGTAGAACGCGGTCACGAACACGCCAGCCAGCACAGCGAAGTTGGCAAAGCCGGCACCTGGGATGGTGGTGGCATGCACGGCTTCGATGATCATGTCTTTCGAGTAGAAGCCGGAGAACAGCGGGGTACCGATCAGCGCCAGGGAGCCCAGCAGCGAGGTGATCCAGATGATCTTCAGGTACTTCTTCAGGCCGCCCATATTGCGGATGTCCTGGTCGTGGTGCATCGCCATGATGACGGCGCCGGCGCCCAGGAACAGCAACGCTTTGAAGAAGGCGTGGGTCATCAGGTGGAACACGGCCACCGAGTAGGCCGAGGCGCCCAGCGCCACGGTCATGTAGCCCAGCTGCGACAGGGTGGAGTAAGCCACCACGCGCTTGATGTCGTTCTGGATGATGCCCATGAAGCCCATGAACAGCGCGGTGATCGAACCCACCACCAGGATCACCGACAGCGCGGCGTCCGACATTTCGAACAGCGGCGACATGCGGGTCACCATGAAGATACCGGCGGTAACCATGGTCGCCGCGTGGATCAGCGCCGAAATCGGGGTCGGGCCTTCCATCGAGTCAGGCAGCCAGACGTGCAGCGGGAACTGCGCCGACTTGCCCATGGCGCCGATGAACAGGCAGATACAGGCGACCGAGATGATGGCCCAGTCGGTGCCCGCCAGGGTACCGTTGATCAGCGCATCCTTCTTGGCGAACACTTCCTGGTAGTCCATGGAACCGGTGTAGGCCAGGATCAGGCCAATGCCCAGGATGAAGCCGAAGTCACCGACACGGTTGACCAGGAAGGCCTTCATGTTGGCGAAGATGGCGGTCGGGCGGGTGTACCAGAAACCGATCAGCAGGTAGGACACCAGGCCCACCGCTTCCCAGCCGAAGAACAGCTGCAGGAAGTTGTTCGACATCACCAGCATCAGCATGGAGAAGGTGAACAGCGAAATGTAGGAGAAGAAGCGGTTGTAGCCTTCGTCTTCCGCCATGTAGCCGATGGTGTAGATGTGCACCATCAGCGAGACGAACGTCACCACGTTCATCATCATCGCCGTCAGCGTGTCGATCTGGAAGCCCACGGCCAGCTTGACGCTGCCCACGGTCATCCAGGTGTACAGGTCGCCGTTGTAGGTGGCGCCGTCCATCACCTGCAGCAGGGTCTGGAACGAGATCAGGAAAGCGATCAGCACGCCCAGGATGGTCGCGCTATGCGCCACCTTGCGGCCAACGACGTTGCCGAAGAACTTGGTGCCGAACAGGCCCGCGATAGCGGAACCTGCCAATGGCGCCAGCGGTACGGCCAGAAGGAGGGTTGGGTTAAGTTGCCCCGTCATGATTTACCTTATCTATTATTCGAGGATTTAACTTAGCCTTTGAGGCTGTCCAGGTCTTCCACGTTGATGGTGTCCAGGTTACGGAACATCACCACCAGGATCGCGAGGCCGATTGCCGATTCGGCGGCCGCCACGGTCAGGATGAAGAAGACAAAGATCTGCCCGGCCGCGTCGCCCAGGTAGTGCGAGAACGCGATGAAGTTCATGTTCACTGCCAGCAGCATCAGTTCGATGGCCATCAGCAGGACGATGACGTTCTTGCGGTTCAGGAAAATACCGACGATCGAGATCGCGAACAGGATCGCGCCCAGGACCAGGTAGTGAGCCAGGGATAAAGTCATGGTGCCTCCTTCGTTTCCACCGGAGCGACCGGGGCGTGGACGGTGGCGTCCATCTTCACGATCTTCAGGCGGTCATTACGCTTGACGCGGACCGCATCGGCCGGGTCGAAGTGCTTGGTGTCTTTGCGCTTGCGCAGGGTCAGTGCCACGGCGGCCACGATCGCCACCAGCAGCACCACCGCGGCGATTTCAAACGCCAGGATGTACTCGGTGTAGATCAGCAGGCCCAGGGCCTTGGTCTGGCCGATGGTGTTGGCCGCTTCCGGCACAACGGCGCCGCCGTTGGACGGGAAGGCGCGCCAGATCACGGCAGCCATTTCCAGCACGATCACGCCGCCCACGATGGAGGCCACCGGCAGGTAGTTCCAGAAGCCCGCCCGCAGCTTGTCGAGGTCGATATCGATCATCATCACGACGAACAGGAACAGGACCATGACCGCGCCGACATACACCAGCACCAGCACGATGGACAGGAATTCCGCTTTGAGCAGCATCCAGATGCCGGCCGCCTGGAAGAAGGCCAGCACCAGGAACAGCGCAGCGTGCACCGGGTTGCGCGCGGTAATCACGCGCAGCGATGCCAGCACCAGGATGGTGGCAAACGCATAGAACAGGAAAGTAGTGAAGTTCATTTTTCTTTAACCTCGGCGATCAGCGGTACTTGGCGTCGGCTTCGCGGTTGGCCGCGATTTCCGCTTCGTAGCGGTCGCCCACGGCCAGCAGCATTTCCTTGGTGTAGTACAGGTCACCGCGTTTTTCGCCGTGGTATTCCAGTACGTGCGTCTCGACGATCGAGTCCACCGGGCAGGATTCTTCGCAGAAGCCGCAGAAGATGCACTTGGTCAGGTCGATGTCGTAGCGCGTGGTGCGGCGGCTGCCGTCGTCACGCTGCTCCGATTCGATGGTGATCGCCATCGCCGGGCAAACTGCTTCGCACAGTTTGCAGGCGATGCAGCGCTCTTCTCCGTTTGGATAACGGCGCAGGGCGTGCAGGCCGCGGAAGCGCGGCGAGATCGGGGTTTTCTCTTCCGGGAATTGGACGGTGATCTTCTTGGCAAACATGTATTTGCCGGTCAGCGCCATCCCCTTGAACAGTTCGGTCAGCAAGAAGCTGCCGAAGAAGTCTTTCAATCGGTCCATTTCGTATTCGCTCTCTTACTTCCAAATATTCCAGGAGGTCTGCATCCAGGTCGCCACGACCACCAGGTAGAACAGGGTCAGCGGGATGAATACTTTCCAGCCCAAACGCATGATCTGGTCATAGCGGTAGCGCGGGAAGGTGCCGCGCGTCCAGATGAACAGCGATACGATGAAGAAGGTCTTGATGAACAGCCAGAAGAAGCCGCCGAACACGCCGCCGAATTCCAGCGCTGCGATCGGAGCGGACCAGCCACCCAGGAACATGATCGACGCCAGCAGCGAGATCAAGATCATATTGGCGTATTCCGCCAGGAAGAACATGGCGTAAGCCATGCCGCCGTATTCGACCATGTGGCCGCCGACGATCTCGGACTCGCCTTCCACCACGTCGAACGGGTGGCGGTTGCATTCGGCCAGGCCGGACACCAGGTACACCACGAAGATCGGCAGCAGCGGCAGCCAGTTCCACGACAGCAGGTTCAGGCCCATGTCGGCCATCATGCCCTTCTGCTGGCCGGCGACGATTTCCGACAGGTTCAGGGAACCTGCCACCATCAGCACGATCACCAGGCAGAAGCCCATGGCGATTTCGTAGGACACCATCTGTGCCGATGCACGCATCGCGCCCATGAAGGAGTACTTCGAGTTGGCGGACCAGCCGGCGATGATGATGCCGTACACCTCCATCGAGGCGATCGCCATGATCAGCAGCAGGCCGGCGTTGACGTCGGCCAGGGCCGCGCCCGGAGCGAACGGCACCACCACCCAGCATGCCAGCGCCGGCATGATGGTCATCACAGGACCGATGAAGAACAGGGACTTGTTCGACTTGGTCGGGACGATGATCTCTTTGAACAGCAGTTTCAGCGCGTCGGCGATCGGCTGCAGCAGGCCGTTCGGGCCCACGCGGTTGGGGCCGATACGGATCTGGATCCAGCCCAGCAGCTTACGCTCCCACAGGGTCAGGTAGGCAACCAGGCCCATCAGCGGCAGGGTCACGCACAGGATCTTGGCCATGGTCCAGACGAACGGCCAGAAGGTGCCGAGGTTGGCCTCGCCCATTGCTTTAATCGAATCAATCATATCTGGCAGAGCCATTACTTGCCCTCCCCTGCTTTAGCCACGGTGATTTCACCGAACATCGCGCCCAGCATCGAGGTCGATGCATGGGCGGCAGACACGCGCACCACGTTGGCCGGCAGGCCGGCTTCGATGGCGGCTTCCAGGATCGCAAAGCCGGAGCCCTGCTTCACTTCGACCTTGTCGCCGGCCTGCACACCGATCTGCTGCGCGGTGGCGGCGGACAGGTAGGCTTTCGGCGCGGCGGCGTCGACCGTCGCCAGCAGCGGGCCGGAACGGCGCACCAGGGCGTCAGCGAAGTAGATCGGCACATCGGCCAGACGCTGCAGGCCTTGCACCGCGAACGGTACGCCGGCAACAGCGGCTTTGCGCGACACGTTCGACAGCTTGGCCGACAGGTCGGCGCCTTTTTCGAACAGTTCGTCGCGGATCGATTCCGAGGTCTCGTAGTCGAAACCGCCCAGGCCCAGGATGTTGCCCAGCACGCGCAGCACCTTCCAGGCCGGACGCGCTTCGCCCGCCGGCTTGACGGTGCCGTTGAAGGACTGCAGGCGGCCTTCGGCATTGACGAAGGAGCCGGAAGTCTCGGCGAACGGCGCGATCGGCAGCAGCACGTCGGCGTAGTCGGCGCCATGCTTGAAGGCGGACAGCACCACCACCATGTCGGCGGCGTGCAGCGCAGCCTTGGCAGCTTGCGGGTTGGCTGCGTCGAGTTCTGGCTCGGCGTTCAGCAGGACGTAGGCTTTCTTCTGTTGCGAGAAGGCCGGTGCAGCGTTCTTCGCAGTGGCGCCGACCAGGTAGCCGCCCACGGTGTTGGCGGCTTCGGTCAGGTAGCCCAGCTTGGCGCCGGTCTGTTCCGCGATCCACTGCGCCGCAGCGTGCAGCTTGGACGCTTCCGGATGCGCCACAGCGGCGTTACCCAGGAAGATCGCCTTGCGCTCGCCGCCGATCAGGGATTCGGCAATCGCTTCCGCGTTGGCCGATGCCACCACGTTTTCGAAGCCGGCCGGAGCGGCCACGCCTTTGGACTTGGCCACAGCAGCCACCACGCCGGACAGCGCAGCCAGCCAGTCGGATGGCGCAGCGATGATCTTGTTGGCGGTGGTGATCAGGTTTTCGGTATCAGCCGCGTGCAGCACGGACAGCTTGCCGCCGGCTTTCACCGCCGCGCGGATGCGGGTCGCGAACAGCGGGTGGTCCTTACGCAGGAAGGAACCGATCACGAACACGCGCTGCAGCTGCGACAGTTCGGCGATCGGCATGCCCAGCCAAGGCTTGACTTCGCCGTCCAGCGCGAAATCGCTCTGGCGCAGACGGAAGTCGACGTTCTCGGAACCCACGCCGTGCATCAGCTTCTTCAGCAGGGCCAGTTCTTCCACGGTCGAATGCGCGGTCGCGTAAGCGGCCAGCGCATCGGCGCCGTGTTCGTGCTTGATGTTCTTCAGGCCGTGCGCCACGTATTCCAGCGCCACTTGCCAGTCCACTTCCTTCCATTCGCCGCCCTGCTTCAGCATCGGCTTGGTCAGGCGCTCGGCGCTGTCCAGCGCTTCGTAGGAGTAGCGGTCCTTGTCCGAGATCCAGCATTCGTTGACGTCGTCGTTTTCGAATGGCAGCACGCGCTTCACCGAACCCTGCTTCACTTGCACGATCAGGTTGGCGCCGGTGGAGTCGTGCGGCGAGACCGATTTGCGGCGCGACAGTTCCCAGGTACGGGCGCTGTAGCGGAACGGACGCGAGGTCAGCGCGCCGACCGGGCACAGGTCGATCATATTGCCCGACATTTCGGAGCTCACTGCTTCGCCGACGAAGGTGGTGATCTCGGAATGCTCGCCGCGGCCCAGCATGCCCAGTTCCATCACGCCGGCCACTTCCTGGCCAAAGCGCACGCAACGGGTGCAGTGGATGCAACGCGACATTTCTTCCATCGCCACCAGCGCGCTGCCAGCCTTGGGCGGCACCACGCGCTTCTCTTCCTCGTAGCGCGATTCCATCTTGCCGTAACCCACGGCCAGATCCTGCAGCTGGCACTCACCGCCCTGGTCGCAGATCGGGCAATCCAGCGGGTGGTTAATCAGCAGGAATTCCATCACCGACTTCTGTGCTTGCACAGCCTTGTCGGAGGCGGATTTCACAACCATGCCCGCCGATACCGGCGTGGCGCATGCTGGCAAAGGCTTAGGCGCCTTTTCCACTTCGACCAGGCACATACGGCAGTTCGCGGCGATCGACAATTTCTTGTGATAGCAGAAGTGCGGGATGTAGGTGCCCAGCTTGTTGGCGGCGTCCATCACCATGCTACCCGCAGGGACTTCTACCTTTTTGCCGTCAATTTCGATTTCAACCATGATAATCGCAGCTTAGTAAGCCGAAACAGGCACCAGGCAGTGCTTGTGTTCGACGTGATATTCAAATTCTTCGCGGAACTGCTTGACGAAGGCGCGTACCGGCATTGCGGCAGCATCGCCCAGCGCGCAGATGGTGCGGCCTTGGATGTTGTCGGCGATGGAGTTCAGCATGTCCAGGTCGGTCGGACGACCCTGGCCGTTTTCGATGCGGTGGATCATGCGGTACATCCAGCCGGTGCCTTCACGGCACGGAGTGCATTGGCCGCACGACTCTTCAAAGTAGAAGTAGGACAGACGTTCCAGGGCTTTCACCATGCAGCGCGTCTCGTCCATCACGATCACGGCGCCGGAACCGAGCATGGAGCCGGCTTTGGCGATCGAATCGTAATCGAGGTCGGTCTGCATCATGATCTCGCCGCGCACCACCGGGGCGGAGGAGCCGCCCGGGATCACAGCCTTGATCTTTTTGCCGCCGCGCATGCCGCCGGCCAGTTCCATCAGCTTGGCGAACGGAGTGCCCAGCGGGACTTCGTAGTTGCCTGGACGCTCAACGTCGCCCGAGATCGAGAAGATCTTGGTGCCGCCGTTGTTCGGCTTGCCCAGCGCCAGATAGTTCTCGGCGCCCATGTTCAGGATGAACGGGACGGCCGCGAAGGTCTCGGTGTTGTTGATGGTGGTCGGCTTGCCGTACAGGCCGAACGAGGCCGGGAATGGCGGCTTGAAGCGCGGCTGGCCTTTTTTGCCTTCCAGCGATTCCAGCAGCGCGGTTTCTTCGCCGCAGATGTAGGCGCCGTAACCGTGGTGCGCGTGCAGCTGGAAGCTGAAGTCCGAACCCATGATGTTATTGCCCAGGAAGCCGGCGGCGCGCGCCTCTTCCAGCGCTTCTTCAAAACGCAGGTAGTCCTGGAAAATCTCGCCGTGGATATAGTTGTAGCCGACGGTGATGCCCATGGCGTAAGCGCCGATGGCCATGCCTTCGATCAGCGAGTGCGGATTGAAGCGGATGATGTCGCGGTCTTTGAACGTGCCCGGCTCGCCTTCGTCGGTGTTGCAGACGAGGTACTTCTGGCCAGGGAACTGGCGCGGCATGAAGGACCATTTCAGGCCGGTCGGGAAACCGGCGCCGCCGCGGCCGCGCAGGCCGGAGGTCTTCAGGTCGGCGATGATCTGCTCTTGCGGGATCTTCTCTTCGATGATGCGGCGCAGCGCCGAATAGCCGCCACGTTTCACGTAGTCGGCCAGGTGCCAGTTGTCGCCGTTCAGATCCTTCAGGATCAGCGGATTGATGTGACGGTCGTGCAGGGAAGTCATTTCTTGAGCTCCTCCACGAGGGCGTCCAGTTTATCGTTGCTCATGTGGGAACACATGCGGTGGTTGTTGACCAGGATGACCGGTGCGTCGCCGCAGGCGCCCATGCATTCGCCTTCCATCAGGGTGAACTCACCGTCTTCGGTGGTGCCGCGGAAGTCGATGCCGAACTTGGCCTTCAGGTGCTCGGCCGCTTTCACGCCGCCGGACAATGCGCAAGGCAGGTTGGTGCACACGGTGATCTTGTGCTTGCCGACCGGCTTCAGGTTGTACATATTGTAGAAAGTCGCGACTTCCTGCACGGCGATGGCCGGCATGCGGATGTAGTCCGCGATTTCCTTCATGGTTTCTGGCGACAGCCAGCCCAGTTCCACCTGGGCGTGGGCCAGCGAGGCCATCACGGCCGACTGGCGCTGGTCGGCCGGATACTTGGCCAACTCGCGGTCGATTTTTTTATAGCATTCTTGGGATAACAGCATTTCTAGCCCTTAGCGGTCGATTTCACCGAAAACGATGTCCTGGGTACCGATGATGGTCACGGCGTCGGCGATCATGTGGCCGCGCGACATTTCGTCCAGACCCTGCAGGTGGGCAAAGCCCGGTGCGCGGATCTTCATACGGTATGGCTTGTTGGCGCCATCGGAGATCAGGTAGATGCCGAATTCGCCTTTCGGGTGTTCCACCGCGCTGTACGCCTCGCCTTCCGGCACGTGGAAGCCTTCGGTGAACAGCTTGAAGTGGTGGATCAGCGATTCCATATTGGTCTTCATGTCCACGCGCGACGGCGGCGCCACCTTGCGGTTGCTGGTCATGACAGGACCCGGATTGGCTTTCAGCCAGGCCACGCACTGCTTGATGATCTTGTTCGACTGGCGCATCTCTTCGATACGCACCAGGTAGCGGTCATACGAGTCGCCGTTGGTGCCGACCGGGATGTCGAAGTCCATCTTGTCGTAGACCTCGTACGGCTGCTTCTTGCGCACGTCCCAGGCGATGCCCGAACCGCGCAGCATGGCGCCGGTGAAGCCCATGGCCATCGCGTCTTCCGGCGAGACCACGCCGATGCCGACGGTACGCTGTTTCCAGATACGGTTGTCGGTCAGCAGGGTTTCGTATTCGTCGACGTAGGTCGGGAAGCGCTTGGTGAAGTCTTCCACGAAGTCGAGCAGGGAACCCTGGCGGTTTTCGTTACGTTCGGCCAGCGCTTTGGCGTTGCGGATCAGCGACGCCTTGTACTGCGGCATCGAGTCCGGCAGGTCGCGGTACACGCCGCCCGGGCGGTAGTAGGCCGCGTGCATGCGCGCGCCGGACACCGCTTCGTAGCAGTCCATCAGGTCTTCGCGGTCGCGGAAGGCGTACAGGAACGGGCCCATGGCGCCCACGTCCAGCGCGTGCGCGCCCAGCCACAGCAGGTGGTTCAGCAGGCGCGTGATCTCGTCGAACATGACGCGGATGTACTGGGCGCGGATCGGCACTTCCAGACCCAGCAGCTTTTCGATCGCCATCACGTAGGCGTGCTCGTTGGACATCATGGACACGTAGTCCAGGCGGTCCATGTACGGCACGGATTGCAGGTAGGTCTTCTGCTCGGCCAGCTTTTCGGTGGCGCGGTGCAGCAGGCCGATATGCGGGTCGGCGCGCTGGATCACTTCACCGTCCAGCTCCAGCACCAGGCGCAGCACGCCGTGCGCTGCCGGGTGCTGCGGACCAAAGTTCAGGGTGTAATTCTTAATTTCAGCCATTTCTTACTTCCCGTAGTTTTCTTCGCGGATCACGCGCGGCACGTTTTCGCGCGGCTCGATGGTCACAGGCTGGTACACCACGCGCTTCTGCTCCGCGTCGTAGCGCATTTCCACGTAGCCGGACACAGGGAAGTCCTTGCGGAATGGGTGGCCGATGAAACCGTAGTCGGTCAGGATGCGGCGCAGGTCGTTGTGGCCTTCGAAGATGATGCCGTACAGGTCGAACGCTTCGCGCTCGAACCAGTTGGCGGCGCGCCAGATCGGGGTTACCGAGGCCACGATCGGCATTTCGTCGTCGGGCGCGAAGACGCGCACGCGCAGGCGCCAGTTCTTCTGAACCGACAGCAGGTGGGTCACGGCCGCGAAGCGCAGGCCGTCCCAGGTGCCTTCACCGTAGGTCTGGTAGTCGACGCCGCACAAGTCGATCAGCGTATCAAAACGCAAAGCTGCGTCGTCGCGCAGCTCTTGCATTACCTGGTAGTAGTCCCCAGATTTGACTGTAATCGTCACCTCGCCCAGCGCGACGACGAGGGAGGCCCGCTCGCCCAGCTTTTGTTCCAGGGCGGTGACCAGTGTTTGCAGATGTGTGTTCATATGGTCTTAGCGCGCGATCGTATTGGTCTTCTTGATCTTGTTGTGCAGCTGCAGGATGCCGTACAGCAGGGCTTCCGCGGTCGGCGGGCAGCCCGGCACATACACGTCCACCGGCACGATACGGTCGCAGCCGCGCACCACCGAGTAGGAGTAGTGGTAGTAGCCGCCGCCATTGGCGCAGGAACCCATCGAGATCACCCAGCGCGGATCCGGCATCTGGTCGTAGACCTTGCGCAGCGCGGGCGCCATCTTGTTGCACAGGGTGCCGGCCACGATCATCACGTCGGATTGACGTGGCGACGGACGGAACATGAAACCGAAACGCTCCAGGTCGTAACGGGCCGCACCAGCATGCATCATCTCCACTGCACAGCAAGCCAGACCGAACGTCATCGGGTACATGGAACCCGTACGCGCCCAGTTGATTACTGTGTCAAAGGTAGTGGTGATGAAGCCTTCGTTAAATACGCCTTCAATAGACATGGCTTATTCCCAATCAAGGGCACCTTTCTTCCAGATATACCAAAAACCGACCACGAATTCGGCGATGAATACCATCATCGTCACGTAACCCTGCCAGCCCAGTTCACGCATGGAGACACCCCATGGGAAGAAGAATGCAGTTTCAAGGTCGAACAGAATGAACAAAATTGCGACGAGGTAGTAGCGCACGTCGAATTTCATACGCGCGTCTTCAAAAGCTTCGAAGCCGCACTCGTAAGGGGAGAGCTTGGCCGCATCGGGCTTGTTCGGGCCAAGGATATGGCCCAGCACTTGCGGGACTACGCCGACACCGAGGCCGACGAGCAGGAAAAGAAGAACTGGGAAGTAATTTTCGAGGTTCACGATTGGTAAGCTTTAGTTGAATTACGCTCGACCCCAATCATTTAAAGCTGAGACCAGGATCAAACGACACATCCTCGTAAAAAAACCAGCTAAGCCATGAATTTCACATTCATACGACCTGCTGGCTCTTTGATTTTTTGCTTGGTGCCGACGACGAGACTCGAACTCGTACAGCTTGCGCCACTACCCCCTCAAGATAGCGTGTCTACCAATTTCACCACGTCGGCATTAAGGCCGCTATTCTACACTGTCATCACGCCTTTGTTAATGCACATTGCGCAGAATCAAGAAGAAAAGCGGCAAAAATTTTAAAATTGCCAGTTTTACTTCGCAGGCGACGCGGCAGGAGCCGCCGCCGCCGGGGCCGACGCTGCCGGGGAAGCCGCAGGCGCGGCAGCCGCTGGCGCAGGGGCGGCGGCAGGCGCTTCCACTGCGGCGGGAACCGAATTCGCAGGAGCCGGGGCCGGAGCCGGGGCCGCCGACGGGATGGCGCCAGCGCCTTCCACCACGGCCGGGGCTTTGACGTTATCCATCACGCCCGCGCCAGCCGACACATTGCCCTTGCTGGCCAGGACCGACAGGCCCAGGGTCGCTGCGAAGAAGATGGCGGCGGCGGCCGCGGTCGACTTGGACAGGAAATTGGAGGAGCCGGAGGCGCCGAACAGGCTGCCGGACGCGCCGGAGCCGAAGGCCGCGCCCATATCGGCGCCCTTACCATGCTGCAGCAATACCAGGCCAATGATCGCCACGGCGGAGATGACCTGCACTACGATAATCAGATTGAACAAAGAGTTCATGCTATTCCTTAAATAATAAAAGTGCCCTGCTTCGCCGGGCGCCACCCGGACTGCGCGGCGCGTGCGCGCCGCGCCGTGTTCTTTATGCCGCGCCGATGATGGCGAGGAAATCCGCCGCCTTCAGTGCCGCGCCGCCAATCAGGCCGCCGTCGATATCCGGCTGCGCCAGCAGTTCGGCGGCGTTTTCCGGCTTCATGCTGCCACCATACAGGATCTGCATGCCGGCCGCAGCTGCCGCATCTTTCTGCGCCACCCGCGCGCGCAGCAGTGCGTGCACTTCCTGCGCCATGGCCGGGGTAGCGGTCTTGCCGGTGCCGATCGCCCATACCGGCTCATAAGCCAGCACGATCTTAGCCAGTTGCCCGGTGCCCAGCACCTCCAGCACCGCATCCAGTTGCGCGCCCACCACGTCGGCGGTCTTGCCAGCCTCGCGCTCGTCCAGCGTCTCGCCCACGCAAACCACCGGCACCAGGCCGGCATTCACCGCCGCCAGGGCCTTCTGCGCGACCAGGGCGCTGCTTTCCTGGTGATAGGAGCGACGCTCCGAGTGGCCGACAAGCGCGAACTTGCTGCCGAAGTCCAGCAGCATGGCCGCCGAGACCTCGCCGGTGAAGGCACCCGAGGCGTGCGCCGACACATCCTGCGAACCCCAGGCGATCGGGCTGCCGGTGAGTTCAGCCTGGCATTGTGCCAGATACGGGGCCGGGACGCAGACCGCGGTATCGGCCTTTGCGTCACCCAGGCCAGCCTTGATACCTGCCAACAGGGTGCTGTTGGCGGCACGGCTGCCGTTCATTTTCCAGTTACCGATTACGAGTTTGCGTCGCATAGTAGCTTAATTTTTAATAACCCGTAATTGTAGCGTGCGCCCCAAAGCCGGGTCAAACGCTAGACTCCACGGCCATGAAAAATAAACTTTCTGACATCTTTTCCGCTTTTGCACTGACCCTGCCGCTGGCCATGCTGGCCGGGGCGCTGTCGCTGGGCGTGGACAGCGGTTCCGCCATCCTGTTCCTGGCCGCCACCGGCGGCACCCTGCTCCTGGCCTGGCCCGCCCTGGCGCTGCGCTGCCAGCACGGGCGCGAGGTCGGACGCCGCCACACCTTCCGCCTGCACCTGGTCGGCAGCCTGCTGCTGTTGCCGCCCGCCGCCAGCGTCATCATGTTCCGCGTGGTCGAGCTGCCGGGCGGCTATGCCGGCGGCATTGTCTTTATGATCATGTGCGCTGCGGGCGCCACTACGGTGCTCGTGGGCTGGCTCGGCGCCGCCATCACCTGCCTGCTGGGCGGGCGCGAGGTGGCGCTATGAGGGCGCTGCTCGGGACGTTGTGGCGTTTCCTCATGGGGTGCGTGGTGGGCTTTTTGCAGGCCCTGGTGCTGGCCATCATCCTGGCGTGGCTGCTAAGGAGTGAAGTTGCCTTCCCTGCCGTGCTGCTGCTGGCGTGGCCGCTGCTCACCTGGCGCAGCCTGCGCCAGCGGCGCGGCGACCAGGAGCGCCCGGCCCTGCTGCGCCGCTCAGTGCTGCCCCTGCTGGCATTGCCGGTGGCGCTGACCTTCCCCGTGCTGGCTTTGATAAAAGGCGCCACGGGCTACGCCGGCGTCGGGGTTGGCATTGTAGGCATATTCGTCCTGCTGCTTGCCTACGCCTTCTGCTGGGGCTCCGCCCTGGTGGCCGGGCTGGCCCACCTGAAAACCCGCACCAAGCCTTAAAGCACCTGCAGCATGATCTTGCCGACATGGGTGCTGCCCTCCATCAAGGCATGCGCCTTGGCGGCCTGCTCCAGCGGGAAGCTCTCATAGATCACCGGCTTGATATCGCCCGCCTCGATCAGCGGCCACACTTTGGCGCGCAGCTGGCGCGCGATGGCGGCCTTGAAGGCCACCGAGCGCGGACGCAGCGTGGAACCGGTGATGGTCAGGCGGCGGCGCAGCACCTGCCCCATGTCCAGCATCCCCTTGCTCCCGCCCAGCAGCGCGATGAGCGCGATGCGGCCGTCGTCGGCCAGGCAGCTGATCTCGCGCGGCAGGTAGTCGCCGCCCACCATATCGAGGATCACATCGACCCCTGTATCGCCGGTCAGCTCGCGCACCACCGCCGCAAAGTCCTCGGTGCGGTAGTTGATGCCGCGCGCCGCGCCCAGCTTCTCGCAAGCGCGCGCCTTGTCGTCGCTGCCCGCGGTGGCGAACACGCGGTGGCCGAGCGCCGTCGCCAGCTGGATTGCCGTCACGCCGATGCCGGACGTGCCGCCCTGTACCAGCAAGGTCTCGCCCCGGCCCAGCTGGGCGCGGTCGAACACATTGCTCCACACGGTAAAGAAGGTCTCCGGCAGCGAGGCCGCCTCCAGCGGCGACAGGCCGCGCGGCACCGGCAGGCATTGCTCGACCGGCGCCGTCACGTACTCCGCGTAGCCACCGCCCTGCACCAGCGCGCACACCATATCGCCCACCTTGAAGCCGCTCGCGGCCAGGTCGCCATCGACGATTTCGCCCGCCACTTCCAGGCCGGGGATATCGGTCGCGCCGGGCGGCGGCGCATAGCTGCCCATGCGCTGGAACACGTCCGGCCGGTTGATGCCGGCGGCGTGCACGCGGATGCGCAGTTCGCCCTGCCCTGCCACCGGCAGCGGGCGTTCGCACAGGCGCAGCACATCGGCCGCGCCGGGTTTCGGGATTTCGATTGCTCGCATCATCGGCTCACCTCTTCGGGAAAGAGGCGATTGTAGCGCTTACACACCGAAACGCGCGCCCATGCCGAGCAGGGTCGCCAGGCCCAGCGCGGCGAACATGGCGGCGGCGATGCCGTGCACCAGCTTGAGCGGGATTTTCGCGGCCAGCTTGTCGCCGGCGAAGACGGCGGGCACGTCGGCGATCAGCATGCCGAGCGTGGTGCCGGCCACCACCAGCAGCGGCTCCGGATAGTGGGCGGCCATGGCCACGGTGGCGACCTGGGTCTTGTCGCCCATCTCGGCCAGGAAAAAGGTCACCAGGGTGGCGCCGAACACGCCGAAGCGGGTGGCGATATTGGTTTCGTCTTCCTCGATCTTGTCCGGCACCAGGGTCCAGGCGGCCATGCCGAGGAAGGACAGGCCCAGCACCCAGCGCAGCACTTCCGGCGTAAGCAGGGAGGTGATCCAGGCGCCTAGCGCGCCGGCCAGGGCGTGGTTGAAGATGGTGGCGACCAGGATGCCGGCCACGATGGGCAGCGGCTTCTTGAAGCGCGCGGCCAGCAGGAAGGCCAGCAGCTGGGTCTTGTCGCCGATTTCGGCCAGGGCGACAACGCCGGTTGAGACGAACAGGGATTCCATGAGGTGTTTGGATGCCGGCCACGTGTGGGGCGCGCATTATAACCCGTGACGGCAGGGTCAGACCCCGACTTCCCGGGTTCAGCCGCCCCCCGTCCGCGAAGCCCGCGGCAACGGCGTCCCCCGCTTCCAGGCCGACGACAGCGCCTGTCCTTCCTCAATCTGCTCCTGCGTCATGCCGCGCGCCACGGCCGCACGCTGCTCCGCCGCATTCGACGACCCGCCCGCCGCCGCCAGGTTCCACAACATATACGCAATCACATTATCCTGCGGCATACCGCCGATGTGGTACCGGTACATCAGCCCCAGCACCTGCTGCGCATCCGCATGCCCCTGCTCCGCCGCCTTGCGGAACCAGGTCACCGCCTCCTTGTGATCCTGGATCACCGCATTGCCGGTGTAGTACATGGCCCCGACCACATACTGCGCATCCGCCTTGCCCTTGGTGGCCGCCTTGCGGTGCCAGGCCAGCGCCTGCTTATAGTCCTGCGGCACGCCCCGCCCCATGTAGTACATCAAGCCGAGCAGATGCTCGGCATCCGTATTGCCCGCCTTGGCCAACGGCAGGATCTCCTTATAGGCCAGCGCATAGTTCTTGTTGTTATACGCCGTGGCCCCTTCCGCAAAGCCGGCATGGGCGCTGGCCTGCAGCCCCAGCGCGATGCCGATTGCGAGTAATACGCCTCGTAGTTTTGTCATGGTGCTTAGAATTTATCTGTTTTATGCACTGCAAATTTTCTTTACTTCCAGCTCACCTTGCCCAGCCCGTCCACGCTGACGTTGCGGTTGGTCGGCTTGCCGTACACGGTCACGGAACCCAGTCCGCTCAGGTTCAGGTTGGCATTCACCGAAGCGTTGATGGTCGCGTTACCCAGGCCGCTCAACTCCAGGTTCACATCTTCCGCCTTGAACTGCTGCGCATTCAGGCCGCCCAGGCCGCCCAGCGTGGCGCGCAGGTTCTTGCTGCGGCCGCCGATCGTGATGTAGCCCGCGCCCTGCAGGTCCAGGTCCACATTCTCGTTCTCGGTCACCCACACATGCATGCTGCCCACGCCGCCCAGGTTGGCCTTCAGTTTCTTGTAGTCGCACACCACCTTCATGCTGCCGGCGCCGTCCAGGGTCAGGTCGATGTGGTCGCCGCTAAAACCGCTCACTTCGGACGTGCCCACGCCATCCGACACCAGCTCGCGCAAGTGCGGCAACACCAGCTCCACCTTCACGGCAGCCGACTTGAGTTTGACGCCACGGCTTTCCGTATCGAGGTAGAGCGTGTCGCCGGTCTGCACCGCCGTCACCTTGCTGACGTAGCGCTTGTCGGTGGTGATGTTCAGGGCCGGCGTGTCGCCGCGGCGCAGCTTGAGGTCGATCACACCGTCGAGCTTGACGCGCACCACGCGCGCATCGATGGCCCGCGATTCCGTGGTCGTGTCCTCAGCGCGGGCCAGGCCCAGGCACAAACAGAACGCGGTCAGCAGCAGGCCAATCTGGAATGGTTTCTTCATCATGTATCCTTGGGAAGTCATCGGCGCATTATCACAGGTTGGCTGCCACCACGACAAAGGGCAGCTCGGGGAAAGCGCTGGTTGCCATATTAATACCACCGAGCAGCAACAGGGTGGCGACGAAGATGGCTTCCATGTGTTTAGCGATTTTCATGTTGCGGCTCCTGGAGACTGGGTTTTTCGATGGTTCCATCTTATCGGCGCCCCCCGCCAGCGTCCCGCCCTATGCGACGAAATGCAAAAAACAGGGAACAGGCGGATAATTCGCCAGCCTTTTTGTCATTCCACAGGGAAATACAATGATCAAGACCCCATCGCTGCTGGCCGCCGTGGCCGCCGCCGCGCTGCTGGCGCCCAGCGCCCATTCCGCCCCGTCCGCCCCCGCTGCGCCGGCCACCGTCAGCGCTGCCCACAAGCTGTACCTGGCCAACTGCGCCCAGTGCCACGGCAAGGCCCTGGAAGGCGCCACCGGGCCCAGCCTGGCCGACGCCGCCTGGCTGCACGGCCAGCCCACCAAGGCCAACCTGGTGCGCCTGATCGGCAAAGGCGTGCCTGAGAAAGGCATGCCCGGCTGGGACAAGCAGCTGAACGCCACCCAAATCAGCCAGCTGGCCGAGTACCTGATGCCGACCAATGTCGCCGCGCGCCAGGCTGCCGGCGCCGCCCCGGCAGCCGTCGGCACGGCCGCGCCGGCCGCCCCTGCCCTCGCCAACCTCAAGCTGCCGAAAGGCTTCCACATCGCCGTCTACGCCGACAAGGTGGAGAGCGCGCGCGAGCTGGCCGTCACCGACAGCGGCCTGGCCTTCGTCGGCTCGCGCAAGGCCGGCAAAGTCTACGCCCTGGTCGATGCCGACAAGGATGGCGTGGCCGAGAAAGTGGTCACCGTGGCCGAAGGCCTGAACAAGCCGATCGGCGTCACGCTGCTCAACGGCGCGCTGTACGTGGGCGAGATTTCGCGCATCATCAAGTTCGACGACATCGAAAAAACCTACGCCAGCAAGCCCGCCTACAAGGTCATCAAGAACGACCTGCCGACCGACACCTGGCACGGCGAGAAGTACATCAAAGCCGGCCCGGACGGCAAGATCTATGTGCCGATCGGCGCGCCCTGCAACGTCTGCGACAAGGACGACGAGGCCTACGCGAAAATCTGGCGCATGAACCCCGACGGCAGCAACTGGGAACTGTTCGCGCGCGGCGTGCGCAACACCGTCGGCTTCACCTGGCACCCGCAAACCAAGGAGATGTGGTTCACCGATAACGGCCGCGATGAGCTGGGCGACAACCTGCCATCGGACGAGTTGAATATCGCGCCGCGCCCCGGCATGCACTTCGGCTTCCCCTACTGCCACGCCGGCGCCCTGCTCGACCCGCAGTTCGGCCAAGGCAAGAACTGCGACAGCTACAGCGCCCCGGTGGCCGCGCTGGGCCCGCACGTGGCGTCGCTCGGCCTGGCCTTCTACACCGGCACCCAGTTCCCCGAACAGTACCGCAACCAGCTGCTGATCGCGGAGCACGGCTCCTGGAACCGCGCCAACAAAATCGGCTACCAGGTGCGCCTGCTGACCCTGCATGGCAACAAGGTGCTGAGCGATACCGCCTTTATTGACGGCTTCCTGCAGAACGAAGAAGTCAGTGGCCGTCCGGTCGATGTCGCCGTGATGCCGGATGGTTCGATACTGGTTTCCGACGACCACGCGCACAAGGTGTATCGCGTTACGTACCGCCCCTGATCGGGCATATGCAAAGCGTATCGGCACCGCGCCTTCAATCAAAATATTGAAATGCCACCCGCTCGCACCAAGGCTATATTGGAAGTGCCTGACATAAATTTATAAAGGCACGCTTGGTCCTGAACGGGAGGCAGACATGAAGCATTCCTTAACTGCCGTCGGCTTGTTACTGGTCGCTGCAAACGCAGCGGCACAGGGCAGCGCCGGCGCAGACCAATCGGTGGTAGTGCCCGCGCAGAAAGCCAAAGCAGAACACCGGCTCATCTCGCCGCAAGACTTCTACCAATACCAGGGCGCCTACGCCCTGTCCAATGGCCAGACCCTGACGCTGACACGCGGCGCCGTCCGCCTGTACGCCCAGCTTGGCCAGCAAGCCCGGCAGGAAATCCACTGGTATGGCGACGGCCGCTTTACAGCCGCCGACGGCAGCCTGACCATGAACATCGTCTGGCTCAACGACGACACCGCAACCGGCGAATTGAGCTTTACGCCGCGCGTGGCCGGCACATCTCCCATCAAAACACATATCGCATTTGCAGCGCGCTGAGCGCTAAGGACATTCTCGGTGCTAGATTGTTTGAGCGCGGAGGACTATAGTGAAAGAGCCAGGTCATTTTGAGACCCTGGCCACACCAAAGCACAATGGAGGTAATCATGAAGCGGCTAGTGGCTGTCAGCAGCTTGTTTGCGTTCGCCTTAACGGCATTCGCACAAAGCAGCGGAGATCAGAAAGTGGTGATTCCCGCCTCGAAAGAGGCACAAACGCAGCGTAGTTATATGTCCCCTGGCGACTTTGCGCGCTACAAAGGTTCATACGAGCTTTCCAACGGCAAGACCCTCTACCTCACGCGCAAAGCGACGCGCATGTATGCCCAGGTTGACGAGCAGACCCAGCACGAAATCACCGGCTCCAGCAGCGGGAAGTTCCAGGCTCTGAACGGCAATATGGCCATGCACCTGGTGTTCGGGGCAGATGATTCAGTCAGCGGTGAGCTGTACTATATCGATGAAACGCAAAAATCCGTGGCCGGCCTGCCGCTGCAAACCACCCATGTCAGGTTCGCCTCCCGCTAAGCACAGCAAAGCGGGATTCAGCTCACGGGCATACGCACCGAGGAAGACGCGCTAGCCGCGGGCACGTCCGGGTCGCCAGCTTGCAAGTTCGCTGGCGGCCTCTTTTTGTTACTGGCGCAGCGCCGTTTCATCCACGCCCGGCTGGCGCACCAGCAGGCCGCGCACCTTACCATCCGCGCCGCGCAGGAATTCCAGGCGCGCTAACGAACCCTCCATAAAGAAGCTGTCCGGCCCGAAAGCCATGATCGGCACGGCATCGCGTCCGTCGCGCTGCAGGGTCAGCTGATCGCCCGCGCGCCGCACCACACGCCGGGTCTGCCCGGCGCCGACATAGGTGCCCACAAAGGCGTCCAGCGCCTCCGGCGCCAGCGCCATCGGCCTGTGCTCCGGGAAGGGCTGGCCGATGGCGATGGCGGCGGCCGTGTAGGCGATGACCTGGGTGTTGAGCGCACCGCCGTTGCCGTTGGTGAGCACCGCGACAAAGACCTGGTCGTCCGGCAGGCGCAAGGCCTGCGCCGTGAAGCCGGGAATGGAGCCGCCGTGGTGGATCATCTTGTGCCCGGCCAGCGTGCCGATATTCCAGCCGTAGCCGTAGTGGCAGGGCGCGCCCTGCGGCAGGCGGCACGCCGTGAAGGCCTGGCGCCAGGTGGCAGGCTTGAGCAGCTTGCCGCCGCTGACCGCCGCCTCCCAGCGCGCCATATCGTCCACCGTGGTCACCAGCGCGCCGGCGGCGTAGGCGATCTTCACGTCGATCTCGGCCACCGGCACAATCTCCTTGCCCGCCAGGCGATAGCCATTGATGCGGCGCCTGGCGCTGCGCTCATTGCCCTCGTGCGCGGTATCGCGCATGCCCAGCGGCTCGAAGATGTTCTGCGCCAGGTATTCGTGGTAGGCCTTGCCGGACAGCTTCTCGATCACCATGCCAAGCAGGAAGTAGCCGGAGTTGCTGTACTTGTGCTGCGTGCCCGGCGCGAATTCCAGGGCTTCGTCCTTGAACATGTCGAGCACCTGGCCGAGCGCCACGTTCTCCTTGGGCAGGCTGCGCATGGCTTTCAGCTCGGTGTAATTGGGAATGCCGGAGGTGTGCTGCAGCAGGTGCTCGATGGTGATGCGCTGGCCCTTGTCCGGAAAGTCCGGCAGATGCTGGCGCACATCGTCCTGCAGCGCAAGCTTGCCCTGCTCCGCCAGCTGGAGGATGGCGACCGCCGTGAACTGCTTGGTAATGGAACCGATACGCAGCAGCATCTCCGGCTGCATCGGCGTTTTTTCCGGCAAGCTGGCCAGGCCGTAGGCCTTGCGGAACAGCGGCTTGCCGTCGCGCGTAACAATCACCGTGGCGCCCGGCCAGTCCGGCTTGAACAGGGGCGCCAGGGCGGCGTCGATGCGCTGCTCCAGTGGCGTTTCCGCCCCTGCCAACGGCGCTTGCAGGAGAATGAGTGCAGTGATCGCTAGTGCTGATAGTTTCGTCATGGCCCGGCCTCCCCGAAAATCCGCATGCTAGCGCCGCCCTGCCGCGCCAGCCACGCCGGGGCGACGAATGGTCGATCCCGGGGGGCGAATGGCGGCAGGCGCCGATCAGTTGAAGGTCAGTTGAGGACGCGCTGCGCGCTTTCGTCGCCGTAAGTACCGTGCAGGACGAAGCCGGTCACCGCCCCATCCGGCCCGCGCATGAAGTCCAGCGTCGACAGCGAGCCTTCGACGAAGAATTTATCCACCGCATAGGGACGCAGCCCGGCTCCCGGCCGCCCCCTGCGTTCGAAGCGCAGGCCGCCGCCATCGAAACTGATGGTGCGCATGCCGCTATCCGCCATACGGTAGCTGCCGGCAAAAGCGGCCAGCGCCAGCTTGGCCATGGGGATGGCGCGCTGCGGCGGGAAAGGATCGCCAGCCGCCATGGCCGCCGCCGTGAAAGCGGCGCGGTCGATGTTCACCACGCTGCGGCTGCCGTTGGACAGCACCGCCACGAACACCTTATCGTCCGGCAGGCGGATCGCCTGGCTGTTAAAGCCGGAAATATCGCCGCCGTGCGACAGCATCCGGTGCCCGCGCAAGCTGCCGGTCAGCCAGCCATAGCCATACGTGCATTTGCCGCCGCCAGGCAGGCGGCATGGCGTGAACGCTTGCTGCCAGCTTTCCGCCGTGAGCAGCTTGCCGGCGCTGATCGCCGCATCCCAGCGCGCCAGGTCGTCCACGGTGGAAACCACGCCGCCCGCCGCATACGGCAGCGCCATGCTGATCTCCGGCGCCGCCCGGTAACCGCCCAAAATGCCCGCGCGATAGCCGGTCACGCGCCGCTTGGCGCTGCGTTCGTGGCCCTCATACGCCGTGTCGCGCATGCCGAGCGGCTCGAAGATGTTCTGCGCGATGAAATCCGCATACGACAGGCCGGACGCCTTTTCTATGATCGCGCCCAGCAGGACATAGCCCGAATTGCTGTAAGCCCAGCGCTCGCCCGGCGTAAAGTCCAGCGCATCGTCCTTGAAGAAGTCGATCACCTGCTGCACGCTCTTGTCCTTGTCCTCCACCATCGCGAAGCTGAACATATTGGTGTAGCTGGGAAGCCCCGCCGTGTGCTGCAGCAGCTGCGCAATGGTGATGCGCTGGCCCCGCGTGGGATAGTCCGGCAGCAGGCGCGTAACATCATCCTGCAACGTCAGCTTGCCCTGCTCCGCCAGCATCAGGATTGCCACCGCCGTGAACTGCTTGGTAATGGAGCCGAGCCGCAGCTGCATATCCGCCTGCAGCGGCGTCCCCGCATCCACGTCCGCCAGGCCGTAGCCTTTGCGCAGGACCGGCACCCCGTCCTTGACCACAATCACCGTGGCGCCCGGCGCATTGGGTTTGAACATGGGCGCCAAGGCGGCATCCAGCCGCTGCGCCAGCGGCGCCTCGGCCCGCACCGGCGCGGCTATGGCCACTAACAGCGCCAGGAAAATCGGCCTGACGGTAGTCAACTTCACTTGGCGGCCGGCTTGCTGATCTTGCCATGCACCTGGTTCACCATCATCAGCCCCGCAGAGCCGAAGTGGGTGTGATACTCGGCCACCATTTCGCCCTTGGCGATGACAGGATCGGTCGCCACCAGGGCCTTGGCCTCGTCGATGCTCTCCACCGCGAAAATGAAGATGCCGCGCGCGCCATCCACCCCATCCAGCGGGCCGGCGTAAGCCAGCTTGCGCTCATTGGCCAGGCGCTGGATATTGGCCATGTGGCCGGCGAACATTTCCGTGCGCTCGGGCCCGGCCGGCACCTTGTTCGGCCCGCTGCGCAACAGCACGAACACATAACGGCGCATGCCGTTGTCGTTGCCGCCCAGGGACTTGGCCAGTTCCGCATCGTATGCCGGCGCCGTCTGCGCCTGCGCCGCACCACCCCATGCCAGCGCCACCAGCAACACCGCGTATGCGAATGGTTTCATTCCGTCTCCCCAGGCTATTTGAATTGCCTAGAGTGTAACGTCAGCGCAAGGCTTGCGCCACCTGGTCGGCGAACGCCATGCCATACAGGTGGGAGGCCAGTTGAACCGTCAGCATGGCGCACATTGCGGGGTTATCGTGGTGCAACATGCACCGCTCGGCGTGGCGGGTGGCGAAGGCGTCCGCCTCGACCTGGTTAGGGTCGGCGGCAAAGGTATGGGCCGAGGCCAAAGCGGTAAGCAGCACGGCCCCGCTGGTGCGGGCAAAAGACATGGCATCTCCTGAAAGCTTGCTTGAATTCCGATGCTACGCCGGCATTATTTCGCCTCCATGACGGGGAATGTTTCCATTTTACAAAGCATCTGTTGCCCTCATTAAACGGAACTTACTAGAAACTTCCCTCCGCGCATCGGTTTACTGTAGGATGCTCCACTTAGTGATGATTCACTTGCGAAAAATCAATGCAATAGGGAAAAAGGATGGAATTTCGGTTGGGCGTTAGCGCCATTGCCAGCTCGCAAAGCGCGCGCTCCTATTCCGGCAAAGCCTCCCTGTTGGCCAAGCTCGCGTGTGCCGCTGCCCTCCTCCTGGCCACCGGCGCCGAGATCAAACGCTGGTATTACTCGGCCTCGCACCAGGCGCCCGCCGCCATGCTGATCGAACCGGCCCAGCGCGGCAAAATCAGTTTCGTCCCGCGCAGCGCCACCCTGCTCCCCAAACCGCCCAACGCCCCGTCGGCCCACGCCAGCGCGATCACGCCCCTGCCTGGCGGCCGCATGGCAGCCTTCTGGTGGGCCGGCAGCCGCGAAAGCGGCCCCGATGTCAAAGTCTACGCCGCGCACTGGATCGATGGCAAGTGGTCGCAACCGTGGGAAGTGGCCAGCCGCAACAGCCTGGGCGCCGCCCTCGGATACGGCGTGCGCCGCATCGGCAACCCGGTGGCCTGGGGCTCGGCCGATGGCCGCATCGACCTATTCGTGGTAGCCACCGGCCTGGGTGGCTGGGCCGCCTCGCGCATCGTGCAGCTGGTGTCGCACGACGAGGGCAGAAGCTTCACCGTCAAACGCCTGCTGCCCTTGTCGCCCTTGTTCAACACCAGCACCCTGGTGCGCACCACCCCGGTCGGCCTGGCCGACGGCGGCTGGCTGCTGCCGGCCTATTTTGAAATGGGCATCAAGTACCCGATGATGCTGGCCTTCGACCCGGCCGGCGACCCGCGCTGGATGTCGCGCATCGGCCAGCGCACCGCCGCCCTGCAGCCGACCATTGTGCCGATATCGCAGTCCGAAGTGCACGCCTGGATGCGCGACTCCAGCAGCGAGCAGAAAGTCCAGCACGCGCGCAGCAGCGACGGCGGCGTGAACTGGGACGACCTGCCGCCGCTCGACCTGCCCAACCAGAGCACCTCGCTCAGCGCCGTGCGCCTGAGCAATGGCAGCATCGCCCTGTTGCACAACCACGTGGTGCCGGGCGGCTCCGACCGCAATATCCTGCGCCTGTCGGTCACCGACAATGGCCGCAACTGGTCGCGCGTGATCGACGTTGCGCAAGGCAGCGCCGGCGAAGAATTCTCCTATCCCGACCTGCACCAGGTCGGCAACGAGCTGCACATCACCTACACCTCGCGCCGCGAGGCCATTGCCCACCACGTCATCGACCTCGAATTCGGAGGAAGTCCGGAATGACCCTGCCCGACCTGGTACTGCAAGGTACCTACGGCAGGCTGGCATGGGCGGTGGTGTTCGCCGCTGCTTTTGCCGCCCTGCTGCCAGCATCCCTGCAACGCTCGCGCCGCGCCGTCGCCCTGCTGCTCGCCAGCCTGATGCTGCTGATGATGCTGCCGGGCCAATACTCGCCCGCCTACTGGATCGCGCTGGCCGTGCAATGGCCAAGCGGCCTGCTGGCCGGCCTGTGCCTGGTGCGCCTGGCCCGCCCCTGGCGCGCTGCCGGCGCGGAAGAAGGCATGCCCCTTCTGATGGCAGCGGCGCTGGCCCTGCTCGGCCTGCTGCTCTACCTGGACGCCCTGGGCATGGTGCACCTGGGCCTGTATTACTGGGGTTTCGGCCCGCGCGCCGCGCCGCTCCTGGCGCTGGCCTTGATGGCGCTGTGCGCGGCCGGCATTGCGCGCGGCATCAAGCAGGCCCACCTGTTCGCCCTGCTCGGCGCCCTGGCCCTGTTTGCCGTGCTGCGCCTGCCCACCGGTAACCTGTGGGACGCCCTGCTCGATCCCCTGCTGTGGATCTGGGCGGTGGTGTCGCTGGCAATCAAAACGATCAAAATCAAACAAGGAGTAGTTCAGTGGTAAATCGCAAATGGTATGCGCATCCAGTGCTGTTGACTGGTATCGCCATCAATGTGTTCGTATTGTTGCTGGCCGTGGGCGCGCGAGGCTCCAGCGAGCAATTGGCGCGCCTGGTCACCGAAGACGGGCTGGTCGAATGGATGCAGTTCCTCTCCTTCGCCATGACCGCCGGCCTGCTGCTGTTCGCCGGCGTGGAACGCTGGAAGCGCGGCAAGCTTGACCTGACCACCCTCGGCATCCTGGGCCTGGGCCTGGTGGTGGCGGCGGCCGCCATGGAAGAAGTGAGCTGGTTCCAGCGCGTGCTCAATGTGCAGTCCTCCGAATTCTTCGCACAGAACAACCGCCAGGGCGAAACCAACCTGCACAACCTGGCCATCGGCAGCAGCGGCAGCATCCACAAGACCATCATGCTCAAGCTGATCCTGCTGGTCGGCCTGACCCACAACGTGGTGCTGCCCCTGCTGGCGCGCAGCCGCCCCGCCGTGCGCAACTTCGTTGAGAAATTCGGCGTCTACCTGCCGCCGCTGCCGGTAGCGCTGGTCTACCTGGTGCTGGTGGCCCTGTCGCACGTGCTGATCGAGCATCCGCGCAAAGGCGAGCTGGGCGAAATGTTCGGCGCCGTGCACTATATGAGCACCGCCTTCGCCGCCTACTTCCTGGGTCACGGCTACGGCCAGCCGGCAGTGTTCCAGCAGCCGGGCGAAAGCCGCCTGCTCGATAAGCTGTTCAGCTGCCTGATGCTGTTCCTGCTGTTGACCGCATGGCTGCTGGCGGCAGGCACCGGCGTCGAGAAGTACCTGGCATCATGAACCGAGCAGCCGTCCGCATTGCCCGTCTGACCAAATGGGCGGGCCCTTACGCTACCCTGCTGCAGATGCTGGTTGCCGGTCTGCTGCTCCTCTCCGTTTCACGCTTTGCCCTGGTGGCCTGGCAATGGGATCGCGTCAGCGCCACCGGCATTGTTGGTGAAATCCTGGTGCAAGGCGTGCGCGCCGACCTGATCCTGCTCGGCTACCTGCTGGTGCTGCCGCTGCTGCTGGCGCCCGTGCTGGCACAACGCTATTCCGAACGCGCCTGGAAGACATTCAGCGTGGCCTGGGCCAGTTTCGGGCTGCTGTTCATCGTCTTCATGGAACTGTCCACGCCGCAGTTCATCATGCAGTACGACTTCCGCCCGAACCGCCTGTTCGTCGAATACCTGTCCTACCCCAAAGAGGTCGCCGCCACGCTGTGGAACGGCTTCCGCTTGGCCGTTATCGCCGGCATCAGCGGCACCATCCTGCTGTCGGTGCTGTTGTACCGCATGCTCAAGTCGGCGGCCTCCCATACCGGCATGTGGTCGCCCAAAGTGCTGCTGCTGACATGGCCTCTGCTGGTGCTGGTGCTGGCCTTCCAGATCCGCTCCACCACCGCCCATCGCCCGGCCAACCCGGCCACCTTCGCCCTGACCGGCGACGCCATGGTCAACTCCATCATCATCAACTCGCCATGGTCGGTGATCGACGCCATTGCCTCGATGCGCAAGGAAGCCAACTCCTCCGAGATCTACGGCGATTTCCCGCGTGAGAAAGTATTCCCGACCGTGACCGCCGCGCCGTGGCTGCGCGACTATCAGTTCAACAACCCCGAGCTGCCCACCCTGCACGCGCAGGAAGCCGCCATCAAGCGCGACAAGCCGCTCAACCTGGTGATCGTGCTGGAAGAAAGCCTGGGCGCCACCTTTGTGCAATCGCTGGGCGGCCTGCCGGTTACGCCGGAGCTGGAGAAGCTGAAGAACGAAGGCTGGTGGTTTGAGCAGCTGTACGCCACCGGCACCCGCTCCGTGCGCGGCATCGAAGCCGTGGTGGCGGGCAATGCGCCAACGCCGGCGCGCAGCGTGGTCAAGCTCTCGCTGGCGCAGCAGAATTTCTACACCCTGGCCATGGGCCTGGGCAAGCAAGGCTACAACACGGAATTCGTCTACGGCGGCGAAGCGCACTTCGACAATATGCGCAGCTTCTTCACCGGCAACGGCTTCCAGAACGTGGTGGACCGGGGCGATATGCAGCCCAAGTTCGTCGGCAGCTGGGGCGCATCCGATGAAGACCTGTTCGACAAATCGCTGGAGCGCCTGAAAACGCTGCATGCGCAGGACAAGCCCTTCTTCAGCCTGATTTTCAGCTCCTCCAACCACGAGCCGTTCGAATTCCCGGACGGGAAAATCGAACTGCACGACCCGGCCAAGCAAACGGTCAACAACGCCGTGAAATACGCCGACTACGCGCTGGGCAAATTCATCGCCGCCGCCAAGAAGGAAGCATACTGGCAGGACACCGTCTTCCTGATCGTGGCCGACCACGACAACCGCGTCTACGGCAACAGCCTGGTGCCGATCAAGAAATTCCACATCCCCGGCCTGATCCTGGGCGCCGACGTGCAGCCGAAGCGTATTACCACCCTGGCCAGCCAGATCGACCTGGGCCCGACTTTGCTTTCCCTGATGGGCATATCGAGCAGCCACCCGATGATCGGCCGCGACTTTGTGAAGGACGGCACCAGCCCGGGCCGCGCCATTATGCAGTTCGATAACTACTTCACCTGGCTGGAAGGGAAAACCGCGACCATCCTGCGCCCCGGCCAGGCGCCGCTGATCGGCAACTACGATTTCGGCAAAGGCGAACTGCACCTGACCGACATCAAGCCCACCGAGGCCCAGGTCGACAAGGCCATGGCCCACGTGATTGCGCCGTCGCTGTTGTACCGTGAGCAGCGCTATCGACTGACGAAGTAAAATGGGCGCTTCTGCCAGCAGGAGCGCCCCATGAAGATCACCGCCACGGTCCGCAACTCCGCCCAGGCGCACGAAGTACTCGTCGCCACCAACGGCGCCGCACAGACGCTGCCGGTGCCAGCCAAGAGCACCGGCCAGGGCTCCGCCGTGAACGGCGGCGAATTCCTGATGCTGGCCCTTGCCACCTGCTATTGCAACGACGTGTACCGCGAAGCCGAACGGCTGCAAATCCCGGTCGACGCGGTGTACGTGGAAGCCAGCGCCGACTTCCCCGGTCGCGGCCTGGCTGCCACCAATATCCGCTACTTCGCCCGCGTCACCTCACCAGCCCCGGACCACGTAATTGCCGACCTGCTGCGCCAAACCGACGCCGTGGCGGAAGTGCAAAGCACGATCCGTAATGGCGCTGCCGTGCTGCTGGAGTAAGGCAGCCGCCTTGCCGCCCTGACAAGCGCCAGCCAGCAAAAGCAAACCAAGCCGCAAACACATCACTCGTCCCCGCACTGAAGACCGAGTTGCGCCTTGAACTTTTGCGCCTCATCTCGCGGCTCTTTGGTAAGCAGGGCACACGCCGTGAAATTGCCGAACGTGCGCCGCTGCGCCGCATCCCAGTAAGTCCAGTCCACCACCAGCTCGCGCCCAAACTTGATCCGCTGCCCGCTGGTGACCTTCTTCACCATGCGCGGCTCATTCGCGAGGGTGCCGGTGAACTGCCCATCCGCCCACTGGAAATCACGTACCCAGAAAAACTCCGTGTTCAGCCCCTCGGTGATGGCGACCTTTAACGCATACTTGGACGTACCCTGCGCAGGCGCAGAGGCCTTGGCCAGGAAGCTGTCGAGCGTTGCACGCCCCTTCTCGAAAGCACTCTTCATAGCAGGCTCCTCGTTCCGCATGAAGACCAGCTTGTCCTCCTTCGCCTTATCAGCAACCGGCGCCGCGTTGGCGCCCAGCGCCGCACACAACATCAATCCCACAATGCCCTTCTGCATTCAGCTTCTCCAGAATTACTGCGACACAGTCCACCAATCATCAATATGCACAAGCGTACAAGGCTTGTTGTGCGGCTTAACGTACTGGCTACAGGTGGCAATCGCATCCTCCGCCGCCACACGCGGCGAAGTGCGGTTCGCCGCCCAGCCCCAACTACCGTCCGGCGCCTGCGCAAAAGCCTTGCTCCCCTTCCCTGGCAAATACTTCTCAAGGAATGCCTGCCTGGCAGTGTTCATCCGCAGCACATCCCCCGCCGCCAACGACGTGGTCGGCCGCGCGTGCTCCCCCATAAAGCGCAGCCACTCCACATCATGCGACCACTGCGGCACGACGTGCGCCAACCACATCTCGGAACGACGTTCGAATTTGAGGTAAAGATCTTCGTTCACGCGATAGAGCGTGGCGCGGTGGACGAAATGGCCATGGTAAGGAATTTTGTCCATCCCAGGACCTTTGCGATCGAGCACCCTAAGGGTCAGGCCATCGGCGCCGCACGACCACTCGCCCCTGGCAAACATGCGCGAGGACACCAGCTTCTCGCCGATCAGATACTTGATCGACACGCCCTGATTCTCAGTCAACGCCACAGAGAACGTGCGCGGCATCGCATGCTGCACATCCGGCTGCACCTCCTGGTGGGACAGGCCCAACGCCCACCAGACTCCATGGTATTGGCCGCCGGACTTTTCACCCAGCCGACTCGCCGGGAACTCTTCGTGTTCCCAACGCCTTTGGTTAGGATCGATATAAGAGCCCTGGACCTCCGCACAATTCTCGGACATGCCCTTCAGGGCAGGCCAGCCAATTGGGAAAGACTGCACCCTCTCATTCGAAAAGACCCCCGCATTGGCCAACAGAGGAAGTAAAAGGCAACTAATTAAAGATCTAACTTTTTTCTCCTAATGACGCGTTGTCGCGTGGCGCACGCATTGCAAGGTAAACGCCCCCGCCGCCAGATAGCTGGGAACGACCTTCACCCCACAAACAAGGCGCGGCAGCTGCGGCGACAGGTTGCCGCACAAGCATCCAAACCCTATGAACTCCTGATCGCCTGAAGCGAGACCCGGAAACCTATTTGGCATTCACCTTGTCCACGACCAGCTTGTGCTCGGCATCGAACACCCACGCATCTTCATAGTCGATTTCGAACAAGTGCCCATCCGGGTCTTTGAAGTAGGCAGCGACACCCCAAGCCGTTTTGGTAACTGGCTTTACAACGGTACCGCCTGCCGCCACCGCCCGCGCCAGAACAAGCGGCACTTCATCCGTCGACTTGGCCAGGTAAGCCAGCCCTACCCCAGAAAACCCGCTGCCCTTGGCAGTCGGCGACTGCGCATCCTTGGCGAACGCCTCGCGCGACAAAAGGCAAAGCGCATAGCCGCCCATATCGAACTTCACAAAGCCCTCGTTCCCGGATGGTGACTTCTTCCAGCCCAGAGCCTCGTAGAATTTAACGGAGCGGGCCACGTCTTCAACACCCAGCAAGATCAAGTGCAAGCGCTGACTCGGAGGTATGGCCGATATCTTTCCGGAAGCGGGCATGGTCTCGGCGGCCTGCGGGCTTGCGATCGCCAGGCCAGAAACAAGGGCGAATACAACGGCGGCCACTCTGCTCATCCGAATCCCCTTACTGCTTCACCAGCTTATGGTAAGCAAACGTGCCCGCTATGCCTTGAGCGTAGTAGTAGATGAAGATAATGGCCAATACCGTCCCGCTGACTGAACCCGTTTCAATGGCGATCAGGATTTTGGAGACGACGAAATAGACCAGCATCAAAACCGCACACGCACGGCTCTTCTTATAGATACCGAACGCCAGGCCAAAGATCAGTACGACGTCAATAAAATTCCAAGCATTGAAACCGGCAGCCTTGGTTCCGCTGATCGCCAGCAGCGTGAACAACAGCGTCATTGAGCCTGAGATGGCGCCGGCAATCCAGGCTTGCTTGATCTTTTTTTGGACTTCAGGCGGCACCTCCGGCATCGCGCGCTCAACGGCAACGTCTGCAACTGGGGGCAAGTAGGGATTCATTTGGTCTCCGCAGGTCAAATAACCGTTAATCATAACTGGCGCGGCACCGGGAAAAACTCTCCAACAGTAACAT
Source organism: Pseudoduganella guangdongensis (assembly GCF_009857475.1). Taxonomy (GTDB): domain Bacteria; phylum Pseudomonadota; class Gammaproteobacteria; order Burkholderiales; family Burkholderiaceae_D; genus Rugamonas; species Rugamonas guangdongensis. The sequence continues at coordinate 43,381 of NZ_WWCJ01000008.1, read as the reverse complement.
CCTGCGCGGCGGCCGCGCGGGGCTGCGGTATGCGGAACGGGGGAAGTCACTTAACTACCCATCCGACGCAAGCACCTCCCCGACTTGAGAGTTCGGCTTGCGGCGCTCCATGACATCAATTAGCTGATTCAAGCGCTTCTTATTGTATTGCTGGAGCAAACACGGATAGAGATTGCCGACAGTATTGAAGAAGACGAAGGCGATGCCTACTTTGGGCCCGTAAATAGTCCATGCGTAGACCGTCGATACCGCCATCACAGCAAAGCCCACCCAGTGCGAAACCTCCGCAGTCGCAATGTGCTTTCGGATGTCCTTCAGCAGTTGCAAGTCGCGCTTCTTCGGCAGTTTGATGTTGGTGTTAAACATCCGCAGCGGCGTCGCCAGGAGAAATTTCTGAAACCGCTCAACCCCAACATTTTCGTACGTCTTTGAATCTGCAAACAGGTAGCGCGCGCTGATCCATCCATAAAACGGCATCCGGCGGAGCACAAGGTCCGCGATGACTCCGATGATGAACGACAGGAACATCACCGCGATCGGGTTATTCAGAAGTTGCATGCTTGCTTCCTCAAGTTTTCTCAATTGTCTCGAATCTTTAGGCTTCCAACGCACAGAGTCTAGACGCGTCCGAATGCGTGGGCTGGGACGCCGCTCCACGCCCGACACGATACTCAACGATCGCAGGGAGGCGGTAGCTTGCAGCCCAGTAATAGAAGAGATAACGCGACAGCTGACCAGCGGATCATAGGGCTTTCAACCATGAAAAGTTGGCTTTTTAACAAACATCATTATGCCGCCTAATCCCAAGACAATGCAAAAACCTTTACGCCGAATAGCCTGGAGGCAGACCCATGATCTAGCCCAGACCGAAGCGGCAGACTTACTTCCCCGAGGCGAATTCAGCGTACGCATATGCCTTGGCCTTGTCATGGAGGTTAAGTCGATCCTCGTCTTGCACTGACCTGACTAAATATTCGCGCAGTTCGGCGGCGGAGAACGACGGGAGCGCAACGTCTTCGCATTGCCCCCATCGAGCCTCGGCAAGGGCAATCCACCACCAAGCCTCTTTGGGATCGCGCAGGTCGGCGGGGCCGCAAGTGTGAATCCAGGCAAGCTGCGTTTCACGCCTATTCCCCGGCAAATGCCCGCTCTTCCACTCAGTTGCCAGCGCCTGCATGTCCTGTGTGGCGCCAATGCCCAGAAAACGGCGGCGGTCATACTCCTCATATGCCCGAGCGGGGCGTTCAACCCAGTCATGGCATTGCAAGGCGCTATGGTAGGCCTGCGTGGCAAGTGCCGGGTTTTGCGGTTGTTGAGCCGCATAGTAGTCTGCTAGTGCGAGCCAGGCTTCGCCAACGGAAAGACGGGCCAGCTCCAACATTGGAGCAAGGTCGCCGACTTCGAGGCGATCTCGAGCTTTGGCAAGGCGATTTGCTCGTCGGTTTCGACGAAAGGCATCGCGCACCTCCTCAAGGATGATCCGCAAAATTCCTGGTCGCTTCGTTGACCTTCCACCGTTCTGACTCATCTACATCCTTACGATAGCCAGCGGCTGACGCGTGCGGTCAGGCTGGGGGGCATAGTCAACAAAAGATGATGCACTGGAACTCCCAACGTTATAAAACAACCGGCGCGCACTAGCGCGTCCGGGTTGATTGCCTGGTTGCGCTTTTGCGGCACCTTCATTATTGCGCTGCGCAGACTTCCGCGACTTGAGGGTAGCGTTCTTCACTTTTTATCGTGTCGATCACCGCGCCGCGTCTCATGAATTTTCCTGCCATTACAGTGTCCCTTGTCCCGCCCAACGTTTAAGCAGAGCCTTGAGCGGCAGCTTGTCGACGCCAGTCCGCTCGATTAACGGGTTAAGTCGCATTGGTTGCAGGTTGATAAGCAACTTTGAACCGCTCACAGGCAACGAGCATGTTCTCGCTGAACTGGCGGCCTGCTCGGGCGCATTCGCGAGTGAAGTACTGTCTATGCGCCTCACGCCAGAACGACAACGAGCCATCCCCTTCGCCTTCAATGGCCGCAAACTCGGAACTGACTTCGCCAAAGGGCACAACCTCGACTGATTCGGTTTCAATGATACACAGCGGTATGCCAGCCCAGTTCGTTACGATGCTGAGATCGCCCGGCATAGGAATTCGTTTCCCTTCATCTTGGTAGGACCATACCGACCCCGCTGTGGCGCGCTTGGCACCCCGAAGCACGAGTTCGGCAAGCTCATTCGCAAGAGCCTCACTATCCCCGAAGACGCACACCTCGTAGAAGCGGGCAGCGTCCACGCCGCCGATGGAATCGGCGAAAGCATTCCAGAAGTCAGACAGGTGCGCGGGTATATGTGTGATCATGCTTGTGCGGCCTAACATTGAGCTGAGCGAAGGGTTCGGCGTCGGGCTTGATAGCGCCATGGGCTTCAAGCGGCCACACCAAAGAGGGCCCCAACGCCAGCGGTCAATGCCATTGCCAAAGCGCCCCAGAACGTGACGCGCGTTACAGAAGCAATTACGGGAGAACCGCCTGCGCGTGCAGCCAGAAAGCCCAACAGAGCAAGAAAGAAGAGAGAGCTGCCGGCAAGACCCCACATGAGCAGAGAGCCTGGAAGCAAGAGAACCATGAGGAGAGGAAGCGCTGCGCCCACCGCAAAGGTGCCGGCCGAGGCTAATGCGGCTTGCACTGGCTTCGCGGCCAGTGTGTCCGATATGCCCAGTTCATCTCGCGCATGTGCGGCAAGTGCATCATGCTGCGTCAATTGCGTGGCAACGCTCGACGCCAGCGCTTCGTCGAGACCACGTTTGGCGTAGATGTTTTTGAGTTCTGCGTGTTCTTCTATGGGATTCGCGGCAAGCTCCTTGCCCTCCCGCGCTAGATCTGCGCGCTCAGTATCAGCTTGCGAACTGACCGAGACATACTCTCCAGCGGCCATTGACATGGCACCAGCGACGAGACCAGCGACGCCGGCAACCAGAAGGCCCTTGGTATCCGCACCTGCCGCAGCTACACCCAAGACAAGACTAGCAGTAGAAACAATACCGTCGTTCGCGCCAAGAACGGCAGCACGGAGCCAGCCTGTGCGGTGAGTTCTGTGTCTTTCGCTATGTCGCATAGCGTCTGCCCGTGATAAAAAGGTTGTTCTGACGTCTAACGTTCAAGGTGGCTAGCTGCCAGGTTAGACATTTTGCCTCACTCTCGGCGCCAGCCCGCGTAGTATTTCGAGTCGATTGGAAGGCGCATTTGGAGCGAGGAAGTCAGGAATAGTAAATTGGTCGCGCTGCGGTCTTGATAGAAATGCGACGGGCCATTCCGTGACACGCTCCTCTTGAACGTGGGCGTATTGCCCCGGTTCAGGCTCATCGATATATTCCCGCTGAAGGACTAAGGCAAGGGGCTCTTCGGTTCCAGGATTTTCGGTTGCAAAGGCTTTGGCTTCTTCGAATGATTCGAATGCATAGTAGTAGTCGCTTCCGTCATCATCATCCGGAGCGCCTCGCTCAGGGTGACACCAGACCCGGTACTCAAGTACTGCATCCCAAACGAAGCCGCCACCAGCCTTTGCCGAAGCTGGATACTCGCCGACTTTTGATGGGTCAAGAACTGTTGGATAGATCATGAGCTAAGTTGTGAAGTGAACGACCCAACGTTTTGAATTCAGCCGGGACGTAGGGGGCCACTGGAATGGATTGTTCGGCGATTGCGCCATTTTACTCATTCGCCGATTCCCTTTGAAGTTCGCCCAAAAGTTCATTCAGAGTTTTGTGGCGATCGTTTATACCCCAGGCTTCGAGCAGCACCGCAAGGCCTTCGGCTTTCCAGGCGTCGGTTGCGCTATTGATGCGCGAAGCGACTGCCTCGATGTTCTCAAACGTCAACGGGGAAAAGCACGCTTCCAACTCTCGAATGAAAGCATTCACCAGAGTGAGATTTTCAGTTGGCCAGTCATTCATCGCGGCGCAGAGCGCCCGCGCCACTCGCCGACAATTCTCCGAGGTTCTCGGAGCGGACGCGATCACATGCAGTTTTTCGGAATCGAGGCGCATTTAGACTAGGTCACAACGTCCAAGGTAACTGACTGCCAGAACGCGCTGCGTGAAGGTAGCCCAGTTGACCGCAAGGTTAGGATAGCCAAAGAACATCAAGGTCTCCGTCAACGAATCCAACGGCGATTGCCTGACGTGACTTCAAGATTTGTGCAGCAGCAGAACCTGACGCCAAGAGTTGATTCAACAGGTCCGCCATTTCGTCGAGACAGCTCCGCCAGTCGTTACCCGAGAAGGCCAAGGGAATTTCGATCCGACTATTAACAGGAGCCCAAACTTCCGAGCATGCCCAGTCACCGTCGTCGGCGTCGAATTCGTCGACCCCAATCAGTTCGACGGAAAATAGTCCATCATCGCTGCGGTCATAAAGGTTAAAACAAAACGCGCAAACCTCAGTCGGCACACCGGAACCGACGGCGAGCATCACCCATTCGGAAAATTCATCGGCAAAGCACATTGAGTTCCTAGCTTTGAAGCTACCGGTTGAGCGATGGATTATGCATCGCTGCGAAGCCGCTTAGATTGGGGCGATTTATGAGACAGAGACTTTCGTGAAAAAAGCAGTTGCTCAGCAAGATCCGTAACGACCCATTCTTCGATGATCAGCGAGTTGCAGAAGCGACTGACCACCATCTCACGCCAGACGATCGGCTGACCCGTTGCCGGGAACCCTTTGAAAGCTCCAGTGTGTGTAGCGCGCATAGTTCGTTGCCAACTCACGGTATCCGCTGACTCCATGAAGAACTGAACATCGACCACCAAGTTACGAAAGGCGCCGCGATACAGTTCGATTGCCGACCGAATCAACTTCGGCCCACCGCGCAAGTCTTGGCCTGCAGTGTGTACGACGTAGTCAGGGGCGAAGTGTTTGCCGATCACTTCGTATTGTCCGTCGCAAAAGAGCGCGGAAGTGGCGCTCAGTATCTGCTCTTTAGCATGCTGGTTCATTGGTGATGGGTGGCCTGTGATGCCGAACGTCCAAGGTAACCGGCTGCCAGAACGCGCAGCGTGGAGGCAGCCCGGTTGACCGCCAGGTTAGGCATAGACCTCATTTCATGAAGAGCGATAAGAACCAATTGCGCCTCCTTGGTAAGAGATGATCGCAGCAGCTGGGATTGTTGCCCAAGCGTTCAATTATGGCGGGATCATTCCCGCCATAACGAAGTGCGTCAGCACAGCATACTTCGATGGCTTGGCAGGCACGTTCAATTTCTTCCGGCGTAGCCGGCTGTCTCAGAAAATACGTTTCGGAGTTGTTGTCATCAAGCTGAGCCAAAAGTTCAGGCGCCATACTCTCTGGTGCACCGCACGACATGCACTCGCCAGTGGTATAGAACGGACCTGGTGCATTTTTTTCGCAACGCGTGATCATCAATCACCACGCTCCGGTCTCAGCAAGCAGGTCGACTGCGCCGCCGTGCCCTTTGCTGGCCGCGAGCTTTAACCAACGGATAGCCTCGTCCCTGCTCTCGGAAAACTGAAGTAGGTGCTGTCCAAGCTTCCAACAGGAGGCGTCCAAGCCGGCCGCAGCGCACTGACGGAGGAGATCAACGGCTCCTGCAACGTCCTGCTCTGTCCCCATGCCATGGTACATGAAACTCGCCACCCAGTGCCTTGCCTCCAGAAACCCACCGGCCGCCGATTTTCTGTACCAAACCAGGGCTCCGGCCTGATCCCGGGGTGACTCCTCGTCCGCGAGATGTCCCAGGTAAAACTCCGCCTGATGGTCGCCGGCCAGGGCGAGCGCAAAAAGCTGCTCGCGCGCTTCAGCGGGGTCTAAGTCGTTGTAGATGTCCTCAGGGCTCATTCAGTGATGTCGAACGTGGTGAGTTCAGCGGCGCCGCAGGCGTCCGTTGGAACGAGTGGTTGGGCCGATGGACTTTATTCATCATCTTCGTCCTCTGGAGGTGCCAGCTCACGAACCCACACAGCACCAAGGTGACTGCGAGTCGCGATCCAACCCGGTTCAAGATCCGCAACCTCCACCACTGATGGATCGAGGCCTACGACGTGCGACAAGCAAACAAGCGCAGCGTCCTTTGCTTCGAACGTTTCATTATCAAGAAATTGCCAACCGTGATCATCTTCATCGTGAGATACATAGAGGATGGCATTGCGGCCTTCGAGTATAGCGCGTGAAATGATCGTTCCACAATTCTGCGGTTGATCAAACGGCCAAGTGTTCATAATCGAGGATTCAAAAAAGCGCCCAACGTTGCGTTAAGCGGCGCGCTTCAGCGCGTCCGGGTTGATTGCATGGTTGGGATTTTCATGCCTTTCCATGTTTAATTCGCACGAAGGTGAACGGCCAGGCGCATTGCCGAATCCAGGTAATCGATAGCGTCCTCAATCCCTAGCGTAAAATCGTCGGCATGAGCCGCCAGATTTCGAAGCTCACGCAGCCTATGAAATACCTTGAACTGATCCTTGTTCATTACGCCCGCTTGCAAAAGCGCATGACCAATTCGCGAGTGGCCCTTCAATGAATCAGATTCAGGAGCTAGATTGTTTCTGGTAACGCACGCGATGGCTTCCGACTCAACAGTTCGCCAAGCTTCAAGCACAGCGGAACGCGGTGAAACTTCAGCAAGTTGAGCTAAAGGACTTCTTGTTTGATCCTCAGAATTAGGTATCTCGGCGGGCTGAGGAATTGCAACCAGCGCCTCCTGCTTCACCTCTTCGACACCCTTTGAAAACTCCACCTCCAGATCTTTGTACTTCAATGACTTCAAGAACGGTATCAAATCTGCGAGAGGTTTCCGGAAAAGCATCGTAACAATGACCGTTGTGACCGGCCAAGCAAGTGCCTTGGTCAATTCGACGGCGAACGTAAGCCAATCCATGTCATCCCCAACGTGTTAGGTCAGCGGCGCCGAAGGCGTCCGCTGGAGTGCATGGTTGGGCTTATTTTCTGACATAGGGCTCACCTGAAACCTGTTTGACGCTTTCAATCTCCGCTACATCGTAGCCGCCAAAAAGCAGCGGTTTGGCCTTCACCCTAACTCTCAACGTCTCGCGCTTATCTTCCAGCTCGAACGGAGAAGTTTGCCAAAGCCTGGACTTGTCCGATGCGGAGACGTAAAAGACCGGCGCCTCCAAGATACGCAACCGCCTGTTCCCCAAAATGCCCTCGAAGAAGGAGCGGTTATCGTCCTCAAGCTCCATGATCTTGAAGTAGACCTCACCATCAAAGCTCCGCTCGGGTCCACCGGGAATTCGGTAAGCGGCGATGCAAAAGGCGAACCACCCCATTACGAGGAGGAGAAACCCAGTCATCCCAAGTTTGAGTCGTTTCAACACCATCCAGGAGCCCAACGTTCACGCTAACCGGCACGACAAAGCGCAGCTTTGGCGTGTCCAGCGAACGAAGTGAGCGAGGTTGAGCAAATTGTTAGCCATTTATTCCTCTACTGAAGTACGGAACTCTTCATAGCTCCTCCAGACGCGATCCTCAGCGACATGAATCTCGATCGGAAAAGGTTTAAGCCTTCCAAGTGACTTATTCAACACAGAAAAGAACTCAGCCTCAGTTTTCGAGTAGAAAATCCATTCCTTCAACCCGTTCCCTGTCGATACGAGCGCCAACGTCGCCAATCCATTTGCCGCAACTGCTGGATAAAGCGCATCCTCCAATTCGTTCATCCGCACATTCATTTCGCTAGCAGGCATCCCATTCGGCCCCTCGTACTTCCAGGAGATGATTACTCGGATCGGCTGAACTTCACGTTTGAAATTGGGGCCTAGGTCTTTGATGTATCGAAAGATAATTGCCGTCCCGTCTGCCTTATTTTTTGAGACAGCTGTGGCCCATGTCTGGGATTGTGCGAAAGCCGGAAGCATTGTTATGCTGAGAAAAATACAAGCGATAAATCGGATCATAGGGCTAACGTGGCTGTTCAGCGGCGCCGCGAGGCCCGGGAGCCAAGCGGAGAGGAGAAGCATGCGTCATGTTCAAAGCGGCGCCCAACGTTGGACGTAACCGGCCACAGCAGCGCGCAGCGATGCGGAGGTCCGGTTGACGGAATGGTTGGGCAGTTTTGCCGGCACTTTATTCAACAAGAACGACCTCAACGGTTCGCGACCTTCTAATTCCTTCTAGGATTTCATCGAAATTTTGTGCGGACCCGGGAATTAAAATGCGAGAGAACTTACCGAGTTTTGCAACGAGAGTGAAATCCTCCATTCCATTCATTTTGTCCCAGTTGTCGTCGCTTAGTAACCTGAACGACCTGACCGAATCGATATTCACAAACGTATCAACACGCCCAGTGGAAATCATCAGCTCATTCTCTCGGATCGCGAGTTGCCACGGGTGCCGAGGAGTACTCATCATCCCTTTTAGGTACAGGCTCAACCACCATCCCAGATAGCCCAAAGCAATTCCACCGGTCGCCAAGATATAGAAGAGATAGAGGCCGATACTCGTCGAAGTGTCGAGAAAACGGCCCGTAGTCTTGGGGCCGAGCAGTGCCCATCCACAAGCTAGAACCCCAATGAGTACCCAAAGCGGAATGGAGCGAACAATTGCCTGTCGAACAGCAAAGCCGGTTGGAGTGAGTAAAGTTGACATTCAAGCCCAACGTGGTGCTAACCGGCGGCTGGAGCGCGCAGCGCGTAAGCCGTCCGGTTGAGCTAGATGTTGGACACGCGCGTGAACTAGCCGCGAAGGTTTAGCTACCAACGTGTCCGCGAATGCGCCCGCACGAACGCCAGCAAACCGCGCGCGCAGGCCCCTGCCACTAAAATGAGAACTGCCAGCGGCCCAAACGCGGGCATTAGCCGCACTGGCGGATTTGCCAGTGGCCCAAGTGCCAGAAGTAAGAGCTGAAGCCTGCATCATGTTCAAAGCGATGACCAACGTTGGACGTAACCGGCCGTAGCAGCGCGCAGCGATGCGGAGGTCAGGTTGACGGAATTGTTGGGCAAATGCGGCATATTTAGAATGGAATGCGGCCTTTGCGATCGAGTGCCTTAACCCAGCGACGAATCACTCCAGCAAGCGGTTCGACAGAGTCATCTTCGTAATCATCCAGGGCTTTTTGTTCATCAGCATCGAGCTCTAGCACCTTCGACGCGCACCCACAAGAAACGAGCTGACCACCACAAAATGGGCAACGTTCTCGCGTACAAAAGGCCTCATGCAAACTGCCTTCGACCGTTCCGCAATCATCACAAACTTTCGACATAGTGTCCTTCAAATGTGGGCCCAACGTGGTTGCTCAGCGGCGTGCGGAAGTGGGCGAAGCCCGCTGTAGCACGTCCGCTGGAGCTGAAAGTTAGAAGATAAATCAACTACCATATAAAGCCTGAGTTCAGGAACGAGTTCACCAAACAAGATCTAGCAGATCTCGAAGCCACAACTTGAAACTCTTCCCAGTACGTTCACCAGCGCGTAAGCGGGCGATGAACAGCCACGTCGCGTAAAGAAACAGAAAAATGCCCAGGCAAAAAACCACGATTCCTATCAGAATATCGATGAGCATGCACGGGTCTCTAACGTGGAACTAACCGGCGGCGGAGGCGCGCAGCGCTGTAGCCGTCCGGTTGAGTGTAGTGTTGGACACGCGCGTGAACTAGCCGCGAAGGCTTAGCTACCGGCGTGTCCGCGAATGCGCCCATGCTAGCGGCGGCGGGCCGCACTGCACTGGACTTGCCACCAAACTTTGCGCAAACGGCGGCCAAAGCGGCACCGCAAGCCGCACTGGCGGATTTGCCAGCGACCCAGGTGCCAGAAGTAAGAGCTGAAGCCTGCATCATGTTCACAGCGATGACCAACGTGGACGTTCAGCGGCGCCGTCAGGCGTCCGCTGGAACTGAAGGTTAGGTAAAATCATTGAAGAACTCCCTTGCATCACTTGCGATGCGCTCCAGTTGGCCAGCTTCGATTTCAATCGATAGTTCAGCTGACCAGCAAGGCGAGGCATAGCTTGGAAGGATTTCCACAACAAGCGTAGTGTGGCCAATGGCGTCAGAGGATGCCGATAAATTGAACTCACCTTCGATTGCGCCCCATTCCTTTTGCCCTTTGAAGCCACTCCATTCTTCGGCCAACTCACCGAAGAGCTTCGCAGGAGAGCTACCATAGGGAAGGTTCTCAACCTCACGAGTCGCGCGTAAGCCCCGTGCATCGATAGTGATTGTGTAGGCGGTGACCCAGCCAGTGTGATCAAACCTTCTTGAGTCAAAGGTTACCTTCGCCTCTTTATCTGATCGAATAACGAATTCGTCCATGGCCCCTAACGTGACGAGCTAACCGGCACGGCAAGCGCGAAGCGATTGGCGTGTCCAGCGAACGAAGTGAGCGAGGTTGAGCGCATTGTTAGGCTATTCGATTGTTGTGACGGGCCTGTACTCGCGCAAAAGCATCGAGACATTGAAGCTGTAGCTCCGGCTCTCGGCCTTCGGCCGAGAGCCAGCTAACCAGGTCTTCCGAGTCAAAGGTTCGTTCGCCATTTTCAACCAAGCCCGCGATTTGAGCAAAGACCCGATGTTGGATTTCATTGATCCGCCGCAGCAAGATCGGATCAACAACTCCCGGAGCCTGGAACTCGTACCCGCCGCGAGCGACAACCGTAAGCCAATGGCCAAGACGCGCAAGAAACGCGGCCTCCTCCGTCGGCGTAAGCCGGGAGAGGAATTCAATTGCTTCGAGACGCGTGATCGACATGCAGTAAGCCTAACGTTGGACGTAACCGGCCGCAGCAGCGCGGAGCGATGCGGAGGTCCGGTTGACGGAATTGTTGGGCAATATTTTCATTGTTCAAAAACCTCAAAGCAGTTGGCGCGGACTGTAATATCGCCAAAGTCACCCTCGAAGATAACGCCGCTGTCAGTGACTGCAACACTTTCAAGCTCGCCTAAGCTCGGAAGGTTTTCCGTAGTTGTAAAGTTGCCGTGAAAGTGAACCTAACCGAATTCGACACCGATCGGAGAGCCGTCATGATTTCGAGCCTGCACCTTGAAGTGTGCGCCACCAAAGGCGACAACCGTCAATTCAAGATAAGCGTGACGCTGATCCAAATAGAAGGATAGAACGTCAGTTTCAGCGAGGTCTTCGATCTTCATACGGCCCAACGTGTTTGCTCAGCGGCGCGAGGAAGCGGGCGAAGCCCGCTGTAGCGCGTCCGCTGGAGCTGATGGTTAGGGTACCCTTTAGGTATCGTCGCGTGCATCAGACCAGAGTGCATAAAAATCAAAATCCATACTAAGGTTGAACTTCGCTAGACCCGCGACCAGTGAGGCTGAAAAGACAAGACCAGGGTACTCTTCGTGAAAATAGCCGACCAACTGCATGCGCCCGCTGTGTTCTTTGGCGAGTGCAGCAAATTCGATCGGGCTTGCCTCAAGTTGCACCAGTACATCCGCGATGTGAAGTTCCAGCTCCTCAGTTCGAGGCAAACGAGAGGCCAATTCCCAACGATCAAACTTCCGTTCCCTTCGGGTACGCGGATGCAAATCACCCTTGCGCCAAGAATCCGTGGGCGCAATGCCCGTTCGCCTCGACACCATTTCTGGATCAAGAGTCCCCGTCAGCGCAAAATACGCATAGCTTTCATTCGACTGTGACATCGAGCTCCTAACGTTGAATTGAGCGGGGCGCGTAAGCGCATCCGCTCGAATGAGATGTTGGACGGCGCGTCACGGAACGACCAATGGCCGCCGCGTGGGGACGCCCGAGGCGAACAGCCGCAGTCACCGCAGCCGACAGGCCGGCGTTGCGGTGAGCATTGAAGCTAGCGATGTGCGATGCAGCGTGCATATTCTTTAGATCGCAGACGTACAACGTGGTGCTAACCGGCGGCTGGAGCGCGCAGCGCGTAAGCCGTCCGGTTGAGCTAGATGTTGGACACGCGCGTGAACTGGCCGCGAAGGCACAGACGACAGCATGTCCGCGAATGCGCCCGCACGAACGCTAGCAAACCGCGCGCGCAGACCCCTGCCACCAAACTGAGAACTGCCAGCGACCCAAACGCCGGCACTAGCCGCGCTGGCGGATTTGCCAGCGGCCCAAGTGCCGAACGAAGTGGTCGAAGTCTGCATCATGTTCAAAGCGATGGCCAACGTGTTTGAATTAACCGGCGCGCGTCAGCGCGTCCGCGTTGAATGAATTGTTGGGCATAGTTTAACTTGGGTCTAGGTCGGTTGGAAATTTGCTGGCCTCATCCCAAGCATGTCCTTCGAGTTCACCAATGACATTTCGACGGTGCCACGCACGATTGAGATGAGAAAAGATGTGCCCCAGTTCGACGCGAAAAACACTCTCGTCAAACTCAGGATCGGCAGTCATCGAGTCCATCATTTTTTCGAGATGTTCACGAGCATCGTCAAGTTCGTACATGAGCATGGCCCATTCAACCGGAGCTTCTTCTTTCGAAATCATCGTTAGCTTCACCGTCCAGCCCAACGTTAAGTGGACGTCATATTGACGTTTTCGCAAATTTTATCACGACACCTAACGCCACTTTGATCCAGATCCAAGTCGCACCACCGCTGCAGTATGAAGATAAAACCTCCTAACGGCTGGAGGATCACATCATGAACTCCGATCAACCAAAGTTGCTCGATCAGATTCGCGCCACAATACGAACCCTGCATTACAGCATCCGCACCGAAGAAGCTTATGTTGACTGGGCGCGCCGCTTCATCCTGTTCCATAAAAAGCGCCATCCGCGCGACATGGGCAAGGAAGAAATCGAAGCCTTTCTGACCCATCTTGCAGTGGAGCGACGCGTATCCGCATCCACCCAATCGCAAGCGAAAGCCGCCCTCCTCTTCCTGTACCAGAAGGTGCTGAAGGTTGATGTCGACTGGCTGAAAGATGTGGTCGCTGCAAAGCAGCCACAACGCCTTCCTACCGTGCTGACCGTCGAAGAAGTGCGCTGCTTGCTCGCGCACATGAAAGGTGAGACCTGGCTCATCGCCTCCCTACTTTATGGCACCGGCATGCGCGTGCTGGAGGCGTGCCGCTTGCGCGTGCTGGATATCGATTTCGGCAATCGCCAGATCGTGGTCCGTAACGGTAAAGGTGCCAAGGACCGGGTTACTATGCTGCCAGACTCCCTTTTGGCGCCATTAAAGGCCCAGCTTGAAGTGGCCAGATTGCAGCACGAGCGGGATTGTGCTCAAGGTGATGGCGCGGTTTATCTGCCGTTCGCGTTGGATCGCAAATATCCCAACGCTGAGAAGGAATGGAAATGGCAGTACGTATTCCCGGCTACGCGCCTGTCGCGCGACCCGCGCTCAGGTGAAGTGCGGCGCCACCATGTGGAGGAACAGCGGGTCCAGCGGGCTGTGCGGCAGGCGGCACGCGATGCGGGGATCCAAAAGAAGGTGTCGCCGCATACGTTGCGGCATAGTTGTGCGACGCATCTGCTGCAAAGTGGCTACGACATCCGGACCGTGCAGGAGATACTCGGGCATAAAGACGTTCGCACCACCATGATTTACACCCATGTGCTGAACCGTGGCGGGCGTGGGGTGATGAGTCCGCTTGATCGGCATGACATCAGGGGCGGGAACCAAGACTTGCTTCAAGGTTGAGGCAATAGTCACCAGGCTCAGATATGGATTACCAATCGCGACAACAAAGGAATCGTCACAGTTCCCTCCGGACAGGCCTTCGCCAAGCAATTCAAGTTCGCCCCCCTGAGCCCTTAAGTGGGCTCAGGGGAGCGTGGCGCGCTACTTGATCAAGTAGTTGGCATGGCTGGCAATCAGCGTGGCGCCGCATGCTGTGGTATCGCCATCGCGGGCAGTTGGCCTGCCGTCGGTGATATAGGTCTCGCTGCCGCTGTTGATAGTGGTTTCGCTTGGGTGAAGAGGGCAACTCACCGTATCTCCCAGGCGCGCCACGCCCTTGCCGTCAAGGACAAAGGCAGAACTTCCCGTCAGTACCTCGCCGCCATGCGACGTCTTATCTCCAACGCGTATCACTGGACGACTCATTCCCACCCCTTCCCCATCGATTACATATTGCGCCGCGCTGTGTAGGCACGACTATTTCTTTCCGACCAGCTTTACACAGTACTGGGCTGCCGTTCGCGCTTCAATCGATGGCAATGCTGCAATCGCCTCATCAAATTGCTTGCGAACCGGCGCCTTTGTACCCAAAGAAGTAAACACGGCCAGATTGCCCCCGAACTCGGGATCAAAGAAATTCGAACATGCGGAGCGATCCAGGATGGCGGCACAACCGGCAATGGCTGCAATTTCCTCCATCGCCTTTGGATCGATGCGTTTGGTCGGAAGTGTCTGGTAGGCCCAATCCTTGCCCCATACCGTGCGAAAACGCTGATCGAGGCTGTCACTAACTTTCTTAACCTCAGCGCCAGGCTCGCTGCCGCGCGTACAGCTCAGGCCAAATGGCGAATAGACATCACCCGCAAATGCTGGTGTCATCTGGAACGTAGCCGCCAACATCCAGCTCATACTGAACAACAATTTCATTCGACGCATCTTTACTCCAAATACCAAATTCCCGTTACCTCGAATCGGACCTTATAACTAAAGTGCACGGGAGACACCATAGTTAAGTAGTCCGTACGATAGCACGGGTCAACTTCGTTAAAGTCACTGACGAAACCTCCGGCGTGCTTGATCTCGATGTGCCCGGAGATGACTTTGCCCGCGCTGGTAGTCTGCTTCTCAATCGGGGCATAAATGATAATCGAGCCGTGCGGAGCAGTCTTGAGATTGATTCCCGGCGTGGTTTCCAGCAGATTCTTGAACCCATTCTTCGCAAGAACCGGGCCAAAATTCTTGGCATGCTCGCAACCGGGATACTTGAAGTAGCCAGCGGCGACCAGCGCCCTTTTTACATACTTCAGGCAGTAGTGGATTGATTTTGGATGCTTGTGCTTCATCGCATAAGCGATCGCAGTCTCGATCCTGCCGGATGCCTTGGGTTTGCTGACGGTTGCTTCCGGGTGCTTGGATTCAGCGCTGCGATCTTCCCTCACTACCGGCCTGCTGGCGGCAGGCGATGCCTGGGATGGCTTTGCCGGCGCGGTTGCTGCCGGGGCCGCCGCTTGCGCTGGTTTGGCCTGCTCCGGCGCGGGCTTGCCCTTACCATCCGGCACTTTCAGCATCTGGTGCGGATGCAGCAAGTACGGCTTGTCGATGTTGTTCATCTTGGCCAGCACCTGGTAGGTTGTACCATAGAGGCGAGCGATACCCGAGAGGGTCTGGCCTTTTTTCACCTCATGCATACCAGGAGTCTTGGCCGGTGCCGCCTTGTCCTCGTGCAGGTGGGTCTTTACTGGCATGCGCTCCTTGGGCGCAACGATCGTCCAGCTTGAGTTCAACTTATCGATCGCAAGCTGGCCGAGCTCTTTGAACTCCTCGCTGGTCTTCTGGATGAAGATGGTCAAGGGGCCAAAATCCGGCGACGCCAGGAAGGTCGGCAGCAAGCCATGCTCGTTGGACTTCATGACCTTCGATTTGCCGTTCTGCTCTACCTTCACGACCGCGTCGGCAATCGGACTGCCGGACGCGTCGACGATACTCAGCGCGTGCCCGACATCGAGCGCCTTCTCATACAGGTCGGCCAGCTTGGAAAATTTTCCGGTAGCCAGCCCCTCGCCGCCATAATTTCCGCTCGGGCCGTCGTGATGGTACTTGTAGCACCAGACATCAGGCTTACCTCGCTTTTTGGCCAAGGCCTCATTATCAAGGAAGTGCGCCAGCAAAGCCTTGACGTTGGCATTCGTATCGAAGCGATTGCTGTCGTTCAGGCCGTAAAACTTGCCCGTTTTATTGACGAACTGGCCCAGGCTGCTGGCGGAAGTAGTGCCGGCAGCAGCATCAGGATTAAAGCCCGACTCGATTTTGGCCGTCGCCAGCAGCAATGCGGTGCGGCGCACGTTCATGCCGGCCCCTTTGGCGGCCGCAATCAGCTTGTCAATAACCTGTTTTTGCACGGCCAGCGACGCATCCCCCCAAACGCGGGAATGACCAGCCAACCTGCCGGGACTATGATCGACCGGCTCCTTGTAATGCGAGTACGACTTGACCTGCTTGTCCTTATACTCCGCGCCCTTATTCTTGGTATAGAAGACGTTGTAATCAATGGCCATTCAACGCACTTTCGATATAGACATCGAACAGGCTGCCCTGCCCTATCTTCTTCGCTTTCTTATCGAACGCAGTTTTCGTCGCTTCGCCCACTGCGGGGTTCTTTTTCTTGTCGCGACTGGAACCGATCAGGGCACCATCCCAACTGTAAACATCGGCCCATTCGCATTGCGTGCAATTGCCACCGTTCGACATCGAGACGACGATCACCTTCTGTTTTCCTGGCGTTTCAGCACAGATGACATCGCCAACTTTATCGGCGATCAGGGGATAAGCATCACCAGTTTGCAGTGGCTCTGGCTTGAACGACTGGCCACCGAGTTCACGTCCGTTGGCGCCATCGCTGATGCTCAGGCGCTGGTTGGTGCAGGACAGGCCTGGGTAGCCGGCCTCCTTATAGCAGCTTGCCTTCAGCTCTATCTTGCGGTCAACGCATTGCAGCGCCGCAGCACGCTGGCGCAATGTCGGCTTGGATTGGGCCAACGCGGTCTGCGCCAGGCAAACGGACATCAACAAACCCAGGATCAAGTTTTTTTTCATAATCATGCTTCACGAATAGGTGGGATAAAGTCTGGTGCATCCTCTTCGGGACGCAAATCGGCTGGCGGCAGGTCAAGTTCAAACAGGTCAAAATTAGACAACGACAAGGCATCGGCCTCATCATCAATCCCGAAGCAGCCAGATGTGGCGCGATCCAGCACTTTGGCCATGTCGCGCGCGCGTTTCGCAGCGGCCTCTTCGAAGATGGACGACACGTCGCGCGGAAGTTCGCCTTCGCCACGCCAGTCGCGCGTGACCATCGCCACCAGCTTGGCGGCGGAATGGTTGACCTTGGACTCGACCAAATCGAGCATGCCTTCGCGTGCCACCTGCACCGCCTTTTCCACAGCGACGCCGGCAACAAGCTCTTTCATGTCATCGCTGCGTTTCAGGATGTGCACGATAGTGGCAGCCGGCATGCCGATCTTCTGGCCCAGCAACGTCAGCGCCTCGGCGCGGATGTCGATTTCGCCGTCTGGCATAAACAGCTTCTTCGCATGCTCCACCGGAATCTGTGCCTTCGACGCGAGAACGCCGACGCCAACCGGCGTCTTCACTTTTTCCGGCAAATCATCATCCGTGTCGGCATCCATTTCAGGATCATGCTTGAAGTCCTCCAGGAATTCCCATTTGCCGTTGTTGCGATCAATCTCGACCTGCAGTTCTTCCATGTCTTCGGTGAACACGCGTGCCGTCTTGCCTTCATCATCCAGTTTTCCCGACTGCAGCACAGAACCGTCCTTCGCCAGTATCTTGTAGGCATAGCCCGCCGCCGCGCCGGCCGCAAGGTTCAGCGCGTCGCGCAGCACCACTTGCTGGCTGAACTTACCAACATTCATCATTCCCCAGAATTCGGTCACCGGCGCCGACTTCACCGAACCTTGGTTAACCACCTTGGCCGCACCAAGCTCAAGGGTACCGGCGATTTCGTGGGTTTCCTTGGCACCCTTGATCAGGATCTCACCCGCCTCGGTCAAGACAATGCTGCCGCCTTTGGTCTTCAGCACAATGTCGCCCGTCTTGGCTTCGAACACCATGCCCTTTTGCGACACGGTTTCCACTTTTCCGTCCTGCACGTGCAGGTAATGGTTGCCATGGCTGATGGCGGTGACCAGGCTACCGCGCTCAACGTGTTGCCGAATCCCTTTGGCCGAGCTGAAGGACATTTGCTCGCCGGACGTCATATCGACATTGCCGGCGGCATAGCAGCCCAGATCCTCTCCCGCGGCATGCACGATGCTCTTCGGCGTGCTGGCGGCAATCCCGTCCGGTGCCGATAGGAAGACCAGTGGCTTGGTCAGCGACCAGGAATGCTCACTCAGCACCTTGTGCTTTTTCAGTCCACCGTGCGAGCTTTTCTGTTCGCCGCGCTGCTCGGTGGCCATTTCCGCCGCCTGGCTGCGCAGGCTCGCGCTGTCGAGCACTGCACGCAGCGTATCGGTGCCTTCGGTGTTGTCTTGTTGCGTGGTACCGGCATCCTGCACCGGCTGGGCCCAGGCCGTGACGAGCACGCCTTTGGCGGCGCGGACGGCGCCCCAACCATCGGTACGCAGTTCGAAGCCTTCGCCGCGGTGGTCCTTGCGGCCGGAAGTATCGAGCACGCGCGTCAGGTACCCCAGGTTAAGCTGGCTTCGGTAATGGTCGGAAGACAGCACGGCCTGGATCTGGCCTGCGGTATCGTCCATCAACAAGTGATTATTACGACCGCCCGCCCCACCTGCGCCCTTCAACTCGCTGCTGCGAATACCCGACAGGGCATGCTGGTGTGGCAGCTCCCAGGGCGGCATGTTTTCGCCGTTGTAAACGCGCCCCGTGATGATGGGCCGGTCCGGATTCGAGTCCAGCCACTGCACAATGACTTCCTGACCGATGCGCGGCAAGGAAATACCACCGAAATTTCCGCCCGCCCAGCTGGACGCGACCCGAACCCAGGCCGAGCTCTGCTCGTCATGCCTCCCCACACGGTCCCAATGGAACTGCACACGCACGCGGCCGTGTTCATCCGTATAAATTTCCTGCCCGGAAGGGCCGACCACGATGGCCGTTTGCGGGCCATGAATCCTCGCCGGCTCGCTGTTAAAGCTGCGGCCAGGGCGCCAATGGACGCTCTTGCGCACGCAGGTGAATTGGTTGCGGTATGCCGAAATCCCTTCGCTTTGCTGAAGGTAGTTGTTGGTGGCGGAATGACGCACGCTGACCACCACGAACGCCATTTTGTCGTCCGAAGCGCCAATCGCATCCGCCGAAAAATGCTCGCACAGGCGGAACCAGCGGCCCGGCATCAGGTAGCGGCTATTGCCCAGGGCCTCAAAATGCTTACCACGGCTTTCGATTTCCTCCATACGCAGCAAGGCCTGTGTTTCCGCATCCTTGCGGTTGCGCACACCGTAGGCGCCGGCATATTCATGGCTTTCCATCGCCAGCACATCGCCCTGCTGGTTCAGCGTAGGCAGGTCGACATGCCTCGGGACCGGATGCTTGAAATCAAAGGCCGACAACGCGACCTTGCTGGCTACGATGCTGCGCACCGGCGACCAGTCGCCGATACCGTCCTCCTCAGCCGCGCCACCATGGCGCTGGAAGCGCACATCGGCACTGTCGCCGTCGACAGGCGGGGACTGCTTGCTATCGTCGGACAGCACCAGCGTGTGACCGCGTTCACCGTGCTCGTACCAGTAATGCCAGCCCGCCGCTTCCCAGCGCCGGTGCAGATAGTTGTAGTCGGTCTCGTCGAATTGGCAGGCCATGGTCATGACCTCATCAACGCCTTGCACGCGGCAGCTCCAGTCGGGATGGGTGCCGTAATCGGAAAACACCTCTGCCGACTGCTCGCGCAGGTTCTTTCCGTGGAAAAGATAGTTATCGCGTCGCAGCTTCAGATAAGCCAGCCAAGGCCGCAGCACCATCGAATAAAACGCAACGCTGCCATCGGTCTTAACCAGACGGAATTCGAATACGTAGCCGTTAAAGTAGCGCAAGCTGCCATCGCCGCGTACCAGCGAAATAGTAACCAGCTTGCCTTGCACCTCTTTTAGCGCAATGCTGGCATCGTCGGCCAGCACCTCCACCGTGTACTCAAAATCGCGCGACATCCCCTCATCGGCATCCAAACGGTTGGCCAACAGCAAGGAGCGCGGCCCATCATCATTGGGGAACGACAGGCGCAGGAGACGATTGTTCTGCCGCCCAAATGGCAGCTCCGATAAAATTTGCGAGAGGCTACGCATGCTCTTATTTAATTACAATTATTGCAAGTTTCCGCGTGGAATTATATCAGCACCGAGCTAGCGCACGATTGAAAATTTGTAATATCTTTTGATAACTTTGAGGCTTGCAGCTCCGGTTCTTGCTTGCCGTAGTCGCAATAAAAAAGCCGCCAGGGTTGCGCACTGGCGGCTTTTTGTTTCAGCTAGCGCTGATTACTGTGCAGCGGCGGCAGCTTCTTCAGCAGCAGCTTTCATCGACAGTTTCAGGCGACCGCGCTCGTCGGTCTCCAGGACCTTCACGCGCACTTGCTGGCCTTCTTTCAGGTAGTCGGCAACGGCGTTCACACGCTCGTTGGCGATCTGCGAGATGTGCAGCAGGCCGTCTTTGCCAGGCATAACCTGGACGATGGCGCCGAAGTCCAGCAGCTTCAGCACGGTGCCGTCGTAGGACTTGCCCACTTCTACGGAAGCGGTCAGTTCTTCGATACGGCGCTTGGCTTCCTGGCCGGCAGCTGCGTCGACGGAAGCGATGGTGACGATGCCGTCGTCGCTGATGTCGATCTGGGTGCCGGTTTCTTCGGTCAGCGCGCGGATCACGGCGCCGCCCTTGCCGATCACGTCACGGATCTTCTCTGGGTTGATCTTGATGGTGATCAGGCGTGGCGCGAAGTCGGACAGCTCGGTCTTCACAGTCGGCATGGCCTTCTGCATTTCGCCCAGGATGTGCTGACGGCCTTCTTTAGCCTGTGCCAGTGCAACCTGCATAATTTCCTTGGTGATGCCCTGGATCTTGATGTCCATCTGCAGCGCGGTAATGCCAGCGGCAGTACCAGCAACCTTGAAGTCCATGTCGCCCAGGTGGTCTTCGTCACCCAGAATGTCGGACAGAACGGCGAAGCGGCCGCCTTCCTTGATCAGGCCCATGGCGATACCGGCCACGTGTGCTTTCATCGGCACGCCGGCGTCCATCAGTGCCAGGCAGCCGCCGCAGACGGATGCCATCGACGAGGAACCGTTCGATTCGGTGATTTCCGACACCAGGCGCACGGAGTACGAGAAGTCTTCCGGGTTAGGCAGTGCGGCGATCAGTGCGCGCTTGGCCAGGCGGCCGTGGCCGATTTCGCGGCGCTTAGGGGTACCAACACGGCCGGTTTCGCCGGTGGCGAACGGAGGCATGTTGTAGTGCAGCATGAAGTCGTCGGTGTACTCGCCCATCAGCGCGTCGATCTTCTGCGAATCACGGGCGGTGCCCAGGGTCGCTACGACCAGTGCCTGGGTTTCGCCGCGGGTGAACAGGGCGGAACCGTGGGTACGTGGCAGCACGGACGAACGGATCGAGATTGGACGCACGGTCTTGGTGTCGCGGCCGTCGATACGTGGCTCGCCTTGCAGGATCTGGGAGCGCACAACTTTGGCTTCCATTTCGAACAGGATATTGCCGACTTCTACCGAGTCAGGAGCATCCACGCCGTTGGCAGCTGCGTCGGCGGCCAGGTCGGCGGCGACTTCAGCGGACATGGCGCGCAGCTTGTCGGTACGGGCTTGCTTGTCTTTGGTCTGGTAAGCAGCGTTGATCTTCGCTTCTGCGAACTGTGCCACTTTAGCGATCAGGGCTTCGTTCTTGGCAGGGGCGGTCCACACTTGCTCAGGCTTGCCACCGTCGCGCACCAGTTCATGGATCGCGTCGATCACAGCCTTCATCTGCTCGTGGCCGTAGACCACGGCGCCCAGCATGATTTCTTCGGACAGTTGCTGCGCTTCGGATTCCACCATCAGCACGGCGGATTCGGTACCGGCAACCACCAGGTCCATCTGGGAGTCTTTGAGCTGGGAAGCGGTTGGGTTCAGGATGTACTGGCCATCCTTGTAGCCGACGCGGGCTGCGCCGATCGGGCCGTTGAATGGCACGCCGGACACGCACAGGGCGGCGGAGGCGCCGATCATCGAAGCGATGTCAGGGTCGATTTCTGGGTTGACCGACAGAACGTGAATGATCACCTGCACTTCATTCATGTAGCCTTCTGGGAACAGAGGGCGGATTGGACGGTCGATCAGACGGGAAGTCAGGGTTTCTTTTTCAGAAGGACGGCCTTCGCGCTTGAAGAAGCCGCCAGGGATTTTACCCGCTGCGTAGGTCTTCTCGAGGTAGTCGACGGTCAATGGGAAGAAGTCCTGGCCTGGTTTTGCGTCTTTGCGCGCCACCACGGTTGCCAGTACTACGGTGTCATCCACCGATACCATTACCGCGCCAGAGGCCTGGCGAGCGATTTCGCCAGTTTCCAGGGTCACGGTGTGTTGGCCGTACTGGAAGGTCTTCGTTACTTTGTTAAACATGGGTTTATCCCTCTTTCTCTTTAGCCGACAGATTTTCAGGAGCTGTCGTAGCACCTCACCACGAACGGCCGGAAGGCCGTTTTACTGCTTTACTGCAAGAAAACTACCGGCCCAAAATGTCAAAATGCCTGCGGCAGCGAACTGGCGCAGGCATTTCTCGTTTAAACCGGGATACGCAAGAATTACTTACGCAGGCCGAGTTTAGCGATCAGGTCGCGGTAACGGGTTGCGTCTTTATTCTTCAGGTAAGCCAGCAGGGACTTACGACGGTTCACCATCATGATCAGGCCACGACGGGAGTGGTGATCCTTGGAGTGCGCTTTGAAGTGGCCGTTCAGTTCGTTGATACGGGCGGTCAGCAGAGCAACTTGCACTTCTGGGGAGCCGGTGTCGTTTTGGCCACGGGCGTTGTCAGCGATGATGGCCGACTTGTTGATGTTTTCAACGGTCATTTTCTTACCTTTCACATGCGATGCACGGAGTCTCGCAACCCTACGCATCGTGAACTACTTGTTAAATAAAAATCCAGCCGGAAGGCCAGACACGGGAGTATAACCGAAAAAATGGGGACGTACCCCATTTAATTTGCATCAAAATGCGCTGGGCGGAGTGTCGCCATACTGGAGCCACCATCACCCTCCCCTTGCCTATCATGCCGCGCCGAGCCCGCTTTGTCGTCCCGGATGTTCCCGTCCACCTGGTCCAGCGGGGGCATAATAAGCGCCCTTGCTTCTTCAATCATGGCGATTGCGAGTTTTATCTGCATTGGCTGGAGATTCTTGCAAAAGATTCATCATGCCAGGTGCATGCGTTTGTCTTGATGACCAATCATGTCCATTTTGCCATTACGCCACATGAGCATGACAGCTTGCCGCAGCTGATGAAATCGCTGCACCAGCGCTACGCTGGCTACATCAATAAGAAATACGACCGCAGCGGCACGCTGTGGGGAGGACGCTACCGGCTTTGCATTATCTTCGATGGCGCCTACTTGCTGACTTGCATGCGCTATATAGAGCTGAATCCGGTCAGGGCTGGCATGGTACAGCATCCACGCGACTATCGCTGGTCGAGCTATCGGGTCAATGCGGAAGGAGCGCAGTCCAGCTTCGTTGAACCGCATCCACTTTACCTGTCGCTCGGCGAAAATGAGGCCGACCGCCTGCGGAACTACCGCCAGTTCGTCGCCGCCACGCCGGACGACGAAGTGACCGACACCCTGCGGCGCGCCACCCGCAGCAACTGCATCGTCGGCGACCCCGCCGGCGACCCAGCCCTACCCATCCCCGGCAGAAAGGGACGCCCCCATAAATAAATGGGGTACGTCCCCATTTTTCACGCTGGCTCGAACCAGATGCCGTATTTGTCACCTTGCCAGGTGAGGAAGTGGAACAGGTAGGCGTTGGCCAGCAGAATCAAGCCGCCAGCCAGGGCCGGCGGGCTCGCCAGGCCGGCCAGGCAAAACAAATATCCCATGGCATGCGAGGCGATGATGGCGCGCCGGGCGGCGTAGCGCTGCGGGCGCGGGGCGAGGAAGTTGATACGGATCTGTTTCAGAATCATTGCAAGGGAACCTCGTTGCTCGTGAGCCTCGAATATCGCGAAAATCGGGCGCTGACGGTTACGACAACTGCCCGACTTTCACCCGACATACAGGAATTCACGGCAAAAAAAATATGGCAATGTGCCACATTGCCATATTTCTCAAAAAATGGGGTACGTCCCCATTTTTCAGTCCTTGATTTCGAGGGCGCGGTTGAGGCTGAGGGCGGCGAGGGAGCCGGCGGCGCCGGAGAGCAGGTACAGGCTCACATAAGCCAGGCCGAAGTTGGCGGACAAGCCGAGCGCGACCAGAGGGGCGAACGCGGCGCCGACCAGCCAGGCCAGGTCGGAGGTCAGCGCGGCGCCGCTATAACGGAAGCGCGATTCGAAATTGGCGGTCACGGCGCCGGCAGCCTGGCCATACGACAGGCCCAGCAGGGCGAAGCCGAGCAGGATGAACGTGGTCTGGCCGGTGTCGCCTCCTTGCAACAACAAGGGGACGAAGCCGCTGAACACGCCGATCATGATGGCCAGCGTGCCCAGGGTGCGGCGGCGGCCGACGCGGTCGGCAATCCAGCCGGAGGCGACGATGCAGGCGGCGGCGATAAAGGCGCCGGCAATCTGGATCACCAGGAATTCACTGACCGAGCGCTCCGAGTACAGCGAAATCCAGGACAGCGGGAACACCGTCACCAGGTGGAACAGGGCGTAGCTGGCCAGCGCGGCCAGGGCGCCGATCACCACGTTGCGGCCCTGGGTCTTGAGCAGTTCGCCGACGTCGGTCGGCTGCAGCTCGCGCTCTTCCAGCAGGCGGGCGTACTCCTTGGTGGATACCAGGCGCAGGCGGGCAAACAGGGCCACCACGTTGATGGCGAAGGCGACGTAGAAGGGATAGCGCCAGCCCCAGGTCAAAAAGTCCTCTTTCGCCAGGTTGGCCAGCAGGAAGGAGAACAGGCCGGCGGCGATGATGAAACCGGTCGGGGCGCCGAGCTGGCCCAACATAGCGTACCAGCCGCGCTTGTTCTGCGGGGCGCTCAGGGCCAGCAGCGACGGCAGGCCGTCCCAGGAGCCGCCCAGGGCAATGCCCTGCCCGAAGCGCAGCACGGCGAGGAAGGCGATCGCGGCCATGCCCATGTCGCCATAAGTCGGCAGGAAGGCCATGCAGGCGGTGGAGGTGCCGAGCAGGAACAGCGCGGCGGTCAGCTTGGCCTCCCGCCCGAAGCGCTGCTGGATGGCCATGAAGGTCACCGTGCCCAGCGGCCTTGCCAAAAATGCAAATGAGAAGATCACGAAGGAGTACAGCATCCCGTCCAGCGCGGAGGCGAAGGGGAAGAACACCTGCGGGAACACCAGCACCGAAGCAATGGCGTACACGAAGAAGTCGAAATACTCGGAAGCGCGGCCAATCACCACCCCCACCGCAATCTCCTCGGGGGCGATGCGTGGGTTGGCTGAATTTGTCTGCGAAGAAAAGCCGTTTGCCGGCACAGTCATGCTTTGCATCTGGTTGTCTCCTATAACGCCGGGCGCAGTCATCACCGGCACTTATAACTGTTATATGTCCTGCTAGTAGGACAATATGTCCAATCGCGGAATCTGTCCAGTTTCAATAGAGTTGCAAGTTTCTTGATCCAGGACATTGATTCTCTCGCATGCCTATCATTCTGCTCATCCTAGCGGCACTTCTCCTGACCGGTTGTGACACCATTGTCATGAACCCGGCGGGCGATATCGCCAAGCAGCAAGCCCAGCTCGTGACCGTTTCCACGTTGCTGATGTTGCTCATCATCGTACCCGTTATCGCCCTGACGATTTTCTTCGCCTGGCGTTACCGTAAAAACAACACCAAGGCCACTTACGCGCCGGACTGGGACCATTCGACCCAGCTCGAGTTCGTCATCTGGGGCGCCCCACTGCTGATTATCATCGTGCTGGGCCTGCTGACCTGGATCAGCACCCACATGCTGGACCCTTACCGTCCGCTCAGCCGCATCGACGAAAACCGTCCGCTGGCCGCTAGCCACAAGCCGATGGTGGTGCAAGTGGTGGCGCTGGACTGGAAGTGGCTGTTCATCTACCCGGAGCAAGGCATCGCCACGGTAAACGAACTGGTGACCCCGGTCGACACCCCGATCCGCTTCAAGATTACCGCATCCACGGTAATGAACTCGTTCTATATCCCTGCCCTGGCCGGCCAGATCTACGCCATGCCGGGTATGGACACCACCCTGAACGCGGTGCTGAACAAGCCGGGCGTGTATGAGGGCTTCTCCGCCAACTACAGCGGTGCTGGCTTCTCGCACATGCGCTTCAAGTACCACGGCGTATCGACCGCGGACTTCGACGCCTGGGTCGCCAAGACCAAGGCCGAAGGCGGTTCCCTGGACCGTTCCGGTTACATGAACCTGGTCAAACCAAGCGAGCGCGAACCTGTGCAGCGCTTCGGCGGCGTGGAAGATGGCCTGTACAGCGCCATCATCAACCGCTGCGTTGAACCTGGTACCACCTGCATGGCCCAGACCATGGCGGAAGACGCCATGCGCGTGCGCAACGCGGTCACGAAGAAGGAAATGGAGGCGCGCATCTGCACGCCGAACGACTCCTACGTCGCCCTCGCCAATACTGCTAGCAAGAACTGATTATGGAAAACCACACCAACGCAGTCCACCCAATCCTGGGCCGACTCAGCTGGGACGCAATCCCTTACCACGAGCCTATCCTGGTCGTCACCTTCGCCATGGTGGTGCTGGGCGGCCTGGCCATGATGGGCGCCATGACCCGCTATCGCCTGTGGGGCCCGCTGTGGCGCGACTGGATCACCAGTATCGACCACAAGAAGATCGGCATCATGTACATGATCCTCGGTCTCGTCATGCTGATGCGCGGCTTTGCCGACGCGCTCATGATGCGTATGCAGCAAGCCATGGCCTTCGGCGAGAACATGGGCTACCTGCCGCCGCACCACTACGACCAGATCTTCACCGCCCACGGCGTGATCATGATCTTCTTCGTCGCCATGCCATTCGTCACCGGCCTGATGAACTACATCGTGCCGCTGCAGATCGGCGCGCGCGACGTGGCCTTCCCGTTCCTGAATAACTTCTCCTTCTGGATGACCGCTTTCGGCGCCGGCCTGACCATGGTCTCGCTGTTCGTCGGTGAATACGCGAAAACCGGCTGGCTGGCCTACCCGCCGCTGTCGGGCATCCTGGGCAGCCCGGATGTGGGGGTCGATTACTATATCTGGTCGCTACAGGTGGCCGGGGTCGGGACATTGCTATCCGGGGTTAACCTGATCGCGACCATCGTCAAGATGCGCGCGCCGGGCATGACCATGATGAAGATGCCTGTCTTCACCTGGACCTCCCTGTGCACCAACGTGCTGATCGTGGTTTCCTTCCCGGTACTGACCGTGGTGCTGGCCATGCTGTCCATGGACCGCATGCTGGGCACCCACTTCTTCACCGCCGACATGGGCGGCGACTCCATGCTGTACGTGAACCTGATCTGGATCTGGGGCCACCCAGAGGTGTACATCCTGATCCTGCCGATCTTCGGCGTGTTCTCGGAAGTGGTGTCGACCTTCTCCGGCAAGCGCCTGTTCGGCTACACCTCCATGGTCTATGCGACCGTGGTGATCACCATCCTGTCCTACCTGGTATGGCTGCACCACTTCTTCACCATGGGTTCGGGCGCTAGCGTCAACTCGTTCTTCGGCATCACCACGATGATCATCTCGATCCCGACCGGCGCCAAGATCTTCAACTGGCTGTTCACCATGTACCGTGGCCGCATCCGCTTTGAGCTGCCAATGATGTGGACCATCGCGTTCATGATCACCTTTGTTATCGGTGGCATGACCGGCGTCCTGCTGGCCGTTCCGCCAGCCGACTTCGTGCTGCACAACAGCCTGTTCCTGATCGCTCACTTCCACAACGTGATCATCGGCGGCGTGGTGTTCGGCGTGTTCGCTGCGATCAACTACTGGTTCCCGAAAGCCTTCGGCTACAAGCTGGACGAGTTCTGGGGCAAGATCTCCTTCTGGGGCTGGGTGCTCGGTTTCTACCTGGCGTTCATGCCGCTGTACGTGCTGGGCCTGATGGGCGTGACCCGTCGTATGAGCCACTTCGAAGATACTTCGCTGCAGATCTGGTTCCAGATCGCTGCCTTCGGCGCCGTGCTGATCGCGATCGGTATCTTCGCCATGCTGGTACAGTTCTACGTCAGCTTCCGCCGCCGCCACCAGCTGCGCGACGTGACCGGCGACCCGTGGGATGGCCGTACCCTGGAGTGGTCGACTTCGTCGCCGCCGCCTGACTACAACTTCGCGTTCACCCCACGCGTGCACGACAACGATTCGTGGACCGATATGAAGCGTCGCGGTTACAAGCGCCCGGTGGATGGTTTCATCCCGATCCACATGCCGTCCAACACCGCAGCCGGCTTCATCATCGCCGGCCTGAGCGCGGCGACCGGTTTCGCCCTGGTGTGGCAGATGTGGATCATTGCGGCTGTCGCCTTCTTCGCGACCATCGCTGCTTCCATCATCCATACCTTCAATTACAAGCGCGATTACTACATCCCTGCGGAAGAAGTGATCCGCACCGAAGATGAGCGCACCCGTAACCTGGAGAAACTTGCCAATGTCTGATATCGCCCTCAACGCCCACGGCGCTGCGGCGCCCGCACAGGAAGAGAATCTCTTCCACGTGCGTGACCACCACCCGGAAAACGGCACCCTGCTCGGCTTCTGGCTCTACCTGATGAGCGACTGCCTGCTGTTCGCAGTGCTGTTCATCGCGTACGCGGTCCTGGGCCGCAATTTCGCCGGCGGCCCGTCCGGCGCCGAGCTGTTCGACCTGAAGCTGATCGCCATTAACACCGGCTTCCTGCTGCTGTCGTCGATCACCTATGGCTTCGCCATGCTGGAATCGCAGCGCAAAAAGCTGAATAGCACCCTGCTGTGGCTGGCCGTCACCGGCCTGTTCGGCCTGGCCTTCCTGGGCCTGGAGATCTATGAGTTCTCGCACCTGATCCACGAAGGCGCGGGCCCGCAGCGCAGCGCCTTCCTGACCTCGTTCTTCGCGCTGGTCGGCACCCACGGCCTGCACGTGACCGTTGGCGTGGTGTGGTTGGTGACCCTGATGATCCAGCTGAAAAAGCACGGCCTGAACGAAGCCAACAACCGTCGCCTGATGTGCCTCTCCATGTTCTGGCACTTCCTGGACGTGATCTGGATCGGCGTCTTTACCTTTGTCTACCTGATGGGAGTCCTGCCATGAGCGCACATCACGACCATAGCCACGGCCACGACCACGGCGGCCATGACCACGGCAGCCTGAAAAGCTACACCATCGGCTTCATCCTGTCGGTGATCCTGACGGCGATCCCGTTCTGGCTCGTCATGGGCAATGTGTTCAAGGATTCGAGCACCACCGCCTTTGTCATCCTCGGCTTCGCCGCGGTGCAGATCGTGGTGCACATGATCTACTTCCTGCACATGAACTCCCGCTCGGAGGGTGGCTGGAGCCTGCTGGCCCTGATCTTCACCATTATCCTGGTGGTGATCGTGCTGGTTGGTTCGATCTGGGTCATGTATCACCTGAACCACAACATGATGCCGGGCATGAACCATGCCGCTGGCGCCGTGGAAGCCGCCGGCGCCGCCGGCGCAGCTTCGCAACCGGCCCACCACGCACCATGAGTGCAGCGCGCCCCACCGCCCCACGGGTAGGCCTACTGTGGGCCGTGGGGATCGCGCTCGCCACCGCCCTGTTCCTGGCACTGGGCACCTGGCAGGTCTATCGCATGCAATGGAAGCATGCGCTGATCGCCCGCGTCAATGAGCGGGCGCACGCAGCACCTGTGGCCGTGCCGCCGCGCGCGGCATGGCCCACCCTCACCGCTGAAAATGCCGAATACCTGCGCGTGCAGGTTGCCGGCACCCTCCTGCTGGACCGCAGCACCCTGGTGCAAGCCTCCACCGACCATGGCCTCGGCTACTGGGTCATGACGCCCCTGCGCACTGCCGAAGGCGACATCATCCTGGTCAACCGCGGCTACGTTTCCAGCCTCAAGTTCGACGCCGGTTCCGGCACGCGCCCGGCGCAAGTCACCGGCCTGTTGCGCCTGAACCAGGCCGGCGGCGGCTTCCTGCGCCGGAATGACGCGGCCGCCAACCGCTGGTATTCGCGCGACATCCCCGCCATTGCCGCCGCGCGCGGCCTGGCCCCTGTTGCGCCCTACTTCATTGATGCCGACGCCGCCTCCGCTGCGGAAGCCGGCCAGCCGATCGGCGGCCTGACGGTCATCAAATTCAACGACCACCACCTCGTCTACGCCTTGACTTGGTATGCTCTTGCCTTGATGATCATCGGACTCACATGGCAAATCAAACGGAAAAATCGGCGGACTGGGGCGGAATGAAGTCGCTGGCCATCGCAACAGGCGTAGGCAGCGCAACCGGCCATAAAAACATGCTTTACCTGATCCGGCTACGCTGGATCGCGGTACTGGGGCAAATCACGACCATCGCCGTCGTGGCCCTGGGCCTCGGGCTGAACCTGCCCATGCCGCAGATGCTGACGGTGCTGGCCTGCCTGATCGCCTTCAACATCGGCAGCCACCTGCGCTGGCAGGAAAACCCGATTGTCACCAATAGCGAAATGTTCCTGGCCCTGCTGGTCGACGTGGCCACGCTCACGGCGCAGCTGCATTTCTCCGGCGGCACCACCAATCCCTTCGCTTTCCTCTACCTGCTGCAGGTGATCCTGTCGGCCGTGCTGCTGGACGCCTGGGCCACCTGGACCATCGTCGTCATCACCAGTTTCTGCATGGGCGGGCTGGCCCTGTTCTCCAAGCCGCTGCCGGAGCTGCTGGACCGCCAGGCCGATTTCACCCACCTGTACGTGGTGGGCATGCTGATCTGCTTCCTGCTGATCGCCGGCCTGCTGGTGATCCTGATCAAGAGCATCACCGGCAACCTGCGCGCCGGCGATGCGCGCCTGGCCAGCCTGCGCCAGCGCGCGGCGGAAGAAGAGCATATCGTGCGTATGGGCCTGCTGGCCTCCGGCGCGGCGCATGAACTGGGCACGCCCATGGCCACCATGTCGGTCCTGCTGGGCGACTGGCTGCGCATGAAGGAGTTCTCCGGCAATCCCGACCTGCAGGAAGAAATCCGCGAAATGCAAACGCAGCTCCAGCGCTGCAAGACCATCGTGACCGGCATCCTGCTCTCCGCCGGCGAGACGCGCGGCGAATACTCGGCCAAGACCACCCTGCGCGCCTTCCTTAACGGCCTGCTGGAAGAATGGCGCGGCAACCGCCCGGTGGTGGCGTTCGAATACGACGACGAACGACTGGAAGACATTCCCGTGGTGTTCGAATCGGCCCTCAAGCAAACCATCTTCAACCTGCTCGACAACGCGCTGGAAGCCTCGCCCCTGTGGGTGCGGCTGGACGCCTCGGTCGAAGATGATATGCTCAAGCTGGCGGTCAGCGACCGTGGCCCCGGCTTCGCCCCGGCCATGCTGGCCAAATTCGGCAAACCGTACCAGTCGAGCAAAGGCCGGCCCGGCAGCGGCCTGGGGCTGTTCCTGGTCGTAAACGTCGCCCGCACCCTGGGCGGCACCGTGGAAGCGCGCAACCTGCAGCAAGGGGCGCTGGTCGAACTGCGCTTGCCGCTGTCGGCTATCGCACTCGAATAGGAAGTACCGAATGAGCAACGAGCGCCTGTTATTAATCGTCGAAGACGACCCAGCCTTTGCGCGCACCCTTGCGCGCTCCTTCGAACGGCGCGAATACACCGTCCTGCGGGCCGGCAACCTGGAAGAAGTCAACGCCCTGCTGCTGGAGCACACGCCCACGCATGCCGTGGTCGATCTCAAGCTCGAGGGCAACACCTCCGGCCTGGCCTGCGTGCAGGCGCTCAACACGCACTCGCCGGACATGCTGATCGTGGTGCTGACCGGTTTCGCCAGCATCGTCACCGCCGTGGAGGCGATCAAGCTGGGCGCCTGCCAATATCTGGCCAAGCCCTCCAACACCGACGATATCGAAGCCGCCTTCACCCACGTGGCCGGCGTGGATGAAGTGGAGCTGACCAATCGCGCCACTTCCGTCAAAACGCTGGAATGGGAGCATATCCACAAAGTACTGGCCGAGACCGACTTCAACATTTCCGAAGCCGCGCGCCGCCTTGGCATGCACCGCCGCACCCTGGCGCGCAAGCTGGAAAAGCAGCGCGTCAAGTAGGGCATGGAGCGGCCACACCGAACCAAACGGCACGCGCTGCTACCTGGCCATGTTCAAGCGCTTTCCCGGCTGCCGGAATGGCGACCTTGAGATCGCCGAGCAGGCCTGGGCCTTTTTCAAGGACAAATCACTGCGCGATTTCCGCAGCGATACGCTCGGCCAGTTTGGACAGCAGCAAATGGACATGGAAGCCATCGACGAAACCGTGATGGGCCTGGATACAGAACGGCACTGACATCGTGTCCCCCGCCAGGTCGCTATAGCGGCCCCACGCGATCAAAGGAATGTCGGCAGTTTTGTACTCATAGATCGGATGCTCGATCGCGCGCAGGTCCAGCCACGGCATGCAGGTCGTGTAGATATTATCCTTCTGCTCGCGCGGCGACAGCTCGCGCCCCGTATTGATCAACTCCCGCGTCGCCCGCGCCACCTCCCCTGCCGCCACGCTGCGCGCAATGAACGCCGCGCGATCCTCCGAAATATCGAAGTTCGCGTAATTCAGGTTGTTGTCCTGGTTGATGACGGTATAGCCGCCAAAGAAGCGATCGATCTTGATCACCTCCCCCTCGAACTCGCGATAAAGGAAGTTATCAACCTCCTTCACGCTCATATAGAAGCAATACAGCAGGAAGTGAAACGGCGGCAGTTGCCGCTGCTTGCAATACGGACGAAACTCCGGCAAGCGCGCCACCACGCTCAGGTTGAGCAGCGGGTTCTGGTACTTGCGGAACGACTCATAACGGTC
Source organism: Pseudoduganella guangdongensis (assembly GCF_009857475.1). Classification (GTDB taxonomy): domain Bacteria; phylum Pseudomonadota; class Gammaproteobacteria; order Burkholderiales; family Burkholderiaceae_D; genus Rugamonas; species Rugamonas guangdongensis. The sequence goes on along the minus strand of NZ_WWCJ01000008.1, from coordinate 10,652 downwards.
GCGGCGAAATTCAAAGGCATCCATAGCAAAACTGCTCATCATAAGAACCAACCACCCGCGCCGCCTTGACCCGGGCCAAGTAAAACGCTAAACCTGCGGATTAAGCCTCTCTATTTTCGAATGGAGTTTATTCAGGCCCGCGAGATAGGCCTTGGCGGAGGCGACGACGATATCGGGATCGGCGCCGACGCCGTTCACGATGCGGCCTGAATGGGCCAGGCGCATCGTCACTTCGCCCTGCGACTGCGTGCCAGGGCTGATGCCGTTGATGGCGAACAGCACCAGCTCCGCACCGCTCTGCGCGCGGCTCTCGATGGCATTGACCATGGCATCCACCGGTCCATCGCCCGTGCCCTCGGCGGCATGCTCGACGCCGTCAATCGAGAACACCACGCGCGCGAACGGCAGCTCGCCCGTCTCCGAGCGCTGCGCCAGTGAAACGAAGCGGTAATGCTCGCCACCGGCAGCAGCTTCCTCGTCGCTCACCAGGGCCATGATGTCCTCGTCGAAGATCTCCGCCTTGCGGTCCGCCAGCTCCTTGAAGCGCGAGAACGCCGCATTCACCTCCGCCTCCGAATCGAGCTCGATGCCCAGCTCCTGCAAGCGCTGCTTGAAGGCGTTGCGGCCGGATAGCTTACCCAGGACGATCCTGTTGGCCGTCCAGCCCACATCCTCCGCCCGCATGATCTCGTAAGTCTCGCGCGCCTTCAGGATGCCATCCTGGTGGATGCCCGAGGCATGAGCGAACGCGTTGGCGCCCACCACCGCCTTGTTCGGCTGCACCGCAAAGCCCGTAATCTGCGACACCATCTTCGACGCCGCAACGATCTGCGTCGTATCGATACCGCATTCCAGGTTGTAATACGCCGCACGCGTGCGCAAAGCCATCACCACCTCTTCCAGTGCCGTATTGCCGGCGCGCTCGCCCAGGCCATTGATTGTGCACTCGACCTGGCGCGCCCCGCCGATCATCACCCCGGCCAGCGAATTTGCCACCGCCAGCCCAAGGTCGTTATGGCAATGCACCGACCACACCGCCTTGTCGGAATTGGGAATGCGTTCACGCAGGCGGCGGATTGTTTCGCCGTAAAGCTCCGGCACCGCATAGCCCACGGTATCCGGAAAATTGATCGTCGTCGCCCCTTCCGCGATCACCGCCTCCAGCACGCGGCACAGGAAGTCCTCCTCCGAGCGGCTACCGTCCTCCGGGCTGAACTCAATATCGTCGGTGAATTTGCGCGCGAAACGCAGCGCCAGCTTGGCCTGCTCCAGCACCTGCTCCGGCTCCATGCGCAGCTTCATTTTCATGTGCAGCGGCGAAGTCGCGATAAAGGTATGGATACGTTTGCGCGCGGCCGGCTCCAGCGCCTCCGCCGCGCGGGCCAGGTCGCGCTCATTGGCGCGCGCCAGCGAGCAGACCACCGGCTCACGCACAGCGCCCGCAATAGCACGAATGGACTCAAAGTCGCCCTGCGACGCAGCAGCGAAACCCGCCTCGATCACATCCACCCGCAGCTTCTCCAGCTGGCGCGCGATGCGGACCTTTTCCTCACGGGTCATGGAAGCGCCCGGCGATTGCTCGCCGTCGCGCAAAGTGGTGTCGAAGATGATGAGGCGGTTATCCATGGAGCAGCTCCTTGACATTGACCGCCCCCAGGGGCGTTACGCGTCTTTCTGGTCGCCCGGCTCGCTGGCTTTCTCGATCAGCTTCACCGGATTGCCGCGCACCATGCGCGTCGCATAGATCACATAGCCCGACAGGCCGTACGCCACGAACAGCACAAACAGCACTTTCGGTGGATCGATCGAAATCAGCGCAAAGAACATCGCAATCAGGAACACCGCGATGAACGGCACCGACTTGCGGAAATTAATGTCCTTGAAGCTGTAGAACGGCACATTCGACACCATGCTCAAGCCGGCGAACACCGCCAGCACCCAACCCTGCCACGGATAGATCACGCCCGGCACTTCCAGGTCGGTCAACAGCATGACGAAACCAGCGATCAGCGCCGCCGCAGCCGGCGAAGGCAGGCCCTGGAAATAACGCTTATCCACGACCTCGATATTGGTGTTGAAACGCGCCAGGCGCAAGGCAGCGCCAGCGCAATAAACGAAAGCCGCGATCCAGCCCAGCTTACCCAGGCCGCGCAACGAAAACTCGTAAATCACCAACGCCGGAGCGGCGCCGAAGGACACCATATCCGACAGCGAATCGTACTGCGCCCCGAACTCGCTCTGGGTATTGGTCAAGCGCGCCACGCGCCCATCCAGCCCATCCAGCAGCATCGCAACGAAAATCGCCCAGGCCGCGTGCTCGAAACGCTGGTTCATCGCCATAACGATAGCGAAGAAACCGCAGAACAGCGCACCAGTGGTGAAAGCGTTCGGCAGCAGATAGATGCCACGCGAGCGCGGACGATCACCCGCCTCACCCTTGCGGCGGGCAAAGCGGCTGAACAAGGATTGTTTGCCAGCAGCGTTCTTAGAGCGACGTCGAGGGAATTTGGCCATACCTTTGTAATTTCAATATTAGTCCGGCCCCTATTATAGAGGACACACCGCACGCCGCAATGGCCGAGCCCGTGTCAACCTCGGGGTCAGACCCCAAGGTTGACACGGGCTCGGCCGTGGGCGGGTGTTACTTGAACTTGACTTTGCCGACTACGCGCATTTCCAGCGTGGTTTCACCGGGCTCGAAGCTTGGCTCGGCCACGGTCTGGTCCATCTCGGCTTTGGCGGACATGCGCATCATGGCCGGTGCTGCGGCCGGGGCGCCGCCTGCGTAGTTGCCCGAGCCTTCGTAGTCGATGGTGTCCAGCACGGCGTCGGTCACCGGACGGCCCATGGCGGAGGCGATCGAGGAGATGCGCTCGTTCAGGTTCTTGTAAGTGGCGGCGATGCGCGCATCATCCAGCTTGCGCGTGGCGGCCGGGCTCAGGCCGAAGGACAGGCCGTTCAGGGTCAATACCTTCTGCGCTGCAGCCACGGTCTTCGGCAGCACAGCAATATTGGTGGTGGTCATCTCCACGTACTGGCCCACGCGCCACGAGGTCGGCTGGCGTGGCTTGGCCACGGCGCCCGGCGGCAGCGGACGGTCTTCCGGATATACCGGATAGGTGTAGTAGCCCTGGGTTTTCAGCTTGGCCTGCGGATCTTCCTTCTTCAGGATGTCCAGGCCCTGCTTGATCTTCTGGTTGACGCGGGAGGCGGCGGCCGCCTTGTCCTTGTCCTGCTCCTCAATCGCCAGCATGGCCACGGCCTGGTCGTTCGGCGCAGTGACTTCACCATAAGCAGGCACGATGACGGTGGCGCCGGCAGTCGGCACGGATTGGGCGAAAGCAGCCTGGGTGCCCAGCACCAGGGCGGCGGCAGCTACAGTTTTCAGGACGGTCATTGTTGTTCTCCTAAATTGCGATGGGGGCACTTTAACTGAAATCCCCGGGCCAATCGGCACCAGTTGGTGAGCGTTTGTAACAACCCTGACATCATACCGCCACGCGCTTGTGGCATTATCACGAGTCGTCCACTCCATTCATGAACAAGGAAAATGGCAAAGTACCTGATTCCCGCACTGGCCCTGGCGGCCACGTTCGGCGCCCACGCGGCCCCGGCCAAACAGCCTGCACAACCAAAACTCGTCCTGGTGATGGCCGTTGACGGCCTGCCACAAGAACAAGTGACCCGCTACCGCCACCAGTTCGCCCAGGGCGGCTTCCGCCGCCTGCTCGAGCAGGGCGCGTGGTTCAGCAATGCGCACCAGGCGCACGGCATCACCGTGACCGCAGTGGGCCACGCCGCCATCCTGAGCGGCGCCTACCCTTACCAGCACGGCATCATCGGCAACAACTGGGTCAACCCGGTTAATGGCGGCAGCATGTACTGCACCGAAGACACCGCGCACAAATACCTGAACAACGAGAAGACCGATCCGCATGACGGCACCTCCCCGGCCAACCTGCGCGTCGACACCTTGGGCGACCAACTGCGCTACGCCACCGGCCAGCAATCCAAGGTGATCACCGTGTCCGGCAAGGACCGCGGCGCGATCCTCCTGGGCGGCAAGACCGGCACGGCCTATATGTACATGGAAGAAAGCGGCAACTTCTCGTCGTCCACCTTCTATATGCAGGAACACCCGCAATGGGTGCAGAAGTACCAGGCCGGCAAACCGCAAGAGCGCTACTACGGCGTGAAGTGGAAACCGCTGCTGGCCGATTCCGCTTACGCGGGCGACTACGGCGATGCGCCGAACCTGCAGCTGGCCAGCGATTCGGGCAAGACCGATGCGGCCTACTATAAGAAGCTGAAAGCCTCTCCGTTCCTGGACGAGCTGACCGTGGAGTTCGCGCAAGCGGCGATTGAGGGCGAGAACCTCGGCAAGAACCCGGCCGGCGTGCCGGACCTGCTGGGCGTAAGCTTCTCCGCGCACGACCTGGCCAACCACGAACACGGCCCGGAGAGCAAGGTCTCGCACGACCATCTGTTGCGCCTGGACCGCATGCTGGCCAACTTCTTCTCCTACCTCGACAAGCGCATCGGCATGGACAATGTGCTGGTGGTACTGACTGCGGACCACGGCTTCCCGAACACGCCGGAGTTCTCCAGCGGCGTGCAGAAGACCGGCGCTCAGCGCGTTGATAGCAAGAAGCTGGTGGAGGATTTGAATGCCCACCTGAACGCCAAGTTCGGCCTGGAAAAAGGCCTGCGCGCGCAATCGATCCCTAACCTGCATCTGGACTATGCCCAGATTGATGCCAAGGGCCTGAAGCGTGAGGAGGTGGAAAATGCCGCAGCGCGCTTCATCCTGGCGCAGAACGGGGTGGCGGATGTGTTCACCCGCACGCAGATGGAAAATGGCGGCAACGGCGGCGGCACCCGCATCGCCACCCTGATGCGCCGCGCGTGGAACCGCCAGATTTCGGGCGATCTGATGGTGGTGCTGAAGCCGCACTGGATCTTCGGCTTCTCCAGCGGCAAAGGCACCACGCACGGCGCCCCATATGCGTACGACACCAATGTCCCGCTGATCGTGATGGGCAAGCCATGGGTCAAGTCAGGCCACTACGGCCAGTACGCCGAAGTGGTTGACATTGCCCCCACCCTCGCCCACCTGCTGAACGTCCGCCCACCAGCCGGCGCCGAAGGCCGCGTCCTCACCGAAGCGCTGAAGTAATTCCGCTCGAGAAATGTCCACTTCGGGGTCAGGAAGAAAAGTGGACATTTCCCAAAAATGTCCACTTTTCTTCCTGACCCCATAGTGGACATTTTTTCTCTGCAAAAAAAAACGGCCCCGAAGGGCCGTTGAACTTGCTTCTAGGGACAAATCAGTTCTTGGATTGGTCTACCAGCTTGTTCTTGGCGATCCATGGCATCATGGCGCGCAGCTTGGCGCCCACTTCTTCGATCTGGTGTTCGGAAGTCAGGCGGCGGCGCGAAATCAGCGTCGGTGCACCGGCCTTGTTCTCGAGGATGAAGCTCTTGGCGTATTCGCCGGTCTGGATGTCCTTCAGGCACTGGCGCATCGCGTCCTTGGTGGCGGAGGTCACCACTTTCGGGCCGGTCACATACTCGCCGTACTCCGCGTTGTTGGAGATCGAGTAGTTCATGTTGGCGATGCCGCCTTCGTAGATCAGGTCAACAATCAGCTTCAGCTCGTGCAGGCATTCGAAGTACGCCATCTCCGGCGCGTAGCCCGCTTCCACCAGGGTTTCGAAACCGGCCTTGATCAGTTCCACAGTACCGCCGCACAGGACCGCTTGTTCGCCGAACAGGTCGGTTTCGGTCTCTTCACGGAAGTTGGTTTCGATGATGCCGGCCTTGCCGCCGCCATTCGCCGAAGCATACGACAGGGCGATATCACGGGCCGAACCGGATTTGTCCTGGTACACGGCGATCAGGTGCGGTACGCCGCCACCCTGGCGGTAGGTGCCGCGCACGGTGTGGCCTGGGGCCTTCGGTGCGATCATGATCACGTCCAGGTCGGCGCGCGGTACAACCTGGCCGTAGTGCACGTTAAAGCCGTGGGCAAAGGCCAGCACGCCGCCTTGCTTGATGTTCGGTTCGACGTTTTCTTTGTACACCTGGGCGATGTTCTCGTCCGGCAGCAGGATCATCACGACATCGGCGTTCTTCACCGCTTCATTGACTTCCGCGACTTTCAGGCCGGCCGCTTCCACCTTCTGCCACGAGGCGCCGCCCTTGCGCAGGCCGACGGTCACGTTCACGCCCGATTCGGTCAGGTTTTGCGCGTGCGCGTGGCCTTGCGAGCCGTAGCCGATGATGGCCACGTTCTTGCCTTTGATGAGGGAGAGGTCAGCGTCTTTGTCGTAGAAAACTTTCATGGTCATTCCTTAGTGTGAATTCGATTCAATTTATACTTTGAGGATGCGTTCGCCGCGGCCAATGCCGGAGCCGCCGGTACGGACGGTCTCGAGGATCGCTGCGCGGTCGATCGAATCAATGAAGGCGTCCAGCTTGCTCTTGGCGCCCGTCAGCTCAATGGTGTAGGTCTTTTCGGTGACATCGATGATGCGGCCACGGAAGATGTCGGCGGTGCGCTTCATCTCTTCACGCTCCTTGCCCACCGCGCGCACCTTGATCAGCATCAGCTCGCGCTCAATGTGCTGGCCCTCGGTCAGGTCCACCACCTTCACCACTTCAATCAGGCGGTTCAGGTGCTTGGTGATCTGTTCGATGATGTCGTCCGAACCCGTGGTGACGATGGTCATACGGGACAGGGTCGCATCTTCGGTCGGTGCCACGGTCAGCGTTTCGATGTTGTAGCCGCGCGCGGAGAACAGGCCCACCACGCGGGACAGCGCGCCCGCTTCGTTTTCAAGCAGTACAGAAATAATGTGTCGCATGATTACAGGTCCTCCGAGCCAAGCAGCATTTCGGAGAGGCCTTTACCGGCTTTCACCATCGGCCACACGTTCTCGCTCTGGTCGGTAATGAAGTTCATGAACACCAGGCGGTCCTTCATGCCGAAGGCTTCCTTCAGCGCGCCTTCCACGTCGCCCGGTTTCTCGATGCGCATGCCGACGTGGCCATAGGCCTCGGCCAGCTTTTCAAAGTCCGGCAGCGAATCCATATAGGACTCGGAATAGCGCGAGCCGTAGTCGATCTGCTGCCACTGGCGCACCATGCCCAGGAAGCGGTTGTTCAAGAGGATGATCTTCGGCGTCAGGCGGTACTGTTTGCAGGTCGCCAGTTCCTGGATGTTCATCTGGATCGAGCCTTCGCCGGTGATACAGGCGACAGTCGCATCCGGATTGGCCATCTGCACGCCCATGGCGTACGGCAGGCCGACACCCATGGTGCCCAGTCCGCCGGAATTGATCCAGCGGCGCGGCTTGTCGAAGCGGTAGTACTGCGCCGCCCACATCTGGTGCTGGCCGACGTCGGAAGTGATGAAGGCGTCGCCCTTGGTGATGTCGTACAGCGACTCCACCACTTGCTGCGGCTTGATCACCAGCTCGGAGCTGGCGTAGCCCAGGCACTTGCGGCCACGCCATTCTTCGATCTGCTTCCACCAGTCTTTCAGCGCCGGGGCGTTCGGGCGCAGCTCGCTCGCTTCCAGCTGCGACAGCAGTTCCACCAGCACGTCTTTCACGTTGCCGACGATAGGAATGTCCACTTTCACGCGCTTCGAGATCGACGATGGGTCGATGTCGATGTGGATGATCTTGCGCGGGTTCTGGCTGAAGTGCTTCGGGTTGCCGATCACGCGGTCGTCAAAGCGGGCGCCGATGGCAATCAGCACGTCGCAGTTCTGCATCGCGAGGTTGGCTTCGTAGGTGCCGTGCATGCCGGGCATGCCGACGAAGCATGGATCGGAAGCGCGCGAGCCGCCAAGTCCCATCAGGGTATTGGTGACCGGGAAGCCGAGCTTCTCCACCAGTTTGTTCAGCTCATTCGATGCATGCGCCAGGATCACGCCGCCGCCGGTGTAGATCATCGGGCGCTCTGCGGTCATCAGCAGCTGCAGCGCCTTGCGGATCTGGCCGGCATGGCCCTTATCCACCGGGCGATACGAACGCATCTCGATCTCTTTCGGATACGAGTACGTATGCTTGTGCATCGAAATGTCTTTAGGAATATCGACCAGCACAGGGCCTGGACGGCCGGTGCGGGCAATATAGAAAGCCTTCTTGACGGTTTCCGCCAGGTCTTTCACGTCCTTGACCAGGAAGTTGTGCTTGACCACCGGGCGCGTAATGCCGACGGTGTCGCACTCCTGGAAGGCGTCCTGGCCAATGGCGTGACTTGGCACCTGGCCGGAAATCACTACCATCGGCACGGAATCCATGTATGCCGTGGACAGGCCGGTCACCGCATTGGTCACGCCTGGTCCGGAGGTCACCAGCGCCACGCCTACTTTGTTCGAGCTGCGCGAATACGCGTCGGCGGCATGGATAGCGGCCTGCTCATGGCGAACGAGGATGTGCTGGAATTTGTCTTGCTTGAAGATGGCGTCGTAAATATACAAGACGGCGCCGCCGGGGTAGCCAAAGACATGTTCGACGCCTTCTTCTGCGAGGCAACGAACGAGGATCTCGGCGCCCGTGATGGGAGCTTCGGTATTCATGAAACAATCCTTTCAAGGTCCATAGGAGATTGATTGGATGCTCTTGCCTAGCGAAGTGGGCGTCACCGTGCACGACTCTCAGCTTCCCTTCTTTCTGCGGTGACACTGACCCTTCCCCCATGCGTAGCTGGAGTACAAGCCGGTGCTAAACGCAACTCGTTTGGCCGGAGTTTTGCAGCGGTTCCTGCCTACCTCTCGCGCTTGTGGCACGGGTTAGAGCAAACTGCTGACAATAGAAAGCTGGTTTTTCGAAACGGCTTTGTGTGCCTGTCCCGAAGAACCGGGGAGCTTCGTGGTGTGCAAAGCGTCCTTAACGTTACTGCGTTGCACCATATTGGTCAAGCTTAATCTGCAATTTTTGTTAAAATGCCGGATTGTTCAGATAAACAGCAGCGCGCAGCCCTCTTTTCCGACGCATGGCCACAGACAAAGAATTATCGGATTTCCTCGAAAGCGTCGAGCGCCGCGCATTCAAGCAAGCGGTGTACGCCGTCCGCAAGGACGAGTCAGCACTGGACATTGTTCAAGATGCAATGATCAAGCTGGCCGAGAAGTACGGCGACAAGCCGGCGGCCGAGCTGCCCGCGCTGTTCCAGCGCATCCTGCAGACCACCATTCTCGACTATTTCCGTCGGGAAAAAGTTCGCAACACCTGGGTCAGCCTCTTTTCGGGCCTGGGCCCCAGCCAGGAAGAGCATGAGGACTTTGATATACTGGAGTCCTACGAGGCTGAACAGGGTTCCCAGGCGGCCGAGTCGAGTGCAGACCAGGTAGAACGGGCACAGATCTTGCAGATTATTGAAGAAGAAGTGCAAAAACTGCCTGCGCGTCAACGAGAAGCCTTCCTCATGCGTTACTGGCAGGATATGGATGTAGCGGAAACAGCCGAAGCAATGGGGTGTTCCGAAGGGAGCGTCAAGACGCATTGCTCGCGAGCCACACACACGCTCGCTGAATCGCTCAAAGCCAAGGGAATTAAGTTATGAACACCGAAGATACCAACTTTGCCTATAGCGTGCGGCGCGCGCTGAATGAAAAGCTAGACGATCTGCCAGCCTCGACTACCGATCGTCTTGCTGCGGCGCGACAGGCTGCCTTGGCGCGCAAAAAGGCCGATGCGCCAGCGCGCGTGCGCGTCAGCGCCACCGCCCCGGCCGTGGCTGGCGGCGGCGCTTTCTTTGCCAATCCGTTTGCCTGGTTCACCCGCGTCAGCGTGGCCCTGCCATTGCTTTTGGCGCTGGGCGGCCTGGTCGGCGTGTACCAGTACGAACAACAGCAATCGATCGTGGAGCTGGCAGAGATGGACGCCGCTGTGCTGTCCGATGAGCTGCCGCTGTCTGCTTACCTTGACCAGGGCTTCGGCGCCTACCTCGAAACTCGCGAGCAATAAGTATGGCGCGTGTCAGCGGTAGAAAAAAATGGATTGCTGGTGCGATCGCCCTGCTGGGCGCCGGGATTGCTGCCGCCGTCTGGCTGGTGAGCCGCCCTGCTTCGCACGCCAACAGCGCGCCATCGACCGCCACCGCTACCGCCGATGCTGCTAAACCGGTCGGTGAAAAACCGCACTGGTCCGACCTCAAGCCAGCCCAGCAGCAAGCCCTGGCGCCGCTGCAGTCGACCTGGGAAGAACTGGGGCCGGTGCGCAAGCAAAAATGGATTTCCATCGCCAACCGCCTGGCCAAGATGAAGCCGGCGGAAAAGGCGCGCGTGCAGGAGCGCATGCACGAGTGGATCGCCCTGACCCCGGCGGAACGCAAGTCGGTGCGCGAGAATTTCGCGCGCGCGCAGAAGAAAGCCACCCCGCCCGCCCAGCGCGCGGCGGAGTGGGAACAGTACAAGAATTTGCCGGAAGAAACCAAGAAAGCCCTGGCGGAAGCCGGCGCCGCCAAAAAGGCCCAGGTCGCGAAGACGCCGACCCCGGCCCAGGCGGCGGCCCGCACGCCGGCGCCGGTGAAGGCAGCCGGCCACGGCCTGGTGCCGGCGCCGGGCACCGTGCCGCCTATCGGTTTGCCGCAGGGCTCGCCGGCCGTAGTGCCGCCGGGCAGCGCGCAGGGCGCCGTCC
>NZ_WWCJ01000089.1 GCF_009857475.1 Pseudoduganella guangdongensis | reverse complement strand
CCTGCCGGCCGAGGCCGGTAGAAGACTGCATCCGGCAACAGGGCGCACGGCCCTCCCGGGAAGCTTTTGTCTGGCAGTCCTGCCGTCATGGGGCCGAAGCCCTTTAGACCGTTGACTTTGCGTCCCATCCTTTCGGATGGTTTGCCCTGTTTCAGATCTTGCTGTAGGGAATCTTAATCAGTAACTTGCATGATGGCAAGCACTATTCGAAAAACTTTTTTGGCCTGTGGAAATTAAGTCTGAAATAAAAGAAAC
>NZ_WWCJ01000088.1 GCF_009857475.1 Pseudoduganella guangdongensis | reverse complement strand
CCACCGACGCGGCCGGCCCTTACAGCTTCGCCTGGGACACCACCACCCGTGCCGATGGCGCCACCAGCATCGTCGCCAAAGCCTACGACAGCTCCGGCAACGTCGGCACCAGCACCATCAACGTCACCGTGGGCAACAACGTCGTCGCCGACACCACCGCGCCGGTTGTGAACATCACCAACCCGGTCAACGGCGCCACCATCTCCGGCAACGTGAACATCGGCGCCAGCGCCACCGACAATGTGGCCATCGCCA
>NZ_WWCJ01000087.1 GCF_009857475.1 Pseudoduganella guangdongensis | reverse complement strand
CTACCGTCGCCTGCATGTGCTGCTGCGCCGAGAAGGATGGACGCTCAATTGGAAGCGTACCTACCGCGTGTACCACGCGGCAGGCCTGATGGTTCGGCGCAGGAAGCGCAAACGCATCGCCGGGGTCGAACGCACCGTCAGAGTGTTGGCTACGCGCGCGAATCAAAGCTGGTCGATGGACTTTGTGTCGGATGGCTTTGTCGATGGCCGGCGGTTGCGGTGCTTGAACATCGTGGACGATTTTACGAAGGAGTG
>NZ_WWCJ01000086.1 GCF_009857475.1 Pseudoduganella guangdongensis | reverse complement strand
TCAAAGGAATTGACGGGGACCCGCACAAGCGGTGGATGATGTGGATTAATTCGATGCAACGCGAAAAACCTTACCTACCCTTGACATGGATGGAACCTTGGAGAGATCTGAGGGTGCTCGAAAGAGAGCCATCACACAGGTGCTGCATGGCTGTCGTCAGCTCGTGTCGTGAGATGTTGGGTTAAGTCCCGCAACGAGCGCAACCCTTGTCATTAGTTGCTACGCAAGAGCACTCTAATGAGACTGCCGGTGACA
>NZ_WWCJ01000085.1 GCF_009857475.1 Pseudoduganella guangdongensis | reverse complement strand
CACTCCTTCGTAAAATCGTCCACGATGTTCAAGCACCGCAACCGCCGGCCATCGACAAAGCCATCCGACACAAAGTCCATCGACCAGCTTTGATTCGCGCGCGTAGCCAACACTCTGACGGTGCGTTGGACCCCGGCGATGCGTTTGCGCTTCCTGCGCCGAACCATCAGGCCTGCCGCGTGGTACACGCGGTAGGTACGCTTCCAATTGAGCGTCCATCCTTCTCGGCGCAGCAGCACATGCAGGCGACGGTAG
>NZ_WWCJ01000084.1 GCF_009857475.1 Pseudoduganella guangdongensis | reverse complement strand
GGTCGCAAGATTAAAACTCAAAGGAATTGACGGGGACCCGCACAAGCGGTGGATGATGTGGATTAATTCGATGCAACGCGAAAAACCTTACCTACCCTTGACATGGATGGAACCTCGGAGAGATCTGGGGGTGCTCGAAAGAGAACCATCACACAGGTGCTGCATGGCTGTCGTCAGCTCGTGTCGTGAGATGTTGGGTTAAGTCCCGCAACGAGCGCAACCCTTGTCATTAGTTGCTACGCAAGAGCACTCTAA
>NZ_WWCJ01000083.1 GCF_009857475.1 Pseudoduganella guangdongensis | reverse complement strand
CAGAAGAAAAAGCACGCGGCATTACCATTAACACCGCACACGTTGAGTACGAGACCGCCAACCGTCACTACGCTCACGTTGACTGCCCAGGCCACGCCGACTACATCAAGAACATGATTACCGGTGCTGCGCAGATGGACGGCGCGATCCTGGTTTGCTCCGCAGCTGACGGCCCAATGCCACAGACCCGCGAGCACATCCTGCTGGCCCGCCAAGTTGGCGTTCCTTACATCATCGTGTTCCTGAACAAGTGCG
>NZ_WWCJ01000082.1 GCF_009857475.1 Pseudoduganella guangdongensis | reverse complement strand
CTACTTTCACACTGGTTGCAGCACTATCATCGGCGCAAAGTCGTTTCACGGTCCTGTTCGGGATGGGAAGGGGTGGGACCGACTTGCTATGGTCATCAGGCATAACTTGTAGGCAGCGCGCGAGGCGTGCTGCGCAATCTGGAAGAAGTAAAGTTGGGTAGTGTTCTCAAACACGAGTAAATGCTATATAACCGGCAAGGTTATAGGGACAAGCCGTACGGGCAATTAGTATCAGTTAGCTTAATGCATTACTGC
>NZ_WWCJ01000081.1 GCF_009857475.1 Pseudoduganella guangdongensis | reverse complement strand
GCTTATGCCATTGCACTATTAGCACGATGTCCGACCGTACCTAGCGTACCTTCGAACTCCTCCGTTACACTTTGGGAGGAGACCGCCCCAGTCAAACTGCCTACCATGCACTGTCCCCGATCCGGATTACGGACCAAGGTTAGAACCTCAAACAAACCAGGGTGGTATTTCAAGGATGGCTCCATAGGAACTGGCGTCCCTACTTCAAAGCCTCCCACCTATCCTACACAGATTGGTTCAAAGTCCAATGCAAAG
>NZ_WWCJ01000080.1 GCF_009857475.1 Pseudoduganella guangdongensis | reverse complement strand
GCTTACGGCGTGCGGGCTTTTCACCCGCATTATCGCTACTCATGTCAGCATTCGCACTTCTGATACCTCCAGCATCCTTTACAAGACACCTTCGCAGGCTTACAGAACGCTCTCCTACCATATCCTTGCGGATATCCGCAGCTTCGGTGACTGGCTTAGCCCCGTTACATCTTCCGCGCAGGACGACTCGATCAGTGAGCTATTACGCTTTCTTTAAATGATGGCTGCTTCTAAGCCAACATCCTGACTGTTTTA
>NZ_WWCJ01000007.1 GCF_009857475.1 Pseudoduganella guangdongensis | reverse complement strand
AGCTTCAATGGCAAGTTTCGCGATGAGTGCTTAAACGAGCACTGGTTTCTCTCACTGCGGCATGCACGTCAGGTGATCGAAGCCTGGCGCCACGAGTACAACGAGGAGCGGCCGCACAGTACGCTGCAGAATCTGACACCGAAGCAGTTTGCGGAAGGGTTATTAACCGTGGACTCCAGTTCGGGTCCGTACTAAATTGGGTAGCAGGTCACTGTGAGATTGGAAAAGCTTGTGATCATGGTAATCACTTTGGCTGTGCTGCAGGCCGCACATGCCGGGAACTGGCCAAAGGATTTGCGTAAGGCAGAAGTGGAAACAGCAACGCTGCGCGTCAAGATGCCGACCGATCTAAAAGTACGGCAAGACTTGATCAACAAGCTGCAGTATCTCGGCAACTATCGGATGTTTCTTGGCGATTCAGTAGGTGCCTTGGAGGCGTTGGATGAAGCGCGCGAGCTGATGGCGTACCCAATCAGACAGCAAGCTGACGATGGGCTCAGGCTAGCCTCCGCTACGGCGGAGGATGCAATCGCGGCCATTGTCCGCGCGGCACGCGACCACCGCATTGTGATCCTAAATGAATCGCACCACGTCCCGATGCATCGCGCCTTCGCCATGCGCCTGGCGCGCGAATTGAAGAAACTGGGCTTTACGTATCTGGCGTGTGAAACGTTCGAAGACTTGCAACCAATGTCCAAGGGTTATGTAGCGCGCGACACCGGGTTTTACTCCAACGATCCGGTTTTCGCCAACCTTTTGCGGGACGCCGCGAACGACGGCTGGACAATGGTGCAATACGAACCATTCGACGAACGCCCTCGTGAGCAGGGCGAGGCAGCCAACATCTTCGAACGCACATTTGCCCGCGACCCGGGCGCCAGAGTATTTGTACTGGTGGGGTACGGCCATTTGAAAACGAGAGGCCAAGCGCCGATGAGGATCCCGAACAGGCTATGATGGCCGCGCACCTGGCCAAATTGTCCGGGCACGACCCGCTGACGATCGATCAGACGATCGTGATGGCCGCAACACGCAAGAAACTTGAGCATCCGATATACGAAAAGGCACTTCAGCACTTTCCTGGCGACGGCTCGTTTGTCCTGCGGGCAGCACAAGATGGCTACACTGTCTTTGGCCTCAGGCGCGAGGGTAGCATCGATATGCAGGTATTTCATCGCCGGAGCGCAATTGAGCCCGTTAGCAGGCGCCCCCACTGGATGCAGGCCATGGCCGGCTATCGCCCGGTCGACGTTCCGGCGCACCTGATACCCAAGACTGGTAGTCAATACGTTTATGCCGCTCCGAAAGGGCAGATGACCGATGGGGTGCCGGCTGACATAGTCCTGTTGCGTGCGGGGCGGACAGCACCGAAGTTCATGCTGCCGCCGGGCGAGTACACTTACGGCATTCTCAAATAGGAGCAGCGAATGAAAGTACTGAGCACCATCGCAGTGTTGGCCATCGCAACCGCCCTCGGCGCATGTTCGAAGAAGGACAACCCGGCAAACCAGGCCGCCCAGGACATCAAGGCCATGGGCGAGCAGCGCGACAAGGCGCAGGCGGCAGTCAAGGAACTCGAAGCCAGCCAGCAGAAAGCCGCGGAAGCCACCGCCAAAGCCGTCGACGGCGAGGAAGCTGGCCGATAGGATGCCGTCGCCATGTGGCACGCGCTATACTCGCGCGCATGGCTGAAAAAACAATTCTGATTGTAGAAGACGAGGCGGCGATTGCGGATAGCATCGCCTTTGCCTTGCGCAAGGAAGGCTTCGAGCCGCTGCATGTGACGCTGGGCGAGCAGGCGCTCGTTGCGGTGCGCGAGCAAGCGCCGGTGCTGGTGATTCTGGACGTCGGCCTGCCCGATATCAGCGGCCTCGATGTGTGTCGCCGCTTGCGCCAGTTTTCCGAGGTGCCAGTGATCTTCCTGACCGCGCGCAGCGATGAAGTGGACCGTATCGTCGGCCTCGAGATCGGCGCTGACGATTACGTGACCAAGCCGTTTTCGCCGCGCGAGCTGGTGGCGCGCGTACGCGTGATCCTGCGCCGTGCCGGCGCGGTGCAGGCGGTGGGGCAGGCCGTCGTGCATGCCGCGGTGCCGCGTTTCGAGCTGCGCCCGCTGGAGGCGCGCATCCTGTTCGCCGGCCAGGCGCTGGACCTGACGCGCTATGAATACCTGCTGCTGAAAACCCTGGTCGAGCACCCTGGCCACGTGATGTCGCGCGCACAGCTGATGGACCGTGTCTGGACCGACGCCCCCGATACGCTGGACCGCACGGTGGACGCCCACATCAAATCCCTGCGCGCCAAGCTGCGCGTGATCGACGACGACGCCGACCCGATCCAGACCCATCGCGGCATGGGCTACAGCCTGCAGCCCAACGCATGAAGATCGGCCTGCGCATCCTGCTCGGCTACTTCCTGATTGTAGGCGTGGCGGCCTGGCTGCTGATGAACGTCTTCGTCGAGCAGGTACGCCCCGGGGTGCGCTTCACCATGGAAGACATGGCGGCCGATACTGCGCTGCTGCTGGCCGGCGTGGTGGCGGCCGACGTGCGTGACAATCGCTACGGCGATGGCATGCTGGCGCGCCTGCAGGCCGCAACCCAGCGTCCGCTGGATGCCGCGATCGGTGGTGTCGCCAAGCAGAGCGTCGGCTATCGCATCTACATCACCGACGTGCGCGGTATCGTGCGCTTCGACAGCGCGGGCAAGGCGGTCGGCCAGGATTACTCGCGCTGGAACGACGTCTACCTGACCTTGCGCGGCAAGTACGGCGCGCGCATGACGCGCGAGATACCCAACGTCGAGGCGAGCACGGTCATGTACGTGGCCGCCCCGGTGCGCGATGGCGAACGCATTATCGGTTCGCTCACGGTGGCCAAGCCCATCTCGGGCGTGAAAGCCTTCATCGAGCGCAGCCAGCGCAAGGTCATGGAATGGGCCGCGCTCCTGCTTGGCCTGTCGCTGCTGATTGGCGTCGCCATGACCTGGCGCATCATGGGTACGCTGCGCAAGCTGATGGTGTTCGTGGCCGACGTACAGGCCGGACGCAAGGCGGTCATGCCCAAGTTGGGCAGCAGCGAGATCAGCACCCTGGGCCATGCGCTGGAAGCGATGCGCGCCAAGCTGGAAGGCAAGGACTACGTCGAGACGCTGATGCACACGCTGACGCATGAATTGAAAAGCCCGATCGCCGCCATCCAGGCCACGGCGGAATTGCTGGAGGAGGATATGCCACCCGAGCAGCGGCGCCAGTTCCTGGCCACCATTCAGGCCCAGAATGCGCGCCAGCGTGACCTGATTGACAAGCTGCTGGCCCTGGTGCGCGTGGAGAAGCAGCAGCGCATTGACGAGGCTGAGCCGGTCGATATCGCCAGCCTGCTGCAGGATGTGGCGGGCGACTTCCGCGCCCGTCTTGAGGCGCGCGAGCTGCAGCTGGAGGTCGCAGTGGATGACACGCCACACGTGCGCGGCGATGTGCTGCTGCTGCGCCAAGCCCTGGGCAACCTGCTCGACAACGCCATTGGCTTCGCACCGCGCGGCAGCACGGTGCGGATGGCGGCACGCATCCAGGGCGGCCGGCTGGAGGTCAGTGTTGCCGATGCCGGCCCCGGTATCCCGGCCTATGCCGAGGCGCGCCTGTTTGAGCGCTTCTATTCCTTGCCGCGCCCGGATGGCGCCAAGAGCACCGGCCTGGGCCTGCCCTTCGTGCATGAGGTGGCGGCCCTGCATGGCGGCAGCGCGGGGGTGGTGAACGGGGAGGGCGGCGGCTGCCACGCGGCGCTGCTGCTGCCGCTTCACACAGAACGCATCAACAACACATAAACGCTGCCTAGACTGGCGCAACCTTAACTATTACAGGAAGCGCCAATAATGCAAAAAAGACTCCTGATCAAAGCCTTTACCGTCGCCGTGCTGATGCTGCTGCTCGGCGTGCCGCTGGCCATGATCCAATCCACCGTGCAGGAACGCATGCAGTTCCGCGATGCCGCCGCCGCCAGTATTGCGGCCGATTCGGTCGGCACCCAGCTGGTGTACGGCCCGGTGCTGGTGATGCCGTATGATGAGGAGTACACGGTACAGGAAGACGGCGTGGCCAAGCGCTATCGCAAGCGTTCGCAGCACCTGGTTTTCCCGCAGCAGCTCGACGTCGTCTCCACTATGGATACCGAGCGCCGTTATCGCGGCATCCACCAGATCCTGGTGTATAACGGCGGCCATAAGTTGAAAGGCGATTTCCTGGTGCCGGCATTGAGCGAACTGCCGCATACGGTGGAGCGTTCCGATATTACGCCGCACGAGCCCTTTATCGCGCTGGCGGTGGAGGACACGCGCGGCGTGCGCGACTTCCCGCAGCTGACATGGGGCAAGCGCCGCATCGAGTTCGAACAGGGCGCGCGCCTGGCCTCCGAGCCGAACGGCCTGCATGCCCGCCTGGCGCTGGCGGACATGACGCCGGGCGTGGTGGCCTTCAGCTTTGACTTGAACCTGGGTGGCCTGGGCAGCCAGGCCTTTGTGCCGCTGGCCAGGAACAACCACTTCAGCATGACCTCGGCCTGGCCGCACCCGCAATTCGGCGGCCAGTACCTGCCCGAGCAGCGCAGCATAAGCGACGCGGGGTTCCAGGCGACCTGGCGCATTTCGGCGCTGGCTACCAACGCCCAGCAGCAGTTGCGCGAGCGCGAATCCAAGGCTCTGAAAGGCGGCGCCGACGCAGCGCAGGCGCCGCAGCTGGACGCGATCCGCACCACCTTTATCGAGCCGGTGAATGTGTATTCGATGGCCGACCGCGCCACCAAGTATGGCTTGCTGTTCGTGGCGCTGACCTTTGCCGCCTTCTTCCTGTTCGAGGTGATGAAGCGGCTGCCGATCCACCCGGTGCAGTACGCCCTGGTCGGCATGGCGCTGGCCTTGTTCTTCCTGCTGCTGGTCAGCCTGTCTGAGCACATCAACTTTATCTACGCCTACCTGGCCGCCAGCGCCGCCTGTATTCTGCTGATCGGCTATTACCTGGCGCACGTGCTGCGCGACTGGAGGCGCGGCGCCGGTTTTGCCGCGGCCCTGGGCGGCTTGTACGGCGTGCTGTTCGGGCTCCTGAACTCGGAAAGCAATGCCCTGGTCATGGGTGCGATCCTGCTGTTTGCCGTGCTGTCGGCCATCATGGTGGCAACGCGCAAGGTGGACTGGTACCGCCTGGGCGAACCGTCTGCGGAGACGGTGTCGGAGGCGGCATGATTCCCGGCGGCCTGTTGTCGCCAGCCTTGGCCGAAGGCGCAGAGCTGGTGGTGGTGTCCGGCTATGTCGCCGCGCGCGCAGCCGGGCCGGTGCGGGTCGTGCTCGACCGGCACGGCGCCAGCATCCTGTTGGTGCTGGCCAGCTACGAGGCGGTGCACTGGCAGCTCGACGTGCATCCTGGCACGCGGCTGGCGGGCGTGGTGGTCAGCGCCTACCGCGACGTGATGGTGGCGGGGCAGGGGAGTGCTCCGGTGTACCGCCTGGCGCTGCCTTGCGCCACCCTGGTCGGCAGCGCACCTTATATGGATCTCCTGCGCGTGCTGGAAGCGCGGCTGGGGCGGCGCCAGGTTGACATCTTCCGCGCTTACGCCCGCCTGCCGGAGCAGGTCGCCGTGGCAGGGCGGTGCAGTGTCACCGCCGCCGGCGCCACAGCCATCCGTAGAGCATAAGGTTCACCACCAGCACCACGCCCGCCAGCACAAACTGCACCGCAGGCGTCAATCCCGTCGGATAGATGACTGGCAGGAGGTAATGCTCCACGAAGCCGCCGGCATAGCCTTGCTGGCCGGCTTGCTGGCGCAGGTCATTCTCTATATAGGTCAGTGGGCATGCCTTGCCGCTTAATTCGATGTACACCGCCCAGGCAGCGGCAGGCAGGTGCAAGCAGACCAGGCGCGACCAGCGCAGCGCGAGCAGGGCGCCAAATAGTGCAAAGATGATAAAGCCGAGGTGCAGGAGAACGACAGCATCGGCTGCAGTGCGCATTAGCATGATGCGACCATTGTACGCCGCTGCAATATTGTTGAAAACGCCACGCAATACGCGCTTTTTGCCCCGTAAGGGCCCGCACAAATGGGTGAAAAGGCCTTCCGCGCACTGAGTCGCGTGCGGCACCTGACAACATTCGACATACCTCGTATAAACCTGTTGCGTCAAGGGTCAATTGTGGGTACACTAGCCGGCTTCGGTATGGGTTCGTCTTTTTTATGGCCCGTATCTTTTTTTGTAGTTAAACAAAGCCCCGCCCAATCGTAGGTGGGAATGGAGAAAAAATGAGCCTTGGCCTCCTCGGTCGCAAGGTTGGTATGATGCGCATCTTCACCGATGACGGGGATTCGATCCCGGTCACCGTGTTGGACGTATCGAACAACCGTGTTGCGCAAATCAAAACTCCTGAAGTGGATGGTTATTCCGCTGTTCAGGTTGTCTTCGGTCAGCGTCGCGCATCCCGCGTGACTAAAGCTGCTGCCGGTCACTACGCTAAAGCAGGTGTTGAAGCTGGTTCCTTTATCAAGGAATTCCGCGTTGACGCAGCCAAAGCAAACGAACTGAAAGCCGGTGAAGTTATCGCCGCTTCCCTGTTCGAAGTCGGTCAAAAGATCGACGTGCAAGGTGTGTCGATTGGTAAAGGCTACGCCGGTACCATCAAGCGTCACAACTTCGCATCGGGTCGTCAAACCCACGGTAACTCCCGTTCGCACAATGTACCAGGCTCGATCGGTATGGCGCAGGATCCAGGCCGTGTGTTCCCAGGTAAGCGCATGACCGGTCACATGGGCGACGTCACCGTCACCACCCAGAATCTGGAAATCGCTCGTATCGACGCTGACCGCCAGCTGCTGCTGGTAAAAGGTGCAGTACCAGGCGCGAAAAACGGCCAGGTTGTTGTATCGCCAGCTGTTAAAGTTAAAGCAAAGAAGGGAGCTTAATCGATGGAACTGAAGCTCTTGAACGCGCAAGGTCAAGTCGCGTCGAACGTAGCCGCCGCTGACACCGTCTTCGGTCGTGACTACAACGAAGCACTGATCCACCAAGTCGTCGTTGCTTACGCTGCTAACGCACGTAGCGGTAACCGCAAGCAAAAAGACCGTGAAGAAGTCCACCACACGACCAAGAAGCCATGGCGCCAAAAAGGCACCGGCCGCGCTCGTGCTGGTATGTCCTCCTCCCCGCTGTGGCGTGGTGGTGGGCGCACCTTCCCGAACACCCCTGACGAGAACTTCTCGCACAAGGTCAATAAGAAGATGTATCGCGCAGGTATCTGCTCGATCCTGTCTCAGCTGGCCCGCGAAGAGCGTCTGGTTGTGATCGAAGATCTGTCGATCGACGCTCCAAAGACCAAACTGCTGTCGCAAAAGCTGACCGGCATGGGTCTGGACTCGGTCCTGATCGTTACCGACACCATCCAGGAAAACCTGGAACTGGCTTCCCGCAACCTGCCGAACGTGCTGGTTGTCGAGCCGCGTCACGCTGACCCAATGTCCCTGGTCTTCTACAAGAAGGTCCTGGTCACCAAGGCAGCCCTGGCACAGATTGAGGAGATGCTGGCATGAGCGCAGTTATCAAACACAGCGAAGAGCGCCTGATGAAGGTGCTGCTGGCTCCGGTCATTTCCGAAAAAGCCACCATGGTTGCGGAAAAGAACGAGCAGATCGTGTTCCTGGTTACCAAGGATGCGACCAAGCCAGAAATCAAGGCCGCCGTTGAACTGCTGTTCAAGGTTGAAGTGGAATCGGTGCAGACCGTGAACCGCGAAGGTAAGGTTAAGCGTTCGGGCCGTTTCATCGGTCGCCGCAACCACACCAAGCGTGCTTTCGTGTGCCTGAAGCCAGGCCAGGAAATCAATTTCACCGAGGAGGCTAAATAATGGCACTCGTTAAGATGAAGCCAACCTCCCCAGGCCGTCGCGGCATGGTGAAGGTTGTGAACAGCGACCTGTACAAAGGTCGTCCGTTCGCCGCCCTGCTGGAAAAGAAGTCGAAGACTGCTGGCCGTAACAACAACGGTCACATCACCACCCGCCACATCGGCGGTGGCCACAAGCAGCACTACCGTATTGTGGACTTCAAGCGCAACAAGGATGGCATCCCTGCGAAAGTGGAACGTATCGAATACGATCCAAACCGTACCGCCCACATCGCCCTGCTGTGCTACGCCGACGGCGAGCGCAAGTACATCATCGCCCCTAAAGGCGTGAGCGTTGGCGACACCCTGCTGAACGGTTCGGAAGCGCCGATCAAGGCCGGTAACTGCCTGCCTATCCGTAACATCCCAGTCGGCACCAACATCCACTGCGTGGAAATGCTGCCAGGTAAAGGTGCCCAGATGGCCCGTACCGCTGGTGCTGTTGTGGTCCTGATGGCCCGTGAAGGTACCTACGCCCAGGTTCGCCTGCGCTCCGGCGAAGTGCGCCGCGTGCACATCGAGTGCCGCGCCACCATCGGCGAAGTCGGTAATGCTGAACACAGCCTGCGCAAGATCGGTAAAGCCGGTGCCATGCGCTGGCGCGGTGTTCGCCCAACCGTTCGCGGTGTGGTAATGAACCCGATCGACCACCCGCACGGTGGTGGTGAAGGCCGTACCGCAGCTGGTCGTCATCCAGTGTCCCCATGGGGCCAGCAGACCAAGGGTAAGAAGACTCGCTCCAACAAGCGTACTTCTTCGATGATCGTCTCTCGCCGCGGCAAGAAATAAGGATAAACCATGACTCGTTCATTGAAAAAAGGGCCGTTCTGCGACGCCCACCTGGTGAAAAAAGTCGAAGCCGCTCAAGCGACCAAAGACAAAAAGCCAATCAAAACCTGGTCCCGTCGCTCGACGATCATGCCTGACTTCATCGGTCTGACCATCGCCGTGCACAACGGTAAGGTCCACGTGCCTGTGTACGTTTCCGAGAACATGGTTGGTCACAAGCTCGGCGAATTCGCGCTGACCCGTACCTTCAAGGGCCACGCTGCTGACAAAAAGGCTAAGAAATAATGGAAACCAAAGCTATCCTCAAAGGCGTGCGCCTGTCGGATCAAAAGGGTCGCCTGATCGCTGACCTGATTCGCGGCAAGAAGGTTGACGCTGCGCTGAACATCCTGCAGTTCAGCCCTAAGAAAGGCGCGTTCATCGTCAAGAAAGTGCTGGAGTCCGCTATTGCGAACGCCGAGCACAACGACGGTGCTGACATCGACGAACTGATCGTAAAGACCATTTACGTCGAAAAGGGCCCAATCCTGAAGCGCTTCACTGCACGCGCTAAAGGTCGTGGCGACCGTATCTCGAAACAATCCTGTCACATTTACGTGACTGTCGGTAACTAAGGAGCTGCGATGGGTCAGAAAATTCATCCAACCGGTTTCCGTCTGGCGGTCACCCGTAACTGGGCATCTCGCTGGTACGCAACCAACGGTAACTTCGCTTCCATGCTGAACGAAGACCTGAAGGCACGTGCTTTCCTGAAGAAGAAGCTGAAAAACGCTTCCGTTGGCCGCATCGTGATCGAGCGTCCAGCCAAGAACGCACGCTTCACCGTGTACAGCTCGCGTCCTGGCGTCGTGATCGGTAAGAAAGGCGAAGACATCGAAGTTCTGAAGTCGGCGCTGACCAAGATCATGGGCGTGCCGGTGCACGTGAATATCGAAGAAATCCGCAAGCCGGAAATCGACGCTCAGCTGATCGCTGACTCGATCTCGCAGCAGCTGGAAAAGCGTATTATGTTCCGCCGCGCCATGAAGCGCGCCATGCAGAACGCAATGCGCCTGGGCGCCCAGGGCATCAAGATCATGTCCTCCGGCCGTCTGAACGGCATCGAGATCGCGCGTACTGAATGGTATCGTGAAGGCCGCGTGCCTCTGCATACCCTGAAGGCCGACATCGACTACGGTACTTCCGAAGCCTCGACCACCTACGGCATCATCGGTGTCAAGGTGTGGGTGTACAAGGGTGACCGCTCCGCTACCGGCGAAGCACCAGTCATCGACACCCCAGCGGAAGAGAAAAAGCCACGTGGCCCGCGCCGCGACGACGGTAAGCCAGCAGGCCGCCGTCCAGCTCCAGGCGCCAAAGCCCCAGCCGGTCGCCGCGCTGCCAAGCCGGCCGCAGCTGACAAAGCAGGAGAATAAGCATGCTGCAACCTAGCCGCAGGAAATATCGTAAAGAGCAGAAAGGCCGTAACACCGGCATTTCGCACTCCACCGGCACTAACGTGTCGTTCGGTGAGTTCGGCCTGAAGGCCGTGGCTCGTGGCCGTATCACTGCACGCCAGATCGAGTCCGCTCGTCGTGCAATGACCCGTCACATCAAGCGTGGTGGCCGTATCTGGATCCGTGTTTTCCCAGACAAGCCGATCTCCAACAAGCCTGCCGAAGTCCGTATGGGTAACGGTAAGGGCAATCCGGAGTACTACGTTGCCGAAATCCGTCCAGGCAAAGTCCTGTACGAAATGGATGGCGTCGCTGAAGAACTGGCACGTGAAGCGTTCCGTCTGGCCGCTGCTAAACTGCCTCTGGCAACCACCTTCGTGGTGCGCCAGGTTGGCCAATAATTGGAGTGAAATATGAAAGCATCTGAACTCCGTGGCAAAGACCAGGCTGCACTGCAGAAAGAACTGAACGACCTGCTGAAGGCTCAGTTCGGCCTGCGTATGCAAGCTGCTACCCAGCAGCTGGGCAACAGCTCGCAGCTGAAGAAGGTCCGCCGCGACATCGCCCGCGTGAAAACGGTAATGAACTCGAAGGAAGCGAAATGACCGAACAAGTTAAGCTGAAGCGTACTCTGATCGGTAAAGTCGTGTCCGACAAGATGGACAAGACCGTTACCGTTCTGATCGAACGTCACGTCAAGCACCCTCTGTATGGCAAGATCATCGTGCGTAGCGCAAAGTACCACGCGCACGACGAGACCAACCAGGTTAAAGCCGGTGATACGGTGGAAATCCAGGAAGGTCGCCCGATCTCCAAGACCAAGGCGTGGACGGTGACCCGAGTAGTGCAAGCTGCACAAATCGTCTAAGTAAGTTGGCCGCCGGGGACGCGAGTTCCCGGCCACAATTTAATTAGTTCTTGCAGGCCCGCAGGTTTTATGTAATACTTGCGGGCTTCGTTCATGTATCGCCGCTATACGTCCTCCGCGGGCGCAGTCGCGGTCAGTACTTGTATGAAGATCAAGCACCCAATCAGTCCGCATTTTGCGGCCTGGCGGGACCAAGACTGACCGAGCTCCGTGTGGGGCATTCGGCTTAAGTTGGGAAAGAGACAACTATGATTCAAACTGAGAGCCGGCTCGAAGTAGCCGACAACACCGGTGCCAAGGAAGTGATGTGCATCAAGGTGTTGGGCGGTTCCAAGCGCCGTTATGCTGGCATTGGCGACGTGATCAAAGTCACCGTAAAGGTGGCCCAGCCACGTGGTCGTGTCAAAAAAGGTGAAATTTATAACGCCGTGGTAGTGCGCACCGCTAAGGGTGTTCGCCGCCAGGATGGTTCCCTGGTCAAGTTCGATGGCAATGCTGCCGTCCTGCTGAACAACAAACTGGAACCAATCGGTACCCGTATCTTTGGCCCAGTGACGCGTGAACTGCGCACTGAGAAGTTCATGAAGATCGTGTCCCTGGCACCGGAAGTCCTGTAAGGAGTCAGACAATGGATAAGATTCGCAAAAACGACGAAGTCATCGTCCTGACTGGTAAGGACAAGGGCAAACGCGGCGTAGTGACCCAGCGTGTAGACGCTGAGCACGTCGTGGTTGATGGCGTTAACGTGGCTAAAAAAGCCGTTAAGCCGAACCCAATGACTGGTGTTCAAGGTGGCATCGTCGACAAGACTATGCCTATTCACGTGTCCAACGTTGCACTGTTCAACGCTGCGACCGGCAAGGCCGATCGCGTGGGCTTCAAAGAAGTGGACGGTAAAAAAGTCCGCGTCTTCAAGTCCTCCGGCGAAGTAGTGAAGGGGTAATCAGAAATGGCCCGTCTGCAACAACTGTACAAAGACAAAGTCGTCTCCGAACTGACCGAAAAATTCGGTTACAAGTCGGTGATGGAAGTGCCACGCCTGACCAAGATCACCCTGAACATGGGTCTCTCGGAAGCGGTGGCTGACAAGAAGATCATCGAGCACGCTGTTGGCGACCTGACCAAGATCGCCGGCCAGAAGCCAGTCGTAACCAAGGCCCGTAAGGCAATCGCAGGTTTCAAGATCCGCGAAGGCTACCCGATCGGTACCATGGTGACCCTGCGCGGCGCCCGCATGTACGAGTTCCTGGATCGTTTCATCACCGTGGCCCTGCCGCGCGTGCGTGACTTCCGTGGTGTGTCCGGCAAATCCTTCGATGGCCGCGGCAACTACAACATCGGCGTGAAAGAGCAGATCATCTTCCCGGAAATCGAGTACGACAAGATCGACGCTCTGCGTGGTATGAACATCTCGATCACCACGACTGCAAAGACCGACGACGAAGCCAAAGCGCTGCTCGCCGCCTTTAAATTCCCGTTCAGGAACTAAACGATCATGGCAAAACTCGCACTGATTAACCGTGAACAGAAGCGTGCTGACCTGGTAGCCAAGTTTGCTGCCAAGCGCGCCGCTCTGAAGGCCATCATCGATGACCAGACCAAGTCGGAAGAAGAGCGTTACGAAGCGCGCCTGAAACTGCAGGCACTGCCGCGTAACTCGGCTCCAACCCGTCAGCGCAACCGCTGCCAGGTCACCGGTCGCCCACGTGGCACCTTCCGTAAATTCGGCCTGGGTCGTATCAAGCTCCGTGAATTCGCCATGCGTGGCGAGATCCCGGGTATGACCAAAGCCAGCTGGTAATAGGAGAATAAGCAATGAGTATGAGCGATCCTATCGCCGATATGCTGACCCGTATTCGCAACGCACAAACCGTGCAAAAGACCTCCGTGGCAATGCCATCGTCGAAGGTTAAAGTTGCGATTGCCAACGTCCTGAAAGACGAGGGTTACATTGAAGATTTCGCCGTGTCCACCAACGAGGGCAAGTCGGAACTGAAAATCGGTTTGAAATATTATGTAGGCCGTCCTGTCATCGAGCGCCTGGAGCGCGTGTCCCGTCCGGGTCTGCGCGTCTACAAAGGCAAAGGTGAGATCCCGACCGTGATGAACGGCCTGGGCGTGGCCATCGTGTCGACTCCGCAAGGCGTCATGACCGACCGCAAAGCGCGCGCTACCGGTGTTGGTGGCGAAGTTATCTGCTTCGTGGCTTAAGGAGTAACACAATGTCTCGTGTAGCTAAAATGCCGATCGTTGTGCCTGCTGGCGCCGAAGTTGCCATCTCCGCACAAGCGATCACCGTCAAGGGCCCACTGGGCACCCTGACCCAGAGCCTGAACGGCCTGGTAAAAGTTGAAAACAACGCTGGCACCCTGTCCTTCGACGTGGTCAACGACAGCCGCGAATCCAACGCCATGTCCGGCACCCTGCGTGCCCTGGTTAACAACATGGTAGTGGGCGTGACCAAGGGCTTCGAGAAGAAGCTGTCCCTGGTTGGCGTGGGTTACAAAGCCCAAGCCCAAGGCGACAAGCTGAACCTGTCCCTGGGTTTCTCGCACCCTGTCGTGCACGACATGCCAGCCGGCGTGAAGTGCGCCACCCCGACCCCAACCGAGATCGTGATCTCTGGCGTTGATCGCCAAAAGGTTGGCCAGGTGGCTGCCGAAGTGCGTGCTTACCGCTCCCCTGAGCCATACAAAGGCAAGGGTGTCCGCTATGTGGACGAAGTGGTTAAGCTCAAAGAAACCAAGAAGAAGTAATTAGGGGCTGACGATGGACAAAAAAGAATCTCGTCTGCGCCGCGGACGCCAAACGCGTATCAAGATCGCGCAGTTGAAAGTGAACCGCCTGTCGGTGCACCGTACCAACCAGCACATCTACGCAAGCCTGATCAGCCCGGAAGCCAAAGTACTGGTTTCGGCCTCGACCGTGGAAGCGGAAGTGCGCGCCGAGCTGGCTGGCAAGACCGGTCTGGGTGGCAATGCCGCCGCAGCCGCTCTGGTGGGCAAGCGTGTCGCAGAAAAAGCACTGAAAGCGGGCATCACCGAAGTTGCCTTCGACCGCTCCGGTTTCCGTTACCACGGCCGTGTCAAGGCGCTGGCGGAAGCCGCGCGTGAAGCTGGCCTGAAGTTCTAAGGATAACGATCATGGCAAAAATGCAAGCAAAAATGGCATCCGATAAGCCGGATGATGGCATGCGCGAAAAAATGATCGCGATCAACCGCGTGACCAAAGTGGTCAAGGGTGGTCGTATCATGGGTTTCGCAGCGCTGACCGTAGTTGGTGACGGCGATGGCCGCATCGGCATGGGCAAGGGCAAGTCGAAAGAAGTACCGGTTGGTGTGCAGAAGGCAATGGAAGAAGCCCGTCGCAACCTGATCAAGGTACCTCTGAAGAACGGCACCCTGCAGCACACCGTCACCGGCCGCCACGGCGCGTCGAAAGTGATGATGTCGCCAGCCAAGCCAGGTACCGGCGTGATCGCAGGTGGCGCAATGCGCGCTATCTTCGAGGTGATGGGCGTGACCGACGTCGTGGCGAAATCCACCGGCTCGAACAACCCGTACAACCTGGTGCGCGCCACCCTGGACGGCCTGGCCAAAATGAGCACTCCAGCTGACATCGCCGCCAAGCGCGGTAAGTCGGTTGAAGAGATCCTGGGTTAATAGGGAGCACTTCAATGAGCACTATCAAAGTCAAACTGGTGAAGGGCCTGATCGGCACCCGTCAAGACCACCGCGCCACCGTGCGCGGCCTGGGCCTGCGTCGTGTGAACTCTGTCAGCGAACTGCAGGACACTCCTGCTGTGCGCGGCATGATCAACAAGGTCGCCTACCTCGTTAAAGTCGTTTCCTAAGCGACCCTTAGGAACTGGAGAAAACAATGCAACTGAATACCATTCAACCAGCAGAAGGCGCGAAGCACGCTAAGCGCCGCGTTGGCCGCGGTATCGGCTCCGGCCTGGGTAAAACCGCAGGCCGCGGCCACAAGGGTCAGAAATCGCGTTCGGGCGGCTTCCACAAAGTCGGCTTCGAAGGCGGTCAAATGCCTCTGCAGCGTCGTCTGCCTAAGCGTGGCTTCAAATCCCTGAATGCCACTTTCAAGGCTGAAGTGCGTCTGTCCGACCTGAACGGCCTGGCTGTCGGCGAAGTCGACATCCTGGTGCTGAAACAGGCCGGCGTGCTGAATGTTCTGGCACGCGACGTACGTGTTATCGCTTCCGGCGAAATCACTAAAGCAGTGACCGTAAAAGGCCTGAAAGTGACCGCTGGCGCGAAAGCAGCCATCGAAGCAGCTGGCGGCTCGGTAGCCTGAGCTCGCTAGCTTAATCGGAGCGAAAATTGGCGAACAACCAACAGCTTGCTAAATCCGCCGCCGCCGGCTTCCCTTGGAACCGGCTGTGGTTTTTGCTGGGCGCTCTGGTGGTGTACCGGATCGGTGCACACATCCCTGTTCCAGGGGTAGATCCGGTACAGCTGGCAGCACTGTTCAAGCAGCAAGAAGGCGGCATCCTGGGCATGTTCAACATGTTCTCGGGTGGCGCACTCTCGCGCTTCACGGTGTTTGCACTGGGCATTACTCCATACATCTCGGCCTCGATCATCATGCAACTGGTGTCGATCGTCTCGCCGACCATGGAGGCGCTGAAAAAAGAAGGTGAGGCGGGACGTCGCAAGATTACCCAATACACCCGCTATGCAACCGTCGGTCTGGCTCTGTTCCAGGCGTTCGGTATCGCGGTCGCGCTGGAATCCCAGCCTGGCCTGGTACTGGACCCCGGTATGGGCTTCCGCTTCGTCACGGTCGTGACCTTGCTGACCGGCACCATGTTCGTGATGTGGTTGGGCGAGCAGATTACCGAGCGTGGTCTTGGTAACGGCATCTCGATCATCATCTTCGCCGGTATTGCCGCAGGGCTTCCGAGCGCACTGGGTGGCTTGTTCTCCCAGGTGTCGCAAGGCGCCATCGGTGCACCGTCGGCGATCCTCATCGTGCTGCTGGTGGCTGCTGTCACCTATGCCGTGGTGTTCGTGGAACGTGGTCAGCGCAAAATCCTGGTCAATTACGCCAAACGTCAGGTCGGTAACAAGATCTACGGTGGGCAGACCAGCCACCTGCCGCTCAAGCTGAATATGGCAGGCGTAATCCCGCCGATCTTCGCTTCGTCGATTATCTTGTTCCCGGCTACCATCGTGGACTGGTTTTCGAAAGGCGCCGACAACAGCAACCCTGTCGTCGCGTTCCTGAAAGATCTGGCTGCGTCGATGGCTCCTGGTGAGCCGATCCATGCACTGCTGTACGCTGTGGCAATCGTATTCTTCTGCTTCTTCTACACCGCACTGGTGTTCAACAGCAAGGAGACTGCAGAGAACTTGAAGAAGAGCGGGGCCTTTGTGCCAGGGATTCGTCCCGGTGAGCAGACAGCCCGTTACATCGACAAGATCCTGATGCGTTTGACCCTGGCGGGCGCGGTGTATATCACTGCCGTGTGCTTGCTGCCTGAGTTTATGCAAGCGCAGTGGAAAGTGTCGTTCTATTTTGGTGGTACTTCGCTGTTGATTATTGTAGTTGTGACCATGGACTTCATGGCTCAAGTGCAAAACTATGTGATGTCGCAGCAATATGAATCGCTGCTGCGCAAAGCTAACTTCAAGGGCGGGCTTCCGACACGATAAATGGCAAAAGACGACGTCATTCAGATGCAGGGCGAGATCCTGGAGAACTTGCCCAACGCAACTTTTAGAGTAAAGCTGGAAAACGGCCACGTGGTACTCGGCCACATTTCGGGTAAAATGCGTATGAACTACATCCGCATTCTCCCTGGCGACAAGGTCACGGTTGAACTGACGCCGTACGACCTGTCCCGGGCCCGTATTGTGTTCCGGACAAAGTAATTAATTAGCAATTTCGAACATAAGAGAGTGCAATCATGAAAGTTAACGCTTCAGTTAAGCGCATCTGCCGCAACTGCAAGATCATCAAGCGCAAGGGCGTGGTCCGCGTAATCTGCGTGGAAGCTCGTCACAAGCAGCGTCAAGGTTAATCGAGGGAATAACGAATGGCACGTATTGCAGGGGTTAACATCCCAAATCACAAGCACACCGTTATCGGCCTGACCGAGATCTACGGTATCGGCCGTCCACGTTCGCAGTTCATCTGCGCACAAGCCGGCGTTGCAACCAACAAGAAGGTCAAGGACCTGGACGACAGCGAACTCGAGAAGCTGCGTGAAGAAATCGGCAAATTCGTGGTCGAGGGTGACCTGCGCCGCGAACTGTCGATGAACATCAAGCGTCTGATGGACCTGGGCTGCTACCGTGGTCTGCGTCACCGTAAGGGCCTGCCGGTCCGCGGTCAGCGCACCCGCACCAATGCACGTACCCGCAAGGGCCCGCGCAAAGCCGCTCAATCGCTGAAGAAATAATCTAGGGAACTACTATGGCTAAGCAACAAAGCTCCGCGGCAGCCGCTCGCGTACGCAAGAAAGTCAAGAAGAACGTCGCTGAAGGTATCGCACACGTTCACGCTTCCTTCAACAACACCATCATCACCATCACCGACCGCCAGGGCAACGCTCTGTCGTGGGCGACCTCCGGTGGTGCTGGCTTCAAGGGTTCGCGTAAATCGACCCCGTTCGCAGCGCAGGTTGCTGCTGAAGCCGCTGGTAAAGTTGCACAGGAATGCGGCGTGAAGAACCTGGAAGTTCGCATCAAGGGCCCTGGTCCTGGCCGCGAATCCGCCGTGCGCGCACTGAACAACCTGGGCATCAAGATCACCGAGATCCAGGACGTGACCCCAGTGCCACACAACGGCTGCCGTCCTCCAAAGCGTCGCCGTATCTAATAGTCAGCCTGACATTGGCCGGTATGGTGTGTACCGGCCACCGTCTTCTGCACTCAAAATTGCTGGAACAGTGAACCGGAAACGGTTATACTGTCCGGCTATTTTTGCCTTCTCGCGCCACATTTGTGGCCGCGTTGGCAATGTTGAGCCACCGCCTCGGCTGAAAGTGAGCCAGGCTAGCGCCTAACCGCATCCCGATGCGGCTGGGGCGTCATTTATCATTCAAAGGAAATTACTGTGGCACGTTATATCGGACCTAAAGCAAAACTGTCCCGCCGTGAAGGCACCGACCTGTTCCTGAAGAGCGCACGCCGCTCCCTGGACTCCAAGTGCAAACTGGATGTCAAGCCAGGCCAGCACGGTGTGAAATCCGGCGCCCGCACCTCCGACTTCGGCAACCAGCTGCGCGAAAAGCAGAAGGTCAAGCGTATGTACGGCGTGCTGGAACGCCAGTTCCGTCGCTACTTCGCTGAAGCTGAGCGTCGCAAGGGCAACACCGGCGAGACCCTGCTGTCCCTGCTGGAAACCCGCCTGGACAACGTTGCCTACCGCATGGGCTTCGGCTCGACCCGCGCTGAAGCGCGTCAGCTGGTTTCCCACAAAGCGTTCACCGTGAACGGCCAAGTGGTGAACATCCCTTCGTACAACGTGAAGATCAACGACGTGATCGCCGTGCGCGAAAAGTCGAAGAAGCAGACCCGTATCGTGGAAGCGCTGTCGCTGGCCGAACAAGTCGGCATGCCAGCTTGGGTGTCGGTCGACTCCAAGAAAATGGAAGGCACCTTCAAGTCCCTGCCAGAGCGTAACGAAATCGCCAACGACGTCAACGAATCGCTGATCGTCGAACTGTATTCCCGTTAATCCGGGAAGCTGCACCAAGGCGGGACATGGTCCCGCCTTTCTCATTTAATGCCATCAGCCTTATCGGTGTAACGAGCCGAGGGTAATGAAAAGGACATTTACATGCAAAATAGCTTGTTGAAACCACGTATTATCGATGTTGAAGCCCTGGGCCACGGTCACGCCAAAGTCGTGATGGAGCCATTCGAGCGCGGCTACGGCCACACTCTGGGCAACGCGCTGCGCCGCGTGCTGCTGTCTTCGATGACCGGCTACGCGCCGACCGAAGTCACCATCGCCGGTGTCGTTCACGAGTACTCCTCGCTGGACGGCGTGCAGGAAGACGTGGTCGACCTGCTGCTGAACCTGAAGGGCGTCGTGTTCAAGGTGCACAACCGTGACTCCGTGACCCTGACCCTGAAGAAGGAAGGCGAAGGCCCCGTGCTGGCGTCGGACATCGACCTGCCGCACGACGTCGAGCTGATCAACCCGGAACACGTGATCGCCAACCTGACCGCAGGCGGCAAGCTGGACATGCAGATCAAGGTTGAAAAAGGCCGCGGCTACGTTCCTGGTAACGTGCGCCGCCTGTCGGAAGACGCCAACAAGACGATCGGCCGCATCATCCTGGACGCCTCGTTCTCGCCAGTGCGCCGTGTGTCCTACGCCGTCGAATCGGCGCGTGTGGAACAGCGTACCGACCTGGACAAGCTGATCATCAACATTGAAACCAATGGCGTGATCACCCCGGAAGAAGCGATCCGTCAATCGGCGCGCGTGCTGGTCGACCAGCTGAACGTGTTCGCCGCCCTGGAAGGCACCGAAACCGCCGCTGAAGCGCCAAGCCGCGCTCCAATGGTCGATCCGATCCTGCTGCGTCCAGTGGACGACCTGGAACTGACCGTGCGTTCGGCCAACTGCCTGAAAGCGGAAAACATCTACTACATCGGCGACCTGATCCAGCGTACCGAAAACGAGCTGCTGAAGACCCCGAACCTGGGCCGCAAGTCGCTCAACGAAATCAAGGAAGTGCTGGCATCGCGCGGCCTGACCTTGGGCATGAAACTCGAGAACTGGCCACCTGCCGGCCTCGAGAAGTAATCGTTTGCTGTACCCGTCTGGCGCGTTTTGCGCCGGACGGCTTTAACTGATAACCGGACCGCGCCATTGCCTGGCATTGGCGATCGAAGATCTCGGATTTAAACATTATTGAAAGGAAGTACCATGCGTCACCGTCACGGCCTCCGTAAACTGAATCGTACCTCGTCCCACCGTCTGGCAATGCTGCGCAACATGACTGTTTCGCTGCTGCGTCACGAAGCGATCAAGACCACCCTGCCAAAGGCAAAGGAACTGCGTCGCGTCGTGGAACCGATCCTGACCCTGGGCAAGACCGACACCCTGGCCAACAAGCGCCTGGCATTCGCCCGTCTGCGCGACCGCGAGATGGTTCTGAAGCTGTTCGCTGAACTGGGCCCACGCTACGCAAACCGCAACGGCGGCTACCTGCGTATCCTGAAAATGGGTTTCCGTCAGGGCGACAACGCTCCAATGGCTTTCATCGAGCTGCTGGACCGTCCAGAGACCACCACCGCTGAAGAAGCACCAACCGCTGAGTAATAGCAGTTGGTCGATTGAAAAGCCGGGCATGCCCGGCTTTTTTTTCGCCTGTCCACTTTGGGGTCAGGAAGAAAAGTGGACATTTCTTAAGAAAAATGTCCACTTTTCTTCCTGACCCCCAAGTGGACAAAGTCTGGTGTACTATTTGCCGTCTGCAAGTTACACCACAAAGTCTCCTATGTTCCGCATCGTGTCTCCCTTCCGCGCGTGGCTGCTGGCCGCGCTTTCGCTCTTTGTGTTCCTGTGCGCCGCCGGGGCGCGCGCGGAGGACGAATTCCTTGATCCCTTGGTGGCCTTTAAGTTTTCCGCCAAGGTGGTCGACGGGAAGGCGGTGGCGGTCACCTTTGATATCGCAGATGGCTACTATATGTACCGCGAACGCTTCAAGTTCGCGGCTGATGGCGCCACGTTGGGTACGCCGCAAATCCCGCCCGGGAAGGTGAAATACGACGAGACCTTCGCCAAGGATGTGGAGACTTACCGCCGCCAGGTGACCATCACCATCCCGGTCGAGGCGCCGGGGCCGTTCACCTTGAAGGTGACCAGCCAGGGCTGCTCGGACAAGGGCCTGTGCTATTCGCCGATGGAGTCGTCGGCGCGCCTGATGGCGGTCGGCGGCGCGGCCAGCGCGCCGGGCGGCTTGTTGGCGCTGGGGGCGGAGCAGGGCGCCAGCAACGGTGCGCAAAGCGTGCCAGGCGCTGCGCCGGCGCTGGATACGGCGGCCACGGTGGCGGCGCCCGCCACGGCCAGCGCGGCAACCGGCATCACGACCGCGATCGAAGGCGCTGCCGCCCCCGCTTCGCAGAGCGAAATGGGCCGCATCGAGTCGGCCCTGAAGGGGGGCAGCCTCCTGGTCATCGCGCCCTTGTTCATCCTGCTCGGCCTGGGCCTGTCGTTCACGCCTTGCGTGCTGCCGATGGTGCCGATCCTGTCCTCGATCATCGTGGGCGACGGCGCGGCCGGCAACCGTTCGCGCGGCTTCGTGCTGTCGCTCAGCTACTCGCTGGGCATGGCCATCGTCTATACCGCGCTCGGCATTGCCGCTGGCCTGATCGGCCAGGGTCTTGCTGCTGCACTGCAAAATCCCTGGGTGCTGGGCACGGTCGGTTTGCTGATGGCGGGCATGTCCCTGTCCATGTTTGGCGTGTTCGAATTGCAAGTTCCGGCGGCCCTGCAATCGCGCCTGGCGAGCGCTTCCAACCGCCAGTCGGGCGGCAAACTGGCCGGCGTGTTCGCCATGGGGGCCATCTCGGCCCTGATCGTTGGCCCTTGCGTGGCCGCGCCGCTGGCCGGCGCCCTGGTCTATATCAGCCAGACGCGCGATGTGGTGGTGGGCGGCAGCGCCCTGTTTTCGATGGCGGTGGGCATGAGTATTCCGCTGTTGTTGGTCGGACTTTCGGCCGGTGCGCTGCTGCCGCGCGCTGGTCTTTGGATGCAGGCGGTGAAGCGTTTCTTCGGTGTGCTGATGCTGGTGATGGCGTGGTGGCTGGTGGCGCCGGTATTGCCGGGTAAAGTGCAGATGATTGGCTGGGCAATCCTGGGCGTGGGTTATGCATTTTTCCTGCTGACCCATGAAAACGGTAAATGGGTTCCTAAAGTTATTGCAGCGGTATTCGCTGTGTTTGGCCTGCTTCAAATAGCCGGACTGATGACTGGCAGCGCTGATCCGTCGCATCCGGTTGAAAAACTGTTGGGCCGCGCTGAGCGCCACCTGGAATTCAAGCGCATTAAAACCGTGGCCGACCTGGATGCGATATTGGCGCAAACCGGCGGCAAAACCGTGATGCTGGATTTTTATGCGGATTGGTGCGTGTCGTGCAAGGAAATGGAAAAGCTGACCTTTGTGGATGCCATGGTGCAGCAAAAACTGGCGAATACCATTCTGCTGCAGGCGGACGTCACGGCGAATGATGACGCTGATAAGGCGATGCTGCAGCGATTTAATTTATTCGGCCCGCCCGGCATTATCATGTTTAATGCCGCCGGCCAGGAGATTCCCGATTCGCGGGTAATAGGATTCCAGAATACCGAGAAATTCCTGAGATCGTTGGAAAAACTGAAGTAAATCCCCACAGGGCGCCCATGGCGCCCTTTCTTTTTGTCCCCCTCCGGGCGCACCCGCGCCGTTGCCCGCCTCCGACATGACACGTCGCGCGCGCTTGCCATGGCGCGGTGAATTGGCGGCGCCGTTGGCCGCACGACGGGCCAATGCGGCTTGGCGGGGTGCTTTAAACTCAGATCTGGCTAGTTCATGCCAACGTCTAGCGTGATTCGGCAATCTTCGGACGAAAAAAAGCCGGGATGGCGTGACCCATCTCGGCTGCATGATGCAATTGCGACTTACTGCTGCTGGTGCTTCGCGCGGTGATGGCCGTGATGGCGGTGCTGGCCGAAGCGGCCAGCCTTTTCATCGAACAGTTTTTGCTGCTCCGGCGTCAACTGGGCATAAAAAGTTTTAGTCGCGGCCAGGTTGGCTTCCATCCGGGTAATATGGTTGCGGGACATTTCTATCCGTTTTTCCATACGCTCCGGCGCCGGCATTTGTTTAAATGCCGCGCGGTCAAACTGGCCGTGCTGCGGCATATTGGATTTAAGCGCATTTAAATAGGCCTGCCATGCGCCTTCCTGGGCGGGGGTGATTTTCAACGCCTCATGCATGCGCTTGGCGCGTTGCTCCATATGCTCCTGCATTTTGGCAGGATCGAATTTAGTGGCGGCATATTGGCGCGGTTCGCCTTCTGCTGCCATGGCTGGTAATGCGGCGGCGCTAAAACTTATGGCAGTGGCGCCGATAATCAATGCTTTATGCAAGGCTTTCATCATTAATCCTTTCAGAAACAATTCATGAAAATGTGCACTCGCACTGCACATGGGATTATCTTGGCAGCGACCTGTAACACGGAAGTGTCGGGGAGGCGGGAATTTGTATCCGGCTGTTGCAGGCCGTGAGGCAGGCTGTCCGCAGACTGCAATTGATTTGTAACGCCATGTTTCGACAAGCTTTTTCTAAACATGGCGATACAAACTGTCTACCCGCCGCCGGCATAGCAAGGGATAATTGTAGGCATGGAAAATGCCGCCACTATCCTTATCGTCGACGACGACCGCGATATCCGCACCCTGCTGCAGGATTACCTGGAGACCAATGGTTACCGCACCCATGGCGCGGCCGATGGCTCGGCCATGTGGAAGCTGCTCGACAATGCCAAGCCGGACCTGATCGTGCTCGACCTTAACCTGCCGGGCGAGGATGGCCTGACCCTGTGCCGCAAGCTGCGCGCCCATTCGACCTTGCCGGTCATTATGCTGAC
Source organism: Pseudoduganella guangdongensis (assembly GCF_009857475.1). Lineage (GTDB taxonomy): Bacteria > Pseudomonadota > Gammaproteobacteria > Burkholderiales > Burkholderiaceae_D > Rugamonas > Rugamonas guangdongensis. The sequence continues at coordinate 276,044 of NZ_WWCJ01000007.1, read as the reverse complement.
CGCGCGCAGCGAGCCGCTGGACCGCATCCTGGGCCTGGAGATGGGGGCCGACGATTACCTGCCGAAACCGTTCGAGCCGCGCGAGCTGCTGGCGCGCATCCGCAGCGTGCTGCGCCGCAGCAACACGGCCGCCGCCAATAATGTTGAAAAGGCAAGTCGCATCCGTTTCTCGAGCTGGGTGCTGGACTTGACCGCGCGCCACCTGGTCAACCCGGAAGGCACGGTCATCATGCTGTCCGGCGCCGAGTTCCGCCTGCTCAAGGTGTTCCTGGAGCATCCCAACCGCGTGCTGAACCGCGACCAGCTGCTGAACCTGACCCAGGGCCGCGACGCCGACCCTTTCGACCGCTCGATCGACATCCAGATCAGCCGCCTGCGCCAGAAGCTGGGCGAGGACGCGCGCCTGCCGCAAATCATCAAGACGGTGCGTAACGGCGGCTATGTGCTGGCCGGCACGGTGGCCGTGGAGCCGGACTGATGAAAGCCTTTTTCCAGGGCATGACCGGCCGCGTCTTCCTGGTCCTGATGCTGGGCATCCTCGCCTCGGCCGCCCTGACGCAGTACCTGGCGATCAATGAACGCCAGCGCACCCTGCAGCGCTACCGCGATTTCCACGCGCTCGAGCGTTCCGAACAGATCATTTCCACCGCCGACGTGGTGCTGCCCGAATCGCGCATGCAGTACCTGAAGGTGGCCAGCATGGGCGCCATCAAGCTCGAGGTGCTGAACCGCGTGCCGGGCGTGGCGCCGCAACTGAGCGAGTTTGCCGCCACCCTGGCCAACCGCCTGGGCAGCGAATACAAGCTGCAAACGCTGGCCGAGCGCCCGTCGGCCTGCGAGCGCCCGACGTCGGTGTATTCGGCCTTTTCCGTGTTCGGCGCCGGCACCGGCACCTGGCGCGGCACCTGCGAATCGCTGGCGGTCACCATGCCGGACGGCCAGCACCTGAAGCTGTCGATCCTGCCGCCGCGCCAGCCGGCGCCCACCGGCCATAATGAATACGCCACCTTCGTGCCCTTCCTGCTCAGCATTGCCGTGCTGGCCTACCTGGTGGCGCGCATGACCATGGGCCCGCTCAAGCAACTGGCGGGTGCCGCCAAGAAGCTCGGCAACGACATCAACCACGCCCCGCTCAAATTGCGCGGCGCGACCGAGATCCGCACCGCCTCGGCCGCCTTCAACGCCATGCAGGCGCGCATCCGCCAGCACATTGCCCAGCGCACGGAAATGCTGGCCGCCATCACCCACGATTTGCAGACCCCGCTGACCCGCATGCGCCTGCGCCTGGAAAAAGTGCAGGACGCCGAGCTGCAGGGCAAGCTGCTGGAAGACTTGTCGGCCATGCAGCAAATGGTGAAGGAAGGCCTGGACCTGGCGCGCAGCATGGACACCACGGAGGCGATGCAGCGCGTCGATCTCGATGCGCTGCTCGACAGCGTGTGCGCCGACGCCACCGACGCCGGCCAGGAAGTCGACCTGACCGGGCGCGCCGCCATGGACCTGATGGGCCGCCCGCTGGACATCCGGCGCTGCCTGGTCAACCTGATCGACAACGCCGTCAAGTACGGCCAGCGCGCCCACGTCACGGTCGAGCGCCTGGCCGGCGCTTCGCGCGTGCGCATCCGCGACGAGGGGCCGGGCATTCCGCCCGGCCAGCTGGCGCAGGTGTTCGAACCGTTTTACCGCCTGGAGACCTCGCGCAACCGCGCCTCCGGCGGCACCGGCCTCGGCCTGACGATTGCACGCAATATCGCTGAACAGCACGGCGCCAGCCTGAGCCTGGCGAATCACCCGAGCGGCGGCCTGGAAGCCACCCTCGTGTTCCCTGAATTTTATGCAGGAAAGTAGTCATCCCAAATGAAGAAGAAAACTCTGGCAGTAGTGGTGGGCCTGGCCGTCCTCATCGGCGGCGGCGCCTGGTATGCAAGCAAGGGCACGGCCGAGCAGGGCGCGCCGGGGCAGGGCGGCGGCAAGGGCAAGGGCGAGCAGGGCCCGACCACGGTCAACGTGGTGGCGCCGCAGCGCCAGGACGTGCCGGTGAACCTGTCGGCCAACGGCACGGTGAGCCCGATTTCCACCGTCGACCTGCACCCGCAAACCACCAGCACCATCGTCAAAGTGCATGTGAAGGAAGGCCAGTTCGTGAAGCAGGGCGAGCTGATGTTCTCGCTCGATGCGCGCACCGAGGCGGCCAATGTGGCGAAGGCCGACGCGCAAGTGGCCAAGGATCGCGCCACCCTGGCCGACCTGGAACGCCAGTACAAGCGGGCGCAGGAATTGCTCGCGCAGAACTTCCTGGCGCAAAGCGCGGTCGATACCCTGAGGAGCCAGGTGGAGTCGGCGCGCGCCGTGCTGGAAGCCGATATCGCCGCCGCGCGCGCCAGCAAGGTGGACCAGAGCTACACCCAGATCCGCGCGCCGCTGAGCGGGCGCGTGGGCGCCATCAATGTCTATCCGGGCAGCCTGGTGCAGCTCAGCACATCGCTCGCCACCGTGACCCAGCTGAACCCGATCAACGTCGCCTTCACCGTGCCGGAATCGAGCCTGGCCGCCCTGCTCGACGCCCAGCGCGCCGGCAAAGTGCCGGTGCAAGCGTTCCAGAACAATTCGGACAAGCCGATCAACGGCCAGCTCAGCTTTGTCGACAACACGGTCGACCCGGTGGCCGGCGTGATCCGCGTCAAAGCCCAGTTCGACAATGCTGACACCCGCCTGTGGCCGGGCCAGTACGTCAACACCAAGCTGACCGTCAACACGCTGAAAGACGCGCTGGTTGTGCCGCAGAACGCTATTATTAGCAATACCAAGGGCACCTTCGTCTACACCGTGGCGCCGGACCAGACCGCCAAGATGAGCAACGTCAAGCGCGTGCACGGCTTTGGCGCGCTGGCGGTGGTGACGGGCCTGAATGGCGATGAGAAGATCATTGTCGAGGGCAAACAGAACCTGCGTCCGGGCGGCAAGATCCGCATTGCCGAACCGGCGGTGGCGCAGAACGGCAAAGGCCAGAAGAAGGGCAAACAAGAATGAACCTGTCCGAGCTGAGTATCCGGCGCCCCGTCATGGTGGTGCTGCTCTCGCTGAGCCTGATCCTGGCCGGTATCCTGGCGTACGCCCACATCCCGGTGGCGGCGCTGCCAAGCTATAACACCCCGGTCATCAACGTCAGCGCCGACCTGCCGGGCGCTTCGCCGGAAACCATGGCGTCGTCCGTCGCGCTGCCGCTGGAGAAGCAATTCTCGACCATCGGTGGCTTGTCGATGATCACTTCCACCAGCACCCTGGGCAGCACCTCGCTGACCCTGGAATTCGACCCGTCCATCAACGTCAACGAGGCGGCGGTGGACGTCCAGGCCGCGCTGCTGCGCGCCCAGCGCTCGCTGCCGCAGGAAATGACGGACCTGCCGTCCTACCGCAAGGTCAATCCGGCCGATGCGCCGGTGCTGTTCATGGCCATGACCTCGCCGTCGCTGAGCCTGTCCGAGCTGAACGATTACGCGGAAAACCTGGTGGCGCCGTCGCTCTCCACCTTGCCGGGCGTGGCGCAAGTGTCGGTCAACGGCCAGAAGCGATTCGCGGTGCGCGTGCGCGCCAAGCCGGACTTGCTGAACTCGCGCAATATGACGCTCGACGAGCTGCAGCAAGCGATCCGCGCCGCCAACGCCAACACCCCGCTCGGCACCATCGACGGCCCTAGCCAGACCCTGACCATCCAGGGCAATGCGCAGCTGATGCGCGCCGCCGATTTCGCCGACCTGATCATCGCCACCCGCAACGGCCAGCCGGTGCGCCTGAAAGACGTGGCGACGGTGGAAGACAGCTTCCAGTCGATCAAGGCGGCCGGCAGCTACAACGGCGAGCGCTCCATCGTGCTGCTGGTGCAACGCCAGCCGGACGCCAACACGGTGCAGGTGGTGGACGGGGTGCGCAAGCTGCTGCCGCGCTTCCGCGCCCAGTTGCCGGAGTCGGTCGCCATCAACCTGGTGAACGACCGCTCGGTCTCGATCCGCGAAGCGATCCACGACGTGAACTTGACCCTGGCGCTGACGGTGGTGCTGGTGGTGCTGGTGATCTTCCTCTTCCTGCGCCGCCTGGCCGCCACCTTCATCCCGGCGGTGACCATGCCGATCTCGCTGCTGGGCGCGCTGGCCCTGCTGTACGCCTTGGGCTACAGCCTGGACAACGTGTCCCTGCTCGGCATCACGCTGGCGGTTGGCCTGGTGGTGGACGATGCGATCGTGGTGCTGGAGAACATTGTGCGGCACATCGAGCTGGGCAAGAAGCCGCTACAGGCGGCGCTGATCGGCTCGCGCGAAATGGGTTTCACCATCGTCTCGATTTCGGTGTCGCTGGTGGCGGTGTTCATCCCGATCTTCTTCATGCCCGGCGTGATGGGGCTGATGTTCCATGAATTCGCGGTGGTGGTGGGCTTGTCGGTGCTGGTGTCGGCGATTGTGTCGCTGACCCTGGTGCCCATGCTGGCGGCGCGCTTCATGCCGGCCGACTCGCACGAAACCTCGGGCGACGACAGCTTCATCGGCCGCCACTTCGAGCGCGGCTTCAATGGCGTGCGCAACTTCTACGCGCGCACCCTGGACCTGGCGCTGCACCACCGCTTTGTGGTGCTGGGCATCGCCTTCGGCACCTTCGCGCTGACGGCCTGGCTCTACATCGCGATTCCGAAGGGCTTCTTCCCGGAAGAGGACCTGGGCCAGATCCGCGTCAATACCGAGGCCTCGGAAGACATTTCCACCGCCGCCATGCTGGAGCTGCAGGAGAAAGTGGCCGCCGTGATCCAGGCCAATCCGAACGTGAAGGATGTCACCTCCTTCACCGGCGGCGGCAATACCGGCCGCATGTTCCTGGTGCTCAAGCCGCGCGGCGAGCGCGCGAAGATGCCGCAGGTGCTGGACAGCCTGCGCAAGGAAACCAAGAAGATCGCCGGCATCCAGGTCTACCTGAGCCCGGTGCAGAACTTGCAGCTGGGTGGCCGCCCGTCCAAGAGCCGCTACCAGTACACCCTGCAGTCGGTCAGCCCGGACGCGCTGAACGACTGGGCCACCAAATTCCAGGAGGCCATGCGCGCCGACCAGGACTTCCGCGATGTGACCAGCGATTCGCAGAACAAGGGCCTGCAGGCCTCGCTCAAGATCGACCGCGACAAGGCCAATATGCTGGGCGTCAAGCTGTCCGACGTGCGCACCGCGCTCTACCTCGCGTTTGGCGAGCGCCAGGTGTCGACCATCTACTCCTCGGCCGCCAGCTACTTCGTGATCCTGGAGGCGGCCACCGAAGACCGCCAGTTCGACGATTCGCTGACCAAGCTCTCGGTGCGCAACAGCGCCGGCCAGCTGGTGCAGCTGTCCAGTTTTGCCAGCGTCGAGCGCACCGTGGGCCCGACCTCGGTCAACCACCAGGGCCAGCTGCAGGCGATTACGCTGTCCTTCAACCTGGCGCCCGATGTGCCGCTGGGCACGGCCACCGCCAAGATCGAGAAGATGGGACAGCAAATGGGCTTGCCGGCCTCCATCATCACCAGCTATGGCGGCGACGCGGCGGTGTTCCAGGATTCGCAGGGCAGCCAGCTGATCCTGATCGTGGCGGCGCTGGGCGTCATCTACGTGCTGCTGGGCGTGCTGTATGAGAGCTATATCCACCCGCTGACCATCCTGGCCGGCCTGCCGTCCGCCGCCGTGGGCGCGCTGCTGACCTTGTGGATCTTCAAGATGGACCTGACCATGATCGCCATCATCGGCATCCTCATGCTGATCGGTATCGTGAAGAAGAACGCCATCATGATGATCGACTTCGCGCTGGTGGCGCAGCGCGAGGAGGGCAAGGCGCCGCAGGAAGCAATCCGCGAAGCCTGCATCCTGCGCTTCCGCCCGATCATGATGACCACGCTGGCGGCGCTGATGGGCGCGCTGCCGATCGCGCTTGGCCTGGGGGCCGGCGCCGAACTGCGCCAGCCGCTGGGCCTGGCCGTGATCGGCGGCCTGATCTTCTCGCAGGTGATTACCCTGTATATCACCCCGGTGATCTACCTGTTCCTGGATAAATATTCCGGCACCGGCCCGATGAAGGATGAGGATTTGCTTGACGAATCCGCAACAGATCCGGCGCAGCCGGTGGAACTGAGGGCATTCAAGGCCGCCAAACACTGATAATATGCGGGGCGGCGCTTACAAGCTGTAACATCCGTCAAGGACGAAAGCCGGTAAGCTGCCACCCCAGTATCTTCAGTTAAAAGCCATTATCTTGCATCAGTACACGCATTCCCACGCCGAGCTCGCGGCCCAAGACGGGCTGTGCCCGACTTGCGGCCAGCGCTGGCCGGAAGACAAGGTGCCTGAGTATGGCAATAACAAGCCTAACCGCTGGGGCATTGCTGCCACGGTGTTCGTGCACTTGCTGGTGGTGGCGATCTACCTGTTCAAGCCAAGCGAGAAGATCGTGCTGACGCCGCCGGCCAAGGAAGGCGAGCTGGTCTACCTGACGCCGCCCGCCAAGCCGGCGCCGAAACCCAAGCCAGCCCCCAAGCCGGAGACCAAGGCCAGCAAGACGCCGCAGCTGTCCTCGCGCGCTTACCTGCCGCCGAGCAAGACGGCGATTACCGAGGTGGTCAAGCCGCAGGAGCGGATTGTGCCGCCGGAAGAGGCCAAACTGACCCCGCCGCCGCCCGATGCGCCGGACATGGCCACCCTGATCGAAATGCGCCGCCGTGCGCGCGGCGCCTCGCCGCAACCGGAGCAGGAGCAGGATCCGGCTGCCGTGGCCAAGGCGCGCGCCATTGCCAATATCATGGGCGCCCAGGGGCGCAGCGCGAACGGCGAGCGTAACGATACGGGCGGCGTGTTCCAGATCGTGAACCAGACCTTCAATAGCGCGGAGATCAAGTTCCGTGGCTTCAGCACCAATTTCAAGCGCCAGTGGCTGCAGCAGGTGCGGGTTGACCAGGGCGCGGAGAAGGATATCGAAACGGCCATCGTCAAGCGCATGATCGAGATGATCCGCAAGGAAAAGCCGGGCGACTTTGTCTGGGAGTCGCATCGCCTGGGGCGCAATGTTCCGATGAGCGCGCGCAAGGAGAATGAGAAGGAGTTGGAGGCTTTCCTGCTGCTGGAGTTCTTCCCCAACTACGGCAAGGTGCGCTGAAGTCGGTAATACCGGTTTTGTTGGTTTCGCAGCAATTGCAACAAAATTTCCTGAAACTGGCCGGCTTCTTGCCGCTATAATCGCGAAATTTGCCGATTGGAGCCGGAGCTTCCCCGCATGAACACCACCCTGATTTCCTTTGTCGTCCTGTACCTGCTGGGCACTTTGGCCCTTGGCGCCTGGGCTGGCACCCGCATCAAGAATACGACCGACTTCGCCGTGGCGGGCCGCAGCCTGCCGCTGATCATGGTGGTAACCACAACCTTCGCGACCTGGTTCGGCGCGGAAACCGTGATGGGCATCCCGGCCAAGTTCGTGCAAGGCGGCATGAACGCCATCGTGGAAGACCCGTTCGGCGCCGGCACCTGCCTGATCCTGGTTGGCATGTTCTTCGCGGCCCGCCTGTATAAGCTCAACCTGTTGACCATCGGCGACTTCTACCGCCAGCGCTACGGCAAGGGCATCGAAGTGTTCTGCTCGATCGCCATCATCGTGTCCTACCTGGGCTGGGTGGCGGCGCAGATCACCGCCCTGGGCCTGGTGTTCACCGTGCTGACCAACGGCGCCATGTCGGAAACCGCCGGCATGATCGTCGGCACCCTGGCGGTGCTGGTGTATGTGGTGATCGGCGGCTTCCTGGCCGTGGCCTGGACCGACTTTATCCAGATGATCGTGCTGGTGGTGGGCCTGTCCATCATCGCCATGTTCTCGGCCGACCTGGCCGGCGGCTCGGACAAGGTGCTGACCATGATCAGCGAAGAAAAGCTGTGGACCTTCCTGCCGGCGGCCAACTTCACCGATATCGCCTTCTTCGTCGGGGCGGCGGTGACCATGATGCTGGGCTCGATTCCGCAGCAGGACGTGTTCCAGCGCGTGATGTCGGCCAAGGACGCGCCGACCGCGCGCACCGGCGCCGTGATCGGCGGCGCCAGCTACATTCTGTTCGCCGCGGTGCCGATGTTCATCGTCGCCTGCGCGGTGATCGTGATGGGGCAGAGCGGCCTGGAGATGGCCAAGAACGATTACCAGCGCCTGCTGCCGACTTTCGTGCTGACCAAGATGCCGCTGGTGATGCAGATCCTGTTCTTCGGCGCGCTGCTGTCGGCGATCAAGTCGACCTCGTCGGCAACGCTGCTGGCGCCGTCCACCAGCTTCACCGAGAACATCCTGAAGAACCTGCGCCCGGGCATGACCGACAAGCAGCAGCTGTTTGCCATGCGCGCCACCATCGTGGTGTTCGCGGCGACCGTGCTGGCGTATGCGATTGCGATGCGCGGCACCTCGATTTATGAGCTGGTGTCGTCGGCCTACCAGGTGACCCTGGTGGCGGCCTTCGTGCCTTTGCTGATGGGCTTGTATTGGAAGCGCGCCACCACGCAGGGCGCGATCCTGTCGGCCGCATTCGGTATCGCGACCTGGGTCGCCTTCTTCCCGCAGCTGTCGTCGTGGGGCGAGGCATTCCCGGGCCAACTGGCCGGCCTGCTGGCGGCGTTCCTGGGCATGTTCGTCGGCTCGCTGGCACCGCAGGTGCTGCGCGACCGCAAGGAATAAAAAAATGGGGACGTACCCCATTTAATGAAAAAGGGGCCATCGGCCCCTTTTTTGCATTAAATGGGGTACGTCCCCATTTTTACGCGACTGCTTTCAGCTTGCGCGCGATGTCGAGCGCGAAGTAGGTCAGGACGCCGTCGGCGCCGGCGCGCTTGAAGGCCATCATCGATTCCATCATCACCTTGTCGTGGTCCAGCCAGCCGTTTTGCGCGGCGGCCTTGAGCATGGCGTACTCGCCCGACACCTGGTAGGCATAGGTCGGCACCTTGAATTCATCCTTCACGCGGCGCACGATGTCGAGGTAAGGCATGCCTGGCTTCACCATCACCATATCCGCACCCTCGGCGATATCCAGCGCCACTTCGCGCAGCGCCTCGTCGGTATTGGCCGGGTCCATCTGGTAGGTGAACTTATCGGCCTTGCCCAGTGCGGCGGCGGAGCCGACCGCATCGCGGAACGGGCCGTAGAACGCGGAGGCGTACTTGGCCGAGTAAGCCATGATGCGGGTGTGGATGAAGCCTTTCTCCTCCAGCGCCTTGCGCATCACCCCAATGCGGCCATCCATCATGTCGGACGGGCCGACCACATCCACGCCGGCCGCGGCCTGGCACAGGGCCTGGCGCACCAGCATTTCGGTGGTCTCGTCGTTCAGGATCGAGCCTTTCTCGTCGACCGTGCCATCCTGGCCGTGGCTGGTGTAGGGGTCGAGCGCGACGTCGGTCATGATGCCCAGCTCAGGGAAGTTCTTCTTCAACTCGCGCACGGCGCGCGGGATCAGGCCTTCCGGATTGGTGGCTTCGATGCCGTCGTTGGTCTTCAGCGCCGGGTCGATGTTCGGGAACAGCGACAGCACCGGGATGCCCAGCTTGACGCACTCTTCCGCCACGCGCAGCAGGTTGTCGATCGAGATGCGGTCCACGCCCGGCATGGTGGCCACAGCGTCGCGCCGGTTCTGGCCTTCCACCACGAAGACCGGGTAGATCAGGTCGTCCACGGTAATGGTGTTCTCGCGCATCAGCGCGCGCGAGAACGGGTCGCGGCGCATGCGGCGCATGCGGATGGCGGGGAAATCAGGAGTGATCATGCTTCTTCGCTTTCATCAGGGGTAGGCGCGTCGTCGCCACCGGTGAGGCCGGCCAGTTCTTCGATCTTGGCCGTCGCTTCCTCGATGCCGATGCGCTTCAGCGCGGAAAACAGTTGCACGGTGAAGGGGAAGCCTTCGCCGTCTTCATCCACGTAGCTGTCCAGCTTGGCTTGCGCCTGGCGCAGCACGTTGATGGATTCGTTGCGGTTGAGCTTGTCGGCCTTGGTCAGGATGCAGTGGATCGGCTTGCCGGTCGGGGCGAACCATTCGATCATCTGCTGGTCCAGCTCGGTGAACGGGCGGCGCGCGTCCATCATCAGGATCAGGGCCGCCAGCTGGTCGCGCCGCTGCACATAGTCGCCCAGCAGGCGCTGCCAGTGGTTCTTGGCGTCGCCCGAGACTTCGGCGTAGCCGTAGCCCGGCAAGTCGGCCACCAGGCACTCCAGCTCGTCCATATTGATGGGGTCGTGGCGGTGCATGGCCACGTGCGCGCCGCCGATCGAGAAGAAGTTGATGTGCTGGGTGCGGCCCGGGGTCTTGGACGCGAAAGCCAGGCCTTTTTGGTTGCACAAAATGTTAATCGCGGTGGACTTGCCGGCGTTCGAGCGGCCAGCAAAGGCGATCTCCGGCACCGTCGTGCGCGGCAGGTCGCGCAGGTGGTTCACAGTGGTAAAAAAGCGGGCTTGCCAGAGTTTGGACATGGAGGAGCAACAAAAAGAAGGTAATAAGGCAGGAAAGCTATTGTACAATAAGGGGTTACGAATTGTTGTCATGCGCCATGTTGCCTGTTATTGAGGCACCGCAGGAAAGCGATTCACACTAATTAATAACTAGTCTCAGGGTGTCTGAATGAATCGAGCGTTTTCGCCATTTGTAAAATCCTTGTTCGTTGCCATGCTGGCTGTTTCGGGCGCTGCTTCGGCTTCCGCCCCGGCCCCAGCTGCCAAGGCTGACCCAGCCAAAGGCGCGACCCTGTACGCCGAAGGCGACAATGCGCGCGGCATCGCAGCTTGCGTATCCTGCCACGGCGCCAAGGGTGCATCCACCATCACCATCAACCCGAAACTGGGCGGCCAGGGCGAAGCCTACATCTACAAGCAGCTGGTGGCCTTCACCGAGCCAAGCCGCGCCGGTACCGTGATGACCGCCTTCGCCAAGGCCCTGACCGACGAAGAAAAGAAAAACATCGCGGCCTACCTGGCCACCGAGCCAAACAAGGCCGGCGCTGCCAAGAACAAGGACACCATCGAGCTGGGCAAGAAGATTTACCGCGGCGGCATCGCTGAAAACCGCGTGCCAGCCTGTGCTTCCTGCCACGGTCCGGCCGGCGCCGGCATGCCAGCGGCCTACCCGCGCGTGGGCGGCCAGCACCAGGACTACACCGTGGCCACCCTGAAGGCATTCAAGGCGGACACCCGCAAGACCAGCGCAGAAATGCACGCCATCGCTTACCGTATGTCCGACAAGGAAATCGAAGCGGTCGCCGACTACATGGCTGGCTTGAAGTAATTGCAATGCGTCGCCCCGTGACGGGCGGTTCTGGACATGAAAAGGGCGGCCACGCAAATTGGCTGCCCTTTTTGTTGTTATCTTCCTGATATCATCATAAGCAATGAGCAACGCCCCGAGCACTTCCGGAATCCAACTGCGCAACCGGCGCGGCCCCCTGGCTGAGACTGTCGAGCTGCTGTCCTCGATGCGCTTTGCGATCGCGCTATTCGTCGTGATCATCTTCGCCTCGATCATCGGCACCATCGTGCAGCAAAGCCAGCCCATGCCGAACTACATCAACCAGTTCGGTCCGTTCTGGTTCGAGGTGTTCTACAAGCTGGGGCTGTACGCGATTTACTCGTCCTGGTGGTTCGTTTCCATGTGCGCGCTGCTGGTGGTGTCGACCACCCTGTGCATTGTCCACAATACGCCGAAGATGCTGAAGGATATGCGCAGCTGGCGTGAAAAGGTGCGCGAGGCCTCGCTCCACAACTTCCACCACAAGACCCAGTGGACGTCGCCGCAGGCGGGCGAGGCGCTGGCCGGCCAGACCGCGCAGCGCCTGGGCCACGCGGGCTATGCCACCAAGCTGATCCCGAAGGAGGGCGGCGCCATCCTGGTCGCGGCCAGGCGCGGCGCGGGTAACAAGTTCGGCTATATCTTTGCCCACAGCGCGATCGTGATCATCCTGCTGGGCGGCATGCTCGATTCGGACCTGCCGGTGCGCTTCCAGCAGTGGTTGTTCGGCAAGACCGCCTTTGGCGGCACCGGCGTGATTGCCGACATCCCCGCCCAGCACCGCCTGAGCGTGCATAACCCGACCTACCGTGGCAGCATTGCGCTGCCGGAAGGCACGGCCGGCAATACCGCGCTGCTGCCGCGCCCGGATGGCTTCCTGCTGCAGGATTTGCCCTTCTCCATCCACCTGAAGAAATTCGACATCGACTTCTACAGCACCGGCATGCCCAAGCTGTTCGCCAGCCATGTGACGGTGCGCTCCAACGAGAGCGGCAAGACGCAGGATGCGGTGATCGAGGTCAACAAGCCCCTGATCTTCGAGGGCGTGGCGATTTACCAGTCCAGCTTTGAGGACGGCGGCAGCAAGCTCAAGCTGCTGGGGCACCCGATGAAGGGCCGCGATACCGCCACGTTCGCCATGAACGGCGAAGTCAACGGCACCAGCAAGCTGAGCGACGACTACACCGTGGAGTGGAGCGACTTCCGCCCCTTCAACGTGGAGAATATCGGCGCCGAGGGCCAGGATGCGCGCGCCGTGGCCAAGGGCGAGAACCTGAACGAGTCCTTTGCCCGCAAGCTGGACAAGCAGCTGGGCTCGGCGGCCAAGACCGCCCACAACAAGGATTTGAAGAACGTCGGCCCCTCGGTCTCGTACAAGCTGCGCGACAAGAACGGCCAGGCGCGCGAGTACCAGAACTATATGCAGCCGGTCACCATCGACGGCGACACCGTGTTCCTGGCCGGCGTGCGCGCCAACCCGTCCGACCCGTTCAGCTTCCTGCGCATCCCGGCGGACGACGAGCACAGCGTGCGCGAGTGGATGCGCCTGCGCGCCGCCCTGCAAGACCCGGCCCTGCGCCAGAAGGCCGCCGCGCGCTACGCCGGGCGCGCCATGCCGCAGACCAAGGCGGGCGATGCGTTGCGCGTGCAGCTGGAACAGTCCTCGCTCAAGGGCCTGGAGATCTTTGCCGGCGACGCCAGCGGCGCCGGCTTCTTCGCCATCAGCCGCTTCCTGGAAAAGGTGCCGCAAGCGGAGCAGACCAAGGCCGCTGAAATCTTCCTGAAGATCCTGAACGGCAGCATGTGGGAGCTGTGGCAGGCCGCGCGCGAGCAGTCCGGCCTGGCGCCGGCCGCCGCCGACGAAGCCCATGGCCGCTTCCTGCAGCTGGCCACCAATGCGCTGTCGGACAGCTTCTTCTACGGCGCACCGGTCTACCTGCAGCTCGATGAGTTCACGCAAATCAAAGCATCGGTATTCCAGGTGACGCGTTCGCCGGGCAAGACCATCGTGTATCTTGGCTGCCTGCTGCTGACGCTGGGCGTGTTCGCCATGTTCTACATCCGCGAGCGCCGGGTCTGGGTCTGGATCAAGCCGGGTGCGGGCGGCAGCGAAGCGCTGATGGCCATGAGCACGCAGCGCAAGACGCTGGACTTCGAGAAGGAATTTACGGAACTGAAGGAAAAACTGCCGCAACAGGCGTAAGCTGTGGCCAGGTTTTTGGAGAAAGCAAATGGAAGCAACACAAATCTATGCCCAGCAGCCGGGCTATTTCAAGCGCCTCGGCGCTATTGACTGGGCGTTCGCGCTGGCCCTGTGCGCGGGCGCGCTGTACGCGTTCAACCGCTTCGGCGCTTATATGGACATCTATGAAAAGGTGATCCTGCTGGCGTCGGCGCCGTGCTTTGCCGCGCTGGGCTGGTATTGGAAGCCGCTGCGCTGGCTGATGCCGCTCTCCTTTGCGCTGGCGCTGGCCGCCATCAGCATGTACCAGGGCCAGCTGGCGGCGGCCGACACGCGCTTCTTCCTCAAGTACATGCTGTCGAGCCAATCGGCCATCTTGTGGATGAGCACCTTGTTCTTCCTCTCCACCCTGTTCTACTGGGGCGGCCTGTTCACCCGCTCCACCCTGGGTGGCGCGCTGGGCTCCAAGCTGTGCTGGGCCGCCGTGGTGCTGGGCGTGACCGGCATGCTGGTGCGCTGGTACGAGTCCTACCTGATCGGCGCCGATATCGGCCACATCCCGATTTCGAACCTGTATGAAGTGTTCATCCTGTTCGCCCTGATCACCGCCATGTTCTACCTGTACTACGAAGAGCACTACGCCACGCGCGCGCTGGGCCCCTTCGTGCTGCTGGTGATTTCGGCGGCCGTGGCCTTCCTGCTGTGGTACACCGTGGCGCGCGGCGCGGCGGAGATCCAGCCCCTGGTGCCGGCCCTGCAAAGCTGGTGGATGAAGATCCACGTGCCGGCCAACTTCATCGGCTACGGCACCTTCGCCCTCGCTTCGATGGTGGCCTGGGCCTACCTGCTCAAATACGAAAACGCGCGCACCCTGTGGCTGTCGCTGGTGGTGGCGCCGATCGGCATCGTCGCCGCCTGCTGGCTGATCGCCTTCATCGGCGGCGCGCAGGAAAGCACCACCGCTGCGCTGGCGAAAACCACGCAGATGGTGGGCGGCCTGGTGGTGCTGTTCGCCATCACCAACCTGGTGCGCGGCAAATTCATCGACCGCCTGCCGGGCGGCGAGGTGCTGGAAGACGTGATGTACAAGGCGATCTCGATCGGCTTCGCCTTCTTCACCATCGCCACCATCCTGGGCGCGCTGTGGGCGGCGGAAGCGTGGGGCGGCTACTGGTCGTGGGACCCGAAAGAGACCTGGGCCCTGATCGTCTGGCTGAATTACGCGGCCTGGCTGCACATGCGTTTGATGTCCGGCCTGCGCGGCAAGGCGGCCGCGTGGTGGGCCGTGGTCGGCCTGCTGGTCACCACCTTCGCCTTCCTCGGCGTGAACATGTTCCTCTCCGGCTTGCATTCCTACGGCAAGCTTTAATATCGGCTTCAGCAAACTGGTGTAAGGTTTAGCTATTACCTTGCACCAGTCTGGAGCTGACCATGCTGATCCTCCCTTCGGAAATCACTCCGCGCGACGTTTATGAGTCGCGCCGTAAATTCATCAAGCTGGCGGCGGCGGGCGCCATCCTCGGGCCCGAGCTGGCGCTGGCGCAGGGCGGAAGCGGCGCCAGGCTGGCCGCCAAACGCAACCCGGCCTTTGCCGTCATGGATAAGCCGACGGAGTACAAGGACGCTACCACCTACAACAACTTCTACGAGTTCGGCACCGACAAGTCCGACCCGGCCGAGCATGCGCATACGCTGCGCACGCGGCCCTGGACGGTGCAGATCGAGGGCGAGGTGAAAAAGCCGCTGACGCTCGACATCGACAGCCTGCTCAAGCTGGCGCCGCTGGAGGAGCGCATCTACCGCCTGCGCTGCGTGGAGGGCTGGTCGATGGTGATCCCTTGGATCGGCTATTCCTTCTCCGAGTTGATCAAGAAGGTCGAGCCGACCGGCAATGCGAAGTATGTTGAATTCACCACCCTGGCCGACCGCAAGCAAATGCCGGGCGTCGGCAGCCGCGTGCTGGACTGGCCGTATGTGGAAGGCTTGCGCATCGACGAGGCGAATCATCCGCTGGCGCTGCTCACTTTCGGCATGTACGGCGAGGTGCTGCCCAACCAGAACGGTGCACCGCTGCGCATGGTGCTGCCGTGGAAGTACGGCTTCAAGTCGGCCAAGTCGATTGTGAAGATCCGTTTCGTGCGCGATATGCCGCGCACGTCCTGGAACCTGTCGGCGCCGAACGAGTACGGTTTCTTCTCGAACGTGAACCCGAATGTGGACCACCCGCGCTGGTCGCAGGCCAGCGAGCGCCGCATCGGCGAGGACAGCTTCTTCACGCGCAAGCGCAAGACGCTGATGTTCAACGGCTATAACGAGGTGGCCTCGCTGTACTCCGGCATGGATCTGAAAAGGTTCTTCTGATGGCATTTGCGCCGACGCCGCGCCAGCTGGCGGTTATCAAAAGCTGCGTCTTCTTGCTGGCCTTGCTGCCGTTCTTTGCGCTGGTGTACCTGGTGGCGACCGACCAGCTGGTTGAACCGCTGCAGTACATCACGCGCAATACGGGTTCGTGGACGTTGTACTTCCTGTGCATCACGCTGGCGGTGACGCCGCTGCGGCGACTCTCGGGCTGGAACTGGCTGCTTAAGCTGCGCCGTATGCTGGGGCTGTACGCGTTCTTTTACGCGCTGCTGCACTTCACCACCTTCCTCTGGTTCGACCACTTCTTCGAGGTGCAGGAGATGTTGAAGGATGTGGTCAAGCGGCCGTTCATTACGGTCGGCTTCATCGCCTTTGTGCTGCTGGTGCCGCTGGCGGTGACTAGCACCAACGGCATGGTGCGCCGCCTGGGCGGCAAGCGCTGGCAACTGCTGCATAAGCTGGTGTATGTGATTGCGCCGCTGGGTATCCTGCATTTCTGGTGGATGCGGGCGGGCAAGAGCGACTTTAACAAGCCGATTTTGTTTGGGCTGATCGTGCTGGTTCTGCTTGGCGCGCGCGTTTGGTGGGCGCGCGCTGGGAAAACCGGTAAACCAGGGTCAGACCCGAGGGTCTGACCCCGTGTGATTTGCGGCCAGGGGCGGGTTTAGCGGATCACCGATTCCAGCGCGAACAGGTCGGCCGGGTTTTCGCGCTGGCGCACCACGTGCACCACGCCGCCGTCCACCATCAGCTCCACCGCGCGGCCGCGCGTGTTGTAGTTGGAGGCCATGGTCATGCCATAGGCGCCGGCGGTTTTCATCACCAGCAGGTCGCCCGGTGCGACACTCAGTTCGCGGTCGCGCGCCAGCCAGTCGCCGGATTCGCAGATCGGGCCCACCACGTCGAACATGGCGGCCGCTTCAGCGCTCTCGCGCACCGGCTGCATGTCCATCCAGGCCTGGTACATGGCTGGGCGCGCCATATCGTTCATCGCCGCATCGACGATGCAGAAGTTCTTCTCCTCGCCATGCTTGATGAATTCCACGCGCGTCAGCAGCACGCCGGCATTGCCAACGATGGAGCGGCCCGGCTCGAAGATCACCTTGATCGGTGCGCCGCCGTGCTTTGCGGCGCGCCAGGCGTCGATGCGCTTGAACAGGCGGCCCAGGTAGTCGCCCACCGGCACCGGCGCGCCGTCGCCGTAGTCGACGCCGAGACCGCCGCCGATGTCCAGGTGGTGCAGGTGGATGCCTTCCGCGCCCAGCGCATCAATCAGCTCGATCAGCTTGTCCAGCGCCTCCAGCAATGGCGCGTCGTCCAGCAGCTGCGAGCCGATGTGGCAGTCGATGCCGGAGACGTCCAGGTGCGGCAGCTTGGCGGCGGTGCGGTAGGTATCCAGCGCGTCGTCGAAGGCCACGCCGAACTTGCTGGCTTTCAGGCCGGTGGCGATATACGGGTGGGTCTTGGGGTCGACGTTCGGGTTGACGCGCAGCGACACGCGCGCCTGCTTGCCCATGCTGCCGGCCACTTCGTTCAGGCGGTGCAGTTCCGGGATCGATTCCACGTTGAAGCACAGGATGTCGTGCGACAGCGCCAGGCGCATTTCTTCGACGCTCTTGCCGACGCCGGAGAAGATCACCTTCTTCGGATCGCCGCCGGCGGCGATCACGCGCAGCAGCTCGCCGCCCGAGACGATGTCGAAACCGGCGCCGCGGCGCGCCAGCAGGTCCAGGATGGCCAGGTTGGAGTTCGCCTTCATGGCGTAGCACACCAAGGCATCGCGGCCGGCGCAGGCCTTGGCGTATGAGTCGAAGTTATCGGTCAGCTGCGCTTTGGAATAAACGTAGGCCGGGGTGCCGTACTGTTCTGCGATGGCGTTGAGCGCAACGCCCTCGGCGTGCAGCACGCCATTCTGGTATTCGAAGTTGGACATGGGAGCTTACTGTTGGGATGCGGGTGGGGTGGACGGAACCGGAGCCGCCGGTGGCGCCACGCCGGGTTTGCCTGCGGTAACAGGTTTGGCCGGTGGCTTTGGCAGGTAGAGGGGGCCGGTTTGGCCGCAACCGGCCAGCAGGGCTGCCGTTGCAACAGCAGCAAGTGCGATTCGGGACTTCACGATTAAAATAGGGGCTGGATAAGAATCTTGGAGTGTAGCATGACCGAAACAGAATTTTTGGACCTGGCTGACGCCACCCTGGAAGCCATCGAAGCATCGCTGGACCGCTTGTGCGAGCAGGACATGGTGGATGTGGAGTGCAGCCGTAGCGGTAACGTGCTGGAGGTGGAATTCGTGCACAACGGCTCGAAAGTCATTATCAACTCGCAGGCGCCGATGCAGGAGCTGTGGGTGGCGGCCCGTTCCGGCGGCTTCCATTATCGCCAGGTGGACGGCAAGTGGGTCGATACGCGCCGCGGTACCGAGCTGTATGCGGCGTTGTCGGAGATTGTGACGGAGCAGGGCGGGGCGCCGGTGGTGGTGGCGCCTTGAACCCGGTAAACCAGGGTCAGACCCAAGGGTCAGACCCTGGGGCCTGACCCCGAATTCGCGGGTTTAGAACAACTCGTTCTTCACCGCATCCTTCTGTTTTTCCTCCGCCGGCGTACCGCGCGTCGCGCCTTCCAGGCTATCAACCCCGACGCCCGGCGGGTTCTCCGCATAGTAATACTCCCCATCCTGGGCGATGATGCCATCTGGTATCGCGCGCTCCTCCACCGGAACATTCTTCAGGGCCTTGGCCATGTAGCCGATCCAGATCGGCAAGGCCAGGCCGCCGCCGGTTTCCTTATTGCCCAGGTTCTTCGGCTGGTCGAAGCCGATCCAGGCCACACCCACCAGCTTCGGCTGGTAGCCGGCGAACCAGGCGTCGATCGAGTCGTTGGTGGTGCCGGTTTTGCCGGCGATGTCCGGGCGCTTGAGCGACAGGGCGCGGGTGGCGGTGCCGAAACGCACCACGTCCTTCATCATGGAATCCATCAGGAAGGCATTGCGCGCGTCGATCACGCGGTTTTTCTCGTCGCCGGCCTTGTCCGGGTTGGCCTGCGACAGCACCTTGCCGTTGGCGTCCGTGACCTTGGCGATCAGGTAGGGCGAGATCTTGTAGCCGCCGTTGGCAAACACCGCATAGGCGCCCGCCATCTGCATCGGGGTGACGGCGCCGGCGCCCAGGGCCAGGGTCAGGTAGGGCGGGTTGCGCTCGGGGTCGAAACCGAAGCGCGAGGTGTATTCCTGGCCGTACTTGGCGCCCACGCGGTGCAGGATGCGGATCGAGACCATGTTCTTGGACTTGGTCAGGCCGCGCCGCATGCTCATCGGACCCTCATATTTGCCGTCGTAGTTCTTCGGCTCCCACGCCTGGCCGCCGGTCTGGCCGGCGTCGAACGAGATCGGGGCGTCGTTGATCAGGGTGGCCGGCGACAGGCCGCGCTCCAGCGAGGCGGAGTAGATGAAGGGCTTGAACGAGGAGCCGGGCTGGCGCCAGGCCTGGGTCACGTGGTTGAACTTGTTGCGGTTGTAGTCGAAGCCGCCCACCATGGCCTTGATCGCGCCGTCCTCGGTGCTGGCCGAGACGAAGGCCGATTCCACCTCCGGCATCTGGGTGATCTGCCAGTCCTTTTCGACTTGCATGACGCGGATCACGGCGCCGCGGCGGATGCGCTTATTGGGTGGGTTCTTGTCCGACAGCCAGTTCTTGCCCATGGCCAGGCCGGCGCCGCTGATGCTGATTTCCTCGCCGGAGGCGGTGACTGCCAGCACCTTGTCGGCGCCGGCGCTCAGCACCATGGCCGCCACGATATCGTCGCTGTCGGGATGCTCGGCCAGTTCGGTTTCGATGATTTCATCGGCTTCGGCCTTATTGGACGGCAAGTCGACATAGGCTTCCGGGCCGCGGTAGGGGTGGCGCCGCTCGTAATCCATCACGCCGCGGCGCAGGGCCAGGTAGGCGGCATCCTGGTCGGCCTTGGTGATGGTGGTGAAAACGTTCAGGCCACGGGTGTAGGTTTCTTCCTTGAACTGCTCGTACACCAGCTGGCGCGCCATTTCCGCAACATATTCGGCGTGCACGCCGAACTCGCTGCTGTCGGTTTTCACTTTTAGCTGTTCAATCTTCGCCGCTTCGTATTGGGCAGGCGTAATATAGCCAAGCAAAGCCATGCGCTGCAGGATGTATTGCTGGCGCACCTTGGCGCGTTTCGGGTTGACCACCGGGTTGTAGGCCGACGGCGCCTTGGGCAGGCCGGCCAGCATCGCGGCCTCGGCCACGCTAATGTCTTTCAGGTTCTTGCCGAAGTAGATTTGGGCGGCCGACGAAAAGCCGTAGGCGCGCTGGCCCAGGTAGATCTGGTTCATATAAACCTCCAGGATCTGGTCCTTGCTGAGGTTTTGCTCGATCTTCCACGCCAGCAGCGCTTCATACGCCTTGCGCTTGAACGTCTGCTCGCTGGAGAGGAAGAAGTTGCGCGCGACCTGCTGCGTGATGGTGGACGCCCCCTGGCGCGCGCCGCCGGTCGCATTGTGCAGGGCGGCGCGCAGGATGCCCACGTAGTCGACGCCGCCGTGCTCGTAGAAGTTGTTGTCCTCAATGGCCAGCACGGCCTTCTTCATGACATCGGGGATGTCCTTGATATGCACCAGGTTGCGGCGCTCTTCGCCGAACTCGCCGATCAGCACATTGTCGGCCGAGTAAATGCGCAGCGGCATTTTCGGCCGGTAATCGGTCAGCGTTTCCAGCGACGGCAGGTTGGGGTAGGCCAGGGCCAGGCCGAACACCACCAGCAAGACGCCGGCCAGGAGCAGGCCCAGCAGGGAAATCAGGGCCATCGTGAGGAAACCCCTGGGTTTCTTGGCCTGGGTTTCGTGATTATTTGCAGTCATATGCAGCTTCAGTAGGTTTTATGCAAGGCATTATAAATGAGGCCCCATCCCCCCGCGCGCACCTGATGGATGGAAATATTGTCCGTGAGTAACTAAACAACTTAGTTAATTGATATGCCATAAATTGCAAGATTTAGTGTGGCTATTCGCTGACAAGTGCACGGGAGAAATACCTTTACAGTGCTCATGCAATGTTGCTAGCATCTAATGTACTGTCTCATGTTTGGCGTCTAAACACGGGTTTTTAAACGAATTTGGATATGTAAATGTCTATGGAGTTGTCAGGAGTGCATCCATGTCATTGGACCTGAAAGCCCTGTTTGGTGGCGCCCAGGCGCCTCTGGTCGGCCTTGATATCAGCACCTCGAGCGTGCGCCTGGTGGAATTGTCCGATACGGGCAAGGACGGGGTGCGCCTGGAGCGCTGTGCCTCGGAGCCGTTGCCGCGAGGCGCCGTTACCGACGGCAATATTGAAAATATGGAGCAAGTGGTCGAGGCGGTGCGCCGCCTGATCAAGAAAAGCGGCACGCGCGCCAAGCATGTGGCGCTGGGCATGCCGCCGGCTTCCGTGATCACGAAAAAGATCGTGCTGCCGTCCGGCATGAGCGAAGAACAGCTGGAAGTGCAGGTCGAGTCGGAAGCGGCGCAGTACATCCCCTTCGCGCTGGACGAGGTGAGCCTGGACTTCGATGTGATCGGCCCGGTGGCCAACTCGGTCGACGATATTGAAGTCATGCTGGCGGCCGCGCGCCGCGAGAAGGTCGAGGACCGGGTCGCGATCGCCGAATCGGCCGGCATGAAGGCGCAGGTGATGGATATCGAATCCTACGCCGCGCGCGCCGCGCTCGACCGCATCACGGCGCAAATGCCGGATGGCGGCGCCGGCCAGGTGATCGCCTTGTTCCAGATCGGCGCCGTGTCGTTGCAGATTTCCGTCATGCTGGACGGCGTCACCGTGTACGAGCGCGAGCAGCCCTTCGGCGGCAACTCGCTGACCCAGGACGTGGTGCGTTCCTACGGCCTGGCGTTCGAGGAAGCCGAGGCGCGCAAGAAGAGCGGCGACTTGCCGGAGAATTACCAGTCCGACGTGCTGGCCCCATGGCTGGAAGGCGCCGCGCTGGAAGTCACGCGCGCCATCCAGTTCTTCTTCACCTCGACCCCATTCACCAAGATCGACCAGATCTTCCTGGCCGGCGGCTGCGCCGTCCTGCCAGGCCTGCTCGAAATAATCGCCAGCCGCACCCGCATTTCCAGCGCCGTTGTCTCGCCCTTCAAGGGCATGCAGCTGGCCTCGGGCGTGCGTGAGCAGGCGCTGCGCAGCGACGCGCCAGCCTACCTGGTGGCGTGCGGACTGGCCATGCGGAGGTTCGGCTGATGATACGCATTAACCTGCTCCCGCACCGGGAGGAAAAACGCAAGCTGCGCAAGCAAGCCTTTGTCGCGCTGCTGGCGCTGGGCGGTGTGGCCGGCGTGGCCATCGTGCTGTTGGTGAGCGGCTACAACGCGCGCGCGCTGTCGGTCCAGGAGCAACGCAACGGCGTGCTGAAGGAGTCGATCGCCGTGCTCGACAAGAAGATCGCCGAAATCTCCACCCTGCGCCAGGAAATCGACGCGCTGAAGGCACGCCAGCAGGCGGTGGAAGACTTGCAGGCCGACCGCAACCAGCCGGTCTACCTGATGGACGAACTGGTCAAGCAGACCCCGCCCGGCGTCTACCTGCGCACCGTCAAGCAGGAAAACCTGAAAGTCACCCTGACCGGCAACGCCCAGTCGCAGGAGCGCGTCTCCGAGCTGCTGCGCAACCTGTCGGGCAACTCGCCCTGGCTCGAGCGCCCGGACCTGATGGAAGTGAAGTCGGGCACCCTGGGCGGGCCAGGCAAGGCCGGCGGCCACAAGATCGTCGAGTTCCAGCTGTCGGTCATGATCAAGCGTCCGCGCGACAAGGACGAAAACCCGGACGGCAAGCCGGGCGCCAAAACTGGCGCCAAGCCCGCCGCTGTCAAGTCCTGAGAGCATAACCATGGCAACTGATCTGAAAGAATTAGGGGAGTCGCTCAGCGCCCAGTTCCGCAACCTGAACGGCGTGCATCCTGGCCTGTGGCCGATCGTGCCGCGCGTACTGTGCGCGCTGGGCGTGGGTGCGCTGGTGGTGCTGGCCGGCTATTTCTTCTACTGGCAAACCCAGTACGAGGAGCTGGAGGCAGGCGCGGCGCAGGAGCAGAAGCTGCGCGACGAGTACACCACGAAGGTGGGCCAGGCGGTCAACCTGGAGGAGCTCAAGCGTCAGAAAGAGCAAGTCGACAAATACGTGGTGCAGATGGAGAAGCAGCTGCCGGGCAAAGCCGAAATGGCGGCCCTGCTGTCGGACATCAACCAGGCCGGCACCGGCCGCGGCCTGACCTTCGACCTGTTCAAGCCGAGCCGGGTGGACGTCAAGGAGTACTACGCCGAACAGCCGATCGAGCTGCGCGTGACCGGCAGCTACCATGACCTGGGCGCCTTTGCCGGCGACCTGGCGGCCATGGCGCGTATCGTCACGCTGAACAATATCTCGCTCGATACCAAGACCAAGGACGGCAAGGATACCGGCGGCGGCCAGTTGCAGCTGAACGCCATCGCCAAGACCTTCCGCTACCTCGATCCGGAAGAAGTGGCGGCGCAACGCAGCGCCGCCGCCGAGAAGAAGAAAAAAGGAGCGAAAAAATGAAGAAGTTCGCCCCTCTGCTGTGCACGCTGCTGTTGAGCGCGTGCGGTGAAAGCGATGTGGACCAGGTGCGAAGCTGGATGAAGCAGGTCGAGGCGGAAACCCGCCCCACCGTCAAGCCGCTGCCGCAACCGAAGACCTTCACCTCGTTTGCCTATGCCGCCAACGACGCGCTGGACCCGTTCAACGCCAGCAAGCTGCTGACCGAGATGGCCAAGAACCGCCCGGGCGGCGCGCAGGCCCCGGACCAGAACCGGCGCAAGGAGTTCCTTGAGAGCTTCCCGCTCGACGCCATGAAGATGGTGGGCACGATGGAGAAGAATCGCGTGGTGTACGGCCTGGTGCAGATTGACCGCACCGTCTACCAGGTCAAGTCCGGGCAGTACGCGGGACAAAATTATGGCTTGATTACCGGGGTCGACGACGACGCGATCACGGTCAGGGAAATTGTTCAGGATGCGGCCGGCGATTGGGTCGAGCGCATATCGAAGCTGGAACTGCAGGAAAGTAAGGAGAGCTCCAAATGATCGCCATCAGAACCGTGAAGCGCCTATGCCGCCAGGTGGGCGTAGTGCTGGCGCTAGCCGGCAGTGCCGCCGTGGCGCAGGCCCAGCAAGGCAATGCGATCGAATCGATCACTGCCAACCAGCAGGGCAGCAATGTGATCGTGAAGATCCAGATGAAAGACGCGCCGCAAAAGCTGCCGATCGGCTTTGCCATCACCAACCCGGCGCGCATCGCGCTGGACTTCGGCGCCACCACCAACGCCACCGGCAAGACCAGCCAGGAACTCAACCTGGGCGACCTGGCCAGCGTGAACGTGGTGCAGGCCGGCGAGCGCTCGCGCCTGGTGTTCAACCTGAAACGCACCCTGAACTACGCCACCGCGATTGACGGCAAGTCCGTGATCCTGACCATCGACGCCTCCGGCGGCGTGGCGCAGGCGGTCGACGCGCGCGGCCTGCCGGTGGTGGCAGCGGCGCCGGCGCCAGTCGCCAAGGGCAAGCAAGTGCTGCGCGATATCGATTTCCGCCGTGGCAACAACGGCGAAGGCCGGGTCGTGATCGACCTGCCGCACAACCAGGTGGCGGTGGACGTGCGCCAGACCGTGTCCGGCGTGGTGGTGGACTTCCTCAAGACCGGCCTGCCGGAAACCCTGCGCCGCCGCCTGGACGTGACCGATTTCGGCACCCCGGTGAACCGCGTGACCACCGTGCCGCAAGGCGAGAACGTGCGCATGACGGTGGAGGCGCACGGCCTGTGGGAGCAGAGCGTGTACCAGAGCGACACCCAGCTGGTGGTCGAGGTCAAGCCGATCAAGGAAGACCCGAACAAGCTGGTGCAGGGCTCCCAGGGCTACCGCGGCGAGAAGATCTCGTTCAACTTCCAGAACGTGGAAGTGCGCTCGGCGCTGCAAGCCATTGCCGACATCTCGGGCCTGAACATCATCACCAGTGACAGCGTGGGCGGCAACCTGACCCTGCGCCTGAAGGAAGTGCCATGGGACCACGCGCTGGACGTGGTGATGCAGGCCAAGGGTCTGGACATGCGCAAGAACGGCAACGTGCTGTGGATCGCGCCGAAAGAAGAGCTGCTGACCAAGGAAAAGCTGGAGCTGGAGCAGCGCGCCCAGATCGCCGACCTGGAGCCGCTGAAATCGGAAATCTTCCAGCTCAATTACCAGAAGGCGGAAGCGTTCAAGACCGTGTTCGGCGTTGACGGCTCGGATACCAAGAACCGCATCCTGTCCAAGCGCGGCAGCGCCATCATCGAGCCGCGCACCAACCAGCTGTTCGTGACCGACATCGCGGCCAAGCTGGACGAGGTGCGCAAGCTGATCCAGAAGACCGACATCGCCACCAAGCAGGTGCTGATCGAGGCGCGCATCGTGGAGGCGTCCGATACCTTCACCCGCACCCTGGGCGCCAAGCTGGGCTTTGCCGACATGCGCGGCATCCGCGGCGGCGACGCCGGCTGGGGCGTGGGCGGCAACAACCGCCTGGCGGTGAGCGGCAACCAGAACGGCGTGGGCCAGGCCACCGGCGTGGTGCGCGTGGACGACACCACCTCCTTCGGCAATACCCAGTTCATCAACCTGCCGGCGGCCAATATCGGCGGCGCGCAGGCCGGCAGCCTGGCGATCAGCCTGTTCAACTCGGCCGCCAACCGCTTCCTCAACCTGGAACTGTCGGCGCTGGAAGCCGACGGCACCGGCAAGGTGATTTCCAGCCCGCGCGTGGTGACCGCCGACAAGACGGCCGCCATCATCGAGCAGGGTATTGAACTGCCGTACCAGGTGGCCACCTCCAGCGGCGCGACCTCGATCGTGTTCCGCAAGGCCAACCTGAAGCTGGACGTGGTGCCGCAGATCACGCCGGACGGCAATGTGGTGCTGGACGTGGACGTGACCAAGGATTCCGTGGCGCAGGAGACCCGCGCCGGCTTCGCGATCGACAACAAACACGTGAAGACCCAGGTGATGGTGGAGAACGGCGGCACGGTGGTGCTGGGCGGCATCTACCAGCAGGTCGAGCGCAATACCGTGAACAAGGTGCCGTTCCTGGGCGACGTACCGATCCTGGGCAACCTGTTCAAGAATAATTCGCGTACCAATGACAAGACCGAGCTGCTGGTCTTCATTACGCCAAAGATCGTAACCGACCGCTTGTCCGCGCGTTGAGACGAAATCCAGTGTCACCAGTATAAGGGTAAGAGAAATGAGCAATGTTTTAAGCAAATTATCGGGCTGGGTGGGGGCATTAGCCTGCGCCAGCCTGCTGGCCGCCTGCGGCGGCGGCGGTGGTTCGCCGGGTTCCACGCCGGGCAACCCCGACCCGACTGCGCCGACCGCGGCCAGCATCGTGGTGACGGCCAGCGCCGACACCATCGCTTCTTCCGGCCAGGCCGGCACCGAAGTGACCCTGACCGCCATCGTCAAGGATGGCAATAGCCGCGCCGTGCCCAACGCGAAAGTGGTGTTCAAGGCCAGCTCCGGCAGCATCAGCACCAGCACTGCCGTCACCGACGCCAACGGCGTGGTGACCGAGAAGCTGAGCACCCAGGGCGACCCGTCGCTGCGCGATATCAAGATCAGCGCCAGTGTGAACGGCGTGACCTCCAACGAAATCGTGGTCAAGGTGGTGGCAGCCACCCAGACCCTGACCCTGACCGCCAACTCCGGCACCCTGAATTCGGCCGGCGCCGAAGGCGCGGAAGTGGAGCTGACGGCCCTGGTCAAGGATTCCAAGAGCATGGTGATGCAGGGCGTGCGGGTCGACCTGTCGGCCGACTCGGGCAGCCTGAGCATCAGCAATCCGGTCACCAATGAGAAGGGTATCGTGAGCGCCAAGCTGAACACCGGCGGCGACGCGACCAGCCGCACCATCCGCGTGACCGCCAGCCTGCCTGGCGTGACGCCGGTGGTGGCCACCGTGGTGGTCGCGGGCACCAAGCTGACCGTCAACGCCAACAGCACCGTGAGCCTGAAGAGCACCAGCGATGTGACCGTCAACCTGGTGGACTCGGCTGGTGTGGCGCTGCGCGGCAAGCCGGTCACCTTCAGCTCCAGCGGCAACTCGCTGACCGTCAAGGGCGGCGGCCCGGCCGTGACCAACTCGGCCGGCCAGCTGATCCTGAGCTTCCTGGCCAACGCCGGCACCTCCGACACCATTACCGTCAGCGCCCAGGGTGAAACCAGCACGGCTATCATCGCCATCAGCGCCACCAACTTCACGGTGCGCGGCGCAGCCGGCGACGTGGCAGACATCAACACCTGCGTGCCGGTGGCGGTCCGCACCGACAACATCAACGACCGCTTCGGCGTGGTGGTGGTGGGCAGCTCGCGCGGCAGCGTCTTCACCAATGCCCAGTGCACCATCCCGATGACCAACGGCGTCAGCCTGAACAATGGCGACGCGGTCGTGTACGTGCAGTCCAGCAGCCCGGGTGTCGCCACCCTGACCGCCAATATCGTCAACTCCACCACGACCCAGGGCAGCCTGGAATTCGTGGCGCCGCTGCTGGCCTCGTCCAACATCATCGTGCAGGCCGACCCGGCCGTGGTCGCTGCCAACAACGCCAACAGCAGCATCCAGCAAGCCACCATCCGCGCGGTGGTGCGCGATGGCACCCCGGCCAACAACCTGGTCAAGAACGCCCGCGTTTCCTTCAGCATCGTGAGTGACGCCAGCGGCGGCTACCTGACCCAGCCGTCCCTGGTGACCACCGGCGCCGATGGCTCGGCCACCGTCAGCTACGTGGCCGGCACCTCGGCCACCCCGCTGAACGGCGTGGTGATCCGCGCCCAGCTGCAAGGCGCCTCCACCGCCTCCAGCACGGCCAACCTGACCGTGTCGCGCAAATCGCTGTCCATCACGGCCGGTACCGGCAACGTGATCGGCGTCGACGGCCCGACCCGCTACCGCAAGGATTACACCGTCATCGTGTCCGATGCCAGTGGCAATGCCGTGCCGGGCGTCACCGTCACCGCTTCCGTGGTGCCGCGCTACTACTACAAGGGCACCCTGGAATACCTGGGTTCCGACGGCCCATGGCAGCTGCCGAACGGCACCGGCCTGAAGCCGACCCCGTGGGGCTGCCCGAACGAAGACTTGAACCGCGACGGTTTCATCAACCCGGGCGAGGACGTCAACCGCAACGGCACCCTGGAGCCGGGCATTCCGGTCACAGTCACCACTGGCGGCACCACCGATGCCAACGGCACCGCCATCGTGACCCTGACCTACCCGCGCGACCGCGCCAACTGGCTGGCGGTGGACCTGACCATCCGCGGCGCGGTGCAAGGTTCGGAAGCCGTGTACCAGGCGTACATCCCGCGCCTGATCGGCCTGGTCAGCGATTACAGCGACCGCAAAGTCATCCCACCGGGCTACACCAGCCCATACGGCACCAATAACAGTGGCGCCTACGCAGACTGCCTCGACCCGAATTGAGCTATCATGCGTGAATGCAAAATGTTTATTTAGTTGGGTTGATGGGGGCGGGCAAGACGACAATCGGTCGTCAGCTCGCCCGCAAGCTGGGCCTGCGGTTTATCGATTCCGACCACGAAATTGAAAGCCGCACGGGCGCCTCGATCCCGTGGATTTTTGAGATTGAAGGCGAACCAGCCTTCCGCCGGCGGGAAGCGGACGTGATCCGCGACCTGACCTGCCAGCAAGGCATCGTGCTGGCCACCGGCGGCGGCGCCATCCTCAACGAAGGCAGCCGCGCCCTGCTAAAAGAGCGCGGCACCGTCATCTACCTGCGCGCATCGGTCAATTCGATCCTGGCCCGCACGGCGCACGACAAGAACCGGCCCCTGTTGCAGACGGCCGATCCCCGCAAGAAACTGGAAGAACTGCTGGCGCAGCGCGAGCCGCTGTATATGGAGATGGCCGACCTGGTCGTCGACACCGGCCGCCCCAACGTACAATCGATGGTCCAATCCATCATCAACCAGCTGGACGCGCTGGCCTGCCAGGCCGCGCCCAACTGCGTGACCAAGGCAGAACCCGCAATGAACGAACAGACCAATATCCTGCTCAATGTCGAGCTGGGAGAGCGCAGCTATCCGATCGCCATCGGCCCATCCCTGCTGGATGACGTCAGCCTGCTGGCCAAATACGTGGGCGGCAAGAAGGTGGCCATCGTCTCCAACGAGACCGTGGCGCCGTTGTATATGGAGCGCGTGCGCGCGCCGCTGCTGGCCGCCGGCAAGGACGTGATCGAGGTGGTGCTGCCGGACGGCGAAGAACACAAGCACTGGGAATCGCTGATGCGGGTGTTCGACGCCCTGCTGGCCAACAAGGCCGACCGCAAGACCACCCTGGTGGCGCTGGGCGGCGGCGTGATCGGCGACATGACCGGCTACGCCGCCGCGTCCTATATGCGCGGCGTGGATTTCGTGCAGGTGCCGACCACCCTGCTGTCGCAGGTCGATTCCTCGGTGGGCGGCAAGACCGGCATCAACCACCCGCAAGGCAAGAACATGATCGGCGCCTTCTACCAGCCGAAAGCCGTGATCGCCGATACCAGCACCCTGGAAACCCTGCCCGAGCGCGAGCTGTCGGCCGGCCTGGCGGAAGTGATCAAGTACGGCTGCATCATCGACGTGCCCTTCTTCGAATGGATCGAAGAGAACATCGGCCTGCTGATGGCGCGCGACAAAGGCGCGCTGGCCTACGCCATCGCGCGCTCCTGCGAAATCAAGGCCGACGTGGTGCGCCAGGACGAACGAGAAGGCGGCCTGCGCGCCATCCTGAATTTCGGCCACACCTTCGGCCACGCGATCGAAGCCGGCATGGGCTACGGCGCCTGGCTGCACGGCGAGGCGGTCGGCTGCGGCATGGTGATGGCGGCCGACCTGTCGCAGCGCCTGGGCTTTATCGACCGCGCCGCCGTGGAGCGCATTCGCGCCCTGGTGGCCGCCGCCGGCCTGCCGGTGCTGGCGCCCGACCTGGGCGTGGAGCGCTGGCTGGAGCTGATGGAAGTGGATAAGAAGAACGAGGGCGGGGCGATCAAATTCATCCTGCTCGACCCGCTCGGCAAAGCGCGCATCACGACCGCCCCGCAGGACGTGCTGCTGCAAACCCTGGCCGCCTGCACGGAGTAAATCTTGGAAGAGACGCTCGCCCCCTACGCAGCACATTCTGACAAGGGGCGCGGCCGCCGCGTCCCCGAAACCCCGCACGCCTCGCGCTCGCAGTTCCAGCGCGACCGCGACCGCATCATCCATTCGACCGCCTTCCGCCGGCTTGAATACAAGACCCAGGTCTTCCTCAACCACGAGGGCGACCTGTTCCGCACCCGCCTGACGCACAGCCTGGAGGTGGCCCAGATCGGCCGCTCGCTGGCGCGCAACCTGCGCCTGAACGAAGACCTGGTGGAAGCCATCGCCCTGGCGCACGACCTGGGCCACACGCCGTTCGGCCACGTGGGGCAGGACGTGCTGCATGAATGCATGAAGGAGCACGGCGGCTTCGAACACAACCTGCAAAGCCTGCGCGTGGTGGATTTGCTGGAAGAACAGTACGGCGCCTTCGACGGCCTGAACCTGATGTTCGAAACGCGCGAAGGCATCCTGAAGCACTGCTCCGTCAACAATGCGCGCCAGTTGGGCGAGGTGGCGCAGCGCTTCCTCGACAAGACCCAGCCCTCGCTGGAAGCGCAGCTGACCAACCTGGCCGATGAAATCGCCTACAACAGCCACGACATCGACGACGGCCTGCGTTCCGGCCTGATCACCATCGCGCAATTGGAGGAGGTGGAATTCTTCGGCCGCCTGTGGCGCGAAGTGCAGGCCGCGCATCCCGGCCTGGCTGGCCGCCGCGCCATCTACGAAACCTTGCGCCGCCTGATCACCGCGCTGGCCGACAACCTGATCGCCACCTCGCAGGAACGCATCGCCGCACACGATCCGCGCAGCATCGACGAGGTGCGCGCCGCGCCGCCGCTGATCCGCTTCTCGGACCAGATGCGCAAGGACGCCACGGAACTCAAGCGCTTCCTGATGGAGAACCTGTACCGCCACTACAAGGTCAACCGCATGCGCCTGAAAGCCAGCCGCATGGTGCGCGAGCTGTACCAGGCCTTCACCGCCGACCCCGCGCTGCTGCCGCCCGACTACCGCACCGAGCGCGGCGACGCCAGCGCGCAAGCACGCCGCGTGGCCGACTACATCGCCGGCATGACCGACCGCTACGCCATCGCCGAACACCGCCGCATCTACTCCCTGGAAGACCTTTGACCTGCCTCAAGCCCAGGCAGCGCTTGGGCTTGCTTGAATGCCGGGCGCACATCGGCAATGATGAAGGCGCTTGGGACAGCCATCAATATGGCGAAGCTGTTTTCCGCTTGAGCCTGTCCTTGGCCTTGTAGTGATGCAGGATCAGCGGCCCCATCCAGGCTGAAGCCGGTCCCAGCAGGCCAACCGAAAGCAGTAGCGCCCCTGCCAGCGACTTGGTCAGCCAAAACGTCAAGGCGCCTTAAACCGGCCCATGCCCTTCAAAACATGCGCGCCTGGGCGCGTTCGCCGAGCAACTCGAGCAGCAGTTTCTTGATCGGCGCGGGCAGGGCGGCGTCGGGCAGGGCGGCGGCGTTGAGCCATACGTAGCGCTCTTCACCGGCCAGCGCGGCGCGGGCCGAGAGCGTGACCAGCAACGGGTGGATGTGCAGCTTGTAGTGGGTGAAGATGTGCACTACGGGTAGCATGCGTTCCAGCGACTCCATTGTGCCGAACGGGCTCACGGCTGCCGCTACGGCAGCGTCCACCGGGGTGGCGTACGCGTCGGGTGCGGCAGCTGCACCGGCGTTGGCGGGGGGCGCGATTGTGTTGTGGCCGGCCAGCTCGGGCAAGGACAGCAGCCCGCCCCAGATGCCCGTCGCGGGGCGCTGCTCCAGCAGCACCTGGCCGCGATCGACCAGCAGCAGCATGTGGGCGGATTTTTCCGGGGTGGCTTTCTTCGGTTTGCGGATCGGCAGTTCTGCGGTGCGGCCGGTGGCGAACGCCACGCAGCGCGCCTGCATCGGGCAGCGCTCGCACGATGGGCTGCTGCGCGTGCATAGCGTCGCGCCCATGTCCATCAAGCCTTGGGTGTAGGCCTCGATATCGTCGGCAGGCGCCAACGCTTCGGCACGCGCCCACATGGCTTCCTCGGTCTTGCGTTCGCCGGGATAGGTGTCGATGCCGAACACGCGCGCAAAGACACGTTTGACATTGCCATCCATGATGGCCGCGCGGCGGCCGGCGGAGAAGGCGGCGATGGCGGCGGCGGTGGAGCGGCCGATGCCCGGCAGCTCGGCCAGCAAGGCCGGGTCGGATGGAAACACGCCGCCATATTCCGCCACCACGCGCTGCGCGCACTTGTGCAGGTTGCGCGCGCGGGTGTAGTAGCCCAGGCCGGCCCACTGCGCCATCACGTCTTCAACGGGAGCGGCGGCCAGCGAAGCCAGGGTAGGGAAGCGCTCCAGGAAGCGCGCGTAGTAGCCCAGCACCGCCGACACCTGCGTTTGCTGCAGCATGATTTCGGACAGCCACACCAGGTAGGCATCGCGGGTGTTTTGCCACGGCAGGTCGTGCCGGCCATGTTGTTTCTGCCACGCGACCAGGTCGGCCGCGAAGCTCGGATCTTCATACTGCACTTACGCCGCCGCCTCCAGTACAACCGGTTCCGCCGCGATCGCATCATTGATGGCTGCTGCCAGCGATGCCAGCTTGGCCTTCTGCGCCTCCAGCGCCGCCTGCGTGGCCTCGAAGGCCTCGATCTTCTGCTCCAGCGTATCGGTCGCATCGTGGATGCGCGCGATGGACGCCTGGCGGTGCTTGAGCTGTTCCTTGTGCTGGCGGATCTGCGACTCCAGCGGCGCCATGATCACCTTCAGCCAGGCATCGGTATCCGCATTGGCCGCCTTGAAGCAGCGCTTCACAGCCGACGCCACCGAATCAAAGAAGCGCTCCATCAGCACCACGCGCGAGGTGGTCAGCATGGTCGCGGTGCCGAACTGCTTTTCGTAGATGCTGTACGCCTCGTTGATCTCGTCGCGGTACTTGGCCAGCGAGAAGGCCATGGGCAAGGCCAACGACAGGCCATGCTCCGCCGAGAACTTCTTGTACATGGTTTCCATCATCGAGCGGATCTCTTCGATCTTGCGCTCCGATTCATCCAGGTTGGCATGGATGCTGTCGAAGTAGCCGCCGATCGCGTCGCGCAGGCCGGTGGTGAAACGGCTCGACTGCATGCCCGCGCGCGCCTTCACCAAGCTGTCGCGCAGCACGTCCATGCCCAGGCTGGAATACAGCTCGGTGGACAAGCGCGTGAACACCGCGCGCGTGGCTTGCAGCTTGAACAGGCTCTCGTCGAATTCCTTCTTCTCCACTTCCACCCGGCGCGCCATGTGCGCGATCACGGTCTGGTTCTTGCCGCGCAGGCCCTTCAGCTCCAGCAACTGCTCCATGATGCCGCGCGTCTTGGCCGACAGCGCCGAATACTGCGCGCCGCTCAGCGCCGCCAGCTCGTCGCCCAGGCGGCGGCGGATGATGTCCTTGCGTGCCGGGATCAGCTCATTGAACAGGGCGCTCTCCAGCTGTTTCATGCGGCTCTTGTGCACCAGCTCATGGTCGCCGGTGATCTTGCCTACCAGCGCCTTCTGCGCCGACACCGGGAACACCTGGCGCGCATCCAGGCCCAGCATGTGCGCCGCGTGGTCCTGCTGGCGCAGGATCTCGGCGTCGATCTCCGCCTCGGTGCGCAGCGGGTCCCACATCGAATCGATCTTGTTCAGCACTACCATGCGTCCGGCGCCGTTGCCGATATGCGTGCGCCACACTTCGATGTCGCTCTTGGTCACGCCGGTATCGGCGGCCAGGATGAACAGCACCGCGTGCGCATGCGGGATCAGGTTCAGGGTCAGTTCCGGCTCGGTGCCGATCGCGTTCAGCCCCGGCGTATCCAGGATCACCAGGCCCTGCTTCAGCAGCGGGTGCGGGAAGTTGATGATGGCGTGGCGCCAGCGCGAAATCTCGACCAGGCCGTCGCTGTCCAGCGTGACCGCCATGTCCGGATCGTTCTCATCGTACAGGCCGTAGCGCTTGGCTTCCTCCACCGGCACATGGCGCGTCAGGCTGACCTGCTTGAAGACCTCCTGCATGTGTTCCGGCGAGTCCAGTTGCAGCGGCAGCACGGTCCAGGCATGCGGATCATCGCGGTAATCGCTGGTGGACAGGTTGGCGGCGCGCGTTTCAATCGGCAGCAGGCGGATGCAGGCCGGGTAGGCGGCGTCGTACATCAGCTCGGTCGGGCACATGGTGGTGCGGCCGGCGGCCGACGGCAGGATGCGCTGGCCGAAATCGGCGAAGAAAATGGAATTGATGAGCTCGGATTTACCGCGCGAAAATTCCGCCACAAAGGCCACCGACAGCTTGTCGTCGGACAGCTTGGACAGCGTGCGCGCCAGGCGCTGCTCAGCCGCTGCATCCGCGAGGTCGGCCTGTACGATCCAGTCGCGGTAGTTTGCGACGGCGGCGATTACACCCTGGCGCCAGGCGCTGTATTGTTCGAGGTCCCTTACCATCTTCGTTTTATCTCGTTATTTCTGGCAATTTACACAATAAAAAGTGGAGCGTTGTCCCTGCTTGATCTGGCGCACAGGCGCGCCGCACAGGCGGCAAGGCACACCAGCACGATCATAGACGAAATATGACTGCTGGAAATAGCCCGATTGCCCGTTTACGCTGATAAAGTCGCGCAAAGTGCTACCACCCTGAACTATTGCTTCGGCCAGCACCTCGCGGATCGCCTGCGCCAGGCGGTCATAGCGCGCCGCGCTGATGCGGTTGGCCGCCGTCTTCGGATTGATGCCGGCGCGGAACAGGCTCTCCGAACAGTAGATATTGCCCACGCCGACCACGATATCGCCCGCCATCAAGACCTGCTTGATGGCCGCACTGCGCGTGCGCGTCTGCGCGAACAGCAGGCGGCCGCTGAAGGCCTGGCCCAGCGGCTCCACGCCCAGGCCGCGCAGCAGCGCATGCTCTTCCAGCGCGCCTTCGTCCGCCGCATGCCACAGCACGGCGCCAAAGCGGCGCGGATCGGTCATGCGCAGCACCTGCGTGCTATCGGCGCCTTCCACCGTCATGTCGAAATGATCATGCTTTTCCGGCGGCAGGCCGGGTGGCAGCACCCGCAGGTGACCGCTCATGCCGAGGTGGATGATCAGGGTGCCATGTTCGAAGCACACCAGCAGGTACTTGCCGCGGCGGTCGGTGGTGATGATGCGGCGGCCGGCCAGGATGGCTGGCAAATCGTCCGGGAACGGCCAGCGCAAGCCATCGCGCCGCAGCACCACGGCGCGTACCACGCGTCCTTCGATATGCGGCGCGACACCGCGCCGGGTGACTTCAACTTCGGGTAATTCAGGCATGGGGGTGGTTTTTTGCGGGTTGGCGTAGAATCAAGTCTTGAGCCCGATTTGCAGGATCTTCCTTTGAAAAACGCATTCGCCATTGTAACCCTGTCGGCCCTGGTGTCCGCTTGCGCAGTCGTGCCGCCGCAGCAGCCGGCACAGGAGGCTGCGGCGCCCGCCGCCGCCGAACCCACCCCGGCCGCCGAGGCGATTGCCAAGGCCGTGCCGCCGGGCGAAAAGCTGCCCAACGTCGAACTCACCAGCGAGCTGTTTTACAAGCTGACCAAGGCCGAACTCGATTTCAAGCGCGGCCAGTGGCAAAGCGCCTACGTCGCCATGATGGTGCTGGCGCAGCAAACGCGCGACCCGCGCCTGGCGCGGCGCGCCTCGGAAATGGCGCTGTCGGCCAAGCAGGGCAATGAAGCGCTGGCCGCGATCCGCCTGTGGCGCGAGCTGGCGCCCGACTCCGACGAGGCGGCGCAATACTTCCTCGGCTTCGCCGTGCTGGGCGACGACCTGGGCGAGGCGGAACAACTGTTCGCGCAGCGCCTGAAAAGCGCCGCACCGACCGGCCGCCCGCTGCTGATGTTCCAGATGCAGCAGTTCCTGCTGCGCGCCAAGGACAAGGCCGGCGCCTTCGCCCTGATGGAGCGCGTGCTGCAGCCCTACCTGAAAACGCAGGAAGCGCACCTGGTGCTGGCGCAAGGCGCCAACGCCGCCGGCCAGGCCGACCGCGCGCGCGCCGAAGCGCAAAAAGCGGTCGAGATCAAACCCGACTCCGAACTGGCCATCCTGACCATGGGCCAGATGCTGCAAGACCTGGATGGCGCGCAGCAGCTGTTTGCCGGCTTCCTGCAAAAATACCCCGCCGCGCGCGAAGTGCGCTCGGCCTATGCCCGCCTGCTGGTCGAGCAAAAGCAGTACGACAAAGCGCGCGAACAATTCGAGCTGCTGCTGAAAGACCAGCCGGACAACCCCGGCACCCTGTACGCGCTGGGCATCATGTCCCTGCAAGGCCAGGACAGCAAGGCGGCGGAAGACTATTTCAAGCGCTACATCGCCGTCCTGGAAAGCCAGCCCGATCCCGAGCGCGACCCGAACAAGGCCCTGATGCTGCTGGCCCAGATCGCGGAAGAACGCGGCGACCTGGACGCCGCCCTGGGCTGGCTGGAAAAGATCGAAGCCGAGGACCCGCGCGCCACCCTGTCGGCGCGCCTGAAACGCGCCCACATCACCGCCCGCAAAGGCGACGTTGACGGCGCGCGCGCGCAGCTGAAAGAGATCACGCCGGCCGACCTGGCCGAGCAAGTGCAGATCGTGCAGACCGAAGGCCAGCTGCTGCGCGACGCCGGCCGCGCTGTGGAAGCCTTCAAGACGCTGGAAGACGGCGTGCTGCGCTACCCCAACAGCCCGGACCTGATGTACGACTACGCCCTGGCCGCCGAAAAGCTGGGCAAGGTGGACGCCATGGAAACCGCCCTGCGCAAGGTGATGGAGTCCGTGCCCGACAACCACCACGCCTACAACGCGCTGGGCTACTCGCTGGCCGACCGCAACATCCGCCTGGACGAAGCCTATGAGCTGATCGACAAGGCGCTCAAGATGGCGCCCGGCGACCCCTACATCATGGACAGCATGGGCTGGGTCCTGTTCCGCATGGGTAAGCTGAAAGAGGCCGAGCAGTCGCTGCGCCAGGCCTACGCCCTGCGCGGCGACGCCGAAATCGCGGTGCACCTGGGCGAAGTGCTGTGGACCCAGGGCGACAAAGCCGGCGCCGCCAAACTGTGGCGCGAAGCGCGCGCCAAAGACCCGAAAAACGACGCGCTGCGCAGCACCCTGGCGCGCCTCAACGCAGGAATTTAATGAGCTTTAAAACCCTCGCCGCCATCGCCGGCGCCGCCGCCATCCTGTGCGGCTGCGCCAGCGCGCCGAGCGCGCCGGCCTCCAGCGCCGCCGTCGCCCCGTACGCCGACGCGCTGGCCCTGGCCGGCCGCCTGAACGCCCGCTACCTGAAGGACGGCAAGCAGGAATCGGTCACCGTCAACTTCACCTGGAAGCAGGACGCGCAGCGCACCGACGTCGCGCTGGCCACCCAGTTCGGCAACACCGTCGCCACCATTGAAGTCACGCCGCAAGGCGCCACGCTGCGCGAAGGCGGCAACAAGCCGCCGGTGCGCGCGCCCAGCATCGACGCCCTGAGCGCGCGCGCCCTGGGCTGGACCTTGCCCGTTGCCGGCATGCGCAGCTGGCTGCAAGGCCACGCAATTGACGCCAATGGCAAGCCGTGGTCCGCCAGCCCCGCCAATAGCGAAGTCACCACGCGCGAAGGCTGGCGCCTGCGCTACACCGGCTGGCGCGAAGACGGCGCGGGCACGGCCACGCCGCGCCCGCAACGCTTCGACGCCGAACACCCCGGCAACGGCGACATCCAGGAAATGGCGCTGCGCGTCTTTGTTGAACAAGTAGAGTAAGTATGAAAAGTTTGCTGAATTGCCCGGCCCCGGCCAAATTGAACCTGTTCCTGCACGTGAACGGCCGGCGCGCCGACGGCTACCACCTGCTGCAAACGGTGTTCCAGATCATCGACCGCAGCGACACCCTGCACTTCACCCTGCGCGACGACCAGGAACTGCACCGCACCAACGAGATCGAAGGCGTGCCCGCCGAGCAGGACCTGGTGATCCGCGCCGCCCGCCTGCTGCAAGCCGAAGTGCAGCGCCGCAGCGGCGCACTGCCGCCCGGCGTCAACATCACCATCGACAAGATCCTGCCGATGGGCGGCGGCCTGGGCGGCGGCTCGTCCGACGCCGCCACCACCTTCATGGCCCTGAACAAGCTGTGGAAAGCCGGCCTGACCAGGCAGGAGCTGATGGCCCTGGCCCTGCCGCTGGGCGCCGACGTGCCCTTCTTCATTTTCGGCGAGACCGGCTTTGCCGAAGGGGTAGGGGAAGACCTGCAGCCGGTCGCCGCACCCGACTGTTGGTATGTTGTTATCGAGCCCGGCGTGCAATGCCCGACCGCCCAGATTTTTACCTCAGAGCATTTGACAAGGGATAGCGCGCCCGTTAAGATGTCGGACTTTTCCAGCCACTACGCAAATCGAAATGATCTGCGACAGTTTGGAAAGAACGATTTGCAACAAGTGGCGTGCCGCTTATTCCCGCAAGTAGCAGACGCGGTAGAATGGCTGGGCGCTTACGGTGATGCCAGGATGACTGGCTCCGGAGCTTGTGTGTTCCTCGCAGTCCATAGCGAAGAACAGGCCGATGCGGTGCTTGCGAAAGTGCCAGCCGCCTGGACCGGATGGAAAGCGAAGGCGCTGAAACAGCATCCAATCATCGCAAAGTTGTGAAGCGAAAAAAGATTTGGCTTTTCGTGAACTAGGCTATATAATGTCGGCCTACTGACGGAAAGCAGTCAGTTAAGAGTAGGGGAATCGCCAAGCTGGTTAAGGCACCGGATTTTGATTCCGGCATACCAAGGTTCGAATCCTTGTTCCCCTGCCACCGTTTTTCCCTGGTTCTGTCGAGGCAGCAGTCTCCAGCCAGGGTCGAAAACAAAGCTCCTGCCACGCAGGAGTGCCTCATAGAATTCAACACTACCTCTCGGGACTCCCAATGGCTTACGAAAACCTGATGGTTTTTACCGGCAACGCTAATCCTGCTCTGGCAGAAGGGGTCGCAAAAAATCTCGGCATACCACTCGGCAAAGCCGTCGTTTCGAAATTCTCGGACGGCGAAGTCATGGTCGAAATCAACGAAAACGTGCGTGGTAAAGACGTTTTCGTCCTGCAATCGACCTGCGCACCGACCAACGACAACCTGATGGAACTGATCCTGATGGTTGATGCCCTGAAACGTGCGTCCGCTGGCCGTATCACCGCTGCAATTCCTTACTTTGGCTATGCCCGCCAGGATCGCCGTCCACGCTCCGCGCGTGTGGCCATTTCGGCAAAAGTCATCGCCAACATGCTGGAAGAAGCCGGTGTGGACCGTGTGATCATCATGGACCTGCACGCAGACCAGATCCAAGGTTTCTTCGACATTCCGGTCGACAATATCTACGCCTCGCCAGTACTGCTGGGCGACCTGCAGAAGAAGGCCGAAGAAGACCTGCTGGTGGTGTCGCCGGACGTCGGCGGCGTGGTACGTGCCCGCGCACTGGCCAAACGCCTCGGTTGCGACCTGGCCATCATCGACAAGCGCCGTCCAAAAGCCAACGTCTCCGAAGTGATGAACATCATCGGTGAAGTGGAAGGCCGTAACTGCGTGATCATGGACGACATGGTTGACACCGCAGGTACCCTGGTGAAAGCCGCTGAAGTGCTGAAAGAGCGCGGCGCCAAGAAAGTGATCGCTTACTGCACGCACCCAGTGCTGTCGGGTCCGGCAATCGAACGCATCTCCGGCTCCTCGCTGGACGAGCTGGTGGTGACCGACACCATCCCGCTGTCCGACGCGGCCAAGGCCTGCGGCAAGATTCGCCAGGTCACCTGCGCCCCGCTGCTGGCAGAGACCTTCAAGCGCATCATCAAAGGCGACTCGGTTATTTCCCTGTTCGTCGACTAAATTTCTCGGCCGCAGCGCAAGTTGCGGCCGAATACGTGAAGCGCCCTGGTCGCGGGGCGCTTCTTTTTAACGACAAGGCGTAAAGCCTTGTTTTATTTTTTGGAGTATTCCATGAAAGTTGTAGCATTCAAACGCGAACTGCAAGGTACGGGTGCGAGCCGCCGCCTGCGTAATTCCGGCCAGACCCCTGGCATCATCTACGGCGGCACCGAGCCAGCTGTGAACATCGCCCTGGACCACAACGCACTGTTCCACGCGCTGAAAAAAGAAGCGTTCCACTCGTCCATCCTGGACATGGAAATCGACGGTTCGGTACAGAAAGTGCTGCTGCGCGACTTCCAGATGCACGCATTCAAGCAACTGGTTCTGCACGCTGACTTCCAGCGCGTTGACGCCAACAAGCCACTGCACGTGAAAGTTGCCCTGCACTTCGAAAACGCAGAAGTGTCCCCAGCAGTGAAACTGCACTCGGCCACCATCAGCCACGTCGCCAACGAGATCGAAATCTCCTGCCTGCCAGCTGACCTGCCAGAGTTCATCGCTGTTGACCTGTCCAAAATGGACGTCGGCCAATCCGTGCACGCTTCCGAACTGAAGCTGCCAAAAGGCGTGACCCTGGTCACCCACGGTTCCGATGCAACCATCGCAACCTCCTCCGTACCAGCTGGTGCTGTGTCGGCAGAAGCCGCCAAAGAGTAATCCTCTTTCGCCGCAATGAAAAAACCCGCTTCACGCGGGTTTTTTTGTTTCTAAAACCGGTGCCAGGTCTGTCAATTGGACACTCGAACCACTTCTTTGATCTTTCTCAATACGTGAAGTTGAAGGTTTTTCCGTCTTGAGAAAGATCAAATTATGTGCACGCGTGTCCGAAAGACAGACCTGGCACCGGTTTAGTCAGGCGGCCTGCACTTTCGGCCAGGTGAGGTAGGCTTTGGCCACGTGGCCCCACGGGACCGCGACGATGGCGAGCACGACCCAGAGGAAGGCGTTGGTGGTGCCTTCGGCGGGCGAGCCGGCCAGGGTGCCGTTCGTCCACAGCGGGTAGGCGACGATCGCCAGCCACAGCACTTTGTAGAACACTTCCAGTAGCAGGATCGGCAGCATCTTGACCGGCCGCAGGATGCCGAGCCCGGCCAGCGTGGCGAAGGCGGTCCAGACGGTCCAGGCGACGGCTTCTTCCGGCGCCCAGGCGCCCTGGTGGGTGAGGATTTCATTCCAGGTGCTGTGGCCGAGCACGAAGAACATCAGTGCATACAGCAGGCGCAGCAGGTAGATGTTGATTCTGCGCACACCTTCGTGCCGGGCGTCGCGGTGCCACAGGTGCGCGATCATCAGCCCACCTCTTTCAGCATGGTTTCGACGGAGGCCAGGCGGCCTTTCATGTCGGCCAGCGTGGCCTGCATGGTGGCCATGGCGGCGGCGTTGTCGGCCAGTGCGGCGGCGGATTTGCTGGCCAGTTCGCGGTAGGCTTCGGCGCTGGCGGCTTCGGCGCGGGCTTTGTGGGCGTTGGACCAGTATTTCATGCCAAAAATGACCAGCAGCGTGGCCAGCGGCAGGCCCAGGGTCAGCAGGTAGATGTGCTCGGACATACGTCTATTCCTTTTCCAGTTTGATGTGTTTGGCGGCTTCCACAATCGCCGCGGGGTCGAGTTGCAGGCGGAAGTCCGCCACTTCAAAGTAGTTCAGCGCCTTGCCGTCGTTGGAGAGCTCGTGCTTGCTGGTCACGAGGCCAGCAGCTTCCAGCTTGGCAAGGTGCAGGTGCAACAGGGGACGGCTGATGCCGACGTCGCGCGCCAATTGGCTGACGTAGTTGCGGCCGTCCACTTTCAATGCGGCGATGATGCGCAGGCGGTGCGGGTTGGCGAGTGCCTCCAGCACGGGCAGCAGATTGTGCATCAGGCTCACTTCAACAGCTGGCGGCAGTTGGCGCCCACCGATTCCGTTGCCATGGCGCCTTTGTCGCCGCGCGCCGCTTGCATGCACTGGGCGAAGGCTTCTTCCCGGGTTTTGGGGCGCTCGCATTGCTCGAGCAGTTGCGCGTTCTGGGCCAGCAGGGCCTTGTTTTGCCGGATCAACTGGTCGATGCGCTCTTTGTCCGTCATGGCGGCGTCGCTGGCGAGGGCGGGGGCGGTGAAGCTGGCGGCGAGCAGCAGGGTGGCAAGGTGGTTCATGGCACGTCCTTTCTGTTTGAGGTTGAAGACACGTGTAATAAATATCTTACACGTGAAAGCCTGAGTCAAGCAAAAAGTTCAGTTGCTGTGAAAAATGCAACAATGTTCAGCCTTGAATTGGGCGCCCGCCCGAGGTGGGGCGCGGCGAAAGGCGCGGGTATAATCTGCGCTTTTGCTCACGCAAGCGCAGAACATGCCCATCCGCCTGATCGTCGGCCTCGGCAACCCCGGCCCCGACTACGAACAAACCCGCCACAACGCCGGCTTCTGGCTGGTGGATAACCTGGCGAATTCGCTGCCGAATGCGCGCTTGCAGCGCGAGTCGGGCTTTAATGCCATGGTGGCGAAAACCACCATCGGCGGCAACCAGCTTTGGCTGCTCGAGCCGCAAACGTATATGAACCGCTCCGGCCAGTCGGTCGGCGCCATCGCGCGCTTCTACAAGATCAATCCGGACGAGGTGCTGGTGGTGCACGATGAACTGGATCTGCTGCCTGGCACGGCCAAGCTGAAAAAGGGCGGCTCCTCCGGCGGCCATAACGGCTTGAAGGACATCTCCGCCGCCCTTGGCACGCAGGACTATTGGCGCCTGCGCATCGGCATCGGCCATCCGCGCACCCTGAACCTGAACCAGCCGGTGGCGGACTTTGTGCTGCACCGTCCGCGCCGCGAAGAGCAATTGCTGATCGATGAGGCGATCGAGAAGGCCTTGCGCATCATCCCGACCGCCGTCGCCGGCGACTTCACCAAGGCGACGATGGAACTGCACACGCCTTAAGCTTGCTCCGGCTGGCGCAGCAGGCGCCACACCATCGCCGCCACCACCGCCACGCCCAGCAGCAGCACGCCCCACAGCAGCATCAGGCGGCGCTGTGCCGCGGCGCTGTCGGCGCTGCTGCGTTTGGCGGCATCGGCCAGTGCGGCGACCTGTTCGCGCGCGGCGCCGGGCGTTGCGCGCTGCAGGCTGTGTAGTTCGGCGGGCGTGAAGCCGGGCGCCACGTCGCCGATATCGCGGGCCGCCGGGGCGGCTTTGGCGCGCCCCACCGCCAGCGTGTAGGGCGGCGTGCCGCCGGCGACGAACACCAGGGTCGCCGGTTCCCAACTGATGCGCATGGCCGGCTTGATGCTGGGCGGCTGCTCGAAGCGCAGCACCCATTGCTCGCCCAGCCAGCCCGGCACAGTGATGTCGCCCGATTCGCGCGCTTTGCCGTCTTGCTCCAGCCGGTAGAAGGTGGTGTGCACGGCGGGGTCGAAGCGGTATTGATCGCTGCGGCGCTGTTGCTGCCTGTAGCTGCCCAGCGTCGCTGGCAGCACGACGTTGCCGCCACTGAGCTGCAAGCCAAGCCGGGTCGGTGTGATGCCGATCGGTTTGCTGTATTGCAGGTCGCGCGCTTCGCGTCCGGGCTGCGCTTGCAGCAGCAGCGATTCGGTCGCCGGCGTGACCAGGCCATGCACCGGCGATTGGGCAGTGATGGCGGCGAATTGCAGGGGATCGCCGGCGCGCCAGCTCAGGCGCGCGTAGCGCATGGGACGCGCCGGGAATTCCAGCTTGTCGTTGGCCAGCGTTTCGTCGCTGGCGTTGGACAGCCAGCTCAATTCCGCCACGCCCACCGCTTCCCACTGCTTCAAGTCGTCGCTGGCTTCCAGCCAGACCTGGCCGGTGTAGGTGCTGCGTCCGGAGGGCAGGGTGAACTGCAGCGCATTGACCAGCGGCGGCTCGGCGGCGCCTTCCTGGCGCAGGTCGAGCACCAGTCCGGCCAGGCGTTCGCGGCTGCCAGCTTGCGCCGCCGTTTGCTTTGGCGCGCCGGGCAGACGCACCGAGACCACGCGGCCATCGGTGGCGGTGCTGACTTCCAGGCCGGCCAAGGGCGCGTCCGCGCGTTCCGCCATGAGCGGGA
Source organism: Pseudoduganella guangdongensis (assembly GCF_009857475.1). Classification (GTDB taxonomy): domain Bacteria; phylum Pseudomonadota; class Gammaproteobacteria; order Burkholderiales; family Burkholderiaceae_D; genus Rugamonas; species Rugamonas guangdongensis. The sequence continues at coordinate 232,087 of NZ_WWCJ01000007.1, read as the reverse complement.
AGACGCGCACCGGCAAAGTGCGCTGCGAGGTCTTGGCGGTGGCTTGCGGCTGGCGCAGCGCAAAGGGCTGCGCCGTGCCGTTGGCGTCGAAGACGCGCACGTCGTGCAAGCCTGCGGTGCGCGCGTTCAGGTAGGCGTCGCGCGGCAACTGCAGCTGCACCACGCCCGGTTTGCCTTGCACCGTCAGCGGGATGACGTGCGTGTAGTCGAGCGGGGTATCGGTGGGGGCGGTGGCCGCGACTGCGGCGGCCAGCAGCAATGCACTCATGCGGCTTCCTTCTGGGTTGCGTCATCGCGCGATGACGGATAAGGCGCGAGATAGCCGATGCCCACCATCAGCGCACCAACGCCGAGGAAGGAAACAATGCGTTCTACACCGCCAACATTGGACAAATCGACCAGGAACAGCTTGGCCACAACGACGCCGAGCAGCACGGCGCCCACGATCCACAGCTTGCGGTCGGCTTTGCGCGCGGCGTAGCGCATCAGCAGCAGGGCGGTCACGCTCCACACCAAGGACAGCATGGCTTGCACGAACTGCGATGCGAACATGGCGTCGAATTCATACGGCACGCCGACGTAGTGCGAGACGGTGCGCAGCAGCGCCAGGTTGAACCAGGCGTAGGCGGCCAACGCGCCGATGCCCAGCAGCTGCGGGCGGTACGGCGCCAGCTTCTCCTGGCGCATGCGGTAGCCGGCCACGCACAGCAGCAGGGCGAAGATGCTGGTCAGGTCGAGCGGGTTGGCCAGCGGCACGTAGGGCAGGGGCGCCATGGCGCCATCCTGCGACAGGTTCCACACCGCGACCAGCAGCAGCGACCAGGCGCACCCCAGCGGCAGCAGGACGTCGCGGTACCAGCCGGCGACCGGCTTGACCGGCCAGCCGTCGGCGCGCACGCGGCGCATGACCCATGCCAGGCCGGCCATCATCAGCCAGGCTGGCAGGAAGTTGGCCCAGGCGGGATCGGCGCCGCTGCCTTCCAGCCCGCGCGCAATCCACCAGGCGCCGACCGGCCAGATCATCAGCCACGGCCCGGTGCTGCGCAGGGTGTGCAGGAGAATCAGTGCGGCTTGCGGCAGCTTGGTGCTGCGCATGAGCCATTCGGAGGCCAGCCACAGCGCGCCGAAGGCGACCCATACCTCGCTGTCCGGCATGCGGGCATCGGCATACAGGCTGACGAGTATGCCGACGGTGGCCAGGCCGAACAGCAGCCAGGCCGGTACCGCCGCTGCACGCAGGGCCGGCCAGGCCAGGCGCTGCGCCAGCTGCATGATGAGCGGCGTAGTGACGGCGATCAGCAGCATATAGGCGCTGGCGCGCAAGTGGATATTGGGTTCGTAGAACGCGAGCAGCCAGTTGGCCAGCGTCGGCGCAACCACCACCAGCCACCACATGCCGCCATAGGCCAGTGCGATATTCGGCAGCAGGGCGGGGACCTGGGCGCTATTGCGCATCAGGACATAGGCGCTGAACATGGCGCCGGCCAGGATCATCAGGCTGCCGAGGAACGGGGTGGCGAACAAATCGGTGGAAACCGGCGCGACCTGCGCTTCCATGAGCAGCAGGAAGGCCAGCACCACGCCGGCCAGCAATTGCGCTGCCAGGGCCAGCCCGCGCGCCATCGGCCAGTCCAGGCGACGCGCGATCAGGGCCATGACGACGGCCACGCCGAGGGCGCTGGCGACCAGCAGGTTGGCCAGCAGGTTGCCGCTGGCGCGCAGCAGGATCTCGGCCCAGGCGCCGCCCACCAGCCAGACGGCAGCGCCGACCAGGAAGATGGCGGCCGGGATGCCGAGGCGGCTCCGGCCTTCTTCGCTGGCATGGCTGCGGAAGCGCATGGCCATGATGCAGGCGCTGACGGCCAGCAGCAGGAAGCCGAGCCACAGGTTGGAGTTGACGGCCGCCGACTTATCCAGCCCGCTGACCGAGCCGATGAAGCTGACCCACGCGCCCAGTTGCACCAGCAGGCCGAAGCCCCAGGCCAGCGGCTGGCGCTGGCGCAGGCCGATCCAGACGATGCCGGCGCCTTCCAGCGCCCAGGCGGCGGAGGTCCAGCGCCCGTCCAGCGCCATCGGAATGGCCAGGGTGCCGAAGACCACGGCGAGCGCGGTGAAGGCGTCCAGCAACAGGCCGTAGGTGGCGCGGCGCTTGGCCAGCACGGTGGCCAGCACGCCGTAGAACAGGCCGAGCGCCAGGGAGGAGTAGGCCATGCCGAATTCGAAGTCTTTCACCAGGCCGTATTGCAGGCTGGCGGCCAGCATCGGTGCGCCGAACACCAGGGTGCCGTCGACATAGCTTTTCAGCTTGGGCGCTTCCTTGTGGGCGTAGACGATGGCGATGCCGACGTAGTACAGGAAGAACAGGAGCAGGAAGGCTTGTGCCGACAGGTAGTCCTGCGGCGTGTAGCGCAGCACGCCCCAGGCGGTGCCGATGCCGAAGGTGAAGGCGAAGCCGAGCAGGTTGAGCACGCGCCAGGAGCGCTTCAGCGCAATGGCCAGGATGCCGGCGTTGAGCAGGGTGTAGTAGCTGAACAGGGCGATGTGGCTGCCCTGGCCGGTGGAGGTCATGATCGGTGCGGCGAAGCCGCCGGCAATGCCGAAGATGGCGAGCCACTGGGCGTTCTGCAGCACGGCCAGCATGCAAGTGCCGATGGTCAGCAGGAAGAGCATGGCAAAGGCCATGCCGCTCGGGATCAGCTGGTACATGCGGAAGGCGCCGAACACCACCAGCATCAGCACGGCCATGCAGGTGCCCTGCAGCGGCAGGCTGACGCCGCGGTGGCTGTTGCGGATGCGCCAGGCCCAGGCCAGCGCGGCCACATCGGCCAGCACGATGCCGGCCAGGCGCAGTTCGATTGGTATGGTAACGCGGGCGGCGGCGTATTTGAGCAGGAAGCTGACGCCGATGAAGAGGATCAGCAGGCCAATCTTGGCCACCAGGTTGCCTTCGAACAGCCAGTTGCGCGCGGCGGTGAGCCAGGCGGGTGGTGCGGCCGGGGGCGAGGCCGGTGCGCGCGCTGGTGCTTTGGGCGCGGCGGCGCGCGCGAACTCAGGCGCGCGTTCAGGTGCGGACTGAAGTGCGGGCTCAGGTAGGGACTCAGGTGCCGGCTCAAGTGCCGCCTCAAGCGCCGGCTCCGGCGCGGCGGCTTCCTGCGCTGCTGCTGGCGCTGTCGCGGCCAGTTGCGTGAGCGCCTCGTCGGCGAGCGGGACGCTGGCGGCGGCGTCACGCGCTTGCAGCGGGGCCGGCTCCGGCGCAATGTCGTGCTCGACCAGCGGTTCGGGTTCGACGGTGCTCGCGGCAACTTGCGCTCCGGCCTCGGTCTGGACTACCGGCTGCGCCGGTGCACCAAAGCCGCCCGCCAGCTCGCCTTGCAGGCTGCCGACCTGCTCGCGCAGCGCGATCAGCTCGCTTTCCAGCTGGCGCGCATGATGGTTCGCCAGGCGCGCGTCGCGCCGGGCCAGCCAGGCCCAGCGGGCAATCACGCAGAGCGCGATAAACCATAGCAATTCCATGAGGACTCCCTGTATTGTTTTAAAAGCATTATTTGCAATGCGCAACAATAGCACAAGGGTTGCCGATACTCGTATCGTCAACCGTGTTCAGGGGTAGCGGGATTTGATGCCGCTCAAATTTCCGCGTCCGGCACCAGGACCAGCAAGTCGGTCACGCCGATATCGACCCCGGCCTGGGACAGTAGCGTGCTGGCCTGGCCGCGATGGTGGGTCTGGTGGTTGAAGACGTGCAGCAGCAGCAGGCCCAATTGCCGGTGGTTGGCTTCGCCGTTCATGCGGCGGTAGCTGATCACGGCGTCCAGGTCGGCCTCAACCAGCCCTGCGGTCTAGTCCAGGATCAGCCGGTCCAGCCAGGCGCGTTGCGCCCGCAGCGCCTCGAACGAGTCGAACAGCGGCTGGTCCAGGGCCGCGGGCATGGACACGCCCGCCAGCGGCGCCAGGGCGGCCGCAAACTGCGGATGGGCAGCAATCCGTTTGAGCCAGATCGTGTCGGCCACCGCTATATGGTTGAGCGTCGCCTGCAGGGAGCCGAAGAAGGCGCCCCGGTCCGCCGCCAACGCCCCGGGCGGCAGCTCCGCCGCCGCCGCGTACAGCTTGTGGTTCATCCATTCGTTGTAGCGGGCCAGCAGGGTGAAATGGGCAGTTCGTGACATGTTCTGGGGTACAATCTCGGTCTATTTGCGGCGAATGCCGTAGCAGAACAATATCATTTAAAGGTTTTCCATGAGTCTGAAATGCGGCATCGTCGGCCTGCCTAACGTCGGCAAGTCCACTCTCTTCAATGCACTGACCAAGGCTGGCATCGCCGCCGAGAACTACCCGTTCTGCACCATCGAGCCGAACGTGGGTGTGGTGGAAGTGCCTGATCCGCGCCTGAAGCAGCTGTCCGAGATCGTCAAGCCGGAGCGCGTCGTGCCCGCCATCGTGGAATTCGTCGACATCGCCGGCCTGGTGGCTGGCGCCTCCAAAGGTGAAGGCCTGGGCAACCAGTTCCTGTCGCACATCCGCGAAACCGACGCCATCGTCAACGTGGTGCGCTGCTTCGAAGATGACAACGTGATTCACGTTGCCGGCCGCGTCTCGCCGCTGGACGACATCGAAGTGATCCAGACCGAGCTGGCGCTGGCCGACCTGGGCACCGTGGAAAAAGCCATCCACCGCGAGCAGAAGAAAGCCCGCTCCGGCGACAAGGATGCCGCCAAGCTGGTCGCCCTGCTGGAAAAACTGGTACCGCAGCTGAACGAAGCCAAGCCGGTGCGCGCCCTGGGCCTGAGCGTCGAAGACATGGCCCTGATCAAGCCGCTGTGCCTGATCACCGCCAAGCCGGCCATGTATGTGGCCAACGTGTCCGACAGCGGCTTTACCAACAACCCGCTGCTGGACCAGCTGACCAAGTACGCGGAAGCGCAGAACGCGCCGATCGTCGCCATCTGCGCCGCGATCGAAGCGGAAATCGCTGAACTGGACGACGCCGACAAGGCCGCCTTCCTGTCCGACATGGGCATGGAAGAGCCGGGCCTGGACCGCCTGATCCGCGCCGGCTTCAAGCTGCTTGGCCTGCAAACCTACTTCACCGCCGGCGTGAAGGAAGTGCGCGCCTGGACCATTCACGTTGGCGACACCGCGCCGCAAGCGGCGGGCGTGATCCACACCGACTTCGAACGCGGCTTCATCCGCGCCCAGACCATTTCCTTCGACGACTACATCGCCTTCAAGGGCGAGTCCGGCGCCAAGGAAGCGGGCAAGATGCGCGCTGAAGGCAAGGAATACGTGGTCAAGGATGGCGACGTGTTGAACTTCCTGTTCAACGTCTGATCGAACCTTTGTTCCAGAAAAAGCCGCGCATGTCGCGGCTTTTTTGTTGCTATTGCTGTCGATAACTTTTACATCTATGAACGATACCCAGCGGTTGTAGTAGCTAAATCAACAACTTGCATAACTGGCACGAACATTGCTGCTGTGGGGAATTTCAAATTCCCAGGAGTAACGATGAAAATTGCAACCTTGCTGGCCAGTGCCCTCCTCAGCGCCGCCGCCACCGCACACGCTGGCGTGATCGACAGCACCGGCCACCCCGGCACCGTGGGCAGTTTCGGCGAACCCCATACCGCGACCTATGGCCAGACCTTTTCGTTGGCGGGCAACCATGTGCTCAACGCATTCTCCCTCTACCTGACCGGGGAAGTATTCGCTCCAGTGCATTTCAAGGCGTATGTCTACGAATGGAACGGCCTGCATGCGACCGGCAACGCCTTGTACAGCAGCGGCGCGCAGTCGTTCGGCGGCGCCGGCCCCGGCAGCGCCAAAGAGTTCGCGTTCAACACCGGCAGCCTCAGCCTGGTGGATGGCAAGACCTATGTCGCTTTCCTCAGCACGACCGGACTGTTTGACGGCGTGCTGTCCACCGCACGCATGCCCGTCGCGCCCAACGATGCGATTGCCGGCGGCTCCTTCGTCTACATGAACAATGGCAGTGTCTTTGACTGGTTGACGAATACCACGTGGAATGCGCGCGCGCATGACGTGTGGTTCAAGGCTTCGTATGACGCCGGCAGCGCAGCCGATGTGCCGCTGCCAGCCACCTTGCCGCTGTTGGGCGCGGGCCTGCTGGCGCTGGGGCTGGTGCGCCGCCGTAAAGGCTAAGTTGCCGGTCGCTGGAAGAGCTGCAGGACACCACTGTGGGCAAGTGTCCTGCCAGGCGCCTATGGCAGTTTGAGCGGGGCTGCCGGCAGTAACAGCCTGCTTTTCTCGCAAACCCACACTGTCCCAGCGATCACCAGGCTGTTAAGACAAGCTATCGAAATCCGGTTCGGCAGCTTCTTCGAGCTTTTCCAGGATATCGTGCTTCAAGTACTCGAGGTTGGGATCCAAGGCCAATTGTTCGATTTTCTCGTAGGGCAGGTAGGTGCAGAGGGTTGCCAGGCTGCCTTGGTTGAAAATGGCGAACGCTGGCCGCTGCAGTTCCTGGAACACTTTTTTTCGCCGCTCGTCCGGCGCTACGATGTGCAGCTTGATCAGGAAATTCGGCTGCAGGGCCAGCAGGTCGGCCATGCGCAGCAGGCCGGAATACACCGCAGTCGTATGCTCGACTTCAAAAGCGCGCACGATCGATTTCTTCTGCAGCCAAAGCACGTCGATTTGCTCGACGGTTTTGGCGGCCGGCTCGGAAAACTGCGAACTCGGCAAGTGAGTGAGCAGCTTGGGTTCCACCATTTCGCTGGCGACGGCCTCCTTGTCCGCTTTCGGGATCCAGACTTCAAACCCCATGGCCAGTCCGATGTCGGCCAGCAAAGCCTGCATTTTGTGGCTGGTGCGGACGGGGGCGGCGCTGAAGGCCTGCACTTCCGCAGGGGCAGTGGCAGCGTGCTCGGTTGACACCTCCGGCTCGGGAACTTGGATGGAAACGGTTTTTCCCTCTGCGTTCACCATCTTGTAGCCGCGCTTTTTCTCCCATTGTTCATCGGTGATGCCATCCGGGATAGGCGCCTTGGCTTGCGCTGCCATCAGGGCGGCAAGCGCCGCGCCGTCGGCAGGATTCAAGCGCACGGCGCTGCTGCGCAGTATCCAGTTCCAGCCGCCGGCACCAGGGGCGATGTTTTGAGTGAACGAGAGTTTGTTCCAAACATCCGGGCGCTTGATCGGGAGGAGCTTGCCCTTGTCCAGCCAGACCTTTGCTTGCGTTGGCAGCTGCAGCGTATAGTTCTCAATGACTTCGCTACCGGCTGCCACTTCCTGCATTGGGCCTGTCACCTCCAGCAATCCAAACCAGCAGGAAACGCCTTTCACGTAGCAGACGATCATGTCCCCGGGCGCGATCTTAGCAACCCAGGCTTTGCGGTCGATGTGAAAGCCCGTGATGGTCTTGTCGGTTTTTGCGAACGCTTCAAAAGTGTCAATCGAAAAAATATCTACAAAGTACGTCATCGTTTTATTTCTGTTTTGCTTCGTGTTCGCGGATGGCTTTGGTGAAGCTGTCCATCAATGGATTGGGCACAGCCAGCGACAGTTGGTAGTGCTCGATCTTCAAGCCCTTGCCGGTGTTGACCAGCACCCCGCTGGCCTGGCAGGTCCCCATCTGGGTGTTCAGCTGCTCGTCGAACCAGACGTATTTCTTATCGGGCGAGAAGTAGACATTGCGCTTTTGCGCGGTGAAGCTCCAGGCTTTCTTGCGGTCCCAGAAGCGCTTGGCCCAGGCCTTGAACTCCGTGTAACTCCAAACTTCGCTCTTGTCGGTGCCGATGAAGACGGCAGTGGGCGTGAACTTGTCCCAATAGTCGGGGCGGGTGTGCGAGGCGTCGTCGTGCCATTGGTCGACGAAGGCGTTCACCTGCTGGCGGAATTCGGTGTCCGGGTCGGCGGCCAGGGCGCTGTGCATCATGAGGGCGGTGGCAGCGGCGATCAGCAAGTGCTTCATTGAGTGTCTCCTCGGTCATGTGTTGGCGAAATAGTATAATCGCCGGATTGTGCACAGCTCCCCTTCCAGATAAAAATTATGGCCTCACCCAACGAAAACGCCAGCATGGCGCTGTTCTGCGACTTTGAAAACGTCGCCTTGGGCGTCCGCGACGCCAACTACGAGAAGTTCGATATCAAACCTGTGCTGGAGCGCCTGCTGCTGAAGGGCACTATCGTGGTGAAGAAGGCCTACTGCGACTGGGACCGTTACAAGGGCTTCAAGGGCCCCATGCATGAGGCGAACTTTGAGCTGATCGAAATCCCGCACGTGCGCCTGTCCGGCAAGAACTCGGCCGACATCCGCATGGTGGTCGATGCGCTGGACCTGTGCTACACCAAGGCCCACGTCAACACCTTTGTCATCATTTCGGGCGATTCCGATTTCTCGCCGCTGGTGTCCAAGCTGCGCGAAAACGCCAAGCGCGTGATCGGCGTGGGCGTCAAGGACTCGACCTCCGACCTGCTGGTGGCCAACTGCGATGAATTCATCTTCTACGACGACCTGGTGCGCGAATCGCGCCGCCAGCGCCAGTCCAGCAGCCGTGGCGATGCGCGCGAGCAGCCGCCCAAGCGTTCGCCGGAAGAGGAAAAGCGCCGCCGCGAGGAGATGGACAAGCGCCGCAACCAGTGCGTGGATATCGCTTACACCACCTTCGATGCGTTGGCTGCGGAACGCGGCGAGGGCAAGATCTGGGCGTCCGTGCTGAAGGAGGCGATCAAGCGCCGCAAGCCGGACTTCAGCGAGTCGTATTATGGTTTCCGTACCTTCGGCAACCTGCTGGAAGAAATGAAGGCGCGCGGCTTGCTGGAATTCGGCCGCGATGAAAAGTCGGGCGCCTATGTGTACCGTAGCAGCCAGCCTGTCGTGCTGCCTGTCGTTGAACAAGACGCCGCACCGGCAGCCGTGGCCGTGGAAGGCGAAGCCGATGCGGCCGAAGCCACACCGGCCGATGGCGCAGCGCCGGCCGAACGCGAGGGCCGTGATAGCCGCCGCAACCGCGGTAACCGCGGTGGCCGTGGCCGCCGTGGCGAATCGGCGCCGGTGGCCGGTGAGGCCGCACCGGTGGAAGTGCCTGCCGATGCGGAAGTTGCTGCCGTGGCGGTCGTGGAGCAAGTCGCGCCAGTGGTGGCGGCTGCGGCCGAAGCCGACGTGGCGGCCGAGGCTGCCGCTGCGCCAGCCAAGCGCACCCGCGCTGCGGCCAAGAAGCCGGCGGCCAAGAAGACTGCCTCGCGCAGCAGCAAGGTCGCGCAAGCCGCTGCCGACGCGGCGGAGGCGGTGCAGCAGGCGGAAGCCGTGCTGGCAGCCGCTGCGGAAGCTGCCGCCGTGGAAGCGCCGGCGGAGTCCGCGGCCAAGCGCGCCAGGAAGTCTGGCATGCATAAACCGTCGGCACGCAGCAAGTTGCCGAAAAAGCCGAAGGCCGAGGCAGCGTAAGGCGGCCCTATGTGCCTGACCCTGCGGGTCAGGCACAGCCTTGCCGGTTTTCTGCCATACTCATGGGCACCATGCCCTTCATTGCCGAACTCACCCTCTACCCCATCAAATCCTGCGCCGGCCTGTCGCTGAAAGAAGCCACGTTGACCCGCGCCGGCCTGATGACCGAACAAATCTACGACCGCGAGTGGATGCTGGTGGACGCCAACGGCGTCGCCCTGACCCAGCGCGAACACCCGCGCATGGCGCTGATCGTGCCGCGCCTGAAGGCGGAAACGCTGGAACTGCGCGCGCCCGGCATGCTGCAGCTGGACATCCCGCTGGGCCTGCCCGACCCGGACAGCGCGCCCAGCCTGCAAGTGCAAGTCTGGGAAGACACCGTGCTGGCCTACGACTGCGATGAGACGACCGCTACCTGGTTCAGCAAATTCCTCGGCCTGGAATGCCGCCTGGTGCGCTTCCACGCCAATGCCCAGCGCCTGACCAGCGGCAAGTGGACCGACGGCGCCCAGCACCCCACCTTGTTCTCCGACGGCTACCCGATCCTGGTCACCGGCACCGGTTCGCTGCAGGACCTGAACGACAAGCTGGCCGCGCAGGGCCGCGCGGCGTTGCCGATGAACCGCTTCCGTCCCAACCTGGTGATCGGCGACCTGGCGGCCTTCGAGGAAGACTACGCGGCCGAGTTGCGCATCGGCGAAGCGGTGCTGAACCCCTGCAAGCCTTGCTCGCGCTGCCCCATGCCCTCGGTCGACCAGGCCACCGGCGAGTTCGGCCCCGACCCGCTGGATATCCTGCAAAGCTACCGCGCCAAGCCGGAAGTGGATGGCGGCATTTGCTTCGGCATGAATGCCGTTGTAACAACAGGTGATGGCTTAAAACTAAGTGTGGGCGACCAAATCGAGGTTACACTGTCGTTTTAGTAGTGGATTTATGGCGGGCGATGGAGATCACGCAGAAAATCACGGGCAAACAACCCACCCAGGCGGACTTGCTGGCCGAAAATCAGGCCCTGCGCGCCCGCCTCGCCTACCTGATCGAGCAAGCCGAGCGCAATCACTCGATCATGATGCGCCACCAGGCGTTCGACCTGGAAATCGTTGGCGCGTCCAGCTTCCCTGAACTGATTGGCACTATCTTTCGCACCCTGCCGGTGATTTCCGACCTGGATGCGCTGACCCTGACCCTGGTGGATGTGGACGACGATATCCGCACGGTGATGGAAAAGCTCGGCGTCAACTTTGACGACTTCCCCGACCTGGTGTTCGTGCCCGATGTGGAGGGCCTGGGCTTTGATCTGCAACCGGGGCAGCAGCCCAAGCCGCAGCTGGGCATGTTCGATGCGCTGAAACACGCGCGCCAGTTCCCGCAGCCGGCCGTGCGCCTGCAAAGCGTGGGCGTGGTGCCGCTGATGCGCAATAAGCGCCTGATTGGTTCGCTGAACCTGGGCAGCGCGGACCCGACGCGCTTCTCGCCCAGCTTGGGCACCGATTTTGTCGAGCACATGGCCTCCATCATCGCCATCTGCCTGGAAAACGTGATTTCCAACGAGATGCTGAAGTACATGGGGCTGACGGATGCGCTGACCGGCGTGTTCAACCGGCGCTATGTGGACCGCCGCTTGCTGGAGGAGATTGCGCGTGCGCGCCGGCAGGCGTACCCGGTGTCGTTCATGTATATCGATATCGACCATTTCAAGCGGGTCAATGATACGGTGGGGCATGGCGGCGGCGATGAAGTGCTGCGCGAGGTGGCGACGCGCATCAAGGCGGAGCTGCGGCTGTCGGATGCGCTGGCGCGCTTCGGCGGCGAGGAGTTTGTGGTGCTGCTGATTGATGCGGACCTGGAGAGCGCGGCCTATGTGGCGGAGCGGATCCGGGCCGGGATCGCGGCCAGCATGATCGAGCTGTCGCACGGGGTGAAGGTGTCGATCACGGCGTCGGTGGGCGTGTCGAGCCTGTCGCAGGTGCCCGATGGCGGCAAGCCGGAGGCGCAGGCGGCGCAGTTGATTGAACAGGCGGATGAGGCCTTGTACCAGGCGAAAGAGGGCGGCCGCAACCGCGTGATCCGTTACGCCGCTTAAAAAAAATGGGGACGTACCCCATTTAATGAGCAACTTTCTCGGAGATAAAGTTGCCAATTAAATGGGGTACGTCCCCATTTTTTTAAGCCAGCAGATCGTTCTCGGCGCGCGCCACTTCTTCCGCCGTGCCGCGCAACACCACCACATCGCCCGCCTCCAGCGTCATCCCCGGCGCCGCTTCCAGCCTGACCTTCCCGCGCCGGATCGCCGAAATCTCGGCCCCCGTCTCAGCCAGCCCCAGGTCGCGCACGCACTTGCCCACGCAAGACGCCTGCTCTCCCAGCGACACCGAATGCAGCCGCACCATCTCCGACTCCTCGCTGGAATCGCTGGCGCCGTGGAAATAGCCGCGCAGCGAGGCGTAACGCTCCTCCCTGGCCCGCTGCACGCGATGCACCACGCGCCGCAGCGGCACGCCCAGCATCACCAGCGCGTGGGACGCCAGCATCAGCGAGCCCTCCATCAGCTCCGGCACCACCTCCGCCGCGCCGGCCTCCTTCAGCCGGTCCAGGTCCGTATCGTCGTGCGAGCGCACGATCACCGGCAGTTCCGGCGCCAGTTCATGCACCAGGTGCAGCACCCGCAGCGCCGACGGCGTGGAAGCGTAGGTAATCACCACCGCCGAAGCGCGCTTGATGCCCGCCGCCACCAGCGACTCGCGGCGCGCCGCGTCGCCATAGGACACATTGGCGCCCGCCGCCTGCGCCTCCTGCACCCGGACCGGGTCCAGGTCCAGCGCCTGGTATGGAATGTTCTCCTCGCTCAGCAAGGTCGCCAGCGACTGGCCCGAGCGGCCAAAGCCGGCCACGATCACATGCTTTTGCGTCGACATTGTGCGCGCCGCGATATTGGTCAGGTTCAGCGACTGCATCATCCACTCGTTGGCGGAGAACTTCATCACGATCTTGTCCGACTGCGCGATCAGGAAAGGCGCCACCAGCATCGACAGCACCATGGACGCCAGCACCAGCTGCACCACGAAAGGATCGACCAGTTTCATGCCGCCCACCACGTTCAGCAGCACGAAGCCGAATTCGCCGGCCTGCGCCAGCGCCAGGCCGGTGCGCATGGCGGTGGAGGTGGAGGCGCCGAACAGGCGCGCCAGGCCGGCGATCAGGGCAAATTTCAGTAGCACCGGCCCGGTCAGCAGCAACAGCACCAGCCACCAGTTCTCCAGCACGATGCGCACATTCAGCAGCATGCCGACGGTGATGAAGAACAGGCCGAGCAGCACGTCGCGGAACGGCTTGATGTCCTCCTCCACCTGGTGTTTGTATTCGGTCTCGGAGATCAGCATGCCCGCCACGAAGGCGCCCAGGGCCAGGGACAGGCCGGCGCGCTCGGTGATCCAGGCCGCGCCCAAGGTCACCAGCAGCAGGTTGAGCATGAACAGTTCCTGCGAGCGGCGCATGACGACGATGGTGAACCATTTGCGCATCACCTTCTGTCCCAGCACCAGCAGGAGCAGCAGCACCACGGCCGCCTTCAGGCTGGCCAGGCCCAGGGTGCGCGGCAGGTCGGCCGGGTTCTGCGCCAGCGCCGGGATCAGGATCAGCAGCGGCACCACCGCCAGATCCTGGAACAGCAGGATGCCGATGATTTTGCGCCCATGCTGGCTATCCAGCTCCAGCCGCTCTGTGAGCATCTTGACCACGATGGCGGTGGACGACATGGCCAGCGCCCCGCCCAGGGCGAACGAGGCCTGCCAGCCCAGCTGGATCGAGGGCGGCAGCACAAAATGGATCAGCCAGCCGAACAGCATGGTGACGGCAATGGTCAGCACCACCTGCGCCATGCCGAGCCCGAACACGATCGAGCGCATGGCCATCAGCTTGGGCAGGGAGAACTCAAGCCCGATCGAGAACATCAGGAACACCACCCCGAACTCGGCCAGCAGCTCGGTGGCGTGGCTGTTCTCCGCCAGCCCCATGGCATGGGGGCCGATCAGGATGCCGACGGCCAGGTACCCCAGCATCGGCGGCAGGTGCATCATACGGAAGGCAACCACGCCCAGTACGGCGCTGCCAAGGAGGAGAAGGGTCAGCTCGAGGGGGGAGAACATCCGTTGTTTGTTATGTCTGGCAAGTTTTTTGCTTATCTAATTCGGCTATACTTCGGGCATGAGTGTAACCCATGAAAAAACAATGCTGAAACATTTTGATGCCAAGACCGCCGCGCGTGCCCTGGAACTGGCGCGCGCAGCCCTGCAGATCGAAACCGACGCCCTGGCCGCCCTGCATGCGCGCCTGGCAACGGACGAAACTGTCGGGCAAGCCGTGTCCCTGTTGCTGCAATGCAAAGGGCGGGTGGTGGTCTCCGGCATCGGCAAATCTGGCCATATCGGCAAGAAAATCGCCGCCACCCTGGCCTCGACCGGCACCCCAGCCCTGTTCGTGCACCCGGCCGAAGCCGCGCACGGCGACCTGGGCATGGTCACCCCGGAGGACGTGGTGATCGCCATCTCGTATTCCGGCGAAGCGTCCGAGCTGATGGCCATCCTGCCGGTGGTCAAGCGCATGGGCGGCCACGTGATCGCCATGACCGGCAAGCCGCAATCGAGCCTGGCCCAGATCGCCGACGTGCACCTGGACGTCTCGGTGGCGAAAGAAGCGTGCCCGATGAACCTGGCCCCGACCGCGTCGACCACCGTCACGCTGGCGCTGGGCGATGCCATCGCCGTCGCGCTGCTGGAGCTGCGCGGCTTCAAGGAAGAGGATTTCGCCCGCTCGCACCCGGGCGGCGCCCTGGGCCGCCGCCTGCTGACCCATGTGCGCGATATCATGCGCAAGGACGCGGCGATTCCCGCCGTCGGCCTGGACACGCGCCTGCCCGACGCGCTGCTGGAAATCACCCAGAAGGGCATGGGCATGACCGCTGTGGTCGACGCCGACAACAAGCCGGTCGGCGTCTTCACCGACGGCGACCTGCGGCGCATGATCGAGAAGGTGCAGGACTTCACCAAGGTCGTCATCAAGGATGTGATGCACCTGAATCCGCGCACCATCGGCCCCGACCAGCTGGCGGTGGACGCCGTGGCGGTGATGGAAGAATTCCGCATCAACCAGATGCTGGTGGTGGACGAGGCCGGCGTGCTGGTGGGCGCCCTGCATATCCACGACCTGACGCGCGCCAAGGTGATCTGATGGCACTGTCCCGCGAAGAACTGCTCGCCCGCGCCGCCAAGGTGCGCCTGTTCATCTTTGACGTGGACGGCGTGCTGACCGACGGCAGCCTGACCTACGGCGCCGACGGCGAAATGGTCAAGACCTTCAACGTGCACGACGGCCTGGGCATCAAGCTGCTGCAGGAAGCCGGCATCAAGACCGCCATCATCAGCGCGCGGCGCACGCCGATCGTGCTGGCGCGCGCCAAGGACCTGGGCATCGAATTCGTGCACCAGGGCGGCCACGATAAACTGACCCCGTTCAAAGCCATGCTGGAGCAGGTCGGCATCACCGAGGAGCAGGTCGCCTTCATCGGCGACGACGTGGTGGACCTGCCGATCCTGAGCCGCGCCGGCTTTGCCGTGAGCGTGCCCAACGGCCGCCCGGAAGTGCATGCGCGCGCCCACTACATCACCGAGGCGGCGGGCGGGCGCGGCGCCGTGCGCGAAGCCTGCGAATTCGTGCTGCGCGCCACCGGCAACTACGAGCGCGTCATGGCGCAGTTCCTGGCGTGATCGGAGCCCGCTATGCGTAATCAGAGGATGGCCCACCGCTTCCGCCTGTCCATCGGCATGATCCTGGTGCTGCTGGCGGCGCTTGGCAGCTTCTACCTGCTCGAACTGATGAACCGCGCGGACGAGGATATCCAGGCCGACCTGAAGGCCAATGAGCCCGACTACATCATCGAGAAATTCTCCTTCGTGCGCATGACGAAGGAGGGCAAGCCGAGCTACATCATCGCCGGCGACAAGCTGACCCACCGCCCGATCGACGACTCGTCCGAGATCGACAAGCCGCGCGTGCGCAGCCTGTCGGGCGACACGCCGCCGATGGATATCCTGGCCAACACGGCGCGGGTGGACGAGGCCAACAGCCGCGTCACCCTGAACGGCCAGGTGAAGATCGACCGCGCCGCCGCGCCCAACGTGCAGGCGCTGCACCTGGCCACGGAAAAACTGGTGATCTTCCCCGACGAAGACCGCATGGAAACCGACCAGCCGGTGAAGATGAAGCTGGGCGACTCCACCGCCACCGCCAACAGCATGCGCGCCAACAACGCGACGCGCCAAATGCGCCTGGAAGGCAATGGCACATTGATGCTGCCGCCACGGGCCCAATAAACAAGGAAAGAACATGAAACGACTTCTATTGTCGGCAGCTTTGCTGCTGGGAGTTGCAGCCCCGGCCCTGGCCGAGAAGGCCGACTCTTACAAACCGATGCTGATTGACTACGGCTCGCTCGATATCGACGACGTCAAGCAGGTCACCATCCTGAGCGGCGGCGTCAAGCTGACGCGCGGCACGCTGGCCATGACGGCGGCGCGCGCCTATGTGAAGCAGACCCCGGAGGGCTTCAAGCACGTCACCCTGTTCGGCGACGGCAAGAAGGCCACCTTCCGCCAGAAGCGCGACGGCGCCGGCGACCTGTGGGTCGAGGGCGATGCCGAACGCATCGAATACGACGAGCAGGCCGAGATGGTGAAGATGTTCAGCAAAGCCTCCATCCGCCGCATCGAAGGCGGCAAGCAGAATGACGAAGTGCAGGGCGAGTTCATCTCCTACGACAGCCGCAAGGAGTTCTTCAGCGTGCGCAATAGCGCCAGCGGCGAGAGCAAGCCGGGCGGCGGCCGCGGCACCATGGTGATCCAGCCTTCGCGCACCGAACCGCCGGCCACCGCGCCAGCCACGCAGGAGAAGAAGTAAGCATGGAAGCCAATACCTGCGCCAGCACGCTGGTCGTGCGCGGCCTCCAGAAAACCTACGGCAAGCGCCAGGTGGTGCACGACGTCTCGCTGCAAGTCGACTGCGGCGAAGTGGTCGGCCTGCTGGGCCCCAACGGCGCCGGCAAGACCACCTCCTTCTACATGATCGTGGGCCTGGTGGCGTCCGACGCCGGCACCATCGACATCGGCGGCACCGACGTGTCCAGCCTGCCGATCCACAAGCGCGCCACCCTGGGCATTTCCTACCTGCCGCAGGAAGCGTCGGTGTTCCGCAAGCTGACGGTGGAGGAGAACATCCGCGCCGTGCTGGAGATCCAGCAGGTGGACGGCAAGCCGCTGGCCAAGGCCGACATCGACCAGCGCCTGGAGTCCTTGCTGGCTGACTTGCAGATTGAAAAGCTGCGCGAAAGCCAGGCCCTGTCGCTTTCGGGCGGCGAGCGGCGCCGGGTGGAGATTGCGCGCGCCCTGGCCACCAATCCGCGCTTCGTGCTGCTGGACGAACCGTTTGCCGGCGTCGACCCGATCGCCGTGATCGAAATCCAACGTATCGTACGTTTCCTGAAGGAGCGCAATATCGGTGTCCTCATCACCGACCATAATGTGCGTGAGACCCTTGGCATCTGCGACCGCGCCTACATCATCAACCAGGGCGCGGTGCTGGCCTCGGGCCGACCGGACGATATCATCGCCAACGAATCCGTGCGCCGGGTCTACCTCGGCGAACACTTCCGCATGTAAGCGAAGGCCATGAAACAGACACTGCAACTGCGAACCTCGCAACACCTGGCGCTGACGCCGCAGCTGCAGCAGTCGATCCGCCTGTTGCAGCTATCGACGCTGGAGCTGCACCAGGAACTGGAGCAGCTGCTCAGCGACAATCCGATGCTGGAACGCCTGGATGACCCGCTCGACCACTCGGTCCGCCTGCTGGCCGACGGCGCCATCAGCCAGGGCGCCGGCAACGACGCCGCCGCCACGCCGGAAGCCCCGGCGCCCGACGGCGCCGAAGCACCAGCCGCCGCCAGCGAAGGCGAAGCCTACGAAGGCGGCGACAATGAGATGAGCGGCAACGGTAACGACGACACCGACTGGAGCGCCAGCGCCGGCAGCAAGTCCGCCGACGACGAGGACAGCCGGCCGCAGCTGGAAGCCTCCGGCTGCACCCTGCGTGAACACCTGCTGGAGCAGATGCGCGTCACCGTGCAGGAGCTGCGCGACCGCGTCCTGATGGAAATGGTGATCGACGCGCTGGACGAAAACGGCTACCTGGAAGAGCCGCTGGAAGAAATCCACGCGCGCCTGCCGCCCGAGCTGGAAATCGAACTGGACGACCTGCGCTGCACCCTGGTGCTGCTGCAAAGCTTCGACCCGCCCGGCGTCGGCGCGCGCAACGCCGCCGAATGCCTGGCGCTGCAGATCAAGCGCATGCCCGGCGTGCCGCTGGTGACGCGCCGCATGGCGCTGACCATTGTCGAGAAGCACCTGACCTGGTTCGCGCAGCGCGAGTTCACCAAGCTGAAGAAAGCCCTCGACTGCGACGATGAGGACCTGCGCGAAGCGCAAGCCGTGATCCGCCAGTGCAACCCGCACCCGGGCGCCGAGTTCGACTGCGGCGAATCGGACTATGTCGTGCCCGACGTGATCGTCAAGAAAGGCCGCAGCGGCTGGCTGGTCACCCTGAACAACGACGTGGTGCCGCGCCTGCGCGTGAACGCCCTGTACGCCAACCTGCTCAAGCAGGGCAAGAACGAGTCGCAGATGAACGGCCAGCTGCAGGAAGCCAAGTGGCTGATCAAGAATATGCGTCAGCGTTTCGACACCATCCTGCGCGTGGCGGAAGCGATAGTAGAACGACAAAAGAATTTTTTCAGCCATGGCGCGGTCGCGATGCGCCCCCTTGTGTTGCGTGAAATAGCTGATACACTGGGACTACACGAGAGCACTATTTCTCGCGTAACAACTCAAAAATATATGCTCACCCCACACGGTATGTTTGAGTTGAAATATTTCTTTGGTAGCCACGTCGCGACCGAAGCTGGGGGTGAAGCTTCTTCGACTGCGATACGGGCACTGATCGTGCAATTGACAGGAGCTGAAGACCCGAAAAATCCTTTATCTGACAGTAAGATTGCGGACATGCTGGGAGAACAAGGCATGGTGATTGCGCGACGGACTGTTGCCAAATATCGAGAAGCGTTGAAAATCCCTCCGGTAAGCCTCCGCAAATCCTTGTAGTGCATGGGTTCCTCTGTGCGCCACGGCGTGCACGAACTCGAGAGCGACATCATCTTTAGGAGTGTGTATGAATCTCACCATCAGTGGACATCATGTCGAAGTGACCCCAGCCATCCGCGAGTACGTGCAGACCAAGCTGGAGCGAGTCAAGCGCCATTTCGATCAAGTAATCGATATTGCTGTCATCCTGACTGTAGATAACCTCACCGAGAAAGAGAAACGCCAGAAAGCGGAAATCAACCTGCGCATGTCTGGCAAAACTGTTTACGTCGAAAGCCTGTCGCAAGACCTCTATGCCGCCATCGACACCCTGATTGATAAACTGGATCGCCAGGTCATGAAATACAAAGACCGCGTGCAGAACCACAATCATGCGGCCATCAAGCACTTCCCGGACACGTACGAAGCACCCCCCACCGCCATGTAAAGGACTGGCCGTGTAGCACACCAAAGGGCGCAATTGGCGCCCTTTTTTGCGTGCGTTAGAATGCTCGCATGAGCGAATACGTCCAAACCCACATCTCGAACGGCACCGGCTTCATCACGCTGGACCGTCCCAAGGCATTGAACTCCCTGTCCCTCGACATGGTGCGCGCCATGACCCAGGCGCTGCTGGCATGGCGCGACGACGCCGGCGTGGCGGCCGTGGTCGTGCGCAGCAGCAGCGAACGCGCCCTGTGCGCCGGCGGCGACATCCGCTTCTTCCACGACGTGGGCCGCGCCAGCACGCAAGGCGGCAGCGCGCTGCTGGAGGACTTCTTCACCGAAGAATACGCGCTAAACCATTTGATCCATTTCTACCCCAAACCCTACGTCGCCCTGATGGACGGCGTGGTGATGGGCGGCGGCATGGGCATTGCCCAGGGCGGCCCGGAGTGCGGTGTGCGCATCGTTACCGGCCGCACCAAGATGGCCATGCCGGAGGTGAATATCGGCCTGTTCCCGGACGTGGGCGGCAGCCATTTCCTGTCGCACGCGCCGGGCCGGCTCGGCCTGTGGCTGGGCCTGACCGGCCTTACCGTCGGCGCCGCCGACGCGCTCTACCTCGACCTGGCCGACCACTTCGTGCCGGAGAGCGAACTGGGCGCGCTCACCGCCCTGGTCGAAGCCACGCCCGGCAAATCCCTGCGCGACGCCATCGCCGTCTTCGCCGGTCCGCACAATGCCTTCGCCGGCGACAGCGAGCTGGAAAAACAGCGCGCCCTGATCGACCAGCATTTCGCCGCCGGCAGCGTGCCCGCCATCATGCAATCGCTGCGCGGCGACAGCACGCCGTTCGCGCAAAAGTCGCTGAAAGCCATGGAGCTGCGCTCACCACTGATGATGTGCGTCACCCACGAACTGCTCCAGCGCGGCGCTGCGCTCGGCGTGGCCGACTGCCTGCGCATGGAGCGCAACCTGGTGCGCCGCAACTTCGAGCACGGCGAGATTTTCGAAGGCGTGCGCGCCCTGGTGATCGACAAGGACAACCAGCCGCAATGGAACCCCGCCACGCTGGCCGAGGTCACGCCCGACATGGTGGCGCGCTTCTTCGAACCCTGCTGGCCGGACTGGGCGCACCCGCTGCGCCACCTCGCATGAGGGAGCTGGACCGGATCGACCGCGGCATCCTGAACATCCTGCAAGAAGATGCCAGCACGCCCCTGCGCGAGATCGCGGAGCGCGTGCACTCCTCCGTCGCGACGTGCCAGCGCCGGATTGAAAAGCTGCGCGCCGACGGCGTGCTGGTGAAAGCCGTCGCCCTGGTCGACCGCGTGCTGGCCGGCCGCCCGCTGACGGTGTTCGTCTCGATCGAACTGGAAAAGCAGAACACCGACATCCTCAAGCAATTCGAACAGCGCATGCGGCTGCAGCCGGAGGTGATGTCCTGCTACGAAGTGGCGGGCGAATTCGACTTCCACCTGATCGTCACGGTGGAGTCGATGGAAGAGTACAGCCTGTTCACCCGGCGCGAATTCACGTCCCACCACAACGTCACCAACGTCAAGAGCCTGTTCGCCATGAACTGCTCCAAGTTCGAAACCAAGCTGACGCTCTAAGCCTCGCCGCGCACCTGCTCGAAGATGGTGGCGGGCGGCTTGGCCACGACGACCTTCCCGGGCAATGCTTGCTGGAGCAAGTGCGTCACCGCATCCTCCGCAGCGCCGTGCTGCAGTAATGCCAGGGTCAACGCCTCCCGCTGCGCCAGTGCGAAGCGGTAATAGCGATTGCCGCGTGGCCCGTAAATCTTGACTTGCTCGACCTCGGCCAGCGGAATCCGTTCCACAGCCCTGCGAAAGCCGGGATTGGCAAACAGCAGCACGCCTGCTTCAAGCGCCACGATCGGCGTCCCATCCGGCCCCGTGCGGCGCAGCTGGAAAAAGCGCGCCACGCCCATCGCCGCAATCACGCCTATCGTGCTTGCCAGGCGCCCGTCACCGGCGACATGCCACGCCACCACCAGCACAAACGCCGCGCAGTACAAGCCCATCTCGCGGGCCTTGGCGACAGGCTTGAAGACGCCGTTCGAAGTGACATGGAATGGCGGCAGGCGCGTTCGCAGCCCATAGGCAGCCCATAGCGCAGACAGGCAAGGCAGCCAGACCCACAGCAGCTCCGAGCGCAGCACCGCAAAGCCGCGCGGACCGAAGAAGGTTTCCAGCGACAGCGGCGACACCCGTATCGGGCGCACCGGGAAGAACAGGCGCTGCTCGCTGAACGGCCACCACCAGGCCGCCCCCAGCCCGCCGCTGGTCAGCATATCCAGCAAGGGATGCGAGGCGCAAGCGAACGACACGAACGCCATCGCGACCCAACGCCGCGCACCCAGCCACGGCGCGGCCAGCGCCGCCAAGGCCCCGAGCGCCAGCGCAAACAGCAGCGAATGCGACGCCCCGCGATGGCCGAACTGGTGCGCGTAGTCGACGCCGAGGCGGAAAGCGACAACATCCAGGTCCGGCACGATGGACGCCAGCATGCCCGCGACCAGCAGCCGGCGCGAGATCCATCCCCGGCCAAGCGCCAGGCCAACCGCCAGCGGAACGGCGGGATGTGAAAGTATGGTCGGCACGTTGCTACTCGGCGCGCCCGAACACAATGACCATGACAAACCAGAGAAGCGCCGTCGCGATGGTCGGCGCCAGCAGCGCAGCGACAACGGTCTGGAGCGCGCGCCGCACCCCGGTCAGGGGCAGGTGGCGGCTAAGCAGGTATTGCAGCGCGCCGCACATGGCCGGCGGCAGCAGCAGGACGACAGCATGCGTGGCCGGCGAAGGCTCGGCGCCACCCAGCACTAGCACCACGCCTGTGAACCAGGCCAATGCCGCCAGTGTGGCGATGCCAAAAGCCTTCAACGGACTCGTTCGCATAGTCCCATTCCC
The DNA here is from genome assembly GCF_009857475.1 of Pseudoduganella guangdongensis. Taxonomy (GTDB): domain Bacteria; phylum Pseudomonadota; class Gammaproteobacteria; order Burkholderiales; family Burkholderiaceae_D; genus Rugamonas; species Rugamonas guangdongensis. The sequence continues at coordinate 210,122 of NZ_WWCJ01000007.1, read as the reverse complement.
CCATTCAGTACGTTCAAAAAAATGCCCACGCGGCCACAGCAGCCGCGCCGCCTCGCCATAACGCTGCACCTCCGCCGGCGACATGCCTTTCGCCCGCGCCCAAATGCGCCAGCGATAGACCGCCACCGACCACCACGACCAGGCCAGCACAAAGCCAGCGCCCAGCGCAGCGAACTGCGGCCACGGCGGCTCAAGGGTGAAGAAAGTCTGCATGACCAGCAAAGGGCCCAGCATCAGCGGCACCACGGGCCCGTTGACCAGCAACTGGCCGAGCCGCGTGATACGCTCATGCGCCTTCTTTCGCTTGCTGCGCCGGTCCGGCTGAAACATGCTCCACACCCAGAGCAGGGCGTACGCCGCCAGCATCAGGCCCAGCAAGGTAGTGCGATACGGCGTGGCGAGCCAATCCGACAGCGTTACCGCCGCGACGACGAGCGCCAGGACGCCGCCGAGCAGCGGCAGCGAAGCAAGCAGCCTGCGGATCACGCCGGCGGGCACTCAACGGGCGGCAACGGCCCGAACACCACTTCCGTATCGGCCGGCCCCGACGTCTGCACGATATACACGACCTTCGCCGCGCTATCGACAAACATCATATGCGCCCGACCACCCGGCGCGATGCCCGGTGTCGAGAGCGTGATATGGCGCGTCTCCCGCAAATGCTCCGGCAGCTTGGCCACAGTCGGCCAATTGCCGCGCGCACCCGAAGGCGACACGAAGCCGCGATAATGCGCAGCCGTGCATTGCCAGAGAGGATCCGGCACAGAAGGTGCAGCGCCCAGCGCCGCCGCAAGCAGAAGGGAGACCATAGCCCGATATTAAATCAAAATTCGGGGTCAGGTCTGACAATCGGACAAGAACGCGGTTTCTTTGATATTTCTCAAGACGTTTCCGGGCAGGCCCAAACGGTTTCGGTCTCGGCATCGTGGCCATGGGCGCGCATCTGGATGCAAACTGGATAGTCGCCCCGCGTCAGGACGGAGATCGTGCAGCGCGATGTCCGCCAGTCGTAAATGGAGAGCCCAAAGTCCAGGGCTCCGAACTGCCACGGCCGTCCAATGGCGTCGAAGATGCGTTCAATCGGCACCCCGGCAACGTTTGCGGGGTTCCGGAAGAAGTCTTCAATGTGGTCAGGGAAGAGCTGCGCCGCCGGCCGGCGCGACGGCGTGGCAATGGCCCAAATAACGGTTGCAGCAAGAAGTCCGCCGACGATCAGGAACAGGGTAGTCATTGCCGCCCATCCTAGCATGTGAGAAATTTTCCCGTTGCCATGGATGAATTCGGGAAACCATATCAGCCACGGTGCTTAAGATGAGCGCTCGCCGTTTGAAAGGAGAGCATCATGATTGACCACGTATCCATTGCCACCCGCGACCTGCCGCGCGCCGTGGAGTTCTACAAAGCCTGTCTCGAGCCGCTGGGCTACAGCGTGCAGCACCAGGACGACGGGCAGGCCATTTTCGGCGCGGAAGGCCATTGGGCTTTCGCCATCTACCCGGCGCAAGGCGACGCGCCGCTGATCGGCCAGCGCGGGCACATCGCCATCAAAGCCCCCTCGCAGCTGGCGACGCACGCCTTCCACGCCAACGCCATGGCGCAGGGCGCGACCTCGCTGCGCACGCCCGGCCTGCGCCCGGACGTCAACGAGCGCTATTTTGGGACGATGATCACCGATCCTGACCAGCACACGATCGAAGTGGTGCATTGGCTGACCTGATTTGGTGCACGGGCCGGTCCTGCGGCTGGCCCGCATCTTGCAATACCGCTTGGGTCATCCACCTTATCCAAGCCACATGACCATCATCCGCTCAGCCCACCCGGCCGATGCCGCCGCCATCGCGGCGATCTACAACCACTACGTCGCCACCAGCGCCATCACCTTCGAAGAGTCCGATGTCGCTATCGACGACATGGCCCACCGCATCACCAAAGTGATTTCCTCCAAGCTGCCCTGGCTCGTGCTCGAAGAAGAAGGCAAGATCCTCGGCTACGCCTACGCCAGCAAATGGAAGGAACGCTCGGCCTACCGCTTCTCCGTCGAAAGTTCGATCTACCTGCACCGCGACGCGCGCGGCAAAGGCCATGCGCGCAAGCTGTACCAGCACTTGTTCAACCTGCTGCGCCAGAGCGGCGTGCATCTGGTGATCGGCGGCGTGGCGCTGCCGAACGAGGCCAGCGTGGGCCTGCATGAAAAGATGGGTTTCCAGCCGGTCGGCGCCTTCAAGGAAGTCGGCCGCAAGTTCGGGCGCTGGATCGACGTCGGCTATTGGCAGCTTCGCCTGGAGTGATTAAACTGCGGCAATGAAGAAAATTTTCCTTGCGGTAACTCTTTCCTTGCCGCTGACGGCCCTCGCGGCCCCGGCCACAAGTGCATCGCAAGCCGAGTTGGCGTTGATGACGGAGACGGCTTGTCCCGACGTCGCGGCGCTGTACCAGCCGGCGAGCGAGACCAAGATCATCGAGCAGCCCGGCCAGGAGCCGCGCAAGGTCGTCGTGCCGAAGTTCGGTGCGGCCCCGCCGCCGCTGCACAGCGCCGTGATGGCGCTGGCTTTGCACATGGCGCCGCAGGCGGAAAGCTTGCCGCCGCAGTCCGGCGTGTTCCAGGCCATGGGCGCCACGGCCATGCAGGACAACACCTACCGTAGCGCCTTCATGCGCTGCGATTTGTCGGAGCTTTGGGTGGTGTCGCGCGGCGGCTTTAGCAACAGCACACGCTGGCATGGGCCCTACAAGCTGGCGGACGTTATGACTGCTCGCGGTGACGCAGCACCACCGTTTCCGTAGGCTGGAAGTGCTTGGCCAGGCGTTCGGCCATATACACTGAGCGGTGCTGGCCGCCGGTGCAGCCCACTGCCACAGTCAGGTAGGAGCGGTTGTCCTTCTTGAAGTGCGGCAGCCACTTGGTGACAAAGCCTTTGATGTCCTGGAACATCTCCTCCGCGCTTTCCTGCGCATCGAGGAAGGCGATCACCGGCGCATCGCGCCCGTTCAATGGGCGCAGCGCGAGGTCGTAGTAGGGATTCGGAATCGCGCGCACGTCGAACACAAAATCGGCATCGAGCGGCACGCCCAGCTTGAAGGCGAACGATTCGAAGAACAGCGTCAGCGGCGCGTTCTCGCTGTGTACCAGGTCCTTGATCCACGCGCGCAGCTTGTTGGCGCTCATCTCCGAGGTATCAATTACGTGGCCCAGTTGCTGGATCGCCGACAAGCGTTCGCGCTCCTCGGCGATGCACTCAATCAGGGTGCGGCGCGCGGCGGGGTTCTGGCCCGGCGCCAGCTCGTGCGATAGCGGGTGGCTGCGGCGCGTTTCGGAAAAGCGCGCCACCAGCGAATGCGTATTGGCCGTCAGGAAGATGATCTTCACCTCATGGCCGTCTTCGATCAGCTTGCGGAATTCGCCGGGCAGGCTGGCCAGGTTGGAGGCGCTGCGCGCATCGACTGCCACCGCCAGGGCTTCCGTGCCTTCGGCATCCAGGCGCTCCACCAGGTCTGGCAGCAGTACCGGCGGCAGGTTGTCGACGCAATAGTGCCCGGTGTCTTCGAGCACGTTGAGCGCTACGGATTTGCCGGAGCCGGAGATACCGGTGATGAGGACGATTCGCATGCGGCCGATGATACCATCAGTCACCGCTCATGGCCTGGCGTTGCCGTTCCATGAATTCTTGCAGGGTATCGATGCCGCGCAGTTGCAGGATGGTGTTGCGCACCGCGGCTTCCAGCAGCACCGCGATGTTGCGGCCGGCCGCCACCGGGATCACGACTTTGCGGATCGGCAGGCCCAGCACGTCTTCGGTCGGGAACTGGAACGGCAGGCGCTCCACTTCCTCTTCCAGCGCCGAGCGGCGCACCAGGTGCACGATCAGCTTCAGGCGCATTTTGCGGCGCACGGCGGTCTCGCCGAAGATCGCCTTGATGTCGAGCAGGCCCAGGCCGCGCACTTCCAGCAGGTTTTGCAGCAGCGGCGGGCAGCGGCCTTCGATCATATTGGGCGCGATGCGCGCGAATTCCACGGCGTCGTCGGCCACCAGGCCGTGCGAACGTGAAATCAATTCAAGACCCAGCTCGGATTTGCCCAGGCCGGAGTCGCCGGTAATCAGCACGCCCACGCCCAGCACGTCCATGAAGACGCCGTGCATGATGATGCGTTGCGCCAGCTTTTTGGACAGGTAGACGCGCAGGAAGTCGATCACCTGCGCCGCCGGCAGCGGGGTGGAGAACAGCGGGATATTCTTTTCGTCGCAGATCGCCAGGATGTCGGGCGGCGTCTCCAGGCCTTGCGCGATGATCAGGGCCGGCGGACCGCCTGCGATCAGCTCACCGATCACATGGGCGCGCGTCAGCGATTTCAGGCGCTGGTAGTAGTTGATTTCCTGGTGGCCGAAAACCTGGATACGGCCCGGGTGGATCGTGTTCAGGTGGCCGACCTGGTCGGCCGCCGATGCCACGTCGCCGGAGATCAGCCGCTCGCCGCCCGGGAAGCCGGCGAACCAGCCCAGTTGCAGGGTTTCGCGATTGTCGTCGTACAGTCTCTGGATCGTCAGCGGCGTCTGCAGCATGGCTTATCCCGCCGCCTGCAGGCTAGGCTGCCAGTTGACGATGCGGCTGTGGACCGATTTCGGGTCCGGGTCTTCCGTCAGCGCGGTGCGGAAGGCGTCGTCCGAGAACATTTCCGCGATTTCGGACAGGATTTCCAGGTGCTGCTGCGTCACATGGTCCGGAATGAGCAGGAAGAACAGCAGGTTCACCGGCTTGCCGTCCGGCGATTCGAATGGAATCGGTTCGGCCAGGCGGACGAAGGCGGCCAGCGGCGCCTTCAGGCTCTTGGAACCCTTGATGCGCCCGTGCGGCACCGCCACGCCGTGACCCAGGCCGGTGGAGCCCAGGCGCTCACGCGCGAACAGGTTGTCGGAAACGGTGGAACGAGCAATGCCGCAATTGTTCTCAAAGATCAGGCCGGCTTGCTCGAACGCGCGCTTTTTACTGGAGACTTCCAGGTCGAGCTGGACGTTCTCTAGCGAAAGGATTTTGCTCAGGTTATTCATGACGCGACATTATGTGCAGGTGCGAGCGCATTATAGGCTTGTTTCTCAGCCGTGTAACTCGAAATTCACTGAATGTTTCCCTCTGGAAAAAGCCCTTACTGCCGGGCGTTGCGCAAATTGGACGGCCGCTGCGCACCACTAAAGTTGGTGCGCCATGGGTTGATATCAAGGCCGCCACGCCGGGTATAGCGCGCGTACACCGTCAGGTGTTGCGGCTGGCATTGGCGCAGGATGTCGGTAAAGATCCGCTCCACGCATTGTTCGTGGAATTCGTTGTGCTCGCGGAAACCAATCAGGTATTTGAGCAGGCTTTCCTGGTCGATTTGCGGGCCGTAGTAGCGGATCTGCACGCTGCCCCAGTCGGGCTGGCCGGTGACCAGGCAGTTCGACTTCAGCAGGTGCGAAACCAGGGTTTCTTCGACCGGCTGTTCATCGAAGTTGGCTTTCAGGGTTTCCGGCTGCGGCGAATAATTGTCGACTTCAATGTCCAGGCGGTCCAGCAGTTCGCCTTCCAGTTCGCCCATTTCCAGCTTGGCGAAGTCTTCCTGCATGGTCAGGGTGACGTGCACATTGGCGCCGGCGGCGGCGGACAGGTCTTGCTGCAGCAGGATCTTCAGCGCGTCGGGACCGGCCAGTTTGGTCTGGTTGAAGGAATTGAGGTAAAGCTTGAAAGATTTCGATTCGATCAAGTTGGGCGAGTCGGCCGGGATGCTGAAGCGCGCCACCGCGACTTGCGGCTTGCCGCGCATGTTCAGCCAGGACAGCTCGTAGCCGTTCCAGATGTCGACGCCGAAGAAGGGCAGGGTGCCTTGCAGGCCGAGTTCGTCACGCTTGCCCTGGCGCGGGATCGGGAACAGCAGCTCTGGGGCGTAGTCGGTGCGGTAGGCGGAGGTCTTGCCGAGGGGGGAGTGTTCGGGGAGGTTCATGTTGGCAGTTTACCTGAAACCCGGTAAGGCGGGGTCTGACCCGCAGGGTCAGACCCCCAACGGTTTCGCGGCCTCAAGGTCGGGTTTAAGGCCTTTGACTTTCGGCGAAGATCAACGGCGCACAAGCAGCACCCACGGCGGTCGATCTGACGGGGTCTGGCCCTTGGGTCAGACCCCGGCTTACCGGGGTTACAGGAACAGCTTATACACCGGATTCTGCGACTCATCCCAATAGCGATACCCCAAGGTCGCCAGGAACTGCGCAAACTTCTCCATATCCTGCGGCGGCACCTGCAAGCCGATCAAGATCCGCCCCACATCCCCGCCTTGCGAGCGATAGTGGCACAGCGAGATATTCCACTCCGGCTCCATCGAATCGAGGAAGCGCATCAGCGCCCCCGGGCGCTCCGGGAATTCAAACCGGTACAGCAGCTCGTCGCGCGCCAGCTCGCTCTTGCCGCCCACCAGGTGCCGCAGGTGCGACTTGGCCAGTTCATCATGCGTCAGGTCCAGCGTCCGGAAATCATTCTCCTCAAAGCGCCGCGCAATGGCCGACGATTCGCTGCGGTCCGCAATCTGCACGCCGACAAAGACATGGGCCGCTTCCTTGTCGCTGATACGGTAATTGAACTCCGTCACATTGCGCGCCCCCACCAGGCCGCAGAAGCGCTTGAAGGTGCCGCGCTGCTCCGGAATCGTCACCGCGAACACCGCCTCGCGCGCCTCGCCCAGCTCCGCGCGCTCCGCCACAAAGCGCAAGCGGTCGAAGTTCATATTCGCGCCGCTGCACACCGTCACCAGGGTTTCGCCCCGTACCGGATACTTGCTCATTTCCGCGCGCTCCACATAAGCCTTGGCGCCGGCAATCGCCAGCGCGCCGGAAGGCTCCAGGATCGAACGCGTATCGGTGAACACATCCTTGATTGCCGCGCAGATCGCGTCGGTATCGACCACGATCACCTCGTCCACGAATTGCTGCGCCAGGCGGAAGGTTTCTTCGCCCACCAGGCGCACGGCGGTGCCGTCGGCGAACAGGCCGACATCGGACAAGGTCACGCGCTCGCCCGCCTTGATCGAGCGGCCCATGGCATCCGAATCCATGGTTTGCACGCCGATGACCTTGATATCCGGCCGCAGCTGCTTCACATAGGTCGCGACGCCGGCAATCAGCCCGCCGCCGCCGATCGGCACGAAGATGGCGTGGATCGGGCCGGAATGCTGGCGCAGGATTTCCATGGCGATGGTGCCCTGGCCGGCGATCACTTCGGGATCGTCGAACGGGTGCACGAAGGTCAGCTTCTGCTCTTTTTCGAGTTGCAGGGCGTGGTTGTAGGCGTCGGTATAGGATTCGCCGTGCAGCACCACTTCCACGCTGGCGCCGCCGCGGCGGCGCACGGATTCGACTTTCAGCTGCGGCGTGGTGGCCGGCATGACGATCAGGGCGCGGCAGCCAAGTTTGGCGGCCGACAGCGCAACGCCCTGCGCATGGTTGCCTGCGGAGGCGCAAATGACGCCGCGCTTCAATTGCGCGTCGCTCAGATTCGCCATCTTGTTGTAAGCGCCGCGTACCTTGAAGCTAAAGACGTCCTGCATGTCCTCGCGCTTGAAGTAAATCTGGTTGCCGATTCGCTGCGACAGAATCGGCGCCAGTTCGAGCGGGGTTTCATGGGCCACGTCATAGACGCGGGAGGTCAGGATTTTCTTCAGGTAGTCGATAGTCATGATTTGCAAAGGAAAAGGTTGGTGCAAAGACTGTCAACGGCGGGTAACCGGAGGTGGATGCACGCCTGCGCCGCGGGTATGCGGGATCGCAGGATGTCTAACGTGCTGGGTACTTGGTATGGATGATTATAATTGAGCCATGATTGAAAACGCTATCCGCTGGCTGTTGGACCTTATTGCGGCGCCCGAAGTGGGACTGACATCGGTCTTTGTCATCAGTTTCGTCTCGGCCACGCTGGTGCCCATGGGGTCCGAACCGGCCGTGTTCGCGGTCTGCAAAGCCAATCCTGCCATGTTCTGGCCGGCCATTGCGGTCGCCACCCTGGGCAATACCCTGGGCGGCATCGTCGATTACTGGCTCGGGTATTACGCCAAGAAGGCCTTCGCCAAGGAGCGCGAAAGCCGCTGGTTCGGCTGGCTGGCGCGCCATGGCGCCAAGACCATGCTGCTGTCCTGGGTGCCCGCCATCGGCGACCCGCTGTGCACGCTGGGCGGCTGGCTCAAGCTGCCTTTCTGGCCGTCGGTCATGTATATGGCGATCGGCAAGCTGGCGCGCTACCTCACCATGACCTCGCTGCTGCTGTTCGTGCCGGACGGCTTCTGGCGCTCGCTCGCCAATGTGCTGGGCGGCTAACCCGCCTTGCCGAAACCGCTCTTGATGCGCGGGCAGAAGGCCGGGTCTTTCTGCACGGCCGGCAGCATTTGCTCGCCCAGTTTGGCGCCGTTCTGCAGGGTCTGCTCGATCTTGGCGGCCGGCACGCCGCGCGCTTCCAGGCAGGCGCGCAGCAGCTTAACGCTGCTGGTGAGCTCCCGCTCGATGGCGGATTTGGGGACGCCGCAGGCTTCCGCGTAGCGCTCGGTGGTGGCAAAGTTCGACAACATGCCAAGGCTCATGTCGGTCGGCCCGCAGGGCGGGGCGGCAGGAGCGGCCCCAGCAACGCTGCTGGCGGCCAGTAGGAGTGGGGTCAGAAGATTCCGCATAGCAGCAGTGTCGCAGAATTTCGGGCTTGGTGCTTGCCCTGGGTGCAAACGAACGCCGGTTATTCTGCTGTCTTGCGGAATTATGTTCTGCTAATTGACGTTAACGGAACCCTGTCACCCTCTAAGGCTGTTCCTGTCTTGTGCGCCGCAATAAGATAGAATGTTCTGTCCTAGCGTCAGCCTCCCGTCCACGCATAATGAACGCACCAGCACAAATCCAGGCATTGCTCGCAGAATCGCCCGATGGTCACGCCCCCACCCGCTTGCGGGAAATCCCCTATAACTACACCTCCTTCTCCGATCGCGAAATTGTGATCCGCCTCCTGGGCGAAGAGTCTTGGGCGTTGCTGGATGAATTGAGGGCTTCCCGCCAGACTGGCCGATCCGCTCGCATGCTGTACGAGGTGCTGGGCGATATCTGGGTGGTGCGCCGCAACCCTTACCTGCAGGACGACCTGCTGGACAACCCGAAGCGCCGCCAGGCCCTGATCGATGCGCTGCACCACCGCCTGACGGAGGTGGACAAGCGCCGCAGCACGGTTGACGCGGAAGATGCGGAATCGCAGAAGCGCAGCGGCAACGTGGAAAAGCTGCTGCGCGCCGCCAGCAAGGCGGTGGCCGACTTTGGCGAAGAATTCCGCCAGACGTACGACCTGCGCAAACGCACCCAGAAAGTGCTGGGCAAGTACACCGAGAAGCACAATATCTGCTTCGACGGCATGAAGCGCATCAGCCACGTGACCGACGCCACCGACTGGCGCGTGGAATACCCGTTCGTGGTGCTGACACCGGACAGTGAAGATGAAATGGCCGGCCTGGTGAAGGGCTGTATCGAACTTGGCCTGACCATCATCCCGCGCGGCGGCGGCACCGGCTACACCGGCGGCGCGATCCCGCTGACGCCGCTGTCGGCCGTCATCAACACGGAAAAACTGCTGAAGCTGGGCGCCGTTGAAATGAAAGTGCTGCCAGGCCTGGAGCGCGAATACGCGACCGTCCATTCGGAAGCCGGCGTCATCACCAACAAAGTCAGCGAAGCGGCCGAGAAGGCGGGCTTTGTGTTCGCGGTCGATCCGACCTCGGCCCACGCCTCCTGCATCGGCGGCAATATCGCCATGAATGCCGGCGGCAAGAAGGCCGTGCTGTGGGGCACCGCGCTGGACAACCTGGCCTCGTGGCGCATGGTCGATCCGAACGGCGACTGGCTGGAAGTCACGCGCCTGGACCATAACCTGTCCAAGATCCACGACACGCCGCTGGCGCGCTTCAAGCTGGAGTGGACGCACCCGAACGCGCGCGGTGAGTCCAAGGGCCAGCCGTTCAAGACCGAAATCCTGGAAATCGAAGGCCGCAAGTTCCGCAAGGAGGGCCTGGGCAAGGACGTGACCGACAAGTTCCTGGCCGGCCTGCCGGGCGTGCAGAAAGAGGGCACCGATGGCCTGATCACGTCCGCGCGCTGGATCCTGCACAAGATGCCGAAATTCACGCGCACCGTCTGCCTGGAGTTCTTCGGCCAGGCGCGCGATGCGATCCCGTCGATCGTGGAGATCAAGGATTACCTGGACGGTTTGCCGGCCCAGGGCGAACAGTTCAAAACCCTGCGCCTGGCGGGCCTGGAACACCTGGACGAGCGCTACCTGCGCGCGGTCGGCTACGCCACCAAGTCCAAGCGCGGCGTGCTGCCGAAGATGGCGCTGTTCGGCGACATCGTGGGCGATGATGAAGATGCGGTGGCGTTGGCTGCATCGGAAGTGGTGCGCCTGGCGAACACCCGTGTCGGCGAAGGCTTCGTGGCCGTGAGCCCGGAAGCGCGCAAGAAGTTCTGGCTGGACCGTGCCCGCACCGCGGCGATTGCCAAGCACACCAATGCCTTCAAGATCAACGAAGACGTGGTGATCCCGCTCAACCGCATGGGCGAGTACACCGACGGCATCGAGCGCATCAACATCGAACTGTCGATCAAGAACAAGCTGCAGCTGGCGCAGGAACTGCGCGAGTTCCTGGCGGCCGACAAACTCCCGATCGGCAAGAGCGACGACGCCTCGGACGACAAGGTCGGCTACGCGGAAATGCTGGGCGACCGCCAGGTGCAGGCGCTGGCGCTGGTGGACCAGGTGCACGCGCGCTGGGCCTTCACTCTGGCCAACCTGGATAAAGCGCTGGCCGATGTGCGCGGCGAGCTGCTGGCGCTGGGCCTGGAAGCACTGGCCCCGGCCCTGGAAGAACGCCTGCAACGCCAGCCGAACGCCACCCTGTTCGACGTGGCGCAAGACCGCACCGTGCGTATCAGCTGGAAGCAGGAGATCCGCGCCGTGCTGCGCCAGATCTTCAACGGTGGCGCCTACAAGCAGATCCTGGACGAGGCGCAGGCCATCCACAAGCGCGTGCTGCATGGCCGCGTCTTCGTGGCGCTGCACATGCACGCCGGCGACGGCAATGTGCACACCAACCTGCCGGTCAACTCCGACCACTACGAAATGCTGCAGGAAGCCCACAAGGCCGTGGTGCGCATCATGAAGCTGGCGCGCTCGCTGAACGGCGTGATCTCGGGCGAGCACGGCATCGGCATCACCAAGCTGGAATTCCTGACCGACGACGAGATCAGCGAGTTCCGCAATTACAAAAAACGCGTCGACCCGGAAGGCCGCTTCAACAAGGGCAAGCTGCTCAACCTGCCGGGCATGCATGCCACGCTGGAAAACGCCTACACGCCGTCCTTCGGCCTGATGGGCCACGAATCGCTGATCATGCAGCAAAGCGATATCGGCGAAATCGCCAACAGCGTCAAGGACTGCCTGCGCTGCGGCAAATGCAAACCGGTGTGCTCGACCCACGTGCCGCGCGCCAACCTGCTGTACTCGCCGCGCGACAAGATCCTGGCCACGTCGGCCCTGATCGAAGCCTTCCTGTACGAAGAGCAGACCCGCCGCGGCATCTCGATCCGCCATTGGGAGGAGTTCGAGGACGTCAGCGACCACTGCACCGTGTGCCACAAGTGCGCCACGCCGTGCCCGGTGAATATCGACTTCGGCGACGTGTCGATGAATATGCGCAACCTGCTGCGCAAGATGGACAAGCGCTCGTTCAATCCGGGCAAGCGCGCGGCCATGTTCTTCCTCAACGCCTCCGACCCGGCCACCATCCAGGCCACGCGCCAGACCATGATCGGCTGGGGCTACAAGGCGCAGCGCCTGGGCCATGAAGTGTTCAAGGCCGTGGCGCGCAAGCAGACCAAGGCGCCGCCGCCGTCGGTCGGCAAGCCTGCCGTGCGCGAGCAGGTGATCCACTTCGTGAACAAGAAGATGCCGGGCAACCTGCCGAAGAAGACCGCGCGCGCGTTGCTGGACATCGAAGACAACAAGATGATCCCGATCATCCGCGATCCGAAGAAGACCAACGCCAATACCGAGGCGGTGTTCTACTTCCCGGGCTGCGGCTCGGAGCGCCTGTTCTCGCAAGTGGGCCTGGCAACGCAGGCCATGCTGTGGGAGGTGGGCGTGCAGACCGTGCTGCCGCCGGGCTACTTGTGCTGCGGCTATCCGCAGCGCGGCTCGGGCGACTACGACAAGGCCGAGAAGATGATCACGGATAACCGCGTCCTCTTCCACCGCATGGCGAATACGCTGAACTACCTGGACATCAAGACCGTGGTGGTGTCGTGCGGCACCTGCTACGACCAGTTGTCGAGCTACGAGTTCGAGAAGATCTTCCCGGGCTGCCGCATCATGGATATCCATGAATACCTGCTGGAGAAGGGCGTCAAGCTGGAAGGCGTGACGGGCACCCGCTACATGTACCACGATCCTTGCCACACGCCGATGAAGCAGCAGGACCCGCTGAAGACGGTGAATGCGCTGGTTTCCACGGTGGACAATGTGAAGATCGAGAAGAACGACCGCTGCTGCGGCGAGTCGGGCACTTTCGCTGCGGCGCGTCCGGATATTTCGACCCAGGTGCGCTTCCGCAAGGAGCAGGAGATGGTGGCCGGCGCCGACAAGCTGCGCGCCGACGGTTTCCAGGGCGACGTCAAAATCCTGACTTCCTGCCCGTCCTGCCTGCAAGGCCTGACCCGCTATAACGACGACTCCAGTACCACCGCCGACTATATCGTGATCGAGATCGCGCGCCACAAGCTGGGCGAGAACTGGCTGGTGGATTACGTCGCCCGCGCCAACGACGGCGGCATTGAAAGGGTGCTGGTATGACGGCGACCTGCGACCTGTGCAAGCTGCTGGCCGCGCCGCCGGCGGACGTGCTGGTCTGGCGCGACGAGCGCCTGGCCGTGATCCTGGTCGACGAGCCGGGTTATCCCGGCTTTACCCGCGTCGTCTGGCACGACCATGTGCGCGAAATGACCGACCTGTCGCCGCAGGACCGCGACCACGTCATGCAGGCCGTCTGGGCGGTCGAGCAGGCGCAGCGTGCCACCATGGCCCCGCACAAGGTCAACGTGGCCAGTTTCGGCAACATGACGCCGCACGTGCACTGGCACGTGATCCCGCGCTACACTGACGACGCGCACTTCCCCAATCCTACCTGGGGCGCCCAACAGCGCGCGCATGACGACGCGGCCATCGCCGCCCGTGCCGCGCTGCTGCCGGCCCTGCGCGCCGCGATCATCGAGAATTTGAAATGAAGAATCCAACCGGCCTCACCGTCCACAGCAAATCACGCTATCTCGAAGTCGCCTTCGACGACGGCGCCAGCTTCAACATCCCGTTCGAGCTGCTGCGCGTGTATTCGCCCTCGGCGGAGGTGAAGGGCCACGGCCCAGGCCAGGAAGTGCTGCAAGTCGGCAAACGCGACGTCGCCATGAGCAACCTGGAGCCGGTCGGCAATTACGCCGTCAAGCCCACCTTCGACGACGGCCACAACTCCGGCCTCTACACCTGGGACTACCTGTACGACCTGGGCGCCCGCCAGGAGCAGCATTGGGCCGACTACCTGCAGCGCCTGGAAGCCGCCGGCTTCCCCGGCGACTCCGGCCGTGCTCCCGGCACCGTATTGCCTGGCGGCCCCGCCAAAGCAGGCGGCTGCGGCCACAAACACTGATTGTCGATCCGGCGCCGGCCGGCACGTCGTTGAGTTGCACTAACCACTTTATAGGAGGAAATCGTGCAATTCATGCTATTGATTTACGCCGAAGAAAAGGTGTACGACGCGCTGCCGCCCGCCCAGCTGGCCGAGGTGATGGCTGCTTACGGGGCGCTGGAAAACGCGATGCTGAAGGCCGGGGTGCTGGTTGCGGGCGCCGAGCTGGCGCCGGTACGCAAGGCGCGCACCGTCCGCATCCGGCGCGGCCAGCCGCACTTTACCGACGGCCCGTTTGCCGAAACCAAGGAAGCCCTTGGCGGCTACTTCCTGATCGACTGCGCGTCAATGGACGATGCCCTTGAATGGGCCGCCCGCTGTCCGACTGCGCTCGATGGCTGCGTCGAGGTGCGCCCCCTGGCGTCGCCACCGGCGGCCTAGTCTTGGTCCAGCCCGGGCGCAGAGGAGGGGGGTGTCGAGGTAAAGCGTGCAGGGCATGGAGTCAGCCTGTGCTGACTCCGGGTGCCTGCTTTGGGGAAATAACAAGGATCGGGCAGCGCGTTGCCACCCGAAAAGAATATCAGTTGACCATCATCTTGCGGCGCTGGAATTCCTCGTAGCGCTGCTGCTCGCGTTCCCAGATGTAGCGGAATGCGGCGCGGGCTTCCGGGGTCAGGCGGCGGATTGCCTCAACGTTGAAGGTCATTGGGTGCGGCTCGGCAGACGCCAGGGCGCGCGATTGGGCGCGGGTGGCATCAATGAACTGCTTGGTGGCTTCGTCGATATCCGGGAAAATAATGTCCGCGGGCAATTTTTGCTGAAGCTCCATCTGAAATCTCCTAAAGACTGACAAATCGTCTGAGCCATAAAACGACTCGTTGAGCATTCTGGTTGACAAGCTTCTGCAAAATCTGTGCGGCACCCCACAAATGTATAATGCGGCAATTACAAGGCACCCTGGATATGACCAACACTACCCATTTCGGTTATAAAACCGTCAACGAAGACGACAAAGTCAAGGAAGTCGCCAAAGTCTTCCACTCCGTTGCCGCCAAATACGACGTGATGAACGATTTGCTGTCCGGCGGCTTGCACCGCATCTGGAAAGCCTTCACCATTGCCAACGCGGCAGTGCGCCCGGGCATGAAGGTGCTGGACATTGCGGGCGGCACCGGCGACCTGGCCAAAGCCTTCGCCAAGGCGGCCGGTCCGAGCGGCGAGGTGTGGCTGACCGATATCAATGAGTCAATGCTGCGTGTGGGCCGCGATCGCCTCTTGAATAAAGGCCTGGTCACCCCCACATTGATCTGCGATGCGGAAAAATTGCCCTTCCCGGACAATTATTTTGACCGTGTCAGCGTGGCGTTCGGCCTGCGCAACATGACGCACAAGGATGTGGCACTGTCCGAAATGCGCCGTGTGCTGAAGCCGGGCGGCAAGTTGTTGGTGCTGGAGTTTTCGAAAGTGGCTCCGGCATTGCAAAAACCTTATGATTTCTATTCCTTCACGGTGTTGCCGTGGATGGGCCAGAAAGTGGCCAATGATTCGGAGAGCTACCGCTACCTGGCCGAATCCATCCGCATGCACCCGGATCAGGAAACGCTGAAGACCATGATGCAGGCTGCTGGTCTGGAGCGTGTGCAGTATTACAACCTGACGGCAGGTGTGGCCGCTTTACACACTGGCATCAAAATGTGAGACAAACTACTACGATGAACATTAAAAAATTCCTGGTCGGCGCGACCATCGTGATGACCGCTATGAGCACCATGGCTGAGCTGTCGGCCCGCCCGATGGGTGGTGGTAAATCGATTGGCCGTCAGTCGCAAAACGTGAACAGCATGCCGAAGCAGGCCACCCCTGCGCCGGCACCTGCGGCTCCGACCGCTGCGCCGGCAGCGGGCCGTCCGGGCGCGGCGCCGGCTGCGGCACCGGTCCAGAAACCTAGCATGTGGAAAGGCCTGCTGGGCGGCGCGTTGCTGGGCCTGGGCCTGGGCGCGTTGCTGTCGAGCCTGGGTATTGGCGGCGCATTTGCTTCCGCGATCGGCACCATCCTGACCATCGCCCTGATCGGCGGCGTGATCTTCTTCATCATCGCCATGATTCGCCGTAAATCGCAGCCGGCAGGCATGCAGCCGGCAGCGGCCTTCAGCGGCGCGGGTGCGGGCTACAACCCACAGCCGCAACAGCCGCAACAGCCGATGGCCTTCCAGCCAGTGCAGCCAGCGGCTGCTCCGGCAGTAGCGCCGGTGGCCAGCGCCGCCGCCGCGCACACCCCATGGGGCGTGCCGGCTGACTTCGATACCGCCGGCTTCCTGCGCGCGGCCAAGTCGAACTACATCCGCCTGCAAGCGGCATGGGACAAGGCCGACGTGGAAGATATCCGCACCTTCACCACGCCGGAAGTGTTCGCCGAGCTGCGCATGCAGATCCAGGAACGCGGCGCGCAAGCCGAGTACACCGATGTGGTGACCATCGATGCCGAGCTGCTGGGCATTGAGAACGACGGCCGCGAATACATGGCCAGCGTCAAGTTCTGGGGCACCATGAAGCCGGCCGCCGACGCGCTGCCGGAATCGTTCCAGGAAGTCTGGAACCTGAGCAAACCAGTCAGCGGCAACACCGGCTGGATGCTGGCAGGTATCCAGCAAGTGGCGTGACACCGCGCTGTAACTGGTAAGATCGAGACCGCCCTGGCTTGCCGGGGCGGTTTTGTTTTGTGCAATCCGATAACAACGACTATGTTCCCATTCCCGCCCAAGCTGCCCGGCCTCAGCATGCCGGTCGCCGCTACCGTCAACCACCTGCTGGCCCAGGAGCCGTGGGCGCGCACCGAGTTGAAGCTGCACGCCGGCAAGGTGGCCGTGATCGACGCCAGCCCGGCCGTGCTGCGCCTGCGCGTGACGCCCGATGGCATGGTGGAGGCGGCCGCCAGCGATGCGGCGGCGGCGGTCACGATCCGCCTCAAGCTGAGCGACCTGCCCCTGATTGCGCAGAACCGCGAGCGCGCCTTCTCCTACGTGCAGATCGAGGGCGACGCGGAATTTGCCAACGCCGTGTCGCGCCTGTCGCAATCGCTGCGCTGGGAGGCGGAATACGACCTGGAAAAGCTGGTCGGCCCGATTGCCGCCGTGCGCCTGGTGCAGGGCGCGAAAGCGGTGGTGCAGGGGGCGCGCAACGGCCAGCGCAAAGTGGCTGAAAATGTCGCAGAATACTTCCTCGATGAAAACCCGATGCTGATCCGCCCGTTGGCGGCGGAGAGCTTTGCGGCCGATGTGACCCGCTTCCGCGACGACGTGGAACGCGCCAGCAAGCGGCTGGAAAAACTCGAACAAAAACTGGCTAAATGATTCGCAAATTCCTCCGGCTGTTCAAGATTGTCCGCGTCTCGGTCCGCTACGGGCTGGACGAAATCGCTATTTCAGGCTTCGACAAGCCGCGCATCAGCAAATTCCTCGATACCGTCTTCTTCTGGCGCGACCTGTCGACGCCGCGCGCCGTGCGCCTGCGCCGCGCGCTGGAGGAGCTGGGCCCGATCTTCGTGAAGTTCGGCCAGGTGCTGTCCACCCGCAGCGACCTGTTCCCGATCGATATCGTGACCGAGCTGTCCAAGCTGCAGGACCGCGTGCCGCCGTTCGACTCCGACCTGGCGATCCAGATGATCGAAGAGTCGCTGGGCGCCCATCCGGACGAATTGTTTGCGCGCTTTGAACGGGTGCCGGTGGCCTCGGCCTCGATCGCCCAGGTGCACTTTGCCGCGCTCAAGGACGGTACCCAGGTGGCGGTCAAGGTGCTGCGCCCGGGCATGAAGAAGCTGATCGATGAAGACGTGGCGCTGATGCATATCGCGGCCAATTTCATCAACAAGCTATGGGCGGATGCATCGCGCCTGAAGATCCAGGAAGTGGTGCAGGAGTTCGACAAGTACCTGCACGATGAACTGGACCTGATGCGCGAGGCGGCCAACGCCAGCCAGCTGCGCCGTAATTTCGCCGAATCGAAATTGCTGCTGGTGCCGGAAATGTATTGGGATTATTGCTCCAGCGGCGTGATCGTGATGGAGCGCATGCACGGCATTCCGGTGTCGCAGATCGAGCGCCTGATCGAGGCTGGCGTGGACCTGAAGAAGCTGTCGTCCGACGGCGTGGAGATCTTTTTCACCCAGGTGTTCCGCGATGGCTTCTTCCATGCCGATATGCACCCGGGGAATATCCTGGTGTCGATCGAACCGGAGACATTCGGCCGCTACATCGCGCTGGACTTCGGCATCGTCGGCACACTGACTGATTACGACAAGGATTACCTGTCGCAGAACTTCCTGGCCTTCTTCCGCCGCGATTACAAGCGCGTGGCGGAGGCGCATATCGAGTCGGGCTGGGCGCCCAAAGAAACCCGCGTCGATGAGCTGGAGGCGGCGGTGCGCGCTTGCTGCGAGCCGATCTTTGATCGTCCGCTGAAAGATATTTCCTTCGGCCAGGTGTTGCTGCGCCTGTTCCAGACTTCGCGCCGCTTTAATGTGGAGGTGCAGCCGCAGCTGGTGCTGCTGCAAAAGACCCTGCTCAATATCGAGGGCCTGGGGCGCCAGCTCGATCCGGACCTGGATTTGTGGAAGACGGCCAAGCCTTACCTGGAGCGCTGGATGGGCGAGCAGGTGGGCTGGCGCGGGCTGGTGGAGCGGCTGAAGGCGGAAGCGCCGCGCTATTCGCATATCTTCCCGCAGCTGCCGCGTTTGGCGCACCAGGCGCTGACCGTGGCGTCGGAGCGGGATGTGGAGACGCGGGCGCTGCTGGCGCTGCTGGTGGCGGAGCAGCGGCACACGAACCGGCTGATGTCGTTCTTTGCCTTCTTTATCGGGGCGTTTGTGGTGGGCGCGGTGGCGTACCAGGTTTATGCCCGAGTTCTCTAACCGCGATCCCAGGACGCCGGAGTTTTGGGACCAGCGGTTTGAGGGGGCGTTTACGCCGTGGGATCGGGGTGGTGTTCCTGCGCAGCTCTCCGCCTGGCTTCAACCCGGTAAACCTGGGTCCGACCCAAGGGTCGGACCCAAGCCTGCGGCCGCCGCGAGTCAGGGTCTGACCCTTGGGTCTGACCCAGATCTACCGGGTTTCGCGGCTCTAATCCCCGGCTGCGGCACCGCCTATGAACTGCAAGCCTTCTGCGAAGCCGGCTGGGACGCCACCGCCATCGACTTCTCCCCGGCCGCCGTTGCTGCGGCACAACAGAACCTCGGCCGCTGGCGCGCGCACGTGGTGCAAGCCGATTTCTTCACCTACCCCGCGACCCCGGACCTGATCTACGAACGCGCCTTCCTGTGCGCCATGCCGCGCGAGATGTGGCCGCGCGTGGTCCAGCGTTGGGCCGAGCTGCTGCCCGCAGGCGGCCTGCTGCTGGGCTATTTCTTCTTCGACGACAATCCCAAAGGCCCGCCCTTTGGCGCCGACCGGCAGCAGCTGGACGCGTTAATGAGCGCTCACTTCAGCCTCGAATGGGACGAGCCGGTCGAAGACTCTCTTCCCGTATTCCAGGGCAAGGAGCGCTGGATGGCCTGGCGTCGGAAAAAAGGCTTATAATTCAGGGTTTTTGATGTTTTTTGCGGAGTAACAGATGCCTATCTACGCTTACCGCTGCGAGGAATGTGGCTTTGCCAAGGATGTGCTGCAAAAGATCTCCGATCCGCAGCTCACGGATTGCCCTTCCTGCGGCAAGTCCACCTTTAAAAAGCAACTGACCGCAGCCGGCTTCCAATTGAAAGGCACCGGCTGGTACGTGACCGATTTCCGTGGCGGCAGCGCCCCGGCGACCGGCGTCGCCAGTGCGCCCAAGACCGATGCACCGGCCGCTCCTGCGGCAGCCGACCCAGCGCCGGCAGCGGCGCCGGCCAAGTCCACCAGCGAGGCGTGATTTAGCCCGCACAAGGAACCCGATGCGCAAATATTTCATAACCGGCCTGCTGGTCCTGGTACCGCTGGCGATCACGGCCTGGGTGCTGAACCTGGTGATCACCACCATGGACCAGTCGCTGCTGCTGATTCCGGAAAAATGGCTGTCCAAGGATTACCGGATTTCCGGCCTGGGCACCATCGTGACCGTGCTGATCGTGTTCCTGACCGGCCTGCTGACCAACAACCTGGTCGGCAACTTCGTGATCCGCCAGTGGGAAAAGCTGCTGCACCGCATTCCGGTGGTCAGCTCCCTGTACGGCAGCGTGAAGCAGGTCTCGGATACCCTGTTTTCCGATTCCGGCAATGCCTTCCGCAAGGCCGTGCTGGTGCCGTATCCGCACGCGGGTTCGCGCACGATCGCCTTCCTGACCGGCGCGCCGGCCACCGAAGTGCAGAAGCACCTGGATGATGAGTACATCAGCGTGTATGTGCCAACCACGCCGAACCCGACTTCCGGCTTCTTCCTGATGATGCCGAAAAAAGACGTGATCGAACTCGATATGAGCGTCGATGCCGCATTGAAGTACATCGTGTCGATGGGCGTTGTCGTCCCTGAATAAAATTTAACCTGAAACTGAGAACCAATATGTCCATGCGTACTGAATACTGCGGCCTCGTAACCGAAGCCCTCATCGGCCAAACCGTCAGCCTGTGCGGCTGGGTGCACCGTCGTCGCGACCACGGCGGCGTGATCTTCATCGACCTGCGCGACCGCGAAGGCCTGGTGCAGGTGGTCTGCAATCCGGACCAGGCGGAAGTGTTCTCCGTCGCCGAATCCGTGCGTAACGAGTACTGCCTGCGCATCACCGGCACCGTGAAAGACCGCCTGGCCGGCACCGTCAACAACAACCTGAAGTCGGGCAAGATCGAAGTTGTCGCCGCCAAAGTGGAAGTACTGAACGCCTCCGTGCCGGTACCGTTCCAGCTGGACGACGACAACCTGTCCGAAACCACCCGCCTGACCCACCGCGTGCTGGACCTGCGCCGTCCGCAGATGCAGAACAACCTGCGCCTGCGCTACAAGGTCTCGATGGAAGTGCGTAAGTACCTGGACGACCTGGGCTTCATCGATATCGAGACTCCGGTGCTGACCAAGTCGACCCCGGAAGGCGCGCGCGACTACCTGGTGCCGTCGCGCGTGAACGCGCACGAATTCTTCGCGCTGCCGCAATCGCCGCAGCTGTTCAAGCAGCTGCTGATGGTCGCCAACTTCGACCGCTACTACCAGATCACCAAGTGCTTCCGCGACGAAGACCTGCGTGCCGACCGCCAGCCTGAATTCACCCAGATCGACTGCGAAACCTCGTTCCTGACCGAACAAGAGATCCGCGACCTGTTCGAAACCATGATCCGCAAAGTGTTCAAGAACACCATGGACGTGGACCTGCCTAACCCGTTCCCGGTGATGGACTTCGCCGAAGCGATGGGCAAGTACGGTTCGGACAAGCCGGACATGCGCGTCAAGCTGGAATTCACCGAACTGACCGACGTCATGAAGAACGTCGAGTTCAAGGTCTTCTCCGGCGCCGCCAACATGGCCAACGGCCGCGTGGTCGGTATGCGCGTGCCGAAGGGCGCCGACATGCCGCGCTCGGAAATCGACGCGTACACCCAGTTCGTCGCCATCTACGGCGCCAAAGGCCTGGCCTACATCAAGGTCAACGAGAAGGCAAAAGGCCGTGACGGCCTGCAGTCGCCGATCGTGAAAAACATCAGCGACGAAGTGCTGAACGTGATCCTGGAGCGCACCGGCGCGCAAGACGGCGACCTGATCTTCTTCGGCGCCGACAAAGCCAAGGTGGTGAACGATGCCATCGGCGCGCTGCGCGTGAAGATCGGCCACTCCGAGTTCGGCAAGAACGCCGGCCTGTTCAACGACGTGTGGGCGCCGCTGTGGGTGATCGACTTCCCAATGTTCGAGTACGACGAGGAAGAAGACCGCTGGACCGCGACCCACCACCCGTTCACCTCGCCAAAAGACGGCCACGAAGACATGCTGGAAACCAATCCAGGCGCATGTATCGCCAAGGCCTACGACATGGTGCTGAACGGTTGGGAACTGGGCGGCGGCTCGATCCGTATCCACCGCGAAGAAGTGCAGTCGAAAGTGTTCCGCGCACTGAAGATCGGCGCCGAAGAAGCGCGCGAGAAATTCGGCTTCCTGCTGGACGCACTGCAGTACGGCGCGCCTCCGCACGGCGGCCTGGCCTTCGGCCTGGATCGTATCGTGACCCTGATGACCAAGTCCGATTCGATCCGCGACGTGATCGCCTTCCCGAAAACCCAGCGCGCACAGTGCTTGCTGACCCAGGCGCCATCGCCAGTCGATGAGAAGCAGCTGAAAGAGCTGCATATCCGCCTGCGCGCGGCAGAGCCGAAAGTGGCTGGTTAATTAGCTGCCAAAGGGCGGGCTGCAAAGCCCGCCCTTTTTCTTTGCATGAGCTACAAAATCCCCGAATCCGTCCTGGTGGTGATCCACACCGCCGACCTCGAAGTATTGCTGATCGAGCGCGCCGGCAATCCCGGCTACTGGCAATCCGTCACCGGCTCCAAAGACGCCCTCGACGAACCCCTGCTCACCACCGCCACCCGCGAACTGTTCGAAGAAACCGGCATCATCGCCGACGGCAAGGACCGCGTGCTGCGCGACTGGGGCCTGCAGAACATCTACGAAATCTACCCGGTCTGGCGCCACCGCTACGCCCCCGGCGTCACGCACAACCTGGAACACATCTTCAGCGTGCAAGTACCGCGCGATGTGCCGGTCGTACTGAGCCCGCGCGAACACACCGCCCACCTCTGGCTGCCCTACCTGGAAGCGGCCGACCGCTGCTTCTCCCCCTCCAACGCGGAAGCCATCCTGCAGCTGCCGCAACACATCTGACTAGCAAGTTGATTGCATGTTCGCCGCCGAACATACGGCTATAATCGGCTGATCGACTCACATACCGGAGCGCGGGCATGCCGGAGACTCAGGACATCCTGTTGGAGCAGCTGCAGGTCGGTATCTACGTCCACCTCGACCTGAAGTGGTTTGAGCATCCTTTTGCCTTCAGCCACTTCAAGATCAAGTCGCAGGAGCAGATCAACCAGCTGCGCAGCCTGGGCCTGCGCAAGATCCGCATCGACCCGGCGTTGAGCGACGTGCAGCCGGCCAACCTCCTGATCGATGAGCCGGACAGCGGCACGGCGCAAGAGGCGCCGCCGCCCGCCGCCGAATCGCCCGAACTCGCCCTCAAGCGCGCCATGATGGGGCGCATGCGCCAGCAGCGTGAGAATGCCGCCCGCATCGAGCACGCCTTTGTCGATACCGCGCGCGCGATGCGCGACATGGAAAAGAGCATCTTCGCCCAACCCGTGCAGGGCCTGCAGCGCGCCAGCGAGATCATCGGCAAGATCGCCGATTCCATCCTGAGCGCGCCGGAGCTGGCCATCCACGTGATGGGCGACCGCCTGGGCGGGGAGGAGATCTATCTGCATTCGCTCAACGTCACCATGCTGTCGATGATGATCGCGCGCGACATCAAGCTGCCGCGCGAAGTCGCCGGCGCGATGGGCATCGGCGCCATGTTCCACGATATCGGCGTGCGCAACATCCCCGACCGCGTGCTGGCCAAGAGCGAAGCCTGGAGCAGCACCGAACAGCACCTGTACGAAACGCACAGCGCGGTCGGCGCCGAGATGGGACAGCAGCTCAAGTTCCCGGCCGCCGCCCAGGCCATCGTGCGCGACCACCACGAGATGTTCGACGGCAGCGGCTACCCGGCCCGCCTGAAAGGCGAGGGCATCGGCCTGCTGCCGCGCATCGTCTGCATCGCCAATTACTACGACCGCCTGTGCAACCCGCACAACGGCACGCCGGGCCTGACCCCGCACGAGGCGCTGTCGCTGATGTTCGCCAAGCATCGCGGCAAATTCGATCCCAAGCTGCTGCAGGTCTTCATCCGCTGCCTGGGCGTGTACCCGCCGGGCACCATCGTGCAGCTGTCGAATGGCGCCACCGGCATGGTGGCCACCATCAACACGGAAAAGCCGAACAAACCGGAGCTGGTGGTGTACGAAGCCGGGGTGCCGCGCGACGACGCGGTCATGGTCGATATGGAGCGCGAGCACGACCTGAATATCGTGCGCGCCATCAAGCCGGCGCAGGTGCCCAAGGAGATCTACGCCTACCTCAGCCCGCGCAAGCGGGTCAGCTATTATTTCGACGCGACCTCGCCGGGACAAGGGGCGGCCGGGTGATATCCGAACTGCGCCAGCTCATGCTCGACCACAGCCCGCAGATGATGCTGCTGGTCGACCCCGCCGATTTGCGCATCATCGTCGTCAACAAGGTGGCCGAGCAGGTGCTGGGCTACACCGCGCCGCAGCTGACGGACATGCTGATCACCGATATCGAAAGCTCGCTGCAGGACGTATTCTATTGGGAGGACGCGCGCAGCGGCCACTTCCAGGATATCGACGGGCAGGAAGGCGAGTACCAGCGCGCCGACGGCACCCAGATCATGGTCATGAAGTCGCTGCGCGCGCTGCGCTACGAGGAACATTGGCTGATCCTGATCCTGGCCCGCGATGCGCGCCAGGAGCGCAAGGTGGAGGCGGTGCTGGAGCAAACCCTGTCGCAGCTGCGCACCACGCTGGAGGCCACCGGCAACGGCATCCTGGTGATCGATTGGCACAACACCATTGCCAGCATGAACCGCCAGTTCAGCGCGATGTGGCATATCCCGGAAGCTTTCCTGAAAAGCGGCAACGATGCCGCCATCCTGGAGTTCCTGACCGCCAATGTGGTCGAGCACGAGCTATGCCGCGACCGGCTGCAACAAGTGAGCGACCCGCATGAAACGATGGACCTGCTGCACCTGCACGACGGGCGCGTGTTCGAATGCCGCTCGCGGCCCCAGTTCCTGGGCGAGCGCATCATCGGCCGCGTGTACGGTTTCTTCGACACCACGGAGCGCGAGCATACCGAACGCGCGCTGCGCGAATCGCGCGACCTGCTGGAGAACCGCGTGCACGAGCGCACCCTGGCCCTGCAGCTGGCCAACCTGACGCTGGAAAATGAAAAGACGCGCCAGGCGG
This sequence comes from Pseudoduganella guangdongensis, assembly GCF_009857475.1. GTDB lineage: Bacteria > Pseudomonadota > Gammaproteobacteria > Burkholderiales > Burkholderiaceae_D > Rugamonas > Rugamonas guangdongensis. The sequence goes on along the minus strand of NZ_WWCJ01000007.1, from coordinate 185,393 downwards.
ACTTGATCCGCAAGCTGGGCGAGGCGCAGAACCAGCTGCTGCAATCGGAGAAGATGGCCTCCATCGGCGTGCTGGCGGCCGGCGTGGCGCACGAGATCAACAATCCGGTCGGCTTCGTCAATTCCAACCTGAGCAGCCTGCAGCGCTATATGCAGTCGCTGCTGCAGCTGCTCGATGCCTACGAGTCGTGCGAAGCGAACCTGCCGCAAGCCGACCGCAGCGCGCTGCAGGCCCTGCGCAAGGAGATCGATGCGGACTACCTGCGCGGAGACCTGGGCAGCCTGTTGTCCGAATCGATGGATGGCCTGGACCGCATCAAGCGCATTGTGCAGGACATGAAGGACTTCTCGCATGTGGGCGGCGGCGAAACGCTGGTGGCGAATATCGAGACTGGCCTGGACAGCACCCTGAACGTGGTGTGGAACGAAATCAAGTACAAGGCCGAGGTGGTGAAGCAGTACGGCGGCGTGCCCGAGATCGCCTGCATTCCCTCGCAGCTGAACCAGGTGTTCATGAACCTGCTGGTCAACGCGGCCCATGCCATTGAATCGCACGGCCGCATCGTGCTGAGCACGGCCTACGACGATGCCAGCATCACGGTCTCCGTCAGCGATAGCGGCAGCGGCATTGCGCCGGAGTACCTGGGCCGCATATTTGAGCCCTTCTTCACCACCAAGCCGGTCGGCAAGGGCACCGGCCTGGGCCTGTCGATGTCGTACAGCATCGTGCAAAAGCACGGTGGCCGCATTGAAGTGGAGAGTGTACTGGGCAAGGGCAGCACCTTCCACGTGATCCTGCCGCGACAAACGGCAGCCAGCCACGACGAATCCGATGTTGTCAATTGACCAGGTGTGGTGTGCTGCTCTGTGGCCATTCCGTGGCGGCCGAAGGGAAGCGGTGGCGCATCCGCTGGCGTGTGCGTGCTGCGCTGGATGGCGTTACTTAAGGCAGGGAATGGCGAAGTCCACGTGGTAATGCTCGTCGTGGCGCACCCAGGGTTTGCCCTGCATGAAATGGAGCTTGCGCAGCGCCGGCCCGCGCGGCGTGTCGAACAGGCGCGGCAGGTAGGCCGGGTCGAAGATGACCAGGGCCAGGCCGCGCCCGCGCGCGCGGGCGGCCTGGTCGAGCTGGTACAGGTGTTCCGCCATGGCCGCGAAGTCGATGCGGTAGGCGCCGTAGCGCGCATCGCGGTCGAATTCGATATCGTAGCCAAAGCGTTGGGTGGCCGGCGTTGGCAGGCGGGCCGGGCGGTCCTTGGCGTCGCGCACCGGGACGAAGAAATCGACCGACAAGCCGTTCTGGTGCGTGCGGTGCGGGCGGAAACGGCCGCCGTGCGCGGAACCCGTTTCGCCGTAGACGTAGAGCGCACCCGGCGCCGCGCTTTCCAGCGCGCGCCAGGCGTCAAGCATGATGAGCGCGACTTCGCTGTGTACGTAGTTGCGCCCCATGCCGGTGGCGAGGGTGCTGTACGCGCTGAAGTTGGCGCCCGCGTCCGGCAGCTGGACGCCGTGTTCCAGGCTGCCGTTGCTGACCTTGCCGTGGCAGCGGCTTGCGCTTGCCGCGGCGGGGGCTGCCAGGCAGAGCGCGAACAGGGCCGCGCCGAAATGTCGAATATCCATAGGCATAACTATAAGGCAACTCAGGACACTTTTGACTGGCAGCAAGCGGGGCTGTTGGGGTTAGAATAAACCCATGAAAATCCGCGTTGCCACCTACAACATCCACAAGGGCGTGTCGTACCGCAGCCAACCGCGGGTGCACGCCTTGCGCCAGGCCATCGAGGCCTTCCATGCCGACCTGATTTTCCTGCAGGAAGTACAGGGCCAGCACGACCGGATCGAGGCGCGCTACGGCGAGGAGCACCACGGCCACCGCCACTGGCCCAAAAAAGCCCAGCATGAGTTTTTCGCCGGCGAGTCGCACCAGTCGGTGTACGGGCTGAACGCCCAGTACGACCACGGCCACCACGGCAACGCGCTGCTTAGCAAATACCCGATTGCGCGCTGGACCAATACCGATATTTCCGATCACGCCTACGAATCGCGCGGCATCCTGCATTCGGTGGTCGAATCCGAGGGACGGCTGGTGCATTGCTACGTGATCCACCTTGGCCTGTTCGAGCGCAGCCGCGTGCGCCAGGTCGACTTGCTGGTGGAAGCGGTGCGCAGTTCCGCGCCGGACGGCGAACCGGTGATTATCGCCGGCGACTTCAACGACTGGCGCAACACCCTCACCGCCAAGCTGCAAAGCGCGCTCAATGTGCGCGAAGTGTTCGACGAGATCGAGCACGGCCACCCGGTGGGCGACCTGGTGCGGACCCTGGCGCGGCGCAAGGCGGCCCAACGCCCGGCCCGCACCTTCCCGGCCGCCTTGCCCTTCTTCAGGTTGGACCGCATCTATGTGCGGGGCTTCGAGGTGGAATCCGCGGAAGTCCTGCACGGCCCCTTGTGGGCCAAGCTGTCGGATCACGCGCCCATCGTGGCGAACCTGAAACTGGTTTCCTGACACATGCGCCACGTCGATTTCCTGGCCGATAACGAAGTTAAACTCCTGCACTGCGGCACCGATTACTTCCCCGCCCTGGTCGAGGCCATCGAGGCCGCCCAGTACGAGGTGTACTTCGAGACCTACATCTTTGCCGAGGACGAGACGGGCAGACGCGTGCTGTCGGCCCTGAAAGGCGCCGCCCAGCGCGGCGTGGTGGTGCGCATGATTACCGACTGGTTCGGCACCGGCCACAAGCCCGCCAACCGCCTGCAGGCGGAAGTGACGGCCGCCGGCGTTGAGCACCGCATCTTCAACCCCTGGTTCCGGCGCGGCGTCACGCGCACCCACCGCAAGATCTGCGTGGTGGACGGCCAGGTGGCGCTGGTGGGCGGCATCAATATCAACGACGACATGTTCACCGACTACGACCACAGCATCGCCCTGGCCGCTCCGCGCTGGGACTTTGCCGTGGCGGTGCGCGGGCCGCTGGTGGAATCCATCCACAGCGAAGCCGAGACGCAATGGAAGCGCCTGGGCCACATGACCATCGTCAAGCGCCTGACCCTGTTCAACGAAGTGCGCAAGCTGAACAAGATCGCGCGCCAGAGCACCATGCAGGCCGGGTTCGTGGTGCGCGACAACCTGCGCAACCGGCGCACCATCCAGCGCGCCTACCTGCAAGCGCTGGGACGGGCCAGGAAAAGCGTGCTGCTGGCGAACCCGTACTTCGCCCCCGGCCGCAAATTCCGCCACGCCCTGGCCGCCACCGCCCAGCGTGGCGTGGAAGTGGTGCTGCTGATCGGCGTGGGTGAAATCTGGCTGCAGGACGCGGTCGCCCACTCCTTCTACCCCAAGCTGCTGGAAGCGGGCGTCAAGGTGGTGGAATACCGCAAGACCCAGCTGCACGCCAAAGTGGCCGTGATCGACGACGACTGGGCCACGGTGGGCTCCTCCAATGTGGACGGGCTCAGCCTGTTCCTCAACCAGGAAGCCAATGTGGTGATCAAGGACGCCGCGTTTGCCCGCTCCCTGCGCCAGCATATAGAGGACGCCATCGCCGACGGCGTGGTGATCCACCCGCAAGATTTCGAACACATCGGACGCTTCCGCCGGTTCGGCTATGAAGTCGCGTACATCGTGTACCGCACGCTGATGCGCATATTTGCAGTAGGAAAGTACACATGAGTAATTCAGACGTCAGGATCGACAAATGGCTTTGGGCCGCGCGCTTTTTCAAGACGCGCCAGCTGGCCATCGACGCCATCGACAAGGGCAAGGTCAAGCTCACGAACGGCGAGCGCATCAAACCCTCGCGCAACGCCAAGCTGGGCGAGCGGCTGCACATTGATAACGGCGCCGACGAATGGGATGTACTGATTGTCGGCATTTCCGGCAAACGCGAAGGTGCCCCCATCGCCCGGTTGTTATATGAAGAAAGCGCAGAATCGCTGGCGCGCCGCGCCGCCCTGATCGAGCGCAAAAAACTCTTCCCCGAACCCTTCGCCGACGCCAAAGGCCGTCCCACCAAGCGCGACCGCCGCCAATGGGAGCGCGCCACGGACGCGTGAGGAAAAACCGGTTCGATTTGCTGCAACGCAACAATAGAGGTGCGCTTCTAGTTGTGTCGTTTGACTTTCCACAGGTAGTGGATAATAGTACGAACGTTCGCAAATCTTTTCACCTGCGGCCGATCTGTTAGAGGGAGAATAAGGTTTTTCCTTCTTTCTGGGTGGGTTCAAAAGTGAGTGGCATTCTTGTAAATACACCAACGAAATTCATGCGCAAAGGCGAAATGACCCGTGCGGCCATCCTGGATGTGGCCCTCGACCTGGCAAGCCGTGACGGCCTGGAAGGCCTCACCATCGGTTTGCTCGCCGATAAGATGAACATGAGCAAGTCGGGTGTGTTCGCGCATTTTGGCTCGCGGGAAGATTTGCAGATTGAAGTCCTGAAGCTGTATCACCATCGGTTCGAGCAGGAAGTGTTTTACCCGGCGATGAAGGAGGCCCGTGGCCTGCCGCGCCTGCGCGCCATGTTTGCCAATTGGGTCAAGCGTGTCAGCGTTGAAATTGCTTCGGGTTGCATCTATATCAGTGGCGCCGTCGAGTATGACGATCGTCCGGGCCCGATCCGCGAGGAGTTGCTGGCAATGGTGGGCGCGTGGCAGGCAGCGTTGCTGCGTTGCGTGCGCCAGGCCATCGACAACGGCGACTTGCGGGCCGATACCGATGCTTCCCAGCTGGTGTACGAGATGTATGGCCTGATCCTGGCCCTGCACCATGAGGCGCGTTTCATGCGCACTCCGGGCAGCGTGGACCGGGCCGGCGTGGGCTTCAACCGATTGATCGAAAACTATCAACCATCATAAGGCTGCGCTTAGTCGCCGCCGAGACACAAACAACCTTTTAGCCATCTGGAGAAAACAATGGGTCAATACGTCGCGCCAATCCGTGATATGCAATTCGTGCTGCACGAGCTGCTGAAAGTGGAAGAAAAGCTGAAAGAGCTGCCAATCCACGCTGAAACCGACGCGGACATCATCAACCAGGTGCTGGAAGAGGGCGCCAAGTTCACGTCCGAAGTGCTGTTCCCGCTGAACCACTCGGGCGACCGCGAAGGCTGCCACCACGACGCCGCTGCCAAGACCGTGACCACCCCGAAGGGCTTCAAGGAAGCCTACCAGCAGTACGTGGAAGGCGGCTGGGCTGCGCTGGCCTGCGATCCTGAATACGGCGGCCAGGGCCTGCCTATCGTGCTGAACAACTCGTTCTACGAGATGCTGAACTCGGCCAACCAGGCCTGGACCATGTACCCGGGCCTGTCGCACGGCGCCTACGAGTGCCTGAAGGAACACGGCACCGACGAACAAAAACGCCTGTACCTGCCGAAACTGGTGTCCGGCGAGTGGACCGGCACCATGTGCCTGACCGAACCGCACTGCGGCACCGACCTGGGCATGCTGCGCTCGAAAGCCACCCCGAACGCCGACGGTTCGTGGGACATCACCGGCGCCAAGATCTTCATCTCGGCCGGCGAACACGATATGGCCGAAAACATCCTGCACCTGGTGCTGGCCCGCGTGCCGGACGCGCCGGAAGGCTCGAAAGGCATCTCGCTGTTCCTGGTGCCGAAGTTCATCCCTAACGCGGACGGTTCGATCGGCGAACGCAACCCGATCTTCTGCGGCGCGATCGAAGAAAAAATGGGCATCCACGGCAACTCGACCTGCCAGATGAACCTGGACGGCGCCAAGGGCTGGATCATCGGCCAGCCGAACAAGGGCCTGAACGCGATGTTCGTGTTCATGAACGCCGCCCGCCTGGGCGTGGGCGTGCAGTCCCTGGGCCTGACCGAAGTGGCTTACCAGAACGCGCTGGTGTACGCGAAAGACCGCCTGCAAATGCGCTCGCTGTCCGGCGTGAAGAACCCGGAAGGCCCGGCCGACCCGATCATCGTGCACCCGGACGTGCGCCGCATGCTGCTGACCGGTAAAGCCTACGCGGAAGGCGCGCGCGCTTTCGCTTCCTACGTGGCGCTGCAGATCGACCGCGAACTGCACCACCCTGACGAAGAAGTGCGCAAGGAAGCCGGCGACGAAGTGGCCCTGCTGACCCCGATCATCAAGGCCTTCATCACCGACAACGCATGGATCGCCACCTCCGACGCGATGCAGGTGTACGGCGGCCACGGCTACATCTCCGAGTGGGGCATGGAGCAGTACGTGCGCGACGCGCGCATCAACCTGATTTACGAAGGCACCAACACCGTGCAGTCGCTGGACCTGCTGGGCCGCAAGATCCTGATGGACAACGGCGCCAAGCTGCGCAAGTTCGGCGAGAAAGTGCGCGCCTTCGTGGAAGAAAACGGCACCGACGAGGCGATGTCCGAGTTCATCACCCCGCTGGGCGACCTGGGCGAAAAACTGACCAAGCTGACCATGGAAATCGGCATGAAGGCCTTCCAGAACCAGGACGAAGTCGGCGCCGCCGCCGTGCCTTACCTGCGCGTCGCCGGTCACCTGGTGTACTCGTACTTCTTCGCACAGATGGCGAAAATCGCCCTGGAAAAAGAAGCGTCGGGCGACAAGTTCTACACCTCGAAACTGGCCACCATCCGCTTCTACTTCGGCCGCCTGTACCCAGAAACCGCAACCCTGATCCGCCAGGCTCGTTCCGGCGCCGCCAACCTGATGGCCCTGGATGCCGACCTGTTCTAATTAAAGGAATAACATGAGCAACTTCAACGTGAAAAAAGTAGCGGTGCTGGGCGCCGGCGTGATGGGCGCGCAGATCGCGGCCCACTGCGTCAACGCCAAAGTTCCAGTGGTCCTGTTTGACCTGCCTGCCAAAGAAGGCAACAAGAACGGTATCGGCATCAAGGCCATCGAAGGCCTGAAGAAGCTGTCCCCTGCGCCGTTCGGCGACAAGGCCGACGCGGAACTGGTGCAGATCGCCAACTACGAAGACAACCTGGACCTGCTGGCCGGCTGCGACCTGATCATCGAAGCGATCGCCGAGCGCATGGACTGGAAGCATGACCTGTACAAGAAGGTCGCTCCGCACATCGCCCCGAACGCGATCTTCGCCTCCAACACCTCCGGCCTGTCGATCAACAAGCTGGCCGAAGGCTTCGACGCCGACCTGAAGGCGCGCTTCTGCGGCGTGCACTTCTTCAACCCACCGCGCTACATGCACCTGGTGGAACTGATCCCGACCACCGACACCAAGCCGGAAATCCTGGACCAGCTGGAAACCTTCATGACCTCGACCCTGGGCAAGGGCGTGGTACGTGCCAAGGACACCCCGAACTTCATCGCTAACCGCGTTGGCGTGTTCGGCATCCTGGCCATCATTCACGAAGCCGAGAAGTTCGGCCTGTCCGTCGACGTGGTGGACGACCTGACCGGCGCCAAGCTGGGCCGCGCCAAGTCCGGTACCTTCCGTACCGCCGACGTGGTGGGCCTGGACACCATGGGCCACGTGATCAAGACCATGGAAGACAACCTGCCGAACGATCCGTTCGCATCCCTGTACAAGACTCCCGCCGTGCTGTCCGGCCTGGTCGCCAAGGGCGCCCTGGGTCAGAAATCCGGCGCTGGCTTCTACAAGAAAGTCGGCAAGGACATCCTGCGCCTGGACGCAGCGACCGGCGAATACGTTGCCGGCGGCAAGAAGGCAGACGACATCATCGCCCGCATCCTGAAAGAAAAGGATCCGGTCAAGAAGATGAAGGCGCTGCGCGAATCGACCAACCCGCAAGGCCAGTTCCTGTGGGCGATCTTCCGCGACGCTTTCCACTACATCGCAATCCACCTGGACACCATCGCCGACAACGCGCGCGACATCGACTTCGCCATGCGTTGGGGCTTCGGCTGGAACGTCGGCCCGTTCGAAACCTGGCAAGCTGCCGGCTGGTCGCAAGTGGCCCAGTGGGTCAAGCAGGATATCGAAGAAGGCAAGGCGCTGTGCAACGCACCGCTGCCGGCATGGGTCTTCGAAGGCAAAGTGGGCGAGCAGGGCGTGCATACCGCTGAAGGCTCGTTCTCGCCGGCGACCAAGTCCTACACCCCGCGTTCCGAACTGGCCGTGTACAAGCGCCAGGAATTCCGCGCTCCGGTGGTGGGCGGCGGCGGCGCCGATCCTAAGACTGCCGGCGTGACCGTGCACGAAGACGAAACCGTGCGCCTGTGGCACACCGGCGACGACGTGCTGATCCTGTCCCTGAAGACCAAGATGCACGTGATCGGCAAAGGCGTGATCGCCGGCATCCAGCGCGGCCTGGCCGAAGCTGAGAAGAACTTCAAAGGCCTGGTGATCTGGAACACCGACGCAGCCGAAGGCGGCGCCTTCTCGGCCGGCGCCGACCTGCAGGAAGCCCTGCCAGCCTTCATGGCCGGCGGCGCGAAAGCAGTCGACCCGATCATCAAGGAACTGCAAGACACCTTCATGGCGATGAAGTATTCCAACGTGCCAGTGGTGGCGGCGGTTGCCGGCATCGCCCTGGGCGGCGGCTGCGAAATGATGCTGCACGCGTCCAAGCGCGTGGCGGCCCTGGAATCGTACATCGGCCTGGTGGAAGTGGGCGTGGGCCTGATCCCTGGCGGCGGCGGCCTGAAAGAAGCGGCGGTCCGTGCGGCGCGCGAAGCCAAAGGCAACGACATCCTGCAATTCCTGAAGACCGGCTTCACCAACGCCGCCACCGCGAACGTTTCGAAGTCCGCGCTGGAAGCGAAGGCCATGGGTTACCTGAAGGAAGACGACATCATCGTGTTCAACGCCTACGAGCTGCTGCACGTGGCGAAAACCACCGCCCGTGCGATGGCTGACGCAGGCTACCGCGCGCCGATCCAGCGCCCGGTGCCGGTGACCGGCCGCTACGGCTGGGGCACCATCCGCGGCCAGCTGGTCAACATGCGCGACGGCGGCTTCATCTCCGCCCACGACTACAAGCTGGGCGACATGATCGCCGAGATCGTGTCCGGTGGCGACATCGACCAGGGCAGCGTGGTGAGCGAGCAGTGGCTGCTGGATATGGAACGCAAGGCCTTCCTGGAATTGCTGAACCATCCTAAGTCGCAAGAGCGCATCATGGGCATGCTGCAGACTGGTAAGCCGGTCCGCAACTAAGAGCAAATGTCCATCCTGTCGCTGGCCTTCAAAATCCTGTTGCGAGTGAAACCAAGCATGGTCTATGAGCAAATCAAGAAGCACATGACGGAGTCGCTGCCGTTCGTGCGCCTGCTCGGCATCCGCATCGACAGCATCGGCCCGGGAACGGCCGAAGTGTCGATGCCGGACGACGGCAAGCTGCACAACCACCTCGGCACGCCGCATGCAGGTGCGATCTTCACGCTGGCGGAAACGGCGTCCGGCGCGGCCATGGCGGGCGGCTTTGCCGACCTGATCATGGACATGCGCCCGGTCGCCAAAGAGTCGCGCATCCAGTACCAGAAAGTGGCCAAGGGCGCGACGCGCGCCTCCGGCAAGGTACCGGGCGACCTGGCCGCGCTGAAAGCGCAGCTGAAGGATGAAGGAAAAGTAGCGTTCCCGGTTAACGTCGACATCTTCGACGAACACGGCACGCTGGCAGCACAAGTACAGGTGGACTGGTACCTCTCCGCCAAACGCTAACGAACACAGATACTGGAAAGCTTAAAATGAGCAAACAACTCCAAGACGCATACATCGTCGCCGCCACCCGCACCCCGATCGGCAAAGCGCCGCGCGGCATGTTCAGCAAGACCCGCCCGGACGACCTGCTGGTCGCCGCGCTGCGCGGCGCCATGGCTGCCGTGCCTAACCTGGACCCGGCCCTGATCGTCGACGCGATCATCGGCTGCTCCTTCCCGGAAGCGGAACAAGGCTTCAACATCGCCCGTAACTCCGTGGTGCTGGCAGGCCTGCCGAACACCGTGGGCGGCGTGACCGTCAACCGCTACTGCGCATCGGGCATCACCGCCCTGGCCATGGCTGCGGACCGCATCCGCGTGGGCGAAGCCGACGTGATGATCGCCGGCGGTATCGAATCGATGTCGATGGTGCCGATGATGGGCCACCACCCATCGATCAACATGGACACCTTCAAGGACGAAAACGTGGGCCTGGCCTACGGCATGGGCCTGACCGCCGAGAAAGTGGCGCAGCAGTGGAAAGTGTCGCGCGAAGACCAGGACGCCTTCGGCCTGGAATCGCACCGCAAGGCGATCGCCGCCCAGCAAGCCGGCTTCTTCAAGGACGAGATCACCCCGGTCGAGATCATCACCCGCACCCCTGACCTGCGCACCGGCGAGATCAAGGTTGGCAAGCGCACCGTGGACATGGACGAAGGCGCGCGCGCCGACGCCTCCCTGGAAGGCATGGCCAAGCTGAAGCCCGTGTTCGCCGCCAAGGGCACCGTGACCGCCGCGACCTCCTCGCAGATGTCCGACGGCGCCGGCGCGCTGATCGTGGTGTCCGAGAAGATCCTGAAAGAACACAACCTGACCCCGCTGGCCAAGTTCTCCTCGTTCGCCGTACGCGGCGTGCCGCCGGAGATCATGGGCATTGGTCCTAAGGTCGCCATCCCAGCAGCGCTGGCCGCGGCCGGCATCACCCAGGACCAGCTGGACTGGATCGAACTGAACGAAGCGTTCGCCGCCCAGGCCCTGGCCGTGATCCGCGACCTGAACCTGGACACCAGCAAAGTGAACCCGATGGGCGGTGCCATCGCCCTGGGCCACCCGCTGGGCGCCACCGGCGCGATCCGCGCGGCGACCGTGGTGCACGCACTGCGCCGCAACCAGCTGAAGTACGGCATGGTCACCATGTGCGTCGGCGCCGGCATGGGCGCGGCAGGCATCATCGAGCGCGTATAATCCGCGCCACGACAGAGTAAGCAAGGCGGGTCACAGGCCCGCCTTTTTCACATTTGGAGACAACGCAGAATGGCAATCCAGACCAGCAAAGCCAACGGCATCCTGACCATTGAGTTCGACCGCGTGGAGCGCAAGAACGCCATCACCTCCGCCATGTACCAGACCATGGCCGACACCATCAACGCCGCCGAAAGCGACACCGAAGTACGCGCCATCCTGTTCACCGGCAAGCCAGAGATTTTCACCGCCGGCAACGACCTGCTCGACTTCGCCATGACCACCGCCGCCAATGACGGCGTAGCGTTCACCGACCGTCCCGTGATCCAGTTCATGCAAGCGCTGTTCAACAGCACCAAGCCCGTGGTCGCCGCCGTGAACGGCGCCGCCATCGGCATCGGCACCACCATGCTGATGCACTGCGACCTGGTGTACGCCGCCGACAACGCCAAGTTCTCGGTGCCGTTCGCGGCCCTGGGCCTGTGCCCGGAATTCGGCTCCAGCATGCTGCTGCCGGCTTTCGGCGGCCACGCCCGCGCCGCCGAAAAGCTGATGCTCGGCGAAGCCTTCAGCGCACAGGAAGCCTACGATATGGGTTTGATTTCCAAGCTGCTGCCGGCCGACCAGGTGCTGGCGCACGCCCAGGCGCAAGCGGCCAAGCTGGTGGCCCTGCCGGCAGAATCGATCCGCCAGACCAAGCGCCTGATGAAAGCCGGCCGCGAAGCGCTGAAAGCGCACATCGACGTGGAAAGCGCCCAGTTCGGCGCCATGCTGACCGGTCCGGAAGCGAAAGAGGCCTTCACCGCCTTCTTCGAAAAGCGCAAGCCCGACTTTACAAAGTTCGCTTAAGGCGCCCGGCAAAGGGGCGCGTCAGGCCTCGGGCAGCACAATCGCCTGCAGGCCGCTGCGCCCCTGCCCCAGGAACAGCGGCAGCACGCTTTCGTGGCACACCAGCGGCGGCGAGTAGCAGCCGCCCATCACAAACAGCAGCCGCTCGTTGAGGGGCGTGCGCGCCATCAGCTGCTGGTCCAGGATGAAGGTGTAGACGGCGGCTTCTTCCTCGTCGTCTTCGCTTTCGTGGTCGGACAGCTCACGGTCCCAGCAATCGAACTTTTCGCTGAAGCCAAGGTACCAGTAATCGTCGTGCAGCGATTTATCGTCGTGCACGTACCAGGCCGGATGCGCGTGCAGGCGGCTGACGCCGCGTTCCAGCAGGCTGTCGCGAATCGGCTTGCGCACCAGCAGGTTCTTCCCGTCGAACATGACCGCGCGCGGCTCAGGCAGGGCGGCGATGCCTTGCTGGCGGTTGTCCCGCCGTGCACCGTTAAAGAAGGCCAGCGGCGGCGAGTCCGGCGCACAGGGCACCTTGCGGTAATCGCGTTCCCGCGTTTCATGAAAGCCTTCCAGGCGCGTTGGCACGTCGCTGTCTTCCCGTTTGAGGATGTAGTACTCGCGGTCGATGCTGCTCATCGTCTCTTCCTTCACTCGTAATTCACGGTGCCAACGGTTAGCAATGGCGTGCTGTGTTCCGTGCTGCCGCATTCGCGGCACGATTTGTCCGCGCGGATGGCGGCCATGCGCGCGGCCAGGGTGCTGCGCGCCGGGCGCGGCAAATCCAGTTCGTCGGCGCGGCCGTCGGCCAGCAGGGCGCCGATTTCATGCACCTCGTTCGCTGCGCGCCGGAACTGCAGCAGCAGGGTGGTGAGGTCGGCGATCGCCTGGTCGGGCGGCTGGAATTCTTCTTCGTCGCCGAGGCAGCATTCCAGGCGTTGTTGCAGCTCGCTGGCGGCGTCGGCGGCGCTGCTGCCGGTATCGAGCAAGAGCAGCGGCAGCAGCAGGCGCAGTTCCAGCATCAGGGTGCTGCCGCCGGTGCCGGCGATGTAGGCGTAGACCGAAGGCGGGATGGCGTCGAACGCCAGTTCCATATAGGCCAGCCAGGTCAGCATGCTGTCCTGCTCGTTCAGCAATTCCTCGATGATGTGCTGGTGCTGCGTGTCGCGCAGGCCGGCCGCCAGGTCGGGCCACAGGGCGGACAGCACGCGTTCCCGGAAATGCGCAATGGCCGCGCGGTCGCCGCTGGCGAGCAGGGTGGGCAGGGCGAGGATGGCGGCGCGCTGTTCCTGCAGCGCGGCGGAATAGGTTTCGTGTTTGCCGAAGGCGCCATGGATAAAGCTGTGCTGCACTGCGCCGCGATGGCGGCCAGGCAGCAGCTTGATGCCGGTCACGGATGGCATGCCGGACAGCGGCTCCTTCCACCAGCACCATTCGCCGGGCTGTGCCGATTGCGCGGTCTGGCTCGTCCCGCCGCGCTGCGCCAGCGTCTCCGCCACGTCTTGCCAGAAGCCGCCCTCGAATACGCTGCGGCGGAAGCGCAGCCACTTGGTCGGCGGCGGATTCCAGCCTTGCTCGGCCGCGACCTGGTAGGCGATCGCGCCGTCGTCCTGCCATAACTCGCGGAACAGCTGCAGCGACTCCCCCAACTGCAGGAAGGCGCTATGCAGGCGCAAGATGAACAGGCCGCGCTGCTCCTCGAGCTCGTGGGCGAGCTCCTTGCTGAGCAATTCAACGGCGACGGGGGATGCCGGGTTCTTCATTGGTACCTACATTAGCAAAAAGCAAAGATAATATTGTGTCACTATTTGTAAATTCGTGCAGTACATTTAAATACAGCTACACCATCCGTTAAAATCCCAAAATGTTCAACCGCATTCACGGGATTCCCGATGTTTAAACCCCTCCTGTGCCAGTTCGCTGGTTTCACCCTCCTCGCCGCCGTGGCGGCCATGCCCGTGCATGCGGATAGCTTTACGTCGTCGGCCTCGAGCGCCGGTTCGGCCTCGTCGGGCAGCGTGTCCGATTCGATCAGCGGTTCCAGCAAAAGCTCCAGCGGTGACGATAAGAAAGTTGCGGCAGGCCAATACCGCGTGATGGACGTGGCGCAGGCGCCGGGCAAGCCGGGCGCGACCCGCCTCACCCTGCGTAGCGACGAGGGCCAGCAATTCTTCCTCGACCTGCCGCAGGCGGCCCTGGCCGAGCGCGCGCTGCCGGCCGGCGCGCTGGTGCAGGTGAGCGAGCGTCCCTATGGCTATGAGTTTGCCCACGCGGACACCCGCCAGGCCTTCTTCCTGGCGCTGCACGACGCATGGCAACGCGAACTGCGCTCGCACGCTATCTAAGCGCGGCCTGGCTGGCGCTGGCCGCCGGCACCAGCAGCGGCGCCCAGGCGGGCGGCATGATGTTCTGCGACCGCCCGGCCAAGGTCTCGGCCACCGAGCAGGACCGCGCCTTGCGCTTTGCCGCCGTGGTGAAGGATGAGCTGGAGCGCTCCGGCGCCACGGCCGCCGTGGTGGCGCGCGCCGGGCTGGACCTGGCGCGCTTCGGCCTGCGTTACTCGCATGCCGGCGTCGCCCTGAAATCCAATCCCAACAGCCCGTGGTCGGTGCGCCAGCTGTACTATGCCTGCGACGACAAGCGCCCACGCATCTTCGACCAGGGCCTGGCCGGCTTTGTGCTGGGCGCGGAAGCGGCGGCGCAGGGCCACCTGTCGCTGGTGCTGTTGCCGGCCGAGCAGGATGCCGCCCTGGCCCGGTCCGCGCTGGACGAGCGCACGCCGCTGGCGCTGCTGGCCGGCGAGTACAGCGCCAACGCCTACGCCTACAGCACGCGCTACCAGAACTGCAACCAGTGGCTGGTGGAGCTGCTGGCCAGCGCCTGGGGCGGCGCCGCCGAGCGCACGGCGGCCCAGGCCTGGCTGCGCGCACGCGGTTATGAGGCGGAGCCGGTCAACGTCGGGCGCCTGCTGGTGATCGCGGCGCACTTTGTGCCGCTGGTGCATGTCGCCGACCATCCCGACGAGGATTTGCGCGCGCAGACCATGCGCGTTTCCATGCCGGACGCGATCGAGCAGTTCCTGCGGCGCCAGGCGCCCCAGGCGCGCCGCCTTGAGCTGTGCTACAACAACAGCCATATCGTGATCCGGCGCGGCTGGCAGCCGATGGGGCCGGGGTGTGCGGCGCGCGAGGGCGACGAGCTCGTCGTTTTTCAGTGAAACTATCAAATGCTAAGTTATCTTGTATGATGACTTTCGTCTAGAATAAGGTCATTGCAAAAATGTAAGGGCAGAGGACTTTATGGATGGACCCGTTGCGGCGCTCTACCTGATCTCCGTCGGAGCGCTGGCAATGTGTGCTTTCCAGGCGGCGCTGCTGGCGCGCAGCAGTTCCTACGTGCGCGCTTGCTGGACCTTTGCCCTGATCTGCCTGACCTTTGCCCTGTTCCAGTTTGCGAACGTGCGGCAGCAACTGGCGCCGGACCTGGCGTCGGCCATTGCGGCCCACAAGTGGGTCAACTTCTTCTCCCTGATGCTGGTGCCGCAGATCTGGTACCTGATCGCCTCGCTCGATGAGCGCCAAGGCGCGTTCCGCGCCACCTATTGCGTTGCCGCCGCAGCCGCCTGGCTGGCGGCGCAGAATTTTATTGCGCCTTACGGCTACCGCTTTGCGCAGCTGGCAGTGGATGCGCCGGCCACGCTGCCCTGGGGCGAGCGCGCTTTCCTGCTGGCCGGCGAGACCACGTATGCCTATGGCCTGAACCGCCTGCTGGCGCTGGGCGCCATGCTGTATGCGGCGCTTTTTTGCGTGCGGGCGCGCCGGCAGCGGGCGCGCTTCTCCAATGGGCTGGTGTGGCTGTCGGTGGTGCTGATCGTGGTGAGCACCAGCCTTGCCCCTTACAGCGACAAGGGCGCGCTGAAGTTGCCTTACCTGAGCGGCTTCGGCTTCCTGTTCCTGGCGGCGTCCTACCTGTTGCTGGTGCGGCGCGAGGCGACCCAGCGCTTGACGGAAAAGATCCGCATCAGCGCCGCGCTGGAGCGGGAGATGGAGAGCCACAAGCTGGCAAGCCAACGTTTTGAATACGCGCTGGCGAATGATGCGCTGACGGGCTTGCCGAACCGCGCCGGTGCGCTGGACCGGCTGCGCGCCATGTTCCTGGCCAGCGAATCAAGCCTGACGCGGATGGCCGTGCTGCTGCTCGACCTGGACCGGCTGGCGATCATCAACGGCACGCGCGGCTACGAGGTCGGTAACCAGCTGTTGGTGGAAGTGGCGCATCGCCTGCGTACGGTCAAAAGAAAAAATGGCCTGGTGGCGCGCCTGGGCAGCGCGCGTTTTGTGGTCGGCATTGCGGGCCACAAGACCTGCGCGGCGCTGGAGCGCGAAGTGGAGGCGGTGATGGCGGCGGTAAAGCCGCCATTTTCCATTTCCGGCGCGGTGTTGAATATGAGCTTTAGCGCGGGCGTGGCGATTTATCCGGACCACGCATCGTCGGCGGAGGACTTGCTGGCGTCGGCGGGCCTGGCGCTGCACCAGGCGCGCGATGCGGGGCCGGGCAATCTGCGCGTGTTCAAGCCTTCGCTGCAGCAGTCCTTGAGTGAGCGTATCGGTTTGGAGAACGCGCTGAAGGAGGCGCTGGAGAAGGAGCAGTTCTTCCTGCATTACCAGCCGCAGGTGCGCGCGGCGGATGAGCGCGTGGTGTGTCTGGAGGCGCTGATCCGCTGGCAGCATCCGTCGCTCGGGCTGGTGATGCCGGACCGCTTTATCCCGCTGGCGGAAGCCACGGGCGCCATTGCCGCGATCGGCTCCTGGGTGATCGATGCCGCTTGCCGCCAGTTGGCGGAGTGGCGCGCCATGGGCTTTGCGGAGGTGCGCGTGGCGGTCAACCTGTCGGCGCAGCAGCTGCTCATGTCCGACCTGGGCGACACGGTGCAGCTGGCCTTGCAGCGTTCGGGCTTGCGCGGCGATGACCTGGAACTGGAGATTACGGAATCGGTGCTGATGCAGGACCCGCAGCGCTCCATCGAAAGGCTGGAGGCCTTGCGCGGGCTGGGCGTGCGCTTGTCGATCGACGATTTCGGCACCGGCTATTCTTCGCTCGGTTACCTGAAGCTGCTGCCGGTGCATGCCTTCAAGCTTGACCGCAGCTTTGTGCGCGATATCGGCAAGAGCGAGAAGGACCTGGAGATCTGCGCCACCGCCGTTGGCCTGGCGCGCAACCTGGGGCTGGAGATTGTGGCGGAAGGCGTGGAGGATGCGGTGCAGGCGGCGCAGCTGCGCCAGCTGGGCTGCCATCTGCTGCAGGGCTACTACTTCGCGCGCCCGCTGCCAGCCCACGCGGCCACGGCGATGCTGCTGGAAGACCGCAGCGGCGCGGCGGGCGTCGCGTCGCTGGAGGCGGGCTGACGTCGGGCGCGCTGCAGGGCTTCTGGGGATTCGCCAAGCATTTGGGGGCGTGGTAGATTGGCTATCGTCTAATTCTTGGGAGTGCGTAAAGTGGGACTTTTCAGCGGCATCCTGGGCAATGCGTCCAAGGTCGATATCGATGACATCAGCGAGGAGTTCGGCCGGGTGCTGGCGCCGAATGAGCGGATTGAGCATGCTTACCAGCTGATCCGCGATTATTTTGTGTTCACCGACAAGCGCCTGGTGGTGGTGAACAAGCAGGGCATCACGGGCAGCAAGATGGAGTTCCATTCGATCCCGTACAAGAGCGTGACCCACTTCAGCATCGAAACCGGCGGCACGCTGGACCTGGATGCGGATTTGAAGATCTGGATCTCCAGCACGCCGGAACCCTTCACGCAAAAATTTAACAAGCGCTTGAGTATTTACGAGGTGCAGGCGGTGCTGGCGAGCTATGTGCTGAAGTAGGGTGCATGCATGCTTCGCCCGCCGACGAATTGTTGCGGGCGCGGCGCGTTTAGCATGGGGGCTTTGATGGAGCCGCCCATGCCTGCCTTTGAAGTCTTCGAAATTCCCAGCCACCAGTCCGCACTGGTGGCGCGTGTTCGGCATAAGGCGCCGGAACGCGCCAATGGCGCCTTGCCTGTGCTGTTCGTGCACGGCTCTTCCTTCCCTTCCGGGCTTTCTTTCGACTTCCGCATGGATGGCCAATCCTGGATGGATTGGATGGCGGCGCGCGGCTATGACGTGTACGCGCTGGATTTCCTGGGCTATGGCTTGTCGGACCGCTACCCCGATGCGCCGCCGGCCGAGCCGCCGGGACAGGCGCGCGCGGCGGCGCGCGACGTGGCCAGCGCTGTCGATGCGATCCTGCGCAGGACCAGCCGGCGCCAGGTGCTGCTGGTCGGGCATTCGTGGGGTGGGAGCGTGGCGGCGCGCTATGCGCAGGAGCACGCGGGCAAGGTGGCGAAACTGGTGCTGTTTGCGGCGCTGACGCCGCGCGCGGCAGGACCGGAGGGCGCTCCGCACGGCGCGGCTGGCGGCGCGGCGTATGAGGCGATGGCGCCGGCCCAGCGCATCGCCGCCATGGACGGCCTGCGTCCAGCGCACGAAGCCGCGCAACTGCATGCGGACGTGTTCGCGCGCTGGGGCGGGGAATGGCTGGCATCGGACGGGCGCAGCGCGGGCCAGGTGCGCTTTCCGGCGGGTCCGGGCGCAGACGTGGCCGAGCTGCAGCAAGGCGGCAGCTACTACGATCCGGCGCGGCTGGCGATGCCGGTGCTGCTGGTGCGCGGCGAATGGGATGCCTGGCCCGACGACGCGGATTTCCGCCGCCTGCAAAGGCATATTCCGGACGCGCGGTATGCGGTGATCCCGCGCGGCACCCACGTCATGCACCTGGAGCACGCGCGCGGGACATTGTATGAGACGGTGCGCGGATTCCTGGATTAATTGATGCCGTGGCGGGCACGGATCGCGGGCAGGGCGCCATTCTGTTCCAGCAGGGTGATGGCCTGGTTGATGCGCGCCAGCTGCGCCTGCGTGGTGCTGGCCGCATTCAGCATCAGGTGCACCGGCGCGCGATACGGCACATAGGCCAGCGCCACGATCTTCACCTTGTGCAGGCGCGCGGTGTGGCGCAGGGCCAGGGCATCGCCCATGATCACATCAGCGCGCCCGGCCTCCAGCATCTTGATGCCTTGCTCGAAGGTGCCGAAGGTGCTGCGCCGCCCCGCGGCATTCAGCATGGGCACGGCGCGTTCATACTCTTCGCCGTAATAGCCCAGGCGCGGCGCCAGCAGGCTGGCGTGGCGCGCGGCAATATCATTGAAGCTGCCCACGGTGCGCAATTTGTCGAGCTTTTCCGGTACGGTGAACAGGCCCACGGTTTCTTGCCGGTAGGGCAGGCTGAAGCGGGCGAAGCCGCGCCGCTCGTCGGTGGGGGAGGCCGCTGTTTGCACGTCAAGCTTGCCTTGCTGAAACAACGCATTGCGCCGCGCTGGCGGCAGCTCTTTCTCAACCTGCAGGGTGCAGCCAGCCTGGTCGACAATCGCGCGCAGCAGCTCATAGTCGACCCCGCCCACGCCGGACTGGTTATTGTAGAAATAGGGCGGCCATTCTTCCGGTGCGATGCGCAAATGGCAAGCTCCCGCGAGGCAGGCGAACTGGAACAGCAGGGCGGCGAGCAGCAGCCTCATGACGGGGGTGCATCCGAAAAGTCTCTACCCGCCCAGTGTAAAACAAGTAAGTGTGGTGCCGGTATATTTCCCGACCGCCGGCCCCGGTAGTGACGCTGCGACGCGTCAGATGCATGCATTCTGGGCGCCGAATATGACAGCCGTTTGACGGTTCCGTGACGGCTTGGTGTAATACCGGCCATGGATAACATTCATGCACTATTGCAACAAGCCGTCAGCCTGCACCAGCAGGGCGAACTCGGGCGCGCGCAGGCGCTGTACGACGACGTGCTGCGCGCCGAGCCGCTGAATTTTGATGCGCTGCACCTGAGCGGCGTGCTGGCGCGCCAGCGCGGCGAACCGGAGCGGGCGCTGGCCATGATCGAGGGCGCGCTGGCGCTCGATGCCGGGCGCGCCAGCGCGCACTGCAATCGCGGCGTGGTGCTGCAGGATATGGCGCGCTACGACGAGGCGCTGGCCAGCTTCGAACGGGCGCTGGCCTTGCAGCCGGAGTATGCGGTGGCCCTGAGCAATCGCGGCAACGCCTTGCGCCACCTGGGCCATATCGACCGCGCGCTGCAAAGCTACGACGCGGCGCTGCGCCTGTCGCCGGATTATGCGGAGGCGCTGTGCAACCGCGCGCTGGCGCTGCAGGCAAGCGCACGGCATGAAGCGGCGCTGGAGAGCTTCGGCGCGGCGCTGGCGGCCAAGCGCGCCTATCCGGAAGCTTTGCACGGCGCCGCCGTGTCGCTGCTGGCGCTGGGCAAACCGGCCGATGCGCTGGAGGGCTTCGAGCGCGCCCTGCAACTGCAACCGGAATACGCGGAAGCATGGTGCGCGCGCGGCGCTTTGCTGTTGCGCGCGCAGGAGCATGAGGAGGCGCTGGCCAGCTTCCAGGATGCGCTGGCGGTGCGGCCGCGCTATGCGCGTGCGCAGCTGGGGCTGGCCAACACTTTGCGCGCCATGGGGCGGCGCGAGCAGGCGGTGCAAGCCTACCAGTCGGCGCTGGCCTTCGGCGCCGACGCCGATACGGTCGGCTATATGCTGGCCATCATGGGCGCCGAGCAGGCCCCGGGCGCGTCGCCCGCGGCCTATGTCAAAGCCCTGTTCGACCAGTACGCAGGCAACTTCGACCATCACCTGGTGGACGTGCTGCGCTACCGCACGCCGACCCTTCTGGTGGAGGCGCTGCGGCGCCACCTGCCGCCGGGCGAGCTGGACGTGCTGGATATCGGCTGCGGCACCGGCTTGTGCGGCCCGCTGCTGCGCCCTTTGGCCTGCCTGCTGGAAGGCGTCGACCTGTCGCCGCACATGCTGGAGCGTGCGCGCGACACCGGCTTGTATGACGGGCTGTATTGCGGCGATATGGTGGGCTACCTGCGGGTGCGCCCGTCCAGCGCCGACCTGATCGTGGCGGCCGACGTGTTTGTCTATGTGGGCGACCTGAAGCCGGTGTTTTCCGTGGCGCGGCTGGCGCTGCGCGGCGGCGGCAGGTTCGCCTTTTCGGTGGAGGAGCATGGCGGCACGGAGACGTTCATGCTGCGCCCTTCCGGCCGTTATGCGCACGCGCGCGCCGGCATCGAGGCGCTGGCGCGCAGCCACGGCTTTACCATCCTTGAAACCACGCCCAGCACCTTGCGCCAGGAAAGCGGCGAGGACATGCGTGGCATGCTGGTCGTACTGGGCACCCATGGAGATTAGCCCGCTTGAAATTGCCGGCAATGCGGTGATGGCGCTGTCCATCTTCCTCGCTGGCCGCAACAGCATCCATTCCTGGTGGCTGGGCATCATCGGCTGTGCGCTGATGGCGGTGCTGTTCTTCAGCACGCAGTTGTACGCGGATGTGTCGCTGCAGCTGTTCTTCATTGTGACCTGCGTGATCGGCTGGCGCCAATGGCTGCGCGGCGACCATGGCAAGGCGCTGCATATCCGCACCACCGGCCTGGGCACGCTGGCGTGGATGGCGCTGGTCGGCATTGCGGCATCGGCGGCGTATGGGCTGATGCTGCACCATTACACCAATGCTTATTCGCCCTTTGTCGATTCGGCGGTGCTGATGTTTTCCGTGATCGCGCAGGTGCTGCTGATGGCGCGCCGCATCGAGAACTGGCCGGTATGGCTGCTGGTGAACACCATCTCGGTGCCGCTGTACGCCAGCCGCGGCCTGTACCTGACGGCGGCGCTGTATGTGGCGTACTGGATCAACGCGCTGGTGGCGTGGCGCCATTGGCGGCGCCAGCGCGCGGCGGGTGTTTAGAAGTGGTGCGCGGATGGCGCCACTCGGCGGTGGCGTTACTTCAGGACGAAGATGGCACTCACAGTCTGTGAATAGGGGATGGAGTCGGGAATGGCGTATTTGCCGCTGCCGGCGGCCGGACCCGCGATGCCGCGCGTTTCCTTGCCGGGCTGCTGCTGGATGAAAGGCGCGCCGATCTTGTCCAGCGGGCCGCGTGCGATGGCTACCACCGGGCCGAGCTTGCGGCCGAAGGCCTTGGCGAGGGAGGTGGCTTTGCCGCGTGCGTCGTCGGCGGCGGCCGCCATCAGCTGGGTATTCAAGTCGTCGCCGTCAGTGCGGTCGAAGTGAGAGTTGATGTTGGTGATGTGGTCCATGGCGACCAGCTTGGCCATTAACTCGGGCCACTGCGCCAGGTCGCGTATGCGCACGTTGAACAGGCGGCCCATCGAGTAGTCGGGCTGCTCGCGGCCGCTGACCGGCACGGACTTCTTATCCAGTTCGTGCGCTTCGATGTCCTCCGGCTGCACGCCATGTTCGGCCATCAGTTGCATGATGCTGGCGCTCGTTTCCTGCAATGCGGCGGCGGCGGTTTCTACGCTGGCGTTTTGGGCGCCGGCTTCGAATTTTAGTTCGCCAATATCGGGACGCATCCACAGCTGCGCTTTGCCGCTGGTGCTGACGAAGGGGTGCGCGGGCAGTCCGGGCGCTGCGGCCTGCGCGCTGCAGGTGGCGCTGGCGGCGCACAGTGCCAGCGCGGGGATGATGCGGTTCAATTTCATGCGCTCACTCCGTGACCCAGACGTATTGTAGTTGCACGGCGCCGGGGCCATTCTTGAAGCGGCATTTGGCGATGCCGCTGCGTGCCGCTTCGTCCAGGCCGGCGTGGCCGGAGGATTTGACGATGGTCCCTGCGTCCGCTTTACCCAGGCTGTCGATGCTGTAGCTGAGGGTGACCGTGCCGGAGTGGCGCGCCGCCAGGTCGGCTTTCGGCCAGGCTGGCTTGGCGCACGATGAAAAGTCGACGACGGGGCGCGGCTTGTCGGCGTCGCGTTCAGCGGCTGCGGAAGCTTGGCTGGGCAAGGCCAGCAGCATGGCGCTGGCCAGCGTTGCCAGCGTCGCTAGCGAGTGATGGGCAAATTGCTTCATGTGTGATCTCCTGTTTATTCAAGGGTCCAGACGTACTGCATCTGTTGCCAGGTGGCGATGGGTTTGCCGCGCAGCTTGGCCGGGATGAAATGGCATTTCTCGATGCCGGCGCGTGCGGCCTGGTCCAGGCCGGGGTGGCCGCTGGAATGGACTACGCGCGAGCCGATCACGGCGCCGCTGGTGCTGACGTTGAACGCCAGCGTGACGGTGCCGGTGTGGCCAGCCTTCAGATCCCGTTTAGGCCAGTGCGGCTTGCTGCAGGTACTAAAGTTCACCACGGCGGGTGTGCGGGCGGCCGGCAGGCTGGCTTCGCCGCGTGCGTTGGCGTAGCCGGACAGGCAGGCCGCTGCCAGGCCGAGCGTGGCGAAAACGGCTTTCCAGTTGCCGCGCTGCTGCGCCGGCAGCACCAGTTGGCGGATGCGCTGCGCCAGGTCGCCGCCATCGGCTGCGAGGGCCAGGCGCTGGCTGGCGAATTGCATCTTTTCCAGCTCGGACAGGGCCAGTGCCAGGCGGCGCGGTTCGCCGGTCAGGCCGGCGGCGATGCTGTCGGCCACCAGCTCGCGCTCGTGGCGGATGCGGCGCGACAGCCACC
Organism: Pseudoduganella guangdongensis; assembly: GCF_009857475.1. Lineage (GTDB taxonomy): Bacteria > Pseudomonadota > Gammaproteobacteria > Burkholderiales > Burkholderiaceae_D > Rugamonas > Rugamonas guangdongensis. The sequence continues at coordinate 162,169 of NZ_WWCJ01000007.1, read as the reverse complement.
ACACGGCAGGGTGGTAGAACAGCAGGATCTCGACCACGTTCTGCAGCAGGTTGACCAGGAAGTCGTGGCGTCGCACATGGGCCAGTTCGTGCGCCAGCAGGGCTTCCAGCAGTTCCGGCGGCATGCGCGCCACCAGCGCGGCCGGCATCAGCACCACCGGGCGCCACCAGCCGGCGGTAATTGGGCTGGCCAGCGTTTCCACGATGCGCAGGCTGACTTCGCGCCGGATGCCGAGGCGCGCCGCCAGCTGCGACAGGCGCTGTTGCCAGTGCGTGTTGCGGCCGCCGGTACGGCGGGCGCGGGCGATCCAGGCCAGGCCGAAGGCGCTGCGTAGCGTCAGGGCGCCAACGCAGGCCAGCCAGGTGGCCACCAGCAGGGGCAGGCGGTTGTCGATGCCGGCCAGCAGTTCGCTATGCGGGTAGATGCCGTCGACGGCCGACTGCGCCAGGATTTGCAGCTTACCTGAGCCGGACTGCAGCGCCGCCGCAAATTCATACGCTGGCCATAGCAGGCAGGCCAGCAGCGCGGCGCAAGCGACGGTGTAGCGGGCGCCGGGGCGGGAGCCGCGCATCAGGCGCAGCAGGATGGCGGCGCCAAGGCCGAGCAGCGCGCCTTGCCACAGGAAGTGGATCAGGGCCCAGCCGGCGGCCTGGATGATGTCAGTCATGCGGCTTGTCCTCCTGTTTCAGCAGTTCTTCGATTTCGGCACGCTCTTTTTTGGAGATGCCGCTTTTCAGCGCCGCCAGCACCAGGGCCTTGGCGGAACCGGCGAAAGCGCGCTGCAGCAGGTCCTGCAGCATATTGCCCTGCATTGCTTCGCGCGCCACGGCGGGGGCGTAGACGTGGGAGCGCTGGCTCTCGTCGCGGATCAGCAGGCCTTTGCCGTGCATGATCTGCATCAGGCGCAAGACGGCGCCGTAGGCCAGGTCGGGCTTTTCGGCCAGCATCGCTTCATGCACCTGTTTGGCGGTGGCGGAGCCGATCGGCCAGATCGCTTGCAGCAGTTCCAGCTCGGCTGGAGTGGGTTTCGGAATGCTAGCCATGTTTATTTCCTTATAACGTTTTATGTAGAATAGCCTGTCTAGACAGAGATGTATACTTTGATGATTCTCCTGTGGCGAAATGTAGACAGGCCTGTCTATATATTCAAAATGCATATAGGTCTGAGTTTTAATTAGTTTCAGAAATGAAAGGCCGGCGTTATAGTTGCCTCATGAAAACGCCAGTTGTCCACCGCCGCCACACCATCTACATGCTCTGCATGGCGCAGAACATGTGCCGCTGTTAAGTAGCCCATCCCCGTAATACCGCAAGCCTCGGCCGCCACGCGCAGCCAGGGCGTCGTACACCCCAAGAAGGAAGACCATGATCAAGCCGTTGAGCATTACCCTGGCCATTGCCGCCGCATTCCCGCAAGTCGCTGTCGCCCAGGAAGAACTGACCCGCGTTGTTGTTACCGGTTCGAACATCCGCACCACCCAGAAGGAAGGCGCCAGCGCCGTGCAAGTGCTGACGGCCAAGGAACTGGCCGCCACCGGCAAGGTGACCATCTCCGATATTCTGCGCACCATTTCCGCCAACAGCGGCAACAGCTACAACGAGCAGTACACCGGCTCCTTCTCGGCCGGCACCTCGGGCCTGTCGCTGCGCGGCCTGGCACAGCGCAATACCCTGATCCTGGTGAACGGCAAGCGCGTCTCGTCCTATGCCACCGCGCAGAACCTGCAGGAAGTGTTCGTCGACCTGAACTCGCTGCCAATGGCCGCCGTGCAGCGTATTGAAGTGCTGAAGGACGGCGCCTCGTCCGTGTACGGTTCGGACGCGGTGGCCGGCGTGGTCAACATCATCCTGTATAAAGAGTTCACCGGCACCGAAGTGAGCGCGCAAGTGGGCTCCTCCACCGAAGGCACCGGCCAGCTGGAGCGCAGCTTCGCGCTGCAGACCGGCTTTGGCAGCCTGGATGACAAAGGCTGGAGCGTGGTCTTCTCCCTGGACGGCCAGAAGCGCGACAAACTGCAGCAAAGCGATGTGTCCTGGCTGCGCAGCAGCGACTTCCGCGGCAATCCGAACGGCACGCTGGGCTGGGTGCCGACCAACTACTACGGCACCTCCGACCCGACCAAGCTGCTGGGCGGCGTGCAAGGCCCGCTGCAGATCCAGAACTACGGCGACATCACCCCGGGCAAGAGCGGCAGCGTGCTGGCCTATAACGCGGCCGATTACCGCACCCTGATCCCGGGCGTGGAGCGCGCGCATGCGTCGCTGCGCGGCACCCTGAAGCTGAACGAAAATACCGAAGCCTACGCGGAAGGCCTGTACGGCTACTCGTGGGCCGAGCAAACCTTCGGCGCGCCGCTGACCGTGGGCAGCGGCCTGCGCGCATGGAACAACTCCAAACAGGCGCTGGACAACATCAATGTGCTGCTGCCGGTGGGCCACCCGAACAACAGCACCAACGCGCCGCAAGCTTTCACCGCCACCCTGTTCGACCTGGGCGCGCGCATGAAGCAGGACAAGGTGGACTTCTACCGCGTGCTGACCGGTATCAAGGGCAGCTGGAATGGCTGGGACTACGACGCTTCCGTCGCCCGCTCCGGCAGCAAGCTGAAAGAAACCGTGCAGAACTTCGTCAACCGCTACGAGTTCGAGAAAGTGCTGGCCGAAGGCAGCTATAACTTTGCCGACCAGTCGAAAAACAGCGAAGCAGTGCGCAACCGCCTGCGCCTGTCCACCCTGCGTCCGGCGGAAGCCTCGCTGAGCGTGGTTGACTTCAACGCTTCGAAGGAACTGCTGCAACTGCCGGCCGGCGCGCTGGGCTTCGCCTTCGGCGGCCAATGGCGCCAGGAGGAGATGGACTCCAACACGTCGACCGCCGTGCTGTCCGGCACCGAGCTGCGCCCGGCCATCAATATCATCAAGGGTAAGCGCGACGTGAGCGCCGCCTTCGCCGAATTCAATGTGCCGGTGCTGAAAGACCTGACCGTCAATCTGGCCGGCCGCGCCGACCATTACAACGACTTCGGTTCCGCCTTCTCGCCGAAAGCCAGCGTGCGCTACCAGGCTGCCCCGTGGCTGCTGGTGCGCGGCACCGTTTCGCGCGGCTTCCGTGCCCCGTCGCTGCCGGAAATCACCAACTCGACTTCGGTCAGCTACGGCTCCGTGATCGACAAGCTGGATCCGATCACGCCGACCCAGCCGCGCGGCATCACCAACCTGACCGTGGCCAATACCGAGCTGTCGCCGGAGCGCTCGAATAACTTCAACTTCGGCGTGGTGCTGGCGCCATCGTCCAACACCAGCGTGGGCGTAGACTTTTACCGTATCCGCACCAAGGGCGTGATCGGCACCGAAAGCGCCGATACCATCCTGGCCAATGAGAAAAACCAGCCGGAGAAGGTTGTGCGCGACGCGCAAGGCCGCATCCTGACCTTGTACCGCCAGTACGCCAACCAGGGCGAGCGCCTGACCACCGGCATCGACCTTGACCTGCGCCACAAGCTGCCGAAAACCAGCTACGGCAACGTGACCCTGAACGCGCAGCTGAGCCGCGTCTTCAAGTTCTCGCAGCCGTTGTCGACCGGCGCCGCGCTGACCAACGGCGCCGGCACCAACTACTTCGGCTCGATCCCGAAATGGCGCGGCACCACCAGCGCCACCTGGGAACTGGGCCAGTGGACCAGCAACGCGGCATGGAATTTTGTTGACGGCTACGACCAGACCACCCGCGCCGGTGAGCACGTGAAACCGGTGGCCACCGTGGATCTGAATGTGGGCTACAAGATCAGCGCCGCCACCAGCGTGAACCTGATCGTGACCAACCTGTTCGATCGCAAACCGTCGTGGGACAGCTCGTTCGCCTTCTTCGACTACACGCAAGCCGACCCGCGCGGCCGCTTCGCTTCAATCAAACTCAATCACAAGTTTTAACGATTGAGGAACGGTAGCTGCTGGGTGTCACGCCCAATCGTTCGCGGAAGGCGGTGGCAAAATTGCCGGCATTGGCAAAGCCCAGCAGCAGCGCGATATCCTGCACGTCCATATCGGTTTCGCGCAGCATCTGCATGCCGCGCTGGATACGCGCTTCGCGGATAAAGGCAAATACCGTCAGGCCGGTGTGGGTGCGGAACAGCTGGTTGAGCTTTTCACGGTAGGTGCCCACGCTGGCGGCGATTTCCGCCAGGCCGGGCAGGGCGGCCAGGTTGTCGTAGATCAGGCGCTTGGCCGCGTTGACGATGACCGATTCGGTGTCGTCCTCGGCAGCGGACGGCCCTTCCAGCGGCGGCCGCCGCATCAGGTTCAGGTGCACGTGGATGCGCGCCGCCAGTTCGCCCGGCGTGAAGGGCTTGCTGACAAAATCAACGGCGCCGATCTGCAGGCCCATGATGCGGTCTTCCACCGCCTCGGTGCCGCTCAGGAAAATAATCGGGATGTCGCGCGTGGCCGGATTCGCTTTCAGCAAACGGCAGCAGGTGTAGCCGTCCATATTCGGCATGCGCACATCCAGCAGGATCAGGTCGGGCTGGCCGGACAAGGCCAACTGGTAGCCCTGCTCGCCATTGAATGCCACCGATACCCGGTAAGGCATTTCGCTCAATAAATCCACAAGCATACGCTGCTCAAACGCGGAATCGTCCACGATGAGGATATTGCGCACTTGGGCGTCGCTGGTCAGGTACATGGTCGCTTTGGGTCGGGCCTTGTTGCGTATTATGCCCACGTTTCCCTAAAAGTTGTGGTTTTCACATCTAGCAAAAGGAATGTCGCTTGCGGCAAAAGCCGGGTGTGGCGTGCGCGCGCCACATGGGAAGAAGATGGGCAAGTCGCTTGCAAGAGTGATTTTTGGAGAGTCTTTTCGGGGTGTTTTCGAGGTTCAATGGAGCCTGAAACATTCAACTGGTTAAATTAAACCGTCTGTCTAGGAGGCAACATGAAACATACCGACTTTGGCCAAATGCCCTGTCCGATCGCGCGTAGCCTCGGCAAGGTTGGCGAGTGGTGGAGCATCCTGATTCTGCGTGACGCATTTTATGGCCTGACCCGCTTTGACGAATTCGAGAAGAGCCTGAAGATCGCGCCGAACATGCTGACCCGTCGCCTGGCAGGCCTGGTCGAGGGCGGCCTGATGGAACGCCGCCAGTACAGCACCCGTCCGCCGCGTTATGAATACATCCTGACCAAGGCCGGGCGCGACTTCAAGCCGGTGCTGCTGGCGTTCATCGCCTGGGGCAATGAGCACCTGTCGCCGGAAGGCGCCAGCCTGCTGGTAGTGAGCCGCGAAACCGGCAAGCCAGCCGACCAGGTGCTGGTCGACGCCAACAGCGGCCTGGCCATCAACGACGAGGACTATATGTTCGCGCCAGGCCCGGCCGCGCCGGAAGTCATGCGCAACCGCATCAACGAAGCCAGCCGCCGCATGCCGAACTAAGCCTGCAGCGGCGCAGCCCCTGACGGCAGTTGCCAGCCTCGCGCTGGCGCTGCCGTTTTTGCATCATATTGCGCGAAGGTAGCGTGTGCGGGCGGCCGTCCTTCCCTGTCTAGAATGATTTTCCTGACACGGAAGGAGGATGCGATGAACAAATTCATGCCTGTAGCCCTGTTGTCTGCCGCCCTGGGCGCCGGTAGCGCCGGGGCGCAAGAGCTGGCCAAAGCGGACCAGAAACTGCTGTCCGAGCTGGCCATCGCCAATATGGCGGAGGTCGAGCACGCCCGGGCGGCGCTGCACAAGACCCAGAGCGAGCGGGTCAAAAAGTTTGCCCAGCAAATGGTGGACGACCATACCAAGGGCCTGGAGGAAGTGCGCCAAGTGGCGGCGGCGCGCAACGTCACCCTGCCGAGCGAGCTCGACGCCAAACACAAGGCCATGGCCAGCCGCCTGGACAAGCTGTCGGGCGCGCGTTTCGACCAGGCGTATATGGAACAGGCCGGGGTGGCCGCGCACAAGGAAGCGCACCAGCTCGTTTCGCGGGCAGCGGCATCGGCCAAGGACAGCGAAGTGAAAGCGCTGGCCGGGCGCCTGCAGCCCACCATCCACCAGCACCTGAGCAATGCCGAGCAGCTGCACGCCGCCATCAAGGGCGGCACCATGGCGGGCAGCAGCGGGACCCAGGGCAGTAGCGGGAACACTGCAAGCGATGAGGCGAGCAGCCGCACGTCCGGCACCACGGGCGGCAACAAGCCGGATAGCGGCACGCGGCCCGACGCCAAGCCCGATTCCAAGCCAGAACGGCGCTAAGCGCAACTTAAGCTACTTGATCAGCAAAAAGTCCGGTCGTGCGGTATGATTCTTTGCTGCAACACCTATTTCAAGGATATCAAGTAGTGGATTTGTTAGCGCTCGATGATGAGCTGGCCCAGTGGGAAGCCGATTTGCCCCAGGCGGAAGGAGAAGTTCGCCTGCAGCTGCTGTCCCGCCTGGCCTGGCATTTGCGCCAGCGCGACCCGGCGCGCGCGGCGCAACTTATCGAAGAGGCAAGGGCGTTCGCCTTCCTGGCGCCGCCGGCCGGGCGCCGCGTCCTGGCCGCGCGCTGGGACCTGGTGCAGGCCGAGGCGCACTGGCTGGGCGGCCAGCTCGATGCCGCCGCCGCCGTGGCGGAACAGGCCATGCTGGCGTTCGCACGCCAGCACGACCGCCTGGGCGCCGCCGACACCCACGCCTTGCTGGCCTGGATCGCCGTCGATCGCGGCGATTCGGCCGGTTGCGACAATGAGCTGGCGCTGGCCATTGCCGACGCGCGCGCCGCGGGCGACGCCATGCGCATCGATATTTTTGAAAGCCTGGCCGCGCTGTTCGGCGTGTTCCGCAATGCGGCGGCGGCCAACGAGCGCTGGAGCAAGCGCTTCACGCCCGAATTGTCCGGCAAGCACCCGGCGGTCGCCGGCTGGATTGCCGACTACCTGGGCACGGCCGCCTTCCAGGGCGCCGAGTTCGGGCGCGCCATCAGCCACCTGATGGCGGCGTTCGAAGCGGCGCGCATCTCCGGCCAGCTGCGGCGCGCCATCATCCTCGCCACCAATATCGGCAATGCCTTCACCCGCCTGAACGCGCACGACGCCGCGCTGGAATGGATGCAGCGCGGCCTGGAACTGGCGCGCCCGACCGGCTGGCCCATGTGCATCGGCCTGTGCCAGATGCAGGCGGCGGAGACCATGCGCCACCTGGGCCAGCGCCAGGCCGCCAAGGGCCTGCTGCGCGACGCGCTGCAGGTGCTGGCGCCCTTGTCCGGCTCGCGCGCCTTTGTCATGGCGCTGGAATACCAGGGCGACCACGCGGCGGCGCTGGCGAGTTTCCGCGAACTGGAGCAGCGCGGCCATGCGTTGGCGCAGAGCGACTTCCATAGCTGCGCGCGGCGCGGCCAGGCGCACGCGCTGGCCGGGCTGGGCAAGTTGCCGGAGGCGCAGGCGGCTGCCGAGTCGGCGCTGGCGCTGGCGCGCGAGCTGAACGACCCCCTGGGCCAGATGGCGGCCCTGCGCGTGCTGGCCGATATCCATGCCGGCAATTCGCTGGCGGTGCTGCAGTACCTGCGCGAAGCCCTGGCCATCACCGCCAATATCGAGGGCTATATCGTGCCGGGCGAACTGCTCGACACGGTGGCGCGCGAGTACGCGGCGCTGGGCAATTTCGAGCGCGCCTACGAAATCTCGGTGCAGGCCAACGCCGCGCGCGACCGCACCCACAGCCAGGAAGCCACCAACCGCGCCATCGCCATGCAGGTGCAGCACCAGACCGAGCGCGCGCAGACCGAGGGCGAGCACCACCGCCAGCTGGCGGCGGCCGAGGCGCAGCGTGCGGAAGTACTGGCGCAGACCAGCGCCACGCTGAGCCACCTGTCCGCCGTCGGCCAGGAAATCGCGGCGCAGCTCGATACGTCGGCCGTGTTCCGCGCGCTGGACCGGCACGTGCATAGCCTGCTCGATTCCACGCACTTCTCGATCTTCCTGCTCGAGCCGGGCGGCGATTCGCTGACCTGCGCCTTCGGCGTGGAGGTGGGGCTGCCCTTGCCGGCGACGCGCATCGCGCTGTCCGACCCGCATTTCAACACGGCGCGCTGCGTGCGCGAACGCAGCGAAATCCTGATCGAGATCGAGGACAAGTCGGACACGCCGAACCTGATCCCGGGCACTTTGCCGACCCTGACGCTGCTGTTCGCGCCGCTCACCATCGGCGAGCGCGTGCTGGGCGTGATGACGGTGCAGTCGATGCTGCCGCGCGCCTACGGCGAGCGCGAACGCCTGATCTTCCGCACCCTGTGCGCGTACGGCGCCATTGCGCTGGACAACGCGGCGGCGCAGGCGCAGCTGCTGGAAAAGAACCTGGAGCTGGAGCGCGCCTACAAGGCGCTGGAGGACGTCAGCCTGACCGACCAGCTGACCGGGCTGCGCAACCGCCGCTTCTTCCTGCAGCATGTGGAGTCGGATGTGGCGCTCAGCCTGCGCGCCTATGACGACCCGTCCGCGTCCGCTGCGGCGAATGACCGCGACCTGGTGTTCTACATGGTGGACCTGGACCATTTCAAGGACGTGAACGACCGCCACGGCCACGCGGCGGGCGACTCGGTGCTGGTGCAGATGAAGGACCGCCTGCGCGAGGTGTTCCGCGAATCGGATTACCTGGTGCGCTGGGGCGGCGAGGAATTCCTGGTGCTGGCGCGCGCCACCGACCGCAGCGAGGCGCATGTGGTGGCGGAGCGCATCCGCCAGGCGGTGGCGGCGCGCGACTTCGTGCTGCCGGACGGCACGCACCTGGAGCGCACCTGCTCGATCGGCTTTGCCTGCTACCCCTTCCTGCCGGCGCAACCGCGTTTGATGTCGTGGTCGCAGGTGGTGGAGCTGGCCGACCTTGGCCTGTATATCTCCAAGCATTCGGGCCGCGACGCCTGGACCGCGGTGTACGCCACCGATACCGCGCAGCCGGCGGAACTGTTCCCGCGCCTGGTGCACCAATTGTCCGCCTGCGTCGAGCGCGGCGAGGCGCGCATCGTGACCAGCCTGGGGGAGCGCACTATAATCTGCCCATGAGCATACATCGCTGTTCCTGGGCCAATCCAAACAATCCACGCTATATCGCCTACCACGACCAGGAGTGGGGCGTGCCGTGCCGCGACGAGCTGCGCCTGTTCGAGATGCTCAACCTGGAGGGCGCGCAGGCGGGCCTGAGCTGGGAGACCATCCTCAACAAGCGCGAGAACTATCGGGCGGCCTTCGATGGCTGGGACGCGCGCAAGATCGCTGCCTACGATGAGGCCAAGGTGGCCGAGCTGCTGGCCAATCCCGGCATCGTGCGCAACCGCTTGAAGGTGAATGCGGCGGTGGGCAATGCGCGCGCTTACCTGCGCTTGCTGGAGGAGGGCTCCAGCCTGTCGGCGCTGCTGTGGGGATATGTGGGCGGCAAGCCTATCGTCAACCGCATTGCCGCGCAGGGCGAGCGGCCGGCGCGCACCGAGCTTTCCGATCGGATTTCCAAGGATCTTTCCAAGCGCGGGTTCAAATTCGTCGGCTCCACGATTATTTACGCGTATATGCAGGGCATCGGGATGGTGAACGACCACGACCTGGCCTGCTTCCGACACAAGGAGTGCCAGCACGGTGGCTGAATCCCGTCACGTCGTCCTCGACACCGCGTTCGGCAGCGGCGAGGAGTTCCTCGCCACCCTTGCCCGCCATGCCGCCGCGTCGACGCCCGGCGACGCGGGCCCGCTGCATTACCTGGCGCTCGTGCCGCGTATCCCCGCCTGGGCGGCGCTGACGGCGCTGGCCGATGCCGTCCCCGCGCTGGCGCAGCAATGGCCGCTGGATGTGCCGGGCCTGCACCGCCTGCATCTGGCGCAAGAGCGCGTGACGCTGGACTTGCTGGCCGGCCCGGTCGAAGCCTGGCTGCCGGAGATCGTCGCCCGCGTCGATGAATTCATCCTCCCCGCGCCGCTGGACCAGATCCGCGCCCTGCAGCGCCTTGCCGCGCCCGCAGCCACGCTGCGCATCCACCAGCCCGACGAGACGGCAGTGCGCAACCTGCGCGCCGCCGGCTTCAGCGCCGCCGGCGACGCCAGCGCAGGCTGGCAGCATTTCGCCTACACCAGCCGCAAGCCGCAGCCGCCACGCGCACCGGCACCGGAACGGCGCGCCATTGTGATCGGCGCCGGCGTCGCCGGCAGCGCCGCCTGCGAGCGCCTTGCTGCGCGCGGCTGGCAAGTCACCCTGATCGAACGCCACAGCGCACCGGCGCAGGAAGCGTCCGGCAACGTCGCCGGCATCTTCATGCCATTGCTGTCGAAAGACGACAATATCCCGACCCGACTGGCGCGCGCCGCCTACTTGTACGCCCAGCGCGCCTGGCAACACCTGGGCGGGATCGGCCCGCACGCGCCCGGCCCCGACGCCGACGCGAACTCCGGCCCCGCCGCCGCTGGCGCCGGCCGGCCGGCAGCGATTCGCGGCCACCAGTGCGGCGTGCTGCAACTGGCGCGCGACGCCGAGCACGCGCAAGTGCAACAAGACGTGGTCGACACCTGGCGCTACCCCGAACAATACGTGCGCTGGCTGGACGCGCAGCAGGCCGGTGCCATGCTCGGCGCGCCAACGCCATACGGCGCCTGGCACTTCCCGCGCGGCGGCTGGGCCACTCCCGCCACCGCCTGCCGCGCCATGCTGCACGCCTGCGGCGACAAGCTGCAACGCGTCTTCCACACTGAAGCGCTGCGGATCGAGCGCGCCGCTGCGGACGATGGCGGCGAATGGCGCGTGCTGGACGCGGGCGGACAAGTACTGGCCAGCGCGCCCACCGTCATCCTGGCCAATGGCGCCGGCGCCACCGCGCTGGCCCAGGCCAGCGAACTGCCGCTGTACACCATGCGCGGCCAGGTCACCCACCTGCGGGAAGGCGAGTTCCCCAGCCTGAACCTGGTGGTTTGCCGCGAAGCCTATATGACCCCGCTGGTGGACGGCACCATCTGCGTCGGCGCAACCTACGACAAAAGTGAGGACCGCGCGCTCTGGCAGTCGAGCCAGGACGAAAACCTGCAACGCGCAGGGGAAATCCTGGGCGCGGCGGCGCTGCAGGCCGCGCAGCGCGCCCCGCTGCGCGGCCGGGTAGGCTTCCGCACCATGGCCCCCGACCGCCTGCCCCTGGTGGGGGCGCTGCCGGACGGCGGCGCCGGGGGCCGGGCCGAACGCCTGCGCGAGCTGGCGCGCCACCCCGGCCTGTACACCCTGCTGGGCTACGCCAGCCGGGGCATCATCTGGGCCCCGCTGGCGGCGGAAATCCTGGCCTGTCAACTGGAAGATGAACCGCTTCCCATCGAAGCAACACTGGCCGCCGCACTCGACCCTGGCCGCTTCCTGCTCAAGCAGCGCCGCAAGCTATAATGGCCTCCTATCCAACGGCTGGAGAATCCATGGAAGACCGCGCCGGCTCGCCAGAGCTGTTCATGTTCCTCGCCTCCACGGTGCACGACATGAAGAATTCCATCAGCGTGCTGACTGGCACGCTGGAGCACCTGCTTGTGCAGGCCGGGGATAGCGCGCAAGACAATCCGGCCTACCCGCAGATGGCGCAAATGCTGTACCAGACCAAGCGCCTGAACGACCACCTGATCCAGCTGCTAGCGCTCTACAAGGAAGTCGGCCGCCCGAATTACCCGTTCGACCCGACGCCGGTGCAAGTCAGTGAGTTGGTGGACCAGTTGGCAGCCCAGCAGCGCGTACTGCTGCAATCGAAAGGCATCCGCCTTAGCACCGAATTCCCGCTGGACCTGATCTGGACCCTGGACGAAGACCTGGTGCTTGGCCTGCTGGCCCACGCCATCAACAACGCCGTGCGCTACACGCGCGACCAGGTGGCGCTCAGCATCCGCGAGCAGGACGGCTTCATGGAAGTGCGGGTGGAGGACAACGGCGCCGGCTTCCCGCCCGCCATGCTGCAGGCGGGCCAGGTGGTGGGGCAGGGCATCAACTTCCTGACCAATAGCAGCGGCCTTGGCCTGTACTTCGCCAGCGAAGTCGCCAAATCGCACAAGCACCGCCAGCGCCAGGGCAGCATCGCGCTGGAAAACGGCGGTACGCTGGGCGGCGGCTGCTTCATCCTGCGCCTGCCATGAACGCGCCCGCCGTCACCACGCCGGTCAGTCCGGCGCCGGACAAAGCATCGGGCGTCAACTGGGCCGAGAAGCGCTACCTGATCGTCGATGACTTCGTCGGCGTGCGCCAGTTGCTGCGCGAAGCCCTGCGCAGCCTGGGCGCGCGCCACATCGACCAGGCCTCGAGCGGGGGCGAGGCAATCGGCCTGCTGACCCGCATCCAGTACGACGTGATCCTGTGCGACTTCAACCTGGGCGAAGGCAAGAGCGGCCAGCACGTGCTGGAGGAAGCGCGCATCCGCGGCCTGCTGATGCCCAGCTGCGTATGGCTGATGGTCTCGGCTGAGAAGAGCGTGGAAGCGGTGATGGGCGCCGCCGAGCACCAGCCCGACGCCTACATCATCAAGCCGATCACCGAAGGCGTGCTGCTGACGCGCCTGAACCGCGCCTGGCAGAAAAAGCAGATCTTCCAGGAGATCGACCAGGCTTACCTGGAAAAGGACTACCTGCGCGCCGCCAAGCTGTGCGAAGCCGCCGCCGCCCGCAACAAGCTGCACGAGGTGGACCTGCTGCGCATGCGCGCCACCTTGCTGCTGAAGGCGGGCGAGACGGAGCAGGCGCGCGCCGTGTACGAGAAAGTGCTGCAGGAGCGCGACTTCAACTGGGCGCGCACCGGCGTCGGCAAGATCCGCATGGCCAACGGCGACAACGAAGCCGCGCGCCAGATGTTCCAGGGCGTGATCGCCGAAAACCGCTTCTACCTGGACGCTTACGACCAGCTGGCGCGCTCGCTGCAGAATATGGGCCGCCTGCAGGAATCGTGCGACGTGCTGGAACGCGCCGCCAAGCTCTCGCCCAACTCCGTGCCGCGCCAGCGCGCGCTGGGCGCCACCGCGCTCAAGCTGGGTAATATCGGGCTGGCGGAAAAAGCGTTCCGCAAATGCCTGCAGGTGGGCGAATACTCGATCATGAAGACGGTGGACGCCTACTTCGGCCTGGCGCGCGTGCTGGGGCAGAAGAACGATTCGAAGGAAGCCTTGCTGCTGCTGGCCGCCGCCCAGCGCGACTTTTCCGGCAGCATGATCGAACTGCGCTCCAAGATCACCGAAGGCCTGGTCTACCACGAGAGCGGCGACTACCGGCGCGCGCGCAAATCCGGCGACGAGCTGGAACAGATGCTGACTGGCGAGCGCGAACGCCCTGACACGCCGACCTGCCTGGAAATGGCCACCCTGCTGTTCGCCGTCGGCGTCAAGGACGCGCCGGTCGAGCTGCTGTGCTACGTGGTGCGCAACAACGACGACAACATCATCCTGCACGACGAGGTGCAGCGCATCTTCGACAAGGCGCGCATGGGCGATGAAGGCGCCGCCCTGATCCAGACCGCGCGCAAGGAAGCGGCCGAGATGATGAACAAGGGCGTGCTGCTATGGAAGACCAACAAGCTGCCGGAAGCGGTGGCCTGGATGCGCGAAGCGCGCAAAAACCTGCCGGACAATATGCGTATCCTGTTCAACTCCGCGCAGATCCTGATCTCCCACATGCAGGCCAAGGGCTACGACGAAGCCCTGATGACGGAAGCAAACGATGTGCTGATGCACGTGGACCGCATCGCCCCGGGCCAGCAGCGTTTTGCGCAGTTGATCGAGCAGTTGCAGAAATTGATGCCGGGCCGGATGTCGGCGGAGGAAATCGAAACCGAATTGAAGGCCGCCCTGAAAGTTGACCACGACGAGGAGTGATCCATGCGCGATATCGCCAAAGAGGTCTATAACAAGATGAAGGTGGGGGGAGCGGCCTGGATCCGTCCAGTCAGCGCCAAGGGCGACACCCTGGAGTCGTTCCAGGCGGCGCACGATTCCGCCAAGGCCCTGGAGGACGAGGGCCTGATCAATATCATGAAAGTCCAGCGGGACGAGGATGGCCTGATCGAAGCCATCCGCATCCAAAAACTGAATTAAGGCTTGGGCGCCTTCGGGGCGCGCTTGGCCGCGGGTTTGCGTGCTGCCGGTTTGGCGGCAGGCTTGCTGGCGTCGTGCGCCGCGCCGTTCTTGGCGGCGGGCGCGCTGGCCGCTGCCGGCGCTTTGGCGACCGGCTCGGTCGCCATGGCCGAAGTCACGGCCTGGGTGAACTGCTCCTGCAGCAGGTTCCACCAGGCGGCCGGGTTGGCCATCTGGCTGGCGGCGCTGGCGGCGTCGGCCGCCGGTTTGGCTTCGGCGGCCGGCTTCGCTTCCGGCACCGGGGCCGGCGCCTCGGCCGGCTTGGGCGGCTTCGGCTTGTCCAGGTGCGCGAACGGATCGTTGTGCGGCGCCTGCTGCACGGCGGCGGCCAGCGACTGGCCCATCGACTTCAGCGCCGCGATGGTGCCGCGCTGCACTTCCAGCGCCTGGATGCTCGAACGCAGCATGGTGGCGTTGAGATTGAGCCAGGACTCGACGGCCTTCAGCTCACTGATCTTTTTGTCCAGCTCATCGACCGACAAGGTCGGCGCGGCGATGCCGGGAATGCTGATGCCCGGCACCCCCATGCTGCCCCACAGGGATTTGACGAAGTCCAGCGTATCCGTCATCACTGCAGCGCCGGGAATGTTGGGCATGTGTGGGGTGGTCATAGGGGGTCTCCGGTTGGTATCCGGCTAGCGTAGCACACAGCTCTCCCACACAGCAACGAACAACAGCACCAGCACCGTGAGGCCGGCCGCCAGCAGCGGCGACAGGTGCAGCGGCACGGCCAGCGCCGCCAGCACCAGCAGCAGGACCACGCCCATCAGGTGCGACAGCGGCGGCAGCGCGCGCGTCTGCGCCAGCCACTTGAACAGCGCGGTCCCGCACAGGAACAGCAAGGGACCGCCGATGATGGCCGCCAGCGCCGCCGGGCTGCCATGGTGCGGATGGCTCAGCACCAGCTCATCGCCCACCGCCCCGACGATGATGCCGGCCACGATCGGAATATGCAGGTAGGTATAGCTGTTGCGCGCATGCCGGCCCGGCGCATCGGAATGCACCATGCGGTGGTGGCCCTGCTCCAGGCCATGCTCGAAGTACAGCCACCACATCAGGATGGTGCCCAGCACCGCCAGCAGGAAAGCGCCGACCGTGGCCGCGTCCATGGCCAGGTCGGCAAAGGTGGCGCCGGTGACCAGCAGCGATTCGCCCAGCGCGATGATGATGAACAGCGCGCAGCGTTCGGCCATGTGGCCGCCGTCCACATTCCAGTCGGCCAGGGTGGAGCGCTGCAGGCCCGGCACATAATAGAGCAGCATGGGCGCCGCCAGGTCGACCGCCAGCGCCGCCAGCCACCACGCCATGCGCGACTCCGGCGCGGCCAGACCGCCGGCCACCCACAGCGAACCGCTGGCCGCCAGCCACACCGTCATGCGCAGGAAGTTGCGGCGCAGGGCAGGGTTGTCGCCGCGGCTGGCCGCCAGCATGGCCACCGTGCGCCCCACCTGCTGCAGCACGATGGCGGCGCCGAACAGCCAGCCCAGGTCCGTGAAGGCGCGCGGGATCGAGACCGACATCAGCAAGCCCGCCAGCAGCAAGGCGAAGAGGGCGGCGCGCACCTGCTTTTTCTCCGGGTCGAACCAGTTGGTGGCCCACACCGTATAGATCCACACCCACCATGTCGCCATGAAAAGCAGGCCGGTTTGCAGCGCGCCCTGCGCATCGGGCTTTTTCAGCAGCGTATGGGACAGCTGGGTCACAGCAAACACGAACACCAGGTCGAAGAAGAGTTCAACCATGCCGACCTTGCCGGAATCGGCATGGCCACGTTGGCGCAAAAGGGACATCCAGGCTCCTTGATAAAATATCCGGCAAATTATGCCATTGCAGGGCGTGTCAGCGAAATGACAGACCGGCACGTTAAACTAGGGCCATGACGATTGTTCTCCCGCCCCGCCACCGCCGCCGCATCCTTGCCGTAGGCGCCGCCACCGTGGCGCTGCACTTCCTGACGATCAGCTGGGTCGGCGGCCGCATTGGCGCCAGCGAGCAGCGGCGCGAACCGGCCCAGGGCATCATCAACGCCGAATTGCGCCAGGCGCCGCCGCCCGCCGCCGTGCCGGCAGCCGTCGCCGAAACCGCTCCCGCCGCCGCGCCCAAGGCCAAGCCGCGCAAGCCGCGTCCCGCGCCGCCGGTGGCGGAGCCCGTCCCGGTGCCCGCCGAACCGGCGCCGCCCGAGCCGCTGCCGGCCGCCGCGCCTCCGGCCGAACCCATGGCGGCCAGCCAAGCGGGCGCTGGCCCGGCGCCGGCCGACGTAGAATCCGCGGTGCAGCAGGAAGGCCCCACCAGCACCCGGCGCTGGAAAGTCGAACTGCCGCCCTCCGCCAGGCTGGAACTGGAGGTGCGGCGCAAAGACCCCGACGGCACCAACTGGAGCGGCTCGGGCAGCATCAGCTGGCAGCAGGACGGCATGCGCTACCAGGTGCAGCAGGAAGTCGGCATCAGCCTGCTGGTGGCCCGCTTCAACCTGATGGAAGTGGGCAGCGAAGGCGTGATCGACGACTACGGCCTGGCGCCGGCGAAATTCACGCAAAAGCTGCGCAACCGCTCGGCCACCGCCACCCACTTCAACCAGCAGGAGCAAAAGATCACCTTCTCCGCCAGCGACCACACGGTGCCCCTGCTGTCCGGCGCCCAGGACCGGGCCTCGATCCTGTTCCAGCTGGCCGGCATCGGCCGCGCCGACGCCAACCAGTACGGCCAGGACATCGACATCCTGGTCGGCGAAGACCGCAAGGCGCAGATCTACCGCTTCCAGCTGGTCGGCGAAGCCGAAGTGGAAACGAAGATGGGCAAGCTGGTGACCTGGCACATCGTGCGCCCGCCGCGCCCGGGCAGCTACAACGCCAAGCTGGAAATCTGGATCGCCCCCAGCCTGGACTGGTACCCGGTACAGATCCGCAACACGGAAGCCAACGGCGGCATCACCACCCAAATTGTCACCCGCATCACCAAGTAAGGAAGTCACGCCATGCGCAGAGTTCTGACCAGCATCACCCTGGCCCTGATCGCCGCCAGTGCGGCCGGCGCCGACTACCCGGTCGCCAAGCGCGCCACCAATCTGCCGCCATCGGCTGAGCTGACCTACGCGGTCCGCGGCAGCAACCACGGCATCCCCCTGTTCGGCACCGGCACCATCAGCTGGCGCCAGGCCGACGGCAAATACACCCTGCTGACGGAAGCGCGCTCCGGCCTGTTCGGCAAGGTCCTGGAGCACCGCAGCGAGGGCGCGCACGACGACTTCGGCCTGGCCCCGGCCAGCTATTATGAAAAGCGCATCCGCAAAGAACCCACCACCACCCGCTTCGACCGCCAGGCCCAGCGCATCCAGTTCGAAGACGGCAAAACCAGCCCCGCCATCCGGGGCGGCGAGCAGGACCGCAGCAGCGTGACCTGGCAGCTGGCCGCCTTGGCGCGCGCCGCGCCCGACAAATTCAAGCCCGGCAGCGAATGGAGCTTCCTGGTCGCCGGCCGGCGCGACGCCGACGTCTGGACCTTCCGCGTGGTCGGCAGCGAAACCATGGAGAGCGAAGCCCTGGGCAACCCCAAGGTGCTGCACTTCAGCCGCAAGCCGGTCGGCAGCCACGAGCAGCAAGTCGACCTCTGGCTGGCCCCCGGCCTCGACTGGTACCCCGCCCGCATCCGCTTCAAGGAAGAGAATGGTGATTCCTTTGAGCAAGTCTTGGAGAAAGTCAACCGCAAATAGCCACACCCCGCCTGTTATACTGACGCCCCAGCCGAAAGTTGCCAAATAAATGGGGACGTACCCCATTTAAATGAATCTCCTAAATGGGGTACGTCCCCATTTATTTGGCAACTTCCGGTGCATGTTGATGGAGTGTAATGATTGACTTAATGGCAAGTGCGGCCCTGGCCGACACCAACCCGACTGAGCAAGAGCAGCAGGATGCCCTGCAGGCCCACTTCCAGCCCCACATTTCCGCCGACGAGATCGAGCAGGTGTACCACCTGAAGCGCGCCCAACCGCTGCTGCAGGTGTTTACGGCACTGTTCCACGGCGGTTTCGAGGGGGTGCTGGTGCGCCTGCTGGTTCTGCGCGAACTTGCTAATGAGACAACTTCGTCCGCGTTTTCGCGGGCGGATATCAACACGCGCCTGGCCTACCTGTTGCCGGAAAGCCTGGAAACCGTGCTGAACCGCCTGCGCACCAACGGCCTGCTGGCCTGGGATGCGCAGCAAGCCGTCTACCGCGTGACGCCGATGGCGCGCAATGTGCTGGCCGCGATCGACAGCCTGCTGGCCCTGGCCGCGCCGGAAGACGACGCCGAAATGGGCTTCCTGCTGTCGCAGGTGGCCGGCGCGCAAGCGGTGGGCGGGGTCACCACCGAGCAGCTGCAGCACCTGCTGGGCCGCCTGGTCGATTTGACCGACGAATTCCGCGACGCCATCGCGTCCGGTTCCGAATTCCGCCTGCGCGAGTCGCAGGCCAAATGGCACCAGGCCTGCGATTGGGTCGAGAAGGGCTCCGAGATCCTGCGTGCCATTACCTCCGATGAAAACGCGGACAGCGCCACCCATCGCGCCGCGCAGGCGATCGGCCGGGCCCAGTCGCAGCTGCTGAACATGCAGGGCATGTTCTCGCGCGCGCTGAACCAGATCGAGCGCCAGCGCGTGCACCTGGGCCAATCCGGCCTGTCCACCACCGATATCAAACGCTGGCTGCTGGCCCATGAGGACCTGGCTTCGCTGGCGGAAGACGCGATCGACCAGCCGGTGAAACCGCTGTTCATCACCCCGGCCGAAATGATCGACGTCGCCGAAACAGAATTGATGACCGAACGACCGAACGCCCTTGTCAATGGCCTGCCTGCCGGCCAGGATGCCCCGACCACGATCAACGACAGCCCGGCCATGCAGCGCGAGCTGGACGACTGGCTGGCGCGCCTGTCCGACTTTGCGCAGCTGAACAACTTCCCGGCCGTGGCCGAAGGCTCGCCGCGCGAGGTGAAAGTGCACGAGGCGCTGCTGCCGGCCTCCTTCGCGCTGGCCTCCTACCGCGCCTCCATGCTGCCGCTGCTGGGCGACGAGGCCGAAGCCTCGATGCAGGGCACCACCGCCGACCTGGCGCGCCTGCCGATCCGTTTCGCGCCGCAGGATGAAATGGTGCAGCTGCCCGACCTCGAGATCGCCGCCATCTCCCTGGCCGCGCTCACCCTCGAACTAGACAAGAAAGAAAGCGGCAAGCCAGATGAGTGATGATTCCCAAATCCTGATTGCGCGCCTGATGGCGCATCAGACCCTGCGCCGCGACGACAAGATGGTCAAGCGCGCGCTGTCGGACGAGCATTTCCGCGCCGAAGTCGACGCCCGCCTGGCCGCCTGCGGCATGAAGCTGCTGGATAACGTCTATGCCGACCACGTGACCCTGGCCCTGCAGCGCGCCATCGAACCGAAGGTGTTCGGCGCCAAGGACACCTGGCAAAACAATAATTTCGGCCTGGCGCGCGACGGCGTGGCCCTGCTGGTCGTGCTGTGGGCGCTGATCATCCTGCCCAAGCGCGAGCGCCAGGAAACCCACCAGCACGCCGACGACGACCAGAACGATATGTTCGGCAGCGAGAAATCGGTGCCGCGCGCGGAAGACACTTCGATCGGCATCCCCTACAAGGCGCTGCTGGCCGACTTCGGCGATAAGCTGGGTAAGAAGACCCGCATGGACATGAACCTCGGCATCCTGGGCAAGCTCGGATTCATCGAGCGCCGCGGCGACATCGTCGTCGAAGGCCCGCTGCTGGACCTGCTGATGGACACCGACCTGCTGAAAGAGCGCATCATCAACGGCGCCCTGGCCGAAGTGTTCAAGCGCGCGCCGGCGCAGATCGTGCACATCCCGCGCGCCGTGCTGGCCGCCGCCAACGACGCCGAGCCGGCACCGGCTGCCAACGAAGAAACCCCAACGGAAGAATAATCGATGTTCCAAATCAAATCCCTTGAGCTGGTCCACTGGGACTATTGGCAGCGCATCAAGAACATTCCGCTGGATGCCAAGATCATCACCATCGCGGGCCAGAACGGCTCCGGCAAGACCACCTTGCTGGACGCGCTGCGCACCCTGTTCGGCCTCGATTGTTCGATGGGCCGCACCTACAAGCACTACGCGCGCCACAGCGGCCAGCAGACCGCCTGGCTGCGCGCCGTGGTGGACAACAAGCCGCAAGGCAAGCAGCTGTCGAACCGCCCGTTCCGTTCCAGCGGCTTCTTCGCCGAAGACGAAGTGACCCTGTTCTGCAAGGTCGAGAAGAACGGCGGCGACTGGAAGCGCCAGTACCTGATGCGTCCCGGGAACGTGGACATCGAAGAAGTCACCGAAGCCAACGACTGGCTGGGCGTGGAGAACTACCGCAAGCGCCTGGCCAACGCCGGCCTGTCGCAGGCCATGTCCAAAGTGCTGGCGCTGGAGCAGGGCGAAACCGACAAGCTGTGCGAATACGCGCCGCGCCAGTTGCTGGACCTGGTGTTCCAGGTGTTCGGCGACAAGGAAGTGCTGGACGCCTACGACGAAGCCAAGCGCCACCAGCGCGACACGGAAGAGGAGCTGAAGCGCTTCGAAGCCGAACTGGAAGGCTCCAAGACCAACCTGGAAGGCCTGCGCCTGCGCGTGGCCAACTACCACCAGTGGGAAACGCTGCACAAGGAACGCCGCAACCTGCAGGAAGAAGTGCTGCCGTCGCTGGAGTACCACGAGGCGCGCGAGAAGGCGGGCAACATCAGCAAGCAGCTGCGCGAAGCGCGCAAGCCGCTGGCGCAAGCCGACCAGCAGCTGGCCGACAAGCGCAATGAGGTGGCCAAGCAAGCCAAGGCGCTGCAGGACTCGCAGCAGCAGGAAACCCTGCTGGAGCAGGAGCAGACCGCGCTCACCTCGCGCCTGAACCACATCAACA
The DNA here is from genome assembly GCF_009857475.1 of Pseudoduganella guangdongensis. Lineage (GTDB taxonomy): Bacteria > Pseudomonadota > Gammaproteobacteria > Burkholderiales > Burkholderiaceae_D > Rugamonas > Rugamonas guangdongensis. The sequence continues at coordinate 141,196 of NZ_WWCJ01000007.1, read as the reverse complement.
GCAAACTCAAGCCGCTGGAATCGCTGGCCGAACAGAAGGCGCGCCTGCAAAAGCTGGCCGCTGAATCGGGCGCCGACGTGGCCGATGCCGCCGCCGAGCTGGAAGAGAAGGAATCCGCGTTGCTGAAGCTGCGTTCGCAGCGCGACGCCGTCTCCCACCGCATCGCCCAGGACAAGGCCACCATCAACGCCCTGCAAGGCAAGAGCGCCATGCCGGAGCCGGACAATGTGCGCGCCATGCGCCGCGCCCTGAACGACGCCGGCATCCCGCACGCCATGCTGTCGGACATCGTCGAAGTGACCGATCCGAAATGGCAGGGCGCAGTGGAAGGTGTGCTGGGCGGCTATGCCTCGGTGGTGCTGCTGGAGCGCTCGTCCGACGCCTCCGCCGCCTACCGCCTGGCGGAGAAGGAACGCTATCGCCACTTCATCGTGAACGACTGCGTCAAGGCGCACGAGCCGAAGAACCAAAGCCTGCTGTCGGTGGTCAAGTTCAGCGGCCTGGCGCCGGAGTGGCTGATCGACCAGTTGTCGCGCATCACCCGCGTGGAATCGGTGGAAGAGGGCGCCAAGCTCGGCAACATCGAAGAATGGATCACGCCGGAGGCCTACCACAAGGAACGCCGCGGCGGCCGCTCGCTGTTCGTGGAAGCCTCGCGCTACCGCTTCGGCGCCGCCGGCAAGACCTCGCGCATGGATGCGATCCAGAAGAACCTGCCGTCGCTGGAAGCCGAGGAAGACAAGTACACCCTGCAGATTTCCAAGCTGGCCTCCGAAACTTCCGCGCTGAAGACCCGCCTGGCCGGCGTTGACGCCGTGAAGGAACTAAGCGCCCGCACCGAGGAATTCGACGAAGCCGCGCGCTCCGCCGTGCCGCTGCGCGCCGAGCGCCTGGAAGTGGGCTCGCGCCTGGGCGAACTGCAAGGCCTGATGAAGAACGCCACCGTGGCCCGCACCAAGGCCGACACCGCATGGCAAAGCGCGCGCATGGCGCTGTCCGAAGCCGAAGCCGGCCTGCGCCTGAACTTCAAGCGCCAGATGGAGCAGCGCTCCGACCACGCGCGCGCCATGCTGGCGCTGCGCCGCCAGTGGCGTCACCTGCCCGGCGCCTGGCGCCGTCCGGCGCGCCGCCAGGCCCTGGTGCAGCAACACCAGAACGCGCACCAGGTCGACCTGCGCATCGCCAGCCTGCAATCGCAACTGGCGCGCGACGACTGGGAACTCGATGCCACCGTGATCGACCAGTTTGCGCGCCTGAACGAGCAGCTGTCGAACCGCAAGAGCGAAACCGAAGAACGCCGCTACCAGAACAACCGCGCGATCGAAGCCACCGCCAATGCGCGCGGCGCCTACATCGAGCGACTGCGCTACACCATCAAGACCTACTCCGCGAATATCAAGGAACTGGGCGCGCTGGCCAACATCGACGTGCACGTGGAACCGGTCAAGCTGGAGAACGACGATTTGCTGCTGTCGCAAGCCGGCCTGCAGGTACGCTTCAAGTTTGACGGCAAGGGCGCCATCGGCATGAACGACGGCGAAGCGTCGGGCGGCCAGCAGGTGATGAAATCGCTGGTGCTGCTGATTGGTTTGCTGAAGTCGGAAGACGGCTCCGGCGGCTTCGTGTTCATCGACGAACCGTTCGCCCACCTGGATATCCGCAACATCCAGCTGGTCGGCGAGTTCCTGAAGAACACCGACGCCCAGTACCTGATGACGACGCCGCTGACCCACAACACGGACGTCTACGATCCTTCCGATTTGACGCTCATCACGAGCAAGAAGAAGAAGGACACCCAGTGGGCGCAGCCGATCTTCGTGCTGCAGCGGCGCCAGGCCGCCGCAGCTTGATGTAGCAGCCGCCCCTCAGGCGGCTTCTTTGGAGCAGGCGCCGAGGATGGCGTCGAGCTCCTTCTTCAGGGCCAGCGCCACTGGCCGTCCCCGGATGCGGTTCACCATTTCGAAGAAGGTGATCCGCATCGCCTTCAGATCCTCCAGCGTCGCCGCCGCTTCCAGCTTGGCTTGCAGCACCTGCCCGCGCAAACCCAGCGTCGGTTCGATGGTGCGCTCATAGAAGGCGCGCGCCTGCGCATACTGCGAGGCAAGCTCCTGCTCGGTCGGCAGCACAGGCGGCTGCGGCAGGGCTTCGCCTTCCTCGATGAAACCTTGCGCCAACAGCTCCGCCACGGCGCTGGCGTCCAAGCCAAGGCCGGTTACTTTCGGGAGTAAAGCCTCCATTGGATGGCGGCCGTCAATCATCACCAACAGCGTACGCATGCGCGACTGCAGCCCGAACGTGCGCGCAGCGATTTCTTCTCGACCCTTGTCGGTCTTATTGTAAGTCGTCATAAGAATATTTCCTCATGGCAATCATTTTCTGGTATCTCAGAATACACGACCTTTAGGCATTTGACATCTTATCAAATATGGTCTTTAATTTCTGTAACGACAGAAATAAATGAAAATTAGTATAATTCATCAATTATTCATTCTGCTACAGCCTGAAAGCGGGTTCGCAGAGTGTTAAGGCGCCGCTTAAAGTAGTTCACGTTGTGTTGTATTTTGAAAACAAGGAGCAAACCAGTGGCTGAGTTGACGTTGTACTTCGATAGCGCCTGCCCGTTCTGCCGCCGCGAGATGGCGCGGTTGGCGCAGTGGGACGGTGCCGGACGCCTGGCTTTCGTCGATATTGCCCAGCCAGGATTCGACCCCGCGCCGCTGGGCGCCACGCTGGCGGCCATGAACCGCGAACTGCACGGGCGGCGCGCCGATGGCGCCATGCTGGTCGGCACCGACGCCATCCTCGCGGCCTATACCGTGGCCGGCCGGCCCTGGCTGGTGTGGCCGCTGCGGGTGCGCCTGCTGCAGCCGATGCTGGCCGCCGCCTACCGCAGCTTTGCCCGCAACCGCTACCGCATTTCGCGCTGGCTGCGGCTGGACGCCGGCGCCAGCCAGTGCGACGCCAACACCTGCCCCACCTCGCTCGGAGGCCGTCATGGAACGTAAATGGCTGCTGCGCTGGCTGTATGCCAGCGCCGTGCTGCACCTGGCGGTGGGGCTGGCGCTGCCCTGGGTCGCCGCCGCGCCCGCGCTGGACTGGTACCACGCCGTGCTCGGCCCCGAGGCACAGCACGCGCGCCAAGCCTGGTGGCTGGCGCTGTTCGGCCCGACCATCCAGTGCGTCGGCCTATGGATGCTGGCGCTGGTGTGGTTCGGCGATACCCGGCGCGAACCGGCGGCCTGGCTGTGGATCGGCGCCGGCCTGCTGCTGTGGGGGCCGCAGGACATCATGGTCTCGCTGCGCGCCGAAGTGTGGCCCAACGTGTGGCTCGACCTCGCCACCCTGGCACTGCTGCTGCCGGCCGTGTGGCGGCTCTACGTGCTGGACCGGCGCGCCGCCGCCGGGGCATCGCAGGCCGGGCCCACGGCCGGTGAAGGCGAATTGTTCCGCAAGGTCCTCGGGCCGGAATGGGGCAAGCTGCATCCCGACATCCAGCGCCGCTTCGCCAAGAACCCGCGGCCCGGCCAGGCGCTGTTGTACGACGGCCGCCTGAGCGAACTGCGCGCCTCGCGCATCGGCAAGCTGATCGGCTTCATCAGCAAGCCTTTCATCCAGGGCGCCCTGATACCGTACGACGACAGCGGCTTCCCGGTCGACATCCAGGTGTACGGCAAGCCCGGATCGGCGCACATCTACAAGCAGCGCATCTACATGCTGAACGGCCGCAAGCCGATCCGCTTCACCTCTTATATGGCGGAAAGCGAAAGCGGCGAAGTGCTGGAGTACGTCGGCCTTGGCCTCGGCATGAAGCTCAAGCTGCACGTGGCCGACGGCAACCTGCACTTCACCAGCGACGGCTACTTCTGGGACATGCTGGGCTGGCGCATCCCACTGCCCGGCGTGCTCACGCCCGGCAAGACCTACCTGCGCCACTGCAACGAGGCGCCCAACCGCTTCAACATCCGCATTGAAATCCGCCACCTCCTGTTCGGCACCACGTTTGTGCAAGCCGGCGTGTTCCAGGAAAAGTGCGCGGCAGAAAAGGAGGCCGCATGAACACCCACTTGCTCGCACTGCAGCTGATGGCCTTCCAGGGCTGCCTTGGCGCCTTCGATACCCTCTACCACCACGAGCTGACGGAAGCGCTGCCGCAGCGCGCCAGCGCACGGCGCGAACTCGCCATCCACGCACTGCGCGCCATGATTTACGGCGTGCTGTTCGTCGGCCTGTCGGCCTGGGTATGGCAGGGCGCCTGGGCGGTCGTGCTGATCGCCCTGTTCGGGGTCGAGATCGTCCTCACGCTATGGGATTTTGTGGTGGAAGACCAGACCCGCCTGCTGCCGGCCACCGAGCGCGTCACGCACACGGTCCTCGCCATCAACGGCGGCGCCTTCATCTGCCTGCTGCTGTTGGCCTCTCCCGAATGGCTGGCCGCACCGAGCGGCTTCCGCTACGCGCCGCAAGGGTGGCTCAGCGTATTCCTGGCCGCCTGCGGCATTGGCGTATTCGCATCGGGTATCCGCGACGCCCTGGCCGCGCGCCAGACGCCGGCCCCCGCCATGCCCGACGCCCGCTTCGACGGCGCGCCGCAGACCGTGCTGGTCACCGGCGCCACCGGCTTTATCGGCCGCGCCCTGGTACCGCTGCTGCGCGCCAGCGGGCACCAGGTCATCGTCCTCTCGCGCGAACCGAAGAAAGCCGCCTGGGAATTCAACGGCACGGTGCGCGCGATCGGCAGCATGGAAGAAATGCCGCCAACAGAGCACATTGACGTCGTCATCAACCTGGCCGGCGCGCGCATCCTCGGCTGGCGCTGGAGCGCGCAACGCAAGGCCGTACTGCGCCGCAGCCGCGCCGGCCTGACCAAGGGCGTGGTGGACTGGATTGCCAGGGCGGAGCGCAAGCCGCGGCTGTTGATCTCCGCCTCCGCCATCGGCTACTACGGCATCCAGCCGCAAGAGAGCGAACAGGTGCTGGACGAAAGCAGCCCGCCGCAAGAGCGCTTCATGTCCCGCTTATGCCAGGAATGGGAAGCCGAAGCCGCGCGCGCCCGCACGGCGGGCGTCCCGGTGGCGCTGGCGCGATTCGGCCTCGTGTTCGGACAAGGCGGCGCGCTGCCGATGATGCTGCTGCCGTTCCAGCTCGGGCTGGGCGGACGGATGGGCAGCGGCAGGCAGCGCAGCTCCTGGATCGACATCGACGACCTGCTGCGCGGCTTGGCGCACGTGTGGCGCCTTGGCGCCGCAGCCGACGGCGCCTGGAACTTCACCGCCCCCGAGCACCCCACGCAGCTGGCATTCGCCCGCAGCGCCGCCGCCCAGCTGCGCCGCCCCTGCCTGCTGCCGACACCCGCCTGGCCGGTACGCCTGCTGCTGGGCGAGCAAGCCGACCTGCTGCTGGAAGGCGCCGCCATCGCCCCCGCCCGCCTGCTCGCCACCGGCTTCACCTTCCGCTACCCCTCAGTGCGCCAGTCCCTCGCCAAAATTCGGGGTCAAGTCTGACATTCGGACACAGTCGCCGCACTTTTGACTTTTCTCAAAGCATGCGCTGGATAAACGAAACGCCCGCTGAGGCGATGGGCCAAAGCGGGCGTGTTGAGAAAAATCAAAAGTGCGCGGTTAGTGTCCGATTGTCAGACCTGACCCCGATGTTGGCTTTGGCGCCAGCGGAGCAGGCCGATGGAGTAGGTGGCGAGGTAGCCGAGCATGAGGCCGAACGGGATCACCGTCAGCGGGTGCTGCATCACGGCGGTGGAGTTGATGAGCTGCGGGTGCTCGGATTGGCGGTTGATGTAGAACTCGACGCCAATCTGCAAGGCGCGGGCGGCAAACAGCATGCACACCAGGATGCCGGTGCGGCTCGGTGGCGTGAAGTAGAGCTTGAGGCCGGTGTTTTCGAAGCGGGTCTTCTTCAGCGCGATCGTGGCGAGCCAGGCGCCGGCCAGCACGCCGCCGGCCATCAGCGACAGTGCGGGCAGGTTGTTCAACATCGATTGCGCGGCAGTCAGCAGCAGCAGCGGTAAGCCGGCTGCGCCCACCCAGTGGCGCCAGGCCACCGATTCCTGGCGCTGGAATACCATCTTCAGGCGGGTGTAAATGCGCCAGATCAGCACGGGGACGAGGATGAGCAGGACGACGGTGGTGACAGTCAGTGGCATGGCGCGCGCAATTCTGGAAAAAGAAGGATTTTAACCGCAGGCGTAGAATAGTCTTCCGTGTTCTCGCTTTTGGGAGTTCCAGCCATGGAAAAACACCGTATCCACGCCCATCGCGCGCCCGACCTGCCGGTGCCGGTCGATGAGTCGCAGCCGCACCCCGAGCCGGTGCATCCGCATAGTCCGCACCAGCCGGTCCCGCAGGATGAGCCGGTGCCGGACCACAATCCCGAATTAAGGCCGCCCGGTCAGTCGAAGGCCCAGCTGTAAAGCACGTCTAGCGCGTTGTTGGTGCCGGTCTGCAACTGCAGGGAGATGCGTGAGTTGATCTTGTAGCGCAGCTTGACCAGGCTGGTGGCGCTGCCGGCGCCTTGTTCGAAACTGAGGTAGGCGCGCGAGGAGAGCTTTTTGCCGACCGTGACGACGGTGCTTTCCAGCCCTTTGGCCTGGCTTACGCCCAGTTCGTCCAGGCCGACGCGGTTGGCCAGGCTGGGGCCGCCCGTGCCGCCCAGCAGGGCGCCGGCGGCGGTGCCGAGCAGGCCCATTTCATTGCCGGCCATGTCGGCCGTGCCGTGGCCGAGCACCAGCCAGGCCAGCTTTTCACTGTCCGGAACGGAGGGCGTGGAGACCAGCTTGGCCGACGGGGCGAGCGCGGTGCCGCGCACTTCGACACCGGCTTCCACATTGTGTTCGTTCAGTTCGTCGCCTTCCGGGCGCTTGCGCACGGCGCGGATATTCAGGCCGGGGTTGTCGTAGGCGCCGGTGAAATTCAGCACGCCGCGTTCGATCGCCAGGCGCTGGCCGTAGGCGGCGTAGGTGCCGCTGGTGACGTGGATGCTGCCGTTGACGCGCGGGGCGCGCCGTTCGGTCATGCGCACGCGCACGGTGCCGGCCAGCTGGGCGTCCAGGCCTTTGCCGCGCAGGGTGAAGTCGTCGCCCAGGTCGGCTTCCAGGTCGATGCTGAGGGGCTGGCCGCTGGCGGCGGCGGCTTTCGGCTTGTCGCGGCCGAGGATCACCACGTCTTCGCTGATGGTGGGGCTGTCGAGCGATGGCAGTTCGATGCTGGCGCGGTGCGCTTTGAATTTGCCTTCGAGTTCGAAGCGCTTGGCGTCGCGCACCAGGGTGCTGTTGCCGCTGACGATCAGGGTGCGGTCGGGGCGGTTGAATACTTCCAGCTTGTTGGCGGCCAGTTTCAGGTCCATCGACACTTCGCCTTTGGCCAGGCGCAGCCAGCCGTCGGCCTGCACATTGCCGTCGGCGCCGTCGAAGCGCAGCTTTTGCAGCTGCAGCTGGTCGCCGGCGACCTTGGCTTGCAGCGCGCCGTTGCGCAGGCGGATGCCTTGCTCGGCCCAGTTTATGACCAGGCCTTCGCCGACGACTTCGCCGTCCAGCAGCGGGTTGGCGATGGTGCCGCGGCCGGCGGCGCTGGCGCGCAGTGCGCCGTCCAGCTGCATGCCTTGCACGCCGAGCAGGGGCGAGAGCCAGGCGATGGAGGGCAGGCTGGCGCTGGCGCCGAAGGTGAGCGGGCTGTCGGCGGGAATGCGGCCGTCGCGCAACTGGGCGCTGGCTTCCAGGCGGGCGTTGCCGGCGCGGTCGCCGGCCAGGTCGAGCTGGGTGCGCAGCTGGTCGCCGGCCACCGTCAGGCGGGCGTCCAGCAGGCGCAGGCCGAGCGGGGCCGGGCGTTCGCCGCCGGTGATGGTGATGTCGCCTTTTTCGCGGAACACGTGCAGCGAGCCGTCCAGCGCGGGCGCGGCGCCTTTGGCGGCGGGGGCGGCGAGGTCGAAGGACCAGTCGGCGCCCAGCGTCATGCTGCTGGCGACGTTGCTGCGCCAGGTGTCGGAGAGCTGGGCCAGGTAGCTGGCGTTGACGCCGGCGGCGCTGCCTTTGCTGCGCCAGCGTTGGCCGTTCTTGGCCAGGGTGTCGATGCGCAGGCTGCCTTCGGGCATGGCGATGGTGGCGCTGCCCAGGGCGATCTGTTCGGGGCTGGCCAGGCCGGCGACGCCTTGTCCGGGGCGGCCGGCCACGCGCAGCGTGGCGGGGGCTTGCAGGGTGAGGGCGAAGCGGCCTTTGTTTTGCAAGGCGTCGATGCTGCCATTCCAGCTGTCGCCGGCGAGGCTGCCGCGCAGGCGGGTGCTGGCGTCGAAGTCGGGATTGGCGGCGGTCAGCTGGATGGCGTGGCTGCCGGCGCTGCCGCTGGCTTGCAGGCGCAGGCGGTCGAGCAGGATGCCGGGGGCGCTGAAGCCGGTGAGCGCCAAGTCGGCTTGCAGCGGGTCGTCTTCGCGCAGGGCGGTGCCGATGGTGGCGCTGCCTTTGATGCTGGCGACTTCGCGCTGGCCGGGCAGGCGCAGGCGGACGCCGTCGAGCGTGAGGCCGAGCGTTGGCAGGGCCGCTGCCGCGTCCTTGCCGGCGCCGCTGGCGTAGCCGTTGGCGCGCAGGCTGCCGGACCAGTCGCGCCCCAGCACCGCGAGCTGCGGGGCGTCGAGCTTCCAGTCGATGCGGTCTTGCGGCTTGCCGAAGGCGCCTTTGGCCTGCAGCTGGTTGGGGCCGAGGCGCAGGTCGATGTCGCTGTCTTGCACTTGCCCCGGGCTGGCGCTGATGCGGGCGTGGCCGCTCAGGGCGGCGCTGCCGAGGGTGGATGCGGCTTGCAGGCGCAGGTCGGCGTGGGCCAGCCAGTCGGCGCCGGCGCGCACGGTGGCGCTGAAGTCGGCGTTGACATTGCCGGCCACGGGGGCGCCGAAGCTGGCGGGGTTGAGGCGGGCGGCGCTGCCTGCCAGTTTGACTTCGCGGGTGCCGGTCAGCGCTGCTTCGCCGCTGGCGCGGATGACGCTGTCGCTGCGGGCGGCGCTAGCGCCGTTGCCGCCCGGCGCCTGGTAGGCCAGGCCGCGCGCTTCGGCGCTGAAGCTGGTGCGCGGGGCGCCATAGCCGCCGCTCAGGGTGCCGCTGGCGCTGGCGCTGCCTTGCAGGGGCGCGGCGAGGGCGGCCAGTTGAGGGGCGTCGAGCTGCCACGCGAGCTTGTCTTGGGCTGCGCCGAATGCGCCGCGCGCGCTGGCGTTGTTGCGGGCGAAGGCGAGGCGGGCGTCGATGCCGGTCAGGTGCTGTTCATCGGCGGTCAGCTTGATGCTGCCGCTGAGCGGGTGGCCGAGCAGGGTGCTGGGCCGCACCGTGGCTTCGGCTTGCGCGCGCCAGTGCGGGGCCAGCTTGCCGCTGGCCTGCAGGTCGGCATTCAGGTCGGCGCTGGGGAAGGCGCCCAGCACGGCCGGGTCGAAGCGTTGCACGGTGGCCCTGGCGGTGAACGCCTTGTCGTCTTTCAGGCTGGCCTGGGCGCTGGCGCTCATGCTGCCCTGGCCGGCTTGCAGGCGGGCCTGGTGTACGGTGAGCAACAGGTCTTGCAGGGTGGCGTGCAGGTCCAGGCGTAGCTTGCCTTCGCCCAGCGCGGCGCGCAGGGTGTGCTGTTTGCCTTGGCTTTCAGCGCTGATGTCGCCGGCGATCGCGGTGCTGGCGGTGGCGCTGTGCAGGCCGCGCAGGTCGAGGCGGTCGGTGTGCAGGCGCAGGCTGGCGTGGTCGCTGGCGCCGTCCTTGGCGGCGCGCTGCAGGGCGCCGCTGCCGCTGAATTTGCCGGCTTGGCCGAGGTCGAGCAGCACGCCGTTAAGCACGGCGTTGTTGAGCGTTCCGCCCAGGCGGGCGGCGGCGCTGCGCAGGGGCAGCTGGTGCTGGTCGAGCGGGCCGGGCGTGCTGCGGTTGGTGAGCGCCAGTTGGCCGGACAGTTTGTCGCCGGTGATGGCGCTTTCCAGCACGAGGTCGAGGGCGGCTTGCGGCCAGGCGGGGTCGAAGCGGGCGGGGTCGATGCCGCGCGCTTGCAGGCGCATGCTGCGCAGGGGAATGGCGTCGAAGGGTGCCAGCACCAGGGTGCCGTCGCCGTTGGCGTAGCTGGAGGTGCCTTTGACGTCCAGCTTCAATTGCGCCAGGTCGCCGCCGGCCACCAGCTCGAGCCGCGTTGCGCTGCGCTGGATGGCGCTTGCGTCCAGGGCCGGGCGGGCCTTTGGCGCGGGTGCGACGGCCGTGGCGCTGCCGGCGGCGGGCGGCATGGGGGCGAGGGCGGCGGTGGCGCTGAGCTTATATGGGCGGGCGGTGGAGATCTCGGCGCTGGCGGCGATGGCGCCGACCGGCGTTTCGGCGCTGGCGTCTTTCAACTGCCAGCGCTGGCCGTCGCCCTGCAATTGCAGTTTGATGGCGTGCAGTTCGGTGCGGCTGCCGTCGTTGCCGACCATGGCCAGGGCGGCGATGCGGCCGTCGGCAATGCGCAGGCGGAAGGGCGGGGCGATGCTGGCCGGCATCTGTGCCGGCTTGGCGGGCCCGGTGCTGCGCGATTCAAGGTGCGCGACGTGCAGTTCGCTGATCGCGACGCCTTCGCTGAAGTACTGCAGCGGCGACCAGTTGATGTCGATCCGCTCCGCGGTCAGCACGCTCGATTCGTCGCGGTACACCAGGCGGCCGATGTGCATGCGGCCGTACAGCGATCCGCTGACGCCGCTGATGGTGATCTGCCCGCCGCTGGCGCGCGCGACTTGCGCCACGATCTGCTGCAAGGTGGTTTCGCGGCCCAGCAGCCAGACGGCGCCGCCCAGCACGGCCAGCGTGACGCCGCCGCCGAGCAGGGTGCGGCGCAGCCATTTGCGGCGCGGCGCGGCGGGCGGGCTTGGTGCAGCGTGCGGCGTATCCATCAGAAGGTGAACCCCAGCGAAAAGTGCACGCGCGCCTTGCGGATGGCGTGGCCGTACGCGATGTCGACGTTGATCGGCCCGACGGGACTCTTGTAGCGCGCGCCCACGCCGTAGCCCGATTTGGGCGCCAGGCCGCTGACCGAGTTGCCGGCATTGCCGGCGTCGTAGAACACTGCCGCGCCCCAGGTCGGCTTGAACCAGTACTGGTATTCGGCGCTGCCGGTGACCAGGTAGCGCCCGCCCACGGTGGCGTCGCCCTGCTGCACGCCCAGCTCCTGGTAGGCATAGCCGCGCACCGAGTTGTCGCCGCCGGCGCGGAACAGGTAGGTGGTCGGCACGCCGGACTGGCTGGCCGAGGCCAGCGCGCCGATTTCCGCGCGCAGGATGACGGTGGATTTGGTGCTCAAAGGCCGGTAGGTGATGCCGCGTGCGGTGGCGCGGATGAATTTTTCATCGGTCAGCACCGGCAGCAGCGCCCCGCCCAGGGTGGCGTTGACCACATAGCCCTTGGTCGGGAACACCAGGTTGTCCACCTTGCGCCAGGTAGCGGCATAGGTGATCGGCAGGGACTGGCTGTGCGTGGACAGCACGCGGTTCACGGTCTTGCGCTCGTTCAGGTACTCGATCGAGATGCTGCGCTCCAGCAGCGGCGTGCCCCAGGCGCGCTTGGCCGCCACCAAGGCGGTGCGCGTGATCTCGCCCTCGATATCCTTGCGCTCGACCACCGCGCCGAAGCTGTCGTTGTAGCCGTCCGCCGTGGTGGGGAAGTAGAAGTCGCTGCGCGCCGACTGGCGTTTGGTCTCCAGCGTCAGCGCGCTTTTCATTTTCAGGCCGAACACGCTCAGGTCGTCGTAGGTGCCGGACGCGCGCGCCCCGGTATTGGTGCTGAAGCCGATACCCACGCTGGCGTTCTTGCGCTTGTTCTCCACCACCCGCACCAGCAGCGGCAAAGGCGGCATGGTGGCCGGCTGCGGCGCGCCCTGGGCCTTGCCTTCCGCCGCCGCGATCTGCTCGTCCAGCACCGCCGACAGGTCGGCGCTCACCTCCACGTTGGCGAAGTAGCCGGTTTCCTGCAGCTTGCCCTGGAAGGCCTGCAGCGCCGCCTCGCTGTAGTAGTCGCCCGGCTTGACCGGGTTCAGGTTGCTCACCACCGATTCCGGATAGCGCCGCAAGCCCTCCACCTTCAGTTCGCCGAAGCGCATCTCCGGCCCGCTATCGAGCGTGATATGCAGCAGCGCGCGCCGCGTCTCCGGATCGACCACGGCCTCGCTGGCCGTCAACTGCGCGCGCGGATAGCGCGTCTGCACCACGGCGCGCAGGATGTCGCGCTTGGCTTTTTCCCATTCATCCTGGCGGAACACGGCGCCCGCCGGCAGGCCCCAGCTCGCCTTCAGCGCCTGCTGGTCGAAGGGGGCGGCGGGCGTCGAGGCGAAGCCGGCCAGGTCGATCGTCACTTCGCCCACCAGCACCGGATCGCCCGGCTGCACGTCCAGGGTCACGGTCGGCGTGCCGCTTTCGTCCAGGCTGATATTGACCGCCGGCGTGTAGTAGCCGGCCGTCGCCACCAGCGTCTTGACCTGCTCCGGCGCCGCGCGCAGCATGCGCTGCAGCTGGTCGCGGTCCATGCGCGGGTTGCTGCGGAAGCGCACCAGGTCCAGGTTGTCCTCCAGCAGGGTTTCCAGCGCGCGCGGGGCGTTGATGCGCACGCGGTACTCCCAGCCCTGGGCCGCCGCCGCCAGGGGCAGTGCCAGGACGAGGGTCGCGCAGGCCAGGCCCAGGCCCTTCATTACTTTTACGCCGGTTTGTGCCAAAATTCGTGGTCTGTGATCGGGAAGTCGAACCCGAATGTTACCGGATCGGCAGCCTTGATGGCGTACCCGTAAGATTTTCAAAGAAACCAGAAGAAACCAAAGGAATGTAAAGCGATGCTGACAAACGACGCCGCCCTGGTCCTGTTCAGCGGTGGACAAGACTCGACAACCTGCCTCGCATGGGCCCTGGAGCGCTACGCGCGGGTTGAAACCATCGGCTTCGATTACGGCCAGCGCCACGCCATCGAGCTGGCGCAGCGCCCGCTGGTGCGCGAGCAGCTGCGCGGCGTGAAGCCGGAATGGGCCGCGCGCCTGGGCGAGGACCATATGATCGACCTCGGCCTGATCTCGCAAATTTCGCAAACCGCGATGACCGAGGACATCGAGATCGTGATGCAGGAGAACGGCCTGCCCAACACCTTCGTCCCGGGCCGCAACCTGCTGTTCATGACCGTGGCTGCCACCGTGGCCTACCGCCGCGGCCTGACGGTGCTGGTGGGCGGCATGTGCGAAACCGATTTTTCCGGCTACCCGGACTGCCGCGACGACACCATGAAGGCGCTGCAAGTGGCGCTGAACCTGGGCATGGATAGCCGCTACAAGCTGGAAACCCCGCTCATGTGGCTGGACAAGGCGCAAACCTGGCAACTGGCCGAGCAACTGGGCGGGCAACGGCTGGTGGACGTGATCCGCGCCGATACCCATACCTGCTACAAGGGCGAGCGCGGCGCACTGCACGACTGGGGCTATGGCTGCGGCACCTGCCCGGCTTGCGACCTGCGCGCGCGCGGCTACCGTCTGTTCCAGGCGACTGCTGGTCGATAATTTGCCGTAAATAAACTAATATGCAGGTATGGAAAGGCCACCAGCCCCCCCGCTCCTGCAACGCCTGCTCCGTCCTCGCCTGCTGGCGGGGCTGGTGGCGGCGGTCTGCCTGACGGCCACTGCCACCGTCTGGTGGGGCGCGCGCGGCGACGCCGAGCGCGACGCCCATGCCGACTTCGACTACCGCGCGCGCGAGCTGGTCAACCATGTCGCCGTGCGCATGCAAGCCTATGTGCAGGTGCTGTACGGCGTGCAGGGCCTGTTTGCCAGTTCCGATTTCGTCGCGCGCGAGGAATTCCGCACCTATATTGAGCGCCTGGAGCTGGGGCAGAACTTCCCCGGCATGCAAGGGGTGGGCTTTATGCGCTACGTGCCGGGCGCCCAGCTGGAGGCGCACGTCGCCACGGTGCGGGCCGACGGCTTTCCCGACTACCAGGTGACGCCGCCCGGGCAGCGCGGCCATTACAGCCCGGTGGTCTACCTGGAGCCGTTCACCGGCAACAACCTGCTAGCCTTCGGCTACGACGCGCTGTCCGAGCCGGTGCGGCGCGCCGCGCTGGAGCAGGCGCGCGATTCCGGCCTGCCCAGCATGAGCGGCAAGCTGCTGCTGAAGCAGGAGACCGCCGACCCGGTGCAGGCCGGCTTCCTTATCGCCCTGCCGATCTACCACAACGGGCAGGGGCGCGCCACGCTGGCGCAGCGGCGCGCCGCGCTCAAAGGCTGGGTCTACGCGCCGTTCCGCATGGGCGATGTGATGGCCGCCCTGGGCCACGACGCGCTGCGCGGGCTGCACGTGGAAATCTACGATGGCGACGAGATGAACGGCATGACCAGCATGTTCGACAGCACGCCGCACAACGCCGGCGCGGAGGCGCCAGCGGCGCGGGCGGCGCAGCGCGCCACCAAGCGCCTCAGCCTGGCCGGGCGGCGCTGGACGCTGCAGGTGAGCGCCCTGCCCAAGGCCGACGGCGTGCTGTCCGACCAGCCGCGCGCCATCGCCAGTGGCGGCATTGTGCTGAGCGTCCTGCTGGCGTTGCTGGCCTACGTGCTGGCCGAGAGCCGGCAGCGCCTGCGCGGCGCGCTCGAACGCAGCGGCCGCATGGCCGACGAACTGCGCGAAGGACAGGCCACCCTGCTGGCCATGGCCGAACACGCCCAGGGCAGCCAGGCGGTCTTGCGCAGCATCCTCGATTCCACGGTGGACGGCATCCTGGTCGACAACTACCGCGGCACGGTGCTCAATTCCAACCGCCGCTTCCGCCAGGTGTGGAATGTGCCGGAGCAGCTGGACTGGCAGAACGACGGCGCCATCCTGTTCGGCCACATGGCCGCCCAGCTGGAACAGCCCGAGCTTTTCATGCAGGCCGCCGCCTGCCGCGAGCTGGATGACGACGAATGCGCCAGCCAGCTGCCGATGCGCGACGGGCGCGTGCTGGAACTGACCATGCGCCCGCTGCGCCTGGGCAGCGAGCCGGCCCGCATCTGGTCTTTCCGCGATATCACCGAGCGCACCCTGAACGAACGGCGCGAGGAAGCGCGCCACCAGGTGCTGGAGCTGCTGGCCGCCGGTGCGCCGCAGCAGCAAGTGCTGGACAGCCTGCTGCGCGGCCTGGAAGCGGCCAACCCCGGCATGCTGTGCACGGTGATGCTGCTGGATGAAGACGGCCAGCACCTGCTGGTGGCGGCCGCGCCCAGCCTGCCGGCCTTTTTCAACGACGCCCTGCACAACCAGCCGGTCGGCTACGGCAATGGTTCCTGCGGCAAGGCGGTCAGCAGCAACAGCCGCGTCATCGTGGAAGACATCCGCAGCGATCCGCTCTGGCTGCCGTTCCGCGAACTGGCGGCGCGCGCCGGCCTGGGCGCCTGCTGGTCGGAGCCGGTGCGCGGCGCCAACGGCAAGGTGCTGGGCGCTTTCGCCATCTACCACCGCGAGCCGCAGCGCCCGAGCGTAGCGCATATGACCCTGATCGACCAGGCGGCCAGCCTGGCCGGCATCGCCATCGAGCAGGCGCGCGCGGCGCAAGCCGTGCGCGCGGGCGAAGCGCGCTTCCGCAGCCTGTACGACCACGCGCCGGTGGCGCTGTGGCAGCAGGACTGGTCGGCGGTCCAGCGCGCCCTGCAGGAACTGGCCGCATCGGGGGTGGAGGATCGCGGCCAATGGCTGCAGAACAACCCCAGCCAGCTGCAGCGCCTGGCCGCCCTGGTGCGCATCACCGACGTCAATGCCGCCGCCCTGGCCCAGGTGGGCGCCGACCCGGCCAGCAAGCAGCTCGACCGCCTCGGCCTGGCGCAGAACTTCGCCCCGGCCGCGCTGCCGGTGTTCGCGCAAGCCCTGCTGGCGCTGGAGCAGGGCCAGCACCTGTTCCAGGGCGAGGGCAGCTTCCTGCGCCTGGACGGCGTGCAGCGGCAAAATGAACTGACCTTGCTGGTCATGCCGGGCCACGAGCACGCGCTGGATTTCGTCATCGTCTCCACGGTCGATATCACCGAACGCAAACGCCTGAACGATGAACTGGTGCAGCTGGCCACCACCGACTTCCTGACCGGGCTGCCGAACCGGCGCGAATTCATGGCGCGCCTGGAGAGCGAGCAAGCGCGCCTGCAGCGCGATGTCGGCGGCCGCGCCGCCGTGCTGATGCTCGACATCGACCACTTCAAGGATATCAACGACGCCCACGGTCACGACTGGGGCGACGCCGTGCTGCGCCACCTGGCCGGCTTGATGCGCGACTCGCAGCGCAAGATCGATATGCTGGGCCGCGTCGGCGGCGAGGAATTCGCCATCCTGCTGCCCGGCGCCGACATGGAGGCGGCGCGCACCTTTGCCGAACGCCTGCGCCAGCGCATTGCCGACACGCCGCTGCAGCAGCAAGGCCGGAGCATCGCCATCACGGTCAGCATCGGCATGGCCGGCATGGTAGCCGCCGACCGCTGCAGCGACGCGGCCCTGGTGCGCGCCGACCACGCGCTGTACCGCGCCAAGCGCGGCGGGCGCAACCGGGTGGAAAGCTGATTAGTCGGGACGCATGCTGAGCTGGTCGACCTGGTCGGCCTTGCCCAGCCCCAGGTCCACCAGCAGCACGCCGGAGGCAAAGGTCAGGCGGTAGCTGTATTTGCGCAGCTCACCGTCGCTGCTGCGCGCCAGCGGCTCCACTGTTTGCAGCGCGCCCCATTCGCGCAAGTCGCCCGCCACCATGGCAATGAATTCCGGCGACAGGCGCGCCGCCACTTTCTCGCTCAAGCCGTCCGGCTGCTGGCCGCCGGCCAGCTGCGCGAAGATGGCGCGCACGCGCTGCGCCACCGCCGGTTCGGTTTCCGCGATGGCCGGCTTGGCCAGCGGCGCCAGCGCCGGCAGGTAATGCGCCGCCACGATGTCGCCCAGTTTGCCGGGGCGCGCCGTGGCCGAATTGGCCAGCACCACCACCGACAACTTGTCGTCGACAAAGCGGTACAGCTGCGCGCGGAAGCCCTGCCACGCACCGCCATGGGCGATGGTGCGGTGGCCGTTGCGCTCGAACAGCGCCCAGCCGTAGCCGTAGTTGGTGCTGCTGCCGTCGTTCAGTTTGGCCGGCGTCCAGCTGGCCGCGCGCACGCTGGCCGGCAGCACCTTGTCGCCATACAGCGCCAGGTCCCACTTGGCCAGGTCGCGCGCCGTCAGGTACAGGCTGCCGTCCGCCGTGGTATTCAGGCGCGGCGCCACCCAGGACTGGTTGACCAGTTGGCCGTCCTTGCGCTCATAGCCGCGCGCGCGGTGCGGGATGATGTCGGCTTCGCTGATGATGCGCGTGCCCATGCCGAGCGGCGCAAAGACGCGCTCGCGCAGCTGGTCGCCGTAGAATTTGCCGCCCGCCTTGTTGCAGATGAAGCCAAGCAGGTGGTAGCCCATATTCGAATACGACCACTTTTCGCCGGGCGCGAACAGCACCGGGATCTGCGCCTCCAGCGCGATCAGTTCCGCATCGCTGTAGTTGCGCGTGAGGTCCAGTTTCGCGTACGGGTCGCCCAGGCCCGAGGTATGCGTCAGCAGGTGGCGGATGGTGATGCCTTCCCACGCTTTCGGCGTATTGGCCAGGTGCTTGGACACCGGGTCCTCCAGCGACAACTTGCCATCCTGCGCCAGCAGCATCACCAGCGCCGCCGTGAAGGTCTTGCCGACCGAGCCGGACTGGAAGATGGTGTCCGGCGTGACCTTGACCTGGTGCTCCAGGTCGGCGTAGCCATAACCCTGCTCGCGGATAATCTTGCCATCCTTGACCACCGCGATCGAGACGCCGGGAATATGGCTGCGCTTCATTTCCGCCAGGATGGCGTCGTCCAGCTTGTCAGCGTGGGCCGGGAGCGCGATGGCCAGGGACAACAGCAGGGGCAGGGTCGGGCGCATGGGCAGCTTTGTCGAATTAGCAAAATTGCATTTTAGCACCCGAGCAGGGCCGCTCAAGCAGGCGCATGTTCCAGGGCAGGCGCGGCGCTGGCCTTGCGCTGATCGCGGCGCTTGATCCACCAGTAGATGGCGAAAGGGATCAAGACCGGCAGGAACAGCGGCGACACGGCGGCGACGGTCACCACCGCCGCGAAGGCCAGGCACAGTACTACCAGTACCCCGACGCCGGCCATGACAAAGCCCATGATGACGGCCACCAAGGTCATCACCACAGCCACCAGGGCGAACACGCCGCCGGCAATCACGGTGCCCAGCACGGTGCCCAGCGGCCCGTCGAAATCCTCGTCGCCGACGGTGATGAGCACGTCGTTGGCATCGATGACGAACCAGGCGGCAACCATACCGCAGAAGAACAGGAGCAGGGTGAGGGCAAGTACCTTTTTCATGATGGGCCTCTTGGCGTTGAACATGGTGTCACTGTAGGCCTGGCACCCCGGCCGGGCCATCGGATTGCGACGAACGGCGGTTTTGGCGTGATGAATGGAAAGGCCGGGAGGATTGCCTTGAATTCGTTGCCCCTTTGTCTATACTGAATATCCGATCTCTGTTTAGGAGGGGAATATGGCTTGGCTAGTAAGAGACGGGAGCCAATCGTTGCTCCTGGAAATCGATCGCGAACTGCGCCAACGTAGCGCAAGGGAATGCTCCGGCGGCGGCCCCAAAGGCCCGCCCTCCGCGCCCCCGACAATTCCACCGATTATCATCACACCCTTCAAATATCAGACGCCGGAACCGGCCATCGACCCGCGCATCACGCCGCTTGGCCCGCCGATCCTGCCGCCCGGGCAGCCGGCCATGTCCCTGCACTGACACGTCGAGCCCGCGCCGCGCGCGGGCTTTGCTTTTTCCGCTGGCTTGCCCGCGCCCCAACTGATATATTGCCCAGACGCATGTAAACCTTGGGAACAAGATGGAAAGCCGTCTGCGCCGCCTGGAGGCCGTCCAGGAAATCCTGCTGGAAATTGGGCAGCTGTCGAACAGCTGCACCGATATCACTGTCTTCCTGCAATCCGTGCACGCGGCCCTGGGCCGCATCATGTATGCCGCCAATTTTTACGTCGCCCTGAGCGAGCGCGACGCCCCGGGCAACGCGGTGCGCTTCGTCTACTTTGTGGATGAAGTGGACGACCACCCCTACAAGGACGAGCTGCTGCAGCTGGCCAGCCCCGACCAGTCGCCCACCGCCTGGGTCATGCTCAACAAGCAACGCCTGGTGATGACCGGCGACGAACAGCGCGCGCGCGACGAGAACGACGTGTTTGGCATCGGCACTGTCGCCGAGCACTGGATCGGCTGCCCCCTGATGGACCAGAACCACGAAGCACTGGGCGCCATGGTGATCCAGAGCTACGACAAGGAACACACCTACAGCGAAGAAGACCAGGCCCTGTTCGCCCAGATCGCCAACCACGTTTCCAGCGCCCTGCAAGGGTTGCAAAGCATGGACCGCCTGGAGCGCGCCGTGCGCGAGCGCACGCTCGAACTGGAGCGCGAAGTGGCCGAGCGCAGCAAGGCCGAGCGCCTGCAGCGCGCCCTGTACGAAATCGCCAGCCTGTCCGCCTCCGCCTCGG
This sequence comes from Pseudoduganella guangdongensis, assembly GCF_009857475.1. Taxonomy (GTDB): domain Bacteria; phylum Pseudomonadota; class Gammaproteobacteria; order Burkholderiales; family Burkholderiaceae_D; genus Rugamonas; species Rugamonas guangdongensis. The sequence goes on along the minus strand of NZ_WWCJ01000007.1, from coordinate 121,673 downwards.
CCGAATCGGATGCCAAGGTGCTGTACGCCCGCCTGCACGACATCGTCGGCAGCCTGATCACCGCGCGCAATTTCCTGGTCGGCCTGTACCACCCCAAGAGCGACGAAATCTCGATCCCGTACTTTGTCGATGAAAAAGACATGGAAGCGCCGGTCAAACGCTTCGAATACGGCCTGGGCATGAGCTCCTTCGTGCTCAAGAAACGCACCCCCATGCTGCTCGACGGCGCCACCTTCGCCGGCCTGATGGCCAGCGGCGAGATCAACGAACCGCTCGGCAACCAGGGCATCGCCAGCTGGATCGGCGTCCCCATGCTGGTGGGCGAGCAAGCGCTGGGCGTGATCATCGTGCAAAGCTACGACGCCTCGGTGCTGTATACCCAGGCCGAGCTCGACATCCTGGCCTTTGTTGCCAACCACACCGCCGCCGCGATTGCCCGCACCCGCGCCGACCTGGCCATCCGCCGCGCCAAAGCCGAACTGGAAGAGCAGAACCGCGCCCTGGCCACCGCCCTGACGCAGTTGCAGACCGCGCAGGGCGAGCTGGTGCGGCAAGAAAAGCTGGCCTCGCTCGGCCGCCTGGTGGCCGGCGTCGCGCATGAAATCAACACCCCGCTCGGCATCTGCGTCACCGCCACCAGCCACCTGGTGGAAGAACTGCGCCTGTGCAAGCTCGACATGGCCGAAGGCGTGCTGGACGAAGACGGCCTGCACCAGTTCTTCGACACGGTCGACCAATCGCTCAAGATCATGACCACCAACACCCAGCGCGCCGCCGCGCTGGTGCGCAGCTTCAAGCAAGTGGCGGTCGACCAGAGCTCCGACAACATCCGCCACTTCAACCTGCGCAAATACCTGGACGAAGTGCTGCTGTCGCTGCAGCCCAAGCTGAAAGGCAAGCCGATCGCGGTGAAGGTCGACTGCCCGAACGACATCCACCTGGAGAGTTTCCCCGGCGCCGTATCGCAGATCGTGACGAATATGGTGGTGAACTCCCTGGTGCACGGTTTTGAAGAAGGGCAGCAGGGGCAGATCCGCATCACCGGCAAGCTCGATGGCGACCATATCCTGTTCGACTACAGCGACGACGGCATCGGCATGGACGCCACCACGCTGCAGCAGTTATTCGACCCCTTCTTCACCACCAAGCGCGGCAGCGGCGGCAGCGGCCTGGGCGCGCACATCCTGTACAACCTGGTGACGGGCCCCCTGGGCGGCACGGTCAAGGTGGTCAGTTCGCCCGGCATGGGCCTGCACTACCACCTGCGCTTCCCGCGCGACCAGCGCAAAATCTGAAGCTCGGCGAAAACCGGTGCCAGGTCTGTCATTCGGACACCAAGCGTGTCCGTTTGATCTAGCTCAATACACGTGAGTTCGCGCAAAAAGAAAACGCGCCGATGTTGCACAATCGGCGCGTTTTGATTTTTCTCAAAGGTGTGCGGTGGCTGTCCAAATGACAGACCTGGCACCGGTTTTAGTCGGGGAAGCGTTCGTTGATGGCGAGGGCCTGGTCCATGTTGGCGATCAGCAGTTCGACGAACTTGGGGTCGAGGTGCTTGCCGGCGACTTCGCGCATGTGCTCGACCACCTGGGCTACGGGCCAGGCGTCTTTGTAGCAGCGCTTGTGCATCAGGGCGTCGAATACGTCGGCCACGGCGACAATGCGGGCGTATTCGTGGATGGCGTGGCCGACCAGACCTTGCGGGTAGCCGCTGCCGTCAAACTTTTCATGGTGCTGGTGGGCGATCACGGCGGCCGCCTTCAGGATCGGGCGCTGCGAGCCGTCCAGGATCGACAGGCCGACCGTCGGGTGCTGTTTCATGATTTCCCATTCGGCCGGGTCGAGCTTGCCGGGTTTTAGCAGCACCGAGTCGGGCGTGGCGATCTTGCCGATGTCGTGCATCGGGGCGGCGTGCTTGAGCACGGCGGTTTCCTCCTCCGGCATGCCGGCGGCGGTGGCCAGCAGGTGGCAGAATTCGGCCATGCGGCGCACGTGGTTGCCCGCTTCGTTGGAGCGCGATTCCACCACGTCGCCCAGGCGCATGATCAGCTCGGCCTGGGTGTCGGTGATTTCCTGCGTCAGCAGGATATTGTCGAAGGCGATCGCGACCCCGCTGCAGAAGATCTGCAGCAGCTTTTGGTCGATATCGGAAATGTCGTCCACGCCTTTCAGGATCAGCAGCGAGGCTTTGCCGCTGCTGTTGGGGAAGTAGCCGACAAAGGTGTCGCCGGCCATGCGCGAGATGCGGTTGCTTTCGGCGTCCTTGAGCTGGTCCAGCAGTTCCGGCGTCAGCAGGCTGTCTTCCTCCTGGCCGATCTGGGCCAGCACTTCGTACCTGCTCTCACCGCTCACGGCGGTGGCGCCGCGCAGGCGCACCAGCATGCTTTGCTCCAGGCGCAGCAGGGCTACCACTTGCTGCAGCAGGCCGTTGGCGAAGTCCTTTAGGTTGCGCGCCTGGAAAATGTGGGCGGAGGCGGCAATCACGCGCTCCAGCCCTTCGCGGTAGTGCAGCTGCTGCTGGCGCGCTTCCTCCACCTTCATGATGTCGCGGTAGGCGCGCAGGGCGGCGAAGGTGGTGGTGAACAGCTTGGTGCGGTCGAGCTCGGTCTTTTCTTTGTAGTCGTTGATGTCGTAATTGACGATCACGCGTTCTTCCGGCGCCTGGCCGGGCTGGCCGGTGCGCAGCACGATGCGGGTGAACTGGTTGTCCAGGTCCTGGCGCATCCAGCGCGCCACTTCCAGGCCCGAGTCTTCCTTTTCCATCACCACGTCGAGGAAGACCAGGGCGATGTCTTTTTCGCGCGCCAGCACTTCCTTGGCTTCGGCGCCGCTGTAGGCGTGCAGGAAGGTCAGGCCGCGGCCTTCAAGACGGAAGCGGCTCAGGGTGAGTTTGGTGATGTCGTGAATATCAGGTTCGTCATCAACCAGCAGGATTCTCCACGGCGCGAGCTTGGGCGTAGCAGAAGACAAGAAAGACATATTGGTAAATTCCAAATGTGACACAAAGTCCTGGGCGATGCGCAATTTTTAGGCGCATCTGACCGATTGTAGTCCGACCTATTCCTATTAACAACAGGCAATACTAATTTGGCTAGATCTTTACAACACCAATGAACTATCGTAACGCGTCTGGCAACGTTCGCACCAAAAGGTGCGCCGCTGCGTAAGGCCGAGGTGGGCCCGCTGCAGCGTGATGTGGCAACGCGGGCATTCACTGCGGTTATGCACTTGCCAATGCTGTTTCAGGACCAAAGCCTGTTTCCAGATTTTAAATTCAAAACTGTATTGGCGCGCTTGCTTCACCAAGTCCCGTAATTTGCTTTGCGGCAAATTAATTACCGTGGAGAGAGGATGAATGTGCAAACGAAACAATACTTCGTTTTTGATAATATTACCAACTCCGGCAAAAATATTTTGGTCGAGTAATACGTCGCAGGCAAAACGCTCCGGGTTTTCTCGCAATTTCTTTAATGCCAGGCGTGGGCTCCAGGCATCCGCCATGACGTCGCCGCGCCAGTCGTAGGCCTGCTCCAGTTCGCCTTCCACCAGCTTGATCGAGCAGCTATAAAAGTTCAGTTCCCCGCCTTCTGCGAATTGCAGCGACAGGCGCGGGCGCGCGCCTTCCTTGCGTTCGTCGATGCGGTAGCTGCCGAACATGAGGAAGTGGATGCGCAGCGTGTATAGCGGCAATTCGAGCAGGAAGTGTTTGCCCCAGCTGCGCAGCGAGAGGATGGGCTGGCCGGGCAGTTCGTCGTATGGCAAGGCTTTGCTGTTGCCGCTGGCGGCGGCGATGGTGCGGCCGGCGAAGCCTTGCACGGATTCGGCGAGGATGGCGATGGATGGACCTTCGGGCATGGGGAGCCTCCTTTCTGCCCAGTCTCCGGCCGGCGCCGCGCCTGCGCCGTGCGCGCACACACAAACTATGGAGGAACGCCGCACGGACGGGGAAGATGAGTGGCGCTGGCATGATTGATATACTGGCCGTCCGCCGACGCTCCGGAACCCCATGCTGATCCGCCACACCACCGAACAAGACTGGCCCCTCCTCAAAGAACTGCGCCTGGCCGCGCTGCTGGATGCGCCGACTGCTTTCGGCGTCACCCATGCCAGCGCCGCCGCCAATACCGATGACCAATGGCGCGACCGCGCCGCCGGACGCGGCCCGGCAAGCTACTTGCTGGCCTTCGATGCGGAAGGTGCGCCGTCCGGCATGGTCGGTGGCGTGCTCAGCGCCGCGCAGGAATACAACCTGATCGCGATGTGGGTCAGGCCTGGACAGCGCGGCAGCGGCGCGGCGGCCGCCCTGGTCGACGCCATGCTGGCACATGCGGTGGCCCAGGGCCATCGCCGTGTGGTGCTGGATGTCGCGCCGGAGAATGCGCGCGCCAGCGCCTTTTACCGCAAACGCGGCTTCACCTTCCTGCCGCACTGGGAGGCGCTGGAAAGCCATCCTCACATCCAGGTTCAGCAAATGGAATGGCTGGCGTGAAGCCGGCGCTGGTGCTGCTGCCGGGCATGGATGGTACGGGCACGCTGTTCGACCCGCTGGCGGCGGCCTTGGGCGATGCGGTGGAGGTGACGCGCGTCCGCTATCCGCATGACCAGCCGCTGGCATACGCTGAACTGGAACAGCTTGCGTGGCAGGCCTTGCCGACCGGCCGGCCCTATGTCTTGCTGGGCGAGTCCTTCTCCGGTCCTATTGCCATTGCCCTCGCGGCGCAGCGCCCGCCGGGCCTGGTCGGCCTGGTCTTGTGCTGCACCTTCGCCAGCAACCCGCGCCCGGCCTTGCGCCGTTTGGGATGGCTGGCACGGGGCCCCTGGCTGAAGCCGGCCGCGCGCCTGCTGGCGGCGCCATTGCTGCTGGGACGCAGCGGCATCGCAGCCTTGCGCAGCTTGCTGGCACAGGCCTTGGCAACGGTGGCGCCGGCCGTCCTGGCGCAGCGGGCGAGGGCGCTGCTGGCGGTGGATGTGGCCGCGCAATTACCGTCGCTAGCGCTGCCGATCCATTATCTGCAGGCGACGTGCGACCAGCTGGTGCCGCCTGCCTGCGCCGACGCGATCGCGCGCCGCAACGCGCGCGTAACCATCCACCGCATCGAGGGGCCGCACTGCCTGCTGCAGGCGGCACCGGTGGCGTGCGCCGGCGTGCTGCGGCGCATCCTGTCCGGCGCTTGAGGCGAAAAGCTGTCGCCGCGTCACATTGTTGTCATCTTCGCTTCCTAGAATGGCGGGCAGTTTTAACTCCCCCTCCACCCTTGGAAAGCGTCATGGAACACAAAATCGATCACGACGACATCGGCTACAACGATACCCCGAACGAACACTTCAGCGAAATCCTCGACAAGCGCATCAGCCGCCGCAACCTGTTGCGCGGTTCGGTGGCGTCGGCCATCTCGGTGATGATGGGTTCGGCCACGCTGACCGCCTGCGGCGGCGGCAACGATGATGCGCCGGTCGTCACCAAACCGGACGTGCCGACCCCGTCCGAGAAGCTGCTGGGCTTCGCGGCCGTCGGCAAGAGCCTGGCGGACAAGGTGATCGTGCCGGCCGGCTACACCGCGAGCGTGATCTACGCGATGGGCGACCCGCTGACGGCGTCCACCGCCGCCTTCAAGAACGACGGCACCGACGGCGACTTTGAGAGCCGCGCCGGCGACCAGCACGACGGCATGGAATTCTTCGGCCTGGACAGCGCAGGCAAGCCGTCGGCCAATGGCAGCGAGCGCGGCCTGCTGGCGGTCAACCACGAAGCGACCATCAACGAAAAATACTCGGCCTTCTTCATCCACGCCAACGGCGGCACCAACACCCTGCCGCGCCCGGCGGCCGAGGTGGACCGCGAAACCGCGCTGCACGGCATCTCCGTGGTGGAAGTGCGCAAGGTCGGCGGCAAGTGGGAGTACGTCAAGGATTCGGCGTACAACCGCCGCGTGACCTGCCTGACCGAGTGCGACATCCACGGCCCGGCCAAGGGCAACGCCCTGCTGAAAACCAAGTACTCGCCGGACGGCAGCAAGACGCGCGGCACCCTGAACAACTGCGGCACCGGCAAGACCCCATGGGGCTCCTTCGTCACCGGCGAAGAGAACTGGAGCGGCTACTTCACCCGCGGCGCGGCCGACGACGCGGCGCGCGGCGACAAGAGCGTGGCTTCGCTCAAGCGCTATGGCCGCAGCCAGGGCGCCGCGTCGCGCCACGCCTGGGAAACCGGCGGCGCCGACGACAAGTACGCGCGCTGGAACATCTCCAAGCTGGGCGCCTCGACCGACGGCAGCGATGACTACCGCAACGAGATGAACGGCCAGGGCTACATCACCGAAGCCGACCCGTACAACAAGACCCGCGCCCTGCGCAAGCGTACCGCCCTGGGCCGCTACGCCCACGAAAGCGCGGCCTTCGGCAAGACCGTGGCCGGCCAGCCGCTGGCGGTGTACATGGGCGACGATTCGCGCAACGAGTACATCTATAAATTCGTCTCGACCGCGACCTGGAGCGAGGCCGACGCCACCCCGGCCGACGTGCTGGCCACCGGCGACAAATACCTGGACGCGGGCAAGCTGTTCGTGGCCAAGTTCAATGCCGACGGCACCGGTTCCTGGATCGAGCTGAGCATCAACAACGCCGCCATCGCCGCCTACACCACCTACAAGTTTGCCGACCAGGCCGACGTGCTGGTGAACGCCCGCCTGGCGGCCGACGCGGTGGGCGCGACCAAGATGGACCGCCCGGAGTGGTGCTCGGTCAACCCGGCCAACGGCGAGGTCTACTTCACCCTGACCAACAATAGCGCGCGCACCGCGCCGGACGGCCCGAACCCGCGTACTTACGAGGACATGAAGGGCAGCAGCAAGCAGACCGGCAACGTCAACGGCCATATCCTGCGCGTGAAAGAGAAGGACGGCAACGCTTCCGCCACCTTCAGCTGGGACGTCTACCTGTTCGGCGCCCAGTCCGACGCCAACCCGGGCATGGTCAACCTGTCCAGTCTGACCGCTGACCAGGACTTCTCCAGCCCGGACGGCCTGGCCTTCGCCAAGTCCACCGGCATCTGCTGGATCCAGACCGACGACGGCGCCTACACCGATGCTACCAACTGCATGATGCTGGCCGGCGTGCCGGGCAGCGTGGGCGACGGCAAGAAGGTCACCCTGGCTTACCCGGCCGGCAATGTCGACACCTTCGTCGGCAAGACCCCAACTGCCGACACCCTGAAGCGCTTCCTGGTGGGGCCGGTCGACTGCGAGCTGACCGGCATCGCCGAGTCGCCGGATGGCAAGACCCTGTTCGTCAACATCCAGCACCCGGGCGAGGGCACGGCCATGGCCAATGTCGCCGATCCGACCAAGTACAGCAGCCAGTGGCCGGCCAACGCCGGTTACGGCGCCGGCAAGCGTCCGCGCTCGGCCACCATCGCCATCACCAAGGATGACGGCGGCCGCATCGGTACCTAAGCCGCGTTAGGCGGGCACAGCGGGCCGGACGTTTCCGGCCCGTTTTTTTTGTTAGAAACTGTTTCATCGGTACCGCCGGCGTGGTGGAGGAGTATATTGAAGGCTGTCTATGAAAGGATCGCTATCATGAAACGCCAAACCCGCCTCTGGATTGCCGCAGCGCTGATGCTGGCTGCGGCCGGTGCCGCGTCGGCCGGCACGGTGCAGGTCAGCTACCAGGAACCGGACAAGTTCATCGACGTGCCGTTCTGGGAGCAGGACCGTGCGCAACTGCTGAAAGAGCTGACCGCGCATTTCGAGCACCTGGGCAAGCAGCTGCCGGCCAACCAGCAGCTGAAAATTACGGTGACCGAGATCGACCTGGCTGGCCGCGTCGAGCCGCGCCGCAATACCCTGCGCGATATCCGCATCCTGCGCGGCGGGGCCGACTGGCCGACCATGCAGCTGAAATATGCGCTGGAAGAGGAGGGCAAGGTGCTGGCCAGCGGGGAGTCCAACCTGAACAATATGGATTACCTGCACGGCATCAACCATTACCGCAGCGGCGACCTGCTGCGCTATGAGAAGCCGATGCTGGACAACTGGTTCAAGGCGACCTTCAAGGTACCCACCCAGTTGAGCAAGAAGTAGCCTAGTCGATCCAGTTGACGCGGCTGAATTTGGCGCGGAAGTCGTCTGGCATCGGCACCACCTGGCTGCTCTTGTAGTTGTAGAAAACGAAGCCCTGCTTGGCCATGGCCACCTGCTTGCCGTCTTCCGGGCGGGTGACGCGGAAGATCACATCGCCGCCGTATTTGTTGAAGTCCATCACCCCCACTTCGAACAGCAGCTGGTCGCGCGCATGGGCTTCGGCGCGGTAGGTGGTGGCCAGGTCGGTGACGATGATGCCGGTGCCGTCGGCCTCGGTTTCCTGCACGCCGTACTCGAACAGGAAGCGCGCCCGCGCTTCGGAAATCATGGAAATCATCGAATCGTTGCCGAGGTGGTTGGCGGCGTTGATGTCGGTCACGCGCACCGTCAGCTGGGTCGAAAAACAGAATTGGTCTTCCGGGAACTCAAGCTTCAGTCGGGCCATCGCTGTGCGGTCGGGGGCTGTGGAAAGCCCCCATTGTAAGCCTACTTGCGCACAATCTGGTAAACCTTGCCGGCCGCGCTCAGCACGTACAGTTCCCCCGCCGCATCCTGGCCGAAGGCCGGCACATTGCCCACGCTGGCGACGGCCCAGTCCTTGGCGTCGCTGACGGCGCCGTTGGCATAGCGGAAACTCTTCAGGAAGCCCTTGCAGTAGTCCGAGTACAGGTAGTGCCCGGCCAGTTCCGGCAGGGCCGTGCCGCGATAGACGTAGCCGCCCGTGATCGAGCAGCCATTGGCATTGGCGGCGCCGTGCTCGTACTCGAAGGCGGGCAGGGTCAGGCCTTGCTGGTTGCAGGTGGCGCTGTTGTAGCAGCGCGTGCCCTCCATGACGTCCCAGCCATAGTTGGCCGCTTTCTGGGTGGTCGACACCACATTGACTTCCTCGCGCTGGTCCTGGCCGACGTCGGCGATATAGAGCGCGCCGCCCGCCACGTCGAAGGCGAAACGCCAGGGGTTGCGCAAGCCGTAGCCCCAGATCTCGCCGCGCTTGCCGTCCTGGCCGGCGAAGGGGTTGTCGGCCGGTACCGTGTAGAGCGGCGGCAGCGGGTTGTCCACGTTCAGGCGCAGCAGCTTGCCCAGCAGGGAGTCGAGGTTTTGCGCATTGTTGTCCGGGTCGCCAGCGCCGCCGCCGTCGCCGGTGCCGGCATACAGGTAGCCGTCCGGGCCGAAGGCCAGCGAGCCGCCATAGTGGTTAGTGTAGGTCGGGTGCTGAATGGTGACGATGCGCTTGAGCGAATTGGCATCCGCCACATTGGCGTCGGCCGACACGCGCACCTCGTCGATCGCGATATTGCTGAACTTGTCGGTGTAATAAATGTAGAAGCGCCCGTTGGTGGCGTAGCCGGGATGGAAGGCCAGCGACAGCAGGCCGCCTTCGCCGGTTGTGCTGATCAGGCCGCTCAAATCGAGGAAGGGTGTGGCGCGCACGCTGCCGTCCGGCGACAGGATGCGCACGCGGCCGGCGCGCTCGACAATAAAGCGGCGCGTGTCGCTGGCCGGCGCCGTCAGCAGCAGCGGCGCTTCCAGGCCGCTGGCCACTTCGCGCAAGGCTAGGCCGAAGGTGGTGGTGGGCGGTGTCGTGGGCGGCGTGGTCGGCGGTGTGACCGGCGGGCTGTCGCCACCGCCGCCGCCGCAGCCGGCCAGCAAGGCCGCCCCCAGGGCTGCGGCAAGAAGGGCCGACTGCGCGGCAGGCGCTGGCGGGATGACGGGTGTGGAACGGGAATCGGTGTGCTTAGGCATGGCTTCCTCCAGAACGGTCCAGCTAGCGAGTGTGGGCCTGGACAGTAGGCTTATCTGTGCGCTATTTCACGCAGGCAGGCGTCCAGCTCCGGCGCGGGCGCGGTGGCCATGTTCTTCGCCAGCTCGGCCGTGATGAGCTGGCGCGTCGGCTTCGCCAGGCTGTCGCGCAGCAAGCCCAGGAAACGCGGCGCGGCCACCAGGGCCAGGCGCTGGAAGCGTTGCTGCGCCGCCGCCGTGTCGAGCCGGCGCCCGAGGGCGCGCGCGAACTGGTGCACCGCGTGCTGCACCGGCTCCTCCGTGCGCGGCGCCGTGTGGCCGCGCCCTTCCGGGCCGAAATTCTGGCCGTGCGCGTCGGACGCCAGCTGGCGGTTGTCGGCCCGTCCCAGCGGGTTGGCCAGGTCGAACAGTTCTTCGGGCGCCTGCTGGGCGCCGCCCAGCTGGAAAATGCGCGCGTGGCTGCTGTCGGCCACGACGACCCAGGTCTTGTCCATGATTGCCTCTTTGAATCTTGGCAGGCCAGTATAGAACGGCCCGCCAGGCGCCCGGCGCGATGTTGCCCTATGGCATTAACGGTCGAGCCGTGCGAGAATGGTAAGCTGGCAAGGCGAAGGCAGGGGCACGATGGACGACTCGAACAGCGCAGCACCGCAGCAATTATTCCGCACCCGCACGGCAGCGCTGGCGCTGCTGTGCGGCTTTGCCATGACCGGCGCCCTGTTTGCCGGGGTCAGCCGGCTGGAGGCGCAGCGCGCCCAGCTCGCCTTTGAGCAGCGGGTGCAGGCGCGCGCCTTCGTCCTGCGCGAGGGCGTGGGCGGCGCGCTGGCCAGCCTGCACGCGGTGAACCAGCTCTTTGTCAGCCACCCGGCCACCAGCCGCGAGGAATTCCGCCGTTTCGTGGCGCCCCTGCTGGCGCGCTATCCCTATGTGCTGGGCACCAGCTACCTGCGCTTCATCGAGCACGCCGAGCGGCCCGCCTTCGAGGCTTCGCTGCAGGCCTTGCGCCCGGGCGCCGGCATCACCGACCTGCGCGACGGCTTGCCGCAGCCGGCCCCAGCCCGCCCGCGCTACCGGGTGATCGACTATATCGAACCGCTGTCGGGCAACGAGGCGGCGCTCGGCTTCGACACCCTGCATGCCGGCCAGGATGAATCCGGGCGGCGCCGCGCCTACGCCAGCGGCGCCCCGGGCGCCGGCCGCCTGGTGCCGCTGGTGCAGCGCGACGGCGCCGGCCCGCGCCAGGGCGTGGTGGTGTCGATGCCGCTGTACGCCGGCGGCGTGCCGGGCGGCCCGGTGGTGGGCGAAACCGCGCTCACCCTGCTGCCGGGCGAAATGATTGAGAAGATTTTCAGCAACGCGACGGCGCCCGGCGCCTTCGCCCTGCAGGTGTATGCTGCGCCCGATGCCGACCCGGCCGCCCTGGTGTACCAGGTGCCGGCGGCCACCGGCAATGGCGGCCTGGCCCTGCCGGCCTGGCTCTACCCGGCGCGCCCGGCGCCGGTCAGCCTGCCGCTCGACGTGGCGGGGGCGCGCTGGCTGCTGGTGGCCACGCCGCCGCCGCGCGTGCTGGCCAGCGAACACCTGGCCTCGCTGTTTACGCTGGCGCTGGGCGTGCTGACCACCCTGATCGGCTCGGCGTTCGTCGATTCCCTCAAGCGCCGCAAGCTGCTGATCCAGCAGCGCGTGGACACCCGCACGGCGGAGCTGAAAGCGGCCAACCAGGCCTTGCTGCTGCGCCAGCGCGCCATTGAGTCCAGCACCAATGCGGTGGTGATCACCTCCTGCGACCTGCACAACCCCATCGTCTACGTCAACCCGGCCTACGAGCGCATCACCGGCTACAGCAGCGCCGAAGTGTTGGGCACCAGCCCGCGCCTCTTGTTTGGCCAGGACCTGGACCAGCCCGGCATCGACGAGCTGCGCAGCGCCATCCGCGAGCAGCGCGACGGCCACGCCGTGCTGCGCTGCTACCGCAAGGACGGCAGCCAGTTCTGGAACGACATCTACATGTCGCCGGTGCGCGACGAGCAGGGCGCGGTCACCAACTTCATCTCGATCCAGCACGACATCACCGCCATCAAGGCCTATGAATCGGAACTGCACCACCAGTCCACGCACGACAGCCTGACCGGCCTGCCCAACCGCGTGCTGCTGCAGGACCGCCTGGCGCAAACCATCCAGCACTCGGGCCGCAAGGGGCACGAGCTGTGGCTGGTGTCGATCGACCTGGACCGCTTTAAATTCACCAACAGCCGCCTGGGCCACAAGGGCGGCGACCGCCTGCTGCAAATCGTGGCGGCGCGCCTGCAGGCGGCGGTGCGCCCGGTGGACACGGTGGCGCGCCTGGGCGGCGACGAATTCGCCCTGCTGCTGCTGCCCGAGCACGGCGGCACCGCGCCGCGCGCCGAACAGCTGCGGCGCGTGCTGGACAGCCTGGCGGCGCCCCTGGTGCTGGACAACACGGAGCTGTTCCTCACTTGCAGCGCCGGCATCGCGGTCTTCCCGAGCGACAGCAAGGAGCCCGGCGTGCTGGCCGAACGGGCCGATATCGCCATGTTCCGCGCCAAGGAAATGGGCGGCAACAACTACCGCTTCTACACCGCGTCCATGAACGAGCAGCTGGGCGAGCGCCTGCGCATCGAGAGCGCGCTGCGCACCGCGCTCGAGCGGCGCGAGTTCGAGCTGCACTACCAGCCGCAGGTCGACACCGCCAGCGGCCGCATCATGGGCATGGAGGCGCTGATCCGCTGGCGCCATCCGGAAATGGGCATGGTGGCGCCCAACCGCTTTATCCCGCTGGCGGAGGAGACCGGGCAAATCCTGGCGGTCGGCCACTGGGTGTTGCGCACCGCCTGCCGCCAGTTGCGCGACTGGCAGGGCCAGGGGCGGCGCGATTTGCGCATGGCCGTCAACGTGTCGGCGCGCCAGCTGGCCGAGCCGGACTTCGTGCAGGACGTGGCGGACGTGCTGGCCGATACCGGCCTGGCGCCGCACTGCCTGGAGCTGGAGCTGACGGAGAGCGCGGTGATGAACGATGTGGAGCACGCCACGCAAGTGATGCACGCGCTGAAAAAGCTCGGCATCAAGCTGGCGATCGACGATTTTGGCACCGGCTATTCCTCGCTGGCGCACCTGAAGCGTTTCGAGATCGATGTGCTGAAGATCGACCAGACCTTCGTGCGCGATTTAACGGTGGACCCGGACGACGCCGCCATCGTCTGCACCATCATCGCGCTGGCCGGCAACCTGGGGCTGGAAGTGATTTCGGAAGGGGTGGAAACGCAGGAGCAGATCGACTTCCTGCGCCGCCATGGCTGCTGCCATATGCAGGGCTACTTCTTCGGCCGGCCGCTGCCGGCCGAAGGATTCCTCGCCCTGCTGGAGCAGAACGAGGCGGGCGCGCTTAACGCTTGATAAAGCTGAACGGGTCGCCCTTTTTCCAGCTTGGCATGGCCTTGCCGTTGGCGACTTCGTAACCCAGGTTCAGGGTGAACTGGGCCTGCTGCACCATGCCGGACAAATCCCAGCTGGCCTGGTACTGGTCGCTCACGCGGTGGTAGTCGTCCTTGAAGGCCACGATCCTGGCGGCCGACACATCGTGCATGTGCTCGAACTCGAAGTGGCCGTCGCCCGAGAACACGGCGGAGCCGACGTTAAAGGCCGGCACGCCGGCTTTGGCGAACTGGAAGTGGTCGGCGCGGAAGTAGGCGCCCGACAGGTCCGGGATCGGCGGCGCCAGCTTCAGCCCCATTTGCTTGGCCACCTTGGCCGCGCTGTCGACCAGCGTGCTGCGCTCGGCGCCGGCGACGCCGATATCGCGCGTGCGGCCGGCAAAGTTCATCGAATCGAGGTTCAGGTCGGCCAGCGTGTCCTTGAGCGGGAAGGCCGGGTTGGCAACGTAGGCTTGCGCGCCGTGCATGCCGACTTCCTCGGCGGCCGGCCACAGGAACACTTGCGAGCGCTTGGCCGGCTTGTGCACGGCGGCGGCGGCCATCGCCAGCAGGGCGGCGGCGCCCGAGCCGTTGTCGATGGCGCCGTTGTAAATGCGGTCGGTGCCGTCGGCCGGGCCGTCCACCTTGCCCAGGTGGTCCCAGTGCGCCGAGTACACTACGGCCTGGCCGCGCAGCTTGGGATCGCTGCCCGGCACAATGCCGACCACGTTGAACTGCTCCACCTGGCGCACGCTGGAACGGATCTCCGCATGCGCGCCGATCTTCAGCTCGACCGGACGAAAGTCCTTGCGTTCGGCCGCCGCGCGCAGGGTGTCCAGGTCGAAGCCGGCCGCCTTGAACAGGGTGCGCGTGAAGTCCTCCGTCAGCCAGCCCTCCAGCAGGTTGCCGCCGCCCGGCGCGTGGAAGCGCTCCAGCGCGAAGCTGGTGGACGGCACGTTCCAGCCGTAGGCGGCGGACGGCGTGGTGTGGATCAGCAGGGCGCCAGCCGCACCGCGCCGCACCGCTTCCTCGTACTTGTACATCCAGCGCCCGTAATAGGTATAGCCCTTGCCGGCAAAGCGGTTCGGCTCCTCGGCGGTCGGTTGCGGGTCGTTGACCATCATGACCAGGATCTTGCCCTTGACGTCCACGTCTTTGTAATCGTTCCAGCCTTCCTCCGGCGCGATGGCGCCGTAGCCGACGAACACCAGCGGCGCATCGAGCAGCACTTCAGCGCGCCCGCTGCCGGTGCCGATCAGCACATCCTGCCCCACACGCGGGGTAAAGGTGCTGGCGCCGGCCGCAAAGCGGATCGCGCTGCCGTCCACCAGCTTGGTGCCCTGGAAGCGCACCGGCTGGCGGTACAGGCCATTGGCCAAAGGCTTCAGGCCGATCGCCGCCGCCTGGGTCTCCAGGTAGCGCACCGCCAGGTCGCCGCCGCGCTGGCCGGTGCCGCGCCCCTCGAGCAAATCATCAGCCAGGAAAGAAAGGTGGGCACGCAGAGGCGCCTCCTTCACCAAGGGAGCCTGCTGCGCAGAAGCAGAAGCCGCCGCCAGCGCAAGACCGGCAAAGAAAATGTACGTAGTATCCATAGCGCCGATCTTACCCCATAATGAATCGGAGGAAGGTGCCTGACCCTGCGGGTCGGGCACCGGTTTACCGGTTTTGGAAAAAGGCCCCCATGAACGTAACCATCATCACCGGCGCCTCCGACGGCATCGGCGCAGAACTCGCCCGCCAACTGGCCGCACAAGGCAGCGCCCTGGTCCTGGCAGCCCGCAATGCCGCCGCGCTGGAGCAAGTCGCCGCCGACTGCCGCGCCGCCGGCGCCGAAACCCTGGTCATCCCCACCGACGTCGCGCAGCAAGATCAATGCCGGCAGCTGATCGCCGCCACCGTCGAACGTTTTGGCCGCATCGACACTCTGGTCAACAACGCCGGCCGCTCCGCCCATGCCCTGTTCGAAGAGGTGAGCGACTTAAGCTGGTACGAAGACCTGATGCGCGTCAACCTGTGGGGCGCCATCTGGTGCACCCACGCTGCCTTGCCTTATTTGAAAGCCAGCCAGGGCCGCATCGTCGCCGTCTCCTCGCTGGCCGGCCTGGTCGGCGTACCAGGGCGCACCGCCTACGGCGCCACCAAGTTCGCCATGGCCGGCTTCTTCGAAGCGCTGCGGGCGGAGATGAAAGCGCACGGCGTCAGCGTCACCACCGCCTATCCCGGCGTGGTCGACACCCAGATCCGTTATCGCGGTTACAACGCCGCCGGCGGTGAGCTGGGCAAAAGCAGCCTGCGCGAAGAGGGCGCCATGCCGGTGGCCGAATGCGCCCGCCGCATCATCGACGGCATGCAGTCCCGCAAGCGCGAGGTGGTGATGACTGCCAAAGGCAAGCTGGGACGCTGGCTGAAACTGCTGGCACCCGGCCTGATCGAGAAGATGGCATTAAATGCATTAAAGGATGATGTCAAGCCGCAAAGGGTAAAATAGCGGTTTCCCCGCGTCACACCAGGCGTACCAACAATAACCATTTATGAGTGCCGCCATGTCAGACACCCTATTTACCGATTTGAACCTCAGCGCCCCCATCCTCAAAGCGCTGAAAGACGTAGGCTACGAGAGCCCATCCCCGATCCAGGCCTCGACCATCCCGCACCTGCTGGAAAACCGCGACGTGCTCGGCACCGCGCAAACCGGCACCGGCAAGACTGCAGCATTCGCCCTGCCCATCCTGTCCCGCATCGACATCAAGCAATCGGCGCCGCAGGCGCTGGTGCTGGCGCCGACGCGCGAACTGGCGATCCAGGTAGCGGAAGCCTTCCAGCGTTACGCCTCCCACATCCCGAACTTCCACGTGCTGCCGATCTACGGCGGCCAATCGTACGGCCCGCAGCTGCAAGCACTGCGCCGCGGCGTACACGTGGTGGTCGGCACCCCGGGCCGCGTCATCGACCACCTGGACAAGGGTTCGCTCGACCTGTCCAAGCTGAAAACCCTGGTGCTGGACGAAGCCGACGAAATGCTGCGCATGGGCTTCATCGAAGACGTCGAGCGCATCCTGCAGGAGACCCCGGACAGCCGCCAGACCGCGTTGTTCTCGGCCACCATGCCGGCCCAGGTCAAGCGCATCGCCAACACCTACCTGAATAATCCGGCCGAAGTGCTGGTGGCGGCCAAGACCACCACCAACACCAATATCCGCCAGCGCTACTGGCTGGTGAGCGGCATGCACAAGCTGGACGCGCTGACCCGCATCCTGGAAGCCGAGCCGTTCGACGGCATGATTATCTTCTCGCGCACCAAGATCGGCACTGAGGAACTGGCCGAACGCCTGCAGGCGCGCGGCTTCTCGGCCGGCGCCATCAACGGCGACATGCAGCAGGCGGCGCGCGAACGCATGATCTCCCAGCTGAAAGACGGCAAGATCGACATCCTGGTGGCGACCGACGTCGCCGCGCGCGGCCTGGACGTGGAGCGTATCTCGCACGTGGTCAACTATGACGTGCCGTACGATCCGGAAAGCTACACTCACCGTATCGGCCGTACCGGCCGCGCCGGCCGCAGCGGCGAGGCGATCCTGTTCATCACCCCGCGCGAAAAAAACCTGCTGAAACTGATTGAACGCACCACGCGCCAGCCGGTCACGCCGATGACGCTGCCGACCCTGCAGGCCGTGAACGACGTCCGCATCAACAAGTTCAAGGACCAGATCACCGACGCGCTGTCGCAGGACGGCTTGCCGTTCTTCGAAAACCTTGTGCGCGAGTACGAGGCCGAACACAACGTGCCGGCGCTGGAAATCGCCGCCGCGCTGGCGCTGATGGCCTGCGGCGGCAAGCCGCTGCTGATCGACAAGTCGCGCGAAAAAGGCTGGCACGAAGACGGCGCCGCGCCGCAGCAGCGCGAAGGCCGCGAACAGCGCGAACCACGCGAACCGCGTGAGCCACGCGAGCCGCGCCCGAAAAAAGAACGCATCGCGCGCGAGCCGGAGCAGGGCATGGCCACCTACCGCGTGGAAGTCGGCTACGAGCACGGCGTCAAGCCGGGCAATATCGTGGGCGCCATCGCCAACGAAGGCGGCATCGACTCCAAGTTCATCGGCCGCATCGAGATCTACGACGACTACTCGCTGCTGGACATGCCGGCCGACCTGCCAGCGGACAGTATCGAAACGCTGCAAGCGCTGCGCGTCGCCGGCCAGGCCCTGCGCCTGCACCGCGACGGCACGCCCCCGCCATCCGCGCCAGCCGCCAAGGCCCCGCGTGCCGCCAAGCCGGAACGCACCGAGCGCCCGGAGCGCGTGGAGCGTGCTGAACGTGCGGCTCCCGAGCTGTCTGCACGCGACGATGACGACGAACCAATGTTCGAAGAAGCGCCTAAACGCAAGAAGAAGGACAAGGACGACGGCGGCCAGAAACCGCTGCCGCTGCGTCCCTACCGCGTGGAAGTCGGCTCGGCCGACGGTATCAGCGCCGGTAACCTGGTCGGCGCCATCTCCAACGAAAGCGGCCTCGAGTCGCGCTTCATTGGCCGCATCGAGATCATGGACGACCACGCCTTCATCGAAATGCCGGAAGGCATGCCGGACGACATCTTCAAGCACCTGCGTAAAGTCTGGGTCGGCGGCAAGCAGCTGAAAATGTCCCTGGTTGACGCCATGCCGCCCATGACCGGCAAACACACCCCGCCGAAGAAGCCAGTCGGCAAGCCAAAGCGCTAACATAGCCGGGGTCTGACCCTTGGGTCAGACCCTGGTTTCCCGGGTTTAAGGCAAGGTTGCCCAATCAACCACACCCGCGCTATCCTGCGAGCTATCCCGATCCTCGCCAAGGAATAGCATGCCCGACCCGACCCGCCCATCGACTGAAGCCGTCGTCACCCAGCCGATGGACCTGCAAGCCTATCTCGCGCTGACAGGCCCCGCCCCCGATAAACGCATCGCCTACGGCACCGCCCCCAGCCAATTCGTCGAGCTGTTCAAGCCTGAAGGCCCCGGCCCACATCCGGTGGTGCTGCTGATCCACGGCGGCTGCTGGACCGTGCATTTCGGCGGCATCGAACAAATGCGCAATATGGCTGGCGCATTGACCAAGCAGGGCATCGCCGTCTGGAACGTGGAATACCGCCGCTACGACGAAGACGGTGGCGGCTACCCTGGCATGTATCAGGACGTCGCCACCGCCGTTGACCTGCTCAGGCACGAAGCCAAGGTCAGTGCACTGGACTTGGAACGCATCGTCGCCGTCGGCCACTCCGCCGGCGGCCACCTCGCGCAATGGGCCGTCTCGCGCCACAAGCTGCCCGAATGGAGCCCGGCCTGGGCGCCGCAGCCGCTGCCGATCAAGACCGTGATCAGCCTGGGCGGCCTGGCCGACCTGCGCAACGAAGCGGACCTGATCCGCCGCACCTGCGAACGCGAAACCGAACAAATCGCCGGCCACCCAAGCGCCGCCCGTCCCGACGTCTTCGCCGACACCTCGCCCGCCGAGATGCTGCCGGCCGGTGTGCGCACCATCCTGATCCACGGCGAGCACGACGACATCTCGCCCACCGTTACCGGCGAAAACTACGCCCGCCGCGCCCGCGCCGCCGGCGATATCGCCGAAGTCTTCGTCCTGCCCGGCGGCAGCCACTACGACGAGGTCTCCGCCGATTCGAAGGCCTGGGCGATCATCAATGCGCAGATCCTCCAGGCGCTCGGAAACTGATGGATCAGTCCCTATGAAAATGCGCGCAAGCTTGTATGCGATACCTGCCATGCTTTGCGGCTTCGCGCTTAGCGCGGTGGCCGGCACGACCGAGGAAGCCAATACGCAGGCCCGGCAAACGATCCTGGCCATTATGAAGGAGCAGCGTATCCCTGGCCTGCAGCTGGCCGTGGTTAAGGACGACCGCATCGTGCTGTCCGAGAGCTATGGCCTTGCCAATGTCGAAAACAAGGTGCCGGCCACGCGCACCATGCGCTTTCCGCTCAACTCCGCCACCAAGGCCTTCACCGGCGTGGCGATGATGCAGCTGGCCGAAGCAGGCCAGGTCGACCTCGATGCACCCGTATCGCGCTACCTGGACGATTTGCCGCCGGCCTGGCGCGCCATCCGTGTGCGCCAGTTGTTGGCCCACACCTCTGGCCTGCCGGACATCGTCAACCAACAGGGCGACGTGGAAGGCGGCAGCGAGGCCGCCGCGTGGAGGGCCGCCCGCGCCCTGCCGGTGTCGGCGCCCCCGGGCGAATCGTTCGCATATAACCAGACCAACTACGCCTTACTGGCGCAGATCATCAGCAAGCAGGGCAAGATGCCTTATGAGCGTTTCATCGCTGAACGCCAGTTCGCCGTCGCCCGCATGCCGCTGTCCACCTTCGGCGACAGCTACGATCTGGTCGCCAACGCCGCCACCATCTACGCCTACGCCTCGCGTGGCACATCGGCGCCAGACGATGGAACACGTTTGTCGCGCTGGATCTATGCGATTCCTTACGGCCTGTGGGCCGGCGGCGGCATCCAGACCACCGCCGACGAAGTTGCGCATTGGCTGATCGCCTTGTCGAAAGGGCACCTGGTCAGCCAGGCAAGCCTGCAGCGCATGTGGACCCCGGAAAACCTCAATAGCGGCGCCAACGGCGAATGGGGCGCTGGGTGGCCGGTATTGCGCACAACTCCGGAATTGCAGGTCGCCAGCATCGGCGGCGCCCGTGCCGCGTTCATCGTCTACCCCGAACAGCGCCTGGCCGTCGTCGTGCTGACCAACCTGGCCGGCGCCCACCCGCAACGCTTCATCCCGCGTATTGCCGAGTTGTACAAATCGGCGCCCGGGCAAGCAAGCACCACCGCCGCGCTCTGCGTGAAGATGCGCAGCGGCGAGGGAAGCGCGTGCATGACCTTTTCAGCGCCGGCCATCAAGAAGGCGGAAAAGTACGGCCTGCGCCTTGCCGATCCATTCACCGTTGTTAAGCAGAAGCTCGCGCAGCAAGGCTGGCAGCTTGACCGGGCATACATGAGCGAAGACGCACCCCAGGCATCCGCATCGGAGGAGATGATCTGTGGCCGGGGCTGGGACGCAGTCTGCTCCACCGCATTCAAACGTGGCAAAGAGCGTCTGTATCTGAACATGTCCGGGACTAACGACGGCATGCCATTGATCTCCGTCGAGAGCGGTGGACCATGAAACTTTTGACGCTTATGGTGTCAACAATTCGCTTAGGGTGACAACAAACTGTGGCCGATTAGCCAGTCTCCGGACGGCTGGAGATCGGCGCCGGATACTTGATCGCGTTCAGCTTGATCTTGTCCAGCGCCGCCGCATGCAGGTCCACCTCCAGCTTGTCGGCGATCTGCACCAAATAAAGCAGTACGTCGGCCAGCTCCTGCCGGATGGCTTCCTGCTGGCCTTGCGCCAGCTCGCCCGCGCGGCCGGTTGGCAACCACTGGAAATGCTCGGCCAGTTCGGCCACCTCCACCGACAGCGCCATGGCCAGGTTCTTCGGTGTATGGAACTGCTCCCAGTCGCGCGCGCTGGCGAAGGCGCGCGTGCGCTCGCGCAGGTCGAGCAGGGAATCGAGACTCATGCCGCCTTCTCCATGAACACACTCAAAGGATCGTCGCGGTAGTCGCCGTAGGGGCCGCGCACGCGGTAGCCCAGGCGTTCATACAAGCCGATCGCCTCCGGCTGCGCGGGGCCGGTCTCCAGCATGAACTGGCGGCAGCCGCGCTGCAAGGCCTCCGCTTCCAGCATGCCCAGCAAACGCTGCGCCACGCCCTGGCCGCGCGCGGCGGGGGAGACGAACATGCGCTTCACTTCACCGTAGGCCGGCGTCACCACCATCGCGCCGCACGCCACCGCCGCGCCGTCGGCATTGCGCGCCACGGCAAACAGCACATTCGGCTGCAAAAGCGAAGCCATATCGAGCGCATACACGCTCTCCGGCGGGTACAGCGACAGTTGGTAGGCGTCCAGCTGGTCGATCAGCGCCACGACCTCGGGCTGGTTGGGGGATTCGAGTTTGATGTCCATCCCGGAATGGTATCATCGTTGCGCCGCCGGACCGGGGCCGGTCCGGGGCGAGACATGTATAAGGATAACCATGAAATTGTTCGTCCCTCACGCCATTGCACTGGCAGTCAGTGTGCTTGCCGCCACCAGCGGCATCGCCGCCGACAACACGGCGCCTACCGCGCGCGCTGAAAACCCCTACCTGAGCCAGACCGATGCCGCCGCCCGTTCGGCGCGCGTGTCGAACGTCGCCTATGTGCTGGATTTCACGCTGAGCGGCAAGGAAAGCTTCAGCAATACCACCACCGTGGCCTTCGACCTGAAGGACAACGCCCAGCCCCTGACCATTGACCTGAACAAGGCCACCGTCAAGCGCCTGGTGGTGAACGGCAAGGCCGTGAGCGCGCCGCAGTACAACAACTGGTTCATCACCCTGGCTGCCGCCGACCTGCGGGCCGGCCGCAACACGGTGACGGTGGAGTTCGAGCGCCTGCACAGCACCAATGGCGAGGGACTGCACCGCATGGTTGATCCGGTCGATGGCCGGGTCTACACCTACTCGCATTTCGAGCCGGCCGCCGCGCACCAGATGTTCGCGCTGTTCGACCAGCCGGACCTGAAGGCGACCTACCAGGTCAACGTGACCGCGCCCGCCGACTGGACCGTGGTCTCCACCACGCGCGAGTCGAAGGTGGAGGATGCTGCCGGCCAGGCCGGCATGAAGCGCTGGACCTTCCCCGCCTCCAAGATCCTGAGCCCGTACAACTTCTCGCTGCACGCCGGCCCGTACAAGGTGTGGGAAGACACCAAGAGTGCTAAATACCCGATGCGCCTGTTCGCGCGCCAGTCGGTGGCCGACCAGGTCGATCCGGCCATGTGGTTCGAGTACACCAAACAGGGCCTGGCCTGGTTCGACGACTACTTCGGCATCCCTTACCAGTACGGCAAATACGACCAGCTGATCGTGCCGGACTTCCTGTACGGTGCCATGGAGAACGCCGCCGCCATCACCTTCGCCGAGCACTCCTTCCTGTACAAGAACAAGCCGACCGGGGCCCAGAAGCACGACCTGGCCAGCGTCATCATGCACGAGATGGCGCACCAGTGGTTCGGCGACCTGGTCACCATGGAGTGGTGGAACGGCCTGTGGCTGAACGAGAGCTTCGCCTCCTTCATGGGCACCCTGGCCACCGCCGAGGCGACCGAGTTCAAGGACTCGGCCTGGCAGTACTTCTACTCGGAAGGCAAGTCCGCCGCTTACGTGATGGACCAGCGCGTCACCACGCACCCGATCGAAACGCCGGTGCCGTCCACCGCCAATGCCTTCGACAATATCGACGCCATCACCTACTCGAAAGGCGCCTCGACCCTGAAGCAGTTGCGCCACCTGCTGGGCGAGGAAACCTTCCGCAAGGGCGTGCACAATTACCTGGTCAAGTACCAGTGGAAGAATGCCAAGCTGGATGACTTTATCGGCAGCCTGGCCGCCGCCGCCGGACGCGACCTGGGC
Source organism: Pseudoduganella guangdongensis (assembly GCF_009857475.1). Lineage (GTDB taxonomy): Bacteria > Pseudomonadota > Gammaproteobacteria > Burkholderiales > Burkholderiaceae_D > Rugamonas > Rugamonas guangdongensis. The sequence goes on along the minus strand of NZ_WWCJ01000007.1, from coordinate 98,924 downwards.
CAGTGGACGCAGGACTGGCTGTACCAGCCGGGCGTCAACACCATCACCGCCAACTACAGCTGCAAGGCCGGCAAGATCGATGCCTTCAGCCTGCAGCAAAGCGCGGTGGCGCAGTTCCCGACGCTGCGCGAGCAGCGCGTGCAGCTGGCTTTGATGCAGAAGCAGGGCAAGCGGCTGAACGTGGCCAAGGTGCTGCCGGTGACCTATAAGGGCGCCGTGACCGAGGTGCCGGAGCTGAAAGGCGCGGCCTGCCCGGACCTGGTCTATCCGAACTACCAGGACTGGGGCTTCGTCAAAGCCAAGCTGGATAAGCGCTCCTTCGCCACCGCGCGCAAGGATGTGAGCAAGGTGGAAGACAAATTGCTGCGCACCATGCTGTGGCATAGCATGTGGGACAACGTGCGCGACGGCGCGCTGCCGCTCAATGAATTCCTCGACACGGTGCTGATCAACGCGCCGCTGGAAAAGGATTACGTGCTGCTGGGCGACGTGCTGGGCAAGTCGGGCCAGGCCCTGCGCTACCTGCGCACCATGGCGCCGCAAGCGGCCTACACGGGCAGCGTGGCGGGCCGTATCGAGAAGATGGCCTGGGCCCAGGCCAAGGTTGCCAAGGGCGATTTCCAGCGCCGCTGGTTCGGCGCCTACCTGGGCGCCGCCGGCAGCCAGGAATCGCTGGCGCGCATCGCGGCCCTGCTGGACGGCCGCGAGAAGCTGCCGGGCCTGACCCTGAGCCAGGACCTGCGCTGGTCGATGATCGCCATCCTGAACGGCAAGGCCGTGCCGGACGCCGAGGCCCGCATCGCCGCCGAGCAGGCGCGCGACAAGTCCGACAGCGGCGAGCTGGCCGTGGTGGCGGCGCAGGCCGCGCGCCCGGACCCGAAGGTGAAGCAGGAGTGGCTGGCGAAGATCGGCGACACCCAGACCAAGCTGCCGTTCTCGCGCATCCGCACCGCCATGTTCTCGCTGTACCCGGCGTCGCAGGTGGCGCTCAATGAGCAGAGCGCGGCGGCGCGCCTGGCGCAGTTGCCGGTGCTGGACAAGTCGGCCGGCCCGGTCTTCATGCGCGACTACGCTGGCGCCATGATCCCGGCCACCTGCAGCGCGGCCAGCGTGCAGCGCCTGGCCGATGCGGCCGCCGCCAACCCCGGCCTGAACGCGGGCACCCGCCGTGCGCTGCTGGTGGCGCACCAGGAGGACCAGCGTTGCGTGGCGATGCGCGCGGCGCTGACGGTCAAGCTGGACTAAAGAAGGGGATTACGCCGGGCTGGTGCCCGGCGTGCGGGCCGACAGCGCGGCCTGCGCCGCCAGCAGGTCGAGCAGGGCCGGCAGCGGCGCCGGGCGGCCCAGCAGGTAGCCTTGCAGGGCGTGGCAGCCGTGCGTGGCCAGGAAGTCGGCCTGGGCCTGGGTTTCCACCCCTTCCGCCACCACCCGCAGGCCCATGTGGCCGGCCATGGCCAGGATGGCCTGCACGATCACCACATCGTTGGCGTCGTCCGGCATGTCCATGATGAAGCTGCGGTCGATCTTCAGCTCATACAGCGGCATGCGTTTCAAATAGGCCAGGCTGGAATAGCCGGTGCCGAAATCGTCGATCGAGAAGCGCACCCCGAGCGCGGCCAGTTCGTTCATGCGCGCCACGGTCTCGTCCAGCTTTTCCACCATCAAGCCTTCCGTCACCTCCAGGATCAGCAGCGCCGGCTCCACGCCGTGCTCCTGCAGGCAATTGCGCACCTGCTGCACAAAATCGACCTGGCGGAACTGCTGCGGGCTGACATTGACCGACAGCGGCAAGGCCAGGCCCTGCGCCGCCATGCGCTGCTGCGCCAGGCAGGCCTGGCGCAGCGCCCACATGCCGAGCGGTACGATCAGGCCGGCCTCCTCGGCCAGCGGAATGAAGATGGCGGGCGACACCATGCTGCCGTCGTCGCGCTCCCAGCGCGTCAGCAGTTCGGCGCCGTGCAGCCGGCCCTGGCAGTCGAACTGCGGCTGGTAGGCCATGTGCAGGCGGTCCTGCTCGATCGCCTGGGCCAGTTCGTGCTCCAGGGTCAGGCGCCGCTCGACTTCGGCCTGCATGGTCGACTCGAAGTAGGCGATGCCGTTGCGGCCGGCGCCCTTGGCGCGGTACATGGCGGTATCGGCTTCGCGCAGCAGGTCGTCGGCGCTCAGGCTGATTTTGGGGAACAAGGTCACGCCGATGCTGGCGGAGCAGGCGTAGAACTGGCCGCCGATCTCGAAATCGCGCGCCAGCGCGGCGCGGACCTTTTCCGCCACCAGCTGCGCCGCCGCGCCGGCCGCCGGCAGGTCGGGCGCCAGGTGCGCCAGCAGCACCACGAATTCGTCGCCGCCGATGCGCGCCACGGTGTCGCTTTTTCGCACCAGTTCCGACAGGCGCCCGGCCGCCAGCTGCAGCAGGGTGTCGCCGGTGGCGTGGCCGCGCGCGTCGTTGATGGTCTTGAAGCGGTCCAGGTCGACGAACATGACGGCGCTGAAGACCTGCTGGCGCTGCGAGCTCGCGAGCAGGTTCGCCAGGCGGTCCAGCAGCAGGCGCCGGTTGGGCAGCCCGGTCAGCGGGTCGTAGAAGGCCAACTGCTCGCCCTCGGCCAGCGAGCGCGCCAGGTGGCGCAGCAGCACGCCGCAGCTGAAGGTCAGGATGCCGGCGATGAACAGGTAATTCAGGGCGACGATGGCGGCGCGCAGCACGGCGTCGTCCGACAGGCCCACCGCCGCCGGGTCGGGCGGCGGCGCGAAACCGGTCAGCACGATCGCCACCGCGCCCGCCAGCAGCAGCCAGATGGCCGGCTTCAGCCCCACCAGCAGGGCCGCCAGGCAGGGCACGGCCAGCAGGTAGGTGTGGGCCACCGGCCCCACCTGCAGCATCAGCGCCAGGCCGACGGCAAAGGTAATCAGCAGGAACTGCAGCGCCCGCGCGCGGTAGGCCACCAGGTGCTCCAGCCGCCACAGCATGGCCAGCCAGCCCAGCGCGATCACGTCCACCACGACCACGCCCCACAGCCCCTCGCGGGCCGACTGCAGGATGCTGGGGACCGCCGTGAACACGCCCAGCACCAGGCAGACCTGGACCAGGCGCGTGAAGATGGCGGCGCGCCAATGTGTAATCTGGTCCGGGCCATTCATGGGTGGATTTCCTTGCTCTTAGGAACCTTCATGGTACGCCGAAACTCTGGCCAGTGGCATATTCGGGGTGGCGTTGTTGTTGTGATTTTTGGAGAGACTTTAGACCGCGGCTTTCTTATAGAATCGGCAGTTTGGATATAAAAATAAGGGATATACTTATGAAATCGACACTGATCCTGGCCGCTGGGGCCCTGATGCTGGCAGGTTGCGCCGGCACCCAACCTACCCTGGGCGGCGCCAGCACGGTGGCCACCGGCAGCGCCGGCGGCGAGAACGCCAACAACGCCAGCACCCAGCTGGAAAAATGCGACAAGCCGCTCGGCACCCTGGCCGTGGTGGAAGACCGCAGCGCGCCGTGGTTCCAGCAACTGGGTCAGTACAAGCTGGGCTCCACCACGCCGGTGCTGCGCATGATGATCCAGCAGTCGAACTGCTTCGTGGTGGTGGAACGCGGCGCCGCCATGGACCATATGATGGGCGAGCGCGCGCTGGAAAAATCCGGCGAGATGCGCGCCAACAGCAACTACGGCAAGGGCCAGATCGCCGCCGCCGACTACACCATGAGCCCGACCATCACCTTCAGCCAGAAAGGCACCCAGGGTGTGGGCGGCGCGCTGGGCGGCTTTGGCCTGATCGGCAGCGTGGCCGGCCTGGTGGCGGGCAGCATGAAGGCCAATGAAGCCTCGACCATGCTGCTGATGATCGACAACCGCTCCGGCGTGCAGCTGGCCGCGGCGGAAGGCAGCGCCAAGAACTTCGACTTCGGCATGTTCGGCGGCCTGTTCGGCGGCGGCGGCTTCGGCGCTGCCGGCGGCTACAGCAACACTCCGGAAGGCAAGATCCTGGTGGCCTCCTTCATGGACTCGTACAACAACGTGGTGAAAGCCGTGCGCAACTACCGCGCGCAGGAAGTGGCGGGCGGCCTGGGCACCGGCGGCGCGCTGGGCGTGCAGGGCGGCACCACCCCGGCCTCGAAAGAAGTGCCGGCGAAATCCAAGTCGAAGAAGAAGTAATCCCCGTTTTGCCGGGCGTGGCGCACGCCCGGCAAATTGCCAGCCGCGCCTTTCGTTTGCTATAGTTCCCCGCTGCAGTCTTTGCGCGGAGCTTTTCCTTTGAATACCCAAAACTTACCAGCCGGCGCCGCGCCAATCCGGGTGCTGCTGGTGGACGACCATCCCATGCTGCGCAGCGGCCTGGCGGACGCCATCGCCGGCCAGCCCGACATGCAGGTGGTGGCCGAAGCCGGCGACGGCAACGAGGCGGTGGCGGCGCATGCCGCCTGCCGCCCCGACCTTACCATCATGGACATCGCCATGCCCGGCATGTGCGGGGTGGAGGCGCTGCAGGCCATCCGCGCCCAGTTCCCGCAGGCGCGCGTGGTCATGCTCACCACCTTCGGCGGCGACGTGCAGGTGCGGCGCGCGCTGGAGGCCGGCGCCGCCGGCTTCCTCCTCAAGAGCAGCCTGCGCAAGGAGCTGCTCACCATGATCCGTGCCGTGCACGGCGGCCAGCGCTACATCTCGCCCGAGATCGCGCAGCAGCTGGCCAGCCACCTGGGCGCGGGCCTGCTCAGCGAGCGGGAAGTGGAGGTGCTGCGCTGCGCGGCGGACGGCAATGCCAACAAGCGCATTGCCATGGAGCTGGCCATTTCGGAAGAGACGGTGAAGGCGCATATGCGCAGCATCCTGGCCAAGCTGGATGCGAATGACCGCACGCATGCGGTCACCATTGCGCTCAAGCGCGGCATTATTGCGCTTTAGACAGCGCGGCCATGACCAGCAAGGCGGCCACCGCCGGCAGCAGGCCGAGGCCCATGCCCCAGCGCGCGGCCACGGCGCCGGCCACGCAGCCGGCCGCGAAGCCGACCACGCCGGACGCCAGCGACAGCAGGGCCGGGCGCGGCGTGCCGCCGGCGCGGTCCAGCGCGTCGATCACCAGCTGCGTCACATTGCCGGTCATGACCGTGCTGGCCGGCAGCTGCGCCAGCAGCAGCTTGCCGTAGCCGTTCTGCGCGCCCATGGCGGCGGCGCACAGCAGGCCGGTGGCGATGTCGCCGGCGCCAGCCAGGCCGCAGGCGGCGGAGGCCATCATCAGCGCGGCCTGCAGCAGGTGCGAGGAGCGCAGCGCGTCGTCGCCGGCGCGCTGTTGCCGCCGCACCAGGGCGCGCACCGCCACAATGCCGGCCATGAAGGCCGGGAAGGCCAGCAGCTTGAGCAGCACGTCATGCCCGGGCGTCACCGCCTCGCGCCCGATCAGCACGAAGTTGCCCGTCACGTGGGCGGTGAACAGGCCGTGCAGGGCGATAAAGCCGAGCGTGTCGACATAACCGGCCAAAAAACTCAGGCTGGCGCCGCGTGTTGCCATGTCTTCTCCTTGTTTGCCAGGTCGTGCCAGGCCACCAGCAGGAAGCCGCCGGCCAGGCCGAGGTGTTCGTAAAAGGCGTTGGCCGCCATGAAGCGCTCGGCGCCGGCCATTTCCCAATAGCGGTTGGCAATGCAGCTGGCCGCCAGCGTGAACAGGGCCAGCCAGGCCGCGCCCAGCCAGCGCAGGCGGCCGGTCAGCACCAGGATCGCTGCGCCCAGCTCGCCGGCGATCACGGCGGCCGCCAGCGGCGTCGCCGGCTGCAGGCCGAAGTGCTGCATTTCGGCCACCGCGCCGCCAAAGTCGAGCAGCTTGTTCAAGCCGCCCTGCAGGTAGGCCGCGCACAGCAGGAGCAGGGCCAGCCAGTGCAGGGCGCGCATCGCGCGGCCGCCGCGATGGGTGCGCAGGCGCGCTGCGCCGGGCAGGTGCGGCGCCACCGTCACACCGCCCAGCAGGAGCAGCCCAGCGCGCCCCAGAACGACTTCAGGTCGGCGATCGGCAGGGAACGCGTCCACGCCGTTGCGTGCTGGTGGCCGTGCATGCCGCACTGGCGCGCGCAGCCGCAGGCGGCCGCCTGCGCCGGTGCCGTGCGCTCCTTGCCGCCCGCTGCGCCGAGCCAGCTGTCGGCCGTGCGGTAGGCGCCCTGCGCGGTGCTGACCAGGGCGCCCGGCATGGCGCCCCAGGCGCCGTAGCCGCCGTAGCGCCGCACCGGCGACCAGTCCGGCATGGCCGGCGGCAGCGGCGCGTCGAACTCGGCGAAGGGGCCGGCCGCATACACCACCTTGCCGCCGACCACCGTCAGCAGCGAGCTGGTGCCCGCGATCTCGTCCTCGGCGCAGCGCAGGAAGTCGCGGTCCGGCACCATCACGTCGGCCAGCTGGCCGACCGCGATGCGGCCCTTCTTGCCCTCCTCATTGGAGAACCAGGTCACATTCTCGGTCCACATGCGCAGCGCCGCCTCGCGGTCCAGCAGGTTGCGCTGCGGGTAGAGGCGCATGCCGCCCACCGTGCGCCCGGTGGTCAGCCAGGACAGCGAGACCCACGGGTTGTACGAGGCCACGCGCGTCGCATCGGTGCCGGCCGACACCTTCACGCCCGATTCGAGCAGGTATTTCACCGGCGGCGTCGCTTCCGCCGCCGCCGCGCCGTAGCGCTCGACAAAATACTCGCCCTGGTAGGCCATGCGGTGCTGTACCGCCACGCCGCCGCCCAGCGCCGCGATGCGGTCGATCGACTGCGGCGAAATGGTTTCCGCGTGGTCGAAGAACCAGTGCAGCCCGTCCAGCGGCATGTCGCGGTTGACCTTCTCGAACACGTCCAGCGCGCGCGCAATGGTCTCGTCGTAGGTGGCGTGCATGCGCCACGGCCAGCGGTTCTGCACCAGCACGCGCACCACGCCCTCCAGGTCGTCCTCCATATTGGCCGGCATATCGGGTCGCGGCTCGCGGAAGTCCTCGAAGTCGGCCGCCGAGAAGGTCAGCATCTCGCCCGCGCCGTTGTGGCGGAAATAGTCGTCGCCCTGCTGGTACTTGCTGTGCGCCGCCCAGTGCAGGAAGTCTTCCTTCTCCTGCTTCGGTTTTTGCGTGAACAGGTTGTAGGCCAGGCGCACGGTCAGCTCGCCGGCGTCGGCCAGCTGCTGGATCACCTGGTAGTCCTCGGGATAATTCTGGAAGCCGCCGCCCGCGTCGAGCGCGCCGGTCACGCCCAGGCGGTTCAGTTCGCGCATGAAGTGGCGCGTCGAGTTGACCTGGTACTCCGGCGGCAGTTTGGGGCCTTTGGCCAGCGTGGCGTACAGGATGGAGGCGTTCGGCTTGGCCAGCAGCAGGCCGGTCGGATTGCCGGCGCCGTCGCGCAGGATCTGCCCGCCCGGCGGCTCCGGCGTGTCGCGCTGGTAGCCCACGGCGCGCAGCGCGGCACCGTTCAGCAGGGCGCGGTCGTACAGGTGCAGGATGAAGACCGGCGTGTCGGGCGCGGCGGCGTTCAGCTCCTCGATGGTGGGCAGGCGCTTTTCGGCGAACTGGTGCTCGGTGAAGCCGCCCACCACGCGCACCCATTGCGGCGCCGGCGTGATCGCGACCTGGGCGCGCAGCATGGCCATGGCGTCGGCCAGCGATGGCACGCCGTCCCAGCGCAGCTCCATATTGAAATTCAGCCCGCCCCGGATCAGGTGCAGGTGGTTGTCGATCAGGCCGGGCAGCACGCGCTTGCCCTGCAGGTCGATGATGCGGGTGTGCGGGCCGGCCAGCGGCAAAATCTCGCGCGCCTCGCCCACATGTGAAAAGCGGCCGCCGGTGACGGCGACCGCTGCGGCCTCGGGCTGGTTGCGGTCCAGCGTCGTGAAGCGGCCGTTATGAAGAATCAGTTCAGGTGTGGTCATTGCTTTTCCTGGTTTTTGGCGGCGCAAGGCAGCTCGCCGAAGCAGTGCGGCTTAACCTGTTCTTGCAGCCAGGAGACCTGCGGCGGCTTGGGCGCCAGCCACTGGCGCACCAGCGGCGGCACCTGCTCGCCCAGCAGGATGCCGAGCAGCCCCACCAGCGCCACCACGGGCGGCGCCGGCGAGCGCACGTTCAGCACGCCGTACAAGATGCCGGCCAACAGGCCGGCACCCAGCGAGAGAAGATAAATCTTCACTGGCCTTCCTTGGCGTGGAACATGGTCTGGGCGTAGATGATGCCCAAGCCGTAGGCGCCGCCGAATTTTTTGGCGATGCCGGTGGTCAGCTCATAGCTGTCGGTGCGGGCCCAGTCGCGCTGCAGTTCCAGCAGGTATTGCAGGGAGGTCATTGGGCGTGCACCTGCCTGCACCATGCGGTCCATGGCTCGTTCATGCGCCTCGGTCGACACGTCGCCGCAGGCATCGGCGATCACATACACCTCGAAGCCCTGGTCCAGCGCCGACAGGGCTGGGCCGACGATGCAGACGCCGGTCCACAGGCCGGCCAGCACGATGCGCTTCTTGCCGATGGCGTTGACGCGGCGGATCACGTTCTCGTCTTCCCAGGTGTTCATCGAGGTGCGGTCGGTGATCTCGGCGCCCGGGAAGGCGTCCTTGATCTCGTCGAACACCGGGCCGGAGAAGCTCTTTTCGGCCACGGTGGTGACGATGGTCGAGACATCGAAGCCGGCGGCGGCATGCGCCACCAGGGCTGCGTTATTGCGCAGCTGCACCGCGTCGATCGAATGGGTGGCGAAGGCCATCTGCGACTGGTGATCGATCATGATCAGGGTGTGGTCGCGCGGCGTCAGCAGCAGTGGGCCCGGGGTGGCTTTGGCGGTAATGGTCATGGCAGGATTCCTTTAAGTGGTTACCAGAGTGGTTTCAGTTTGTCGAGCGCGGCGGACACGCCGGCGCCGTAGGCCTCGTCAGCCTTGTTGCAGTTTTCGATGTGGCGCTGCTGGATCTCCAGCGAGGCGCCTTGCAGCGAGCGCGCGGTGTTGTCGAACAGGGCCTGGCGCTGCTGCTCGTCCATCAGGCGGAACAGGGCGCGCGGCTGGCTGTAGTAGTCGTCGTCCACGCGGTGGTTCCAGCGCGCGGCGGCGCCGTCCAGGGCCAGCGCCGGTTCGGCGTAGGCGGCCTGCTGCTGCCACTCGCCTTTCGAGTTGGGCTCGTAGCCGATGCTGCCGCCGTGGTTGCCGTCCACCCGCATGCCGCCGTCGCGGTGGTAGCTGTGGAAGGGGCAGCGCGGCGTGTTGACCGGGATCTGGTGGTGGTTCACCCCCAGCCGGTAGCGCTGCGCGTCGCCATAGGCGAACAGGCGCGATTGCAGCATGCGGTCGGGCGAGAAGCCGATGCCCGGCACCACATTGGCCGGCGTGAAGGCGGCCTGCTCGACGTCGGCGTGGTAGTTGTCCGGGTTGCGGTTCAACTCCAGCACGCCCACCTCGTGCAGCGGGTAGTCCTTGTGCGGCCAGACCTTGGTCAGGTCGAACGGGTTGAACGGCGCGTCGGCGGCCTGCTGCTCGCTCATCAGCTGCACCTTCAGCGTCCAGCGCGGGTAGTCGCCGCGCTCGATCGCTTCGAACAGGTCGCGCTGCGACGATTCGCGGTCCTTGGCGATCAGCTCCGCCGCTTCGGCGTCGCTCAGGTTGACGATGCCTTGCTGGCTGACGAAGTGGAACTTGACCCAGTGCCGTTCGCCGGCCGCATTGATCAAGCTGAAGGTGTGGCTGCCGAAGCCGTGCATGTGGCGGTAGGAGGCCGGGATGCCGCGTTCGCTCATCACGATGGTGACCTGGTGCAGCGCTTCCGGCAGCAGGGTCCAGAAGTCCCAGTTGTTCTCGGCGCTGCGCAGGTTAGTGCGCGGGTCGCGTTTTACGGCGTGGTTCAGGTCCGGGAACTTGAGCGGGTCGCGCATGAAGAACACCGGCGTGTTGTTGCCGACGATATCCCAGTTGCCCTGCTCGGTGTACAGCTTGACCGCGAAGCCGCGGATATCGCGTTCCGCATCGGCCGCGCCGCGTTCGCCCGCCACGGTGGAAAAGCGCACGAAAGCCTCGGTCTTCTTGCCCACGGCGCCGAACACGGCGGCCTTGGTGTAGCGCGAAATATCGTGCGTCACGGTGAAGCTGCCGTAGGCGCCCGAGCCCTTGGCGTGCATGCGCCGCTCGGGGATCACCTCGCGGTGGAAGTGGGCCAGCTTTTCCAGGTGCCACACGTCCTGCAGCAGCATGGGGCCGCGCGGGCCCGCTGTTTCCACGTTCTGGTTATCCGCGACCGGCGCACCGGCCGCGGTAGTCAACAGACGGTCCATGGTTTAGCCCTTGATGAAGGCCAGCAGGTCGGCGTTCAGCTTGTCCTTGTGGGTGTCGGTCAGGCCGTGCGGCGCGCCCGGGTACACCACCAGCTTGGCGTTCTTCAGCAGCTTGGCGGCGGCATGCGCGGAGGCGCCGATCGGCACGATCTGGTCGTCGTCGCCGTGCAGCACCAGCATCGGGATGTCGATCTTCTTCAGGTCGGCGGTGAAGTCGGTTTCCGAGAAGGCCTTGATGCAGTCGTAGGTGTTCTTGTGGCCGGCCATCATGCCCTGCATCCACCAGGCGTTGATCATGCCTTGCGACGGCTTGGCGCCCGGGCGGTTGAAGTTGAAGAAGGGGCCGGAAGCGATGTCCAGGTAGAGCTGCGAGCGGTCCTTCAGCGAACCGGCGCGGATGCCGTCGAACACTTCAATCGGCAGGCCGCCCGGGTTGGCGGCGGTTTTCAGCATCAGCGGCGGCACGGCGGAGATCAGGCCGGCCTTGGCGATGCGCTTGCTGCCGTGGCGTGCCAGGTAGCGCGCCACTTCGCCGCCGCCGGTGGAGAAGCCGAACAGGGCGGCGTTTTTCACGTCCAGCTTGTCCAGCAACTGCGCCAGGTCGTCGGCGTAGTGGTCCATGTCGTTGCCGTCCCACGGTTGGCTGGAACGGCCGTGGCCGCGGCGGTCATGGGCGATGGTGCGGAAGCCTTTGTCGGACAGGAACAGCATCTGCGATTCCCAGCTGTCCGAATTCAGCGGCCAGCCGTGGCTGAAGACGACCACTGGGCCATTGCGCGGACCCCAGTCCTTGTAATAGATTTCCACGCCGTCGCGGGTGGTGAAGGTGCCCGAGGTGCGGCCGGCGGCACCCTTGGCGGGGGCGGCGGCAGCGGCGCTGGTGCCGAGCGAGGCGCCGGCGGCGACGGCGGCGGTGGCTGCGCTCAGCAGGACATTACGGCGGCGGTTGCTGATAGGGGATGGCATGGTAGACCCTTCTTTCTTGTGTGGTTGGGATGACAAGGAGGATAGCCAGCCGCCGCCATTCGCAAATCGCCCATCCGGGGGCGCGGCGCCTACCTCTTTCGGGGGGGGGGGAGGGCGCGACAGCGCCGCGCAAACGTGGCATGATTCCAGGATGGATTCCAGCGCTGGAGGTCGCCATGCAAAGCATCCCCGCAATACTGCTGAGTTGCCTGGCGGCGGCGCTGCTGGCCGGCTGCGGCGGTGGCAACGAGCAACCGGCGCCGGGTGCGCGCACGGCGGCCCACGGCGCGCCGCAAGGCGCCCCGGCCATCGACTACCAGGAAGTGGTGCAGCAGCTGTATGTGGCCTACTTCGGGCGCGCCGCCGATACCGGCGGCCTGGCCAATTTCACCGCGCAGATGGAGGCGCTGGGGGCGCCGGTCGCTATCCAGGACCTGAATTTCGCCTATACCAATAACGCCAGCGTGCGCGCCCTGATCGACAGCTTTGGCAACAGCGCGGAATCGGCGGCGCTTTACTCGGGCGATAACGAAGCATTCCTCATCGCCATCTACGCCAATGTGTTGAACCGGGTGCCGGACGCCGAAGGCAAGGCCTATTGGCTGGCGGCGCTGAACGGCGGTGGCCTGACCCGGGCGCGCGCCTCCTTCACCATCATGGCCGGCGCCCTCATCAATACCTCCGCGCAAGGCTTGCTGGACGCGCAGCTGGTGCGCAACCGCATTGCCGTGGCGCGCGCCTTCACCAGCGCACTCGACACCCAGGCCGAAGCCGGCGCCTACAGCGGCGATGCGGCGGCGGCAGCCGTGCGCGGCATGCTGGCCGGCGTCACGGCGGCCAGCGACCCGAATGCCTACGGCCCCATCATCGACGCCACCATCGCCCAGCTGCTGGCCGCTGCCGTGCCGTCCTTCGACACGGTGCGCGGCATCGTCCAGGCGCGCTGCCTGGCCTGCCACGCCGGGGCCGGGGCGCCCAACGGCGTACGGCTTGACAGCGACGCCGGCATCCGCAACCGCGCGCCCGACATCTATCTGCAAGTGGTGGTGTTGCAAGCCATGCCGCTGGGGAACCAGACCGGCATGACAAACGCCGAGCGCGACATCATCAAGCGCTGGTTCGAGGGCGGCACGCCCTAGCCGTTCAGGCGTAGGCCTGCGGCGCCGGGATCGCCAGCCGTACCACGGTGCCGCCCTGCGCGCCGGCGCTGATCTCGATTTGCCCGCCCAGGCGGCCGGTGCGCTCGCGCATGCCGGTGATGCCCCAGTGGCCGTCGCGTCCATGCTGCGCCACCGCCGGATCGAGGCCGACGCCGTCGTCGTCCACTTCCGCCAGCAGGGTGTCGGCGCCATACGCCAGGCGCACGGCGATGTGGCGCGCGCCGGCATGCCGTACGCTGTTACACACTGCCTCGCGCAGCACGCTGCCCAGCTCCACGGCGGCCTCCGGGCGCAGGTGGCGCGGCCGGCCGCTGACGGTGCAGCTCAGGCGCTGGCCGGCGCCCGGCAGCGTCTGTTCGGCGGCCTGGCGCAGGGTCTCGAACAGTTCGTCGGCGCCAGCCGCGCGGCGCAGCTCCATCACTTCGTCGCGCGTGCTGGCCACCAGGGTTGCGGCGTAGTCGAGCGCGCTGCCCACCATGTGCTGCAACTCGGGCTGCTGCACCAGCTTTTGCTCCACCAGGTGGAAGCGCAGCAGCAAGGCTTGCACCGCCTGCAGCAGGTTGTCGTGCAGCGAGCGCGCAATGCGGCTGCGTTCCTGCAAGGTCGCTTCCAGGCGCAGCGCGGCATGCTGCTCGGCGCGGCGCTGGATCACGGCCACGCGCCAGCGGTACAGCTGCGCCGCCGCCACCAGCGCCGCCAGCGCGCACGCCAGGCGGAAGCCGGTGGTCTGCCACAGCGCGGGCTGGATGCGGAAGCTGAACTGCGCGCCTTCATTATTCCAGACCCCGTCCTCGTTGGCCGCGATCACGCGGAAGCGGTAGCTGCCGGGCGCCAGGTTGGTGTACTGCGCGCGCCGTTCCGGCCCGGCTTCGCGCCAGTCCGGGTCCACGCCGTCCAGGCGGAATTTCAGGCGCACGCGCTCCGGCACCGAGAGCGCGGTGGCGGTGAAGGCCAGCTCGATGGCCGAAGTGTGCTGCGGCAGCACCAGCCCGTCCTGCGCCGCGTATTCGCGTTCGGCGCTGCGCAGCGACTGCAGCAGTACGCTCGGCGCGCGCGGGTTGCGCGCAATCGCGGCCGGGTCGAGCCAGCCGGTCTCGGTCATGGTGGCGTAGTACAGGCGGCCGTTGTGCGCCAGGGCCAGCGAGGGCAGCGGCCGCACCGGCGCCGCCATGCCGCTGAGACCGTCCTCGAAGTTGAACAGCTCCGCCTCCAGCGGCTGCGCCGGGTCGCGCCAAAAGCGCGCCAGGGCCGCGCCCTCGATGCGGTGCAGCCCGTCGTTGCTATGCAGCCAGAGGCTGCCCTGGCGGTCCTGCACCATGCCGGTGATGCGCTGCAAGTTCTCCACCTGGCGCAGGCGGAGCGCGTGCGCCTTGCCCTGCGCGAGCCAGGTGACGCCCAGGTCGCCGCCCACCAGCAGCTTGCCGTCCAGCTCCGCCAGCGACAGCACATTGCCCACCTGCAGCCCGGCGCTGGCCGGCAGCAGCTGCGCCACGCCGGCATCGAGCCGCGCCAGGCGGCTATGCGTCAGGCCGATCCAGGTGGTGCCGCGGCTGTCGGTCAGCATGGCGGTGGGCACCGCGTCCTTCTGCCCCTGCAGGCGCGTGTCCTGGCGCCAAGCGCCGTGTTCGAAGATCCACAGGCCGCTGCGCGTGATGGAGACCAGCAAGCGCCCGCCCTCGGCGGCCAGGGCCTGCACCTCGGAAACTTTTCCCAGGCCGGGCGGCAAGTCCCAGCGCTGCTGGCGCTTGCCGTTGAATTCCCACAACGCGTCGCGCGTACCGAGCCAGACCTGATCGTCACTTAGCCGCAGCAGGGCATTGGGCGAAACGATGGCGGTGGCTTCTCGGCTGCCGTCGGCCCGCACCCGCTGCAGCGGTGCGTTGCTGGCGCCCAGCCACAGCTCGTCGCCCAGGCCGCGCCGCGCCAGCCAGAAGAAGGCGTTCGGCGGTCCCGCCATGCGCTGCATGCGATGGCGCCGGAAGCGCTCGATGCCGCCCGGCGTCAGGATCCACAGGTTGTCTTCGCGGTCGATGGTGATGCGGTTGATCAGCACATCGCGCTGCTCGCTGCTGGCAAACAGTTCGGCCACGTGCAGCTTGCCGTCCGCACCGCGGGCCAGGCGCACCAGGCCGTCGCTGCGCGAACTCCACTGCGTGCCATGCGGGCCGGGCAGCGGCGGGCTTTGGAACAGGTCGGGTTGATCGAGCGGTGTGGCCGGCGGCACCGGCTGCACGTCGAGCTGCTGCAGGTTTTCACCGCGCGGCAATACGAACAGGCCGTCCGGGCGCCACGTGGTGCGCGTGCCTTCCGCCACCGCCAGCCGCTCGAAGCGGGTGGCGCCGGACGGGCGCACATAGTAGTCGCGGTCGATGCGCACCCACAGGCGGCCGGCGCGGTCGTGCCGGATCCAGCCCGGGACGCCGCGCGGTAGCACGTCTTGCCCCAACAGGATCCACTGCGCGCCCTGCTGCATGGCCACGCCGCTGGTGGTGGAGGCATACAGCATGCCGTCCTTGTCGGAGGTAATACCCTGCACCGTGCCGTGCGGGAAGCCACGACCGGCCACATGGTGGGTGGCGCCGCGCGGGGTGAAGACGCTCAGGCCGCCGAAGTAGTAGCCGACCGCCAGCGCGTCGGCGAATTTGTAGATGAAGCTGATGTTGCTGGACTGGAGCGGCTGGCCGTACACCTTGTTGGCCCTGCGAAAGCGCATGCCGTCGAAGCTGTACAGGCCCTGCGCCGAACTGACCCAGAGCATGCCGTCCGCGGTTTGCGCCAGCGCATTGGCCATATTCGGCGCGCCGTCGGCCTGGGTCCAGCGCCGCCGTTCGAACGATTGGCCATCGGGCTGCGGCGGCGCCGGACTGGCGCTGCCGGCCGCCGCGGCCTGCGCGGCCAGCAGCAACAGCCCCTGCAGCACCAGCTGCGCCCAGCGTTGTATAGACATGCTTCTTCCTTGCAAGTTGCGAAAACGCGCATCTTACTTGGAACTGGCGAAAGGCAGCCAGCGCCGCGCGCGCGCCAGCCAGCTGGCCTGGCGCCGCTCGATGAATGCCAGCTGCGCCGCCAGTTGCAGCCGCACCACCGTGCCGCCCTCGGCCGGCGAGCTGATACTGCAGGTGGCGCCCAGCGCGGCGGCGCGTTCGCGCATGCCGACCAGGCCGTAATGGCCCAAGCGGCCCGGGCCCGGCGAGGAGGCCGTGCCGAGGCCGCAGCCGTTGTCGCGCACTTCGAGCAGGAAGAAATTGGCGCCGTAGTCGAGCAGCAGGTCGACGCGCGTGGCGTGCGCGTGGCGCGCCGCGTTGAACAGCGCTTCGCGCGCGATCGACAGCACTTCCTCCTGCACCTGCGGCGGCATGGCGCGCGCCTGGCCGCTGCTGCTGGCATGGAAGCGCTCATGCAGCAGCACCGCGCCGTACTGGCGCAGCGCCTGCGCCAGCGCGTCGGCCCCGCCGTCCGAACGCAAATCCAGGATGTAGTTGCGGCCCTCGGCCATCAGCTGGTCGGCCAGCTCCAGGGTTTGCTCGACCTTGGCCTTTTCCTCGCTGTCGGGCGCCAGGCGCGCCGCCTGGCGGTCGAAGAACATGATCAGGCTTTGCACGCTTTGCAGCAGGGTGTCGTGCAGGCCGCGCGCGATGCGGGCGCGTTCGGCCAGGCGCTCCTGCTGCAAGTCCTGCAGGCGCGCCGTCAGCCGGCGCACGCGCAGCGCGTAGGCGGCCGCCAGCAGCGCGCCGCCGCCCAGCACCAGCAGGGCGATGAACCACGGCGTCTGCGTGAAGGTGGGCGGGATTTCCAGCTGCAGCGTGGCCCCTTCCGCATTCCAGATGCCGTCCTCGTTCGAGGCCAGCACGCGGAAGCGGTACTGGCCCGGCGCCAGGTTGGTGTAGAAGGCTTCGCGCCGGCCCTGCACGTCGCGCCAGCCGCTGTCCACCCCTTCCAGCATATAGCTGAAGCGCATGCGCTCCGGCATCGACAGGCTGAGCGCCGTGAAGCCGATTTCCACATCGCGGCTGCCCTTCGGCAAGCGCACCTGCGGCAGCGGCATGTACGACACGCCGCCCGAACGCAGCGCGCGGATCTGCACCGGCGGCGCCAGGGTATTGCGCGCGATGCGCGCCGGATCGAGGCTGGCCACGTCGCTGGCGGTGGCGAACCACAGCCGGCCGTCGCTGGCCTGCACCAGCGAGGGCAGGGGGCGGAATTGCTCGGCACCGCCCAGCAGGCCGTCCTGTGCGTCGAAACGCTCGTAGCGCACCGGCTGACCGGGTGCGCCCTGGCCCGCCTCCGCCAGCAGGCGCGCCACCTCCGGCGCCGCGATGCGCGTGATGCCTTCCGAGCCGTGCAGCCACAGTTCGCCCTGCGCCGTGCGCGCCATGCCGGAGATGCCGCGCAGCGGCGCCTCCAGCATATGGAAGGCGCGCCCGTCGAACCAGGCCACGCCGTACTCGCCGCCGGCCCACAACCGGTCGCCGTCGACCAGCAGCGACAGCACATTGCCGATGCGGACGCCCTCGGCCTCGCCGAACAGGCGCGCCTTGCCGTTGTCTATCATGGCGATGCGGCTGCCCAGGTAGCCGACCCAGACGCGGCCGCGCGCGTCGGTCGCCACCGTCGGCGCCAGCCCTTGCGGCAGGCCCGCCACGCCGCCGTCCTTGGTCCACTGCCGGCCGTCGGCGCTGAACAGGCCATGGCGCGCCACGGACAGCCACATGCGCCCGTCGCGGTCCAGGGTCATGGCCTGCACATCGTGCTGCGCATACTCGGGCGGATGCGGGTACCAGGACAGCAGGCCGGACGGCGCCTGGCGCCAGCGCTCCGTGTTATTGCCGAACCAGAGCGCGCCGTCGGGCGCGCGGTAGCCGGCCGTCATCAGCCGGCCCTCCAGCTGCAGCGGCTCGCCCGCGCTGCTGAAGCGCTGCACGCCGCCGGCCTGGTTGGCCACCAGCACCTGGCCGTCGCTGTCGGCCAGCAGGCCCGGGTGGTCCAGCGGCTGCGGCGTGGCCAGCAGACGCAGGCGGTTGCGCCGCAGGCGGTCCAGGCCGGACGCGGTGCCGACCCAGATATTGCCCTCGCGGTCTTCGAACCAGGTCTGCGGCAGCGGCCCGCTGATGCCGTTCTCGCGCCGCAGCTGCTGGCTGCTGTCGCTGCCAGGCCCGCCCGCTGCACGTTCCAGCGCGTCGCCTTTCAGCAGCCACATGGTGCCGTGGCGGTCGAAATGGATGCCGTTGGCCGCCACTGCCGGGCGTGGCGCCGGATTGCCGGGCGGCGCCTGCGGCAGGACGCGGTAGCCGTGGCGCTGGCCGTCGGTGGCCCAGATGGCGCCATCCGGACCCTCGGCCAGCGCCATCAGGTCCAGCTGCGGCCAGGCGCGGCGGAACGGCCCAGTGCCATCGCGCCAGTAGACGCCGCCCTGCACCGACACCCATTGCCGCCCGCTGCGGCTGAACAGCACCTGGCGCGCGCCGCCGGCCGGCAGGCCGCTGTCCGGCGTCACCACCGCAAAGCGCGCGGCGCCCGGCGCCAGCACGGCCAGGCCGCCGCCGACGCAGGCCCAGATGCTGCCATCCGGCCCCTCGGCCAGGCTCCACACGCCGGACGGCGGCAAGCCCTGCTCGCTGCCGAACTCGCGCACCTTGCCGCCCACCAGGGCGGTGATGCCGCCGAAGCGGTGGCCGATCCACAGGCCGCCGTCGCGCGTGGCCAGCAGGCCCATGGTGCTGGCCGATTGCAGGCGGTGCCCGCCCAGCGCCTCCACCCGCTCGAAACGCACGCCGTCAAAGCGCGCCAGGCCGCCCGGCGAGGAAATCCACAGCCAGCCGTCGGCCGTCTGCGCGAACTTCACCACATCGCTTGGCGCGCCCTGCAGGCGGGTCCAGGCGGTGTGGGTGTAGTCGGCCAGCAGGTGCGGCGGCGGCGCGGCGGCGGCCAGGGAAGCGAGCAAGGCCAGGGCGGGCAGCAGTAGAGTTTTTTTCATCCTGGCAAATTATAGGGTTTGCCAGGCGGTCTTGCCCGTCCTCCAGTTCAGAGTCGGCTCAGCTCCGGCCCGCCCTTGGGCCCGAGCCAGGTGGCGGCAAAGCGCTTGCGCGTGGCCGCGGCGGCGGCCTTGTCGCCGCGCTTCTCATACACCTCGACCAGGCCGCGCAGCGCCCAGCCGTTGCTGGGCGTCTTGGCGAAGGAGGCGCGGAAGGCCGCCTCCGCCTCGTCCAGCCGGCCGGCCTTCAGCAGCACCGCGCCCAGCGACTGGCGCACCGGGTAGTACCAGTAGGGCGGTTCGGTATAGGGCAGGGTGTCCTGCACCGCCACCGCTGCCGTGAAGGCGCTGATCGCCGCCGGCAGGTCGCCTTTGGCTTCGGCCAGCTTGCCGCCGGCCACCAGGCGCGCGGTTTTGGCGATCGAGGGGCCGGGCACGCCCCAGTCGGTGACCGGCTTGAAGTCGGCCTTCTGCTCGATGGCGGCGATGGCGTCCACCTGCTGCTGGCTCTCGGCCCACAGGCCCTTGCGCGCGTAGCCCACGGCGCGCGCGTAGTGCCACATGGCTTGCAGCAGCACGAACTCGGCGCCCGGTTCCGGCAGTGCCAGCAGGGTGTCGGGCGCGCTGAATTGCACATGCGCGAAGTAGGGCGCGGCGCGCACCGGCTGCATGGACGGGATCGCGCGCAGCAGATCGGGGCTGATGGATTTTTCCAGGCGCTGGGTGGCGTGCAGGGTGGCTTTGGCGTCGCCGCCCATCAGCGCCGACACCATGGCGAAGTGGATATTGTGCGGGTAGTAGGCGCCTTTGTAGACGGCGTCGCTGGCGGCGCCCTTGAAGTACTTTTCATCGATGGCGATGGCGTCCAGGTTGGACTGCAGCGCCTCCTTGTACAAGCCCACGCGGTAGTAGATGTGCGAGGGCATGTGCACGATGTGGCCGGCGCCGGGAATCTGGCGCGCCAGCTGGCGCGCGTAGGGCAGGGCCTTGTCGGGATGGGTGGAGGCTTCCACCGCGTGGATGTAGTAGTGGATCGCGCCCGGGTGGCTGGGGTTGCGCTCCAGCACCCGCTCCAGCGCATCGACCACTTCGGCCGTGCGGCCTTTCGGGCGCGCGCCGCCCGCTTCCCAGTAGTCCCAGGGCGAGAGGTCCATCAGCGCCTCGGCAAACAGCACCTGCACCGTGTCGTGGTTGGGGAAGCTGCGCGCCGCCTCGGTCATGGCGGCGGCATAGGCCTGGTCCAGCGCGGCGCGTTCGGCGCCGGGCTGGGCGGAGTAGCGCTGCACGACAGCGCGCACCAGCGCCTGTTCCACCGGGCTGGCCGGGCCGGCGGCGGCTTGCGCGCGCGCGGCAGCGGCGGCGGCCGGCGCCACGGCTTCCGGGAACATGGGCGCATTGATGTTCGGCCCCAGTACCAGCGCTTCGCCCCAGTGGCACATGGCGCATTGCGGGTCGGCCTGCTGGGCGGCGCGGAAGGCGCGCGCCGCTTCCGCGTGGTTAAAGGCGAACAGCAGGCGCAGGCCCTGGTTGAAATACGCTTGGGCGCGCGGGCTGCGCGTGGTGACCGGCATCTGCAACTGGCCCAGGTCCTTATACAGCGGCGGCGGGCTGGCCTGCTCCGCCTGGCGTGCCTGCTGGGTGGGCTTGAAGGGCGCGGTTTCGGCCTGCGCCAGCATGGCCAGCAGCACGGGCCGCCCGGCGGCGGGGCTGGCGCAGCGCGCGCCGTCCAGCAGCGGGTCGAACTGCTGGCCAGGCTCGCGCAGCGCTTGCGAGGGGCCGGTGGCGAATAAGGCCGCCAGTGCGGCGGCACCGGCCGCCAGGCGCAGCTTCTTGGGCGTGGGTCGGGCGGTCGGCATGGTACTCCTCCTGTTTAGTGGTGCAGCGGTTTGCCGGCAGCCTGGCCGGTGGTGGCAGGATGCAAGGCGTGTTCCATCTTGCTGGTGTCGAAGTAGGCGCGCTGCGAGGCGACTTTGTCGCCGCGCAGCTTGAACACGTGCACGAATGGATTGTCGTAGCTGATGCCGGTGCTGCGCGCCAGCCAGCGCGAGTCGCCGGTGACCACCACCGTGTCGCCCTCCGCCACCATGGTTTTCGGTTCCAGCGCCAGGCACTGCAGGGTTTCATTCAGCGTCACGAAGTAGGCGGCAATCTCCTGCTTGCCGCGATAGCTGCCCGAGACGGGCAGGTAGTCCGATTCAGGATGGATCAGTTCCGCGTCGTCCTCATAGCGGTCCAGCAAACCCTTCAGGTCCCCGCTTGCAAACAGCTTGTAACCTTCACCGATCAGTTTTTTGGTGTCCATGGCATCCCCCGTACAACGACACCCGCAGCGGCATGCCGCAGGCTGCCGATCAGATAAGCCTAGTCCGTCGAAGGCGGAAGTTCAAGCTCAGCGCGGCGCGGCGAACACCTGGGTCCAGTACGCAGTGGAACGTTTGTTGCTGCGGATGCTGTACGCGGCGCCCATCTCGCTCATGCGCGCATCCATCAGCGAACGGCAGTGGCCCGGGCTGCTGAGCCAGCCGGCCACGGCCTCCTGCGCGCTGGTCTGGCCGCGCGCGATGTTCTCCGCCACATTGCGCCAGGCATAGCCGGCGGCGGCCACGCGCTGCGTCACTTCATTGCCCTGCTTGCTGGTGTGGCCGAAGTAGCCCTGCTGCGCCATGTCCTGGCTGTGGGCCAGGGCGGCGGCGGCCAGTTGCGCGTTCCAGCGTACCGGCGGCGCGGCTGGCATGGCCATGCCGCCGCAATCGCGCGGCACGGCGCGCGCGGCATTGGTGGCGGCCAGCACTTCCTGCCCGGCCTGCTCCTGGCCGGGCAGGAGCAGCAGCGCATTGGGCATGGCGCTGGCCAGCACGATGGTCCACTCGGTGCCGTTGCGGCTGGCGCCGATATCGCGGTAGCGTGTGCTGGACAGGGTGGTGCAATAGTTCTCGCGCAGGATCTCGAAGGCCTGGCGCGCATCCGTGGGGCCGGCCACTTGCAGCGCGTCGGCGCGCTCCGGGTCGTAGCCCGCCTGGTCCAGTTCGGCCAACAGGATGCTGCCCGGCCGCAGCGCCACGCGCGACAGGAGGGCGACCGGCGCCAGCGGCGGCATGGCCGGGCGCGCGCGGCCCTGGCAGGCGGCGGGCGCGGCGCGCCAGGCATTGACCAGGGCTAGCAGTTGGGCGCCATCGCTGGCGCTGGCGGCGGGTGGCAGCGCCGCCAGGGCGCCGGCCAGCAGGAAGAAACGGTTCATTGAGGCACTATAGCGCGCTCTGCTAAACTTCTGTCATTAAAGGAGTGATGCATATGGTTTCGTTGCAAGAACAATTGATGAAGGCTGGCCTGGTCGATAAGAAAAAGGTCAACAAAGCCAAACAGGATAAGTCCAAACAGTGGAAAGAGGAATTGCGCACCGGCGAGAAAGCGGCGGACCAGGCGCGCGAAGCCGTGCTGGAGCAGCAGCGCAAACAGGCCGAGCGTGCGCGCGAACTCAACGCCCAGCGCGACGCGGCCGCCAGCCAGAAAGCCATCATGGCCCAAGTGGTGCAGATGGTGCAGCAGCACCGCCAGTCCAAGGGCAAGGGCGACGTGCCGTACAACTTCACCTTCGGCAGCAAGATTGAGCGCATCCACGTGTCGGCGGCGGTGCAGCAGCACCTGGTCAACGGCCGCCTGGTGATCGTGGTGCTGGACGACGTGGCCGAACTGGTGCCGCGCGTGGTGGCCGAGAAGATCGCCGAGCGCGCGCCGGAAGTGGTGGTGTCGGTCAAGAAGGCCGCCAGCGAGCCGGCGGAAGACGATCCTTACGCCGACTACAAGATCCCGGACGACTTTACCTGGTAAGCAGCACGCCCTTGTCGGCGGACACGGTGAAGCTGGTCGTGCCGCCGTCGTAGCTGGCCCAGTTGCGCAGGTCGAAACTGCCGCCGCCGGCCAGGCGCTGCGCGGCAAGGTTCAGGTAGGTCAGCGGCTGGCGCGGCTTGCACACTTGCGGCTGGCCCACCGATTGCACGAAAGTCACCGCCCCCAGCCCGACCCGCGTGCCCTTGCCGTCCTCCACCAGCAGTGCCGTTTCCACATCCACCCCGATGCCGCGCGCCATGCCGGCCCAGCCGTCGTTGACGATGCGCGCCATGAAGGTCACCAGGCGCCCCAGCCGTTCGCGCGTGTCGAAGTGCGCGTCCGTCACCACGCTGCCCAGGTCCGGCATGGCCAGATAGTCGCGCGCCAGCGTGATGCGCTTGTCGAAGGGATTGGCCAGCGCCTCGGGCGAGGTGATGCTGCCGTTCAGCGCGGAATAGACGAAACGGCCCAGCACCATCATGCCGGCGCTGGTGCCGCCGAGCGGGATGCGGCGCCCGGCCAGTTCCTGGATGGCGGCCTGCACCGGCGTGCCTTGCCAGTAATTGATGTAGTCAGACTGGTCGCCGCCGGCGATGAACAGCGCCTCGGCGTTGCGGATGCGCTGCGCTACAAAGGGATCGTTGGCGGCGTCGCGGCTCGGGATCACCAGGGTTTCCACCGACTGCACGCCACCCATGGCGTAGATATAGGGGTTGTAGGCGTCGGTGCCGCGGCTGCGGATCACGACGAAATTGCCGCCGCCGCTTTTCTGGATCATCCAGGCAAAAGCGGCATCGACGTCGGGCCCGCCGCCCATCAGCACCATGGCCGCCTTGGCCGGCTGCGGCAGTACGGCATTGTTGCCGTTGCCGACGACGAAGTGCTGGTAGGGTTTGCCGGCGTGGGCCGGCGCCGCCACCAGGGCTGCCAGCAAGAGGAGGAAGGTGGTGCAGCGCTTCAGGCATTCCATGGCAAGGCTCCTGGCAGGACGGGCTGTCAGCCCAGTCCGGCCATTGTACGCCCGGCGCTGCGGTATTTTCAGGCGCGCGCGGGAATCTTCAGGCCGCGCGCAACAGCCGGCCGCGCCACGAAGGCCGCCAGCACGCGCTGCACATTGGCAAAGCGCTCGTAGCCCACCAGTTCACCGGCGCCGTAGTACTCGACCAGGTTGCGCACCCACGGGAAGATGGCGATGTCGGCGATGCTGAATTCCTCGCCCATGATCCACTGGCGGCCCTGCAGGCGCTGTTCCAGCACGGCCAGCAGGCGCGCCGCTTCGGCGATGTAGCGGTCGCGCGGGCGCTTGTCCTCATAGGCCTTGCCGGCGAATTTGTGGAAGAAGCCGACCTGGCCGAACATCGGGCCGATGCCGCCCATCTGGAACATCAGCCACTGGATGGTTTCGTAGCGCGCCGCCGCGTCCTGCGGCAGCAACTGGCCGGTCTTTTCCGCCAGGTAGAGCAGGATGGCGCCGGACTCGAACAGCGGCAGCGGCGCGCCGCCCGGGCCGTCCGGGTCGATGATGGCGGGGATCTTGTTGTTCGGGTTGAGCGAGAGGAATTCCGGCGTCATCTGGTCGCCGGTTTCGAAGTCGACCAGGTGCGCCTCGTAGGGCAGGCCAATCTCTTCCAGCATGATCGACACTTTGACGCCGTTCGGCGTCGGCAGCGAATACAGTTGCAGGCGCTCAGGGTGTTGCGCGGGCCATTTGGCGTTGATGGCGAAATCGGCGATACCGGTCATGAGTGTTGCTTTCGTGAGTGGTGAATGCCCGCGATTATGCGGCAAACGGGAATTAGATGCCGCCCTCTAATTTCTTCGTTTAACTGGTAAACGAAGTCTTGCCCCGGCGTGTTCTGTTGCGATAAATGCATAGTATGATTTATTCGCCATACCCCATAAGCAGAACAAAAGAGGAGACAAGATGAAGCAGCATTTGGTATCCCGTTTACTGAAATTAATGCCCCTGGTCGTGCTGGCGGCCTGCAGCGGCAGCAGCGACGACGCGCCAGCGCCCACCACCCCGACCACGCCGCCGATCAGCGGCAGCACCTATGTGGCCTCGATCCGCTATACCTCGCACAATGTGCCGCACGTCAAAGCCGCCACCTTCAAGGGCGCCGGCTATGGCTATGGCTACGCCTTCGCCAAGGACAATATCTGCCTGTACGCGGAGGAGCTGGTGACCCTGCACGGCGAACGCGCCAAGCATTTCGGCGGCAGCGGCGGCTACCTGGGACAGCTGGGCGACACCTTCCCCAATATCGATTCCGATTTCTTCTACAAGCTGCTGTTCACGCCGGCGCTGGCGGCCAAGATCAAGGCCGCCTCCAGCCAGGATGCGCAGGACCTGACCTCCGGCTTCGTGGCCGGCTATAACCGCTACCTGAAAGAGACGCCGGCCGCCAGCCTGCCGGCCACCTGCCGCAACGCGGCCTGGGTGCAGCCGATGACCGAGGACGACGCCTACCTGCGCTTCGCCCAGGCCGCCATGGCCGGCAGCTCGATGGCCTTCATCAAGGCCATCGGCTCGGCCCAGCCGCCGGCCGTGAAAGTGGCGGCGCTGGCCAAGCCGGGCAAGGAGCGCCTGCTGGCCGCCGCCAGCTATACCAATTCGTCGATCTTCCGCAATATGCAGGCCCTGCACGAGCACACCATCGGCTCCAACGGCTTCGGCCTGGGCAAGGAAGTAACGCAGAGCGGCAAGGGCATCGTGTTCGGCAACCCGCACTTCCCGTGGTGGGGCGCGCTGCGCCTGAACCAGTTGCACCTGACCGTGACCGGCAAGGGCTACGACGTGATGGGCGCCACCCTGCTGGGCGTGCCGATCCCGCTGATCGGCTTTAACGACAAGGTGGCCTGGACCCATACCTTCTCCACCGACAACCGCTTCACCCTGCGCTACCTGGCGCTCGACCCGACCAGCCCGACCCGCTACATCAAGGACGGCAAGGCGGTGCCGATGACGGCGGTGCCGCTGACCATCAGCGTGAAAGGTGCCGACGGCGCCGTGACCCAGCTCTCGCGCACCCTGTACACCACCGAGTATGGCCCGATGCTGATGGACAGCTCCTTCGCCTGGGGCAGCACGGCGGCCTTCGCGATCCAGGACGCCAACCTGGGCAACTACAAGCTGATCGACCAGGTCATCCTGAACGGCAAGGCCACCAGCGTCGACAGCCTGCGCGAAGCCAACGCCACCTACAGCGCGCTGCCGTGGGTCAACACCATGGCGGCCGACCGCGCCGGCGACACGCTGTACGCCAACTACTCGGTGGCCGCCAATGTGGTCGACCCGCAGCTGGCCGCCTGCGTGCCGGGCAAGGCGCAGGGTGCGCCGTTCCAGGACATCATGGCCAGCACCGGCGTGGTGGTCATGGCCGGCACCACGGCCGCCTGCGACTGGGCGGGCGCCGTGCCGGCCGCGCAGCGTCCGTGGATCAAGCGCAGCGACTACATCCTGAACGCCAACGACAGCCACTGGTGGCCGACGGTCGGCCAGTACCTGAACGGCTATCCGAAGATCATCGCCACCGGCCCGAACGCGGAAGGCATGCCGCAAAACAACCGCACCCGTACCGGCCACGCCATTGTGCGCGACCGCCTGGCCGGCGCCGACGGCCTGGCCAGCAACCGCTTCACCCTGGCCAACCTGCAGCAGCTGTACCTGCAGGCGCGCTTCTTCAAGGCGCAGAAATGGCTGCCGGACTTCACCGCCGCCTGCCTGGCTTCCAGCACCGCTTCGGCGGCCGCCAAGGACGCCTGCAGCGTGCTGGCCGCCTGGGACAAGACGCACGCCCCGAACAGCCAGGGCGCCATCCTGTTCTATGAGCTGTACGCCGGCCTGGGCGAGCTGAATGCCGCTTCCTGGTGGAGCGTGGCATACGATCCAACCGACCCGCTGGAAACCCCGCGCGGCGCCGCAGCGGCCAGCGTGCCGGCTGCCCTGGCCAAACTGGAAAGCCTGGTGGCCGGCAGCCAGTTCGACAGCGCCGCCAAGCGCCGCACCACGCCGGCCCAGGTGCAGACCGTGTCGCGTCCGGACGGCGCGCTGCCGATCCCGGGCGGCCGCTACACCTTCATGAACTGGCGCGGCGTGCGCAACGAGCTGTATCCGGGCATCGTGGTCTACACGGCGGACTCCAAGACCAACGCCGGCGCCTACGGCAACAGCTATATCCAGTTCGTAACCTGGGACGACGCCGGCCCGGTGGCGGAAGGCATCCTGACCTACAGCCAGTCGTCCGACCCGGACAGCCCTTACTTCAACGACCAGACCAAGCTGTACGCCAAGGGCCAGTGGGCCAAGCTGCCCTACACCGAAGCGCAGATCACCGCCGATCCGAACTACAAGGTGATCGAGGTATCGGAGTAAGCGGCGCAGAAGCCGGGGAGCCTTGTTTCCGTAGGGAAAGTTGCAGAAAGGCGCCCCGGCCGTGACTATTTTTGCTGTATCCTCAAAGCATGACTGATGCATTGCAGCGCCTGCCCGAGCTCCTGCTCGATGCCGTCTTCCTGGTGGAAGAGGACGGGCGCATCGCTTTCGTCAATTCCGCCTGCCTGGCCATTTTCGGCTACACGCCGGAGGAAATGATCGGGCGCCGCGTGCTCGACTTCATCCACCCCGACGACCGCGCGCACACTGTGGCGGAAATGGGACAGGTGATGCAAGGCCAGCCCCGCCTTGGTTTCGAAAACCGCTACCTGCGCAAGGACGGCAGCGTGGCCCATATCATGTGGTCGGCGCGCTGGTCGGCGCAAGACCGCCTGCGTATCGGCGTGGCGCGCGACATCAGCGGCCGCAAACGCGCCGAGCAGCGCCAGGCCGGCATGCTGGCGCTGGCCACTGCCGCCCACGGCGCCGAGACGCTGCCCGAATTGTTCCGCGCCTTCCACGCCATCCTGCAGGGCCTGCTGCCGCTGCGCGGCATGGTGGCCGTATTGCAGCCGGGCGAGCGCATCGCCTTTGCCAGTGGCGAGCTGCCGCAGCAGGACAGCGGCTGGCACCATGTGTCGCTGTCGGCGCCTGGCATGCACTTCGGTGAAATGCAGCTCGACCTGGGCCGCCACGGCACGCTTTCGGCGGCGGAACTGGACTTGCTGCAGTTCGCCGCCGGCCAGGCCGGCGCCGTGATCGAGCGCCTGGCCCTGCACGCCGACCTGGCGCACGCCGCGCGCTACGACGAGCTGACCGGCCTGCCCAACCGGCGCCTGTTCCAGGACCGCATCCAGTCGGCCATTGCGCGCTGCCGGCGCGGCCAGTCGCGCGGGGCGCTGCTGTTCATCGACCTGGACGACTTTAAACAAGTGAACGACGTGCACGGCCATATCGCGGGCGACCAGCTGCTGCAGGCCATCGCGCGCCGCATCACCTCCTGCGTGCGCGAAGCCGACACCGTGGCGCGCATCGGCGGCGACGAGTTCGTGGCCCTGCTGGAAAACGTGGCCGACCTGCGGCAGGCCGAGGCCGTGGCGGGCAAGATCCAGCAAGTGATCGCCACCCCGCTGCTGCTGGGCGGCTGCGTGCACACCCCGCATGCCAGCATTGGCATCGCCCTCTATCCCGAACACGGGGAAGTCATTGACCAGCTGATGCGCCATGCAGACCAGGCCATGTACGCCTGCAAAGCCGCGCGCAAAGCCGCCGAGGCGTGAAATCTGGTTAAAATGTCATCTTTTCCCGTTGTTGAGGTTGATTTGCATATCTCGTTGGCACAGGCGCGTCGCTGGCTGTGCGTGGCCCTGGCCTGCGGCGCCGCGCTGGGGGCGCACGCCGCTGCGCCAGCCACCGCACCCGCCGCTGCCCCATTGTTGGCCAGCGCGCCCGAACGCGCGCTGAGCCAGTACCGGGTGGAAGGCTGGCAAGTCGAGCAGGGCTTGCCGCAGAACGCCGTCTCCGCCCTGGTGCACGCCAGCGACGGTTCGGTGTGGGTCGGCACCCTGGCCGGCCTGGCGCGCTTCGACGGCCAGCGCTTCACCACCTTCGACACCAGCGATTCGGCCGACATCGCCTCGCAGCCGGTAGTGGCCCTGATGCAGGACGCGCAGCGCAACCTGTGGATTGGCCATAACAAGGGCGCCGCCCTGTACCGCGACGGCAAATTCCGCCAGATGTTCTCCGCCGGCACGCTGGGCGACCAGCGCGTCTGGTCGTTCGCCCAGGCGCCCGATGGCGCGATCTGGGCCGCCACGAGCAGCGGCTTGGTGCGCTGGCAAAACGGCGCCGCGCGCTATTTCCGCCAGGCCGACGGCCTGCCCACCGACCGCCTGCGCGCGCTGGCCTTCGACCGCGACGGCGTGCTGTGGATCGCCAGTTCCGGCGGCGGCCTGATTGCCTATAGCGGCGGGCGCTTCCGCAGCTATACCCCGGACAACGGCTTCCCCCATTTGCAGGTGCGCGCGGTGCTGGCCGACCCGGCCGGCGGGGTCTGGGCCGCCACCGCCGGCGGCGGCCTGGCGCGCGTGCAGGGCGAGCGCATCAAGGTGTACACCACGGCCGACGGCCTGCCGACCGACCAGCTGACCGCGCTGGTGCGCGACGCCGGCGGCGCGTTGTGGATCGGCACCTGGGGCAGCGGCCTGGTACGCATGGTGGGCGAGCGCTTCAGCGCCATCGCCAGCAGCGGCGGGCTGGCGGGCGACCATGTCTGGTCGCTGCTGGCCGACCGTGAAGGCAGCATCTGGGTCGGCACCTGGGTCAGCGGCCTGGCGCGCCTGCGCAGCCGCCCCTTCGCCGTGCTGGGCGTACCGGAAGGCCTGTCGCACGACAATGTGCGCTCGGTGCTGCCGGGGCGCCATGGCGTGACCTGGGTCGCCACCGCGGGCGGCGGCTTGAACCGCATCGACGCCGACGGCATCCAGGTGCTGGGCAAGCAGGCCGGCCTGCCCAGCGAAGAGATTTCCAGCCTGCTGGAAGAGCGCGACGGCACGCTGTGGATCGGCACCTACACCGGCGGCGTGGCGCGCCTGCGCCAAGGCAAGGTGAGCGTGTTCGATACGGCGCAGGGCTTGCCCAGTTCCGACGTGCGCGTGCTGTACCAGGACCGCCAGGGCGTGTTGTGGGCCGGCACCCAGTCCGGCCTGGCGCGCCTGGCCGGCAATGGCTTTGAAGCGGTGCGCGCGCCCGGCGCGCCCAGCGGCGGCATCAGCGCCATCCTGCAGGACCGCGCCGGCACGCTGTGGTTCGGCACCACCGGCGACGGCCTGGTGCGCTACCGGGGCGGCGCCTTCCAGACCCTGACCGCGGCCGACGGCCTGCTGTCGAACTGGATCATGGCGCTCTACGAAGACGCCGCCGGCAGCCTGTGGATCGGCAGCAATGGCGATGGCCTGAACCGCATGCGCGGCGACCGCCTGGCCAGCATCCGCCCAGCCGACGGCCTGTGGGACGGCACCTGCCTCAGCATCCTGGAAGACCGCGACGGCTATTTGTGGCTGACCGCGAACCGCGGCTTCTACCGCGTCGCGCGGCGCGAGCTGGACGCCTTCGCCGAGGGCAAGCTGGCGCGCGTGCGGTCGGACGGTTTCGGTCCGGCCGACGTGATGCGCAGCACCACCTTCGCCGGCGGCCTGCAGCCCACCAGCGCGCTCGATGGCGCCGGCAACCTGCTGCTGCCGTCCGCGCGTGGCGTGGTGACGGTGGATCCGCGCCAACTGCCCGATTCGGCGCGCCCGCCGGCGGTGGAATTGCAGCGCGTGAGCGTGAACGGCGCCAGCCAGGCGCTTGCGCCGGCGCTGTGGCTGCCGCCCGGGCCGCTCACCCTGTCGATCCATTACCACGCGCACAGCTTGGTGCACGCCGAGCGTGTGCGCTTCCGCTACCGCATGGAGGGCCTGGTTGGCGACTGGATCGACGTCGGGCCGAGCCGCGCCGTGACCTTCCCGGCGCTGGGGCACGGTCAGTACCGCTTCCGCGTTGCCGCCAGCATCGACGGCCAGCGCTGGAGCGAGGCCGGGGCGGGGCTGCTGTTGACGGTGCCGCCATACTTCTACCAGACGCGCTGGTTCGCCGCGCTGCTGGGCTTGGGCACCTTGGGCTTGTTCTACGGCCTGTACCGCCTGCGCGTGCGCCAGCTGCGCCGGCGCGAGGCCGAGATGAAACGCGTGGTGGCGGAAAAGACCGAAGCGCTGAAACTGGCCAACGAGCACCTGTCGCGCCTGTCCTTTGCCGACGCCCTGACCGGCCTGGCCAACCGGCGCCGCTTCGACGCGGCGCTGCACGACGAATGGCAGCGCGCCGCGCGCAGCGGCGCCCCGCTGGCGCTGGTGATGTGCGATATCGACTACTTCAAGGATTACAACGACACCCTGGGCCACCAGGAGGGCGATCGCTGCCTGGCGGCGGTGGCCGGCGTGTTCCAGCAGCATGTGCGGCGCGGCGGCGACCTGGCCGCGCGCTATGGCGGCGAGGAGTTCGTCTTCCTGTGCGCCAACACGGGGCTGGAAGGGGCGCTTGCCATCGCCGAGGAATTGCGCGCCGCCTGCGCCGCGCTGGCCATCCCGCACCCGGCGTCGGCCGTGGCGCCGGTGATCACGCTCAGCCTGGGCGTGGCGGTCTGCCAGCCGCTGCAGGGCGAGCCGGTCGGGCAGCTGGTACAGCAGGCCGACGCCGCGCTGTACTGCGCCAAGCGCGCAGGGCGCAACCGCGTGTGCGGCCCGGCGGGCGCGCCGGCGCCGCAGTTGAGCGAGGCGTAGCGCCGGCTGCCGCGCCTCAGGGGCGCAGCTTGCCTTCGATCGAGTCGTCCAGCGTTTGCCCGAGCACGGCCCCGAGCAGCATCTTGACCCCGGCCACGGCGCCGCCGTGCTTGGTGTCCCAGTAATAGCCGTGCTGCGGCGCGACCTGCAGCACGGTGATGCGCGGATCGTCCTTTCCGCCGGTGAACCAGGTGTTGTGCGGGAAGCGCCACAACTGTTCGATGCGGGCGCGGTCGCGCGAAATGCTGGTCTGGCCTTGCAGCACCATGAACGGCCCATGCTGGGCCGCCTGGAAGAACAGCTTCACCTGAGGATTGGCGGCGATCTCCTCGTTCTGCTGGCTGTCGCTGGCGCTCAGGAACCAGAGGTTGCCCTGGGCATCGACATCGAGCACCGTCATCGGCCGCTCGCCGCCGTCCGGGCCGAGCGCCACGGTGCAGAAGAAGCAGGTTTGCGCTGCGCGCGCCAGTTCGGCCAGTTTGTCGATGGCGGCCTGGCCCGCCAGATGGCTGACATTGTGCTCCGCTTGTTGCTGGTTGATCGAGCTCATGCGTTCCCCCTTGCTGGTTTTGTCCAGGGCAATTCTAGGGGCGCACGCCTGACATGTTTGTACGTCAGGCCACGCAAGGGGCGCGCTAGCGGAAATAGTCGCCGGCGCGTTCCGGCTGGTACAGCACTTCCAGCAGGCGCACCTGCGCCAGCTGGCCGTCCGGGCGCGGCCAGTCGATGCAGTCGCCCGCCGACAGGCCGAGCAGGGCGGTGCCGACCGGGCTCAGGATGGAAATGGCGTCCGCCACCTGGCCCATATCCTTGGGGTAAGCCAGCGTCAGGCAGCGCTCCTCGGCGCCCTCCAGCGCAAAGCGCACGGTGGAATTCATGGTCACCACCTGGGGCGGCATGTCCTGCGGCGCCCGCACGTCGGCGCGCGCCAGCTCGTCGAGCAGGGCGCTGGCGGCGCTGTGGCCTGGGGGCAGGGCGTCGGCCAGGGCTTCCAGCCGTTCGAGGTCGAGCGAAGAGACAATGATATTGGGTTGCATGGGCAATCTCCTGGTTTCGTTTCAGCGTGGGGGATGGGATGCTGGAGCGGCTCGGGAGGCGAAGCAGGCCGGGTTTAACCCCGGCTTGGCCCCACCGAGCCTTAGAAAAGCCAGGTGATGACGGGCGTGCGGGCAGCGCTCCCTGGCAGGGAGGCGGCGGTGCAGCGAGCAGCGATGGCGGCCAGGGTCGTCATGGGGGCGAGTATAGCGCTTTATCGGCGCACCGGTGTGTTTTGCATAATTGGAAATATTGATATCTCATATGCAATAAATTTTCACCAGAAGTAATTTATGTAGGTATAATCCTACGCCCCGCCTGCAGCCTCCCCTTTTGCCATGTTTTCTTATCTTCGCCGCTCATCGCGTTCGATGGGCCTGTATGTCTGCGCCATCGCGCTGTTCCTCACCCTGACCGACCTGGTCCTGCTGGAGAAGAAGTACAACATTTTCAGCGGCGGCTTCCTGCAGGATGCGCAATTGTCCGGCGCAGACGAGCGCAGCATTTTCCTGGGCATGTTGCTGGTGGCCGAACTGCTGCTGGCCGGCTTTTTCAGCCAGCTGGTGCTGCTGCTGGGGAGCTGGCTGCGCCTGCCGCTGCAGATGGTGAATTACCTGTTCGTGGTGCTGTATGGCGGCGTCAGCTTCATCCTGGTGGTGCTGCGCTACCAGATCCTCAGCTACTTCGGCGATTTCATGAGCATGGCCGTGGTGCGCAACCTGGGCGGCGGCAGCCTGGCCGACGCGCTGCTGTATGCCATCGACGAAGCGATCATCGTCGCCATCGGCACGGTCCTGGCGGTGCTGGCCGCCGTGCTGGCCTGGCGCATCCTGGGCAAACGCTGGGGCCGCAAGGCGCTGCCGACCGACCGCCGTTTCCGCCTGCGCAGCAGCCGCCGTGCGGTGTGGTGCCTGGCGGGCTTGCTGGCTATTGTGCCGGCGGCGCAGTCGATGCCGGCCGCCAAGAAAAACCTGTCGCGCGTCACAGCCTACGCGCTGGCCGACGGCCTGGTGAAGATGGTGGCGCCGAGCGCGGCGCCGGGCCTGGTGCAATTCATGCAGCAGCACTACCGTGAGGCGGCGGCGGACACCGCGCCGCCCGCCATCAGCTTTGGCGCCCGCAAGGACAACTTGCTGCTGGTGGTGGCCGAAAGCACGCGCGCCGACGTGATCGACGCCAGCGTTGGCGACCAGCCGGTCACGCCGCACTGGCGCGCACTGGGCGCGGAGGGCGTGGTGGGCCGCCAGTACTTCAGCCATACCGGTTTTACCACCAGCTCGCTCAAAGCCATCTTCCGCGGCAGCCTGGGGGCCAAGCTGCCGCTGGGCGATACCCTGTTCGGCGTGCTGAAAGCCCAGGGCTACCAGATTGTCGTACTGTCCGGCCAGGACGAATCGTTCGGCGACATCGACCAGGCCAGCCGCTCGCGTGAGCTGGCCGACATCTTCTTCGACGCCCGTTCGGCGGTGGATGAGCGCGTGTTTGTCTCCGCTTCGCCCGGCAGCGCGGCCTTGTCGAACGAGCGCCTGCTGGCCGAGTTCGACCGCATTGCCGAGCGCATCGACTGGAAGCGCCCGGTGTTCCTGTATGTGAATTTGCAGGCCGCGCATTTCCCCTACTACCACAAGGCCATGCCCAAGACGCTGGTGCAGGAACCGCTGGCGCGCCATGCGATTTCGAGCGACACGCGGGCGCAGTTGCAGCAGACCTACCTGAACGCCGTGGCCTATTCGGACTGGGCGACCGGCGAGCTGGTCAAACGCCTGCGCCAGCGCGAGGTCTACCAGCGCACCCTGGTGGTGGCGGCCGGCGACCATGGCGAATCGCTGTTTGACGACGGCGTGCTGGGGCACGGCATGCAGGTGAACGACACGCAGATGAATGCGCTGCTGGTGGCCAACCGCCCGCTGCCGGAGTTCGGCCGCCTGCTCGGCCAGACCGATATGGCGGCGGCCCTGCTGCGCAGTCTCGGCGCGCGGATGACACCGGCAGCGCCGCCGCCTGCCCGGGGCGATGGCGTGCTGCAGGTGGTGGGCGTGATGTCCGCGCCGCAGTTCCTCGGCTATCGCTACAGCGATGGCACGCGCCTGACGGTCAACCAGAACAACAATGAGGTAAGCGCGCCTTGGCTGGCGCGACCGCTGCCGCTGAACCAGGTCCAGCCCGGCTCACGCGAGCACGGCGAGCTGTTGCGGTTGATCAGGGATTGGAAGAGCCAGTAGCCCTGGTGCGCTAGGGCGACATTGCCAGAGCGGGATTACGCCTGGCCGGGCTTTCATGCTTAGAAGTAGAAGTTGCCGGAAACGCCAACGTGGTTGGCCTTCACCTCGGCCGGGTAACGGCTGTTCTTTTCTTCAAACTTCTCGTTCACGTAGCGCATTTTTACGCTTAGTTGCGGCGAGAACAGGTACTCGGCTTCCACCACGCTGCTCAACGTGTTCTTGAACTTGACGTCGGCGATGTCCGCCACGCCACTACCGCTCAACTTGGCGCCCGTCACGTAGCGCAGGCCGGTGCCGATTTTCCAGTTCTGGTCGATGTGGTAGAAGGCCAGGGCTTCAAGCGGGAAGCGCTGGAACTTCAGGCTGCCGTTCTGGGCGGTCTGGTCATCAACGTGGAAATTCAGGCTGGTTTGCGCCGAAAACTGCTCGTTGATGCGGAAGTCCACGCCGCCGGTGAAGTACACGCCGCCGCCGGATTTGATATTGGCGCTGCGGCCGTTGGTGTATTCGGCTGTGGCCAGTTTTTTGCCGCCGCCGGTGATGCCCAGGCCGACAAAGCCGTGGACGGGTTTAAGCGGGGCGGGAGCGACTTGCGCGATTTGGGCGTGGGCGGAGGAAGCTGCGGCCAGGATGGCCAGGGTAGACAGAGATTTCTTCATTGCAGTATTATTGATTTGCTAACTATTAGGGCAAGAAAAAAGCCAACCGTGAGGTTGGCTTTTTCCTGAAACTTGGTGGCCCGGGGCGGAATCGAACCACCGACACAAGGATTTTCAATCCTCTGCTCTACCAACTGAGCTACCAGGCCAAGGCGCGCAATTATAGCAGGGGATTTTTCCGTTTGCCAAGGCCCCTTGCTTAAAAAATGGGGTACGTCCCTATTTTTTCAGGGCGCGCGCTGGCGGGCTTTGCGGGTGGCGCCGTCGGGGCTGAACAGCAGGATGTGTTCGCCCAGCCGGGGGCGCTGGTCCGGCGTGCGGGGCAGGGCGGCCGGCGGCGCCGATTGGTACAGCCACACTTCGCGCCCGCTGTCGAAACGCAGGCGTGTGTGCGGCGGTCCGAAGGCGGCCAGCGCGGCGGCGCGGTCGGGCGGGGCGGCGCGGCTGGCCGGCGGCGTGTCGTCCATGTATTCAAAACTGAGGAGGGTGTCGTCCGGCCAACTGCGGTCCCACAGCGGTGCGTAATAGCTGTGCTCGAGCAGCACCTGGCAGTCGCAGTAGGGCAATTCGCTGGCCGGCGGGTTGCCCGCATACAGGGCGTGGAAGGGCAGGGTGGCGCGGCGCGCGCCGTGTTGCAGGGTGACCGAGAACAGCGGCCGCTCGGCAAAAAACAAGTAGTTGCCGCGCGGGTCGGTGCAGACCCGCTCCGGGCTGCGCAGGGCTTCGTCCAGCCAGGCAAACAGGTGGGCATTATTGGAGACCAGCCCGGCCTCCATGCCGACCCGGCATTCCAGGCGCAGATCGCCCAGGCGCCGCATGCCGGGCGGTACGCCCGCGCTGCGCACCTCGGCGCGCCATGTCATGGACAACGTCCTGCGGTTGGCCAGCACGGCGGCATCTTCGCGCCACAGCGTCTCGTCGCGCACCAGGGTAAAGCTGTGGTCGGGGGCCAGCGCCACGTCCATGCTGCGCGTGTCGCCGGCCACACGCAGGCGTACGCCATCGAGCGTCCTACCCGGCTGGCGCGGCAGCAGGCGAAAGCGCAGCGCGGCTTGCGGCGCCAGGGCTGCCTGCTCATGCGCAAAGCGCTGCATGCCCTGCAGCATTTTGCGGTAGGATTTGTCCACCGGCGAGCGGGTGCTGGGCACGTCCACTTGCGGCACGGCCTGCGTCGCCAGCAACAGGAACAGCAGTTTCCACATAATTGCAGATTGTGGCATTCTGCTGGAATCCCTGCTCAACCAAGGCGCCAGCAGTGCGCTCTGTAACCGATGATTACCGATCCGCCAGCGCTGGAAAGTCTGTCAAGCCGTTATGAACTGCTGGTGGCCAGCATCAGTGATTACGCCATCTGCATGCTCGATCCCCAAGGCCATGTCACCAGCTGGAATGTCGGCGCCCAGCGCACCAGCGGCTATCGCGAGGACGAGGCGCTCGGCATGCATTTCTCGCGCCTGCACACGCCCGAGGACCGGCAGTCCGGTTTGTCGCAGCAGGCCCTGGCCACGGCCCTGCAGGAAGGGCGTTATGAATGCGAGGGCTGGCGCGTGCGCAAGGACGGCAGCCGCTTCTGGGCCTCGGTGGTGATCGACCCGGTGTATGCGCAGGACGGCGAGCATATCGGCTTTGCCAAGGTGGCGCGCGATATCACGGACGGGCGGCGCGTGCTCGACGCGCTGCGCGAAAGCGAGCAGCGCTTCCGCCTGCTGGTGCAGGGCGTGATCGACTACGCCATTTACATGCTCTCGCCGGAAGGACTGATCACCAACTGGAACCTGGGCGCGGAGCGCATCAAGGGCTATGCGCCGGACGAGGTGCTGGGCAGCCATTACCGCCGCTTCTTCACCGCGGAGGACCGGCAGGAGGGGGCGCCGGAGCGCGCCCTGGCCATCGCCGCGCGCGAGGGACGCTACGAATCGGAGGGCTGGCGCGTGCGTAAGGACGGCACGCGCTTTTGGGCCCATGCCGTGGTCGATGCCCTGTACGACGACGGCGGCGACTTGATCGGCTTCGCCAAGGTCACGCGCGACAACACCGAGAAGCGCCTGGCGGCGGAAACGCTGGAGCAGGCGCGCGCGGACCTGTTCCAGGCGCAGAAGATGGAGTCGATCGGCCAGCTCACCGGCGGCGTGGCGCACGACTTCAACAACCTGCTGGCGGTGGTGTCGAACGGCGTCGACATCCTGCGCACCGCGCCACCGCCGGAGGCGCGCGCGCGCGTGCTGGACAGCATGCGGCGCGCGGTCGAGCGCGGCGCGGCGCTGACCCAGCAGCTGCTGTCCTTCGCGCGCCAGCAGCCGCTGGCGCCGACGGTGCAGCAGCTGAACCAGTTGGTGGCGGGTTTCGAGGGCGTGCTGCGGCGCGCCGCGGGGCCGCTGGTGCGCTTTGAGCTGGACCTGGATCCCAAGCTGCGCCAGGCCTCGATCGACGAGGCGCGCTTCGAGGCGGCGCTGCTGAACCTGGTGGTCAATGCGCGCGACGCCATGCCCGACGGCGGCAGCATCGAAGTCACCACCCGCAACGCGACCCTGGCCGACAACCAGGCGGCCACGCTGGCGGCCGGCGAGTACGTGCGGGTGAGCGTGACCGACACCGGCAGCGGCATGAGCGCCGAGGTGCGCGAACGCGCTTTCGAACCGTTCTTCACCACCAAGGAGACCGGCAAGGGCACCGGTCTTGGCCTGAGCCAGGTGTACGGCTTTATCGTGCAGTCCGGCGGCGGCGTGACCATCGACACCGAAGCCGGGCGCGGCACCAGCGTCCACTTGTACCTGCCGGCGCTGGCCACGGCGCTGCCGGAGCAGCCGGCGCCGCGCCCGCCGCGCGAGGAGCGCGTGCTGATCGTGGAGGACGACCCGCTGGTGATGGAGTCGGCGCGCGAACTGTTCCAGGCCATGGGCTATGCCATCCTGCAGGCCGAGGACGGCGCCTCGGCCCTGCGCGCCCTGCAGCGCGACGGCGAAGTCGATGTGCTGTTCAGCGATGTGATGATGCCGAACGGGATGACGGGCCTGGCGCTGGCGCGCGAGGTGCGCCAGCGCTATCCGGGCATCAAGATCATCCTGGCGTCGGGCTTCCCGCAGCCGGCCATGCAGGAGGCGGGCCTGGGCGAGTTCGCCTTTGTCGGCAAGCCTTACCGCCTGTCGGACCTGGCACGCCAGCTGCGTACGGGCTGAGGTACACTTGTCGCCTTGGATAAGAACCTCAGGGGAGACGATGAAAAAACTGGTACTGGGAGGACTGGCCATGCTGGTGGCGGGAAGCGCCATGGCGGCCTCGGTGCAGGACGTGGCGGAACGCTACCGCAAGCTGGCGCTGGCCATCGGCCAGCATGACAGCAGCTATGTGGACGCCTACTACGGGCCGCCGGAGCTAGAGCAGCAAGCGGCCATGCACAAGCAAAGCCTGGCCGCCATCCGCGCCGGGGTGCAGGTGGCGCAGCGCGATATCGCGCAGCACAAGGGCGGCAACGCCGACGAGGCGCTGCGCATCGAGTTCCTGTCCAAGCAGCTCAAGGCCATGCACGCCCGCGTTGAGATGATGGAGGGCCGCAAGTTCAGCTTCGACGAGGAGACGGCGCTGCTGTACGACGCCGTGAGCCCGCACCATGACCGCGCCTACTACATGGCCCTGGTGGCCAAGGTGGACCAACTGCTGCCGGGCGAGGGCACGCTGCCGGAACGCCTGAAAGCCTTCCGCGCCCAGTTCGTGATCCCGAAGGATAAACTGAAGCCGGTGTTCGACGCCTCGATCGCCGCCTGCCGCGAGCGCACCGCCGCTTTCATGGACTTGCCGCAGAAGGAAAGCTTCGTGCTCGAATTCGTCAGCAACAAGCCCTGGTCCGGCTACAACTGGTACAAGGGCAACGCGCACAGCCTGATCCAGATTAACACCGAGTTCCCGATCTACATCGACCGCGCG
The DNA here is from genome assembly GCF_009857475.1 of Pseudoduganella guangdongensis. Classification (GTDB taxonomy): domain Bacteria; phylum Pseudomonadota; class Gammaproteobacteria; order Burkholderiales; family Burkholderiaceae_D; genus Rugamonas; species Rugamonas guangdongensis. Next base: position 60,222 of record NZ_WWCJ01000007.1, on the reverse strand, counting down.
CTGGACCTGGGCTGCCACGAGGGCTACCCCGGCCACCACGTGTACAACGCGATGCTGGAGCAGGCCCTGGTCAAGCAGCGCAACTGGGTGGAGTTCAGCGTGTATCCGCTGTATTCGCCGATGTCGCTGATCGCCGAGGGCAGCGCCAACTACGGTATCGAGATGGCCTTCACCGAGGCGGAGCGCCTGGCTTTCGAGCAGAAGGTGCTATACCCGATGGCGGGCCTGGATCCGGCGCTGGCGCCGAAGTATATGGAGCTGATCAAGCTGCTGGGCAAACTGAGCTATGCCGACAACGATGCGGCGCAAGCCTACCTGGAAGGGAAGTGGACGCGCGAGCAAACCATCGAGTGGCTGGTGAATGTGGCCCTGTCGCCGCCGGAGAAATCGGCACAGCGCCTGTCTTTCTACGAGGCCAACCGCGGCTACGTCATCAACTACAACCTGGGCAAGGACATGGTCAAGGCCTGGGTCGAGAAGCAGGTGACGACCACCGATCCGGTGGCCGCCCGCAAACAGCGCTGGGAGGCGTTCAAGGCGCTGTTGTCGTCGCCGCGTTTAGCCAGCGCCTTGCGTTGAAGCGCTGATTACGCCGCTTTTTTCGAGCTCAGGCATTCTTTCATGAATGCCTTGCGCTCGTCGCCTTTCTTGCCTGCCGCGTCCGCGTTGCAGGTTTTCATTTTGTCCTGCTGCGTCGCCGGCGCGGCAGGCTTATTGCTCAGGCACTCCTTCATGAAGGCCTTGCGTTCATCGCCTTTCTTGCCTTCCGCTTCCTTATTGCAGGTCGTCATTTTCGATTGCTGGGTGTTCTTGGCCGGTGCCGGGTCGGCGGCGAAGGCGGCGGAACAAGACAGGGCCAGGGCGGCAATGAGCAGTTTTTTCATGGGGCTTCCTTCTAACGGTTGAGTTGTTATGCCGTTAGTAACTATACATAGATTTTTTGTCGATGTGACCTATTCTCTAAAGATGCCGTTGAGTTTAACCAGTGGTATTGCTCGGGGGAGGGAACATGGACAACAAGAAGGTCTTCCAATCAGGGATGGTCCTGCTGGCGCTGACAGCCTGCGCCGGCAGCGACCCAAAACTCGGGGGCGCGCCGACGGTGGCCACCGGTTCGGCTGGCGGCGCCACCGCCGCCAACGCCAGCTCGCAGCTGGAAAAATGCGACAAGCCGCTCGGCACCCTGGGCGTGGTCGAGGATACGTCCGCGCCCTGGTACCACCACCTGTCGCAGTACAAGCTCGGCTCGACCGTGCCGGTGCTGCGCATGATGATCCAGCAGTCGAATTGCTTTGTCGTGGTGGAGCGCGGCGCGGCGATGGGCAAGCTGATGCAGGAGCGCTCACTGGCGGCCTCGGGTGAAATGCGCACCGGCAGCAATTACGGCAAGGGCCAGATGGTGGCGGCCGATTACACCATGAGCCCGAGCATTACCTTCAGCCAGAAGGGAACCAGCGGCATGGGCGGCGCGCTGGGCGGCCTGGGCCTGCTGGGCAGCGTGGCCGGCGTGGTGGCGGGCGGGCTCAAGTCGAACGAGGCCTCCACCACCTTGCTGATGGTGGACAACCGTTCCGGCATCCAATTAGCGGCGGCCGAGGGCAGCGCCAAGAACTTCGACTTCAATGTGGGCGGCGCGTTGTTCGGCGGCGGCGGCTTCGGCGCGGCGGGCGGCTATTCCAATACGCCGGAGGGCAAGATCCTGATCGCCTCCTTCATGGATTCGTACAACCAGCTGGTGAAAGCCGTGCGCAATTACAAGGCGCAGGAAGTAGCTGGCGGCATGGGCACCGGCGGCGCGCTGGGGGTACAGGGCGGGGCGACGCCGGCCTCCAAAGCACTGGAGAAAAAACCGGCGAAGAAGAAAAACTGATTCCGGCTGCCGCGATCAGGACTGCCTGCGGCGCAGGCGGGCCAGGCCGCCCAGGCCCAGGCCGACCAGGGCCAGGGTGCCGGGTTCCGGCACGTCCTGCGCCGGGGTGCTGGCGCCCAGGGTGACATTGTCGAAGGCGATGTAGTCAGCCGAACCGCCGAAGTCGACCGAGCGGGCAATGCCTGCGAACGCCACGCCGACCGGGTCGAACTGGCAGAAGCCGCCATTCGGGTCGCCGGCGCAGTTGCCGGTGTTGGCGTTCAGGGCCAGGCTGGCCAACAGCTTGCCGGTGCCGTTCAGGCCCTCGTACACGCGGATGAAGCCGGCGCGCGCCGACGTGTAGTAGAACGAGAAGCCGGTGTCGAAGCCGGCGGCGACGTTCATGGTGGCGGCGGAGCCGGACAGGAAGAACAGCACGGTGCTGGGCGAGGGTTCATTGCCGATATTGCCGGTGCCGCCCGCGTCGGCGTCGATAATGCCCAAGCTGGCGCGCGAGAAGCTGATGCCGTAATTGCTGCCGGCGTGGCCGGCGCTGTCGCTGCCGCCGTTATAGAACTCGAGGACGCTGGCGCGGTCGCCGACGCCTTCGAACGTGAGGGTGATGGGGGCGGCGCTGGCAGTCGCGCAGGCGCCGGCGGCTATGAGTGCTGCGAACAGCGTGGACAGGGAATGCATTTTTTCGCCTTCATTGTTGGGGTGGCGACAATAAAGCACGAATCGTGCCAAAAATGCAACTACTTCATTTGGAATAGCTTAGCCGCGCTTTCGTCACTATCCATTGCTAAGTTGTCAGTATTTCCGACATTGCGCCGGCGGTTGAAACACCTATATTGAAAGTGTGAGCCAGGGAGGCTGCCATGAGCCGTAAGTACATTGATTGCCGCGAATTCCCCAGCGCGACGCACTGCAGCGTCGCGATCTCGGCCGATAGCGCGGAGGAGTTGCTGGAAGTCGCGGTGCAGCACGCGGTGTCAATCCACAAGCACACCGACAGCCCGGAGTTGCGCAGCGCGCTCCAGGGCTTGATCCATGACGGGATGCCGCCGGAAACGGTGGTGCCGCCCGGCGCCATCAGCGGCGTGCCGCAAGGGGTGCGCCCGCACTGAGCGGCACGCCGCATCAGGCGGCGCGGATGTCGGGCTGGGCTTCGAGGTAGCGGATCAGCTCGCGTCCGAGCACGCGCAGGCGCGCCGTTTCCACTTGCCGCTTCTTGTAGGCGTCGTGGCTGGCCGGGCCTTCCAGGGTGCGGCTGTGGCTGGCCTTGTCCATCAGCTGGATTTCATACTCGAAGAAGAAGCCGATGTCGTAATCCGGCCCCATGGCCGCCGGGTCGTCCGACGGCACGTGGATCATCTTGCGCACGGTGACCTGGATGCTGTTGAATCCGGCGCCGCTGTGCGGGTTGTCGGACTGCGTCGGGGCCGATGAAATGGCCATCAGCTCGGCGTCCATTTTCTCCAGCAAGGCGGCCGGGTAGCCGTCGGCCGCCTCCAGCACGCAGCGGTATTTGGTGAAGATTTCCTTGGCCGCCTCCATGTCGAGCAGGGTGTTGCGGGTGCGCTGGGCGTCGACATTGGTGACCGAGATGACGTGCGCGCGCTGCAGCGTGCGCAGGGCCAGCAGGCATTCGAAGCGGGTGTTGAAAATCAGCCGCACGCCCAGGTGGTCGAAGATGTCGGCCGCCAGGTAGGCGGCTTTTTGCAGCAGCTTGAGCAGGATGCTGTTGCGGCTCTTGTTGTTCTTGCGGTCAAAGTGCAGCAGGGGCAGGCAAATTTCCCCATCGCTCAGGAAGTGCTGCTCCCCCTCCTGGCGGATCACCTCGTCCAGGCTGGCGAAGACTTGCTGGCGGATGATGTTGAAATAGCGCAGCTTGAGGTTGTTTTCGATGTAGAAGATGCCGTGCATGACTTTCAGCACGGCGCACGACCACATGCGGCGCAGTTCCGCCTGCTCATTGCCATGCAGGGAGGCGAACACCAGCAGGTCGAGCGGGTCGTCCGGGCTGGCCACGTCGGGCGGAATCAGGGCGGCCTGGCTGGGCGTGAGGAAGCTGTTGCACACGAAGTCGAGCGCTTCGCGCTGGACGCGGGCGATGACGGCGCGGGCATGGGGGTTGTCGATATCGAAACCGTACTCGCGCACGAACTCGCGCGCGTCGTGCTTGTTGCGCAAGGCCAGCCCGCCCAGGTCAATCGCCGAAACCCCGGAGGCGATCGCGTTCAGGTAAGTCCAGTTGATGGAAAACTTGCCCTGGCACTTGAGGGTGGCGTCCATGCGCGGGTCGTATCTTTCGTGTGATTGTGCAACCGTCCAGTCTTCTAAGAAAGTATCGCAGCCCAAAGTGCAGTCTGCAAGGCGGCTGTTGTATTAAATCGCGCTTGCGCATTAGTAAAAAAATAATGTAGTATTTTCCGCTAAGTAACTTTTCCACAACCTTGTTCCACAGGAGCCCCCCATGACCAATCCATATTCCATGCCGCAAGCCCAGCTGACCGAGCCGGTCAGCAAAGAAACCTATATGCCGAAATTCTTTGCGGTGAATGGCCGCATCGGCCGCGTGCGCTACCTCGCCTACAGCATGGGCGCCGGCCTGCTGATGCTGCCGCTGATGCTTCTGCTGCTGGGGGGCTCCGGCTTCGCGGCCATGATGGGCAGCGCGGAAACCGGCGCCAGCGTCGGCATCGTGGGCTCGCTGATCATCTACCCGCTGTCGTTCGCGGTCTCCATCATCCTGGCGCGCCGCCGCCTGCATGATATGAACAAGACCGGTTGGTTGAGCGTGCTGGTGCTGATCCCGCTGGTCAACCTGTTCGCTGTGCTGTGGCTGCTGTTTGGCTCCGGCGATGCCGAGTCGAACGACTTCGGCCCGGCGCCGGCGCCGAACACCACCGGCGTGATCATCCTGGCCTGGTCGCTGCCGGTGCTGGTGGTGGCGGGCGGCATCCTGGCGGCCATCGCGATTCCGGCCTACGCGGACTACGCCGCCAAGGCCAATGCGGTGCAACTGGAGAACGGCCAGTAATTGGGGTTGAACCCCTACGCTGCACCGCAGGCGGAGCTGGGGCTGGCGCCCCAGCCGGCCGGCACGCCGCGCCTGGTGGCCTGGAATGGCCGCATCGGGCGCGTGCGGTTTTTCGTGTACTTCCTGCTGGGCCTGCTGCTGCCCGTGCTGTTCATGCTGCTGGCCTTGATCGCTGGCCAACTGGCGGACCTCGATATTGCCGCGGACTCCCCGGCCGAGCGCCTGGTGCTCGCCACGACCCTGGTGTTGTTGGCGCTGGCGCTCGGCGTCGCGATTCGCCGCCGCCTGCACGACTTCGACGTCAGCGGCTGGTGGACCTTGCTGCTGCTGGTCCCGATTTTCCAGTTTATTTTCCTGATTTACCTGTTGGTGGCGCCGGGCACGCAGGACGCCAACCGCTTTGGCCCGCCGCCGGTGCCGAATGGCAAAGGGGTGACGGCCGCGGCAGTCATCGGCGGCTTGCTGCTGGGCGGGCCTATAGTGCTCCGCTTTCTTTGATCTCCAGGTAGCGGTTCAGCAGGGCACCGGCCAGCTGCTCGGGCGCCACGTCCACCAGGTGGCCGGAGCGCAGGCCCAGGCGGCGGATCGCTTCCTGGCGCTGGGCCAGGTAGTGCTCGCTGGCCGCCAGCCGCAAGGCGTCGTCAAAGCCCTGCACCGGCGCGCTGCTGGCCGCGTCCAGCGCGCGCTCGCGCAGGCTGGCGCACAGCACCAGGTGGCGCGAGGACAGCAAGTCCACCGCCTGGCGCAGCGCGTCGTCATCCTCGTCCCGCACATTGGTCACCAGCACCACAAAGGCGCGCCGGCCCAGGCGGTTCAGCAGGTCGTTGGCGGCGCGCAGGTAGTCGGGCGCGGATTCGCCCGGCTGCACGTCGTACACGCCGGCCAGCATGCGGTCCAGGCCGACGCGTCCCTTGGCGGGCGGCAGCCAGCGGTTGTCCACGCCAAAACTCATCAACCCCACCGCGTCGCCCTGCTTGCCGGCCACGAAGGACAGGGTCAGCACGGCGTACAGCGCGTGGTCGAAGTGGCTGATATCGCCGTCGCGCGCCAGCATGCGGCGCCCGGTGTCGAGCAGGAACACCACCTGCTGGTCGCGCTCGACCTGGTATTCGCGGCTGATCGGCTTGCGGTGGCGCGCCGTGGCTTTCCAGTCGATCGAGCGCAGGCTGTCGCCGCGCCGGTATTCGCGCAGCTGGCGGAAGTCGGTGCCTTCGCCGCGCTGGCGCTTGACCAGCGAGCCGCTGGTGGGCGCCTGGCGGTCGGTGGCGCGCAGGGCCTGGCCCAGCAAGCGCGCCACGTCGGGGAAGACCTTGGCCACCTGTTCCGGGCCGGCGCGGTGCGTGGCCTGCCACAGGCCGAGCGGGCCGGCCACGCGCAGCCACGGCATGCCGAAGGCGCCGTCGCCGCGCTCGTGCGGGCGCACGCGGTAGGCGATGCTGGCGAAGGCGCCGGGCGCCAGGCGGGTGGCGTGCGGCATGCCCTCCAGCTCCCAGGCCGGCGGGTAGTCGTCGAACACGTCGAGCTGCAGGGCGCGCGGGCCTTCGTTGTGCACGGTCAGGCGCACTTCGTGCCAGGCGCCGACCGGCAGCACGCCGCCCACGCTGCGCTCGGCGCGCAGGGCGGGCCGGCGCCGCGCCAGCAGGGCGTCGGCGCCGGCCGCCAGCAGCAGCGCGCCGCCCAGCATTTGCCAGGGCGCCTGCAGCTGCGGCCACAGGCTGGCGGGCACGCCGAGGGCGGTCAGGCCCGCCAGGGCCAGGAACATGCGGCGGGTTGGCTTCATCAGTTGCGCGGCGCGGCGACCGATTCGATCAACGCGGCCAGCACGTCGTCCGCGCCCAGGCCATCGAGTTCGCTTTCCGGCGACAGCGCGATGCGGTGGCGCAGCACCGGCAGGCTGGCTTGCTTGATGTCGTCCGGGGTGGCGTAGTCGCGCCCCGCCATCAGCGCCATGGCGCGCGCCAGGCGGATCAGGGCGATGCTGCCGCGCGGGCCGGCGCCGACCGCCACGCCCGGCCATTGGCGGGTGGCGCGCGCCAGGCGCACGGCGTAGTTGGCCACCGCCTCGTCGACGCGGATGCGCGCCACCAGCTGCTGCAGCGCGACCAGGGTTTCCGGCTTGATCAGGGTGCGCACCTGGGCCACGTCCAGGCCGTCGCCCACGCGCTCCTGGGTCACCGCCAGCAGCATCGCGGTTTCCTCGGCCTCGCTCGGGTAGGCGATGTGCGCCTTGATCAGGAAGCGGTCCAGCTGCGCTTCCGGCAGCGGGTAGGTGCCTTCGCTTTCCAGCGGGTTCTGGGTGGCCAGCACCATGAAGGGCGAACCCAGGGCGTGCGCTTCGCCTTCGATGGTGACCTGGCGCTCCTGCATCGCCTCCAGCAGGGCCGACTGGGTCTTGGCCGGGGCGCGGTTGATCTCGTCGGCCAGCAGCAGGTGGGTGAAGACCGGGCCTTTGCGCACGCTGAAGGTTTGCTCCTTCTGGTCGAACACGGCGTGGCCCATGACGTCGGCCGGCATCAGGTCGGGTGTGAACTGGATGCGCGAGAACTCGCCGGCGAAGGTTTTCGCCAGCGCTTTCACCAGCAGGGTTTTGCCCAGGCCGGGCACGCCTTCCAGCAGCACGTGGCCGCCGGCCAGGCAGCAGGCCAGCACCTGCTCCACCACGGCCTGCTGGCCGACGATGGCGCGTCCGACTTCTTCGCGCAGGCGCTGCACGATATCGATGGCCTGCGCCAGGCGGTCGGCCTGGATGCCGGTGGAAAGGGGGGCGGACATGCTATCGCTCATAGTGGGCTCGCAATTGTTGGAGTGTTGAAATCTGTCGGGTGAATTCGGCGGCGCGCGCGGCCGGGACGCCCAGCATGGCGTCGGCTACCTGCGCCTCCGGCAGCTGGGCCAGGCGCGCCAGGCGGCGCGCGCGTTCGTTGCCGTCCAGCGCGTGCAGTTCGGGCAGGCGGCGCAGCAGCAGTTCTTCGGTGCGCTGGCGCACGGCGGCCAGCAGCAGGGCGCGCCCTTGCGGCAGGCGCCACAGCCAGCGCCCGCTGGCGTCGATGTGCTCGATCAGGGCGCGCCGTTCGGTGGCCAGGGCCGGCAGCAGCGGGCCGAAGCGGCGCGAGGCGTTCCAGGCCCACAGCAGCAGCAGGGCGGCCAGGCCGAACAGGACCGGGCGCCAGTGCTGCCACAGGTAGTCGGCCCAGCCGACCGTCTCGTTGTGGCGCACCAGCAGCACCGGGCCCTTGGCGCCGCCTTGCCCGGCCAGCAGCAGCAGCAGCTCGCCGTGGTCGAAGCGGCGCAGGCCGTCGTTGTCGAAATAGCTGTCGCCCGGCTCGGCGGCCACCATGGCCACCTTGCCGCGACCTTCGGCAAAGACCATCACGGCCAGGCCGTAGGTGTCGGCCCACAGCGGCGGCGGCACCTCGCCCGGCAGACGCTGCAGCACGTCCGACAGGCGCGCCAGCTCGAGCCTGTGGTCCAGGCCCGGCGCCTGCAGGCAGGCCAGGCGCGCCGGCGCGTCCGGCTCCTCCTCCGCGCCATCCTCGCCATCGTCGCGCGCGTTGCCGCGCGCCGCCGCCTTTTCCGCCAGCGCGGCGCGCCGCTTCGCTTCCAGCGGGTCGAGGCGGCAGGTGTCGTCGAGGCGGGTGCGGCTGGCCATGGCCACGCCGAAATGCTTGCCCAGCGGGTCGGCCAGGTCCTGGCTCAGGGCGCCGCCGGTCTCCTCGTCCTCGTCGCCGTTCTGCACCCAGCCCGGCGTCATGACCAGGGTATTGCCGCGCCGCACCCATTTGAGCAGCAGTTCAGCCTGGCGCGCGTCGGGCTGCTGGGCCCAGGGCGACATGATCAGCACGCCGTCCGGCAGCTGGTTGAGCAGTTGGTAGTTCAGCATCGGCTCCAGGCGCACCTTGTGGCCGCGCGCTTCCAGCAGGCGGGTGGCGGCCAGCATCGGATTCTTGCGCTGGGCCTCGGAGTGGTACACCACGCCGCGCCAGACTTTGTGGAACAGCGTCGGCCACAGGCCGTAGCCGGCGCCGGCCAGCAGCAGGAGCAGCGCGGCAATCAGGATCTGGTGGTGGCGCTTCATGCTGCCTCGCGTTCAAAATGCGCGCGCCAGTGCGCGCATAAGGCGTTGACCGTCTCGGCCGCCGGCCAGCGCGCGCCGTAGGCGGCGTTCAGCCACAGGGTGGTGGCCTGGCCGGCCAGCTCCAGGCTGGCGCTATCGAGGCTGCCGCGCGCCTGGGCCTGGCGCGCCTGCGCCAGGCATTCGCCTTCGGTGGCGCCCTGGTGCAGCTGCAAGCCGTGGCGGCTGACCAGGCGCGACAGGGTGGCGCGGTAGAGCAGGGCCAGCGCGGCGCGCTGCTGTCCTTGCTGCCACAGCGCGCGCACGCTGCCGGCCACATCGGCCGGCAGGCTCTCTTCGCGAATATCGAGGCCGCCGATCTCGGTCGCCAGTTTCGGCGCCGGCGCAGCGGCGAAGGTGAAGCGCAGCGGCGCCGCGTAGCGCCACAGCAGCCAGGCCACCAGGGCCACGGCGCCCACGATCAGGGCCACTTTCAGCACGCCGGCCAGCATGGCGCCGAGCCAGTCGGGCAGCAACACTTCGGTTTTGGGCTTCGGCTCTTGTTTCGCGCTCTTGTAGCGCCACTCCCATTGCTCTTCGCAGCGGTAGCCGCGCAAGTCTTCGTGGGCGTACACCTGGTCCAGCTGGCGCCGGGCCTCGGCCTGCTGCGGCGAAGCGTCGGCGGCGCGGCCGGTCGCCTTGTTCTGCACCACCGATTTGGGCGGCGCGCATTGCACCGTGCTGTCGGCCGTCGGCGCGGCGGCAGGCGTGGCGGCCTGCACTGGCGGCGGCGTGCCGGCCAGGGCCAGCGCCAGGGCCAGCAGGGGCGCGCCCCACAGCAGGCCGGCGAGGCGGCGCGCGCCGGCCTGCCTGGCCGGCGCGCGCAGTTGGCGCAGCACGATTTCCAGGTCCCAGGCTTCCAGCGTGGCGCGCCGGTTCAGGTACAAGGTGAAGGTGCAGGCGGTGTAGATCGGGCCGACGATGGCGCCGGCCAGGCCCCAGGCCAGGGTGCTCAGGGCGGCCTGCCACGGCGCCGCATCGCGCGCGCTGAACAAGGCAAACGGGTCCGGGCTCTCGTTCGACATGAACAGGCTGAGCAGCGACAGCACGCCCATCATCAGCACCAGTTCAAAGCCGAGGCACACCACGCCGAAGGTGAAGGCCGACAGGCCGCTGCCGCCGCGCGCGATGGTGGCGCGGCGCGCCGTGGCCACCGCGCCGCGCGCGCCTTCCAGCACCCACACCGGCTGGTGCAGGCCGCGCCCGGCCATGAAGGGGCGCCACCAGGTCAGCATGCGGAACCAGCCGCCGCCCAGCTCGCGCGGCCAGGCGCGCAAGGCGTCGCGCCAGTTGGCCTGGTCGCCGAACACCTGGCGCGCCAGCACATGCAGCGGCGCGCGCTCGAGCAGGGGCCGCAGCCACCAGGGCAGCAGCCAGCCCAGCGCGTTGTCCGGCCAGTACCAGCTGATGCAGGCCGCCAGCGCGCACAGGGGCAGCCACAGGGCAAGCCAGGCGCGCCAGACGTCGGCGCCGCCGGCGTGCAGCAGGGCGAAACCCAGGTCCAGGCCCTGGGCGTTGCTGCGCGGGCGCAGGTCGAGGCGCAGCTTATCGAGTTGCATGGGCACCTTTCCCGCGCCCGGCGAAACCAAAGAACAGGAAGACCAGGGCCCAGCACACGCCGCCCACGCTGTACTTGACGGCCGGGGCGAAGTCGCTGGCCGACCAGAAGGCTTCGAAGAAGGCGGCCAGCACGGTGAGCAGGGCGGCGCCCGCCACCAGCGGGTACATCTGGATGCTGGCCTGCTGCAGGGCGTCGCGCCGCGGCAGGCGCCCCGGTTTGATGAGCGAGAGGCCGAGACGGATGCCGGCCATGCCGGACAGCACCAGGCCGGCCAGCTCAAAGCTGGAGTGGGTCACCACGAAGGACCAGAAATTGGTGCGGGTGGCCGGGTCGAGGCTGAGCCAGGCCGCTGCCACACCCATGTGCAGGCCATTGAACAGCACGATCAGCAGGGCCGGCACACCGCCGAAAATGCCGCTGGCGAAGGTGCGGAAGTCGATCGAGACATTGTTCCAGATGTAGTGGCCGAACATTTGCACGTCGCCCTCGCTGCCGCCGCGCCCGGTCTTGATGCTGGACGGCGAATACATGCTGTGCATGCGCGCCAGGTCTTCCGGCGCGGCGAACAGGTAGGCGTGGCGCGCGTCGTGCCACACCAGCAGGCCGATGGCGATGGCGGGGCCGAGCAGGCAGACCAGCACCAGCAGCAGCAGCTTCCACTCAGCGCGCACGCGGCGCGGCAGGTCGATACGCAGCCACTGCAGCAGCACCGTGGGGCGCTCGGCCGCCACGCTGTACAGCGCGTGGTGGCAACGCGCCACCAGGTCGTGCAGGTGCGACACCAGTTGCGGCGAGTAGCCGCGCTGGCTGGCCAGGGCCAGGCACTGGCACAGGCGGCGGTATTGCTCGGGCAGAGCTTCGCGCCCTTCCTTGCGGCTGGCCAGCGTGGTTTCGATCGCGCTCCACAGCGGACCGTAAGTGGTTTCAAATTGCGCCTGTTTCATCGTACCAATCCTGCGGCCATGCCGCGCAAGCGTTCCAGCGAGGCTTCGCCCACGCGCCCGGTCAGCGGTTCGGCGATATCGGCCAGTTCCAGCATGCGGCCGTAGGGCAGGCGGCTTTCGCGCGCGAACAGGTCGGCCAGGGCGCGCTGCTGCTCGGGGGTGAGGGGGAAGGGCAGCGGCAGCGGGGCGGCGTCGGACACCTTGCCGCGCGGCTGCGGCTTGTCGCGGTACACCACCTGGGTGCCGGCCACGATATCGCCGAGGCGGCGGAAATGGCGGTCGCACAGCATGCTGAGCAGGCCGGAGGCGTAGAACATGGGCAGAAAGTCGGCCACCAGCAGCAGGTTGCGCAGCACCGATTCGCGCCAGCGCACCGGCAGGCCGTCGGCGCGCAGCACCTGCAGGCCGAGCACGAATTTGCCCAGGGTGCGGCCGCCGGCATACACCTCGCACAGGACCGGGTAGGCCCAGTAGGCGAAGAAGGCGATCAGCAGGGTGACGCCGCTGTACAGTTTTTCGGAGGGGATGATGGCGCCGAGCAGCGCGGCCAGGGTGACGCTGCCGAAGGTCCAGGCGCAAAAGTCGATGGCCCATGCCATGGCGCGCACCGGCGGGCCGGCCGGGGTCAGTTGCAGGCGCACGCCTTCCGGGGTGGTCAGGGCGAGGCGGCCATCGAGGAGTGATTTCATGTCTTTTATTTAACCATAAAATTTCCTCAATGAAAATGTTGCTTTATTAATAGTGTGGGCTCAAGTTGTTTTCCAGCTGGCGATATTCCTTGCTTTGCCTTACCGTGGCGATGGCCTGCCAGATGGCTTCGATGCGTTGCGGGTCGCGTTCGTAGGTGGGGCGCGCCACCATCAGGTGCAGGCTGATGGTGGCGAACGGCTGCTCCGCCTGCCGGATGCGGCCGCGGAAACGGCGGTCGTCGCGCGCCAGCTGGCTGGCTTCAAATCCCTGCAGCACGGCCACGTCGTAGCTGCCGGAGGCCAGCATGCGCAGCGCGTCGGCCGCTGATTTCACCGTATCGCGCGCGATGTAGCCGCGTTCGCGCAGCTGCTGCGCCACCAGGTAGCCCGACTGGACCACCACCACCTTGCCCGGCGCCACCAGCTCCTGGCCATCCCAGCTGGCGTGGCCGCCCACGCGCAGGAATACCAGGGCCGAATCCTCGAACAGGGCGCGCGCCGGATCTTCCCGCCCGTCGGGCAGTTGCGGAATGCGCGACCAGGCCCGCCGGTCCACCGCGTCGGCGGCGCCGATCACGGCATCGACCTGGCCCAGCTTCAATTCGCTGAGGCAGCGCTTCCAGGGTTTGGCGGCAAAGTGGAATTGTTCGCCGAGGTGGCTTTGAACGCGTTTCAGCAGTTCGAAATTCAGCCCCTTGCCGCCGGGCGTGCTCCAGGGGCGCTGGTCGACGTCTTCAAAGCACAGGCGCAGGGGCGGCTCCTTCGCGGCATGACTATTCATGCTGACGAATAGCACCAGCACTACGCAGAGGCTCTTGTAACCCATAATCCGAGATTAGCACGGTGCTTTTGGGTAAACGGGCGCTTTAAAAAAAGAGATCCAGCGTTGTTGTATTTACCGGACGCCGCAGCGCCGACGCAACCCAGGCACAGCAAGCTGCCAGCCACCGCCCCTCGGGGCGCCTATTTATTGGCATAATCGCCTTAACCAACTCGACAGAAGGGTTCCCGATGCAGCATTCCGCCTTGCGGCAGGCCATTACCGATGGCGAGCAGCACCTGCGGCCAGTGCTGGCCGAAGCGCAATTCCAGCGCTATGTGGAAGTGGGCCTGGCCCTGCGCGCGGCGTTTCGCACGCCGGCCCTGCGCGACGTCTTTATCGACCGCCTCAAGCCGCACCGGCGCCTGGTGGCGGGCACGCTGCCGGCCGGCATCCAGCGGCACGGCATGCTGCCGCCGCAAACCCCGCCGCGCAGCCTGGCCGACATTCCGGACGCCGAGCTGGCGCAGTGGCTGGTGGATGACGGGCGCCTGATCTATGGCGAATTCACGCCGCTCGAACTCGATCACTATTTCACCGCCGTGGCGCCATGGCTGCCGGAGCGGGGGCAAGGGCCGGGCCACTTCATCGACCTGGGCAGCGGCCTGGGCAAGGTGGTGCTGACGGCGGCGCTGGCCTTGCCCGGCATGCGTTGCAGCGGCGTCGAGTTGCTCGGCTACCGGCACGAGATGGCGCAGGCGCGTCTGCAAGCGATGCTGGCGGCGGGCGACCCGCAGGAGGCCGGCGCCATCGCGGCGCGGGTGCAGTTGCGACAGCAGGATATGTTCGAGGCCGATGTCAGCGATGCCAGCCTGGTCTACCTGTACAGCACCTGCTTCGCGCCGCTCATGGAGCGCCTGGCCGAGAAGCTGGCGCGCGAGCTGGCGCCGGGTGCCCTGGTCAGCACCACCACCGTGCCGCTGCCGCATCCGGCCTTTGAACTGCTGCAGCGCTTCGATCCGCCCAGCGTGGCCTGGACCACGGTCTTCCTGTACCGGCTGCGCGGCAGCAGCGCCGTGGCGCCGGCACCGGCGCGGGCTTTGTACGAACCGGATGGCGCCGCCTGGGAAGCGGCGGTGCGCGCCGCCTTTGCCGCCCACGATGCCGAACAGGGAGCGTGAGATGGAAATTCGCGCCATGGCGCTGGCCGAACTGGAAATGGTGCTGGACTGGGCGGCGGCCGAGGGCTGGAACCCGGGCTGGCAGGATGCCGCCAGTTTTTACGCGGCCGATCCCGGCGGCTTCCTGCTTGGGCTGGTGGAGGGCGAACCGGTGGCCAGCATTTTCGCCGTGCAGTACGGCGAGGACTTCGGTTTCATCGGCGGCTATATCGTGCGGCCGGGCTGGCGCGGGCAGGGCCACGGCATGGCCGTGTGGCGGGCCGGCATGGCGCGACTGGCCGGGCGTAACGTCGGCCTGGACGGGGTCCCGGCACAGCAGGCCAACTACGCGCGCTCCGGCTTCAACCTGGCGCACCGCAATGTGCGGTATGAAGGGCAGGGCAGCGGCTTGCCGGCGGACGACCGGGTGCTGCCGCTGGCGGCACCGGATTTCGACGCGGTCGTCGACTACGACCGCGCCTTCTTCCCCGCTGCGCGCGAGCGCTTCATGCGGCACTGGCTGGCGCAGGAAGGCAGCATTGTGCTCGGCGTGCGCGATGGCCCCGGTACGCTGCTCGGCTACGCCGTGTTGCGTCCTTGCCGCGCCGGTTTCAAGGTGGGGCCGTTGTGCGCCGAATCGCCGGCTGTGGCCGACGAACTGCTGCACGCCTTGCGCGGCCGCGTGCCGCAGGGCGCGCCGATCTACCTCGACGTGCCCGAGCCGAACAGCGCCGCGCTCGCGCTGGCCGCCCAGCACGGCATGCGCCCCTGCTTCGAAACCGCCCGCATGTACACCGGCCCGGCCCCGCAACTACCCCTGTCGCGCCAGTACGGCATCACCAGTTTCGAACTGGGTTAAAACGCAAAACACTTGCTCCAACGCAAACCGCGCGTTATCAAGCCGCGCCAAGCTCCCATCCTGAAGGAGCAGTTGTGGCTGCTAGTAACTGCCATTGCCTGTGCGCTGGTTGCATGGGCTTTCTGGCGTTACCTGGATTCAGACGCCATAGTCGCATTGATGACGCTGGCCTTGGTGTCGGCTGTGGCGGATAACCTGCGCTTGCGGCGCAAGTTGCGGGAAAACCGGCAACGCGATTGACAGGGCGCGGGTACGGCGCGGAGAATGGCCCTTCCATTAACCTGCTGGATGGGAGGACGCCATGAAGCTCCGTCGTGTCGCGCAGTACCTGGTGGTTGTTGCGGGATTCACCCTGGCTGGCGCTGCAACAGCGTCGGATAAGAAGAAGTCGGGAGCGCCGGATGAGAAGGCGGCGATGGAGGCGATGGCCAAGGCGTCCACCCCGGGCGAGGCGCATAAGAAGCTCGATGCGCTGGCCGGCAAGTTCAGCGTCAAATCCAAAATGTGGATGGACCCTTCCAAACCTGCGGAAGAAAGTACCGGTGCGGCCGAGCGCAAATGGATCATGGGCAACCGCTACCTGCAGGAGACCTACCAGGGCACCTTCATGGGTCAGACCTTCGACGGCATGGGCATCTCCGGCTACGACAACGTGACGAAGAAGTATTTCGGCAGCTGGATCGACTCCGGCAGCACCAGCATGACGCTGTCGCGCGGGGCCATGAGCGGCAACACCATCACCTACAAGGGCATGATGACCGACCCGATGGCCGGCAAGGAAGTGCCGTACACGATGAAGATGATCATCGCCGACAACGACAACCACAAGATGGAAATGTGGGGCCCGGGCCCGGGCGGCAAGGAAATGAAGTGGATGGAGTTGAGCTACGCGCGCGTGAAGTAAGGGCGCTGGCGGCGCAACGGGCTGGCATGCCCGCCGCGCCGTCTCAGGCTTAGCTGCGGCCGAGGCGCGGTGCCTGGCCGGCCCGGCCGCGGGCCGAGAGCTGGGCGGCGCCATCGCCATCCAGGCGGAACACGCCTACCGCCTGCAGCAGCGCCGCCGATTGCTGCTGCATGCTAGCCGCCGCTGCGGCGGCCTGTTCCACCAGCGCGGCGTTCTGCTGCGTTACCGAGTCCATTTGCGAAATCGCTTCGTTCACCTGCGCGATGCCGACGCTCTGCTCGTTGCTGGCGGTGCTGATCTCGTTGATGATCTGGCGCACGCGGTGCACGCTGTCGACCACCTCCTGCATGGTGCTGCCGGCCTGCGCCACCAGCGTATTGCCGACGCCAACCGTTTCCACCGAAGCCCCGATCAGGTCCTTGATCTCCTTGGCCGCCGCCGCGCTGCGCTGCGCCAGGTTGCGCACTTCGGACGCCACGACCGCGAAGCCGCGCCCTTGCTCACCGGCGCGCGCCGCTTCCACCGCCGCGTTCAGCGCCAGGATATTGGTCTGGAAGGCGATACCGTCGATCACGCTGATGATGTCCACAATCTTGCGCGAGGAGCTGTCGATCGAAGCCATGGTCTGCACCACCTGCGACACCACGGCACCGCCTTTTTGCGCCACCTCCGAGGCACTGGCGGCCAGCTCGTTGGCGGTGCGCGCACTGTCGGCATTCTGGCGCACGGTGGCGGTCAGCTCCTCCATCGAGGCGGCGGTTTCCTCCAGTGCGCTGGCCTGGTTTTCGGTGCGCGCCGACAGGTCGCTGTTGCCGGCCGCGATCTCGCTGGAGGCGGTGGCAATGGTATCGGTGGCGCTGCGCACCGAGCTGACGATGCGCGCCAGGTCGTCGCGCATGCCTTTCAGCGCATTGACCATGCTGCCCTCATCGTCGTGCTTGACGCTGATCGGCACGGTCAGGTCGCCGCCGGCGATGCTGCGCGCGATGCCGGAGGCGTAATCCGGTTCGCCGCCCAGCTGGCGCAGCAGGCCGCGTGCGATGAACACGCCCACCCCCAGCAGCAGGGCCGCCAGCAGCACGGCGCCGATGGCGAAGGTGACCGCGCGGCTGCGCACCGTGGCGTCGACCGTGTCGACGTAGACGCCGGAGCCGAGCACCCAGCCCCATGGTTCAAAGCCTTTGACGTAGGAGACCTTTTTCACCGGCTGCTCGCTGCCCGGCTTCGGCCACATGTAATCGACCGGGCCGGCGCCGGATTTCTTGACCGTGTTGACGAATTCGACGAAGAGGAATTTGCCGGTCGGGTCCTTGTTGGCGCTCAGGTCTTTGTTATCGAGTTCCGGCTTGATGGGGTGCATCACCATCTTCGGCTGCATATCGTTCAGCCAGAAATACTCGTTGTTGCCATATCGCAACACTTTGATCGCTTCCATGGCTTTTTTCTGTGCTTCGGCGCGCGGCAGGGCGCCGCTGCTTTCCTGCTTTTGGTAGTAGTCGAGCACGCCGTACGCGGTCTCCACCGCTTGCCGCACATTGCTGGTGCGCTCTTCCAGGATCAGGGTGCGCTCGGATATCAGGAAGGTGGCCGTGAGCAGGATAATGCCGAGGATCGCGCCAGCGTTCAGGATGGTCAACTTCTTCGCGATACTCATGGACTGCGTAAAATTCATGGTTGTCTCCAGCAGCGAATAGTCTTTTTGTGAATCCAGCATGGCACGGCTGACAGAAAAAGAAAAGGCCCTCACGCGAGGGCCTTGACTTTGTTTAGTTTTGACTTATTTCTTGCGCTTGGCTGCGCTTTGGTCGCGAATCGTGCGGAACTCGGAGTCACCTGCCCAGTTCGGCCAGGCTTTCGATTCCGCCAGGTCGCGGCCCACGCTGTACAACACGCCCAGGTCGCGCGCCATGCCGGTGAACGGCCACTTGGCATCCCACTCGTCGGACGGCTGGTGGTAGCTGTTCGCGGTGTAGGCCTGGTTGGCCGCCTTGCCGGCCGCCATGCCGCCGTCTTCCCAGTCCTCGCCGGAGCCGATGGAGAAGGCCGGCACGCCGCGCTTGGCCATCGGGAAGTGGTCGGAGCGGAAGAAGTAGCCTGCTTCCGTGTGCGGGTCCGGCGTGAAGCTGACGTTGTGCTGCTTGAACTTGGCGACCAGGGCATCGAGCAGGTCCAGCTTGGCGCTGCCGGAGATGGTGAAGTTGCGCGCCGGGCCGTACGGGCTGAGTGCGTCCATATTGATCATGCCGGCGGTGGTGGCCAGCGGGTAGAGCGGATTGGCCGCGTAGTACTCGGAACCGAGCAGGCCTTTCTCCTCCGCCGTCACGGCCAGGAACACCACGCTGCGCTTGGGCGCCGGCGCTTTGCCGTAGGCGCGCGCCAGTTCGATCAGGGCGGCGATGCCGGTGCCGTTGTCGATCGCGCCGTTGTAGATCTTGTCGCCCTTGGCGTCAGGCAGGCCGACGCCCAGGTGGTCCCAGTGGCCGCTGTAGATCACGGTTTCCTGCGGCGCTGCCGAACCTTCGCGCAGGCCCACCACGTTCTTCGACTTGATCACTTGCGCGTCCACCGCGTAGTGGGCCGACAGGCTCACGCCTTTCAGCTCCACCGGCTTGAAGTCGCGCGTTTGCGCCTGCTTCTTGGCCGCCTCGAAATCGAGGCCGGCGCGCTTGAACAGGTCGGCCGCCACATCGCGCTGGATCCACGCCTCCATCGGCGCGTGCGACTTCTTCGGGTCCTTGCGCACGATGTCGTACATCACATTGGTGTTGGAGTTCTTCACCGTCGGCCAGCCGTAGGAGGCGGGCGCGGTTTCGTGCACGATGAGGGTGCCGACCGCGCCCTGGCGCGCCATCTCTTCGTACTTGTAGGTCCAGCGGCCGTAGTAGGTCATGGCCTTGCCGCCGAATTCACCCGCGCCGGTTTCGAAGTCCGGATCGTTGATCAGCACCACGGCCAGCTTGCCCTTCAGGTCCACGCCCTTGAAGTCGCTCCACTTGCGCTCCGGCGCGGTCACGCCGTAGCCGACGAAGACCAGCGGCACCTTGTCGAAGTCGACGCGCTTGGCGCCGTTCATCGCCGCGCGCACGGCGATCTGCTCGCCCTGCGCGAAGGGCAGGTTGTCCTTGCCGTGGTGGGCGGTCAGCACCACCGGGCCCTGGATCTCGAAGCGGCCCAGCGGCACTTCCTGGAACCAGCTGCGCTTGCCCTTCACCAGGTCGCCGCCCGGTTTCAGGCCGGCGGCGGCGAATTGTTTGGCGATGAAATCGACGGTTTTCTCTTCACCGGCGCTGTTCGGGCCGCGCCCTTCGAACTCGTCGGATGCGAGCACTTTCACGTCCTGCGACAAGCGTTGCGGATCGATCTTCGGCACGTCCTGCGCCTGGGCCGCGGTGGCGGCCAGCAGCATGGTGGCCAGCATGGCGTTTTTCACAACAAACCTCCTGGAGGGATAAATAAACCCGGCAAGTATCGGCCCTGTCACGCCGCAGGTCAAATGCCGCCGGCTGTGTAACACAGTGTTGCTATCCGGCCTTGCGCGGCCCGCGCGCAGCCCGCATGCGGCATACTTTCAGGTGACTTTTTTCCGTTGGAGGCAACACATGAAACGCACCATTCTTGGCGGGCTGATTTTCGGCCTGGTATCCGTCCACGCATTCGCCGCCGATGCGGTATCTGGCATCGACGTCGCCGGCATCGACCCGCAGGTGCGCGCCCAGGATGACTTCTTCCGCCACTCGCAGGGCAAGTGGCTGAGCGGCGTGGAGATTCCGGCCGACCGCTCGAGCTGGGGCGCTTTCAACGTGGCGCAGGAAAAGGTGGAAGGGCAGCTCAACGCCATCATCGAAAAAGCCGGCCAGGACAAGGCGCGCAAGCCGGGCTCCGACGCGCAAAAGATCGGCGACTACTACGCCAGTTTCATCGACCAGGCGCGCCGCGATGCGCTCGGCCTCAAGCCGCTGAAGGCGGAGCAGGCCCGCATTGCCGCGCTGTCGGACAAGCGCGGCATCGCCGCCCTGGTGGCGCACCTGAACCGGATCGACGCCGGCGGCCCGCTCGACATGGGTGTGCGCCAGGACGCGCGCGATTCCACCCGCTATGTGGTCGGCATCCGCCAGTCCGGCCTGGGCCTGCCGAACCGCGACTACTTCCTGTCGGAGAAGGACGCGCGCCTGAGCGAGATCCGCGCCAAGTACCAGCAGCACGTGGAAAAAATGCTGGCGCTGGCCGGCCACGCCCAAGCGGCGGAAGAAGCGGCGCAGATCGTCGCGCTGGAAACCGCCATCGCGCGCGCCCACTGGTCCGCCGTGGAGAACCGCGACCCGGTCAAGACCTACAACAAGCTGTCGCTGGCCGAACTCAAGGCGCTGATGCCAGGCTTCGACTGGAACGCCTACCTGAAAGGCGTGGGCGTCGCCGGCAAGGTCGACGCGCTGATTGTCAGCCAGCC
This sequence comes from Pseudoduganella guangdongensis, assembly GCF_009857475.1. Classification (GTDB taxonomy): domain Bacteria; phylum Pseudomonadota; class Gammaproteobacteria; order Burkholderiales; family Burkholderiaceae_D; genus Rugamonas; species Rugamonas guangdongensis. The sequence goes on along the minus strand of NZ_WWCJ01000007.1, from coordinate 39,895 downwards.
AAGCTACCTGACCGCGCTGGACAAGCTGATCGAGGCAACCCCGCTGCCGGTATGGAAAGCCTATTTCGAGTTCCACATGCTCAGCTCCTTCGCGCCCTATCTGTCGCAAGCGTTCGTGGACGAAAGCTTCGCCTTCCGTGGCGCGGTGCTGACCGGCGCCAAGGAGCAGCGCTCGCTGCAAAAGCGCGGCATCGCCGAAGTGAACCGCGCGCTGGGCGAGATGGTGGGCAAGGCCTATGTGGCCGAACACTTCCCGGCCGAGCGCAAGCAGCAGGTGGCCGAGATGGCGCAGAACTTCCTGGCCGCTTTCCGCGAAGGGATTGAAACCCTGGAGTGGATGAGCCCAGAGACCAAGGCGCAGGCCCAGGTCAAGCTGTCCAAGATCAACGTCAAGATCGGCTACCCGGACAAATGGCGCGACTACGGCAGCCTGAAGGTGGCGCGCAATGACCTGGTGGGCAATGTGCTGCGCTCGCGCGAATTCGCCCACACCTTCAACACCAGCAAACTGGGCAAGCCGGTGGACCGCCTGGCCTGGAGCATGACGCCGCAAACCGTCAACGCCTACTACAGCCCGACGCTCAATGAGATCGTGTTCCCGGCAGCGCGCCTGCAGTACCCGCTGTACGACGCCAATGCCGAACCGGCGGTGAACTACGGCGCGGTCGGTATCTCCATCGGCCACGAGATCAGCCACGCCTTCGACGACAAAGGCTCGCAATACGACGGCGACGGCAACCTGCGCAACTGGTGGACCAAGGAAGACGGCGAAAAATTCGCCGCGCGCGGCAAGATGCTGGTGGCGCAGTACAACGGCTACAGCCCGCTGCCGGGCTACCACGTGAATGGCGAACTGACGCTGGGCGAAAACATCGCCGACAACGCCGGCCTGATCATGGCCACCCGCGCCTATCGCATCGCCATGAAAGACCAGCCCGGCCCGGTGATCGACGGCTACAGCGCCGAACAGCGCATCTTCATGGGCATGGCCCAGGCCCGCCGCGGCAAAGGCCGCGACAACTTCCTGATCCAGCAAGTGAAGTCCGACCCGCACTCGCCATCCGAATTCCGCGTGAACGGCAGCGTGAAAAACCACCCCGGCTTCTACGACGCCTTCGGCGTGAAAGAAGGCGACAAGATGTACCTGCCGCCCGAGCAGCGCGTCATCTTCTGGTAAAACCGCAACGAAAAAAATGGGGTACGTCCCCATTTTTTTTGTCCGGCCTGACCCCGAATTTCCTTACAGGTAGCGGGACAGGAGGGCGCGCTCAAGGCCGGCGGGGAAGGGGATGCGGACGATGTGGCCGCTGCCGGGGGCGACCTGGATCTCCTGGCCGTCGGCGTTCTGCATGCGTTCGAGGGTGAGGTCGCGGTTGCCGCTCGGGTGCATCACTTCGATGCGGTCGCCCACGGCAAAGTGGTTTTTGACATCGACGCGGGCCCAGCCGTCTTCAATGGCCAGCACGTCGCCCACGTACTGGCTGCGGTCGGTCTCGGAGGCGCCGCGCATGTAGTTCTGGTGCGCTTGCGTGTGGTGGCGCTGGTAGAAGCCGTCGGTGTAGCCGCGGTTGGCCAGGCCTTGCAATTGGCCCAGCAGGCTTTCATCGAAGGGGCGGCCGGCCACGGCGTCGTCGATCGCCTGGCGGTAGACCTGGGCGGTACGGGCGGCGTAGTAGGCGGACTTGGTGCGGCCCTCCACTTTCAGCGAGGTGACGCCGATCTTCACCAGGCGCTCGACGTGCTCGACGGCGCGCAAGTCCTTGGAATTCATGATGTAGGTGCCGTGCTCGTCTTCGAAGATCGGCAGCAGCTGGCCGGGACGGCCGGTTTCTTCCAGCAGGTAGACGTCGTTGGCCAGCGGATGGCGCGGCTGCTGGTGCAGCACGGAGACGTCGCCGGTGGCGTCTTCGCAGCCGCCGCCGACCTTGTAGTCCCAGCGGCAGGCGTTGGTGCAGGTGCCCTGGTTGGCGTCGCGGTGGTTGAAGTAGCCCGACAGCAGGCAGCGCCCGGAGTAGGCCATGCACAGCGCGCCGTGCACAAACACTTCCAGCTCCATGTCCGGGCAGCGCTGGCGGATTTCCTCGATTTCATCGAGCGACAGTTCGCGCGACAGGATGACACGCGTCAGGCCCATGCGCTGCCAGAATTTGACGTCGGCCCAGTTCACGGCATTGGCTTGCACCGACAGGTGGACCGGCATGTCCGGCCATTCCTCGCGCACCATCATGATCAGCCCCGGGTCGGCCATGATCAAGGCGTCGGGCTTCATGGCGATCACCGGCGCCATGTCGCGCAGGTAGGTCTTGAGCTTGGCGTTGTGGGCGAAGATATTGCTGGCGACGAAGAACTGCTTGCCGCGCGCATGGGCGCCGTCGATGCCTTCCTGCAGCGCCTGCAGGGTGGAGAAGTCGTTGTTGCGCACGCGCAGGCTGTAGCGCGGCTGGCCGGCGTAGACGGCGTCGGCGCCGTAGTCGAAGGCGGCGTTCATCTTCGCCAGGGAACCGGCGGGCAGGAGAAGTTCTGGTGCGGTGAGCATGGACAAAAACCGCACAGCATAGCCAGCGGCGTTTCAGGCCGCCATGATCCAGGTCAAGTTTGCAGTTCCTGATAGAGCGCGAGGAATTCCTGGCTCAGCTTGTGGCTGCGGTCGAGGTGGATCATGGGCAGGTTGCGCTCGTGCGATTCGCGGATGCGGATCGAGCTGGAGAGCTTGTTGTCGAACACCGGCAAGCCTTCTTCCTTGAGCTGGTCCACCAGGCGCTGCGGCAGCAGGGCGCGCGGCTGGAACTGGTTGACCACGATGCCCTCGATCTGCAGGCTGGCATTGTGGTCGGCCTTGATCTCTTTCACGTTGTTGAGCAGGGTGTACAGGGCCTGGCGCGAGAAGTCGTCGCAGTCGAAGGGAATCAGGCAGCTGTCGGCGGCGATCAGGGCCGATTGGGTGAAGAAGTTGTAAGCGGGCGGGGTGTCGACAAAGATTTCGTCGTATTCCTTTTCCAGCTCGTTCAGGGTGTCGCGCAGCTTGTAGATCTTGTGGCGCGATTCGAGCTTGGATTGCAGGTCGCCCAGCTCGGGATGCGCCACCATGATCGACAGATTGTCGAACGGGGTGGCGTGCACGTACTCGGCGGCCGGCTTGGCAAACATGCTGAAGCTGAGCATCTGTTCGAAGTAGGCGCCCAGGGTGGGCGCCGTGCCGGTAGTGGCTTCGCCCAGCAGGTAGCGGCTGGAATTGCACTGCGGGTCGATATCGATCAGCAGCGTGCGCTTGCCATGGTGCGCCGCAATGGCCGCCAGGTTAACTGCAATGGTCGATTTGCCGACGCCGCCCTTCTGGTTGAAGATTACGCGTTTCATCTGCTTGCCTTTGCTGTGGCCAATATTGCAACGATTCTAGCATGATGCAGCGCAGCAAATGCAAGCTTTTCAAGCCTTCTGGCAGGAATTCGCGGCCATGACGCCGCGCAGGTAGCCGCGCCGTACCTGGCCGGCCAGCACTGCCGCCTGGGCCTTGCGCGAGCGGCGTTCGGCGCCGCTCAGCTTGCGCAGCCAGCCACGGAAGGGAATGGCGCCTTCCACGGTTTTTTGCAGGGCGCCGGTGGCGGCGCTGCCGAGGGCCTTGCGCGAGGCGTCCATGCGGTCCAGCTCTTCTTCCGGGGTATCCAGGTCGGGACCGAGTTCTTCGTCCAGTTCGTTCACTTGCGCCAGCAGGGCCGGGCAGCTCCTATCCGCAGGAAGCTGGTAAGGGTTGTCGACGGCGTCGCGCAAGATGGGCGGGATTTCGACTTTGGCGATATTCAGGTCGCGCAGCGGCGTGCTGCCGATTTCCTCAATGCGGTTCTGGTCTTTGGTGGCGCAGGCGCTCAGGGCCAGGGCGGCGATGGCAAGGGTCAGGCGTTGCATACATCCTCATGGTTAGAAAAAAGGCAAGTATACAACTAAGCCGGGCTGAGGCGCGTCATAATTGCCTTACGGTAACGTCTGCTTATGCGCAGGCGCTGGCCGTCGTGCAGCACGATGTCGTATTCGCCGTCCTCGCGCATGGCCAGCGTGCGGATGCGTTCCAGGTTGACGATGGCGGAGCGGTGGATGCGCTGGAAACCGTGCGGCGCCAGCTCGGCGTCCAGTTCGGCCAGGCTGCGGCGCAGCAGGTGGCTGCGACCGGCGGCGTGCAGGCTGCTGTAATAGTCGCTCGCCTCGACCCAGTCGATGTCGGCGAACTTCACGATAGCGAGCGCGCTGCCGTTGCGGATGAGGAAGCGCCGCGTTTCGCCCGGCGCGCGCAGGCGCTCTTTCACCCGTTCCAGCACGCGGGCGAAGCGCTGGTCGTCGAAAGGCTTGAGCAGGTAGTCGAGCGCGCCCACTTCAAAGGCGCGCAGGGCGAACTGGTGGTGGGCGGTGACGAAGACGATGGCGAAAGGCGGTGCGGCGCCGATTCGATCCAGCAGCTCGAAGCCGTCGCATTCGGGCATTTCCACGTCGAGGAACACCAGGTCGGGCCGCGTGCCGGGCAGGGCGGCCAGCGCTTCCTCGGCCGAGCCGCACTGGCCGACGATGGTGAGCGCGGGGTCGCGCGCCAGCAGGTGCGCCACATTGCTGCGCGCCAGCGGCTCGTCGTCGATGATCAGGGCGCGCAGCATGCGTGCTCCAGGTAGGGCAGGGTGACAGTGGCCAGCACGCCTTGCTGCGCGTTGCGCAGCGTGAGCGCGTGGGCCTCGCCGTACAGGGCTTGCAGGCGCTGGCGCGTGTTGGCCAGGCCGACGCCGTCCACCGCGCCGGCAGCCAGGGCGGGGCCTTGATTGAAGATGCGGAAGATGAGCAGCTCGCCGTCGCGCGCGGCGCTGATATGCAGCTCGCCGCCCTTGGCGCGCTTGGCGATGCCGTGCTTGATGGCGTTTTCCACCAGCGGCTGCAGGATAAAGTCCGGCACTTGCGCCTGCAGCAGCGCGGGCGGGATGTCGATGCGGCAGCGCAGGCGCTCGGCAAAGCGCAGCTGCTGGATTTCCAGGTATTTGAGGATGAAATCGAGTTCACTGTCGAGGGTGACGAACTGGCGTTCGGAACGGTCCGTCACGCGCCGCAGCAAGTCGCCCAGCGCGGCCACGGCGGCCACCGCCTCGTCATCGCGTTTCTCGCGGATCAGGCCAGTGATGGCATTCAGGGCGTTGAAAATGAAGTGCGGCTCGAATTGCAGCCTGAGTGCCGACAATTGCGCACGCGCCAGTAGTTCGCGCTGTTGCGACAGGCGGCGATGGGTATCCAGCGCAATGCCGAAAGTGGCCATGGCGCTGTACAGGATGATGCTGCCGACCAGGTTGTTGATCTGCTTGGCCTGCCACAGCGCGGCAAAGGGATCGGGTCCCTTGGGATAGGCGAAGGGGTTCAGGCCGTGTTCCAGCAGCGCGCCCCAGACCGCCCACACGGCGCTGATGGCCAGGCAGGCCGCGCCATGCGCCAGCCAAGGGGTGGCCCGGCGCGCCGGCAGCGGAAAGCGCCGCAGCAAGGCGAGGGCGAGCGGTGTGGCTGCGGCCCATACCAGCCAGTTGGCCAGCGTGACGAAGAACAGGGTCCACCAGGCGTGGTGCATGCCCATGGCTTTCATGGATACCACGACCTGTGTCGCGTCGAACAGGCCAATGGCGAGCCAGGCGAAGGCAATATAGCGCCAGTGGTTGGTAGTGTTTGCGGTCATGGGGGGCCATCATAGGGGAATTCGGCGGGGGTGGCGAAGCTTTGCAGCGAATGCACGGCGGGCTGCAGCCAGTTGCCTCGTCGTCGGCGCCTTGCGATGGGAGACTGGATGCCTCTTTCCCAGCCAAGGATCAAACATGAACCGACGTGACCTTTTCCGACTTTCCAGCGCCATGGGCTTGGCAGCGACGCTGCCGGCGGTGGCCGGCGCCAGGCCCCAGTCCTCGCCGACATCGCCAGCACCGGCTGCGCCGCCGCTGCAACCGCCTGCCAGCGGCAGTATTCCCGTTGCCTTCCTCCTGTCCGACAACGCGGTGGTCATCGACTTTGCCGGGCCGTGGGAGGTATTCAGCAATGTCAGCATTGCCGGTCGCGACGCGCCGCCAGTGTTCCAGCTCTATACAGTGGCTGCCACGGCGGCTCCGATCACGGCCAGCGGCGGCATGACGATCGTGCCGAACTACACGTTCGCCAATGCGCCGGCGCCGAAGGTGATCGTGATCCCGGCACAGAGCGCGCGCGAGCCGGCGGTGATGGATTGGATTCGCGAGGCATCGCGCACGGCGGACTTGACCATGTCGGTCTGCACCGGCGCCTTTGTGCTGGCGCGCACCGGGCTGCTGGCCGGCAAGTCAGCCACCACCCACCACGGCTCTTTCAACGAGTTCGCCATGCAGTTCCCCGACGTGGCGCTGAAGCGCGGTGCGCGCTTTGTGGAGGAGGGCAGGCTGGCCAGCGCCGGCGGGCTGTCGTCCGGCATCGACCTGGCGCTGCGCGTGGTGGAGCGCTATTTCGGCCGTGCGGCGGCGCGCAATACCGCCAATGCCATGGAATACCAGGGCCAGGGCTGGCTCGACCCGATGTCGAACAACGCCTACGCTAAACGCCGCAAGTCCACCGAACAGCAGCCGGTCTGCCCGGTGTGCGAGATGGACGTGGACCTGGGAACGCCACTGACTTCGCTCTACCGCAAGCGCAAGTATTACTTCTGCATGCAGGGCCACAAAACGCTGTTCGACGCCAATCCGGCGAACTTCACCTGAGGCAGTTATCATGCTGGAAGTTTCAACGATTTGGACTTCCCATGGTGATAGTGACCCACAGCGGCAAATTCCACGCGGACGATGCGTGGGCGGTCGCAGCCCTGAAAGTTTTATTCCCCGCTGCCGGGCTGGTACGCACGCGCGACACGGCGGTGATTGAGGCGGCCGACTTCGCGGTCGATGTGGGCGGCGTCTGGGACCCGGCCGCCGGCTGTTTCGACCACCACCAGAAGGGTTTCAGCGGTGCGCGCCAGACCGGCGTGCCCTATGCCAGCGCCGGTCTGGTGTGGCGCGAGTACGGCGCCCGCTGCGTCAGTGCGCTGGCGCTGGCCCATTGCGGCCATCAGCTGGCGGACGACAAGGCGCGTGAGCTGGCCTACAGCATCGATGCCGACGTGGTGCAATACCTGGACTTGTCCGATGTGGGCGCGGCGAAAAGTGCGCCGGGCGGCTATGGCTTGTCCGCCGTGATTTCCGGCTTCAACCCCAACTGGCTCGATGAACAAAGGCTGGGCGATGGCGCCGATGCCTACCGCCAGGAGCAGTTTGAGCGCGCCGTGGCGGTCCTGACCGATATCATGGTCAACGCCGTCAAGTATCGCGTGGGGGCCTTGTTGGCGCTGGAGCAGGTGCGCCAGGCCGAGGTGCTGGAAGACGGCAAGGTGCTGTTCCTGAAGAATGCGGCGCTGCCCTGGAGCCAGGTGGTGCGGCGGGAAATGCCGAAGGTGCTGTTCGTGATCAGCCACAGCATCGCCGAGCAGCGCTACCTGATCAGCACGGTGCCGGTCAGCCCCGACAACTTCGACGCCCGCGCCGACTTGCCGGAAGCCTGGGCCGGCTTGCGTGATGCCGAGCTAGCCGCCGTGACCGGCGTGCCGGATGCCGGCTTTTGCCACAACGGCCGCTTTATCGCCTCCGCCAAGTCTTACGAAGGCATCCGCACCATGGCCTCGCTCGCCCTGAAGGATGTCGCGTAAGGCGGGTACGTGGCTTTAACCAAATAACTTTCCGCGTAGCAGGTTCAAGCCTTGCTCGAGCAGTTCGTTCTGCGGCACCTGGCCGTCGGGCGTGAGCTGATCGATGATCTTCGGCAGCATTTCAGCCAGGCCGCTTGATGCCTGACCGGGCTGAAGGCCAGCCTGCTGGGCAATTTGCGCGATATTGTCCGACCCCAGGGCTTGTTCCAACTGCTCGCCCGACACGGGATGGTTGGCGCCGGTGCCGACCCAGGACGCAGCCTGCTCGGCCAAGCCGCCTGCCTGGAGTTGCTGCAGGAGCGCCTGCAGCCCGCCAGCCCGGTTAATCATCCCCATTACACTGCTGAGCAAGTCACCTTGCGATTGGCCGAGTACTTGGCCGGCCAGTTGGTCGAGTAGTCCCATTGCGTTCTCCCTGGGTTGAATGATCCCTCCATCATAGTCCGGCCCGTGCGCCTTGCGAAAATAAAAAAGCCACCCTCGCAAAGAGGGTGGCTTTGAGCGCTAAACCCGCGGGCGGGATTAGAACTGGTTCATGGTGTTGTCTTTGCCGGCCGCCTTCAGCGCTGCTTCGCCGCTGAAGTATTCCTTGTGGTCGTCGCCGATGTCGGAGCCGGACATGTTCTGGTGCTTGACGCAGGCGATGCCCTGGCGGATTTCCTTACGCTGCACGCCTGCCACGTAACCGAGCATGCCTTGCGAACCGAAGTATTCCTTGGCCAGGTTGTCGGTCGACAGCGCGGCGGTGTGGTAGGTCGGCAGGGTGATCAGGTGGTGGAAGATGCCGGCTTCACGTGCCGAGTCGGCCTGGAAGGTGCGGATCTTCTCGTCGGCTTCGAGTGCCAGCGGGGTGGCATCGTAGTCGGCGTTCATCAGGGCGGCGCGGTCGTAGGAGGACACGTCTTCGCCGGCGTTCTTCATGCGGTCGTAGGCTTGCTGGCGGAAGTTCAGGGTCCAGTTGAACGATGGGCTGTTGTTGTACACCAGCTTGGCGTTCGGGATGACCTTGCGGATTTCCTTGACCATGCCGCCGATCTGGCCGATGTGCGGTTTCTCGGTTTCGATCCACAGCAGGTCGGCGCCGTTCTGCAGCGAGGTGATGCAGTCGAGCACGCAACGCTCTTCGCCGGTGCCGGAGCGGAACTGGAACAGGTTGCTTGGCAGGCGCTTAGGACGCAGCAGCTTGCCGTCGCGCTTGATCAGCACGTCGCCGCTGTTGACGCTGTCGGCGGTGACTTCTTCGCAATCGAGGAAGGAGTTGTACTTGTCGCCCAGGTCGCCCGGTTCATTGGTGACGGCGATCTGCTTGGTCAGGCCGGCGCCCAGCGAGTCAGTACGGGCCACGATGATGCCGTCGTCCACGCCCAGTTCCAGGAAGGCGTAGCGCACGGCGCGGATCTTGGCCAGGAAGTCTTCGTGCGGCACGGTGACCTTGCCGTCCTGGTGGCCGCATTGCTTCTCGTCGGAGACCTGGTTTTCCAGCTGGATGCAGCAGGCACCGGCTTCGATCATCTGCTTGGCCAGCAGGTAGGTCGCCTCCGCGTTACCGAAACCAGCGTCGATGTCGGCGATGATCGGCACGATGTGGGTCACGTGGTTGTCGATCTTGTCCTGGATCGCTTTCTTGGCGTCGCCCTGGGCGGCGTCCAGCTGGCGGAACAGGCCGCCCAGCTCGCGCGCATCAGCCTGGCGCAGGAAGGTGTACAGCTCTTTGATCAGGGCCGAGACGGCGGTCTTTTCATGCATCGACTGGTCCGGCAGCGGGCCGAACTCGGAACGCAGGGCGGCGATCATCCAGCCCGACAGGTAGAGGTAGCGGCGGTCGGTGCTGTTGAAGTGCTTCTTCACCGAAATCATCTTTTGCTGACCGATGAAACCGTGCCAGCAACCCAGCGACTGGGTGTACTGCGATGGGTCGGCGTCGTAGCGGGCCATGTCGGCGCGCATGATCTTTGCGGTGTAGCGCGCAATGTCCAGGCCGGTCTTGAAACGGTTCTGGGCGCGCATGCGGGCGGCCGATTCAGGGTTGATGGCGTTCCAGGCGCTGCCATTCTTGGTGCGCAGGGCTGCGATGGCTTGGATATCGTCTTGGTATTGGGACATGGTCATTATTCCTAAAAAGAAGGATTAAGAAAGCGAAGCACTTGGAATAATGATAGGCCATTTATTGCGCCGCACATATGTCTTATATAAGACATATAACTGAAATTTGTTCCTTATAATTCAATGACTTGAATATTTGATTCCATGATGCGAAATGATTTTTCGCTGGATGAATTGCAGAGTATGCTGCCCTGAACATGTGCTTCTTACATTGTGAGATAGGGATTTCGCATTGTGGCAAACGCGCCTCAGCGGCCCCAAAGAATTTTCACTACTGCAAGCTTGCGGTTATATAATTTATAACCTTTATTTTTTTATAGGAATCAAAAAGTGAAGTTACTTACCGCCATCATGCTGAGCGCAGGCATCCTGTCGCCAGCGTTCGTCGCCACCCCGGCCATCGCCGCGCCTGCGGCTGCCAGCAAGTCCTCCGCAGTCAAAGTCGCCTCGGTGGAAGGCATTACCGAGTACCGCCTGGCCAACGGCCTGCGCGTGCTGCTGTTCCCGGACGCCAGCAAACCAACCCTGACCACCAATATTGTTTACATGGTAGGTTCGCGCCACGAGAACTACGGCGAAACCGGCATGGCCCACTTGCTGGAGCACTTGCTGTTCAAGCCAACCGCCAATTTCGGTATCAAGAAGGGCACCAAGTCGCCAGTGGAAGTGCTGAACCAGATCGGCGGCCGCTTCAACGGCACCACCTGGTATGACCGCACCAACTACTTCGCCACCTTCCCGGCCAATGACGACAACCTGAAGCAGATGCTGGCGCTGGAAGCCGACCGCATGATCAACTCGCCGATCAGCCAGGACGACCTGTGGAACAACAAGACCCAGAAGGGTGAGATGACCGTTGTGCGCAACGAGTTCGAAAGCGGCGAGAGCGATCCGTTCCGCGTTACGCTGGAGCGCACCATGTCGGTCGCCTTCGACTGGCACAACTACGGCAAATCGACCATTGGCGCCCGTTCCGATATCGAAGGCGTGAGCGTGGACCGCCTGCGCGCCTTCTACAAGCGCTACTACCAGCCAGACAACGCGATCCTGATGGTGGCCGGCCGCTTCGACGAAGCCAAGGTGCTGGCCCAGGTGAACGAACTGTTCGGCAAGATTCCTAAGCCGACCCGCGTGCTGGCCCCGACCTATACCTCGGAACCGACCCAGGACGGCGAACGTTCCGTCACCATCCGCCGCACCGGCGGCACCCAGCTGGTGGTCACCGGCTACCACGTGGCGCCTGCCAGCCACACCGATGCCGCCGCGCTGCAAGTGCTGGGCAAGATCCTGACCGACGCACCAGCCGGCCGCCTGCACAAGGCCCTGGTGGACGCCAAGCTGGCGTCCTCCGTGATGGACCTGGACTTCAACCACATGGAACCAGGCTACCGCCTGTTCGCCGCCGTGGTGCCGAAGGACGGCCAGACCGCGGCCGTGGAAGAAGCGATGCTGAAGGCGCTGGAGGACATCAAGTCCAACCCGATCACCGCAGCCGAAGTGGTGCGCGCCAAAGCAGCCATCGCCAAGGACACCGATCTGGTGGTGAACGACACCGCGCGCTTCACCATCGCCCTGACCTCGGCCCAAGCCGCTGGCGACTGGCGCCTGTTCCACCTGCGCCGCGACCAGGTGGAAACGGTTGACGTGGCAGCCGTGCAAGCGGTCGCCGCCAAATACCTGAAACCGTCCAACCGCACCCTGGCGCGCTTCATTCCGACCGATGCCGCCGACCGCGCCGAAGTGCCGAAGACCCCGGACATCGCTGCCCTGGTCAAGGACTACAAAGGCCGCGCCGTTGTGGCGCAAGGTGAAGTGTTTGACCCAAGCCCGGATAATATCGAGAAGCGCGTGCAACGTTCGGCCCTGGCCAACGGCATGAAACTGGCGCTGCTGCCAAAAACCACCAAGGGCAACACCGTCAGCGCCACCGTGCAACTGCGCATGGGTACTGCTGACAACCTGGCTGGTAAGGGCACCGTTGGCGCCTTCGTCGCCTCGATGCTGACCGACGGCACCGAGCGCCTGTCGCGCCAGGAAGTTAAGGACGCCTTCGACAAGCTGAAGGCCAACGTGGGCATCCAGGGCGGCGCGGAAGGCGTGACCGCCACCGTGACCACCACTCGCGACAACCTGGCAGCGGCGCTCGACCTGATCGCCGAATCGCTGATGAAGCCGGCCTTCAACGCCAATGACTTCTCCGAGCGCCAGCGCGAGTTCATCTCCGGCACCGAGCAGGAAATGACCGAGCCGCAGCCGCTGGCCAGCAACGCCATGCAACGCCTGACCGACACCTTCCCGGCCGGCCACGTGCGCCACGTGAAGACCCTGCCGGAGCAACTGGCGGAAGAAAAAGCCGTGACGCTGGAGCAGGTCAAAGCCTTCCACAAAGCCTACTACGGTGCCGGCAACGCCACCCTGTCGGTGGTGGGTGACTTCGACGCCGCCGCCGTGAAGGCGCAAGCCGCCAAGCTGTTCGGCAACTGGAAAGCGGAGCAGCCCTACGCCCGTATCGCCAGCGCCATGAAGCCGGTGGCAGGCCAGAAGATCTCGCTGGAGACTCCGGATAAAGCCAACTCGGTGCTGCTGGCAATCCAGCCAGTACCGCTGAAGGACGATGCCGCAGCCTACCCAGCCCTGCTGATGGGTAACTACATGCTGGGTGGCGGCGCACTGCGCAGCCGTCTGGCCGACCGCATCCGCCAGAAGGAAGGCCTGTCCTACGGTGTGGGTTCGCAACTGTCCGTGCCGGACCGCGACCCGGCCGGCCTGTGGCTGGCATTCGCCATCAGCGCGCCGCAAAACACCGTGAAGGTGGAAGCAGCGCTGCGTGAAGAGTTGGATAAGGCGCTGAAAGACGGCTTCACCGACGCCGAGCTGGCGGACGCCAAAAAAGCCTGGCTGCAATCGCGTCAGGTAGGCCGCACCGGCGACGCCGGCCTGGCCAGCCGCCTGGCAGGCTATCTGAGCTTCGACCGCACCATGGCCTTCGACAAAGACCTGGAAGCTAAAGTCAGCGCGCTGACCGTGGCCCAGGTAAACGAAGCCCTGCGCGCGCACCTGAAGCCGGAAGCCGTTTCCGTCATCAAGGCTGGCGACTTCGCCAAAGCTGCCGCCGGTGCAGCAGGCGCGGCCCCTGCCGCCAAGCCTTAATCAGGCTGACCAAGCCCCCTGCGCTGCAGGGGGCTTTTTTCGCCCAATCAGTTGCGCAGCGTTTCGGCCTTCGTGCCGGATGGTAGGAATACTGACTTCCATTGGTACCCTCCCTGCATTGACTGCGTCTGGCGCTTTAAGTTCCCGCTTATTTGGGCAGGACCGGCATGACACCGTTGCTATCGGTGCCATCATCTTCCACATTGCCGAAGTGGACTTCGAGATCCTTGGAGGGGCGGAAATTGGTCAGGCGCACCTGGTAGGTGGTGGGGTTGATCTTCTTAAATTTACCGGGGAAGCACAGGCTGATTAGTTCGTCCGGCTTGCCCTTGATGATGTTCAGGGTGAAGTCCTCGATGCCGCGCTTCCAGGTGTTGCCGGTTTTGAGGATGTAAGACACATTGCGCGTGTCGATGTACTGCTTGCGCTCCTCCACCTTGGCGCGCGCGTTCAGGTAGGCATCGTCGGTGCAATAGGTTTTGCCGAAGCCTTCGTACATGACCGACATGCCCGGCCCGCCCGCGTAGAAGGGGCGGTACGCGTGATGCACACGCACGACCTGCCCGACTGGGAACTTCTGCTTCCACACATAGTTAACCTGCACCGTCCATGCCGGCTCATGGCTGCCGTTGTCGGTTCCCATCAAGCCCAGCTTGGCCAACTGCTTGTATTGTTTCTCACTGAAGTCCGGCACTTTGGTAACACTCGTGTCGAAGCCTGTCGAATGGGCAATTTGCGCATTGCTCAACCCGAGCTTTTTCAATTGCGCTGTCACGTCCGTCCCGTCAGGGGCGAAGGCCGCCAGCTGGCTGGTGAACGCCACCGGCTTGCCATCCACCATGATTTTGAAGCCGTTCGGCTGACCGTAGTAGCTGTCGCTCACCTGCTGCGCCGCCGGGTAGGCTGGCAAGGGAAAGACGATAGTTTCCTCTACATCGTTGCCCGACTCATTCAGGAATTCGTAATCCACGCTGATCAGCTTGTGGCTGACGTTCAGCACTTCCTTCTTCATGGCGATGGCATCGGTCTTGCCGAAGACGATGCCGCCGGCACTGACGGATGCGACACCGTCGTTGGCCAGTGCTGCAGGGGCCAGGATGAATGCAGCGAGGGTGAGGGGGAGGGTGGTTTTCATGGTTGATATTATATTAATAACTTGCTTGCTCCAGCGCACGATAGGACAACTTCATTGACAATGATCGCCCTCCGTCTATACTCCCATTGGAGTATATCGGGAGGATGGGATCAATGGGAATCGTCAATATCAAGACAAAACTGCCGGACACCGACAAGGTGACAGTCAACCTGGGCTTGGTCGATCTTGCCCAGATGGATTTACTGGTCGAAGAGGGCTTTTATACGAATCGGACGGATTTCGTCCGAACGGCCATTCGCAACCAGTTAGAGCGGCATGCGGAAAGTATTCGCGAGACTGTGTTGCGCAAGCGTTTTGTGATGGGACTGCAACGTTATTCGCGCAGCGACCTGGAGCGTGTCGTGGCCGCTGGCGAACGATTGGAGATCCAGGTGCTCGGCCTGGCCACGGTGGAGGACGACGTCGCGCCCGAACTCGCGAGGGCGGCCATCGCCTCAATCCGGGTGCTGGGGGCCTTTATCGCGTCGCCTGCCGTCAAGGACGCGCTCGCCGACCGCATTCAAGCTTAAGCACGGGAGTGAACATGAAACCGTTTGACGATTTTCTTGGGCGGATGATGGAATCCGCGCGCCTGGCCCAGGCGAACAAGCCTGGCGAGTCCACCAAAGTGATCCAGGCGGCGCTGCGTGCCGCCGGCCTGCTGCCTGCGGCAGCACCGGATGGCGCAGACGGCGACCAGCCGGAACCGATCGACCTGAACCCGGTGCCGGAATGGGCAGCGGCCGCGCGCGCTGGCGCCGGCACCACTGCAAAAAGCAGCCCGCGTCCAGGCCGGACCGCGCCCGGGCGCCAGCGCAGCCATACCGCAGCCCCCGACCCGCGCGCGCCCGGGGAATTCGTGCAGGGATCATTCACTGCGGCGGCGGGCACGCGGCGCTACAAGCTCTACGTGCCCTCGGCTCCGGCTACGGGGCCACGTCCGTTGATCGTGATGCTGCATGGCTGTACGCAGAACCCCGACGACTTTGCCGCCGGCACCGCGATGAACGCCCTGGCCGAGCAGCACGGCTGCCTGGTGTTGTATCCCGAGCAGCCGCGCGGCGCCAACGCCACGCTTTGCTGGAACTGGTTCGAGGTGCCGCACCAGGGGCGTGATGGCGGCGAGCCCGCGTTGATCGCGGGCATGACGCGCGAAATTATCGAGCGCCAGCAAGCGGATCCAGCCCGTGTCTTCGTGGCGGGGCTGTCGGCGGGCGGGGCGATGGCGGCAATCATGGGCGCGGCATATCCCGACCTGTACGCTGCGGTGGGCGTCCATTCCGGACTTCCGGTTGGCAAGGCGCGCGACATGATCACAGGCTTGGCGGCGATGAAGAAGGTGCGACCCGGTAACGGCAGCAAGACCGGTCAGTTGCGCCAGCGGGTGCCGGTAATCGTCTTTCACGGCGACCGTGACGATGTCGTACACCCGGGCAACGGGGAAGCGGTGCTGGAGCAGTTTGTGCGCCCGGCGCCCGCTTCGCCCGGCGAGTCACTGCGACGCGTGCAGGAAGCAATTGCCGATGCTGGCGGGCGTCGCTATACCCGCACCGTCATGTTGGACGGGACTGGCCGCAGCGTCGCCGAACACTGGCAGTTGCACGGGGCCGGCCACGCGTGGTCCGGAGGCAGCCGGGCTGGATCGCATACGGATCCGGCTGGGCCGAACGCGTCCGCTGAAATGCTCAGGTTCTTCCTCGCTCAGAAGGACTGAGCAGGCACTGCTCGCTATATTGGTCTGGACACGAGCGACACGCGCCGGTGCACAGCACGTTGGCGCTTGCTGCGCGACCACGGGATTGTGCCGCTCAGCCTGGATTTTTCGTGTTGCAAGTGAATGGAAAGATAAGCGCAAACGAAAAACGCCGACTCAGGGTCGGCGTTTTCACTTTTTATTCTTGGTGGCCCGGGGCGGAATCGAACCACCGACACAAGGATTTTCAATCCTCTGCTCTACCAACTGAGCTACCAGGCCAAGAGCCAGAGATTATAGCAGGGTTCCCAAAAAATACCAGCCCTATTTTACAATGAGGTGGGGCTGGCGCTGGCGGCCGTCGAAGTAATGCACGGTTTTGCCGTCAAACCAGGCATCCTCCTCCAGCATGATGCGGATCGGTTTTTGCCATTCAGGCAACTCGGCTTCGGCATTCAGCTCGATGGAGTAGGCGGTGGAAGCGCGCAACCGGGCGTCGCCGCTGCCGGTCACGCCTCCCTGCATGTCCCACATGCCAATGGCCGGGCCGGCGGCGTGGCCGTGGTAGCCGATCGGGTGGGAGTAGATGGTGGGCTTGATGCCTTCTGTTTTGGCCTGGGCCAGGGCGGCGGCCAGCACCTGGTTGCCGCTGCGGCCTTCCTGGAACTGGGCCAGCACAATGTCTTGCAGGCGGTTGGCCTGGCCGAAGACGGCCAGGATGCCGGCGGGGATGGCTGTTTCGCCGGGCCGGGCCACGTAGGCGTGCTGCTGCACGTCCGTGTTCAGGCGCAGGGAGCTGATGCCGATATCGACGTGCAGCAAGTCGCCGGGCTGGATCACATTGCCGGTCGCGGCGCCGGCGCGCTGGATGGTGACGGTGGGGTGGAACCAGGTCTCATAGCCCATGGCGCGGATCTTTTCACGGAACCACCAGACCACGTCCTCGGTGGTGGTGGTGCCCGGGGTGATTACCTGGGCGGAGAAGCCTTGCGCGATGATCTTGTGGGTGTCGGCCACCAGCTGCGGATAAAGGGCCAGCTCGCGCGGCGTGCGGGTTTCCAGCCAGCCCACGGCCAGCGCTTCGGCCGAGACTACCTTGTTGCGATAGGCGGCGGGCAGGGCGGCCATCAGCTCCTTATAGTCTGTATGGTCCAGGCCATCGGCATGGCCGAAGGTGGCGGAGGTGTTGAGGCCGATCTTGCCGGGCTTGCGGCTCCGTACCAGCTCGGCCAAGGCGTCCCATTGTTTGGGAAAACGCTGCATATCCCAGGCGGCCTGGATGGACGAGCCCACGTTGTAGCGGGCGATGGCCAGCTTCTCCACCGTGCCGTTGGCGGGATCGCGCGCGAAGACCAGGATGGTGCGGCGCCGTGCGCTGAGCCATTCGGCTGGCAGCATGGTGCGCAGCACTGGGTCCTCGTTGTACTCGCGCGAGACCAGGATCCACATGTCGATGCCATTGCGCTGCATCAGGCCTGGCAGCACGGTATCGAAGCGTTCGGCCGTGAGCTGGTCGATCAGGCGCGCCTGGTCGCGCAGGGGCAGGGCGTCGGCGTGGGCCGGCAGGGCTGCCAAGGGGGAGGCGCACAGCAGCGCCGCAAGCAAGAGATTTTTCATAGAGAGATGATAGCAATCTATAATGGCCGGATGAACAAGTCTACGCACCACCATATGCAGACTGCGGTCTGCATAGTCGGCAATGGCGCCATTGCCAAAACGGCAGCCCTTGCGTTTGCCCAATCCGGACTGAGCGTGACTTTGCTGGGGCCGCCCCCGGCGCCGGCCCGCCCGGATGCGGCGAGCTGGGATGTCCGCGTGTTCGCCCTCAACCATACCGCCCACCGCCTGCTCGATTCCCTCAAAGTCTGGGGCGCCATAGACCAGGCGCGGATCGCGCCGGTCGATGCCATGCTGGTGCACGGCGATGGCGCCAAGGCCGGCGCGCTGAATTTCGATGCCTACGGCGCCCACACCGGCACCCTGTGCTGGATTGCGGAAGACCGCAACCTGAATCAGGCGCTGGACGCCGCGCTGCGTTTCGCGCAGAACGTGCATTTCGTGCACGGCAAGGCGGTGGCCCTCAAGCATGACGCGGAAGGCGCCCTGATCACGCTGGAAGACGGCTCCCACCTGGGCGCCTCGCTGGTGGTCGGCGCCGACGGTGCCCAATCGTGGGTGCGCGGCCAGTGCGATATCGGCCTCGATTACCGTTCCTATAACCAGAGCGGCGTGGTGTCCAACTTCGCCTGCGAGCTGCCGCACCATGGTGTGGCGCACCAGTGGTTCACCGGCGAGCAGGGCATCGTGGCTTTGCTGCCGCTGCCCGGCAACCAGGTATCGCTGGTGTGGTCGGCGCCGGACATGCTGGCCGATACCCTGTGCCGCGAAGGCGCGGCGGCGCTGGCCGAGCGGCTGGCGGTGTTCGCGCAGGAAAAACTGGGCAAGCTGACGCCCCTGCAGCCGGAGGATGTGAAAGCCTTCCCCCTGCGGTTGATGCGCCCGCACTCGATGGTGGCGCCGCGCGTGGCCCTGGTGGGCGACGCGGCGCACGTGGTGCATCCGCTGGCCGGACATGGCATGAACCTGGGCTTTGGCGATGTGCAGGAGCTGGTAAAGGCCGTGGCGGAGCGCGAAGAGCACCGCTCCATCGGCGATGAACGCGTGCTGGCGCGCTATGCGCGGGCGCGCAAGGAGGAGGTGAGCCTGATGCTGGCCACCACCGATGGACTGGAACGCCTGTTCGGCACCGACCTGGAGCCAGTGCGCGCAGTGCGCAATTTCGGGCTAAACTTGCTGGATAAATTGCCGGGCGTAAAGCGCCGGCTGATTTCCCACGCACTTGGTAAGTTGTAAAAGCGGAGAACCTAATGAATATGAGTAAGCTGGCCATGGTCGTTGCGACGACCATGCTGATGTCCTGCGCGGATGCGCAAAACGCCAAAGAGGAAGCGCAGCTGCGCAAGGCGCTGGCGGAACGCCTGGGCGATGTGAAGATCGATTCCATCAAGAAGACGCCGTACGCCGACCTGTACGAGATCCGCGTCGGCAGCGATATCCGCTACACCGACAAGACCGGCAGCTACCTGATGGTGGGGCATATCTTCGACCTGAAAACTTCGCAAGACCTGACCCAGGCGCGCATCGACGATATCAACAAGATCAACTTCGACGAGCTGCCGAAAGAGCTGGCGCTGAAGACCGTGAAGGGCAACGGCAAGCGCGTGATGGCGATCTTCGAGGATCCGAACTGCGGCTACTGCAAGCGCTTCCGCCAGACCACGCTGGCGAATATCGACAACGTGACCGTGTACACGTATATGTACAACATCCTGTCGCCGGACTCCTTCACCAAATCGCAGAACATCTGGTGCGCGGCCGACCGCAACAAGGCCTGGGATGACTGGATGCTGGCCGGTAAAGCGGCGCCGACCGCGCCGAACGGCTGCACCTCGCCAAACGACAAAGTGCTGGCCCTGGGCCAGAAAATCAATATTAACGGCACCCCGGCGATCTTCTTTGCCGACGGCAGCCGTATTGCAGGAGCAGTTGATCAGCGTACCCTGGAAGCTAAGTTCGCCACCATCAAATAAGGAGCCGGCATGGTCACATTGAATATCAACGGGCGCGACGTGCAAGTCGATGCCGATCCCTCCACGCCTGTCTTGTGGGCGTTGCGCGACAACCTCAATATGACCGGCACCAAGTTTGGCTGCGGTATGGCCATGTGCGGCGCGTGCACGGTGCACCTGGAAGGCCAGGCGATCCGCTCCTGCGTGACGCCGATTTCGGCGGTGGTGGGGCAAAAGATCACCACCATCGAGGCCATGTCCGGCGACAAAGTGGGCAAGGCGGTGCAAGATGCCTGGGTCAGGCACGATGTGCCGCAATGCGGCTACTGTCAGAGCGGCCAGGTGATGAGCGCTACGGCCCTGCTGCGCACCAACAAGGCGCCGACCGACGCCGATATCGACAACGCCATGTCGGGCAATATCTGCCGCTGCGGCACCTATCAACGGATCCGCGCGGCCATCAAGGACGCTGCGAAATCCATCGCTTGACGGAGGCAGCCATGCGCAAAGAATGGTTCATGGCAGCTCAAGCGGCTGGCGCTGACGATGCAGGCATGTCGCGCCGCTCCTTCCTGAAAGCCGGCAGCGGCCTGCTGCTCGGTTTCTATGTCGCCAGCGGCGGTGGGCGCTTTGCCCGCGCGATCGCTGCCGACGCCCCGGCCAAGCCGCCGGTGGCGCCCAATGCTTTCCTCCATATCGCTCCCGACAATACCGTCACCATCCAGGTTAACCGGCTGGAGTTCGGCCAGGGCGTGCATACCGCGCTGCCGATGCTGATCGCCGAGGAGCTGGATGCGGACTGGTCGCAGGTGCGTTCGGCGCTGGCGCCGGCGGGCGATGCCTATAAAGATCCTGCTTTCGGCATCCAGATGACGGGCGGCTCGACCGCTGTAAAGCACTCCTGGATGCAGCACCGCGAAATCGGCGCCCGCGCCCGCGCCATGCTGGTGGCTGCGGCGGCCGAGCAGTGGAAAGTGCCGGCGGCGCAAGTGCGCGCTTCGAAAGGCATGCTGTACGGCCCGTCCGGCCAGAGCGCGACTTTTGGCGCCATGGCCGATGCGGCGATGAAGCAGCCGGTGCCGAAGGATGTGAAGCTGAAGGACGTGAAGGACTTCGCCATCATCGGCAAGCCGACGCCGCGCCTCGATGCGCGCGCCAAGTCGAGCGGCACGCAGCAATTCGGCATGGACTTCAAGCCTGAAGGCACCAAGGTGGTGCTGGTGGCGCGGCCGCCGGTCTTTGGCGGCAAGGTGAAAAAGTTCGACGCCTCCAAGGCCAAGGCGATTCCGGGCGTGATCGATGTCATCAAGGTCGATACCGACCGTGGCGGCAGCGGCGTGGCGGTGGTGGCCAATGGCTACTGGCCGGCCAAGCAGGGCCGCGATGCGCTGGCGGTCGAGTGGGATACCTCGGGCCTGGAAAAAGTCTCCAGCAAAAAGCAGATGGCGGAGTACAAGGCGCTGGCGAAGAAGGCCGGTGCGCCGGTGAAAAAGGCGGATACCTCGGCCATCGCCAAGGCGCCGAAAAAGATCAGCGCCTCCTACGAATTCCCCTACCTGGCGCACGCGCCAATGGAGCCGCTGAACTGCGTGGTGGACCTGAAAGCAGATTCCTGCACCATCTGGGCGGGTAGCCAGTTCCAGACGCTGGATGCGCTGGCTGCGGCCAAAGCGGCGGGGCTGACACCGGACAAAGTGACCCTGCACACCATGATGGCGGGCGGCGGTTTCGGCCGGCGCGCGGTGCCGACTTCCGACTACATTGTGGAGGCGGTGAACGTGGCCAAGGCCTGGGGCAAGGGGCCGGTCAAGGTGATCTGGAGCCGCGAGGACGATATCAAGGGCGGCTACTATCGCCCGGTCTATGTGCACCAGGCGGATATCGGCATGGACGCCAAGGGCAATATCGTAGGCTGGAACCATGTGATCGTCGGCCAGTCCATCATTACCGGCACGCCGTTCGAGCCGATGATGGTGAAGGACGGCGTGGATGCGACTTCGGTGGAGGGCATGGGCGCGCCGTACGACGTGCCGATGAACCTGAGCGTGCATAACGCCAAGGCGAATGTACCGGTGCTGTGGTGGCGCTCCGTGGGCTCGACCCACACGGCTTTTGTCATGGAGACGCTGATCGACGAGGCGGCCCACGCGGCGAAGATGGACCCGGTGGAGTACCGCCGCAAGCTGATCGACGCGAAACACGTGCGCCAGTTGGCGGCGCTGAACCTGGCGGTTGAGAAGTCGGGCTACGGCAAGACCAAGCTGCCTAAAGGGCAGGCCTGGGGCGTGGCCTTGCACGAGTCGTTCGAGACCTCGGTGGCGTATGTGGTGGTGGCGTCGATGAAGGGTGGCCAGCCCAAGCTGCACAAGGTCACGGCTGCCGTGCACTGCAACCTGCCGGTGAATCCGTTGACGATCGAAGCGCAGGTGCAGGGCGCGGCCCTGATGGGACTGGGCACCACCTTGCCGGGTGCGGCGATCACCTTGAAGGACGGCGTGGTGGAGCAGGGCAATTTCCACGACTATACCGTGGCGCGCATGACGGATATGCCGCTGGTGGAGGTGTTCACCGTCGCTTCCACGGATAACCCGACCGGCATGGGAGAGCCAGGCTTGCCGCCGTTGGCGCCGGCCTTGGCCAACGCTGTGTTCAAGCTGACCGGTAAGCGCGTGCGCAAGCTGCCATTCGACCTGGCCAAGGCTTGAGCGGCGGCGCGGCATCGGGCGTCGTCGGTATCCTGCTGGCTGCCGGCAGCGGCAGCCGCTTCGATCCGAGCGGCGCGCGCTATAAGCTGTTGCAGGCGCTGCCGGGCGGCGAGGCGGTGGTTGCGGCCAGCGCGCGGGCTTTGCTGGCTGCGCTGGCGCGCGTGGTGGCGGTGGTGCGCGCGCAGGATTCGGCCATGGCCGGCCTGTTGCGCGAACTTGGCTGCGAGGTCGTCGTATGCGAGCGCGCAGGCGAGGGCATGGCTGCCTCGCTGGTATGCGGCGTGCGGCATGCGCAGGATGCGGATGGCTGGCTGATCGCGCTGGCGGATATGCCTTACGTGCAGCCCGCCACCATGGCGGCCCTGGCGCGCGCAGTCGCGCCTGACGGTGCGGCGATTGCGGCGCCGGTGCATGGCGGGCGGCGCGGCAACCCGGTGGCTTTCGGGCGTGCCCACCTGCCGGCGCTGCTGGCGCTGGAGGGCGACCAGGGGGCGCGCAGTATTTTGAAGAACAATCCGGTTAACGAACTGGCGGTGGATGATCCCGGCATCCTGCAGGACATCGACACACCGTCCGACATCACATGAACAACAAAAAAATCAGCTACACCATCGCCGCCAAAGATCTCGCGGCCCATATGTTCCAGGTCAGCGTGACCGTCGAATCGCCGGCGCCGGAAGGCCAGGTCTTCACGCTGCCCGCCTGGATTCCCGGCAGCTACATGATCCGCGAATTCTCGCGCAACATCGTGCAAGCCCGCGCCGAATGCGGCGGCCAGCCGGTCGAGCTGACCAAGCTGGATAAACACTCCTGGCAAGCCGCGCCCTGCAAGGGCAAGCTCACCGTGCATTATGAAGTGTACGCCTGGGACCTGTCGGTGCGCGCCGCCCACCTGGACCAGACGCACGGCTTCTTCAACGGCACCAGCGTCTTCCTGCGCGTGGTCGGCAGCGAAGACGTGCCGCACGTGGTCGACATCCAGCGTCCGGCGCACGAAGCGGCGGCCAAGTGGCGCGTCGCCACCGCCCTGAAAGAACTCAAGGCCAAGCGCTACGGCTTCGGCTCCTACATCGCGCAGGATTACGATGAGCTGATCGACAGCCCGGTCGAAATGGGCACGTTCGCCATGGCCAGCTTCAAGGCGCTCGGCGTGCAGCACGACGTGGTGTTCACCGGCCGCACGCCCAACCTTGACCTCGTCCGTATCTGCGCCGACCTGAAACAGATCTGCGAAACACAGATTGCCTTCTTCGAGCCGCGCAGCAAGAAAGCGCCGATGGAGCGCTACGTCTTCATGACGATGGTGGTGGGCGAAGGCTACGGCGGCCTGGAACACCGCGCCTCCACCGCCCTGATTTGCGCGCGCGCCGACCTGCCGACCATTTCCCAGCGCGGCAAGGAGCCGAGCGACGGCTATATGACCTACCTGGGCCTGTGCAGCCACGAGTACTTCCACACCTGGAACGTCAAGCGCATCAAGCCCGCCGTCTTCGCGCCCTACGACTACCAGGTGGAGAACTACACTTCGCTGCTTTGGCTGTTCGAAGGCTTTACCAGCTACTACGACGACCTGATGCTGGTGCGCGCCGGCCTGCTGTCGGAAGAGGGCTATTTCAAGCTGCTGAACAAGACCGTGGGCGGCGTGCTGCGCGGCAGCGGCCGCACCAAACAAAGCGTGGCCGACTCCAGCTTCGACGCCTGGGGCAAGTACTACCGCCAGGATGAGAACTCGCCGAACGCCATCGTCAGCTACTACGCCAAGGGCTCCCTGATCGGCCTCGCCCTGGACCTGACCATCCGCGCCAAGACCGCGGGCAAGCGCTCGCTGGACGACATCATGCGCGCCCTGTGGCAGCGCTATGGCCGCGACTTCTACAACGGCAAGCCGCGCGGCGTCACGCCGCAGGCAGTGGAAGCCCTGTTCGATGAGATCGCAGGCTTCAAGCTCAAGCCCTTCTTCGACAAGTACATCCGCGGCACGGAAGACGTGCCGCTGGCCAAGCTGCTGCCGCAGTTCGGCGTCAGCTACAAGGACGAGCGCAAGTCCGCCAAGCCGAGCATGGACGTGAACATCGGCCGCGACGGCGCCGATTGCAAGCTGACCGCCGTGCACGACGGCGGCGCCGCGCAAAAGGCCGGGCTGTCGGCCAACGACCTGCTGGTGGCCATCGACGGCCTGCGCGTGAGCGGCAACCCGTCCAATGTCGAGGCCCTGCTGGCGCGCTACAAGGTGGGCGACACCGTGCAGGTGTACGCTTTCCGCCGCGACGAGCTGATGGCCTTCGACGTCACCCTGCAGGGCGACCGCGTGCCAGCCATCACCATGCTTGTGGAAGAGAAGAAAACCACGCCGCGCCGCCCGACCGCCGCCTGATCCAGTGTTGATGTTCGCGCTGGATCCCTTCACCGTCCTGTTCACCACCACGCTGACCTGCGCGGTGCTGGCGGCAGCCATGGTGTCGGTGCACCTGAGCTTCCG
Organism: Pseudoduganella guangdongensis; assembly: GCF_009857475.1. Taxonomy (GTDB): domain Bacteria; phylum Pseudomonadota; class Gammaproteobacteria; order Burkholderiales; family Burkholderiaceae_D; genus Rugamonas; species Rugamonas guangdongensis. The sequence continues at coordinate 15,350 of NZ_WWCJ01000007.1, read as the reverse complement.
GCGCGAAGTGGCCGGGGTGGGGCATTGGGCCTGCGGCCTGGCGGCGATGGTGGGCGCCGGCGTCCTGTTCCTGTTGCGCGGCAAACTGCCGGACGCGCTGGCGCTGCCGGTTGCCAATGTCTGCCTGACCTGGGGCATCGGCCTGTCGATGATCGGCACCCGCCGCTTTTTCGGCGAACCGGGCGGCTGGGCCATCTTCCACGCCGCCTGGACGCTGGAACTGGCGGCCATCCTGTACTGGCTGCTGGTCGAGCCGAACTTCCCGCACCGCGCGGCGGCGTTCAGCTTTATCGTCAGCGTGTTCTACCTGGACCAGCTGCGCCTGGTCTGGCGCCACCGTGTCGCGCACTTCACCAGCTGGTTCTTCGGCGCGCTGCTGGCGCTGCAGTGCCTGAACACCGTCTCGCGCGGCGTGGCGGCCCTGTTCATGGAGCCGGATGCTGCCAACCTGCTGCGCAGCAGCGCGCTGGCCAATGTCTACCTGGCGATTGCCAATTTCATGGCCCTGCTGATAACGGTGGCCTTCCTCATGCTGGCCACGCGCAAGCTGCAGCAAATCCTGGAGCAGCGTTCCACGCATGACCCGCTGACCGGCGTCTTGAACCGGCGCGGCTTCCTGCAATTCTTCGGTCGCGTGCGGGCGCGCCAGCAGCGCAGCGACTCGCCCTTGTCGCTGATGGCGATCGACCTCGATCACTTCAAGGCAATCAACGACCAGTACGGCCATGCGCAGGGCGACAAGGTGCTGATGCAGGTGGCCGCCGTGATCATGCGCAGCGCGCGCCAGTGCGATGTCGTGGCGCGTTTTGGGGGCGAAGAGTTTGTGGTGCTGATGCCGGACACCACGCTGGCGCATGCCCAGCAACTGGCGCAGCGCATCCAGGCGCTGCTGCGCGACAGCCTGCAAGCGGGTACTCCTTCCTGCACGGTCAGTATCGGCATCGCCGGCCAGCATTTGGTCAGTGAATCGCTGGACAGCCTGCTGGCGCGCGCCGACCATGCCTTGTACCGGGCCAAGGCGAATGGTCGCAATCGCACAGAGATCGCCGGTCCGGCGCCGCTGGCCGCGTGAGCTTGTTGTAATTTAGCAATGTTAGTATAACGTTATGCATCTTTTGCAATTAGAATTGCGAGATGAGCTATCAGTTACAACTGGCCGCCGTGCCCACGCCCGACGTCGACCTCGACGTTTTCGCCTTCATGAACCAGCTGCGCCACGACGCCGGCACGCAGCCGGCATCGCCCCTGCTGAAACGCTTCCATGATGCGCTCGTAGCCCAGTTCCCGGATAAGCCCTGGTCGGACGGCCATTACGCGGGCGCGGCGGGGCGCCTGACCCTGGTCCGGCGCAGCAAGGAAGTGGTGCCGCATGTGCTGTACCTGGCGGCGGAGCTGGGCCTGACGGTGGTGGACAATAAATCCGGCGAGGTGCACCGTCCGCCGACCTACCAGGTCGTGCTGGAAGGTCCGGCACACGGGCTGGAGGTGATCGACGCCGCCGCGCGCCTGGCGACCCTGCTGCGCAAGCCGGTGGCTGAAACTGTCGCCCTGCTGTCGGGCGGGCGCCGCACGGTGGTCAAGCAGGGCGTGTCGCGCTTCCAGGCCATGCAATACGCCGCCGCCTTGCGCGATCGCGGCGGCTGCCGTGCCACCCTGGCCGCCGAACCCGGCCCGATCCCGCGCGCCAAGCCCTTGCCGCCGGCGCCGGCCCCGGCGGCGCCCATCGCGGCCGCCGCCAGTCCTGCAACATCCCCCTACCAGGCGCCCGCCGCAGCGTTGGACACGGAGGTCGAGGCGCCGGAAAACGATGCCGGGCTGTTCCAGGTAGCGGAAGGCTTGCGCATGAATGTCAGCAGCATTGGCCTGAGCCTGCTGCAAGGCGCCTTGTTGCGCGGCGCCTATTCGCTGCCAAGCACCATCTGCACCACCGTGCTCGGAGCACTGTCGATCTACGGCACCTGGTGCATGATGAAGGGCCTGGGTTTCGGCGCGGCGGCGCGCAATGCGGTGCTGCTGTTATCCCTCGCCATGGTCGCGCTGAGCTGGTCGTTCTCGTTTTCCCCATCGCCATTGACCATCATCCTGGTTTGCGTGCTTTGGCTGGTCGGCTTCGTGCTCTGGGTGGTGCTGGTCGTAAAAGCCGTGCGCAGGTTGAAGCAAGCGGGCCTGAGCCTGGGTTTGTTCGGCGCCTCCAAATATGATGTGCGCCGCCTGGGCGGCCTGGATGTGGAAGCACGCCTGCCCTCGACCTTCCTGGCGCGCGTGTCATTCGCAGCCACCGTCCTGTGCATCGCGGGCAGCCTGACGCAAACGGCGCCACCGCCAGTCGCTGCTACCGCCGCCGTGCCTTGCCAGTTCGTCGGCATGTGGGACTACCAGAAGGATGGCGGCGCCTATAGCATCTATATGGATGAAGAAGGCACCTATGCGGGTTTCAAACCCAGTACCGCAGAAGGGGAGGGCCCCGATTTCGTCGGCAGCTGGAGGGTGGAGGACAACGCCATCCATTGGGAAGAACTGTTCCCGATGCCGGGCCGCAGCCGGGTTGGCAAGCTGACCGCCAGCGGCGAAGGCAGTTTCAGCGTGCAGGAAGCCGACGGCCGTTCAACCACCTATGAGCTGGCGGGGCGTGAAGCGTCGAAGCGCTGCGGCTTCGCCGCCACGCCTTAATCGAACAGCTTGCGCAGCTCGGCGCCCGGGTCGGGCGCGCGCATGAAGGCTTCGCCGACCAGGAAGGCGTGCACATTGTGCTCACGCATGCGCGCCACATCCTGCGGCGCCATGATGCCCGATTCGGTGATGACCATGCGTTCATGCGGAATGGTCGGCAGCAGGCCGATGGTGGTATCCAGCGATACGTCGAAGGTGCGCAGGTTGCGGTTGTTGATGCCGATCAGGCGGCTTTTCAGCTTGAGCGCGGCGGCCAGCTCCGCGCCGTCGTGCGATTCGATCAGCACGTCCATGCCCAGCTCGTGGGCGCAGGCTTCCATTTCCGCCATCAGGCCGTGGTCCAATGCGGCCACGATCAGCAGGATGCAGTCGGCGCCCATGGCGCGTGCTTCATAGATCTGGTACATGTCGACCATGAAGTCTTTGCGCAGGACGGGGATATCGCAGGCGGCGCGTGCTTGCTGCAGGTATTCGTTGGCGCCCTGGAAGAAGTGCACGTCGGTCAGCACCGACAGGCAGGCCGCGCCGGCGTTGGCGTAGCTGGCGGCAATCTCCGCCGGGCGGAAATCGGGGCGCAGCACGCCTTTCGAGGGCGAGGCTTTCTTGACTTCGGCGATGACGCCGGCCTGGCCGGCTGCGATCTTGTGGCGCAGGCTGGCTTCGAAGCCGCGCAGGTTGGCGCGCAGGTCTTTGTCGTTTTCCACTTCGTCACGCAGCGATTGCAGGCTGCGGTGCTTTTTTGCGGCGGCTACTTCGTCGGCCTTCGCGGCCAGGATTTTGTTCAGGATGTCGGACATGATGATTCTTTAGTGTTGTTCGGCCAGGGCCAGGCGCGCACCCAGCGCGATGAAGATGCCGCCGGTCACGCGGTTCAGCCACAGCGCGACCAGGGGCTTGACCTTCAGCCTGGCGCTGGCGAAGGCGGTGAAGAGGGCAAGGCCGTTACACCACAGCATGCCGTTGAAGTTGAAAATGCAGCCCAGGATCAGGAAGGCAAGAGGCTTGTTCGTTGCGTCGCTATCGATGAACTGCGGCACGAAGGCGAGGAAGAACAGCGCGACTTTCGGATTCAGCACATTGGTCAGGAAACCCTGCGCAAATATGCGTCGCAGCGGAAGCCGCGCAGGTGCCGTAGACAGGGTCTGACCCTCCGGGTCTGACCCCGATTTACCGGGTTTCAGCCGTGCCCGCAGCATGCCGATACCGCACCAAACGATATACGCCGCCCCCACCCACTTAACAACAGTGAACGCAGTCGCCGAAGTGGCAAGAACCGCCGACAACCCAACGGCCGCCGCGCCAATATGCACAAACGTCCCCGCCCCAATCCCCAGCGCCGCCGCGCAACCCGCGCGCCAGCCCTGGCTGGCGCTACGCGCCATGATCAGCAGCGAATCCGGTCCCGGCATAATGTTCAGCAGCAGACCGGAAACAATAAACAGCGTCAGGTCATGGATGCCGAACATCGCTTAACCCTCCCGGCCCAGTTCCTGGGTGACGCGCACAAACTGCTCCAGCTTGGCCACCGCCGCACCGGAAGCCACCGCCGCCCGCGCCCGCGCCAACCCATCCTCAATGGACGAAGCCACGCCCGCCGCGTACAGCGCCGTGCCGGCATTCAGCGCCACGATATCCGCCGCCGGTCCCGGTTCGCCGCGCAGCGCCTCCATCACGCGCGCTTTCGACTCCACCGAATCGGCCACCTTCAGGTTGCGCGACGCGATCATTTGCAGGCCGAAGTCCTCCGGATGAATCTCATACTCGCGGATCTCGCCGTTCACCAGCTCACCGACCATGGTGCCCGCGCCCAGCGACACCTCGTCCATATTGTCGCGGCCATATACCACCACCGCATGCTGCGCGCCCAGGCGCTGCAGCACCCGCACCTGGATACCCACCAGGTCCGGATGGAACACGCCCATCAGGATATTCGGCGCGCCGGCCGGATTGGTCAGCGGGCCAAGGATGTTGAAAATAGAGCGCACGCCCAGCTCGCGGCGCACCGGCGCCACATGCTTCATCGCAGCGTGGTGGTTGGGCGCGAACATGAAACCAATGCCGGTCTGCGCGATCGACTGCGCGATCTGCTCCGGCTTCAGGTTGATATTGGCGCCCAAAGATTCAATCAGGTCCGCGCTGCCCGACGACGACGAGACGGAACGCCCGCCATGCTTGGCCACGCGCGCGCCGGCGGCGGCGGCGACGAACATCGCGGCGGAAGAAATATTGAAGGTATGCGCGCCATCGCCACCGGTGCCGACGATATCGAGCAGGTTGGTGGTGTCGGCCATCGGCACCTTGGTCGAGAACTCGCGCATGACTTGCGCCGCAGCGGTGATCTCGCCGATGGTTTCCTTCTTGACGCGCAGGCCCATGGTCAGGGCGGCCACCATGACAGGCGACATTTCGCCGGACATGATCTGGCGGAACAGGTGCAGCATCTCGTCGTGGAAAATCTCGCGGTGTTCGATGCAGCGAACCAGTGCTTCTTGATGCGTGATAGGCATGATGCTTCCTTCTCTTATTTGCGGTCGAGGAAATTCTTCAGCAAGGCGTGGCCGTGCTCGGACAGGATGGACTCGGGGTGGAACTGCACACCCTCGATGTCGTACTCCTTGTGCTGCACGCCCATGATTTCGCCGTCGTCGGTCCAGGCTGTGACTTCCAGGCAGGAAGGCAGCGAGGATCGCTCGATTGCCAAAGAGTGGTAGCGGATTACCGTGAACGGGCTGGGTAAGCCCTGGAACACGCCCACACCCGTATGCGCGATAAGAGAAGTTTTGCCATGCATGACTTGCTTGGCGCGGATAACTTTGCCGCCAAAGGCTTCGCCGATGGCCTGGTGTCCCAGGCAAACGCCCAGGATTGGTTTCTTGCCGGCGAAGTGCTTCAGCACTTGCAGCGAGATGCCCGCCTGCGACGGGTCTTTTGGACCCGGGGAAATGCAGATGCGGTCGGGATTCAATGCTTCGATTTCGGCGATGGTGATTTCGTCGTTGCGGTGCACGCGCACGTCTTCGCCCAGCTCACCGAAATACTGCACGATGTTGTAGGTGAAGGAGTCGTAGTTGTCGATCATCAGCAGCATTTCAGAACTCCCCATCCAGGCCATCTTGCACTTGCTCGGCAGCGCGCAGCACGGCGCGCGCCTTGTTTTCAGTTTCCTGCCATTCCATTTCCGGAATCGAGTCGGCGACGATGCCGGCGGCGGCCTGCACGTACAGCATGCCGTCCTTGATCACACCGGTGCGGATCGCAATCGCCACATCCATTTCGCCGCCGAAGGACAGGTAGCCGCAGGCGCCGCCGTAGATGCCGCGCTTGCTGATTTCCAGCTCGTCGATCACTTCCATCGCGCGCACTTTGGGCGCCCCGGTCAGGGTGCCGGCCGGGAAGGTGGCGCGCAGCACGTCCAGGTTGGACATGCCTTTTTTCAGCTTGCCCTCCACGTTGGAAACAATGTGCTGCACGTGCGAGTACTTCTCGATCACCATCTTGTCGGTCAGCTTCACGCTGCCGGTTTCGGAGATGCGGCCCAGGTCGTTGCGCGCCAGGTCGATCAGCATCACGTGCTCCGCCACTTCCTTCGGATCGTTCAGCAGTTCTTCCGCCAGCGCTGCATCGCGTTCGGGCGTGTTGCCACGGGTGCGGGTGCCGGCGATCGGGCGCAGCGTGACTTTCTTTTCGCCGTCCGGCAGGGTCTCGTTGCGCACCAGGATTTCCGGCGAGGCGCCCACGATCTGCATGTCGCCGAAATTGTAGAAGTACATATACGGCGACGGGTTCAGCGAACGCAGGGAGCGGTACAGCGTGAGCGGCGAATCCACATACGGCTTGCGGATGCGCTGGCCGATCTGCACCTGCATCAGGTCACCGGCCAGGATGTATTCGTGCGCCTTGGCGACCGCCTTGAGGTAATCCTCTTTGGCGAAGTCGCGGATAATTTCGGTGCGTACCGAAGGCGTGGTCACCGGCGCATCCACACCGCGCCGCAGCAGGGCGCGCAGGTCTTTCAGGCGCTGGCGCGCTTTGGAATAGGCTTCCGGCTGCTGCGGGTCGGCATAGACGATCAGGTAAAGCTTGCCGGACAGGTTGTCGATGACGGCCAGTTCCTCCGTCACCATCAGTTGGATTTCCGGCAGGCCCAGGTCATCCTTAGGCTGCGTCGCGGCGACCGTCTTTTCGATGTGGCGCACCGTGTCGTAGCCGAAGTAGCCGGCCAGGCCGCCGCAGAAGCGCGGCATGCCGGGACGCACAGCCACTTTGAAGCGCGCCTGGTATTGCTCGATAAAGTCGAGGGGATTGCCCTCGTGGGTCTCGATCACCTGGCCATTCTTGACGATTTCGGTCAGCTTGCCGGTGCTGCGCAGCACGGTGTTGGCCGGCAGGCCGATGAAGGAGTAGCGGCCAAAACGCTCGCCGCCGACCACGGACTCGAGCAAGAAAGTGTTCTTGCCGTAGTTCTGAGTCTGGGCCAGCTTGAGGTACAGGGTGAGCGGGGTTTCCAGGTCGGCGAAAGCTTCCGCGATCAATGGAATACGGGTATAGCCTTCCGCGGCCAGGGATTTGAATTCGAGTTCGGTCATGCGTCTCTCCGTTCCGCCGCAGGATAAGGTGGGGGCGGTAAGGTTACAAAAAACCTGCCGGAACACACGTGCGTGCGCCGACAGCAATCAGGACTGGGTCAGGATTGCCAGCGTCGCCACAGCCAGGCCTCAATCGAGCCCCGGTGGGTTACATTGTGTCTTTTGTTGAGAAACATTCGGTTAGTTTGCTTGCGCGATAAGTTCAGCTGCAAAAAGAAGCGTGTCAACTATACCATCGGAATCTGTTTCATGTATACCCACTCCGTGGTTATAACCATATGGCACGGTGAGCACAGGACAGCCGGCCGCGCGCGCCGCTTCGGCGTCGTTGGAGGAGTCGCCGATGGCCACCACCTGGGCCGGCGCCAGGCCGAAAAATTCGCACGCCTTCAGCAGGGGCATCGGGTGCGGCTTCTTCTTTTCAAACGAGTCGCCGCCGTACAGCACCTCGAAATAGCCGGCCAGCCCTTTCAGCGCGAGCAGCGGCTGGGCGAAGGCGAGCGGCTTGTTGGTGACGCAGGCCAGGCGCAGGCCGGCCGCGCGCATGGCCTGCAGGCCGGCTTCCACCTCGTCGTAGATTTCGCTGTGCTGGCCGTTGATGGCGATGTAATGGCGCTGGTAGGAGTCCATCGCCTGCGCGAACAGGCGCTCCACGCCGGCTGCGTCGTAGTCCAGCGCGAGCACGCGCCGCACCAGGTTCTCGGAACCCTTGCCGACCATGGGCTCGACCTGCGCGGCGCTCACCGGGCCCAGGCCCAGTTCCGCGCGCATGGCCGTCAGGGCGACCACAAAGTCGCCCATGGTGTCGAGCATGGTGCCGTCCAGGTCAATGATGGCGGCCCGTATGCCGCGCAGGACCGCCGTCATAGCGCTTACAGCGAAGCCAGTTGGCCGCGCATGGCGTCGATCACAGCCTTGTAGTCTGGCTGGCCGAAGATCGCGGAACCAGCCACGAAGGTGTCGGCGCCCGCTTCGGCGGCGGCCTTGATATTGTCGATCTTGATGCCGCCGTCCACTTCCAGCATGATGTCGCGGCCCGATTCGTCGATGCGGCGGCGCGCTTCGGCGATCTTCTTCAGCGCCTGCGGGATGAAGGACTGGCCGCCGAAGCCCGGGTTGACCGACATGATCAGGATCATGTCGACCTTGTCCATCACGTGGTCCAGGTAGCTCAGTGGGGTGGCCGGGTTGAACACCAGGCCGGCCTTGCAGCCGTTGTCGCGGATCAGTTGCAGCGAACGGTCGACGTGATCGGACGCTTCCGGGTGGAAGGTGATGATGTTGGCGCCAGCTTTGGCAAAGTCCGGGATGATGCGGTCGACCGGCTTGACCATCAGGTGCACGTCGATCGGCACTTGCACGTGCGGGCGGATCGCCTGGCACACCAGCGGGCCGACGGTCAGGTTCGGCACGTAATGGTTGTCCATCACGTCGAAGTGGATGATGTCGGCGCCGGCGGCAACAACGTTGCGTACCTCTTCACCCAGGCGGGCGAAGTCGGCGGACAGGATGCTGGGAGCGATGCGGAAAGTAGTCATGGCTGGTGGGCTGGTAAAAAAGATGCGTTATTTTACGCTGCTGTGCGGACGCTGTCCGATTGCTTGGACTAGAATTGCCCAATTGTTACCAAGGAAAGCTTATGGCCCAGTATGAGTTTGCGGTGGAAGTTCGGACCCAGTACCTGCCGGAACAGTCCAATCCGGACCGCACCAATTTTGTGTTTACTTACACAATCACCATCAAAAACACCGGCACCGTGCCGGCGCAACTGATTTCCCGCCATTGGGTGATCACCGACGCCAACAACCATATCGAGGAAGTGCGTGGCCTGGGCGTGGTCGGCCACCAGCCGCTGCTGGCGCCGGGCGAAGTGTTCGAATACACCAGCGGCACCCAACTGCGCACGCCGCAGGGCTCCATGTTCGGCGAGTATTTCTGCGTGGCCGAGGACGGCCATCAGTTCGAGACCAAGATTCCAGAATTCGTGCTGTCGCTGCCGCGTACCTTGCACTGATTACTGCTTGTCGTCATCCTTCTTTTTCTTGGATGGCAGCGTCCACCAGACGATGAACACCAGCAGGAAGAGCGCCACCAGCGCTTCGAGATACAGAAACCACATAGATCACACCTCATGTATTTGATACGCCGTAGTTTACCTGTTTGCGCCGCCGCCGTCGCGCTGGCGCTGGCTGGCTGCGCCACCCAGCCGCCTACCGCTCCTGTCCCGCCGGCCAAGCCTGCCCAGCCGGCGCCGGCCGTTCCCGCCGCGCCGTCCGTGCCGGCGCCCGCCGTGCCGCCCGTCCAGCCAAGCGCCCCCGCCACCCCGGCGCCAGCGGCCAAGGCCGAATTCATCCCGGCCCGCTTCGCTGACCTGCCGGGCTGGAGCCACGACGACCTGCGCGCCGCCTGGCCGGCCTATATGCTGTCCTGCACCAAGCTGGGCGCCAGCGCCGACTGGAAGGAACCCTGCGCCATCGCCAAGACGGTGGACGCCAATAGCGAAGCGGCCATCCGCCTGTATTTCGAATCGTTCTTCGACCCGCACCAGGTCATCGCCCCGGACGGCAGCAACAGCGGCCTGATTACCGGCTACTACGAGCCACTGCTGCACGGCGCCCGCAAGAAGGGCGGCCCCTACCAGACGCCCTTGTACAAGGTGCCGGACGATATGGTCATCATCGACGTCGGCTCCGTCTATCCCGAGCTGGCGAACAAGCGCGTGCGCGGCCGCCTGAAAGGCAAGCGCGTCGTGCCTTACCCGGCGCGCGAGGAAATCGCCCGCAACGGCCTGCCCGGCAGCGAATTGTTCTGGGTGGACGATGCGGTGGAAGCCTTCTTCCTGGAAGTGCAGGGCTCCGGCCGCGTGCAGCTGGCCGACGGCGAAACGGTGCGCGTCGCCTACGCCGACCAGAACGGCCGGCCCTACCAGTCGATCGGCAAATGGCTGGTGCAGAAAGGCGAGCTGACCACCGAGCAGGCTACCGCGCAAGGCATTAAAGCCTGGATCGACGGCCACCCGACGCGGCGCCAGGAGCTGTTCAACGCCAACCCGAGCTATGTCTTCTTCAAAGAGGAAAAGCTGCCGGATCCGAAAGTGGGGCCGAAAGGAACGCTCAACGTGCCGCTCACGCCGCAGCGCTCCGTGGCGATCGACCGCAGCCAGCTGCCGCTGGGCGCCCCGGTCTACCTCAACACCACCTTGCCCGGCGATGAGATGCCGCTGCAAAGGCTGATGCTGGCGCAGGACACGGGCGGCGCCATCAAGGGCGCCATCCGCCTCGACTTCTTCTTCGGCTTCGGTTCCGAAGCGGCCGATTTTGCCGGCCGCATGAAGCAGCGCGGCAATATCTGGGTGCTGCTGCCGAAGCTGGCGCGTTAAGCCCTATACGCCAGCTCGGCGCGCGCCGGGCAGCCCAGCGCGCGCATGACCTTGCCCATGTCCGCCTTGTACACCTGTGTCAGGGACGGCTGGCGGCGGCAGGGCAGGGCCAGCGTGGAGCCGTCCTTGAGCCCCAGCTCGATCGACTGGCGCGCCGCGCATGCCGCGATCATGGCCGGCATGGTTTGCAGGCTGCCGAACACTGGCCAGCCCTCCACCCGCAGCACTTCAATATTCGCCCGCACGGTTTTACATGCGGCCAGGGCGTCCACCAGCAGCCTGCCCTGCGACATGGCCGGGGTCATACTGCTATGGCCAGCGCAATCATCCTGTACCACCTTGGTCAGCGCGCGGTAGCCCATGCCATCCAGCTGCGCCTGGCTCGGGGCACCCGCTTGCGCCAAACCCGTTGTCCGGAACACCGCTGCCCACTGTTCGCCCATTGGCGCCTGCTCATCCAGGACGGCCGGCAGGATGCCCGGCTGGCACGGCTTTGCCCCGCACTCCATGGCTTGCGCGAAGCCAGGTTTGCGGCCGGCGCGCAGTGCCTTGTAGAAGTCGTCGATGCGGCCAATAGCCGAGCCTTTGCCCTGGCGCGCCGCCAGCGCATACACATAGACCGGCAGGCCGCAAGCGTATTCCAGCCGGTTCGCTCCGATGTCCGCCGCTGTCAGGTCGCGCCACGCGCGGCCGTCGCCTGCCACCAGGCAAGTGGCCAGGGCATCGTCCAGTTGTTTTCCGGCCTGCTCCGGCGTGAGCCAGCCCATCTGCAGCGACACCATCCAGCGCAGGAACTCGCCGCCCCCTTCATGGATCAGGCGCGCATCCGCATAGTCGTCTACCGCGTCCCGGATCTGGAAACGGTGGGCCATCTCGTGCGTCACCAGTTTGTCCAGCTGTTGCGCGTCCTCCTGCGCCGCCGTTTCCGGCCAGTTGAACAGCGCGAAGTGCATCACGTCGCCGGCACTGCCGCCGATATTGGGACCGCCCGGCTCGCGCGCCAGGGTGGCGGCAATGATGGGGCGCCGGTAGTGAGCCTTCGGCATCGCCTTCCGTAGAGCGGCTTCGGTGCCGTTGACGCGCTGGCGGATCTGCGCCACCGTGCCCGCATTGAGCGCCGGATCGAAGTAATCCCTCTCCCTGCCGCTGGATGCCTGGCGCGTCGGGAACAGCAAAGCCGGCGCATCGGCATCGACCACGGCGCTGCCATGGCGCCACGCCAGCTTGGTCGCGATGCTGCCCGGCCCCGAATAGCTGTACTGCACCGCCCCGCATTCCTCGCCTACCGCGTAGTTGGACATGTGCGCATACAGCGCTGTACCGGTCGGGAAAGATCCGGGGTAGCCGGCGACTTTATCGCTGGTGGCCGGCACGCGGAAGGACAGTACTGGGCAGGAGCCCGCGCCGCGCGCCAGCTTGTCGCCACCGGCCACGCCGCACTCCGCCAATGGCTGCCAGCGCGCGCGGATCTTGCCGGCGCCTCGGCCGTTCTTCAGGAAAGACAGCCCGGCGCAGTGGGTGGGCAGGGTGTAGCTGACCTGGAGCGCATCCGGCGCCACCAGGCGGACGTCAACTTGCACCTGGGCGGCAGCATGGCCGGCCAGCAGTACCAGCCCGGCCGCAATGAACAAACGATTCATGGCGTCTCATAATTTTGAGGGACGCCAATATTATCATATTGGCAATTTCGCAGATCAACGCAGCACCAGCACCGGCAAGTGGGTATGGGCCAGGACTTTCTGCGTTTCGCTGCCGAGGAATAGCTTGTTCAAGCCCTTGCGGCCGTGGGACGCCATCAGGATGATGTCGCAGTGCCGCTCTTCCGCCGTCTTGACGATCACCTCGTACGGGCTGACCGCCTCGCCCAGCACCGCATCGCACGGCACCCCCGCTGCTGCCGCGGCGGCGACGATCTTGTCCAGCCCCGCCTCGACATTGCGCCGCATTTTGAGATCGTACAGGCCGGCATCCGGTAGCACGGCGGCGTCGGTCAACGGCACCACAGGCAAGGGCACGATCACGGATACCGCCGTCATGCGCGCGCCATGGATTTTTGCGAACTCGATCGCAGTCTGGGCGGCGCGCTCTGACAACTGCGAGCCATCGGTGGGCACCAAAATCGATTTGAACATGGCGTTCTCCCGCAAGGTGACGGTCAGGCCAGTCTAAGCCTGGGGCCGGGCGGGCGGCGCACGCAAGGTGCGCGAACTTGCCGCCGCGACGGCCAGCACCACCCCGCCGGCGCCGATCCAGCCCAGCGCCGCGCGGATACCCAAGTGTTCGCCCGCATAGCCAGCCGCCAGCGCGCCCAGCGGTGCAATCGCAATCGTCAGGAAGCGCATCGAGGACGTCATGCGGCCCAGGAATTCGTCGGGCGTGACCTGCTGGCGCAGCGCGATGTATGGCATGAAGTACATCATCACGCCGCAATCAAAGAAGAAGGTCAGCAGGGCGCAGGCGGCGACCGTCACCCCCTGGTTGCCCAGCATCTCGGGGCGCAACAGCGGCATCGCCACAAAGCCGGCCGTGGTCACCACCATGCCCAGCAGGGCCGCATTGCCCTGGCCGACGCGGCGCGTCAATGGCTTCAGCAGCAGGCCGCTGGCCAGCACGCCCATCCCGCCCAACACCTGCACCGCACCCAAGGTACCGGCATTCAGCTTGAGTTCACGCAGCATATATAAGGTGCACAAGGCCGCGTAGCCATAGAACAGCAGGTGCCAGGCGGCGGCCGTCCAGGCCAGCGTGCGCAATAGCGGCTGGCGCCAGATGAACAGCAGCCCTTCCTGCACGTCGCGCAGCGGATGCTTGTCGGACGGCGGCGGCAGCGGCTCCTCAATCGGCACGCGCCGCAGCAGCAGCGCCGACGCGGCAAAGCCGAGCGCATTGATCACCAGCGCGAAAGGCGCCGTCACCCACTGCACCAGCAAGCCCCCCAAGCCGGGCGCCACCAGCCGCGCCACCGAGTCCGTCAGCGTCAGGCGCGATTGCGCATCGATCAGTTTGTCCCGCCCCACAATGCGGGTCAGCAGGATTTGTTCCGCGCCGCCGCCCAGCACCGAACAGCAGCCTTGCACCGCGCACACCACGTAAATCCAGGGCATCGACAGCACGCCCAGCGCCCAGGCGGCGGGGATGCTGGCCAGCGACAAGGTTTGCGCGATTTTGCAGGCGACAAGGATGGGCCGCTTGCGGCTGCGGTCCAGCCAGACGCCCGCCGGCAGCGCCAGGATGGCGAAGGGGATCGCCTGGAAGGCGCTGGCAAGACCCATCTGCGCCGGCGTGGCATGCAACAGCAGAACGGAGCACAGGGGCAGGGCAAGCGCCCCGACATAGGCGCCGGAACCGGAGATGATGCTGCTCAGCCAATACAGGCGGAAGGCGGGATCATTAAGCAGCGCATCGCGGCGGAAGGCAGAATACATCCGGGGAACTATAGCAGCCGCGCAGGGCAACCGGCTACAATCGCCGCAGCATCTTTAACCAATAGAGGAGATTTCGATGGAATACCAGGATTTGCTCGTCGAAGTGCACGATAAAGTGGCACTGATCCGCCTGAACCGCCCGAAGGCGCTGAATGCCCTGAACGACAACATGATGAATGAGCTGGGTGAAGCCTTCGCCAAGTTCGAGAAGGACCCGGCGATCCACGTCATCATCCTCACCGGTAGCGAAAAAGCCTTCGCCGCCGGCGCCGACATTGCCGCAATGAAGGACTACACCTACCAGGACACCCACCGCGACAACTATATTGGCCGCAACTGGGAGCACATCCTGAAAGTGCGCAAACCGGTGATCGGCGCTGTATCCGGCTTCGCCCTGGGCGGCGGCTGCGAGCTGGCCATGATGTGCGACTTCCTGGTGGCGGGCGATAACGCCAAGTTCGGCCAGCCGGAAATCAAGGTCGGCGTCACCCCGGGCGCGGGCGGTACCCAGCGCCTGCCGCGCGCGATCGGCAAAGCCAAGGCCATGGATATGCTGCTCACCACCCGCATGATCGACGCCGCCGAAGCCGAGCGTATCGGCCTGGTGTCGCGCGTCGTCCCGGCCGACAAGCTGATTGAAGAGGTATTGGAGATCGCCCAAGGCATCGCCCAGATGCCGGTTTCCGTCGCCATGCAGATCAAGGATTGCGTCAACCGCGCCTTCGAAACTACCCTGTCGGAAGGCGTGAACTACGAGCGCCGCCTGTTCCACGCAGGTTTCGGCACGCCGGCCCAGCGCGAAGGCATGTACGCCTTCCTCGAAAAGCGCTTGCCAAACTTCGAGGGCCTTTGATATAGTTCTGTCCCTCGCAACGAGACGCAGCGAAAAGCGCGAAACGAAGCGAGGAAATAGAGGGGTTGACGAGTTGCACGCTGTACCGCATAATCTCGCTTCTCTGCTGCTGACGAACACAACGCTTCGTCGAAAACAAGCAGCGATCTTTAAAAATCAACAGTCGATAAGTGTGGGCGTTTGACGATATGCCCGGGCCTTCGGGTCCGATGCTCAAAATATACGTTATAACGCTCGCACAAAATATATTAAACGTAATCTCGAAAGAGATTCGTCAGTATTTTGAGTGAGTGACCTCGGTAGCAATACCGAAAAACAGAGATTGAACTGAAGAGTTTGATCCTGGCTCAGATTGAACGCTGGCGGCATGCTTTACACATGCAAGTCGAACGGCAGCGCGGGCTTCGGCCTGGCGGCGAGTGGCGAACGGGTGAGTA
>NZ_WWCJ01000079.1 GCF_009857475.1 Pseudoduganella guangdongensis | reverse complement strand
TCCTCCAGTGCGTGTTACCGCACCTTCAACCTGGCCATGGATAGATCACTTGGTTTCGGGTCTACACCCAGCGACTGGCGCCCTGTTCGGACTCGATTTCTCTACGGCTCCCCTATTCGGTTAACCTTGCCACTGAATGTAAGTCGCTGACCCATTATACAAAAGGTACGCAGTCACCCCTTACGAGGCTCCTACTGTTTGTATGCACACGGTTTCAGGATCTATTTCACTCCCCTCCCGGGGTTCTTTTCGCCT
>NZ_WWCJ01000078.1 GCF_009857475.1 Pseudoduganella guangdongensis | reverse complement strand
GCTTATGCCATTGCACTATTAGCACGATGTCCGACCGTACCTAGCGTACCTTCGAACTCCTCCGTTACACTTTGGGAGGAGACCGCCCCAGTCAAACTGCCTACCATGCACTGTCCCCGATCCGGATCACGGACCAAGGTTAGAACCTCAAACAAACCAGGGTGGTATTTCAAGGATGGCTCCATAGGAACTGGCGTCCCTACTTCAAAGCCTCCCACCTATCCTACACAGATTGGTTCAAAGTCCAATGCAAAG
>NZ_WWCJ01000077.1 GCF_009857475.1 Pseudoduganella guangdongensis | reverse complement strand
TAAAACAGTCAGGATGTTGGCTTAGAAGCAGCCATCATTTAAAGAAAGCGTAATAGCTCACTGATCGAGTCGTCCTGCGCGGAAGATGTAACGGGGCTAAGCCAGTCACCGAAGCTGCGGATATCCGTAAGGATATGGTAGGAGAGCGTTCTGTAAGCCTGCGAAGGTGTCTTGTAAAGGATGCTGGAGGTATCAGAAGTGCGAATGCTGACATGAGTAGCGATAATGCGGGTGAAAAGCCCGCACGCCGTAAGC
>NZ_WWCJ01000076.1 GCF_009857475.1 Pseudoduganella guangdongensis | reverse complement strand
AATGCATTAAGCTAACTGATACTAATTGCCCGTACGGCTTGTCCCTATAACCTTGCCGGTTATATAGCATTTACTCGTGTTTGAGAACACTACCCAACTTTACTTCTTCCAGATTGCGCAGCGCGCCCAGCGCGCTGCCTACAAGTTATGCCTGATGACCATAGCAAGTCGGTCCCACCCCTTCCCATCCCGAACAGGACCGTGAAACGACTTTGCGCCGATGATAGTGCTGCAACCAGTGTGAAAGTAGGTTATC
>NZ_WWCJ01000075.1 GCF_009857475.1 Pseudoduganella guangdongensis | reverse complement strand
AACCCCGGGAGGGGAGTGAAATAGATCCTGAAACCGTGTGCATACAAACAGTAGGAGCCTCGTAAGGGGTGACTGCGTACCTTTTGTATAATGGGTCAGCGACTTACATTCAGTGGCGAGGTTAACCATATAGGGGAGCCGTAGAGAAATCGAGTCCGAACAGGGCGCCAGTCGCTGGGTGTAGACCCGAAACCAAGTGATCTATCCATGGCCAGGTTGAAGGTGCGGTAACACGCACTGGAGGACCGAACCCACT
>NZ_WWCJ01000074.1 GCF_009857475.1 Pseudoduganella guangdongensis | reverse complement strand
GGCATCAGACTCAAATGTCCACACTTATCGGCTGTTGTTAGATACTGGTTAAACGTAAGCGCAAACGCTTAGGTTTAAGTAGTACCGTTCTTTAACAATCTGGAAGAAGTAAAAGTTTTATTAAGCGTGTAAGAAATTACACACTTAGGGTAGTAGTAAAACTCATCAAACACAGTAGTAAATGCTTGAACTTATAGCCGTCAAGGTTATAGGGACAAGTGAATAAGTGCACATGGCGGATGCCTTGGCGATTACAGGCGATGAAGGA
>NZ_WWCJ01000073.1 GCF_009857475.1 Pseudoduganella guangdongensis | reverse complement strand
TACTCACCCGTTCGCCACTCGCCGCCAGGCCGAAGCCCGCGCTGCCGTTCGACTTGCATGTGTAAAGCATGCCGCCAGCGTTCAATCTGAGCCAGGATCAAACTCTTCAGTTCAATCTCTGTTTTTCCGATATTGCTATCGGAGGTCACTCACTCAAAATACTGACGAATCTCTTTCGAGATTACGTTTAATATATTTTGTGCGAGCGTTATAACGTATATTTTGAGCATCGGACCCGAAGGTCCGGGCATATCGTCAAACGCCCACA
>NZ_WWCJ01000072.1 GCF_009857475.1 Pseudoduganella guangdongensis | reverse complement strand
CACCCCATCATTTAATCTTCCAGCACCGGGCAGGCGTCACACCCTATACGTCCACTTTCGTGTTTGCAGAGTGCTGTGTTTTTATTAAACAGTCGCAGCCACCAGTTTATTGCAACCTTTTCGCCCTCATGGAGTAAACCAATCAAGCTACCGAGGCGTACCTTATCCCGAAGTTACGGTACCAATTTGCCGAGTTCCTTCTCCCGAGTTCTCTCAAGCGCCTTAGAATACTCATCTCGCCCACCTGTGTCGGTTTGCGGTACGGTCTC
>NZ_WWCJ01000071.1 GCF_009857475.1 Pseudoduganella guangdongensis | reverse complement strand
CACCCCATCATTTAATCTTCCAGCACCGGGCAGGCGTCACACCCTATACGTCCACTTTCGTGTTTGCAGAGTGCTGTGTTTTTATTAAACAGTCGCAGCCACCAGTTTATTGCAACCTTTTCGCCCTTCCACAGTAAAGTGGTCAAGCTACCGAGGCGTACCTTATCCCGAAGTTACGGTACCAATTTGCCGAGTTCCTTCTCCCGAGTTCTCTCAAGCGCCTTAGAATACTCATCTCGCCCACCTGTGTCGGTTTGCGGTACGGTCTC
>NZ_WWCJ01000070.1 GCF_009857475.1 Pseudoduganella guangdongensis | reverse complement strand
CATTAGAGTGCTCTTGCGTAGCAACTAATGACAAGGGTTGCGCTCGTTGCGGGACTTAACCCAACATCTCACGACACGAGCTGACGACAGCCATGCAGCACCTGTGTGATGGTTCTCTTTCGAGCACCCTCAGATCTCTCCGAGGTTCCATCCATGTCAAGGGTAGGTAAGGTTTTTCGCGTTGCATCGAATTAATCCACATCATCCACCGCTTGTGCGGGTCCCCGTCAATTCCTTTGAGTTTTAATCTTGCGACCGTACTCCCCAGGCGG
>NZ_WWCJ01000006.1 GCF_009857475.1 Pseudoduganella guangdongensis | reverse complement strand
CGCCTGGCGCCCCGGCCGCGGCTGCGCCCATCCCCGAGCCGGCGCCGGTGGCGGCGGCCGTGGCCGACACCGCGCCAGCCATGCCGCCGCTGCCCGTGTTCGACGTCCTGCCCAGCAACCTGCCGGCTTACCTGGAGGCGGTCGAGCGCGATATCCTCACGCGCGCCCTGGCGCAGACCAATTACAACCGCACCCAGGCCGCGCAACTGCTGGGCATCAGCTTCCGCCAGCTGCGCTACCAGATGCAGAAGCTGAACATCCAGGACCCCGACTAGCCGGCCGCGCGCCACGCTCGGCGCCGGGCGCGCCGACCCCGGCCGGCAGTTTCGTCTATAATCCCGCTCCGCCGCGAAAAAGCGCTTCATTGTTGTAGCGTTTTTGCCAATGCACAAGCTCATGCTGCATCGCAACATTGCATAATAAAAAAGCAGTGTTAGTACTCGCTCACCGCCGATCGCTTGTGTTGATCGGCGAATCCAAAAGTCAATAAGAATCGTGGCAAAAACGAAAAAATTTCATCTTGTGCGGATCGAATCGCGTCACTACAATTAGTGGACAGAATTCGATGGTTCACTAGATCTAGTGGTCATAAACAAATACTGAATACGCGGAGCATAAATGCAATCTACTCAAGACATTTCCATCACCCAGGCACCACAAGTGCCTGTTTCCGCTGGTGAAACCGCCGGCGGCGTCGCAATTACCGCCGCCCAGATGGCCGATTACCGCATCATCCGCCGCAACGGCGCGGTGGTGGCGTTCGAGCCATCCAAGATCGCCGTGGCCATGACCAAGGCGTTCCTGGCGGTGAACGGCGGCCAGGGTGCGGCCTCCGCCCGCATCCGCGAGCTGGTGGAAGAACTGACCAACAATGTGGTGGCCGCCCTGATGCGCCGCCAGCCAGCCGGTGGCACCTTCCATATCGAAGACGTGCAAGACCAGGTTGAACTGGCCCTGATGCGCTCGGGCGAACACGATGTGGCGCGTTCCTACGTGCTGTACCGCGCCAAGCACATGGAAGAACGCCGCTTGAAGAAAGAGGCTGCCGGCGCCTCCGCCGCCGCCGAACCACAGATCAATGTGACCGAGAACGGTGTGTCCCGTCCGCTGGTCATGCAGGAAGTGCGCGACCTGATCGGCGCCGCCTGCAAGGGCCTGGAAAAGCACGTCGATGCCGACGCCATCCTGGCCGAAACCGTGAAGAACCTGTACGACGGCGTGCCGGTCGAGGAACTGCACAAGTCCGCCATCCTGGCTGCCCGCGCGCTGATGGAAAAGGACCCGGCATACTCGCAAGTGACCGCCCGCATCCTGCTGCACACCATCCGCAAGGAAGTGTTCGGCAAGGAAGTGCCGCAAGCAGGCGCCGCCGCCGCCTACATCGAGTACTTCCCGCAGTACATCGCTAAAGGCATCGCCGCCGAACTGCTGAACGAAGAACTGGGCAAGTTCGACCTGGCCAAGCTGGCCAAGGCCCTGGTGGCCGACCGCGACTTGCAGTTCGGCTACATCGGCCTGCAAACCCTGTACGACCGCTACTTCCTGCACGTGCGCGATGTGCGCATTGAAATGCCGCAGGCCTTCTATATGCGCGTCGCCATGGGCCTGGCCCTGAACGAAGCGGACCGCGAGGCGCGCGCCATCGAGTTCTACAACCTGCTGTCGACCTTCGACTTCATGTCGTCGACCCCGACCCTGTTCAACTCGGGCACCCAGCGCTCGCAGCTGTCCTCCTGCTACCTGACCACCGTGTCGGACGACCTGGAAGGCATCTACGACGCCATCAAGGAAAACGCACTGCTGGCCAAGTTCGCCGGCGGCCTGGGCAACGACTGGACTCCGGTGCGCGCGCTGGGCGCCCACATCAAGGGCACCAACGGCAAATCGCAAGGCGTGGTGCCGTTCCTGAAAGTGGTGAACGACACCGCCGTGGCGGTGAACCAGGGCGGCAAGCGCAAAGGCGCGGTCTGCGCCTACCTGGAAACCTGGCACATGGACATCGAGGAATTCCTCGACCTGCGCAAGAACACCGGCGACGACCGCCGCCGCACCCACGACATGAACACCGCGAACTGGATTCCGGACCTGTTCATGAAGCGCGTGATGGAAAAAGGTTCCTGGACCCTGTTCTCGCCGTCCGAAACCCCGGACCTGCACGATAAAGTCGGCAAAGCTTTCGAAGAAGCCTACGTTGGCTACGAAGCCAAAGCCGCCGCCGGCGAAATCCGCGTGTTCAAGAAGATTGAAGCGCTGGACCTGTGGCGCAAGATGCTGTCGATGCTGTTCGAAACCGGCCACCCATGGATCACCTTCAAAGATCCGTGCAACATCCGTTCGCCGCAGCAGCACGTGGGCGTGGTCCACAGCTCGAACCTGTGCACCGAGATCACCCTGAACACCAATGAAGACGAAATCGCCGTCTGCAACCTGGGCTCGGTGAACCTGCCAGCCCACATGAAAGAAGGCAAGATCGACCACGTCAAGCTGCAAAAGACCATCCGCACCGCGATGCGCATGCTGGACAACGTGATCGACATCAACTACTACGCGGTCGAGAAGGCACGCAACGCCAACATGCGCCACCGTCCGGTCGGCATGGGCGTGATGGGCTTCCAGGACTGCCTGCACATGATGCGCGTGCCATACGCCTCGATGGAGGCGGTGCAGTTCGCCGACACCTCGATGGAAGCGGTGTGCTACTACGCCTACCTGGCATCGACCGAGCTGGCGGAAGAGCGCGGCAAGTACGAATCGTACGAAGGCTCCCTGTGGTCGCGTGGCATCCTGCCGCAAGACTCCGTGCGCCTGCTGGCGGAACAGCGCGGCGGCTACCTGGAGCAGGACCTGTCGTCCTCGATGGACTGGACTCCGGTGCGTGAGCGTATCGCCAAGTTCGGCATGCGTAACTCGAACTGCGTCGCGATCGCTCCGACCGCCACCATCTCGAACATCATCGGCGTGTCCGCTTGCATCGAGCCGACCTTCCAGAACCTGTACGTGAAGTCCAACCTGTCCGGCGAGTTCACCGAGATCAACGCCTACCTGGTGCGCGACCTGAAGGCACGCGACCTGTGGGACGAAGTGATGATCGCCGACCTGAAATACTTCGACGGCTCGCTGAGCAAGATCGATCGCGCCCCGCAAGACCTGCGCGACATCTACGCCACCGCGTTCGAAGTGTCGCCAAGCTGGCTGGTGGAAGCAGCATCGCGCCGCCAGAAGTGGATCGACCAGGCCCAGTCGCTGAACATCTACATGGCCGGCGCCTCCGGCAAGACCCTGGACGAGACCTACAAGCTGGCATGGCTGCGCGGCCTGAAGACCACCTACTACCTGCGCACCATCGCCGCCTCGCACATGGAGAAATCCACCACCCGTACCGGCGCCCTGAACGCGGTATCGTCGGCAGTACCAGTCGCCCCGGCAGCCGTAACCGCCGAGGCAGACGGCGCCGCCTGCTACCTGCGTCCTGGTGACGACGGTTTCGAGGAATGCGAAGCCTGCCAGTAATACAATAGAGAGGTAATAGTGCCTGACCCTGCGGGTCAGGCACTGGTTTACCGGTTTTGAATACAAGAGGAAATAACACAAATGCTATCCTGGGACGATGAAGCCGCGGCCGCCCCGCGCATGACCCCACCACTCGGCGCCAACGCCGAAGCCACCGCCGAGCAAGTCGCCCTGCGCGTCAACGCCGACGACAAGCGCGTGATCAACGGCCAGACCGACGTCAACCAGCTGGTGCCATTCAAGTACAAATGGGCCTGGGACAAATACCTGGCCGGCTGCGCCAACCACTGGATGCCGCAGGAAGTGAACATGCAGCGCGACATCGAGCTGTGGAAGAACCCGAACGGCCTGTCCGAAGACGAGCGCCGCCTGGTCAAGCGTAACCTGGGCTTCTTCGTCACCGCCGACTCCCTGGCCGCCAACAACATCGTGCTGGGCACCTACCGCCACATCACCGCCCCTGAGTGCCGCCAGTACCTGCTGCGCCAGGCGTTCGAAGAGGCGATCCACACCCACGCCTACCAGTACATCGTGGAGTCCTTGGGCCTGGACGAGCAAGAGATCTTCAACGCCTACAACGAAGTGGCGTCGATCCGCGACAAGGACCAGTTCCTGATCCCGTTCATCAACGTGCTGACCGAGCCAACCTTCAAGACCGGCACCGTCGAGACCGACCAGCAGCTGCTGAAGTCCCTGATCGTGTTCGCCTGCCTGATGGAAGGCCTGTTCTTCTACGTCGGCTTCACCCAGATCCTGGCGCTGGGCCGCCAGAACAAGATGATGGGCGCCGCCGAGCAGTACCAGTACATCCTGCGCGACGAATCGATGCACTGCAACTTCGGCATCGACCTGATCAACACCATCAAGCTGGAAAACCCGCACCTGTGGACCCCGGCCTTCAAGGAAGAGATCAAAGCCCTGTTCCTGCAAGCCGTGGAACTGGAATACCGCTACGCCGAAGACACCATGCCGCGTGGCGTGCTGGGCCTGAACGCCGCCATGTTCAAAGGCTACCTGCGCTTCATCGCCAACCGCCGCGCTACCCAGATCGGCCTGGAAACCCTGTTCGACCAGGACGAGAATCCATTCCCATGGATGTCGGAAATGATCGACCTGAAGAAAGAGCGTAACTTCTTCGAAACCCGCGTCACCGAGTACCAGACCGGCGGCGCGCTGAGCTGGGATTAATCTTCCCGTTCCTCCCCGAAAAGCCCGGCAATGCCGGGCTTTTTTCATGGCGCAAGCGGGACCATCGCAAAGCGCGCACGATTGAAAGCAATTTTTATTGGTCTTTGTATAATTTACAGTTTGGCAATGTTGTCAGCGTGAATTATAGAAGATCATATGCAAGATGTGACGTCACCCAGCCCGGAAAAGCGCACGCCCAAGTGGCGGCGTTTCGCCATCTACTTTTTTGCGGCGGTGGGCCTGCTGCTTTCAGTGCTGCTTGGCGTGGCCGCGTTCAGTAAGAAAGCGCCGCCTGTGCTGAGCTTCAACGAAAACGAGATCGTTGGGAAAGTGATGGCGCGCAACTACGGCAAGTACTCGGAGTCGGAGCGCGGCTGGCTATACGTCGATGAGGCAACCAAGCTGACCTACCTGGTCACGGTTGTGCAGCAGAGGAAAGTCGATGGCAAGGAGGGCGAGGAGCTCTATTTCGTAACCAGCGGCCGCACCATCAACGCGCCTGCCGAGAATGATTCGTTCTACGGGGTGTTCCTGGTTAGCTTGAGCAATGGCCAGCTGATGGAGTTTGGCGATGCGCGCCGTCCCTCCGGCGCCGACCCGGTAACGCCCGAGCGCGTGTTGTTTGAAGCCTTGAGTGCGGACGTGTGGGGCTGGGTGGTGAAGACCAGGGATCTTGAGAACAGCGATGGCAGCGTATTGACCGCGACGAGTAACGTGGTGCTGGCCCCCTACGATAACGGGATTGCGGTGCTGGCGGAATTCTATGGCGCCTTCAATATCGTCGGAGCGGGCAGTTGCGAAGAGACTGAGCGCCTGCATGCAAGCTGGAGGCAGGCGCAGGATCAGCCGAAGGGGGCCCCGGCCGAGGGCGAGGTCACCGCCATGTCGCCGGAAGAGCAGGCGGACGACAATATCGAGCCGCCGCGTTGCACCAAGCTGCAATGGACTTACCGTACCGATCCGCCCGCCGACGCTTCTTTCACGCCTCTGTATATCACGCGCAAAGCGGGCATGCGCAACGGTACCGCAGTGGCGTCAAAAACCTGGAAAGTCATGTTCGATCCCAAGAGCCATACCTACTTGCTGCCCAAGGAGTTGAAGGACGTGGCGGCGTGACCGGGTGGGGTGCTGCGGTAACGCTACCCCTGGCGCCGGAGTAATGCACAACGAAAAGCTAGCGAAGATCAAATGGAAGAAGTCACGACACCAATTCAGATGCAGCGCGCGCCTAAATGGCGGCGCTACGTCATCTACTTTTTTGCCGCCCTCGGTTTGTTATTTTTCGTCGGGATCGCCCTCCTGGCGTTCCAGGGCAAGAAAAATACCCCTATTGCCTTCGACGCCGACGCGGCTAATGAGGGCGTAATGAGCACTAATTATGGAAAATACTCGGCCAGTAAGCGCGGCTGGCTATATGTCGATGAGCAGAGCAAATTGACCTATGTCGTGAGTGTAGTGCAGCAGAAAAAGATTAATGGCAAGGAGGGCGAGGAGCTGTATTTCGTGACCAGCGGCCAGGCGATTGACTCCAATTCCGGCAACGACACTTTTTATGGTGTGTTCCACCTGCGCGGTAATAATGGCGAGCTTTACGAATATAGCGACCCTCGACGTTCTTCCGGGGCGAATGTCGTAAAAGCCGAACATGTGCATTTCGAGAAACTCAGTGCCGAGGTGTGGGGTTGGGTGGTAAAAATAACCGACATCGAAACCGGCGATGGAGCGGAAATTACCAATACCCGGAATGTACTTCTGGCGCCACGTAAGAATCAAATAGCTGTATTGGCGGAATTTAGCGGGGCCAGCTCAGTGCTTGGCGGGGGCGGTTGCGACGAAACCGAGCGCCGATATTCGGAATGGCGAAAAGCCCAATCCGAGAAAAAGCCTGCCGAAGGGGAAGAATATGAAGGCGAGGATTTTGAGCCGCCACGCTGCACGAAATTACGCTGGACTTATCGCACCGACCCGGTGGCAAATTCGACTTTTACCCCGCTGTATATCACGCGCAAAGCGGGAATGGAGGAGGGCGTTTCAACGCCGGCGAAAACCTGGAAGGTTGTCTTCGATCCCAAGAGCTACACCTATCTGTTGCCGGAAGAAGTACGCAACGCGGGCCTGTAGGCCGCTTCCCTCTGAAGGGGCTCCCGAAGTGCGCCAGCGCCTGGTGCAATCAAGCCAACATCTGGCTTGAAGGTGGTGCGGCGGCCCTGGGGAGCGGAAAATGTGTAGAATGAATTCATGGCGCGTATCGAGGGCACCGCATGAATATCCATGGAAGCCGGCATTCGTTTTTCATTCTACTGTTGGCCGCTGCTCACTTATTCCCCCGCATTGTTTCGGACAGCCGGGCCGCCGAATTGCCACCGGTTCGAGTGGCTGCGCAATTGGATTCCGAACCAAAGTTTGTGGCGCAGGGGAATATTGTGGCCGGCAATTGCGTGGATATATTCCGTGCGATTGAAAAGATCGACCCGGACATTAAATTCACCGGCGAGCAGCGCTGGCTTCCTTTGAAAAGAATCGAGGCAATGACGGCAGCGGGGCAGCTCGATGCTATTTGCGGCCTGATTAAAAATGAGGAGCGCACTTCATCCTATCGGATTCTGGAAACTCCGTTATTTGTGGTCACTTACCATTTCCTGGTGCGCGCTGATGATTCGGTGAATGTGAAATCACTGGGTGAGGTGCGCCAATTGAAAAGCGATGGCATTATTCTGGTGAATGGCGGCAGCGGGGCGGTCAGTTTCCTCAAGAATGCTGGCAATCTGAAAATCGACAGCTCCGCCAGTTCGACTGGCGGCAATATCGAGAAACTGTTAGCCGGCAGGGGCCGATTTTTCTTTTACCGTCAACCGGGTTTAAATTCCGAAGTCAGGAAATCCGGCCATGAAGGGAAAGTGCGTGTGCTGCCGACCACATTCGATGCGCAAGTGTTTTATATGATGCTTGGCCCGCATATTCCCAAAGAAACCGAGGCCAGAATCGCCCAGGCATTGGGCAAGCTGAACGAACGCGGCGAGCTGAAGCACATCGCCGAAAAGTGGGCCTCTTATTAATTGACGGGCTATGCGGCTCCGTCCGGGCTGGCAATCAATTGCGTGGCGATTGCTGCGGCGGCCGCCAGTTGGCGTACTTGCGGTCGATCGCGGCGGCGGTGCCGTCTTTCACAATCTCATTCATGGCGTTGCTCAAGGCCGCGACTTGATCGTCGGGCACGCTCTTGTTGCAGGCCAGGTAGGTGCGCGAAGTATGGAAGGTGAGCACCGGCACGATCTTGTCCGCCAACCCTTCGTTTGCCAGCACGCCGCTGGCGAGTGGAATGCTGGCCACCCACAGGTCGATGCGCCGGCCAACCAGCTTGCGCGGGTTGGATGAATTGTCGCCGGCGGTATCGACCGTGAAGCCGCGCGCCTGCAGGTACTGGGCGCGCGCATCGCCGGCATAGCCGCCGATACGCAAGCCCTTGGCATCCTCCAGCCTGGTCAGTTGAAACGGCGCATTGGCCAGGCCGTACAAAGTCCAATCCACTTCGCGCAAGGGACCGATCCATTTAAATAGCGCTTCGCGCTCCGGTGTGCGCGAGGTGGAAAAGACGCAGGAAGCAGGCGTGCGCAAGGTCAGTTCATACGCGCGGCGCCAGGCCATGACTTCGATCGTGTAACTGATGCCCGCACGCGACATAATCTCTTTGACCTTGTCGGGAGAGATGCCGTATATTCGCGCGCCGTCGCGCATGATGTCGGGTGGCGTGTACTCAGTAAACAGCTGTAAGGATTCCGCCTGCGCTGCCGAAGGGAGCGCCAGCGCAGCGAGGATGGGGAGCAGCTTGGGCGCCATGGTGCAGTCATCTTCTGCGCTTAACCCGGCAATGTCAATCCATGGCTGCGGGCGTGTGCAAAGCTCAGTACGACTACGTAGAAGACCTTACTTGTGTCATATAAAAATTGCTGGTACAACATCACTACCCAGTACAAAACAAACATCAAACACCCCACACACAACATCCATTGGACGGGAGACATCCATGAAACGCTTTATGCTGCCAGCACTGGCTGGCGTTGTATTCTTCGGCGCCTCGAGCGCCTATGCCCAAACCTATCCGACCAAGCCGATCACCATGATCGTGCCGTTCGCCGCTGGCGGCCCAACCGATACCGTGGCGCGCCTGCTGGCGCAATCCATGGGCGCCAAACTGAAACAGCAGATCCTGGTGGAAAACGTCGGCGGCGCCGGCGGCACCATCGGTGCGGCGCGCGCGGCCAAGGCCACGCCGGACGGCTACACCATCTTCCTGCACCACATCGGCCACTCGACCGCGCCGGCCCTGTACCGCAAATTAAGCTATAACGCGATCGACAGCTTCGACCCGATCGGCCTGGTGACCGACGTGCCAATGACCCTGGTGGCGCGCAAGGACTTCCCGGCCAAGGACTTCAAGGAACTGCTGGCCTATGTGAAGGCCAACAACACCAAGGTGACCTACGCCAATGCCGGCCTGGGTTCGGCTTCCCACCTGTGCGGCATGCTGTTCATGTCCGCCATCGCCACCGACCTGACCACCGTGCCATATAAAGGTACCGGTCCGGCCATGAACGATCTGCTGGGCGGACAGGTGGACTTCATGTGCGACCAGACCACCAACACCACCAGCCAGATCAAGGGCGGCAAGATCAAGGTGTACGGTGTGACCACCAAGAAGCGCGTGCCGTCCATGCCGGACGTGCCGACCCTGAACGAAGCCGGTCTGCCAGGCTTTGAAGTGGCCGTGTGGCACGGCATGTACGCGCCGAAAGGCACGCCGAAGCCGGTGATCGACTCCCTGGTGGGCGCCCTGCAAGTGGCGCTGAAAGACCCGACCGTGAAGCAGCGTTTCGCCGACCTGGGCACCGAGCCGGTGGAAGAGAAACGCGCCACGCCGGAAGCGCTGCGCGCCCACCTGAAGGCTGATATCGACCGCTGGTCGCCGATCATCAGCAAAGCCGGCGTCTACGCCGACTAAGGAGAGCTGAATGTCTGCAATCCGCCACCCGAAGGATTTCTGGATCGGGGCGATCTTCGTAGCCTTTGGCCTGGGCGCCGTGTTCATGCGCGGCGACCTGGAAATGGGCAGCGGCGGGCGTATGGGCCCGGCCTACTTCCCGGTCATCCTCGGCATCCTGCTGACGCTGATCGGTGCCGCCGGGATCGTGCGCTCCTTCTTCCGCCATGGCGCGCCGATGGAAAAGCTGCACCTGCGGCCGCTGGCCGTGGTGCTGCTGGCCGTGGTGCTGTTCGGTATCCTGATGCGCGGCGCCGGCCTGGTGCCGGCCGCCGCCGTCCTGGTGCTGGTCAGCTTCTACGCCCATGCCAAGTTCAACTGGAAGGAGGGGGCGCTGCTGGCCGTCGGCTTGGCCGGCTTCTGCTACCTGCTGTTCATTAAACTCCTGGGTTTGCCGATCCCCGCGCTCGGCCCCTGGTTTGGTTTCTAGGAGGCCACAATGGAAATCCTGAGTAACCTGAGCCTGGGCTTCGAGGCAGCGTTCACCCTGACCAACCTGATGTACTGCCTGCTCGGTGTCTTCATCGGCACCGCGGTTGGCGTGCTGCCGGGGCTGGGTCCGATCGCCACCATCGCCATGCTGTTGCCGGCCACCTTCGGCCTGCCACCGATTGCGGCGCTGATCATGCTGGCCGGTATTTATTACGGCGCCCAGTATGGCGGTTCGACCACCGCCATCCTGGTCAACCTGCCGGGCGAGTCATCCTCCGTGGTGACCGCGATTGACGGCTACCAGATGGCGCGCAAGGGCCAAGCCGGCAAGGCGCTGGCGACCGCCGCGCTGGGCTCCTTCTTCGCCGGCTCGGTGGCGACCATCGTGGTGGCCTGCTTCGCCCCGCCGCTGGCCGACCTGGCCTTGAAGTTCGGCCCGGCCGACTACTTCTCGCTGATGACGCTGGGCCTGGTCGCGGCCGTGGTGCTGGCCAGCGGTTCGCTGCTGAACGCGGTGGGCATGGTGATCCTCGGCCTGCTGCTGGGCCTGATCGGTACCGACGTCAACTCCGGCCAACAGCGCTATACCTTCGACTTCCCCGAGCTGGCGGACGGCATCAGCTTCGTCATTGTGGCCATGGGCATGTTCGGCATCGGCGAGATCGTGCGCAACCTGGAGCATGACGAGGAGCGCCACCTGCTGATGAAGAAGGTGTCGGGCCTGATGCTGAACAAGGAAGACTTCAAGCGCATCGTGGCGCCGGTGCTGCGCGGCACCGCGCTCGGCTCGCTGCTCGGCATCCTGCCGGGCGGCGGCGCCATGCTGGCTTCCTTCGCCTCCTATTCGATCGAGAAGAAGGTGTCGCCGAATTCGAAAGAGTTTGGCCACGGCGCCATTGAAGGTGTGGCGGCGCCGGAAGCGGCCAACAATGCCGGCGCCCAGACCTCCTTCATCCCGATGCTGACCCTGGGCATTCCGTCCAACCCGGTGATGGCGCTGATGATCGGCGCCATGATCATCCAGGGCATTACCCCGGGCCCGGCCGTGATGACCGAAAAGCCGGAACTGTTCTGGGGCCTGATCGTGTCGATGTGGTTCGGCAACCTGTTCCTGGTGGTGCTGAACCTGCCGATGATCGGCCTGTGGGTGAAGATGATCACGGTGCCTTACCACCGCCTGTTCCCGGCCATCCTGCTGTTCTGCGCGATTGGCGTGTTCAGCCTGAACAACGCCCAGTTCGATGTCTGGCTGATGGCGATCTTCGGCCTGTTTGGCTATATTTGCGCCAAGCTGGATGCGGAGCCGGCGCCGATGCTGCTCGGCTTCATCATCGGCCCGATGCTGGAGGAATACCTGCGGCGCGCCTTGCTGCTGTCGCACGGCGATCCGATGGTCTTCCTGAATCGTCCGATCAGTGCCACCTTGCTGGCGCTGGCGGCGATTGCCCTGGCGGTGGTGCTGTCGCCGGCCTTGCGCAAAAAGCGGGAAGAGGCCTTCCACGAAGAATGAACATCCTGCGCCGCCCGGTAGTCCTGTTGCTGTTGTCGCTGCAGGTACTGGCGGCAACGGCGCAGGCTGCCTGCAGCCGTCCCGTCAAAGTCGTCATCAGCCCCATGGGGCGCAATATGATGGTCGAGGCGGACGGCGGCATCGGCGGTGTTGTTCCCGACTTCCTCAAGCTGGTGGCCAGCCGCACCGGCTGCCAGTTTGAATTCATCACCGTGCCGCGCGCCCGGGCCCTCGTGCTGTTCGAAAACGGCGCGGTGGACCTGATCCCCGGCACTACCCGCACCGACGAGCGCGACAAGCTCGGCCTTTTCGTCCATATGTATAACTCGCGCGCCATGCTGATCGCACTGGCGGGCAAGCTGCCGCCCGAACTCGGCCTGGACGAGGTCAGCCGGCGCGGCCTGCGCCTGGGCGCGGTGCGCGGGAATAACTACGGTCCCGAATACTTGCGCCTGGTGGCGGAGGCCGGCAGCCTGCCGCGCCTGTCCCTGGTGCCCGACCCGGACACGGCGGCGCGCATGCTGGGCGGCGGCCGTTTCGATGCCGTGCTGGCCGGCCCCTCGGTCTTTGCCGAGGCGGCGCAGCGTGCCGGCCTGGCCGACACGCTGGCCATCACCCAGGTCAATGGCATGCAGCCGACGCAGGTCGGGATCTATCTGAATCGCCAGGCAGTGCCCGCCGCCGACCAGGCGCGCCTGGCGGACGCGATCGGCGCCCTGGTGGGGCGCGGCGAGTACAGCCGGCTGGTGCGCCAGTACTACGCCGAACCCAAATGGAGCACCCAGGGCTTGAGCTTCGTTGTGGGCCGACAACGCTAAGTGTGACTTTTCTTTAGTAGGTTTTTAACTATCGAAACGATTCGCGCCTGCTGTGACAAATGGTGAGAAATGCTGGGAGGGGGCCGTCTATACTGAAATTCCCAGTGGCAACACCCCCCTACAGGAGCCCTCCCCATGAACAGCCCAGCCATCCAGGAAAGCCAGTTGCAGGAAGTCGAACTCCAGGCGATCAACGCCGCCCTCAATCGGGTACAGGCGGTGATTGAATTCCAGCTCGATGGCACCATCCTGCACGCTAACGACAACTTCCTGAATGCGGTTGGCTATACGCTCGATGAGATTCAGGGGCGCCACCATTCGATGTTTTGCGAAAGCGAGTTCGCGGCCAGCGCTGCCTATAAACAGTTCTGGGAGCGCCTGCGCGGCGGCCATTTTGAGCATGGCGAGTACAAGCGCGTCGGCAAGGGCGGGCGCGAGATCTGGATCAATGCCTCCTATAACCCGGTGTTCGATGCCGAAGGCCGGCCTTACAAGGTCATCAAGTTCGCCACCGACGTCACCGCCGCCAAGCTGCGCAATGCCGAGTACGAGGGCAAGGTCAGCGCCATGGACAAGGCGCAGGCGGTGATCGAGTTCGACATGGGCGGCCACGTCCTGACCGCCAACGCCAATTTCCTCGACGCCATGGGTTACTCGCTGGAGGACATCCGGGGTGAACACCACCGCATGTTCTGCGAAACCGAATATGCCGCCAGCATGGACTACAAGCGCTTCTGGCAAAAGCTGAACCGGGGCGAGTTCGACAGCGGCCGCTATAAGCGGGTCGGCAATGGCGGCAAGCAGATCTGGATCCAGGCCACCTACAACCCGATCCTGGACATGAACGGCAAGCCTTTCAAGATCGTCAAGTTCGCTACCGACATCACCGAGCAGGTGTTGATGGAGCAGGGCGTCAAGGACAAGGCGGCCAGCGACGCGGCCAAGATCGACCGTCTGCTGGACGCCGTGGCGCGCGCGGGCAAGGGCGACCTGACCGCCGACGTGCCGGTGCATGGCGAGGAGCCGCTGGACCAGTTGGGCGCCGGCATCGGCAAGATGATGGGCGACCTGCGCGGCGTGATCGGGCAGGTGGTGATGTCGGCCACCGCCTTTGCCGAGGATGCCGAGTCGATTGCCGGCCGCGCCAGCGTGGTGGCGGGCGGCTCGCAGGAGCTGGGCGCCACGGTCGAGGAAATGAATGCCTCGGTCGATGGCCTGACGCGCTCCATCGACGCCATTGCCACCAGCACCGCCCACGCCAACGACCTGGCCAAGGCCACCCAGGACGAGGCGGAGGCGGGCGCCAAGGCGGTGGCGCGCTCGATCGAGGCCATGGACCTGATCAACCGCTCCTCGGAAGACATTGGCGAAATCGTCAAGGTGATTTCCGATATTGCCAACCAGACCAATATGCTGGCATTCAACGCCGCGATCGAAGCGGCGCGCGCCGGCGAGCATGGCCTGGGCTTCTCGGTGGTGGCGGACGAGGTGCGCAAGCTGGCCGAGCGCTCCTCGCAGGCGACCAAGGAGATCTCCAAGCTGATCAACGAGTCGGTCAAGCGGGTCAACACCGGCACCGCCATCTCGCACCAGGCCAGCGAAGCCTTTGACCGCATCGTCAAGGGCGTCGGCAAGACCAGCGAGGCCATCGCCCACATCTCGCACGAGGCGCGCGAAGAGCTGCTGGCGGCGCGCGAGGTGAGCGTGGCCATCAACCATATCGCCGAGGCGGCGGAGCAGTCGGCCGGCAGCTGCGACAGCATTGCCGCCTCCACCGCCAACCTGAATAGCCGGGCGGGCGAGTTGAACAAGATCGTCGCCGGCTTCGTGGTGTAAGCCATGGACGCCCTGCGGGTTGTCGCGCCGGCGGCGGCAAGTGCGCCGGCCATCGAGATGTTTGGCTCCTTCATCCTGGGCGGCGACGAATTTGCGTTGCCGGCCCTGGCCATCCGTGAGGTGGTCAACTTCCCGGAGCGGATTACCAGCGTGCCGCTGGCGCCGCCCTATCTGGCCGGCATGTTCACCTTGCGCGGCAGCGTGATCCCGGTGGTCAGCCTGGCGCGCCTGTTCGACCCGGCGGCGCCGGCGGCGGAGCCGACGCAGAAGATCGCCATCATCGATTACCAGGATGTGCAGGTCGGTTTGCTGGTGCACGCCACCGGTGAAATCCTGCGCGTGCGACCCGAGCAACGCAGCCGGTTGCGTTATGCGGAGGATTCAACACAAGGGGTAGTAGCCGGCACCATCTTGCTGGACGAAGGACGGCGCCTGGTGCAGGTGCTCGATATCGAGCGCCTGGTGCGGATTGAGAACGTGCCGCAAGTGCAGTCGATGCGCGCGGCCGGTGCCGAAACGCGGCGCCAGTTGCGCGTGGTGGGCGAGCGGCGCCATGCGATCAGCTTCCGCGCGGCCGGCGCCCGCTTCGCCATGGAGATGAAGGCGATCCAGGAAATCGTGCGGGTGCCGGAGCTGAACCAGACCGTCCTCACCGGCCCGTTGTGCCGCGGCCGCATGCATTTCCGCGGCCATCAAGTGCCGGTGGTGGATTTTGCCGCGCTGGCCGGCGGCCAGGCTGGCGCGGCCGACGCGAGCGCCGGTGAGCAGCGCATCCTGGTGGCCCACATCGGCGAGGCCACGGTCGGCTTCCTGGTCGATGCGGTGGAAAGCATCCTGCATTTCAGCAATGAGGAAGTGCTGCCCATCCCATTGCTGAGCAAGGCGCGCAGCGGCATGTTCGCCGGCTGCGTGGCGCGCAGCGGCGAAGACGACGTGATCCTGCTCGATCACGCCCGCATCTTCTCGCGCAGCGAGATCGGCGAGATGGACCTGGGCCACCGCAACCTGTACCCGGTCGATGCCGCTGCGGCAGGAGAGGGCGGCGGCGCGCGCCAGCGGGCCGGGCGCAAGGTCTACCTGAGCTTCCACGTTGGCGAGCTGTTCGCGCTGGAGCTGAAACAGGTGCGCGAGATCATCGACCATGCGGGCGACATCAGCCACCCGCCCGGCATGCCGGACTACCTGTGCGGGGTGTTGAACCTGCGCCAGAAACTCATCAGCCTGGTGGACCTGCGCCGCCTGTATGGCATGGCGCCGGGCGCGGGCGCCGGCAAGGTGCTGGTGATCGAGCGCGGCGACGAACACTACGGCCTGCTGGTCGACGCGGTGTGCGACATCGTCACCGTAGACGACGGCAAGCGCTACGCCACACCCTCGTTGATGAAGAAGCCCGGCGAGCAAAGCCTGTCGTCCGAATCGAACGAGGTGCTCGAGTTGCCGCAGGCGGATGGCAGCACGCACAGCACCTGCCTGCTCGATCTGGAGCGCGTGATTGCGCGAATTGCGCATGTCGTTTAATCGCGACGAAATTTTTTTTTGAAGCACGCCATGCAGCGCCCCGGTCTCGCGATGAATCGCGGACCGGGGCGCTTCGTTTTTTATACAGCCTTTACCTAAAGGCGTTATGCGAAGGCGCGCGCGGCGGTGCGGGTCGCTCGATGTGCGCGGGCACGCGGCGCGGCGCGTACCAATGTGCGCGAACTCGCAGATCAACACAAAAAAAGAAGAAGAAAATCATTCGTGCTAGTTGCGCATCAACAAGCTTTCGTGTACTTTGCGAACTTGAAATAGCGTGAATTTGCAAGCACTGTTTTTTCGAGTGTGTTGTTACCGCAAAAGTCGAAGAATAATGGGAACTCAAAACGCATAAGTATGCTTAAAGACCACACGACGACAGCGAAGCCGCTCTCCTGATCCCGCGATCAGGTCCGGGCGGTTTTTTTCTTTGAACGCTGGTCGTAACACGTGGCCGTGACGAGGGTCGAGGAGCTGAAGATACGCCCCACCCGCGCAATCGTCGCGACAAAGAATTTGAGTCCTGCGCTGAAAAGCACCGGCGTAGGAATCGATGGCTGAAGCGCTGCACTTGTGAGGAGGTGCAGCAGTTCAGCTGGGTGCCGAATTCATTAGCGCAAACCGCAATCCTGTTTGCGCCGATGAATAATTCGCCTGGTCCAGCGCAGGGCCGGACGGGTTTTAATCATGTGCGTGAATTTTCCCATCCCAGATGAAGGAGAAATAAAAATGGCAACCGCCGCTAAGAAGAAACCTGCAGCCGCTAAAGCAGCTGCCCCAGCAAAGAAGGCCGCTGCAAAGCCGGCCGTTAAAGCCGCTGCCAAGCCAGCTGCTAAACCAGCTGCCAAGAAAGCCGCTGCCAAGCCAGCCGCTAAACCAGCAGCCAAGAAAGCCGCCGCTAAGCCAGCTGCAAAACCAGCAGCTAAGAAAGCAGCAGCTAAGCCAGTAGCGAAAAAAGCTGCAGCTAAACCAGCAGCAAAACCAGCAGTGAAAAAAGCCGCAGCGAAGCCAGTAGCGAAGAAAGCCGCAGCTAAGCCAGCAGCAAAACCAGCAGCTAAGAAAGCAGCAGCTAAACCAGCAGTGAAGAAAACCGTCGCTAAAGCAGCAGCTAAACCAGCAGTGAAGAAAGCCGCAGCTAAACCAGCAGCGAAAAAAGCCGTTGCTAAAAAAGTCGCCGCTAAGCCAGTAGCGAAAAAAGCAGCTGCCAAGCCAGCCGCTAAAAAAGCAGCCGCTAAACCAGCAGCTAAAAAGACCGTAGCTAAAGCAGCTGCCAAGCCAGCCGCCAAAAAAGCTGCTGCCAAGCCAGCCGCTAAGAAAGCTGCCGCGAAACCAGCAGCTAAACCAGCTGCCAAAAAAGCCGCTGCCAAGCCAGCTGCCAAGAAAGCCGCTCCTAAAGCTGCTGCCAAGCCAGCTGCTAAAAAAGCCGCTCCTAAAGCCGCCGCAAAACCAGCTGCCAAGCCTGCAGCTAAAAAGGCCGCCCCAAAAAAAGCCTCGGCTAAGCCAGCAGCCAAGCCAGCTGTTGCGCCAGTAGCCGTTGCACCGGCTGCAGCTCCTGCTGCAAAACCAGCTGCCCCTAAAAAGGCCGCTCCGAAGAAACCAGCTGCTCCTAAGAAGGAAGCTGTGAAGCCAGCCGCCGCACCAGCACCTGCTGCTGCAGCCCCGGCTCCAGCCGCCGCCCCGGCAGCAAAAACCGTGATCGCCCCGGCAGCCGCCTGGCCGTTCCCGACCAGCACCCGTCCTTCCTAAGCGTTTAAGCGCTTAGAGCCGGATGGCGAAAACACCGCTGTGTGAGACAATCGCACAGCGGTTTTTTTTATTTGGAGTGAACCCGTGTTTAGTATTCTTAAGCTGATCGTCGATGTCGCAGCCGGCCTGCTTGGTGGTGTCCTGTTGCTGCGATTCTGGATGCAGGCTATCCGCGTCCGACCGCCTTCGTCGGTGGCGCAGTTTACTTTTCAGCTAACAGACTGGCTGGTGCGTCCGCTGCGCCGCATCGTCCCCGGCATGGGCGGCTATGACTGGGCCAGCCT
This sequence comes from Pseudoduganella guangdongensis, assembly GCF_009857475.1. Taxonomy (GTDB): domain Bacteria; phylum Pseudomonadota; class Gammaproteobacteria; order Burkholderiales; family Burkholderiaceae_D; genus Rugamonas; species Rugamonas guangdongensis. The sequence continues at coordinate 300,240 of NZ_WWCJ01000006.1, read as the reverse complement.
GATTGGCGCGTTCCTGATTGTGATCCTGGCGACCTCGGTGCTGTTCCTGGTCGGCGCCACGGTGGAGGTGGTGCTGCTGGCGGCTTTGCAGCGCTTCCTGGAATGGATTCTGTTCGGCTTCATGGCGCTGCTGATTATCGAAGCGATCTTCTCCTGGGTGAACCCGCACGCGCCGCTGGCGCCCTTCGTGCGTGCCCTGAACGAGCCGCTGCTTACGCCGATCCGCAAAGTGGTGCCGCTGGTCGGCAACCTGGATTTGTCTCTGCTGGTGGCCCTGATCCTGCTGCAGATTTGCCAGATCCTGCTCGGCATGCTGTTTAGCTGATGAGCCGAAGCTGGTGTTCGCCGGTGCCGGGCGGGGTGCGCCTGGCGGTCCAGATCCAGCCGAACGCGAAGAAGACCGAAGTGGTCGGGGTGCTGGATGGCGCGCTGAAGATCAAACTGGCCGCGCAACCCATTGAAGGGAAGGCGAATGAGGCGCTGGTGAAGTGGCTGGCCGGTGCCCTGGGTGTGGCGCGCAGCGCGGTGACGCTGACGCATGGGCAGACCAATAAGAAGAAATTGTTGGAGATTGCCGGCGTGACGCCGGAGGATGTTGCTGGCCTTGAACCCCGGTAAACCTGGGTCAGACCCAAGGGTCTGACCCGTCGTGCCGGGTTAGAAGCGGTAGCCGAAAGCAGCTTCGAACTTGTCTGCGATTTCAGCCGGGGTGAAGACGTGGTTCTGTGCACCCTTGGTGACGATCTTGATCGCGCCCAACAGGCTGGCCAGGCGGCCGGTCGATTCCCAGCCCAGCTCATTGACCAGGCCAAACAGCAGGCCCGCGCGATAGGCATCGCCGCAGCCGGTCGGGTCCAGATCCTGCGCCGGATCCACCGCCACCGCCGGAATATCAATCCGCTTACCGCCGGTATAAATCTCCGACCCCTTTTCGCCACGGGTCACGATCAGCGCCTCCAGCCTGGAAGCGATTTCCGGGATGGTCAGCCCGGTGCGGTCCATCAGCAGCTCGATCTCATAATCATTGCAGGTCACATAAGTGGCCTTCTCAATGAAGCCGATCAGCTGCTCCGGCGTAAACATCGGCATCTGCTGGCCCGGGTCGAACACGAACGGGATACCCAGGCGCGCCAGGTCCTCGGCATGCTTCAGCATACCCAGGTGGCCGTCCGGCGAAATGATCGCGATCCGTGCCGCACCCGCCTTCTCGATCGGGTTCTCATGCGCGAACGACATGGCGCCCGGGTGGAAGGCGTTGATCTGGTTATGGTCCGCATCGGCGGTGACGAAGCACTGCGCGTTGTAAGCGTCCTTCTTGATCAGGATATTCTCGGTGCTCAGGCCCAGTGTCTGCAGGCGCTCCAGGTATGCCGCGCAATCCTGGCCCAGCACGCCCACGATGCGCGGTTCGCCGCCCAGCATCTTCAGCGAGTAGGCGATATTGCCGGAGCAACCGCCAAACTCGGTGCGCATGGTCGGCACCAGGAAGGATACGTTCACCTTGTGCAACTGGTCGGCCAGCAGGGTGTCGCCGAAGCGGCCTTCGTATTGCATGATGATGTCGATGGCCAGCGAGCCACAGACCAGGGCGGTTTTAGTCATAGTATTTTTATGGGTAGAAAATGGCGATGTGATAGCCGGAAGCTTTAAGCTCTTTCAGCTCAAAGTACAGTTTAATGCTTTGCTCACTGCGTGGCAGGAAGCCCTTGTCGGCCTCGGTGGCCGATGGCAGGTATTCGCGCGGCGCGAACACGCGGCGCACGACCGGCTTGTCGGCGTTGTCGTTCAGGGTCAGCTCGATGTGCGGCCAGGCCTGGACGGTCTTGGACTGGTTGCGCAGCACGGTGCTGAAGCTGAAGGTGTTGGCGGCCATGCTGGCCAGTTCGCCTTGCTCGATGCTGAGGGCGTCGAGCTGGGTTGGCAGGCCGACCTGGCAGCCAAGCGGTTGGCACAGGGCGGCCAGCGCGGGCTTGAGTTGCGGGTAGCTGGCGGCCAGGGTGTCGCGGAAGGTGGTGGCGGCTTGCAGCACCAGGCCGCCCAGCAGCAGCGGGATGCTGAAGGCCATGATGATCTTCATGGCCCTGCCGTACTTCTGGCTGCGGTCGTGGCGCTTGACGAAGCTCAGGTCGGAATGGTCGAGGTCTTCGGCTGGCGTTTCATCGACGCCGGCCAGGGCGCGCATGCGGGCGTCGGCGGCTTCGCGGTCTTGCGCGCGTTCCAGGGCGCGCTCGCGGCGGTCGTCGGCGCTGTCACTGTCGTTGTCGCTGGCTGGCTCGTCGTCGGGCAGGGAGGCGCCGTCGTCGGGGGCATCGGTATTGACTGCGGCCACGGCGTGCAGGGCGGTGTCGTCGCGCGGCTCGGCCAGGCTCCACGGCTCGTCAGCGGCGGGTGAGGCCGTTTCCGCTGCGGGCTGCTCGGCTGGCGGGATGTCTTCAAAGTGGTGCGAGTCGTCCAGGGCGGCGGCGACGATGTGTTCTTGCGGCGTGTCGAGCGTGGGCTCGATGCGGCCGTCCGGGTGCTGTCCGGCAGCGTGCGCCGGCTCTCCCTCACTCGGCGCCGGGCGCGCGCGCAGGAAGGCTGGCACGAAGTCAGGGTCGGGCGCTGCGAAGGCATCGCTTGGTGTTTCCGCTGGCGGCTCGCCGCCGTCCGAGTCGTCGGCAGGCTGGCTGGCCGGATCGTTGTTCAGTGGCGCTTCGCCGTCCGCTGGCGCAGCTTCCTCGGCAAGCGAAGGCTCGTCGCCGGCGGGCAGGTCGGCGCTAACCTCGGCCTGCAGGATGGCATCGTCGCCATCTGCTTGCTGGGCAGTGTCGTCGACGTGCGGCGCCTCTACGACGGTCGGGTGATCCGCGCCGTCGCCGCTCTGGGCTGCCGCCTCGGATGGCTGGTCGCCGTCGTCGGCAGGCTGGAGGGCGTCCTCGCCTTGCGCGGCTGCGCTGTCGCCGCTGTGGCCCGCCACTTCGGATGGCAGGTCGCTGTGGTCGGCAGGCAGGAGGGCGTCATCGCCTTGCTCGGCTGCGCTGTCGCCGCTTTGGCCCGCCACTTCGGATGGCAGGTCGCCGTCGTCGCCAGGCGGGAGGGCGTCATCGCCATGCGGTGTTGCGCCGTCGCCGCTCGTGGCCGCCACCTCGTATGGCTGGTCGGGGGCGTTGTCGTGCGGGGCAGCGGACGAAGTATCGGCATCGGCTGGCTGGGGCGCTTCTGCGGCGTGAATCTCGTCGCCATCAACGGGCAGTGCTGCTGCGGGCGGGGCGATGGCGGCGTCGCCAGCAAGCGCGTCATCCCACGGCGGCGTGGTCGTTTCGGGGTTTGCGTGCGCAGTGACAGCGGCAAAAGCGCGCGCCACAGCCGCTTCGGCTTGTTCTTCGGGGGAGGGGTGCGCAGGGCCGCCGGTTCGCCAAACGGCTGGTGCGGCGGATGGCGCAGGTGCCGCGTCTTCAGCGAGATCGAGTTCGAAATCAACCGCCGAGCCGCGCACGTAGCTGGAGATGGCTGGCGCCGCCGGCCCGGCCGGCGCGGCCGCCGTAGATACAGGCACATCCGGAATAACGGTGGTCGGCTTGGGCGCCGGCTCAACGAGTGCCGCGTTGCCGTCGAAAACCTCGTGGCAGGAGCCACAACGAACAATCCCCCCACGCAGTTTCAGCTGGTCAGCCGCGACCCTGAAGATCGTATTGCAATGGGGGCATTTAGTGGCGAGCGCCATCAGTGCAGGGGATTACCTTGCGCCCAGCGTGCCCGACAGGCACACCCAGCCTTCATGCTCGGCCCAAACGGTGAGCTTGATGAACGGCGCATAAGCCGCCGCAACTTCCTCCGCCTGGCGCGCCAGCACGCCGGACAGCACCAGCGAACCGCCATCGGCCACGCGGCCGGACAGCATCGGCGCCATCAGCTTCAACGGCGAAGACAGGATGTTGGCGACAACGATGTCGAAACGCTGTGCCGCGAACGACGACTCGGCGAAATCATCCGGCACGAAGTACTGGATATCTTCCACCCGGTTGCGCACCGCATTGTCATTGGCCGACACGATCGCCTGTGGATCGATATCCACACCCGCCACCGTGGTAGCGCCCAGCTTGCGCGCCACCATGGCCAGGATGCCCGAGCCGCAACCGTAATCCAGCACCGATTTGCCCGGCGCGGGATGGGCTTCCAGCCACTCCATGCACAGCTTGGTGGTCGGGTGCGAGCCGGTGCCGAAGGCCAGGCCCGGGTCCAGTTCCAGGATCAGCGCGGACGGGTCCGGCGCCTCGTGCCAGCTCGGCACGACCCAAATGTTCTTGCCGATATGAATCGGCTCAAATTGCGACTGGGTCAAACGCACCCAGTCCGCGTCCGCCACCGCACGGGTGGTGAACTTCGGCAGGCTGGCCAGGCCGACCGCGCCGGCAGCTGCCGCCACGATCAGGGCCTGGTCGTCCTCGTCGTCGGTCAGCGCGACCACGCGGCTATGATCCCATGCCGCTTCGGTCGGCTCCATGCCCGGCTCGCCGAACAGGGGTTTTTCGGCGTCGGTGCCCTCATCGGCATCCTCCACCGACACCGACAGCGCGCCCGCGTCCATCAGCGCCTCGGACAATGCCTCGGCGTGTTCACGTGCTACTTCGATGACGATTTCAGTCCAGCTCATTATTACTTACCTGCCTTATTTACTTACCAGCCTTAGGCATCTCTGCCAGGCGCTGTTCCAGATAGTGGATGTTGGTGCCGCCTTCGATGAAGCGCGCATCAACCATCAGCTCGCGGTGCAGCGGGATGTTGGTCGAAATGCCCTCGACAACCATTTCCGACAGCGCAATCTGCATGCGGCGGATCGCCTGCTCGCGGGTTGCGCCATAGGTAATGACTTTGCCGATCATCGAATCGTAGTTCGGTGGTACAAAGTAACCCGCGTATGCATGCGAGTCAACACGCACGCCAGGGCCACCCGGGGTGTGCCATGCCGTGATGCGGCCTGGCGACGGGGTGAACTTGAACGGATCTTCGGCATTGATGCGGCACTCGATCGAGTGGCCGGACAGCATCACGTCGCGCTGGCGGAAGCGCAGCTTCTCGCCCGCAGCGATGCGGATCTGTTCCTGCACGATATCGATACCGGTGATCATTTCGGTCACTGGGTGCTCAACCTGCACGCGGGTGTTCATTTCAATGAAATAGAACTCGCCGTTCTCGTACAGGAACTCGAACGTTCCCGCGCCACGGTAACCGATCTTGCGGCAAGCCTCGGCGCAGCGGTCGCCGATCTTTTCGATCAGCTTGCGCGGGATGCCTGGAGCCGGCGCTTCCTCGATCACCTTTTGGTGGCGGCGCTGCATGGAGCAGTCACGTTCGCCAAGCCAGACGGCGTTTTTATGTTCGTCGGCCAGGATCTGGATTTCCACGTGGCGCGGGTTCTCCAGGTACTTCTCCATATAGACTTCCGGATTGCCGAAGGCGGCACCGGCTTCCGACTTGGTCATGGTGACCGCGTTCAGCAGCGCAGCTTCGGTGTGCACCACGCGCATGCCACGGCCACCGCCGCCGCCAGCCGCCTTGATGATGACCGGATAGCCAACTTTGCGCGCGATTTGCACGATGGCTTTCGGGTCATCCGGCAGGGCGCCGTCGGAACCCGGCACGCAAGGCACGCCGGCTTTGATCATGGCGTGCTTGGCCGACACTTTGTCGCCCATCATGCGGATCGATTCGGCGCGCGGGCCGATAAAGACGAAACCGGATTTTTCCACGCGCTCGGCGAAGTCCGCGTTCTCGGACAGGAAGCCGTAGCCCGGGTGGATCGCTTCCGCGTCGGTGACTTCGGCAGCGGAAATGATGGCCGGCATATTCAGGTAGGACTGGGCCGAAGGCGCTGGGCCGATACAGACGGATTCGTCTGCCAGCTTCACGTATTTGGCTTCACGGTCGGCTTCTGAGTGCACGACCACAGTCTTGATGCCCAATTCACGGCACGCGCGCTGGATGCGCAGGGCGATTTCACCGCGATTGGCAATAAGGATTTTTTCAAACATGGTAGCTTCGGTGAAGGGTGCTTCGTTTGATGTGCTGGCCGCCGGGATTTCCTCAGCGGCCATGGCCCGGCTTTAGCCGATCACAAACAGCGGCTGGCCGAATTCGACCGGTTGGCCGTTCTCGACCAGGATCTGGGTAATTACGCCGCCCTTGTCGGCGTCGATTTCATTCAGCAGCTTCATCGCTTCGATGATGCACAGGGTGTCGCCTTCCTTGACGGTGGCGCCCACTTCGACGAAGGCTGGATTGCCCGGCGCCGAAGCGCGGTAGAAGGTACCTACCATTGGCGACTTCACCACGTGGCCGGTCGGCTCGGCGGCGGCTGGCGCGGCGGCAGGAGCGGCAACCGGTGCAGCGACGGGAGCGGCAGCTGGCGCGTAGTGGGTAGGCACTTGCTGCGGCATCATCATGACGTGGTTTTGCGCCACGCCACCGGATTTGACGATGCGGACTTTGCTCTCGCCCTCAGTCACTTCCAGTTCAGCGATGTCCGACTCTGCTACCAGGTCGATCAGCGTCTTCAGCTTGCGTAGATCCATGTTGTTGGCTCCCTGTGTCTATCTTGTTATGTTGATGGTTTCTGCAAAGCCGCCTTGTGGGCAGCATCGCGTTAGATGTGCGCCGTCGCAAAATCGATGGCGAGACGGTATCCCTCGATACCAAGCCCGCAGATCGTCCCCTGTGCGATTGCGCTGAGATAGGAATGGTGGCGGAATTCTTCCCGCCGATAAATATTCGTAATGTGTACTTCAATAAAAGGAATGGCCACGCCTGCCAATGCGTCGCGCAAGGCGACGCTGGTGTGGGTATAGCCACCCGGATTGATGACGATGAAATCCACGCCCTCGGTACGGGCCGCGTGGATACGGTCAATCAAGCCTCCTTCGTGGTTGCTTTGGTAACAGGCGAGCTGCGCACCGGCTGCCTTGGCTTGTGCCTGCGCCGCCTGTTCGATGTCGGCCAGCGTGCTGGCGCCATACGTTTCAGGCTCGCGCGTCCCCAGCAAATTCAGGTTGGGTCCGTTAAGGAGCAGCAGGTTCTTTGCCATGATTCCCTGACCATTTTCCGCGAAAGTTCCGCATTTTGCCGCCAACTCCGAGCATTGGCAAGAGAAAATAACTTTCGGGAAGTGAATAGAACGGTCGTTCGCCGACCGTCTAAGCCTAGTTTAAGTTAGCCAGGTCGGCCTTCAGGTCGTCGAACTTCAGGCGTGCCAGGTAGGTTTTCTTGACCGTGCCGTCAGCGCCGATCAGCACGGTAAAGGGCAGGCCACCCGAGTTGTTGCCAAATTGTCGCGCCAGTTCGGTGCCGCTCATGCCGGCCACATAAATGGGGTAGGCGACTTTCACTTTTTGTGTGAATTCTGCAATATTGGACGGCGAATCGATGCCGATGCCGATCACCTGGACCTTCTTGCCCAGCTCGGAATTTTGCAATTCAGACAATTCCGGCATTTCTTCCACACAGGGCGCGCACCACGGCGCCCAGAAGTTCACCAGCAGGTTTTTGCCTTGCCATTTGGATAATGCCTCCTTGGTGCCTTTGTCATTTGGCAACGATTCCTTCAGCATGGCGGCAACCGGGCCGGTGACACCGGGCGGGGCGGTGGCGGTGATGGGGTTCGGGTCTTGTTTGGTGTGGATGCCGTACCAGGCGCCGGCGCCGGCAAAGGCGATGGCGGCGGCGAGATAAATCAGGTTCTTTTTCATTATTGCGATGGGTGGCTGCTGTTATTAAGGATGCTACGCAATTCGGCAATGTCGGCGCGCAGCAGCTTGTCGCCGCTTTTCTTTTTCGCGCCGCGCAGGTCGTCCTGCTCGTACAGTTCGACGTGCACGCCCTCGTTCTTCCACATGAAGCTGACGGTTTCCACGTCTTCAAAACGGGGGCCGCGGAAGTGGGGCGATTGCGAGATTTCGATGTGCAGGTTCTTGTTCAATAGATAAATCTGGACTTCCTTGGCGCTGTCCGCGAACAGCTGCAGGTGGATGTCGTCGTGCGTGCCGGCAGTGCCGCTCAGGACGGAGCCGGTCAGGAACGGCTGGTATTGTTCCAGCATTTCCATCACTTGCAAAGCCAGGGTGCGCAGGCGGAATATATGCGCGGGGTGGGTGTCGGCATTATATAAAGCGTGGTATAGGCGAACTTCTTCTTCGATTTGCTCGTTGTCGGGCAGGATGTCGGACCGGTCGCGCGCCTGCGCCTCGCCCAGCACCTGGCGCGCGGCTTTGCGTTTGGCGCTGCCGTAGTCGGCGCCGTCCTGCGCGATCATGCGGGCGGCGGCGGCGGCGATGGAGGTTTTAACTTCGGTGTTCATGGTTGCATCATACCCAAAACCGGGAAACCAGGCTCTCCGAGCCTTTGGCCGTTTGCAGACGAGTAGACGGTGTCTGACCCTGTGGGTCAGACACCGGTTTACCGGGTTGTATCAGGTAAAATCCCGTTCTTGATTCTTTTCTATCCCCACCATGCACATCCACATCCTCGGCATCTGCGGCACCTTCATGGGCGGACTTGCCGTCCTGGCAAAAGAAGCCGGCCATCGCGTAACGGGTTGCGACGCCAACGTCTATCCCCCGATGAGCACCCAGCTGGAAGCCCAGGGTATTGAGCTGATCCAGGGTTTCGGCCCGGAGCAGATCGAACTGAACCCCGATCTATACGTGATCGGCAATGTGGTCTCGCGCGGCAATCCCCTGATCGAAGCGATCATGAACCGCAACCTGCCCATGGTTTCCGGGCCGCAATGGATCGGCGACCACATCCTCAAAGATAAATGGGTGCTGTCCGTGGCCGGCACGCACGGCAAGACCACCACCTCGGCCATGGTGGCCTGGATCCTGGAACACGCCGGCTACGCGCCCGGCTTCCTGATCGGCGGCATCCCGCAGAACTTCGGCATCTCGGCCCGCCTGACCGGCCCCGGCGCGCAATCGGAGTTCTTCGTGATCGAAGCCGACGAGTACGATACCGCCTTCTTCGACAAGCGCAGCAAGTTCGTGCACTACCACTCGAAGACTGCCATCCTGAACAACCTGGAATACGACCACGCCGACATCTTCCCCGATATCGGCGCCATCGAAACCCAGTTCCACCACCTGGTGCGCACCGTGCCGGGCATCGGCCGCGTCATCGCCAATGCCGACGAAGCCAGCCTGCAGCGCGTGCTGAAACGCGGCTGCTGGAGCGAGCAGGAAAGCTTCGGCAGCGCCGACGGCGCCGACTGGGGCATGACCGAACACGCCGATGGCAGTTTCGACGTCATCTTCCAGGGCGCGAAGGCGGCCACCGTGAACTGGCAACTGAGCGGCAAACACAACCGCAGCAACGCCCTGGCCGCCATCGCCGCCGCGCGCCATGTGGGCGTGCCGATCGAGATCGCCGCCCAGGCCCTGGCCGGCTTCCAGAGCGTCAAGCGCCGCATGGAAGTGCGCGGCACCGTGAACGGCATCACCGTCTACGACGACTTCGCCCACCACCCGACCGCGATTGAAACCACGGTCGGCGGCCTGCGCCAGAAGCTGCGCGGCACCGACAGCGCGGGACGCATCCTGGCCGTGCTGGAGCCGCGCTCCAACACCATGAAGCTGGGCACCATGAAGGACGCGCTGCCGGGCAGCCTGAAAGACGCCGACCTGGTGTTCGGCTTCGGCAGTGAAAAAGCCCTGGGCTGGAAGCTGGGCGATGCGCTGAAGACCATGGGCGACATCGCCTCCGCCTACGACGACCTGGATATCATGGTGAAGGCCATCGTCGCGGCGGCCCGGCCGGGCGACCATATTATTGTGATGAGCAATGGCGGCTTCGGCGGCGTCCACCAGAAACTGCTGGAGGCGCTGGCCCAATGATTTTGTACCTGCATGGCTTCCGTTCCTCGCCGTCCTCGATGAAGGCGCGGGTGACGGGGCAGCGCATGGCCGAACTTGGCCGCGCGGCGGAGTTCATCTGCCCGCAGCTGCCGGCCAGCCCGAAGCTGGCCATGGAGCTGGCCTGCGGCCTGGTGGCCGGCGTTGACCCTGCCGCATTGACCATCATCGGCTCCTCGCTGGGCGGCTACTACGCCACCTGGATGGCGGAGCAACTGGGCTGCCGCGCGGTCCTGCTCAACCCCGCCGTGGTGCCCATGCTCGACCTGGACCAGCACGTCGGCGTCACCACCGCCTACCACTCGGACGAACCGTTCGAATTCAAGCGTGAATATATAGAGCAACTGCGCGCGCTGGCCGTGCCGCAGGTGAGCCGCCCGCAGCGCTACTTCCTGGTCGCTTGCACCGGCGATGAAGTGCTGGACTACCGCGACATGGTGGCCCACTACGCCGGCGCGCGGCAGAAGGTGGTGCAGGGCAGCGACCACGCCATCAGCGAGTACGCCGAGTACCTCGACGAGGTGCTCGAGTATTGCGGGGTCAAATGAAAGGACAATCGCTGCGCCAGGCCAACTGGCACGGTCACGTGCTCGCGACGAACGCCCCGCACCCCTACCGCCACTGGCTGACCGGCGGCGGTTCGCTGACCGCCAAACTCAAGGCGCACAGCGACGCTTTCCGCGTGCAGCTGCTGCGCCAGGACACGGCAATCTGCCTGGCCGACGAGGCCAATGCCATCGGCTACCACCGGCCCGGCCGCGTTTGGGAGAGGGAAGTGCTGCTGCGGTGTGATAATACGCCTGTCGTCTTCGCCCACACGGTGGTGCCGATGTCGGCCGACGCCTCGGACTGGCCGCTGTTCAGTGCCCTGGGCGAACGCTCGCTCGGCAGTACCCTGTTCGGCGACCCGCGCGTGCGGCGCGGCGAACTGCACTATGCGCGCTTGCGCGCGACCCATCCGCTGGCCATGCGCGCCCGCGCCGCCCTGGCGGCGCAAGGTGCCGAGGTGCCGGCGGATGCTTTACTGTATGCGCGGCGCTGTCTCTACCAGCGCCGCGAAGGAACTTTGCTTGTGACCGAGGTTTTCCTGCCGCCGGTGCTCAAGCTCCACAGGAACAATGTGAAATGAATGTATTTTTTGAAGAATCGGGCGATTTCAAAGTAGGCAGCGTGCTGTCGCAAGCTGGCGAGGCCTACCAGGTGGAAATGGCCAGCGGCAAGCGCAACAAGGTCAAGACCAAGGACGTGATGCTGCAGTTCGACAAGCCGGCCCCGGCTGAGCTGATGGAACAGGCCAAGGCCATTGCCGCCGAGGTCGACCTGGACTTCCTGTGGGAAGTGGCGGGCGAGGAGGAGTTCGGCTTCGCCGAGCTGGGCGCCGAGTACTTCGGCCACGCCCCGCAAGCAGCGGAAGCGGCCGGCCTGATCCTGAGCCTGCACGCCGCCCCGATCTACTTTCACAAAAAGGGCCGTGGCCGCTATAAGAAAGCGCCCGAGCAAACCCTGAAAGCGGCGCTGGCCGGCATCGAAAAGAAGAAGCAGCAAGCCATCATCCAGGGCCAGTACGCCGAGGAGCTGAAGGCGGGCACCCTGCCGGCCGCCATGCAGAACATCGTGCAGCAACTGCTGTTCAAGCCGGACAAGAACACCATCGAATACAAGGCGCTGGAGCAGGCCGCCAACGAGGCGCACACCACGCCGGCGCGCCTGATGCTGTCGACCGGCGGCATCAAGTCGCCGAAAGACCTGCACATGTCGAAGTTCCTGTTTGAGAACTTCCCGAAAGGCCACGGCTTCCCTGAGCTGCCGGTGCCAAGCGCGCCGGCCGGCCTGCCGCTGGCGGCGGTGGAAGCGTTCTCGATCGACGACGTGACCACCACCGAGATCGACGATGCTTTCTCCGTGGTGCACCAGCCGGATGGCAAGGTGCGCGTGGGCATCCACATCGCCGCGCCGGGCCTGGGCATCAAGCCGGACGACGCCATCGACAAGATCGCGCGCGGCCGCATGTCCACCGTGTATATGCCGGGCGACAAGATCACCATGCTGCCGGACAGCATTGTCGACGCCTTCACCCTGGCTGAGGGCAAGACCTGCCCGGCGCTGTCGCTGTACGCCGTGCTCGACCCGAGCGACTGGTCGGTGGTTTCCACCGAAACCAAGGCCGAGCTGGTGCCGATCGCCAACAACCTGCGCCACAACACGCTGGACGACCTGGTCAACGAGGAAACCCTGGCCAGCGGCGAGGGCGACTACCCGCGCAAGGCCGAACTGACCCTGCTGTGGGGCTGGGCCCAGCACCTGGAAGCGGGCCGCATGGTCAAGCGCGAAGCTTTCGGCCTGAAGCCGGAGCAGAACAATCGCGTCGACTTCAACTTCTACGTGGAAGACGATGTGGTCACCATTTCCCGCCGCAAGCGCGGCGCGCCGCTGGACAAGATCGTGGCCGAGCTGATGATCTTCGCCAACAGCACCTGGGGCAAGCTGATGCACGACCACGGCGTGCCGGGTATCTACCGCACCCAGGGCCAGGGCGTGGGCGGCTGGGCCGCCAAGATGCAAGTGCGCATGATGACGCAGGCCGCGCCGCACCAGGGCCTGGGCGTGGACCAGTACGCGTGGTCGACCTCGCCGCTGCGCCGCTACACCGACCTGGTGAACCAGTGGCAGATCCTGGCCTGCGCCTCGCATGGCGTGACGGCGCCGATGGTGGCGCCGTTCAAGCACAAGGATGCCAACCTGTTCGCGATTGTGTCGGCGTTTGACGCGGCCTATGCGGCCTATGCGGACTTCCAGTCGAATATGGAGCGCTACTGGTGCCTGCGCTGGCTGGGGCAGGAGGATGCCAAGGCGGTGGAGGCGGTGGTGCTGAAGGATGAAGTGCTGCGCCTGGCCGAAATTCCGCTGATCGTGCGCCTGCCGGGCATGCCGGCTGTTGCGCGCGGTGCACACGTCAAGCTCGATGTGCTGCGTTGGGACGAGGTGGACCTGACCATCGAAACGCGCCTGCAGGAAGGCTCGATTACCTTGCCGGCCGAACCGGAGCCGGAGGTGGACGAAGAGGAGGCGCCAGCCGATCCGGCCCAGCCGACCGAGGTGGATGCCGAGGAAGCGTCGCTCGCCAGCGAGACGGTGGTGACCGAGCCGGGGCCGCAGTAGACCCGGCAAACCTGGGTCGGACCCAAGGGTCTGACCCTTGGGTCCGACCCCGCAGTACCGGGTTTGTGTAGAATGTAGATTCCCAAAAGCATCATCCAGACATCCAGCGCGTGAAGTATTTCAAAGAAAACCAGTTCCTTGTCATCGCCACCGCCGTATCGGTAGCGGTGCACGCCGCGGCGTTGATGGTGCATTTCGTCGCCCCCAAAGCGTTCAAAGTCGAGCCCACCGACCCCGGCCTGGAAGTCATCCTGGTCAACGCCAAGCACGCGGCCAAGCCGCTCAAGGCCGACGCCCTGGCGCAAGCCAACCTTGACGGCGGCGGCAATGCCGACGCCGGCCGCGCCAAATCCCCGCTGCCCGACATGCGCCGCATGGACACCGGCGAGAGCATCCAGGCCGCCCAGCGCTACATCCAGCAGCTGGAAGAACGCCAGAAAAACCTCCTGACCCAGGCCCGCAAAAGCGACCTCGCCGCGCCCCCTGTGACGGAAAAGAAACAAACCGACCCCTTGCGCACCGGCGCCGACCTGATCGAAAGCAGCAAGGCGATGGCACGCAGCGTGGCCGAAATCACGCAAACCATCGAAGACCAGAACAAGCGCCCGAAAAAGACCATGATCACGCCAAGCACGCGTGAAGTGGGCTATGCCATGTACTACAAAACCTTCCAGCGCCGCGTGGAAGAGATCGGCACCCTGAATTTCCCGCAGAAGAACGGCAAGAAAATGTACGGCGAGCTGGTGCTGTACATCCCGATCTTCCAGGACGGCACCATCTATATGAAAGAGGGCGGCATCCGCATCGAACGCAGCTCCGGCAACCCGGCGCTGGACGAGGCGGCGATGAATATCGTGCGCCGCTCGGCCCCGTTCGGCAAATTCCCGCCGAATATGCTGTCCAACGAACGCGACGACCTGTGGGTCATCATCACCACGTTCAAGTTCACGCGCGAGGAAAAGATGGAAGCCAACCTGACTGGCGGCGGCAACTGATGGACAAGTACTGCGTCTTCGGCAACCCGATTGCTCACAGCAAGTCGCCCGAGATCCACGCCGCCTACGCCGCCCAGACCGGCCAGCCGCTGGCTTATGAAAAATGGCTGGCGCCGTTGGACGGCTTTGCCGCCACCGTGCAGGCCTTCATCGCTGCCGGCGGCAAGGGCGCCAACGTCACCGTGCCCTTCAAGCTGGAGGCGCACAAGCTGGCGACTGCGCTGACCGTGCGCGCCCAGGCCGCGGGTGCCGTCAACACCCTGCTGTTCGGCGACGATGGCAGCATCACCGGCGACAATACCGACGGCGCCGGCCTGGTCGCCGACATCGTACAGAACGCCGGCGTGCCGATCAGCGGCAAGCGCGTGCTGCTGCTGGGCGCTGGCGGCGCCGCGCGCGGCGTCGTGCTGCCGATCCTGGAACACCGTCCCGCCGCGCTGGTGATCGCCAACCGCACCGTCGCCACCGCCGAAGCGCTGGTTGAACAATTCGGCGCCCTGGCCGGCCCCGGCGTGTTGTCCGCCTGCGGCTACGCCGCGGTGCAAGGCGCCTACGACATCATCATCAACGCCACCTCCGCCAGCCTGAGCGCCGACTTGCCGCCCGTGCCGGCCGGCGCCTTCGCCCCCGGCGCGCTGGCGCTGGACATGATGTACGGCGCCCAGCCCACTGTCTTCATGCAATTCGCCGCCAGCCACGGCGCCGTCGCCCGCGACGGCCTGGGCATGCTGGTCGAGCAAGCCGCCGAAGCCTTTCACTTGTGGCGCGGCGTGCGCCCGCAAACGGGGCCGGTATTGCAGCAGTTGCGCGCCAAGCTATGATCAAGAAGCTGAAGTGGTTCATCATCGTGCCGGTGGCGATTTTCCTCGCCGTGCAGCTGTACTTCTTCGTGCAGATCTGGTGGTGGGTGGACCATAACCCGACCATGACGGCCTTCATGCGCGAGCAGCAGGATGCGATGCAGGAGAAGAACCCGAAAGCGCGCGTGAAGCAGATGTGGGTCGACTACAGCGCCATTTCGCCGAATCTGAAACGTGCCATCATCGCCTCGGAAGACGCCAACTTCGCCGACCACGAAGGCGTGGACTGGGAGGCGATGCAAAAGGCGTATGAGCACAACCAGGAAAAGAAGGGCAAGAAGAAGATCCGCGGCGGCTCCACCATCACCCAGCAGCTGGCCAAGAACCTGTTCCTGTCCGGCTCGCGCAGCTATGTGCGCAAAGGGCAGGAGCTGATCATCGCCTATATGCTGGAAATGCTGATGGATAAGCGTCGCATCTTCGAGATTTACCTGAATGTGGCCGAATTCGGGCGCGGCATCTACGGCGCGGAGGCGGCGGCGCGGCATTACTACCGCATCCCGGCCTCCAAACTGGGCGCCGAGCAGGCGGCCCGCCTGGCCGTCATGCTGCCCCGGCCAAAATATTTCGATGCCCACCGCGAGTCGGCCTACCTGGCGCGCCGCACCGGCATTATCATGCAACGAATGAATTCCGCGGAGCTGCCGTGAAACGACAAAAAGGAATCAGCCTGATCGCGGTGGCGCTGATCATGGGCGTTTTGGGTGCGGTGGCGGCGTTCGCGCTGATCTCCATGCGCAACGACCGCAACCTGTTCGCGGAAGGCTTCAACCAGGCCAAGGCCAAGGCGGCGCAAGTGGCGGCGCCGGTCACGCCGGCAGTAGCGGCCCCTGCGCCTCTGCGCAAATGTGTCATTCATGGCAAAACCGTTATTTCCAATACCGAGTGCGCCGACCAGGGCAGCGTGATCAAGGTGCACGAGACGCGCGGCATCGAAGCGCCGAAAGCGCCGCCGAAGCCGGCACCGGAAGCGCCACAGGGCGCCACCGACCGCGCGATCGAGCAGGCTACGCGCTAAACCGCCCGAACGCGGTTTAAAAAAATGCCACCTCAGGGCTGGCAGCCACTACCCCTTTACGGGTACACTTGCGAAGTTTTTTAGAACCCGCGCTCTACCCACACCCTGTCCGGCTGAGATTGCCCATGATCAATGTTTTCGTTTTACAAAATGGCCGGCTCAACCAGGTGCCTATTGAGACGCGCGAAGACCTTGAGCAAGCGGCACCGGTCTGGGTCGACCTGACCGATCCAACGGAAGACGAGCGCGCTTGGGTCAAGTCCATCTACGGCGTGATCCTGCCCGGCGAAGACGAGGTCAAGGACATCGAAGCCTCCGCCCGCTACTACGAAGCGGAAAACGGCGACCTCCACTTGCGCACCGACTTCCTGCTGGAAGAAGACGAGGGCCCCTCGCGCGTGGTCACCGTGGCCTTCATCCTGGCCAAGAAAATGCTGTTCTCGGTGCACACCGACGACCTGCCGGTATTCCGCCTGGTGCGCATGCGCGCCCGCTCGCGCCCCGGCTCGATCGAAGACTATATGGACGTGCTGCTGGACCTGTACGCGACCGACGCCGAATACTCGGCGGACGCGCTGGAAGGCATCTACCAGAACCTGGAAGAAGTCTCGAGCCGCGTGCTGCAGGAAGAATTCACCGACAAGGACGCGGCCGACGCCCTGAGCGCCATCGCGCACGAGGAAGACTTGAATGGCCGCATCCGCCGCAACATGATGGACACGCGCCGCGCGGTGTCGTTCCTGATGCGCGGCCGCCTGCTGAACTCCGACCAGTTCGAAGAAGCGCGCCAGATCCTGCGCGATATCGAATCGCTGGACGGCCACACGTCCTTCCTGTTCGATAAGATCAACTTCCTGATGGACGCCACCGTCGGCTTCATCAACATTAACCAGAATAAGATCATCAAGATCTTCTCGGTGGCCTCGGTCGCCTTCCTGCCGCCGACCCTGTTCGCCAGCATCTACGGCATGAACTTCGATTTCATGCCGGAGCTGAAATGGGGCTACGGCTACGCCTGGGCCTGGGGCCTGATGATCGTCAGCGCCGCCGCGCCTCTGATGTATTTCCGCCGCCGCGGCTGGCTCAAGTAAGCCGCGCCGCCAGCGCCTTCACCAATCCCGCCGGATCATCCACGCCCAGCACGGCGTGCGTGGCCGGCTTGGCGCCGCCCAGCAGGGTGGCCAGCGCTGCGCCCTCGCGCAAGCTGATCTCCACATTCATCTCGCCCTGGTGGCGGAAGTAGCGCTTGCCCTTCAGGCGCCGCTGGGGGGACGGCACGCGCTGCACGGACGCGATCATCGCGTAGGGAATCGCCACATCGGCGGCCAGCGCGCCGCAGCGCACCAGCAGAGCTTCGCCCGTCAGCGACACCGGCCGCACCAATGTGGCACGGTAATCAGCGACCAGGTAGAGCAGGCCCCACACGGTCAGTGCAGTCGCCACCCAGGCCGCAGTAGGCGACCAGATGTAGTGCAGCAGCAGGTGGACGAGCGGGATGTCGATCACCATCAGCGCGATCCAGGCCATCTGATTGCTGGCGTTTCCGCCCGCCTTGGCGGTCATGAAGTGCTGTTCGCCTTCGAATTTCGGCGGGCGCCGCATCAGCAAGCCGTAATACCAGACGCGCGCCTCGAATTCCATCAGGCGCGCCGTGACGCCCTGGCCAAAGTAGCGCTGCGCGCTGGCGGCGAGCAGGCGGTCGGTGTGCGGGTCGGCGCGCGGGGCGCGGCGCAGGCCGAGGATGAGCCAGCCCGCCAGGCACAGCTCGGCGATGGCCAGCAGTGCCGGCGCCACCAGGCGCAAACGGTCGATCTGCAGCCACACCTGTTTCGACGCGTCGGGAATGGCAAAGCTGCCGACCGCCATGCCGAGCAAGAGCATGCCGGCCCATTTCTTGAGAAACAGTTTCCAGCCCGGGCGGCACAACAGGGCGTAAGCCAGCGGGAAAGTCAGCAGCAGGTCCAGCAGCAGCGGCCACTCCGGCAGCGGCGCCTGGCCCCCCAGGCCGCGATAACACGGCGAAGTGCCCCGCCAGCGCCATCTAGACGAAGGCGCTGAACCACTGCTCCCGGTTAAGTTTTTGAAACCATTGGTAGCTCATGTCTGCCTACTCGATAGTTGTGACTCTGGTAATTTTGCCACGATTCCCTCAGCACAGCTTGACAACAAGGTTACAGCGGAACATTCTTGCGATTCACAATTCACTTTTTCGGAGGGTGCATGACAGAAGCCGGTTTGTCTTCCTCTTCCGAGGCCATGCTGGCCGTGCGCGAACAGGTGATCTCAGTCTGGGCCCAACTGGCGCGGCAAACCTTGTGCAAGGCGGGGGACTTGCCCGACCCGATCCTGCTCAATACCCTGCCATTGTTCTACGAACGGCTGGCGCGCCTGCTGACGCCGGAGTTCTACCGCGCCAGCGGCGTCGATGTCGCGGTCATCGCCCAGGAGCACGGCGGCGAGCGGGCCCGCCTGAGCGGTTACGACACCACCACCCTGATCCGCGAATACCAGCTGTTTCGCCAGACCTTGTTCCGCGTGTTGCACCAGGGCGGCATTGTGCTGACCCACGAGCAGCGCGAAGCGATCGCCACCTCCATCGACAGCGCCATCCGCGAAAGCGTGACTGCGTTTGCCCTGATCCAGTCGGCGCTGCGCGAGCAATTCATCGCCGCCCTGACGCACGATTTGCGCACCCCGCTCTCGACCATCGCCATGGCCGCCCAGGTGCTCGGAAACCGCGCCCCGGACGACGACATCCGCAAGCTGGCCGAGCGCATCAGCGCCAACGCCCAGCGCATCGAAGCGATGACGCGCGACCTGCTCGATTGCATGGTGTTCGAAGGCGGCGAACGGCTGCCGCTGCATATTGAGGAATTCGACCTGTCCCTGCTGGCCTACGAGGTGGCGCAGCAGGCGATGGACCACGGCAGCGCGCAAGTGCTGGTGGAATTTGAACCGGTGGTGGGGCACTGGTGCCGCGCCTCGCTGCAGCGCGCGCTGGAGAACCTGCTGGGGAACGCCATTAAATACAGCACGCCGGGCACGCCGATCCGGCTCCAGGTGCTCAACCGAGACGAACGGGTGCACGTGGAAGTGCATAACGAAGGCGAACCGATCCCGCCCGAGCATATGGAATCGATCTTCCAGGTCTACCGCCGCGCGCGCCACGGCCCGGGCAGCAAGGACGGCTGGGGCGTCGGCTTGCCCTACGCCCGCCGCGTGGCCGAAAGCCACGGCGGCAGCATCATCGTCACCAGCACCGCCGAGCAGGGCACCACCTTCCTGCTCGCCATCCCGCTAGACGCCCGGCCGTTCAGCAACGCGCCGGTCTCGGGCTAGGACAAAAAAATGGGGACGTACCCCATTTTTTGATTACAAGCTGGCGAAGACTGTTTTCGCGGCGGCGATGGTGGCGTCGATCACGGCGTCGTCGTGCTGGGCGCTGACGAAGCCGGCTTCGAAGGCGGCCGGGGCGAAGTAGACGCCTTCGTCCAGCATCTTGTGGAAGAAGACGTTGAACTTGTCGCGGTCGCCGGCCATCATTTCGGCGTAGTTGTTGGGCGGGGTGGCGCTGAAGTAGAGGCCGAACATGCCGCCTTCGGCGTCGGCGCAGAAGGTGACGCCGGCTTCCTGCGCGGCGGCGGTCAGGCCGTCGGCCAGGCGGCGCGCGCTGCGTGCCAGGCCTTCATAGAAGCCGGGCTGCTGGATCAGCTTGAGGGTGGTCATGCCGGCCGCCACCGCGACCGGGTTGCCGGACAGGGTGCCGGCCTGGTACACCGCGCCCACCGGCGACATCTTCGACATCAGTTCTTGCGAGCCGCCAAAGGCGGCCACCGGCAAGCCGCCGCCAATCACCTTGCCGAGCGCGGTCAGGTCGGGCTGGATGCCGTACAGTTCCTGGGCGCCGCCCAGGCCGACGCGGAAGCCGCACATCACTTCATCGAAGATCAGGACGGCGCCGTGCGCGGTGCACAGCTCGCGCAGCGCGCCCAGGAATTCCGGGGTGCCCTTGATCAGGTTCATATTGCCGGCCACCGGTTCCACGATGACGCAGGCGATTTCCTGGCCGTACTGGGCAAACGCGGCGCGCACGGCTTCCACGTTGTTGTAGTCCAACACCATGGTGTGCTTGACGAAGTCTTCCGGCACGCCGGCCGAGGTCGGGTTGCCGAAGGTGAGCAGGCCGCTGCCGGCCTTCACCAGCAGGGAGTCGGCGTGGCCGTGGTAGCAGCCCTCGAATTTCACAATTTTGTCGCGCCCGGTGGCGCCGCGCGCCAGGCGCAGGGCGCTCATGGTCGCTTCGGTGCCGGAGGAGACCAGGCGCACCTGTTCGATCGACGGCACCAGGCGGCAGATTTCCTCCGCCATCTCGATTTCCGCTTCGGTCGGGGCGCCGAAGGACAGGCCGCGCGTGGCCGCTTCCTGTACCGCCTTCACCACCTGCGGGTGGGCGTGGCCGACAATGGCCGGGCCCCAGGAGCCGATGTAGTCGATATAGCGCTTGCCGTCCGCGTCCCAGAAGTAAGGGCCCTCGGCGCGGGTGATGAAGCGCGGCGTGCCGCCCACGGAGCGGAAGGCGCGCACTGGCGAATTCACGCCGCCCGGGGTGGATTTCTGGGCGCGTTCAAACAGGATGTCGTTTTTCGAAGTGGTCATGGTTTGAAGAAGCGATTAGGGACGAATCGGCCCATGCCATAGCGCTGGGCATGGAGCAGGGTTAAATGGGTGTAGTGCTCGGCGCGTTCGACCGCCTCCGGCACGGCCAGGCCGAGCGCCAGGTAGGCCGCGATGGCGGCCGACAGGGTGCCGCCGGCGCCGACGAAGGGGCCCGGCAGGTGCTGCCATTTATCGTGGCGCAGCACGCCGTCGGCGCTGTACAGGGTGTTGGCGCGCTGGCCGCCGCCGGCATTGCTGCCGGTGACCAGCACGTACTCGCAGCCGAGGTCGATCAGGTGTTCGGTGTCGTCGGCCATGGTTTCGCCGTTGCCCAGGTCGCGCCAGGTTTCGGCCATGCGCGTCAGCTCGACTTCGGACAGCATGAGCAGGGTGCCCTGCGGCACCAGCAGCTGGCGCAGCACGGTCAGCAGTTCTTCCGGGTCGTCCTCGTCGCTGTGCTCGGGCAGCTGGCTGCCAAAGGGGTCGAGCACCAGCGGCGCGTCCGGGTAGTCGGACATGATTTCGGCGATGGTGGAGACGTGTTCCAGGTGGTCCACGGCGCCCACCTTGAAGGCTTGCACCGGCACGTCTTCCAGCACCATGCGCGCCTGGTCGGCCACCATGTCGGGATCGACGTGCTGCTGCTCCTCGACGCGCGCGCTGTCGCCCACCAGCAGGGCGGTGGTGACGGCCAGGCCACGGCAGCCGAGGGCGTTGAACACAGCCAGGTCGGCATGCACGCCAACCGCGCCGACCGGGTCGGCCACGCCAAAGGTCAGGATCAGGGGAGATGTTTGGTTTTGCACGGCGGGTAGATTAAGATACCTAATTCAGCATTTTACTTTATTAGAGGATGACTCAACGTGAGCAGCATTGAACCAAGCCAGGAATTCCAAAGCTGGATGTGCCTGATCTGCGGCTGGATTTATGACGAAGCCGCCGGCTTGCCGGAAGAGGGCATTGCGCCCGGTACCCGCTGGGCCGACGTGCCGATGAACTGGACATGCCCGGAATGCGGCGCGCGCAAGGATGATTTCGAGATGGTCGCCATCTGAATTAACTTTGTGTCAATTGAGTTTCCGTTAACCTAATAGGTGTTTCAAAGTAGTCATTTAAATAAGTGTTTCTTTTAAGCAGCAGATCCCGCCACAGGCCAATCCCCTGTGCTATCGTAGCGAAGATTAAAAGGTTAACTTCTGCCAAATGACGACAACGCCGCAAGGAACTGGACTGAAAATCATGGTGATCGACGATAGCAGCACTATCCGTCGGTCCGCTGAAATTTTCCTGACCCAGGCTGGCTACCAGGTGGTGCTGGCCGAGGATGGCTTCGATGCGCTGGCCAAGATCAACGATCACCAGCCGGCCCTGATTTTCTGCGACATCCTGATGCCGCGCCTGGATGGCTACCAGACTTGCGCGCTGATTAAGAAAAGCGCCAAGTTCCACTCCACCCCGGTCCTGATGCTCTCCTCCAAGGATGGCTTGTTCGACCGCGCGCGCGGCGCCATGGTCGGCTCGGCCGCCTACCTGACCAAACCCTTCACCAAAGATAGCCTGCTGGCTGCGGTGCGCGAGCACACGGCGGCCGCCAGCGCATAAAAAATACACTCGCATTACTAGAGGCAAAGCATGGCCATTCAACGAATCCTGATCGTCGACGACTCGCCAACCGAGCGTTACTACCTGACCGATATCCTGGTGCGCAGCGGTTTTACCGTGTCCACCGCGGAAAACGGCGAAGAAGCCCTGGCCAAGATCAAGGCCGACAAACCGCAACTGATCCTGATGGATGTGGTGATGCCTGGCCAGAACGGTTTCCAGGTCACGCGCGCCATCGCCAAGGATCCGGAACTGCAGGACGTGCCGATCTTTATCTGCTCGTCCAAGAACCAGGAAACCGACCGCATCTGGGGCATGCGCCAGGGCGCCAAGGACTACCTGGTCAAGCCGGTCGATGCGGCCGAGCTGCTGGCGAAAATCGCCGCGCTCGGTTAAGCCATGGCCATCGACCAGCAGGCGCCGACCGGCGCTGAACGCCGCAGCCGCCTGCGCCAGTACCAGGTGACGCTGCTCGAACGCATGCAGGCCGCCAAGGCTGGCACCGGCAATTCCGGCCGCGAGCTGGGCGTGCTGCTGGGCGGCCAACGCTGCCTGCTGGACCTGACGCAGGTCGGCGAAATCGTGCCCTACCAGGCTGTGACGGCGGTGCCGCTGGCGCAGGACTGGTATCGGGGCCTGGCCAATATCCGCGGCAACCTGGTCGGTGTGGTCGACCTGGCCCGCTATATGGGCGAAACCGGCAGCGTACCGGCGGCGGATAGCCGCCTGGTGACTTTTGCCGGCCACCTCGGCTTCAATTGCGCCATCCTGGCCGGGCGCGTGCTCGGCCTGCGCAACCTGGACGAGATGGAGCAACAAGCACCAGACAGCCGGCTGCCCGTGTGGGGCAGCCAGCAATTCTTAGACCGTGACGCGCAGGTGTGGACCAGGCTGGACCTGGCCGAACTGGTGCGCGAAGCACGATTCCTGCAAATCGGCCTGTAACGCGCACCGCTGTCCAGCGGACGCCAAAATATCAAAAGCTATCGGGGGACGTAGTAATGGCAATTAAATGGTTCTCGCGCTCCGCACCGGAGACCAGCGCTGAGCTGGGTTCCAATTCGGAGTTCTCCAGTTTCAGCCACTCGCAATATGGCAACACCGCGGTGGCGGAAGCCGTCGCCGAACCGGCGCTGGCGGAAGCGGCCGCAGCGGCCGACGCCGCCGATGCCGGCGGCGTGCGCGGCCTGCTGCAGCGCTTGCGCAGCAGCGCGGTGGGCGAGGGCGCGGCCAACGTCAAACTGCCCCTGATCGGCCACCTGCCGAGCCAGCGTCAATTGAGCCTGCTGACCAGCACCCTGGGCGTGTCGATCATGCTGTCGGTGCTGTTCGTGGCGTGGAACGCGTACAACAGCGGCGTGTCGTCGACCCGTACCCAGATCGCGTCCGACGTGCTGATGCACTCGCAGCGTATCGGCAAGGCGGCGCCGAATGCGATTAAAGGCAATAAGGACGCCACGGCGCAGCTGGAAGATTCGCGCAATGAGCTGAACCGCGCCTTGCTGGTGCTGGCCGACGGCGGCCGCTATGGCGGCCGCTCGATCATTTCGGCGCCCGGCTCGGTGCTGCCGGTGCTGAACGATGCGCGCAAGAAGTGGTCAGCCTCCGACAAGGCCGCGGCCACCATCGCCAAGTACAAATGGGACTTGGCCGGCCTCGACGAAACCCTGCAAAAGCTGAATGCCATGTCGCCCGACCTGCTGGCGCTGACTGAGGAGGTGACGCAGGCGCGCCTGCGCCAGGGGGGCAGCCCGAAAGAGCTGGCGGCCCTGGGCCGGCTGGGCATGCTGACCCAGCGCATGAGCCGCAGCGCCTCGACCTTCCTGACCGAGGGCGGCATTTCCTCGTCCGAGACCGCGTTCCAGCTCGGGCGCGACGCCACCGTGTTCCGCCAGACCGTGGACGGCTTCCTGGGCGGCAGCTCGGCGCTCGGCCTGCCGGCCGTGAGCGACAGCGAAACGCGTGAAAACCTGCAGGCGCTGAAGAAGGGCTTCGAGGATTACGACAAGCTGGTCAAGTTCATTCTGGACCGTCTGGAAAAATTCTCCGCCGCCAAGAGCGCGGAACGTCTGCTGTTCGCCGAGAACGAGCAGGTGCGTGCCAGCTTCGCCACCCTGCAGGGCAAGCTGCGCGAGGAACAGGACTCGCTCGGCATCGCCTTCTGGCTGATGGTGGTGGGCCTCTTGATGACGCTGGTGTCCGCCGGCGCGATCGGCCGCGTGCTGCTGCTTGATTCGCAAAACCGGGGCCGCGCTTCCGAGCGTCGCCGCCAGGAAGCGGAAGCCATGCGCCTGAAAGCGCAGCAGCAGGAAGAAGAAGCGAAGGCCATGAATGAGCAGAACCAGGCCGCGATTCTGCGCCTGATGAACGAGCTGCAGGAAGTGGCGGACGGCGACTTGACCGTGCAGGCCACCGTGTCGGAAGACATTACCGGCGCGATCGCCGACTCGGTTAACTACACGGTGGAAGAGCTGCGCGGCCTGGTGGGCCGGGTGACGGTGACGGCCGAGCAGGTGACGGCGGCGTCGACCCACGCGCAGGGCATCTCCACCGACCTGCTGAACGCATCGCAGGCGCAGTCGAAGGAGATTCAGGACGCGTCCAACACCGTGGTGAAGATGGCCAACGAGATTACCGACGTGTCGCGCAGCGCGGCCGAATCGGCGGACGTGGCGCGCCAGTCGGTTGCGGCGGCGCGCCAGGGCGCGACGGCGGTGCAGAACGCGATCAAGGGTATGGACGAGATCCGCGAGCAGATCCAGGAAACCTCCAAGCGCATCAAGCGCCTGGGCGAATCGTCGCAGGAGATCGGCGAGATCACCGAGCTGATTTCCGACATTACCGAGCAGACCAACGTGCTGGCGCTGAACGCGGCGATCCAGGCGGCATCGGCGGGCGAAGCGGGCCGCGGCTTCTCCGTGGTGGCGGAGGAGGTGCAGCGCCTGGCGGAACGTTCGGCGGAAGCGGCCAAGCAGATCGGCGCGCTGGTGAAAACCATTCAGACCGACACCCACGACGCGGTGGCGGCAATGGAAAAATCCACCCAGGGCGTGGTGGAGGGTGCCAAGCTGTCCGACGCGGCCGGTACCGCGCTGCAGGACATCTCGCAGGTTTCGGACCGCCTGGCGGAGCTGATCCAGGGCATTTCCTACGCAACCGGCATGCAGGCGACATCCGCCAACGGCGTTGCGCATAATATGCAGCACATCCTGCAGGTGACGCAGCAAACCCAGGACGGTACCCAGCAGACGGCATCGTCGGTGCGTAAGCTGACCGTGCTGGCTTCGGAGCTGAAGAACTCCGTGTCGCGCTTCCGTATTGGCGCCTAAGTTGTGGCTTAAATTATTGAATCTATGAGCAAACCTGATTTTTCCTTCACCGCCTTGCCGCAATACGACACCGGGCCGCTGTCCTGGGTCATGGGGGAAATCCGTGAAGCGCTGGCCCGATCCCGCACTGCGTTGTTCGAGGCCGGCGGGCGCGATCCGGAAGATCAGACGACGGCGCTGATGCACGCCAAGTCCCACCTGCACCAGGCGCACGGCGCCCTGCAGATGGTGGACGTGGACGGCATCGCGCTGCTCACGCAGCTGGCCGAAGTGGTGCTGGACCGCATGCGCGACGGCACCTTGAAGTGCACGCCGGACCACGTGCAGCTGCTGGCCAATATGTACCAGGCACTGGTGGAATTCCTGGAGGAGCTGCTGGCCGGCGCGCCGTTCCAGCCGGTGCGCCTGTTCCCCTTCTTCCGCGACGTGCAGGATTTGCTGGGCATCGACCGCGTGCACCCGGCCGACCTGTTCTTCCCGGACGTGTCGCACGTGCCGGAGCTGCCGGCGGCCTTGCCGGCGGCGGGCGTGCCGAGCGCCCCTCCTGATTACAAAGCCCTGCGCCAGCGCTACGAGCGCGCGCTGCTGCCATACCTGAAAGCGGGCGACGCCGCCAGCCAGGCGATCCATGCGGCGGCGCTGCAGGCGGCCATCACCGATGTGGCGGACCAGCAGCGCGAGCAAAAGGCGCGCG
The DNA here is from genome assembly GCF_009857475.1 of Pseudoduganella guangdongensis. Lineage (GTDB taxonomy): Bacteria > Pseudomonadota > Gammaproteobacteria > Burkholderiales > Burkholderiaceae_D > Rugamonas > Rugamonas guangdongensis. The sequence goes on along the minus strand of NZ_WWCJ01000006.1, from coordinate 274,049 downwards.
TGTTCTGGCGCGCCATGCAGGCCTTCTCCGAGCTGGTGGTGGGCGGCCAGCAGGAGAGCAACCGTTACGTCAAACAACTGTTCGGCCTGATCAACCTGCAGCTGCGCCGCCTGTCGGCCGGCGAGCCGGACTTGCCGGACCATGTGCTGCGCGAGGCGCTGTTCTTCATCGCCTCCAACGACCCGGCCCACCTGCCGCCGCTGGCGCGCCAGCTGCGCGCCGGCTATGCGCTGGACGGCATGGTGCCGCACGATTTCGAAGGACGCCGCTACGGCCGCATCGACGACGCGGCCCTGGCCACGGCGCGCGAGGGCATTGCACAGGCGCGTTCGACCTGGCAGCGCATGGAAGGCCAGGACGCCAGCGCGGAGCTGGAGAGTGAATTCGGCGAAGCGCTGGCCAGGGTGGCGACAGCCAGCGACCAGCTGGGCCTGGGCGCGCTGGCGGCGCTGATGCGCCAACTGGCGGAGGCGGCGCGTAAGGTCGCCGGCGCCGGCCGCAGCGAAGCGCTGGGACTGGAGATGGCCACTTCGCTGCTGTTCGCGGAGCACGGCATCGCCCAGATCCGCCACCTGCCGGATGATTTCAACGCCCACGCCGATACCATCGCGGCGCGCCTGCAGGCCTTGCAGGTCGGCGGCGCGGTGCCGGAGGCGTCGCAGTGGCAGGGCAGCCTGGCGCGCCAGCTGCACGAGGACGACACCGTGGTGGCGCTGGCGCTGGAAATGAAGACCGGCCTGCGCCAGGTTGAGAAGGTGCTGGACGAGTACTACACCGACCCGGCGCACCGCGCCGAACTGGCGGACCTGGACAAGGTGCTGCACCAGCTGCACGGCGCCTGCGCCATCCTGGACCAGGATGATGCGATGAACGCGGCGGCCCATGTGCGGATCGAGATCGGGCGCCTGGCGGCCGGCAACGCCGACCCGGCGCACGAAGCGAAAGCGCTGGACGAGATCGCGCAGAACGTCGGCGCGCTGGGCTTCTTTGTCGACATGCTGGCGCAGAATCCGGCCGGCGCGCGCGAGCGCTTCACCTTCGACCCGGAGCATGGCACCTTCCGCGCCGTGCCGTTCAAGAAGATTTCCGGCCCGGAGTCGATCCCGGTGCTGGAAGAAGCCCTGCCCGAGCCGGAAGCGGCGCCGGAGCCGGTGCTGACCGCACCCGTGCCGGAGGCCACCGCCGCCGGCGACGAGGCGGTGGAAGCCGAACTGCTGGAGATCTTCATCGGCGAGGCGCAGGAAGTGCTGGCCTTTGTCGGCGAAACCCTGGCCCGTCCGCACAGCGAGATTTCCAGCGTCGACACGCTGACCATGCTGCGCCGTTCCTTCCACACGCTGAAGGGCAGCAGCCGCATGGTGGGCCTGAACCGCTTCGGCGACGGCGGCCACGCGATCGAGAAAGTGATGAACCTGTGGCTGGCCGAGGAACGCGCCGGCAACGAGACCTTGTTTGCACTGCTCGACTACGCGAGCGCTGAAATGGCGGCATGGGTTGAAGAACTGGCGACTACCGGCCACTCGGCCCGCAGCGAAGCGCCAATCGTCGCCGCCGCCGCGCGCGTGCAGGAGGGCGGGGCGTTCGAGCATCCCGGCTCCACCGCGCAAGCCGCCGCGCCACTTCCTGTCGCCGAAGCCGAAGCCGAAGCCGATGCCGCCTTCGCCGACGCGCCATCCGCCAGCGCCGAGCCGCCCGCCGCCGACGCCGACGCCGACGCCGGAGAGCCTGTCGGCGGCGACGCCGTCGCAGAGACCGACGCCGCCGACGATGCCGCGCCATCCGCCGCCGACGCCGAGACCGGCGCCGCCGCATTCATCCTTGAAGAACTAACCCTCGACGCCCTGCCAGCGCAGCCCGAGGAAGAGGCAGCGCCCGCAACGCGCCCAACAAACGTCATCGAATTCCCTAGCGCCACCGCGCCGACCCCGCCCGCCCCGCCAGCGGACGACAACATGAAATTCGTGGGCCGCCTGGCGATCCCGCTGCCGCTGTACAACATCTACATGGCCGAAACCGACGAGCTGGTACGCCTGCTCTCGCGCGATTTCGGCGAATGGCGCCACGAACAGCGCCCGGTCAATGCCGAAGCGCTGCATGCCGTGCACACCCTGACCGGCACCTCCGGCACGGTCGGCTTCAAGCCGCTGCGCGAGCTGTCCTACGCGCTCGAGACCACGCTGCAGCAACTGCAAGCCCCGGCCCCGCACCTGGACGAGGCCCAGCACGACCTGTTCGACTTCGCCATTGAACGCATCCGGCAGATGCTGCAAAGCTTCGCCACCGGCGAACTGCCGCCCGAGCAACCGGAGCTGATCGACGCCCTGCACAAGCTGCGCGACACCCTCGCGCACCCGCCGGAAGCCGGCCACGCGCTGGACGCGCGCCTTGACAGCATCGTCGGCGAACCGGCAACGGAGGTGCTGGAAGAGCGCCTGGACGCCCTGTTCAGCGACACCTACCACAGCCTGCTGGCCGACCCGCCGCCAGCCCCGGAACGCGTGGAAAAGCCGAAGCAGGAAGTCGTCACCCAGGACGCGAACATCGACAACCTGTTCGACGCCGCCTTTGACGACGCCTTCGACGCGCCCGCGCTGCAACAAGCCGCCCCCGAAGCCGAAGCGCTGCACCTCGTGCCGCCCGTCGACAGCACCGCCGAAGCCGCCGCCGAAGCCGCCTCTGCGCCTGCCGATGCCGATTCCGCTGCCGTCGCAGCCCCCGCCAACGACGCCGAAGAGACCATCACCGAAACGGTGGACGCTGCCGACCAGGCCGACAACGCCGAAGCAAGCGCCCTGCAAGCCGAGGAAGACGCCGCGACCGCCGAAGCAGCGATGGAGATCGACGCCATCGACGCCACCGCAGCCGCCGCAGGCGAAGCGATCGACGACGCGGTCGACCTCGACCACGCCGCCCCAAGCGAAGTGCAGGTCGTCGAGCTGGAAGAAAGCCCGCACCTGCTGGGCGCCAGCCAGACCGACCTGCACGACGAGCTGGACCCCGACCTGCTGCCGGTCTTCCTGGAAGAAGGCGCCGACCTGCTGCCGCAGATTGGCGAAACCCTGCGCGCCTGGCACGCCAAGCCGACCGATTTCAGCCACGCCCACAGCCTGCAGCGCGTGCTGCACACAGTAAAAGGCAGTGCACGGATGGCCGGCGCAATGCGCCTTGGCCAGCACGCCCACGAAATCGAAACGCACATCGAAAACATGGTGCATGCGGGCAGCGCCTCCCAGCACTCGTTCGACGAGTTGATGGCGCACTACGACCACGCCCTGCTGCTGTTCGAACAACTGCAAAACCCGGAAGCCTACGCCGCCGCGATGGCCGCCGCCCAGGCCGCCGCCGCCGCCGAACAGGCTGGCGAGCCAGCCCCGCAGGCAGCCGACAGCGCCGCAGCCGCCACGCCATCGCTGGCCGCCCTGGCCGCGCGCCTGGCCTCCAAGCCGCTGGCGGCAGCGAAAGACGACGCCGACAGCGCCGCCAAATCGCCGCTGGTGCGCGTACGCGCCGACATCCTCGACCGCCTGGTGAACCAGGCCGGTGAAGTGTCGATCACCCGCTCGCGCCTGGAAAACGAAGTAGGGTCCCTGCGCACCGCAGTCTCCGACTTCAACGAAAACTTGAACCGCCTGCGCCGCCAGCTGCGCGAAGTCGAAATGCAAGCCGAATCGCAGATCGCCTCCCGCATGTCGATCGCCGGCGAACGCGAATTCGACCCGCTGGAGTTCGACCGCTTCACCCGCCTGCAGGAACTGACCCGCATGATGGCCGAATCGGTGAACGACGTGGCCTCCTTCCACGAAGGCCTGATCCGCTCCATCGACAGCGCCTCCGGCGACCTGGGCCAGCAAGCCCGAATGACGCGCGACCTGCAGCGCGACCTGATGCGCGTGCGCATGGTGCCGTTCAACAGCATCTCCGAGCGACTGTTCCGTGTCGCGCGCCAGGGTGCGAAAGAAACCGACAAGCGCGTCAACCTCGACATTCGTGGCGGCGGTGTGGAAATGGACCGCAGCGTGCTGGAACGCATGGCCGCGCCGTTCGAACACCTGCTGCGCAACGCCATCGTGCACGGCATCGAACAACGCGAACGCCGCGTCGAGCATGGCAAGGGCGAAACCGGCGAACTGCTGGTGCAAGTGAGCCAGCAAGGTAACGAAGTGGTGCTGGAGTTCAGCGACGACGGCGCCGGCCTCGACCTGGACCGCATCCGCAGCAAGGCGCGCAGCGTCGGCCTGATTGGCGAAACCCAGGAAGTGAGCGACGCCGAAGCGGCCAACCTGATCTTCCAGCCCGGCTTCTCCACCGCCGACACGTTGACCGAACTGGCCGGCCGTGGCGTCGGCATGGACATCGTGCTGTCCGAGGCGCAAGCCCTGGGCGGACGCGTGGAAACCTTCAGCGACCCTGGCAAGGGCACGCGCTTCACCATCCGCCTGCCGCTGACGCTGGCCGTCACCCAGGTGGTGCTGATCGCCGCCGGCGGCCGCACCTTCGCGGTGCCGGCGCTGATGGTGGAGCAGGTGCTGCAGATGAAAGAGGGCGCGCTGGCGGAGGCGACTTCCAAGGGCGCCGTGGTACATCACGGCCAGCACATTGCGCTGCGCTACCTGGCAACCCTGCTCGGCGACGGCGAAGCGCGTCCGCTGCTGCAACGCTCCTCGCCGGTCATGATGCTGCGTAACGGTTCCGACCGCGTCGCGCTGCATGTCGACGAAATCGTCGGCAACCGCGAGGTGGTGATCAAGAACATCGGCCCGCAGCTGTCACGCATGCCGGGCATCGCCGGCGCAACCGTGCTGGGTTCGGGCGAGATCGTGTTGATCCTGAATCCGGTGGCGTTGCAGCTGCATGTGGCGCAGCATCCTGAACTGGCGCCGCGCACCGCCGCGACGCCGGCCCCGGCGCCGGCGGGTGGCGCGGCAGGTGCCGAGCCGGCTGCCCCGACCCGTGCCCATGGCACGGTGATGGTGGTGGACGATTCGCTGACCGTGCGCAAAGTGACCCAGCGCTTGCTGGAGCGCGAGGGCTACCACGTGATGCTGGCGAAGGACGGCGTGGATGCGCTGGAGCAGATGCAGGATCGCCTGCCGGAGCTGATGCTGGTGGATATTGAGATGCCGCGCATGGACGGCTTCGACTTGACGCGCAATGTGCGCGGCGATGAGGCGACGCGCGAGATTCCGATCATCATGATCACGTCGCGTTCGGCGGACAAGCACCGCAACTATGCGCTGCAGCTGGGGGTGAACGCCTACTTCGGCAAACCGTTCCAGGAAGACATCCTGCTCGGCGCGATCGCCGGCTTGCTGCCGCAAAACCGCTAGAGTTAAGTGAAACCGGTAAAACCGGAGAACCAGGTTCCGACCCTTAGGGGCGTACCTTGGTTCTCCGGTTTCCTGGTTCCTCAGCGCGCCTGAAACTGCGCGCACTGATCCGGCCGCGCATGCGCCGCCACCACCTCGTTCCGATCGTACTGCCCGGCAGCCGCCTCGGTATATCCGATACTCACCGCCTTCACCCTAAGCCACTGCGGCACGCCGACATCATTCCGCACGTGTCCATTCCCCGCCAGCAGCACCGCGCCGCGCTGGGCGTGCGCTGACACCACTTGCGCCATCACCACATCCCGCGCCACCTGCGCCCGCACCATGCCCGGCGCCATCGCCTCCGGCAGCATATTGCAATGCCCATCCTTGATCGCCTGCACCTGCCCGCTGACCAGCGCAGCCGGCAACGGCTGGTCCAAACGGTAGGACTGGATAGTCGCGCCATCCAGCGCCGCCGCAAAGCCATCGCGCATCACCTTGCCCGCGTCCGCGCGCGACAGGTTCGCCGCCAGCAGCGGCAGCTTGTATTCCAGCGCCAGTTCAATCACCGGCTTGTACAGCGTCCATTCCCAGCGCGCATTGCCCGAAGCCGCCTTGATCACACAATCAGCATCCTTGCAGCTGGCCAAGGCGCCGTCCAGCGCCTGCTGGTGCTCGCGGTCGAACTGCTCCATGGCGATCGCCGGACGCCAGCCTGCTTCCACCTTGCTGCGGATGAAGGACAGGCGGCGCTCATGGCCTGCAGGATTGTCGTGGACTTCGCCCAGCAGGTACACCGCCGGCGCGGCCGGCGGCTGCGAGCCGGTTGCGGCGCAGCCGGCCAGCAGGAGCAGGGGGAACAGGAGTGGAAGCGAACGGTTCATAAAGTCGGGGTGCTTTCAGTCAGATGAGGTTAAAACGAATCGGGAATTCCACCCAGCTGGCAATGGCCTGCTCGCCGGCCCGCGCCGGCAGGAAGCGCCAACTGCGCACGGCGCGCAGGGCGGCGTCGTCAAACAGGCGCTGGCCGCTGCTGCGCGCCAGCCGGATGTCGCCGGGGCGGCCATCGGGCTCGACCCAGACCCGCAGCAGCACGGTGCCTTGCACGCCCAGCTCGCGCAGCGCCATCGGGTATTCCGGTTGCGGGCTGTGGGCGTGGTCGGGGCGTGCCATCTGCACCGGAGCGGGTTCCGGTTTTGCGACCGGTGCCGCCGCCACGGCAGCTTGCAGCGGAAGCTGCGGCGCGGCTGGTGCCTGCGCGCCAGCATCTGCCGCCGTTGCGGGCGGCAGGTCCGGTGCGGCCTGCGCGGCCGGCGCCGCAGTCGCCGCTACTGCGGTGCGCGCCAACAGCGGCGCTGGGTTGGCGGCCGGCGCCGGCAGCGCTTTGGCGCGCCGCGCCTCGGGCTTGGGCGGCCGCGCATGCGCCTGGCGCGCCACGGCCGGCAGCACCAGCATGATGGCTGTTACCTCCTGCTGCGCAGCGTGGCCGCGTGGCTTCTGCTGCAGGAAGGCCAGCAGCAATGCCGCGTGCAGCAACACGCAAAGCGCTGCGGCAGCCGGGTGGCGGCGTCCCGGGAAGTTCATGCCTGCAGGCGCGCCGCCGTGCGCGGCACGGTACGCCGCGGCGTGACCACCAGGTCGCCGGCGTCGTTCAAGGCGCTGCCCAGGCCAATGCCGTACAGCGCCTCCAGCGCCGGCAAGGCGCCAACGTCGGCCGCTAAGTCACCCACCAACTGGCCGTCGGCCACCAGCAGCAGGCGGTCGAAAGCCAGCATGGCATGGTTGATGTCATGCAGGATGGCGAGCACGGCATGCCCGCGCTGCGCGGCAAAGGCGTCCATACTCTCCAGCAGGTCGAACTGCAGGCCCGGGTCGAGCGCGGCCAGCGGCTCGTCCACCAGCACCAGTCCGGCCTCGGCGTCCCACAACTGGGCGAAGATGCGCGCCAGTTGCACGCGCGCCTGTTCGCCGCCGGACAGAGTGTCGTAAGTGCGGCCCAGCAGGTGGCCGGCGCGCGCCAGGGTGGCCGCTTCGCGCACGATGCGCTCGCCCTGCGGGTCGCTGGCCAGTGCCACGCGGCCCAGGCCGATCACCAGCTCCACCAGCAGGCCGTACGCCACGTCCGAGCCTTGCGGCAGCACCGCGCGGCGGCGCGCCAGCGCGGCTTTTGGCCAGCGGCGCAGGTCCTGCTGCTCAAAGCTGACGGTGCCCTGAGCGCAGGGCAGCTCGCCTGTCATCATGCGCAGCAAAGTTGATTTGCCGGCGCCGGACGGGCCCAGCACCGCAATGCGCTCGCCCGCGCGCAGCGACAGGTTGAAGGGGCCGAAGTGCTTGGCGCCCAGGCGCGCCGTGGCGCCATCGAGCTGCAGCAGGGGAGGGGGAAGGATTTGATGCATGCTTGCTCCCGTTCAGGCCAGGCGGCCGCGCGCACTGCGCAGCATGGCCAGGAAAACCGGCGCGCCGAGCAGCGCGGTAAAAATGCCCACCGGCGCTTCGGCCGGGATCATCGCGGTGCGCGCAATGGTGTCGGCCACCAGCATCAGCAGCGCACCCAACAGGCCGGACAACGGCACCAGCACGCGCTGGTCGGCGCCCTGCCAGCTGCGCACGATGTGCGGCGCCACCAGGCCGATAAAACTGATCAAGCCACTCCAGGCCACGGCCACGCCGGTCAGCAGCGCCACCATCAGCACCAGCTGCGTGCGCAGCGAAGCGACATTCACGCCGACATGGGCGGCAGCCGCTTCGCCCAGCGCCAGGGCGTTCAGCGTGCGTGCCAGGCGGTTGACGCGCCACAACGCGAGCGCCACCACCACGGCCAGGATGCCGCATTGCATCCAGCCGCCGCCGGCCAGCGAACCCAGGGTCCAGAAGGACAGGCTGCGCAACTGTTCATCATTGGCCAGGTAGGTGCACAGGCCGACGATCGCCATGGCGATTGCGTTGAAGGCCATGCCGGCCAGCAGCAGGCCGGTAATGGAGCCTGGCGTCAGCCAGCGTGCGCCGCGATCGAGCGCCATGCAGACGGTGAAGGCGCCCAGCATCGCCATCAGCGGCAGCAGCCAAAGGCGCAGCGATGGCGGCAAGGCCAGGTTGGCCAGCACCACGATGGTCAGCGCGGCGGCGCAGGTGGCGCCGCTGCTCACGCCGAGCAGGGTGGGGTCGGCCAGCGGGTTGCGGAACAGCCCTTGCGTCAGCGCGCCCGACATGGCCAGCGCCACGCCGACCAGGATGGCGAACAGCGCGCGCGGCAGGCGGATATGCCACAGCACATAGCTGCCGCCGGTCAGCTCGCCGCCCGACGTCAGTGCCAGCCAGTCGTCCAGCACCACCGGCACTGCGCCAAACGTCACCGCCGCCACTGCGGCAATGGCCAGCAGCATTGCCAGCAAAGCCGCCGGCGCCAGCCACGCCCGCCGGGCGGGCAAGGCGGCAGCATGTGCGGCCGCCGTCATGCAGCCATCGCTTTCGTCAGCGCCGCATCGAGTGCCGCCAGGGCAGACGGCAGGCGCGGGCCGAAGCCCAGCAGCTGCATCGCCTCCAGCGCCACCACGCGCCGCGCGCGGCCGGCCGGGGTCTGGCCGATGCCGGGCATGGCCAGCACGTTCGGCACCCCGCCGCGCACCTGCAGGCCCTGCTCGGTGAGCAGGATCACGTCCGGCTGCGCCGCGATCACCGCTTCCGGCGTCAGCGGCTTATAGCCGGTGAAACCAGTGATGGCGTTGCTGGCGCCGGCGTAGCGCAGCATGGCGTCGGCGCTGGTCTCGGTGCCGCTCACCATGGCCTGGCCTGGCGCGTGCGACATGATGAACAGCACCTTCGGCCCCTTGCCGCCGCGCGCCTGCAGTTGCGCCTGCACTTGCGCAGTCACGCGCGCCCATTCCTGCTGCAGTGACTGCACCAGCTGCGCCGCCTGCGCCTTGCGCTCGACGATTTCGCCCACGCGCTGCACACGCTCGACCAGGCCTTCAAAGCGGTGGTTGGCGGGCAGCACCGACAGCGGCACGCCGGCGGCGGCAATCTGCTTCAGCACCGTTGGCGGGCCGGCTTCCTCGCTGGCGATGATATGGGTCGGCGCCAGGGCCAGCACGCCCTCCGCCGACAAGGTACGGGCATAGCCCACATTCGGCAGCTTGCTGGCGGCAGCCGGGAACTGGGAGGTGGTGTCCACCCCAACCAGCTCGCCTTGCGCTTGCAGGGCGTACATGATTTCGGTCAGTGCGCCGCCGACCGCCACGATGCGGCGGTTGGCTGCGGCGGCATGCGCTGCCGGCATCAGGCCTGCCAACAGCAGGGCCGAGAATTGCGCCAGGTGGGCGCGGCGGGCGGGGTTGGTCAGGCCTGGCATGCTGCAGCCTCGTCCTGGAGCTTATCGACCAGCGCGCGCCATTCGCACAGTTCCGGTTTGCCCGGTTTGCGCTCGCCGAAGAACATGGCGATGGTTTCGCCCTGCGCATCGAAGAACTCGACCGAGGTCACCATGCCGTCCACGGTCGGCTTCTTGACGATCCAGGCACGCGCGATATGGTCTTCGCGCAGGTGCAGGTTAAAGCCCGGATCGAGCACGTTGAGCCAAGGCCCCATGGTGGCGATCTTCTTTACCGGGCCGGAATGGATCTGGATCATGCCGTGGTTGCCGACGAAGACCATGATGGATACGCCTTCGCGCGCGGCGGCCTGCAGCAGTTCGCCGGCCGCGCTGGCCTCGACTTCCTGCACGAATTCCGGCTGCGCCAGGCGCAGGGCCTGGGTGCGGCTCACATTGAAGCGGCGCAGCATGCCGAAGAATTCATGCGTGTCGCGCAGCGAAGACCAGGCGGCGCGCATGCCCGCCACGTCGATCTGCGCATCCGGCGTTTCCGCTGCGGCGCTCGGCGCCGGCTGCACGGCGATGCCGCTGGACTGGTCTTCGGCACGGAAGCGCGCCACCAGCGCGTGGTACGCCGCCACATTGCTTTGCGGCTTGATGAAGATCTTGTGGATGGCGGTGCCGGCGGCGTCGAAGAACTGCAGGCTATGCTGCACGCTGTCGGCGCCGGATTCGGTCACGTCAAAGCCGTGCGCCCAGGCATGGTAGAACACGCGCAGGTCGATTTCACCGCCCAGCACCAGGCCCACTTTGCCGTTGTGGCTCGCTTCGCGGTAGACGCCGGTCTTCTCGTGCACGCAGGACGGGTTGCGCGTCAGCGCCATGACCTCGCCTAGCGGCTCGATCGCTTCGATGATGCCGCTCCAGTCCGGGTTCAGGCGCGTGGCCTGCAGGATGCAGGTCTCGCCGTCGGCGCTGGCGCCGGCGTGGTGGGCGATCAGCTCGCCCTCCGACAGTTTCAGCTTCTCAGCGATATCGCGGTGGCGGGCTTTGGCTTCGCGCCGTTCGCGGGCGAAGGACTGGCGGATGCTTGCGCTGCTATGGGTCATGAAGATCTCCTTAGAAGTCGTAACGGACGGAAGCCTGCAGGTTGCGGCCAGGGGCGGTGTACGCGTCTTTCACGGTGCTGTTGTCAGCCACGCCGCGCACGTCGGACCAGCGCCAGTAGGTGCTGTCGAACACGTTGTTCAGGTTGAGGTTGACGCTGAGATTGGTCTGCGCACGCCAGGTCAGGCCCAGGTCGGCCACGGTGCTGCTGCCCGGCGCGAACAGGCCGGCCGGCAGGCGGTCTTTGTCCTTGGCGGCGTTGTGCTGCAGGTTCAGGCGCGCGCTCCAGGTGGCGGCATCGTAGCGCGCACCGAGGGTGACGCGGGTCGGCGCCACGGTGTCGAGCGGGGTCTTCTCGCCATCGGCCTCGCTGTCGCCGCGCGCGACGGCAAAGCCGGCGTTGACTTGCCACGATGGGTCGATGCGCCACTCGGCGCGGCCTTCCACGCCACGGATGGTGGCTTTGGCCAGGTTGATGTACTGGAAGACCAGCGGATCGGCCGGGGTGCCCGCGCCGCGCACTACTTGCTGGCTGATGAAATCATCGTAGCTGTTGTCGAACGCCGCCAGCGAGGCGCGCAGGCCGCCGAACTTGGCGCGCACGCCGATCTCGAAGCTGTTGGCGCGTTCCGCCTTCAAATTCGGGTTGCCGATGCTGGTGTAGCCGGAAGCCAGGTTGGCGAAGCCGTTGTTGACCTGGTCCGGGGTCGGCGCGCGGAAGCCTTTCGACCATTGCGCATACGGCGCCAGGGCCGGGGTGGCGCGCCACACCAGGCCGATGCGCGGGGTCAGCGCATTGTCGGACAGGGTGGCCAGGGCGCCGGTGTAACCGTTGGCGGACGGCGACAGCTTGTAACGGTCATAGCGCAGGCCCGGGATCACGCTCAACTGGCCGGCCTCGATCTCGTCCTGCAGGAAGGCGCCGGCCAGGGTGTAGTCGGTGTCCGGGAACGGGCGGGTCGGGAAGGTTTCGCCGAAGGGCGGCACGGTGCCATCGCGCACGCCGCTCACCTTGGTCTTGCTCCAGTCGCCGCCATAGCTCAGGCGCTGGTTGAGGGTGCCGGACAGGTTGGTTTCCAGCTGGGTCGACAGGCCGAAAATGTCCTGGCGGTAGGTGTTGTTGCGGGTGCGGTCGGCCGCCGTGTTGCGGTCTTCCAGCGACAGCTGCGACACCTTGGCTTCCTGGCGGAAGATGCGGGTTTCCGCGCGCTGCAGCAGCGGCGCATTCAGGTCGCTGTAGCGGTGCTCGAAGGAGATGCGGTCGCGCGCGATGCGGTCGTGGGTGTCGAGGTCGATGGCGGAGGTGCCGGCCAGCGGCGGCACGGCGCGCGCCGAATACACCTCGGTATCCTGCTTGCGGTCCTGGGTTTCCAGCGTTACGCCGAACTGGTGCGCGGCGCTGGCGCTGTACTGCGCCTTGGCCAGCACGGAGCGGTTGTTGTAATCGAGCGGGTTGGGCGCGGTGCGGCTGGCGTTCAGCGCCTCGTTGCGGCCCTGGTTGTCCACCTCATGGCCTTGGCGCTTGGTGACCTGCACCAGGCCTTGCCAGGCGCCGGAGCGGGCGGCGGCGCCCATGGTCGCATGCCACGATTCGTCGACACCGGCGACACCGGCGCGCACGAAGCCGGCGGCATCGCGCCCGCGCAGCAGGTCGGATGGCTCGGTGGTGCGGAAGCTGACCGCGCCGGCCAGGCCGTCGCTGCCGAACTGGGTCGAGGCCGGGCCGCGCAGCACGTCGGCCGAGCGGATCGCGTCCACGTCAAGGTAATCGCCACGACCGGTCGAGAAGGAGGAGAAGGTGAAGGCGTTCGGCACGCGGATGCCGTCGATCGTCATCAGGACCTGGTTGCCTTCCAGGCCGCGGATGTTGATGCCCTCATTACCGGCACGGCCGGTCGCGGCGCCGGCGGCCGAGAAGCGGGTGGGGGCTGAACGCACATCCACGCCCAGCTCATTGCGGAACAGGTCCTTGATGTCGCGCGCACCTTCCTGCTCGGCCTTTTCGGCGGTGATCACGGTGACCGTGTTCGGCACGTTGTCGACGCGGCGTTCGGTGCGGGTCGAGCTGACCGTGATTTCGTCGAGGCGGACGGTGGTTTCCGGGGTGGGGGAGGTCTGGGCGGAGACGGCGGCTGGGAGCGATGCCCAAGCCATACCGACTGCCAGCGCCAAAGTGGATTTGCGCAGCACGGGAGTTCCTTTTGAAAGAATGCACTCGGGCTGGCAGGGCGGCGGCTAGCGCTTGGGGGCTGGCAAATGCGAGTTGGTACAGGGTTAAACGGTTAGTGTGAGCCGATTGTAAACGAGAATCATTCGCATTGCAACGTTAAAAAAAATGGGGACGTACCCCATTTTTTTCAGGTGGTTTTAACCACCGCGTAGCGTTCCAGCGTACGCTTGCGCGCCTCGTCATGCTCGACGATCGGGTTGCGGGGCAGGTGAATTTCCTTGGCGCTCAAACCCGCCAGCTGCGGCAGGTAGCGCTTAATGAACTTGCCCTCGGGGTCAAACTTCTGCGATTGCGTGACCGGGTTGAAGATCCGGAAATAAGGCTGGGCATCGCAGCCCGATGAGGAAGCCCATTGCCACCCGCCATTATTGGCCGACAGGTCGAAATCATTCAGGTGCAGCGCGAAATACGCCTCGCCCCAGCGCCAGTCGATGCCCAGGTCTTTGCACAGGAACGAGGCGGTCACCATGCGCAGGCGGTTGTGCATATAGCCGGTGCGATTCAGTTGCAGCATGGCGGCATCCACCAGCGGATAGCCGGTGCGGCCCTCGCACCAGGCGGCGAACAGTTGCTCCGCCGCCGGCCCGCTTTCCCATTCGATCTTGTCGTAAGCCGGCTTGAACGAGCCGCCCACCACATGCGGGTTGTGGTACAGGATCTGCATGTAGAACTCGCGCCAGATCAGCTCCGACAGCCAGACCGCGCCGCCTTCGCCCGCCGCGCCGCGCGCCGACATGGTCATCACCGTGCGTACCAGGTGGCGGATCGAGACGGTGCCGAAGCGCAGGTGCATCGACAAATACGAGGGCCCTTTAATGGCAGGGTAGTCGCGCGCCACGCCGTAGTCGGCCACGCGGCCCAGGAATTCGTCGAACAGCTGCGGCCCGTTGCCGATGCCCAGTTCGTGCAGGTTGGTGCGCGCGAAACCGATGTCGGCCAGCGCCGGCAGCACGCTCTGGCCCGGCGCGAAGCGGCCCGGCTGGTGCGCGCTGCCCGGCTCCACGCTCCATGGCGCCAGCACCGAGGGATCGGCTTCCAGCTTGCGCAGCCAGGCGTTCTTATACGGGGTGAAGACAGAGAAGGGATTGCCGCCCTGGGTCAGCACCTCGTCGCGCTCGAACACCACCTGGTCCTTGAAGGTGCGCAGCCGGCGGCCGGCGCCGGCCAGGGCGCGCGCCACCGCTTCGTCGCGGGCAATCGCGGCCGGTTCGTAATCATGGTTGGCGAAGACGGTGGCGGCATCCAGCTCGGCGGCCAGGGCGGGAATCGCGCTTTCCGCCCCGTCGTGCCGCACGATCAGGTGGCCGCCGAGCGCCTCCAGCTCTGCAGCCAGGGCGGCTAGGGTGTCGTGGATGAATTCCACCCGGCGGTCGGCGGCGGGCAGGGAATCCAGGATGGCGCGGTCAAATATGAAGGCGCAGTAGACTGTTGCACCTGAGGCAAGTGCATGGTGCAAGGCGGCGTGATCGAACAAGCGGAGGTCGCGGCGCAACCAGACGAGGGCGTTTTTCATGGCTGGATCGGCAATTCATAGTAAACTGTCGTTATATCCGACAGTTGCAGCGCGGATATTACAGTAAAGAACTCTTAACAGTCCTGCATAGAGAGCAATCATGAAAAAAGTCAAACTGACCAGAAGCATGCCTGTGCCGGGATTGTTACCGGAAACTAGTGAACTGAAGGAGCTAAAGGCGCCTATGACTGCCCCTGCGCTCAACCTGGCGGATCATTTCCTGATCGCCATGCCATCCATGCAAGACCCGATTTTCGGCGGCACGGTGGTGTATGTATGCGAACACAATGAGAACGGCGTGCTGGGCGTCGTGATCAACAAGCCGACCGATATGACCATGGAAGTGCTGTTCGACCGGATCGACCTGGAAGTGTCGTCCGCCGCCGAGCGCCACCTGGAGTCGGAGCCGATCATGTTCGGCGGCCCGGTGCAGGACGACCGCGGCTTTGTCTTGCACACGCCGGGCGCGCGCTATTCGTCCTCGCTGACGGTGACCAACGACGTCGCCTTCACCACCTCCATCGACGTGCTGGAAGCGGTGGCCCGCGGCCAGGGCCCGGAGCGCATGATGGTGTCGATCGGCTACGCGGGCTGGAGCCCGGGCCAGCTGGAAGACGAGCTGGCGCGCAATGGCTGGCTGACCGTGGCGGCCGATCCGCGCATCGTGTTCGATACGCCGATCGAGGAGCGCTACAACGCCGCCATGAAGCTGCTGGGCTTCGATCCCCTGATGCTGAATTCTGAAGCGGGTCATGCATAGTCCGGAAACTGTTTTAGGCTTCGACTTCGGCATCAAACGCGTTGGTGTCGCAATGGGAAACACGATGATCGGCCAGGCCACTCCCCTGGCCGTCATTCAATCCACGGTCAACGATGCGCGCTTCGCCGAAATCAAGGCCCTGATCGACAAATGGGGGCCGACGAAACTGGTGGTGGGCCTGCCTTTCCATCCGGACGGGGCAGAGCACGAAATGACGGCACGCTGCCGTAAATTCGCCAACCAGCTGAACGGCCGTTTCAATCTTCCTGTGGTGCTGGTCGATGAGCGCTACTCCTCGGTGATGATCCAGGCCAAGCGCGGCGAAATCATCGACGACCGCGCCGCCGCCATCATCCTGCAACAATACTTTGACGAATATGTCCCACACTGATCCCCAACAGCTGGACGCTGAAGCGCTGTACGCGAATTTGCTTGAACAGGTGCGCGCCGCCATCGCCGGCGCCAATGATCCCGCCATCGTCGGCATCCACTCGGGCGGCGCCTGGATCGCCGAGCGCCTGGCCCGGGACTTGAACCTGGGCGCGCGCCTGGGCGTGCTGGACGTGTCCTTCTACCGCGACGACTACGCGAAGAAGGGCCTGCCGGCGGAAGTGAAGCCGACCCATATCGGCTTCGACGTCAACGGCGCCAGCATCGTGCTGGTGGACGACGTGCTCTACACCGGCCGCACCACGCGCGCGGCCATCAACGAATTGTTCGACTACGGCCGCCCGGCGCGCATCCTGCTCGCCGCGCTGGTGGACCGTGGCGAACGCCAGTTGCCGGTGGCCGCCGACTTCGTGGCGGCCCACACGCGCTGCGCGCCGGGCCAGGCGCTGCGCCTGCAGCAAGGCGGCGACGGAAAGTTTTCCCTGACTATTGAACAGAACCATGCTTAATCCGCAACTCAACAAACACGGCGAGCTACAGCACCTGCTGTCGACCGAGGGCCTGCCCAAGGCCATCATCAACCAGATCCTCGATACCGCGTCCTCCTTCGTGTCGGTGTCTGACCGTGAAGTGAAGAAGGTTCCGCTGATGCGCGGCAAAAGCGTTTTCAACCTGTTCTTCGAGAATTCCACCCGCACCCGCACCACCTTCGAGATCGCCGCCAAGCGCCTGTCGGCGGACGTGATCAACCTGAATATCGCGGCCTCCTCCGCCAGCAAGGGCGAGTCGCTGCTGGACACCATCGACAACCTGTCGGCCATGCACGCCGACATGTTCGTGGTGCGCCACTCGCAATCCGGCGCGCCGTACCTGATCGCCAAGCACCTGCAGGACACCAAGCAGAACCACGTGCACGTGGTGAACGCGGGTGACGGCCGCCACGCGCACCCGACCCAGGGCCTGCTGGACATGTACACCATCCGTCACTACAAGAAGGACTTCACCAACCTGCGCGTGGCGATCGTGGGCGACATCCTGCACAGCCGCGTGGCCCGTTCCGACATCCACGCCCTGACCACCCTGGGCGTGCCGGAAATCCGCGCCATCGGCCCGCACACCCTGCTGCCGGGCGGCCTGGAGCAACTGGGCGTGCGCACCTTCACCAATATGGACGAGGGCTTGAAGGACGTGGACGTGATCATCATGCTGCGCCTGCAGAACGAGCGCATGAGCGGCGCGCTGCTGCCGTCCGCCGGCGAGTACTTCCGCGCCTACGGCCTGACGCCGGAGCGCCTGGCGCTGGCCAAGCCGGACGCCATCGTGATGCACCCGGGCCCGATGAACCGCGGCGTGGAAATCGATTCCGCCGTGGCCGACGGCCCGCAATCGGTGATCCTGTCGCAGGTCACCTTCGGCATCGCAGTCCGCATGGCGGTTATGAGCATCGTAGCAGGCACGCACGCATAATGAACGTACTTATCCAAAACGGCCGACTGATCGATCCGGCCAACAAGATCGATTCCAAACAAGACCTGTACATCGTGGACGGCAAAGTCGCCGCCATCGGCGGCGCGCCGGCCGGCTTTGTAGCCGAGCGCACCATCGACGCCGCCGGCAAGGTGGTGGCGCCGGGCCTGGTCGACCTGTCGGCGCGCCTGCGCGAGCCGGGCTTTGAATACAAGGCCACCCTGAAATCGGAAATGCAGGCGGCAGTGCAGGGCGGCGTGACCTCCCTGGTGTGCCCGCCGGACACCGACCCGGTGCTGGACGAGCCGGGCCTGGTGGAAATGCTGAAGCACCGCGCGCGCGGCCTGAACCAGGCCCACGTGCATCCGCTCGGCGCGCTGACCCACGGCCTGAAGGGCGAAGCCCTGACCGAGCTGGTGGAACTGACCGGCGCCGGCTGCATCGGCTTCTCGCAGGCCGAGACCCCGATCAAGGACACCACGGTGCTGCAGCGCTGCATGCAGTACGCCGCCACCTTCGGCTTCACCATCTGGCTGCGCCCGCAGGACGCCTACATCGGCCGGGGCGGCGTGGCCCACAGCGGCCCGCTGGCCTCGCGCCTGGGCCTGTCCGGCGTGCCGGTGATGGCCGAGACCATCGCCCTGCACACCATCTTCGAACTGATGCGCGCGACCGGCGCCAAAGTCCACCTGTGCCGCATGTCGTCCGCCGCCGGCCTGGAGCTGGTGCGCGCGACCAAGGCCGAAGGCCTGCCGATCACCTGCGACGTGGGCGTGCACCATGTGCACCTGACCGACACCGACATCAACTTCTTCGACTCCAACTCGCGCGTCGATCCGCCCTTCCGCAGCCAGCGCGACCGCGACGCGATCCGCGCCGGCCTGCTGGACGGCACCATCGACGCCATGTGCTCCGACCACACCCCGTGCGACGACGACGAGAAGCTGCTGCCTTTCGGCGAAGCCTCGCCCGGCGCCACCGGCCTGGAACTGCTGCTGTCGCTGGCCCTCAAGTGGGCCGACGACTACGCCGCCGCGCAGGGCAAGGATGATGCGCTGGCGCGCGCCATCGCGCGCGTCACCACCGATGCCGCGCGCGTGGCCGGCCTGGCGCAAGCCGGCCAGCTGGGCGTGGGCAGCGTGGCCGACGTGGTGGTGTTCGATCCGGCCGCGCGCTGGACCGTGACCGGCGCCGCGCTGGCCAGCCAGGGCAAGCACACGCCGTTCCTGGGCTATGAATTGGCAGGCCAGGTGGAAGCGACCATCGTAGCGGGACATATCGCCTATGAGCGGAATGGAAGCTAAGCAGGCGGAGCAGCGCAACCTCGACCGGCGCCTGATGCTGCGCATCGGGCGCATGGCCTTGCACCTGCTGGCGGGCATGGCGATTTGCGCGTTTATCTTCCCCTTCATCGGGCCGGAGAAGCGCAATGCCCATGTGCGCCGCTGGTCGCGCCAGCTGCTGGCGATCTGCAATGTCAGCGTGCAGGTCAGCCAGGACAGCGCCGAGGTGCTGGAGCATGGCATGGTGGTCTGCAACCACATTTCGTGGCTGGACATCTTCGTCATCAACGCGCTCTATCCATGCCGCTTCGTCGCCAAGTCGGAGATCCGCGACTGGCCGCTGGCTGGCTGGCTGGTGGCGCAGGCGGGCACCGTGTTCATCGCGCGCGGCAACAAGCGCGAGCTGCGCACCATCTTCAAGGGCCTGGTGCATGCCTTGCAGGAGGGCCAGCGCGTGGCCTTCTTCCCGGAGGGCACCACGGCAGCGCAGGGCACCATCCTGCCATTCCACGCCAACCTGTTCGAGGCGGCGGTGGACGGCAAGGTACAGGTGCAGCCTTTCGCGCTATCCTATGTGGACGCGGCCGGCCAGCCGCACCAGTCGGTGGACTTCATCGGCGATATGACTTTCGCGCAAAGCGTGGTCAATATCCTGGATGGCAAGCCAGTGCGCGCGCGCCTGACGGTGCTGGCGCCGATGCCAGGCGCGGGCGCGCACCGGCGCGAACTGGCGCAGGCGGCGCATAATGCCATCGGCACGGCGCTCGGCATCCTGCCCGCGGCGGAAACTTTACAGGAGCATTCAGCATGACCAGGATCAGTGTGCTGGCAGCCTGCCTGCTGTTGGCAGCCTGCAGCGGCGATATGTTCGCCAACGCCAAAACCTTGCGCACGCAGGCGACGGAAAGCCTGACGCAAAAGAACTACGGCATTGCGATGGACAAGGCCTATGCCGCCACCTTGAAGTCGCCCAAGGATGCCGAGGGCTTCTTCCTGCTGGCGCAGGCGCAGGCGCAACTGGGGCGCAGGAACGCCGCCATGGCCTCGCTGGAGACGGCCATCGCCAACGGTTTCACCGACGAGGAAGCGATCAAGGGCAACGCCAACCTGGCGCCGCTGCGCAATGCCGAGGCTTACAAGGAGCTGATGGCGGCAAGCTTCACGCCGGCCCCGGCGGAAGGCGCCGCGCCGGCCGAGGGCGCGGCGGCTGCGGATGCGGCCAGCGCTGAGGCCAAGCCGGACGGCCAGCAGGCGCAGGCCGCGCCGCCAGCCGTCCCGGCGCGTTAAGCTACCGCGGCGCTGCGGCGCCTCACTGCG
The DNA here is from genome assembly GCF_009857475.1 of Pseudoduganella guangdongensis. GTDB lineage: Bacteria > Pseudomonadota > Gammaproteobacteria > Burkholderiales > Burkholderiaceae_D > Rugamonas > Rugamonas guangdongensis. Next base: position 254,364 of record NZ_WWCJ01000006.1, on the reverse strand, counting down.
CTTTTTGCGCCCGGTATTCCGGGCAATCCACCTGCAGCAGGCGGCGGTCGTCCAGGCAGACGGCCGACAGCTTGCCGCCCCACACGCAGCCGCTGTCGAGGGCGATCAGGCCCGGCTTGATCTGCAAGCCCAGCGCCGACCAGTGGCCGAACACCACCGTGGTATCGGCGGTGCGGCGGCCCGGCACCTCGAACCAGGGCATCAGGCCCGAGGCCGGATCGGCTGTCGCCGTTTCCTTCATCTTGAAGTCCATCACCCCTTCGGCATCGCAGAAGCGCATGCGCGTCAGCGCGTTGACGATGCAGCGCAGGCGCGCCGTGCCGCGCAGCGACTCGTCCCAGCGGTCGGGCTGGTTGCCGTACATATCGCGCAGGAAGTCGACCCACTGCGCGCCGCGCAGCGCCGCCTCGACCTCGCCGGCCAGGGCCAGGGTTTGCTGCGCCGTCCATTGCGGCAGCACGCCGCCGTGCACCAGCAGGTGGCCCTGGCGCAGGATGGCCATGGGGCGCAGGCGCAGCCAGTGCAGCAGCGCTTCGCGGTCGGCGGCGGCCAGGATGTGCTCAATGGTGTCCGAGCTGGATTCGGGACGGATGCCGTTGGCCACCGCCAGCAAATGCAGGTCGTGGTTGCCCAGCACGGCGTCGATGCGGCCGTCGCTGCCTTGGCTCAGGGCCTGCACGTAGCGCAAGGTGGACAGGGAATCGGGCCCGCGGTTGATCAGGTCGCCGCAAAACAGGATGGCCGGCGGTTGATTCCCTGCGGCATGTTCTGTTTCCAGGATGCTTTCAACCAGTGTTACAGTCTCTCCGTGGCAGCCCTGCAGGTCGCCCACTACATATGTTTTCATTTGGGATTATCAAATACAATCATGGTGTCAATTTACTCGTAAGGATAGCGCATGATATTCGTCACTGGCGGTGCTGGTTTTATCGGTTCCAACTTTGTGCTGGACTGGCTGGCCCAATCGGATGAAGCCGTCCTGAATTACGACAAGCTGACCTATGCCGGCAATTTGCAGAACCTGGCCTCGCTGCAAGGCGACGCGCGCCACGTTTTCGTGCGCGGCGATATCTGCGACCAGGCCCAGGTGCTGGCGCTGTTCCGCCAGCACCAGCCGCGCGCCGTGGTGCACTTCGCGGCGGAGTCGCATGTGGACCGTTCCATCCACGGCCCGGGCGAATTCATCCAGACCAATATCAACGGCACCTTCAGCCTGCTGGAAGCGGCGCGCGCCTACTGGAGCGAGCTGGCCGATGGCGAGAAGGCCGCCTTCCGCTTCCTGCACGTGTCCACCGACGAGGTGTACGGCACCCTGGGCCCGGACGATGCGCCGTTCAGCGAAACCACGCCGTATGCGCCCAACAGCCCGTACAGCGCGTCCAAGGCCGCCTCCGACCACCTGGTGCGTTCCTACCACCACACTTACGGCTTCCCGACCCTGACCACCAATTGCTCGAACAATTACGGTCCTTACCACTTCCCGGAAAAGCTGATCCCGCTGATCATCGCCAACGCCCAGGCCGGCAAGCCGCTGCCGATTTACGGCGACGGCCAGCAGGTGCGCGACTGGCTGTTCGTGAGCGACCACTGCACCGCAATCCGCCGCGTGCTGGCCGAAGGCCGCCTGGGCGAGACGTACAACGTCGGCGGCTGGAACGAAAAAGCCAACCTGGACGTGGTGCACACCCTGTGCGACATGCTCGACACGCTGAAACCGAAGGCCGGCGGCGGCAGCTACCGCGACCAGATCACCTACGTGAAGGACCGCCCCGGCCACGACCGCCGCTACGCCATCGATGCGCGCAAGCTGGAGCGCGAGCTGGGCTGGAAGCCGGCCGAGACCTTCGAAACCGGCATCCGCAAGACCGTGCAGTGGTACCTGGATAACCCGCAATGGGTGGCGGACGTGCAGTCCGGCGCCTACGCCAACTGGGTCGAGACCAACTACAACAACCGGGAGCAATAATGAATCCAGTCAGCGACCGCAAAGGCATTATCCTGGCCGGCGGCTCCGGCACCCGCCTGTACCCGATCACCAAGGCGGTCTCCAAGCAGCTGCTGCCGATCCACGACAAGCCGATGATCTACCATCCGCTGACGGTGCTGATGCTGGCCGGCATGCGCGATATCCTGATCATCTCCACCCCTCAGGACACGCCGCGCTTCCAGGAACTGCTGGGCGATGGCAGCCAGTGGGGCATTAACCTCAGCTACGCGGTGCAGCCCTCGCCGGATGGGCTGGCGCAAGCCTTCATCATCGGCAAGGAGTTCGTGGGCGACCATCCATCGGCCCTGATCCTGGGCGACAATATCTTCTACGGCAACGACCTGGACGCCATGCTGCGCAGCGCCGCCGAGCGCACCGAAGGCGCCACCGTGTTCGCCTACCACGTGACCGATCCGGAACGCTACGGCGTGGTGGAGTTCGACGACGAGCGCCGCGCGCTGAGCATCGAAGAAAAGCCGCCCGTGCCGAAATCGAACTACGCCGTCACCGGCCTGTATTTCTACGACACCGGCGTGTGCGATATCGCCGCCAAGATCAAGCCGTCCGCGCGCGGCGAGCTGGAAATCACCGACGTCAACCGCGCCTACCTGGAAGCGGGCACGCTGCAGGTGGAGTTGATGGGGCGCGGCATGGCCTGGCTCGACACCGGCACCCACGACTCGCTGCTGGACGCGTCCCAGTTCATCGCCACCATCGAGCGCCGCCAGGGCCTGAAAGTGGCCTGCCCGGAAGAAATCGCCTACCGCAAAGGCTATATCGACGCCGCCCAGCTGCGCCAGCTGGCCGAACCGCTGAAGAAGAATGGCTACGGCCAGTACCTGCTGCGCATCCTGGAAGACAAGGTGATCAACCGATGAAAGTATTGCCAACCCCGATCGAGGGCTTGCTGGTGATCGAGCCGACCGTGTTCGGCGACGACCGCGGCTTTTTCTACGAGAGTTTCAACGCGCGCCGCTTCGAGGAGCTGACCGGCGTGCGCACCGAATTCGTGCAGGACAACCATTCGCGCTCGGCCAAGGGCGTGCTGCGCGGCCTGCACTACCAGGTGGAGCAGGCGCAGGGCAAGCTGGTGCGCGTGACCAGCGGCGCCGTGTTCGACGTGGCGGTGGACTTGCGCCAGTCCTCGCCGACCTTCGGCCAGTGGTATGGGCTGGAACTGTCGGCCGAGAACAAGCGCCAGTTATGGATCCCGGCCGGCTTTGGCCATGGCTTCGTGGTCACCAGCGATGTCGCGGAATTCCTGTACAAGACCACCGACTACTACGCGCCGGCGCATGAGCGCAGCGTGATCTGGAACGATCCGGCCATTGGCATTGAATGGCCGCTGGAGGGCGAACCCCTCTTGTCGGCCAAGGACAAGGCCGGCCTGCCGCTGGCGGAGGCCGAAGTTTTCCCATGAAGATCCTGTTGACGGGCGCCAGCGGCCAGGTGGGGTATGAACTGGAGCGCAGCTTGCAGGGCCTGGGCCAGGTGGTGGCCGTGGATCGCCGCCGCATGGCGCTCGACCAGCTGGACCAGGTGCGCCAGGTGATCCGCGAAGAAAAGCCGCAACTGATCGTCAATCCGGCCGCCTACACGGCGGTGGACCAGGCGGAAAGCGAACCGCAGCTGGCGCACCGCATCAATGCCGAAGCGCCGGCCGTGATGGCGGAGGAGGCCAAGCGCCTGGGCGCGGCCCTGGTGCATTATTCGACCGATTACGTGTTCCCCGGCGAGCAGCCGGGCGCGCGGCGCGAAGGCGACGCCACCGGCCCGGCCAATGTGTATGGCGCCAGCAAGCTGGCGGGTGAGCAGGCCATCATCGCCGCCGGCGTGCCGCACCTGATATTCCGCACCAGCTGGGTGTACGGCATGCGCGGCAAGAATTTCCTGCTGACGATGCTGCGCCTGGCCAAAGAGCGCGAGGAATTGCGCATCGTGGCCGACCAGCATGGCGCCCCGACCTGGTGCCGCACCATTGCCGACAGCACGGCCCTGGTGCTGGCGCAAGCGCGCGGCGGCGGTGCGGAGTGGTGGCAGGACAATGGCGGTATTTATCACCTGGCCAGCCAGGGCGCAACCACCTGGCACGGTTTTACCGAAGCGATCCTGGCGCAGGCCGGCATCGATTGCCGCCTGGTGCCGATCGCCTCGTCCGAATACCCGGTGCCGGCCAAGCGGCCGCGAAACTCGGTGCTGGATTCCGGCAAATTGATGGGACGCTTCTGTAACTTGCCGACTTGGCAAGAGTCCTTGCGCTTGTGTATGCGTAGCTGATTAGTTCAGAAAGGTATCAATTGGTAAGTAAATGCCGGGGGCGCAACGCCCTCGGCTAGAATTTCCCGTCGGCCCGCATGAATCCGGTACAATCGCCCGGTTAGCGTGCGGGCAATCTTTCTTGCTGCGTCGCGATCAAACCAGCGGCTAGCTCCCTATACTGATAAGAACAAATGTTTTCCTTCCTCGTGAGCTTTGTCGCGTCTGCACTGTTGACCCTGTGGGTCATCAAGGAAGTGCGGCTGCATGGCCCTGCGCTGGACACTGATTTCCTCGGCGTACAAAAGGTGCACGTGCACCACGTGGCCCGCATTGGCGGCCTGTCCATCTTCCTCGCGGTCGCCCTGAGCGCCTGTATTTCGGTCTGGCGCGTGCCGGCCATGACCAGCTGGATGCTGTCGCTCATGGCCTGCTCCCTGTTCGCCTTTGCCGGCGGCATTGTGGAAGACTACACGGGCAAGGTCAGCGCCACGCGCCGCTTGCTGCTGACCATGTTCGCCGCCTTGCTCGGCTATTTCCTGCTCGATGCGCGCATCGACCGCATCGACTGGCTCACCTCGGCCTGGCCCTTGCCGTATCTGTGGCTGACCTTGCCGCTCACGGTGCTGGCGGTGGCCGGTATTGCCAACGCCATTAATATCATCGACGGTTTCAATGGCCTGGCCAGCGTGGTCACCATTTGCATGCTGCTTTCGCTCGGTTATGTGGCGCTGCAGGTCAATGATATGTTCGTGCTGGTGGCGGCGTTGATGGTGGCGGGCGCCACGGCCGGTTTCCTGATTTGGAATTACCCGGTCGGCCTGATTTTCCTGGGCGACGGCGGTGCTTACTTTATCGGTTTTATGCTGGGTGAATTAGCGCTGCTGCTGGTTATGCGCAATCCCCAAGTTTCTACCTGGTACGCGGTATTGCTTTTAATATATCCCGCGTTTGAAACCCTGTTCAGTGTTTATCGGCGCCTGTTTATCCGAGGGAAGTCGCCCGCCATGCCGGATGGTATCCATTTGCACAGCCTGATTTTCCGCCGCGTGGTGCAATGGGCCGTGGGCCGCAAGGATGCGCGCGCCCTGGTGCGGCGTAATTCCCTGACCTCGCCCTACCTGTGGATGTTTTCGCTGATGGCGGTGATTCCCGCCACCGTGTTCTGGCGCTATACCTGGGTCCTGATCCTGTTCTGCCTGTTATTTATTGCGAGTTATGTCTGGCTTTATGTGCGGATCGTCCGATTTAAAGCACCGCGCTGGATGATTCGACACAAGAAAAGCCATTGACCGGATTTCGTGTATATTGCAATACGTCGAACCCAATAAAGGATAGGAATATGGACTTGTCGAATATGTCGTCCCCTGAATTGCGCAATCTGCAGGAACAGATAAAGCGTGAATTAAAACAGCGCGAAGGCCAGGACAAGCAAAAGGCGCGCGAACAGATCTTCGCCATTGCGCAGCAGGTTGGCCTGCCGCTCAAGGATTTGCTGATCGGCTACCCGGGCACCCGCAACAAGGGCGGCAAGGTCGAGGCGCGCTACCGCAACCCGGCCAATGCCGCCGAGCAGTGGACCGGCCGCGGCCGCCAGCCAAAATGGGTCAAGGACTGGGTCGACGGCGGCAAGCCGCTCGACGGCCTGCGCATCTGATCCCTCACTATCTTCAACTTACGTCTTAGTACTTCTATGGTCGCTCTCTCACAATCCATCTTCAAAGCTTACGATATCCGCGGCATCATCGGTAAAACGCTGGACGCCGGCGTGGCCCGTTCGATCGGCCATGCCTTCGGCATGGCCGCTGCCGCCAAGGGAGAGCGCAGTGTCGTGATCGGCCGCGACGGCCGCCTGTCCGGCCCGGAACTGATCGCCGCGCTGGCGCAGGGCCTGCAGGCCGCCGGCATGGACGTGATCGACCTGGGTGTGGTGGCCACGCCGATGGTGTATTTCGGCACCCAGGTGCTGGACACCCGTTCCGGCATCATGGTCACCGGCAGCCACAATCCGCCAGACTACAACGGCTTCAAGATGGTGCTGAAGGGTGAGGCGATCCACGGCGAGTCGATCACCGCGCTGTACCAGGCCATCGAGGCCGGCCTGCTGCCGGCGGCCACGCCGGGCCAGTACGGCACGCACGATATCCGCGCCCAGTACCTGGAGCGCATCATCGGCGATGTGATGATTGCGCGCCCGATCAAGATCGCGGTCGACTGCGGCAACGGCGTGGCCGGCGCTTTCGCGGGCGACCTGTATCGCGGCATGGGCTGCGAGGTGGTGGAACTGTTCTGCGAAGTCGACGGCACCTTCCCGAACCACCATCCGGACCCGGCGCACCCGGAAAACCTGCAGGACCTGATCCAGGCCCTGCGCGACACCGACGCCGAAATCGGCCTGGCCTTCGACGGTGACGGCGACCGCCTGGGCATCGTCACCAAGGACGGCCAGATCATCTACCCGGACCGCCAGATGATGCTGTTCGCGGAAGACGTGCTGTCGCGCAATCCGGGCGAGCAGATCCTGTATGACGTGAAGTGCACCCGCCACCTGGCGCCGTACATTGAGCAGGCTGGCGGCAAGCCGCTGATGTACAAGACCGGCCACTCGCTAGTGAAGGCCAAGCTGAAGGAAACCGGCGCCCCGCTGGGCGGCGAGATGAGCGGCCATATCTTCTTCAAGGACCGCTGGTACGGCTTTGACGACGGCCTGTACGCCGGCGCGCGCATGCTGGAAATCCTGACCAAACACGCCGACCCGTCGGCCCTGCTGAACGCGCTGCCGAAATCGGACAGCACGCCGGAACTGCACCTGCACCTGAACGAAGGCGAGAACTTCTCGCTGATGGCCAAGCTGGTGGCCGATGCCAAATTCCCGGGCAATGAACGCATCATCGACATCGACGGCCTGCGCGTCGAGTATGCGGACGGCTTCGGCCTGGCGCGCTCCTCCAACACCACGCCGGTGATCGTGATGCGCTTCGAGGCGGAATCGCCGGCCGCGCTGGCACGCATCCAGGGCCAGTTCCGTGATGTGATCCTGGCCGCCAAGCCTGACGCACAGCTGCCGTTCTGATGAATATCCTTCTGGTGCGCGTCTCCTCGCTGGGAGACGTGCTGCACAACATGCCGATCGTGGCCGACATCAAGCGCCACTTCCCGCACGCGAATATCGACTGGGTGGTGGAGGAGGGCTATGTCAGCCTGGTGCGCCTGAACCCGATGGTGCGCAACATTCTGCCGTGGGGCCTGCGCCGCTGGCGCAAGAACCTGCGCAGCAAGGAAGTGCGCGATGAAGTCGGCGCGTTCTTCACCAAGCTGCGCGAAGTGCAGTACGACTACGTGTTCGACACCCAGGGCCTGCTCAAGACCGGCGTGATCATGGGCGCCGCGCGCGGCAAGCACAAGATCGGCCTGGCCAACGGCAGCGAAGGCTCGGGCTACGAGGGCATCTCGCGCATCTTCCATACGAAAAGCATCCCGACCCACCCGCGCACGCACGCGGTGGCGCGCGGCCGCCTGGTGGTGGGCGCGGCCTTGGGCTTCAATGTCGACACCCCGGCCGACTTCGGCCTGCCGGAAGTGCCGGCCAGCGAGCCGCGCCCGGCGTGGATGGGCGAGGCGCCGTACGCCGTGTTCTTCCACGGCACGGCGCGCGACGCCAAGAAGTGGGCCCTGGCCAACTGGATCGAACTGGGCAAGGCGCTGGCGCCGATGCCGGTGCTGCTGCCATGGGGCTCGGACAAGGAAAAGGCGGAAGCCGAGGCGCTGGCCGCCGGCATCCCGAACGCGCGCGTGCTGCCCAAGCTGTCGATGGCCGATGCCGTCATGCTGGCGCGCCGCGCCGACCTGGCGGTGGGCGTGGACACCGGCCTGACCCACATCGCGGCCGCCTTCTCGCGCCCGGTGGTGGAGATCTACGCCGATTCGCCGCGCTGGAAGACCGAGGGCAACTGGTCGCCGCGCATCCTCAACCTGGGCGACAAAGGCGCGCCGCCCGGCGTGGCTGAAGTATTGGCCGCGGCGCGGAGCCTGCTCTGAGCATGCGCATCTTCTACACCTTCATGTGGTGGCTGGCCTTGCCGCTGGTGTTGGGCCGCCTGTGGTGGCGCGGCCGCAAGGAGCCGGGCTACCGCGAACACTGGGGCGAGCGCCTCGGCTTTTACGGCCCGCGCGCGGCCAACGACGAACCGATGACGATCTGGGTGCATGCGGTGTCGGTGGGCGAAACGCGCGCCGCAGAACCGCTGCTGGACGCCCTGCTGAAAAAATACCCGCAGGCGCGCATCGTGCTGACCTGCATGACGCCGACCGGCCGCGCCACCGGCAAAAGCCTGTTCGGCAAGCACGGCGCGCGCGTGGTGCAGTCCTTCCTGCCGTACGACATGCCGTTGCTGGTGGGCCGTTTCATCCGCCACTTCGAGCCGCGCGTCTGCATCCTGATGGAAACCGAGGTGTGGCCCAACCTGATCCTGCAATGCCAGCGCGACCAGGTGCCGGTGGTGCTGGCCAACGCGCGCCTGAGCGAGCGTTCGCTGGGCAAGGCGCTGCGCTTCGGCAAAATGATCCGCGACGCGGCGCAGGGCATCAGCCTGGTGGCGGCGCAGACCGAGGCCGATGCCTTGCGCATCCGCCAACTGGGCGCGGCCAATGTCAGCGTGACCGGCAGCATCAAGTTCGACGTGATGATCCCGCAGGCGGCGCTGGATACCGGCGCCGTGCTGCGGCGCCAGGTTGGCAGCCGCCCGGTCTTCCTGTGCGCCAGCACGCGTGAAGGCGAGGAGGGCATGATCCTGGAAGCGTTCCAGGCCGCGCGCGCCGAAATGCCGCAGGACGTGCTGCTGCTGCTCGTGCCGCGCCACCCGCAGCGCTTCGATGAAGTGGCGGCCATGGTGGCCGAACGCGGGCTGGCGCTGCAGCGCCGCTCCGAACTCAAGGCGCCGGGCGCCTCGGTGGCGGCGCAGACCGAGGTGCTGCTGGGTGATTCCATGGGCGAGATGTTCGCCTATTACTCGGTTTGCGACCTGGCCTTCATCGGCGGCAGCCTGCAGCCCTTGGGCGGGCAGAACCTGATCGAGCCGGCGGCGCTGGGCAAGCCGGTCATCGTCGGCGAGCACACCTTCAACTTTGCGCAAGCGACCGAGGACTGCCTGCAGCAGGGCGGCGCGGTGCGCGTCCACAGTAGCGACGGCTTGATGCACCAGGCGGCGATCCTGCTGGCCGACAGCCAGTCGCGCGCGGCCATGGGCGCCCATGCCCTGACCTTTGCCAACACCCACCGCGGCGCGACCGCGCGCACGATTGCCCTGCTGCCAGAGCTGAAGTGACAAATGTCATGCGCAAGTCATGGCAATTCATTCTGGCGCGCGGCAACCGCGCGCCGGATACTGCGGTTATCCACCACTAGGAGACCGCAATGCAAATGTTCCGCAAACTGTTGATCGCCGCCAGCCTGGCCAGCGCGCTGCCGGCCATGGCCGCCGAAACCATCCTGATCAAGGATGTGCGCGTGTTCGACGGCCACAAGGTGCACGCCCAGCGCAGCGTGCTGCTGCAGGGCGGCAAGATCGCCAGCGCCGATTTCAAGGGCAAGGCCCCGGCCGGCGCCAAGGTGGTCGAGGGTGCCGGCCGCACCCTGCTGCCCGGCCTGATCGATTCCCACGTCCACGCTTACCGCTTCCCCGACCTGCCGCTGCTGTTCGGCGTGACGACCCAGGTCGATATGTTCATGCCGGTGGCCGCCATGCAGGACGTGCAGCGCCGCATGGCGAAAGGCGAGAACCAGGCTTCGACGGACATCTTCTCGGCCGGCATGCTGGCCACCGCGCCGGGCGGGCATGGCGCCGAGTACGGCATCCCGGTACCGACCCTGACCACGCCGGGCGAAGCGCAGGCCTGGGTCGACGCGCGCATTGCGGAAGGTTCGAACTTCATCAAGATCATCGTCGAGAGCGGCGGCGTCGGCACGCGCAAATTTAATTCGCTGGACATGCCGACGGTGAAGGCGCTGGTGGACGCGGCGCATAAGCGCGGCAAGCTGGCGGTGGTCCACATCTCGACGCTGGAAGATGCGCGCGCCGCGCTGGAAACCGGCGCCGACGGCCTGGTGCACCTGTTTACCGGCGACGCGATCGGCGACGCCGACCTGAAGGCGCTGGTCAAGCTGGCGCGCGAGCGCAAGGCCTTCGTCATCCCGACCTTCAGCGTGATGGAGAGCATCGCCGGCCTGCGCGAAAAAGACGTTATCGAGGACAAGGCGCTGGCCTCCCTGTTGGACAAGGAGCAGATGATGACCCTGCATTCGAGCTACGGCTCGGAGCCCAAGCCGCAGCGCCTGACGGCGCCCAACGCGGTGGTGGCGGCGCTGCACAAGGCGGGCGTGCCGGTGCTGGCCGGCACCGATGCCGGCAACGCGGGCACCCAGTACGGCGCCAGCATGCACCACGAAATGCTGTCCATGACCAAGGCCGGTATGAGTCCGCTGGCGGTGCTGGCCGCCGCCACTTCGGCGCCGGCCAAGGCCTTCCGCCTGGGCCAGCGCGGCCAGGTGGCAAAAGGCTATAAGGCCGACCTGGTGCTGGTGGAAGGCGATCCGACGACCGATATCCTGGCCACGCGCCGCATTGTGGAAGTGTGGAAGGACGGCGAACCGGTGTCGCCGGCGCGCGCCAAAAAGCAGGAGCAGGTGGCGCAGGAATTGAGCCGCAAGAGCGTGCCGCTGGCGCTGCCGGCCGACGGCCGTATCAGCCTGTTCAGCAAGGACAAGCTGGCCAGCCCCTTCGGCACCGGCTGGATGCCGTCCAACGACGCTTTCCTGGGCGGTAAATCGACCGTCAAGGTCGAATACGCCGACGAGGCGGCCGTCAGCGTGCAAGCCAGCGTGCAGCCCGGCTTTGCTTTCCCCTGGGCCGGCCTGGCCTTCATTCCGGGCAGCGGGCCGATGGCGGCGGCGGACCTGAGCAACGCCAAGGTGCTGCGCTTCCGCGTCAAAGGCGACGGCAAGCGCTATGCGGTGGCCATCATGTCGAAGGCGGGTTCGATCCCGGTCAACGTGCCGTTCGAGGCGGGCGCCGACTGGCAGGAAGTGAGCCTGCCGCTGGCCGGTTTCAAGGGCGTGGATACCAGCACCATTACAATGATCGGTTTCAACGCAGGACCGCAGCCGGGCGACTACCAGTTTCAGATCGCCGACGTGCGCCTGATGCCGCAATAAGGGAACGAGCATGGGGAAGTTGCAGCGACTGCTGGCCGGACCGTGGGTGCCGGCCCACCTGGGCAAGGCGCCATATCTGTGGCTGCTGTCGCTGAATTTCCTGTTGTGGAAGTACTTCTACATCCGCCCCTCGCTGCTGGAGGCGGGCCTGCTGCTGGCGACGGTGGTGGTGTTCGTGCCGATGTATTTCGCCAGCTACTGGCTGCGCAACCGGCGCGCGCTGCCGCTGCTGCTGGCCACCGTGGCGCTGGGCGCGCTGTGGGCGCCGCATAACTTCGGCGCGTCCACCTTCTTTATCTTTGCTTGCGCCATGTGCGCCGCGTTGGAACGGCAGCGCGATGCCTACCTCGCCATCGGCGCCGTCCTTGGCACGGCGGTGCTGCTGGCGGCGGTGTTGGGGCTGGAGCTCAGTTTCCTGTTGCCGACGCTGACCGTCGGCGCGTCGATCGGCATTGCCAGCGTGATGGACGCCAAGGTGCGCCGTTCCAGCCTGCAGCTGCTGCGCAAGCAGGAGGAGGTCGAGCACATCGCCCGCATCGCCGAGCGCGAACGCATCTCGCGCGACCTGCACGACCTGCTGGGCCATACCCTGTCACTGATCGCCATCAAGGCCGAGTTGGCGGGGCGCCTGCTGGAGCGCGACACCGCTGCCACGGCGAAGGAAATCAAGGATATCGAAACCACGGCACGCCATGCGCTGGCCGAGGTCCGCAGCGCCGTTACCGGCTACCGCCAGACCGGCTTCGCGCAGGAGCTGGCGCAAGCACGCGCGGCGCTGGCCTCCGCCGCCGTCACGCTGGTCGCGGAGGTGCAGCCTTTCGCCATGCCCGCCACCGCCGAAAACGTGCTGGCGCTGGCCCTGCGCGAGGCGGTCACCAATATCCTGCGCCATGCCCAGGCCACGCGCTGCCAGGTCAGCGTGCGGCAAGAGGGCGGCCAGATCGTCTGCCACATCAGCGATGATGGCCGCGCGCCGGTCGACCGCGAAGCGCTGGCGGGCGGCAATGGCCTGCGCGGCATGCGCGAGCGGGTCGCGGCAGCCGGCGGGCGCCTGACGCTGCGCGCAGGCGAGGGGCTGGCGCTGGAACTCTATTTACCGATGGGAGCTGTTGCATGATCCGCGTATTGATCGCCGAAGACCAGTCGATGGTGCTGGGCGCGCTGGCCGCGCTGCTCAAGCTGGAACCCGACCTGGACGTGGTAGGCCAGGCGCGCAATGGGCAGGAGGCGCTGGTCCTGTGCGAAGAGCTGCGTCCCGACATTGTCCTGACCGATATCGAAATGCCGTTGATGACCGGCCTGGAGCTGGCCGCCGCACTGGCCGAACGCGGCGCCGCGGCGCGCGTGGTGATCGTCACCACCTTCGCCCGCTCCGGCTACCTGCGCCGCGCCATGGCGGCCGGCGTGCGCGGCTATCTGCTGAAAGACGCCCCCTCCGAATCGCTGGCCGCCGCCATCCGCAGTGTGCACGCCGGCGGCCGCGCCATCGCCCCCGAGCTGGCGCTGGAAAGCTGGAGCGGCGGCGAAGACCCCTTGAGCGAACGCGAACGCCAGGTCTTGCGCCTGGCCGGCGAAGGACGCAGCGGCGCCGACATCGCCAGACAACTGAGCCTGTCCGAAGGCACGGTGCGCAACTACCTGTCCGAAGCAATCAGCAAACTCAACGCGGGCAACCGGGTGGAAGCCTTCCGCCTGGCGCGCGAGGCCGGCTGGCTTTAAGTGAAGAGCGGCGGCAGTTCGGCGGCGCGTTTGCGCAGCAGCTGCTTGGCTTCCTCGTATTGCGGGTAGATGCGGCCGACGTTGGCCCAGAAGCGTGGGCTGTGGTTCATTTCCAGGATGTGCGCCAGCTCGTGCGCCGCCACGTAGTCGATCAGCGGCAGCGAGAAGTGGATCAGCTTCCAGTTCAGGCGGATGGTGCGCTGCACGGTGCACGAGCCCCAGCGCGTGTCGGCGGAGGACAGCGAGAAGCCGGCGTACTGCACGCCCAGGCGCGCCGCGTACAGGTCCAGGCGCTGCTGGAACAGGCCTTCGGCCTGCGCCTTGTACCAGCTCTTCACCCGCTCTTTGAGCAGTTGTTCGGTCGCGCCCTGCACCAGGCCCATGGCCAGCTCCATGGCCGTCGGGTCGAACTCGGTGCGGTTGCGCGGCGCGTGGTACAGGCGCAGGGTGATTTCGCCGCCCAGGTAGGGCAGTTTGGCGCCGTCTTCCCATACCATGGGCGGCTTTTCCAGGCGCGCGGCGCGGCGCTGGCGCCGTTCATCGAGCTTGGACAAGATCCAGTGCTGCTTGGCGCGGATGGCATTGTCGATGTCGCCCAGGGTGCAGCGCTTGGGCGCGGTCACATACAGGCCGGTATCGTCCACCGTGAAGCCGATCGAGTGGCGGCTGGAGCGCTTGAGCACATATTCGAGGATGTATTCGCCGACCAGCAACTGGCGCTTGTCCTGGTCGCCGGAGACGGGCGGGGAGGTGGGGTCGGGGCGGCGCAGTTGCACCGGAGGGCGCAGCAGGTTCACTGCCGCGGGAGCGGGGACGGGAAACGGAGAAGAAGGCGCGGCCGCTGGCGGCGCCTCCTGTTGCGCTTCAGCCTTTTCGGCTAGCCAGCGTTGTAGGCGTGGGGCGAAATGACGCGCATTTCTGATTCGATCCACTGTTCCACCTGTTCCATCAATTCATCCGGGGTCCTGCCCTCGGACGAAATCGGTTTGCCCACCGAGACCGTTACGGTGCCCGGTTTCTTGATAAAGGAATTCTTTGGCCAGCATTCGCCGGAGTTCAGCGCGATTGGCACTACCACGGCGCCGGTTTCCACCGCCAGGCGGGTGCCGCCGCTCTTGTACTTGCCCTGCTTGCCGACTGGAATACGGGTCCCTTCCGGGAACATGATAATCCATTGTCCGTCTTTCAGGCGGCGCTTGCCGTGTGCGACCACAGCTTTGAACGCATTCTTGCCTTGCTTGCGGTCGATCGGGATCATGCGCAGCAGGGCGATGCCCCAGCCGAAGAAGGGGATGTACAGGATTTCTTTTTTAAACACGAACACCAGCGGGCGTGGCAGGTTCGCCAGCAGGAAGATGGTTTCCCACGCCGACTGGTGCTTGGACAGGATGATGGCAGGGCTGTCCGGGAAGTTCTCGTAGCCCTTGAACTCATAGTTGATGCCGCAGATATGCTTGGCGCACCAGATCATGAAGACGTTCCAGCGCGACGTCACGTAATAGCGTTTATTGTACGGCAGCGGGGCTGCCAGCATGCAGACGCCGGACCAGATGACGGTGGCAATACCCATCAACAGCATGAACAGGGCGGAACGCAGGAACAAAACGAAATTACGCAACGACAGTCTCCAGAATTAATCGGCTTTGAGGATGTGATCGACGGTGGCCGCCAGGTCGGGGAAGACCAGGGTGCCGGGCGGCAGGCCGCCCGTGGCCTGGGTCTTTTCGCCCTTGCCCGTCAACACCAGGAACGGCACGCAGCCGCTGATGAAACCCGCCTGCAGGTCGCGCAGGGAGTCGCCCACGGTCGGCACGCCTTTCAGCGAGATTTCAAAACGCTTCGAAATCTCGGTGAACATGCCCGGCTTGGGTTTGCGGCAGTCGCAGTTGTCGGCCGCTGCATGCGGGCAGAAGAAGATGGCGTCGATGTCGGCGCCAACCTGCTGCGCCAGGCGGTGCAACTTCTGGTGGATCGCGTTCAGGGTGTTGATGTCGAAGTACTGGCGGGCGATGCCCGACTGGTTCGACGCGATCACCACCCGGTAGCCCGCCTGGTTCAGGCGGGCGATCGCTTCCAGCGAACCGGGAATGGGGATCCACTCCTCGGGGGACTTGATGAAGTCCGGCGAGTCGTGGTTGATGACCCCATCGCGGTCGAGGATGATCAGTTTTGGCGCTTGCGGCATATCAGGCGGCCAGCTTGGAGATGTCCGCCACGCGGTTCATCATGCCGTGCAGCGAAGACAGCAGCGCCAGGCGGTTGTTGCGCAGCGCGATATCCTCGGCCATCACCATCACGTCGTTGAAGAAGGCGTCGACTTCCTCCTTCAGCTGCGCCAGGGTTTTCAGCGTGGCGCTGAAATCGCCCTTGGCCCATGCCGCGTCGACTTCCGGCGCCACGCGGCCCATGGCGGCGTGCAGCGCCTTCTCGGCGGCGTCCTGCAGCAGTTCGGCCTTGACGGTGCCCGCTTGCGCCAGCGCTTCCTCGTTCTTTTTCAGGATATTGGTGATGCGCTTGTTGGCGCCGGCCAGCGAGACCGATTCCGGCAGGGCGGCGAAGGCCTGCACGGCCTCCAGGCGCTGCACGATGTCGTCCAGGCGGTCCGGGTTCTGCGCCACTACGGCTTCGATCTCGTTCACGCTGAAGCCGCGCTCACGCAGCATGCCGCGCAGGCGGTCCAGCATGAAGGCGGTGACTTCGGCGGTTGGATCCTTGAAGTTTGGCACGGCCACGAACTGTGCGACAGCATCGCCCAGCAGCGTGGAAATCGGCAGCGGCAGGCGCTTCTCGACCAGCATGCGCAGCACGCCCAGGGCGTGGCGGCGCAGCGCGAACGGGTCCTTGTCGCCGGTCGGCTGCAGGCCGATGGCCCAGATGCCGACCAGGGTTTCCACCTTGTCGGCCAGCGCCACGGCGGTGCCGGTGGCGGTGGACGGCAGGCTGTCGCCGGCGAAGCGCGGCTGGTAGTGCTCGGAGGCGGCCAGCGCGACTTCCTCATGCTCGCCGTCGTGGCGCGCGTAGTAGGTGCCCATGATGCCTTGCAGCTCAGGGAACTCGCCCACCATATCGGTCAGCAGGTCGGCTTTGGACAGGCGCGCGGCGCGGTCGGCCAGGGCCTTGTCGCCGCCCAGGCGGCCGGCGATGGCGGCAGCCAGCGAGGTGACGCGCTCGGAGCGCTCGGCCTGGGTGCCCAGCTTGTTGTGGTAGACCACGTTCTTCAGCAGCGGCAGGCGCGATTCCAGCGACTTCTTCTTGTCCTGCTCGAAGAAGAACTTGGCGTCGGACAGGCGCGGGCGCACCACGCGCTCGTTGCCGCCGATGATGGCGGCCGGAGTGTCGGTCGCAATGTTCGACACGATCAGGAAGCGCGAGCGCAGCTTGCCGTTGGCGTCGGTCAGGGCGAAGTACTTCTGGTTGGTCTGCATGGTGAGGATCAGGCATTCCTGCGGCACGGCCAGGAATTCTTCCTCGAAGTGGCATTCGTACACGACCGGCCATTCGACCAGGGACGACACTTCTTCCAGCAGCGCTTCCGGCATCAGCACCTGGTCGGCGCCGGCCTTGGCCAGTAGCGCGGCGCGGATCGCGTCTTTACGCGCGTCGAAACCGGCGACCACCTTGCCGGCTTCGGCCAGGGTGGCGGCGTAGGATTCGGCGTCGGCGATGGTCACGGTGCGCTTGCCCGGTTCGGTCAGGAAGCGGTGGCCTTCGGTCTGGTTGGCGGCGGTCAGGCCCAGCAGGGTCAGTGGCAACACGCTGGCGCCATGCAGGGCGATCAGGGCGTGCGCCGGGCGCACGAACTGCACGGTCTCGCCATCCGGACGCTGGTAGCTCATGACTTTCGGGATCGGCAGCTTGGCGATGGTCTCTTCCAGCGCTGCCTGCGCGCCCACTTGCAGGGCGGAGCCGGCGGCCAGCTTGGTGTAGAAGAAGCTCTCGGCCTTGCCGTCCTGGGCGCGTTCCATATCGGCCACGCCGATGTGCGACAGGCCCATGGCAGCCAGCTTCTTGGTCAGCGGCGCGGTGGCGTTGCCTTCCGCGTCCAGCGCGATGGCGACCGGCAGGATTTTCTCGCGCACCTGCTTGTCCGGCGAGGTGGCGCGCACCTTGGTGATGGACACGGCCAGGCGGCGCGGGGTGGCGTAGGTGGTGGCGACGCTGTCTTCTTCCAGGAAGTCGCGCGCTTTCAGGCCGTTGACGATGCCGGTGGCGAAAGCGGCGCCCAGCTTGGACAGGGCTTTCGGCGGCAGTTCTTCGGTCAGCAGTTCGATGAGCAGAGTCTGATTCATGTTCGGTATTCTTTTATTTGGCGACCATTGGGAAGCCGAGGCGTTCGCGGGACTCGTAGTAAGCCTGGGCCACCAGGCGCGACAGGGTGCGCACGCGGCCGATATAGGCGGCGCGCTCGGTCACGGAGATGGCGCCGCGCGCGTCCAGCATATTGAAGCTGTGCGAGGCTTTCATGATCTGCTCGTAGGCTGGCAGCACCAGTTGCAGCTCGATCAGGCGCTTGGCTTCCGATTCGTGGTTGGCGAATTGCGCGAACAGCAGGTCGGTGTTGGCGTGCTCGAAGTTGTAGGTCGATTGCTCGACTTCGTTCTGGTGGAAGACGTCGCCGTATTTCAGCTGCTTCTTCACACCATCTTCTTCCCACTCGGTCCACACCAGGTCGTAGACGTTTTCCACGCCCTGCAGGTACATGGCCAGGCGCTCGACGCCGTAGGTGATTTCGCCCAGCACCGGCTTGCAATCCAGGCCGCCGACTTGCTGGAAGTAGGTGAACTGGGTCACTTCCATGCCGTTCAGCCAGACTTCCCAGCCCAGGCCCCAGGCGCCCAGGGTCGGGCTTTCCCAGTCGTCTTCCACGAAGCGCACATCGTTCTGCTTCAGGTCCAGGCCCAGCGCGGACAGGGAACCCAGGTACAGGTCGAGGATGTTTTCCGGCGCCGGCTTCAGGACCACCTGGTACTGGTAGTAGTGCTGCAGGCGGTTCGGGTTCTCGCCATAACGGCCATCTTTCGGGCGGCGCGAAGGCTGCACGTAGGCCGCGCGCCAAGGCTCAGGGCCAATGGCGCGCAGGAAGGTGCCAGTGTGGAAGGTGCCCGCGCCGACTTCCATGTCGTACGGCTGGAGCAGTGCGCAGCCCTGCTTGTCCCAGTAGGATTGCAGGGTCAGGATAATTTGTTGAAATGTCAGCATCTTGGTCTTGGTGGCGCTTTGGGCGCGAGCGTTATCGGATCGCTAAAACGGCTCATTTTAGCGGTTTTTGCCGGGAACCTGTAGAGTTTCGGCCCTTCGGGCACGGGTTTGATCTGTATCAAACCTGCTGCATCGGCCCCGAACCGCCGGTCCGCCGCAGCGTCCAAGCTGCATGAACTCCACGAATGCCGATTTTGATTCGGTCTGGAAACAGGCGATCGAACGCTACTGGACTGATTTCGTTGAACTTTTCCTGTGCGAGCGCTGGGATGGCCTGGGTGCGCCTGAAAGCCAGGACCAGGAGTTGCATCGCTGTTCGCGCGACGGCAAACTTGGCCTGTTCCGCGTCGATAAACTGCTGCGGACTTTGGGGTCCGATGGCCTGCCATGCCTGTGGCACATCGAAATCCAGGTGGCCCGCCAGCGCGGGTTTGCCGAGCGCATGTACGTTTGCCAGTATCGCCTGTATGACCACTTCCATTTGCCCGTGCGCAGCATCGCCATCCTTGGCGATCCCAGCCCGACATGGCGACACGATCACTTCGATTTGACTGCAGGTAAAACCCACACGAAGTTCGAATTCGAGGTCGTCAAGCTGCGCGATTTCGAGGGGCGCATTGCGGAACTTCTGCTCAGCGACAATGTCTTTGCCTGGCTCGTCTCCGCGCACCTATGCACGCTGCACACGCGCCGGGAACCAATGGACAGGTTCAATGTCAAAGCTAGTCTGCTAACGGGACTCAACACTTGCGACTGGAGCCAGGAGAAATTCCTTAACGTTTATGACCTGATCGATCGGATGATGAGTTTGCCTGAGGCATTACAGGTGGAATTGGAGAAGCAGCAAAATCTTTTAGCGGGGAGACATCAAATGGCCTGGGTAATGTTAATTGAGCAGCGCGCGGAGCAACGTGGACTCGAGCGAGGGATGGCGCAGGGGCTTGAACAGGGAATTGCGAAGGGAATGGAGAAGGGAATGGAGAAGGGAATGGAGAAGGGAATGGAGAAGGGAATGGAGAAGGGAATGGAGAAGGGGCTTGAAAAGGGACTTGAGAAGGGACTTGAGAAGGGGCTTGAGAAAGGGCTTGAGAAGGGCCGGGATGAGGGGCGCACGGCAGCAATGCGCAACATGCTCGAGTCCCAGTTGGCGTTGCGGTTTGGACCGTTGGACGAAAGCACCAGGCTGCGCATAGCGGAGGGAGCACTGCCGGAACTTGAGAAATGGACGTTGGCGGTGATTGAAGCAAAGGGTATTAATGAGATTTTCGGGAGTTTGACATGATTAGCGATATGTATCACACAAAAGGTCATGCAGATGACTTGGCGGCAAACCTGGGCCTGAAACCCAATGGACAAACGGTGTCCGATGAGCGGCGGAGAGTGTGGCTTAAGCTCGGCAACGAAATCGGCCGGCTCGATGGACTTTCCTCTGCCAAACGCACGGCGCTGGAAAGCATCGTCACAGCACGCTTTGGCACTTTGGACGCGAGTGTCCAGGAAATCATCCACGAGAAAATTGGGATGGCGACCTTGAAGCAGTTGGATCGATGGATCTTGCTGGCTGCTACCGGCAAGACCATCGACGACGTTTTTCTACTTCCGAGGCAAGCGCGACCACAGCCAGGCGGCGGCGATTGAGAGGGCTGCCAGGGCCAGGAACAGCTTGTTCTGCAGCTTGATGTAGGGCGTGTCGCCCGACATGCCCTGCACCGTTGCGCTCAGCACGCCAGGCTGGCGGTAGGGCAACGCATGCGTCACTTCGCCGCGCGGCGAGATCACCACGGTGGCGCCGGTATTGGTCGCACTTAACATCGGCCGGCCCATTTCCAGTGCCCGCATCTGCGACATCTGCAAGTGCTGCGGAATGGCGATCGATTCGCCGTACCACGCCAGCTCCGACACATTCAGCATGATCGTCGCGCCGGTTAGGGACACTTGCTCCGCGATCTCCTCGCCAAACACGTTCTCATAGCAGATATTCGGCAACACTTTCTGGTCGCGCACCGTGAACGGTGCCTGGATGTCGGCGCCGCGCGTCTGGTCGCCCAGCGGAATCTGCATGAGGTTGGTGAACCAGCGGAAGCCAGTCGGGATGAACTCGCCGAACGGCACCAGGTGCTGCTTATCGTAGCGATAAGTGCTGGCGGCCAGGGTCGGCGCCAGGCCGAGCACGCTGTTCGTGTACTCGGTGCCATTGGTCATCGGCATGCCCAGCACGACATGGCTGCCGGTGCGGCGCGCGAACTGGCCATAGGCATCCAGGTAGCCCGGCGGTAACTGGGACTGGAACAGCGGCACGCCTGTTTCCGGAATCGCAATCAGGTCGGCCGGCGCGGCGGTCACCACTTGGTGGTACATGCGCAGCGTGTTGCCGATATGCTCGATACTAAATTTATTCTTGAGCGCGACATTGCCTTGCACCAGACGCACCGATAACGGCTTGCCGGCAGGCGCGGTCCATTCGACACGGCCCAGCGCAAAGCCGCCCACCCAGATGACCGCTACCAGCACTATCGCCTTATAGCGGAAGGGATGCATCAGCAAGGGCAGGGCGCCCGCTGTGACGGCAGCCAGCCAACTGACGCCATACACGCCCAGCACCGGGGCATAGCCGGCCAGGGGCGAAGTATTGTGGGCATAACCCGTCGTCACCCAAGGGAAACCGGTGAACAGCCAGCCGCGCAGCAATTCAAAGGCAGCCCAGAAAGCCGGCAACACCAGCAAGGTGGCCGCCGGCAGCGGCAGCGGCCAGCGCTTGCGCACCCAGGCGGTGGCGCCCATGGCGCCGGCGGCATAAAGCGCCATGGCAGCAGCCAGTAAAGCGATGGAAATGGCTGCCAGCGGCGCCGGCATGCCGCCAAAACGGTTGATAGCGACATACAGCCAATGGAACCCGGCCAGGCACCAGCCAAAGCCGAAAGCCCAACCCACGAGCGCCGCCGCGCGCACGCCATCCGCGCGCAAGGACTGGTAAGCCAGCATGGCCAGCGCCAGGATCTGCAGCGGCCACCAGCCGAAAGGCGCGAACGCAAGCACGCCGCTCGCCCCGGCCAGGGCGGCGATCAGCATGCGGCTACGGGTAGAGCGGGGCGCGGCAGGCGGCTCGCCTGCCTTGGTCTTACGCCAGCGCATCAGTCCTGCTCGTCCACCGAGGCTGGCAGACGTTCCACGGTCAGCACATGGACCTGGCGCGCATCGGCGCGCAGCACTTCAAAGCGCAGGTTGGAGATATCGAAGGTGTCACCCTTGTGCGGCATGCGGCCCAGGTGCTTGGCCACCAAGCCGCCGATGGTGTCGACATCCTCATCGGCCAGGTCCGCATCCAGCTCTTCGTTGAACTGTTCCAGCTCGGTCAGCGCCTTGACGCGCCAGCGCGGGCCGATGCGGCCTTCCTTGATGGAGAGGATATTGTCCTCTTCCTCGTCGAAATCGTACTCGTCCTCGATATCGCCGACGATCTGCTCCAGCACGTCCTCGATGGTGATTAGCCCGGCCACGCCGGAATACTCATCGACCACGATGGCCATGTGGTTGTGGTTGGCGCGGAAATCGCGCAGCAGCACGTTCAGGCGTTTCGATTCCGGGATGAAGATGGCCGGGCGCAGCATATCGCGCACGTCGAACTCTTCTTCCGCGTAGTAGCGCAGCAAGTCCTTGGCCAGCAGGATGCCGACCACCTTGTCGCGTTCGCCTTCGATGGCAGGGAAGCGCGAGTGGGCTGTTTCCAGCACCAGCGGAATCCATTCCTCGATCGGTTTGGTAATGTCGATGACGTCCATTTGCGAGCGCGGGATCATGATGTCGCGCGCCGACAAGTCCGATACCTGGAACACGCCTTCGATCATCGACAGGGCGTCGGCATCGATCAGGTTGCGCTCATGGGCATCGTGCAGGACTTCAAGCAGCTCAGAGCGGCTCTCTGGCTCAGGGGAAATCAGGGCGGTGAGTCGCTCGAACAGCGACCGGTGTGGTTTAGCGTCATTCCTGACGCTACTAGAGTGCTCTTGCATAATTGGCATGAAAGCCGTTATTTTGAAGTGCTATAGCATACACTAAACCGCCGAGCCCCAGCTTTTTTGTCAGATTGGAAACTTCATGCAGATCAATGCAGTCACGTACGGCTCCGACCAATGCGGCCTGGTATGCGGCTATTTGTTCGGCCGCGCCGCGCAAGCGATCCCAATCGAAGCATCGGAAGCCGAACAATGGCTGCGCGACCCGGACAGTCCGGCGGGTGAATTCGTCTGGCTGCATTTCAATCTTGCCAACACCGCCAGCGAAAAGTGGATGCGCGAACATGCCACGCTGGCCAATGAATATTACGACAGCCTGCACGAAGAGGGCGCGCGCTCGACCCGCATCGAACAGGCCGACGACACCCTGGTGGCGGTGGTGAACGACGTGCTGCGCGACTTCAGCTTTGAGCCCTCCGATATTTCCAGCGTCTGCCTGAGCGTGGATCGGCGCCTGGTCGTGAGCGCCCGCCGCAAGCCGCTGCAGGCCGTTGAGCGCCTGCGTCAGGCCGTGCGCGGCGGCGAAAACCTCGCCTCCAGCGTGGTGCTGCTGACCCACCTGCTGCGCGACCAGGCCGACGTGCTGACCCGCATCGTGCGCGACGCCACGGGCAAGGTTGACCGCATCGAAGACAGCCTCCTGTCCGGTAAGCTCAAACTCAAACGCGCCGACCTGGGTGCCCTGCGCAGGGTACTGGTGCGGCTGCAGCGCCTGCTGGCGCCGGAACCCGCGGCCCTGTTCCGCCTGCTGCAGCGTCCACCCACCTGGGCCAATGAAGCCGACCGCCAGGAGCTGCGCGAATCCACCGAGGAATTCGCCGTGGTGCTGAACGACATGGCCGCGCTGCAGGAACGCATCAAGCTGCTGCAGGAGGAGATTGCGGCGCTGGCCAGCGAGGCCAATAACCGCAGCCTCTACGTGCTGACCATCGTCACCGTGCTGGCGTTGCCGATCAACATCATCGCTGGCTTGCTGGGCATGAATGTGGGCGGTATCCCGCTGGCGGATGACGCCGGCGGTTTCTGGGTGATTGCTGGCATTGTCATGCTGTTCACTGTGGTTGCCGGGGCTTGGCTGATCCGGCAGCGGAGCGACTAAACCATGGCACGATTG
Source organism: Pseudoduganella guangdongensis (assembly GCF_009857475.1). Lineage (GTDB taxonomy): Bacteria > Pseudomonadota > Gammaproteobacteria > Burkholderiales > Burkholderiaceae_D > Rugamonas > Rugamonas guangdongensis. The sequence goes on along the minus strand of NZ_WWCJ01000006.1, from coordinate 230,866 downwards.
CTGCCAGCACGAACAGCGGCAGTGAGGTCCAGGTAATGAAGTAGTAGAAGTCGCGGTCGCCGGTGGCGGCGATGACGAGCCAAATCACCAGCATGGCCGCGAACTGGAACAGGATCGCGTAGTTCAGGCGGGCCAGCCATATCACACGCAGGCGCCCACTGGTGGTCTGCCGCAATACCATCACAAGCATAGCGACCGCGATGACGGTAAGCGGAATGCGGGCCACTTCCAGCGCGTGGAGGTAGGCCCATGTCAGCTCGGCCCACAGGTCAATCGATGTCGCCTATAAGGCACCGCTGGGCCTTATTCTCCAAAATAGCGAGGCATCTTGCTCCTACAGCTCTTCATCTGGGGTATCAGGAAAAACTTGGCGAGCATCACTACTGGTGTTGAATGCAGCGTTAAATTCATCTTGGGTCTTCCATTTTTGAGTACCGTCAGGCGTACCAAACACCAGATCGGCAGCTGACATCGGCGTCTTCTTTAATGGGTTGAGCACTGCGCGATTCCAGCTCACTGCTACCAATGTCGGCTGCCCTTTAGCATCAACATCGTAGACCCGGTGGTAAATTTGATGGGTGAGCAGGCGTGGTACTTTGGCGTTTAGCAGGCTGTCATCAAAGTCAGGCTTGGGGCCAGGACGTGGCTGCCGCCAGTCATTGACGGTAATGATCCGGGAAATTTTTCCTTGTGCGTCGAGTTGCTCGTGCCGAAGAACGTTTCCTTCTAGCATGTAGATGCGGTGCCTTGAGATATGTTCATTCGACTTGAACAGTTCGAACATGCGATATTGATTATCCAGCCGCGTCATGCGACGGCGTTCATACTTATAGATCTCGTCGGGTTTTTCGAGCACAGAAAGAGATACGGGAGGTTTGGTAAAGTAGTACGTCGCCCCCTGCCAGCGCCCGAACACGTCCAATACCGTATTCGCGGCGTTGTTGTCCCGCTTGCCATAATTCGAACCGAATATCTCCTTAACCCCTCGACGCGCATCGACATACGCGTGCCCTCGCACTGAATCCGGTGTGCTGTCGATCTGGAACGGCGCCCACTCTTCGCGCCACTCGTCCTTCTCATGCGGGAAATGCCAGCGGTGGCGCAATTGAACATCTTTACCGTCGACAGTAGCGAAACGGTACTCGCGCCACTCGTCTTTCATAGATGGTTCGCTAGCGGGGCACTTCATTGTGTGCTCCGGTTTGACCCACAAGATCACGCGGTCCCGTTCATCGTAACGACGGCAATTCAATGCCTGTGAAGTTATCGGAGGCCCCTTTCTGAAGCCTGACCGTTCAATTCGCTCAATGCGGCCCTTCTTATCGTACGTGTATGTTTTGGTATAGGAACGACTCAAACCACGCTTCAGCAGCGTCTCTGAAAGTGGATCGCCTTTTGCGCTGCGCGTAATTTCATCAAAGAATGACGGGCTTTGTTCGGCCACGTCTCGTGGTATCCACGCATCTACCCGACAAACACGCGGCTCCTTCTTGCCTGCCTGCGGCTCAAAATACCAAATCTGGACCGATGTCTGGTCGGCTGCGATCTTAAGCAAATCAGGACTGCTCAGCCCGCGCGGCGGCGCTGGTGGGTACGGGGCATGTGTCTGCCCATAGGGAGAGTCGCCGAAGGCTTCCATACCCTCAGGAGTATCGCCGACATAAGCCTTGATTTCCTTTGACGGCGGTAGCAAAGGATTCGGCTGAAAGCACGCAGCTTCGCTGCTCGCGCCTGGGATCAGGAAGAGTGCCAATAATGGTAATGCTCGCATCATGTAGTGGCCTGGTTGGTTTGATGTGCCGGTACGTCCATGTTGACTGCCACGTCGACTGTTAAATGCTTGGTAGGGTCGCCGCTAATTTTCGTTTCCACTCCCCAGTTAAGCGGAGCTTCCACAAAAAAGCCTACCAGCTTGTTTTTCAAATGGCGCATCGCTTTATCAACGTCATGAATTGAGCCGTCTTCGTAACGAACTTGTCTGCGCCCATACTCGATATTTGCTGCGGCAGCAACCTGGTGAGGCGCCAGTTTTTTCGTCATAAAATCTGTCTGAAGGCGCGGTGGAATGACCCCCAAATGATCCTCGTTCTTTATAACCGGTGTAATTTCGTAATTATAGAGCGCGGCCCGCGTACCATTAATGGACTTCAACTTCTCATCATTGACTCCCTCTCTTGATGAGAGGTTGTAGACGGGGTCATTTAGACGGTTCAAGCTGTTGCGTGAATTCTGATCAACCGAGAGCGGATAAGGTATCTTAAAGAACGCCAAACCAGTATCGAACTGTCGGAAATTCCGAGGCGTGTGCGTAAATACTTGCTCGTAGATCTTTCGATTGTGCGCAGCTATGGATTGAATGGCCCGGACCACATCGGGCGCACACGGCTTCTCCAAAATCCGTTCGATTGTTGTGCCACCTGGGATGCTCGTCATTTGATCGTCTGTGGTTTTCGAGCGAGGAGGGAAAGGCAAAGGAATAGGAACTGAAGCAGACGCGCGCTCGGCCCGGCGACCGGCGTTAAAGTAATCGCTATCTTTAATGTCGAAACCAAAGTGCTTTCGCCAGAGCTGCTTTCTCAGCTCCCTTGCGAATTTTCGGGTATGTACTTTGTAGGGAGAACCGAGGTCTCGGAATTCCACACCTTCGGTATCCACGATTACCGCCGCAATTTCGGTGTCGCCATTGCCCGTCAGGCTTCGGTCGTTCGTGTTGGCGCTTCCCACAATTGCGACCGCATCGTCTACGATCAGTAGTTTCGAGTGGATGTAGATTTGTTCACTCACAACGTAGCGGCCAATCTCGCATTGGAAGTCTTCGTTGTTCGTGTCGGGGTCGCGGGCGTACTGAATGGTAGCGCCGAAATTGCGCATGTTGAGTACGGTCAAGTACTGGGTCCATTCATCTGGTGAACGGCCGACACCTTTCAGGCTCTTCTTTATCTGATTGATCAGGCTCTTGTCGCCATGTTTTATCGAAGCGAGTGCAAGCCATTGTTGCTTCCATACGGCGCCGCTGTCGGGTGACCCTTCAGGATGCGCTGGTATGACAAGGTAAACATGGAAGGGCGTTTTTGCCTTGATATGGAAGCCAATGCGGCTTGCTAGTTCATCCCCTACACCGTTCCGAATGCCATTGTCCTGGTTGCCAAATTTCGTAGAATCCTGGTTGCCCCAGCGACCAAATCCCGTGATGAAGAACTGGGTTTCGATATAGACGTAATTGTCCGCGCTGCGTATGCAGTTTTTCACGGCATTCAATATGTTGTCCTGGTGCGATGAGCGCCACGCGGGGAGGCAACGCTTCCATAACTCACGCTCCCTCTGATTCGGATAAAGCTCGAGGTCGTCCAGGCGCATATTCTCCCAAAAAAGATGATTGGAAGAGACCGATCGCACAATCTGCACTATCGCAGACCCGCTCTGCGCCGCTTGCATCGCTTCCAGATCATCCCACACCTTCAATTTCTTGAGCCAGTTCTTATCGATGTAGCTGTGATTGGAATCCAAATCCCATATCGAAGCAGTCGAGCGCGCCATATTCCAGCGCCGTACAAAATTTCGATGGATATCGACGACTGAAGGACCTTCGATTTTTATATGGACGTCCTGCCAGGGCATACGTGGCTGGCAGCCTTCGTCTATGAGGTGACCACTCCATGGCTTAGCAAAATCGAAATCCTCAATTAATTTCTCCTCCCGGCTGGTAGTCCCACGAATCTTGGTCGCGCCCGGGTTATACATCTCATTGATAACGAAACGCTCGGGGTCAACGATGATGTCGTAGTTGGGTGTTTCCCAACGTCCGTTCGCCATGTCAATCCCACCGATAAAACCTATCCTCCCATCTATTACAACGAACTTTTGATGATGGGAATAGTCGATGCTATCCAATTGTCCCGTGGTGGGGGCTTGCAGAATAACTGCGACGCTTCCCGGGTACCCTTGTTTGTTGAGGGATTCAAGCTTCCTTTTCGCCTGGCCGTCATATGTTCCAGGTACTGTGTCCTTCAACGATCCATAAAGGAGTACACGGACTTGAACCGGTTTGCTCTTAATGATCTGCTCAATCAAATGGTGCAACCGATTGGGCCGTTTTGGGTCTGCAGCTCGCACCAACTCGACGTCATGGGACATTTGCCAGTCTGCGATCCATACAAAATAGTTTGCGCTTTTCATTGCGCGATATATCTGATGAAATGCTTCCTCCCCAGATTTGAGAAGGGACACTTTATTGCCGAAACGCGGGGTGGAAAATGGACGTGTATTGCAAAAGTACTGGCCCGTATCTCGACAAACAGTATCCCCGTACAAGGAAAGCTGCGCCTCAAGTGCTAGTTGGTCGTTCATAGTGCTCTTCTATACGAGTGTTTCGTTTTTTGGGTTCCCGGTCAGGCGATTCTCGTAATCGCTTTCGGCCCACTGCTTCAACATTTGTTTGTGCGCTTCATCTAAATGGTCCTGGGAAACTGCGTAATTATGCGCATCGAGGATCTTGCGCTCGGCCATGTCTGTGGCGCTTGCAGTCAGGTTGGATATGACCAACGGGGTGATATTGGGGCCCGATACCATGAATAGCGTTCCCTGTGCTTTATTTGCTGCGCTCCAGATCGCTTTTTTCTGCATCTCGTCCAATTCGCATTCTCCGCTTGCGGAACTGGTGCCGGATGCGAGTTCCTGACGGATGTGTTTTGGATTGTAGGGATCGCCTGACGGGTTCTTTAGCTCGACGATTCTCCACGGACGCTCCGCCAGGGGACGGCCGTATTTTCCCGGCACATCTGAGAGCAATAATTTGAAGTTGATCGGCTCGTCCTTCACTTCACTGCGTGGCATGACCGGCAGTTTGTACGCCTCCTGCGCCGGACCGACGAATGACTTCTTGCCCGCCTTGATCTCGATCTTGCCAGGGCACTGTACGGTGATATTGCCGCCATCAATGGTGATGTTCGCGCCGCCCGCCGTGGAGAGGCTGATCTTCTTCGCCGATGCCCAGTCGATATGGGCGTTCGAGCTTTTCACATTGATGGTGTCGCGCGCCATCACATCCAGCGTGCCGGCTTGCGCTTGCACGTCGATGTTGTCGCGGGCGGCGATGAATTGCATGCCGAGCTCCCTCTCGCCCGGCTTGACCGCACCGCCCAGCATGCCGATCGCCTCCATGGTGTGCACGCGCAGTTGGCCGCCGGTGGCCAGCTGGGTGTCGCTGCCGCTCATCACCGTGGCCACCGAGCCCACGGCGAACTGCACATCGCGCGCGGCGCTCATGGCCAGACCTTCCTTGGCGGAGATGGCGATGATCGGGTCGACGGTGTGTGGCAGCTTGTCTTTGCCGGGGCTGGTGCTGCGGTCGCCGGCATCGGCCAATGCCGCCTCCATGCTGGCGGAACCGACCATGCCGGAGACGGCGGTTTGCAATTGCTTGAGCGGCGGTTCTTCTTCCTTGGCGTCGGGCAGGCCGGTGTGGGCGGTCAGGCCGACGGTCTTGTGCTTGGTGGCGGCTTCGTGGAAGGCTTCGCCGAGTTTCACGGCTTGCTTCAGCATGGCGATACCGGCGGTGTTGTCGCCTACCGGTTCGCGCTGCGCGGCGCTGTGGGTGATCTTGTAGCTGCTGACCAGCAGGCCGGCGCCGGCGCGCACGGTGCCGTAGGCGTCGGTGCGCAGCTCGGCGCCTTGGCCGCGCAGGCTGCCGCGGAAGTTGTCGGCGTTGTGCAGCAGGTGGCCCAGGTTCAGCTCCGTGGCGGACTGGGTGCTGCGCAGCTGGATGCGGCCTTGCTGGTCGGTGTCGTCGAATAGCAGCTGGTTGTAGCCGCTGCCGCCGAATTCCTTGCTGCGTAGGCCCCACTGGGCGGCGGTGTTGCGGTGGTCGCCGCTGCCGGCGGCCAGGCCGTGCCATACGGGGCTGTTGCCGGCGGCGGTGTTGCCCTGGCCGGAGGGGGCGTGGTCGTGTGCGCTGGTGAACGGTTGCTGCGCTGCGCCGGCTGTCTGGCCGCCGGGCGTCGGTGCGATGCCGCCTTCGCCCTGGCCGTTGTATAGCGCGCCGACGATGATGGGGCGGTCGATGTCGTTTTCCAGGAACTGCACCAGCACTTCCTGGCCGATGCGTGGCAGGAACTGGCTGCCCATGCCGCCGCCGGCGGAGCGTTGGGCGACGCGCACCCAGCAGGTGGCGTCCGCCGTTTCCTGCCAGTGGAAGCGGATGCGAACGCGGCCCAGGTGGTCGCAATGGATTTCCTTGCCGCCTTGCGGGCGGTCCTGGCCGTCTTCGCCGACCACGATGGCGCTCTGGCTGCCCATGGCGCTTGGCTTGGCGTGCTGGCGTCCTTCGCCGCCGTGGTGGGCGGGGCGCCATGGCACGTCGGCGGCGAGGGCGGCGAAGCTGTTGGCGTAGCCGCTGGCGGAGGCTTTCTCCACCGTGGTGCGGAAGTCGCCGGGCAGCTCGCGCGCAGCGGCAGCCAGTTCTTCCAGCAGCTCGGGGATGGGGCCGAATAGTTCTGCCAGGCCGCGCTTGGCGGCGGTGGGCAGGTTGTTCACGCCCACGCCCAGCACGCGCAGCACGACGTAGCTTTGCGCTTCGCCGTCAAGGGACAGTGGGCCTTGCAGCATGTCGAAGCGGGTGCCGGCGCGCAGGGTGCGTACCGTGGAGCGGCCCTGATGCTGCTGGCTGCGCGCTTCGTGCAACTGCATGTGCAGGGTGGCGTAGCGTTCGGCTTCGGCGCTGCTGGCGTAGAAGTACTGGCCGGGGTAGTCGTAGCTTTCCGGCTGGTGGGCGTGTTTGCCCAGGTCGTTGATACGGGTCGGCACGCTGGCGCTGACGGCGGCTTTGGCTTTGTAGTCGTAGCTGATGACGGCGACCGCGCCGCTCACCAGCTGGCGCGTGGTGTGCAGGGCCTGGATGGTGTCGAACTTTTCGCCGGCACGGGCGGCGTGGTAGCGCAGGCCCTGGCCGGCGGCGCTGCTGGCGTCTTCCGGCGTGGCCGATTGCTGGCTGCTGTCGGCGAACAGCACCAGGGTTTGCCCGTCCTCGCCGTCCTCATGGCGCCAGGCGATGCCTTCTTCGGTCAACAGGCGGCGCACAAAGTCGTAGTCGGATTCGCGGTACTGGCAGCAGTAGCTGCGCGGCGGGATGGCGTTGAGCAGGGCCTGGGCGTCGTCACTCCATTGCCAGTCGGCGTAGGGCGCGTAGTCGCCGAACACGGCATCGACGATGTCGGCCACGCTCTTGTCCTGCCATACGCGGCTGTTGCGCGTTTGCGTGGCGAGCCAGAGCCAGGATGACAGGCGCAGGCGGTAGCGGGCGAAGCCGCCTTCGCTGCCCAGCATGGCGGCGTGGCTGACCAGGCCGTGGAAGGCGGTGCGGCTGCCGTCGGCCAGGCTGGCCTGCAGGGTGGCGCGCTGGCCCACCAGGTCGGCGGGGCGGATGGTGGCGCTGGTGGAGAGGGCGATGACGTCGCGTGCCAGGGTCTCCTGCAGGCAATCGTCGGCGAAGAAGGCTTCTACCAGCAGTCCGCCGGAGCCGTAGTCATCCTGTTTTTCCAGGGTGAGCTCGTACAGCCGGCTTTCGCTGGCGAACTGGGCAAGGGCGCCATAGACCTGGGCCAGGACGTCGGTGCTCATGATATGTCTGCGCGGAAATTATCAAAACGCAAACAATAGCAGAGCTGAAATTTTCGTGCCACACGGTTGAAATCCGCGTGGCAACTAATTTGCTAGTAAGGGTCTTTGTAGCCGAGGCCGGTCATGATTTCGGTTTCCAGGCCTTCCATCTCGGCCGCTTCCTCGTCGTCTTCGTGGTCGTAGCCTTGGGCGTGCAGCACGCCGTGCACGATCAGGTGGGCGGTGTGTTCTTCCACCGATTTCTTTTGCTCGGCCGCTTCGCGCTGCAGCACGTCGGTGCACAGGATGATGTCGGCGCGGGTCGGTTCGTCCTCGTCAACTTCTTCGCCTTCGTTGTAGGCGAAAGTCAGCACGTTGGTGGCGTAGTCCTTGCCCCGGTAGTCGCGGTTCAGCTCCTGGCCTTCTTCTGCATCGACAAAGCGGATCGTCAGTTCGGCCGGCGCGAACAGGGCGGCCTTGACCCATTTGCGGATCATCGGGCGGGTGATTTCTTCCTGCAGGCGCGGGTCGGCGTATTGGACTGAGAGGGTCAGCTTATTTTTTTCGGGCATTGCGTACGGCTTTCACTGCAGGTTTGGCGGTTGGCAGCAGCGGCACCACTTCGGCCGCGGCTTCATGCGATTTTTCGTAGGCATCGACAATGCGCGCCACCAGCGGGTGGCGCACTACGTCGGCGCTGGAGAAGTGGCTGAAGGCGATGCCGCGCACATTGCGCAGCACGTGCGTGGCATCGACCAGGCCGGACTTCTGGTGCTTCTGCAGATCGACCTGGGTCACGTCGCCCGTCACCACGGCCTTGCTGCCAAAGCCGATACGGGTCAGGAACATCTTCATCTGTTCCACCGTGGTGTTCTGCGCTTCGTCCAGGATCACGAAGGCGTGGTTCAGGGTGCGGCCGCGCATATAGGCCAGCGGCGCAATCTCGATCACGCCTTTCTCGAACATCTTTTGCGTGCGGTCGAAACCGAGCAGGTCGTACAGCGCGTCGTACAGCGGGCGCAGGTATGGGTCGACTTTCTGCGCCAGGTCGCCCGGCAGGAAGCCCAGGCGTTCGCCCGCTTCCACCGCAGGGCGGGTCAGGATGATGCGCTTGACCGCATCGCGCTCCAGCGCGTCCACTGCGCAGGCCACGGCCAGGTAGGTCTTGCCGGTGCCGGCCGGGCCGATGCCGAAGCTGATGTCGTGCTCCAGAATATTGCGCAGGTAGCGGATCTGGTGCGGCGTGCGGCCGCGCAGGTCGTGCCGGCGCGTTTTCAACAGCGGGCTGGTGATGTCCGGCTCATGGAAGGGCGGTTCTTCTTCGCCCGGGCCGAAATCGTCCGGCGCTTCGCTGGCGCGTTGTTCCACCAGGGCCAGTTGCACTTCCTCCACCGGTACCACCTTGTCGGCGACGGCGTAGAAGCGCTCCAATATGGCGACGGCGCGTTCGGCATTGCTGCCGCTGACGATGAACTTCTCGCCACGGCGGAAAATGGTCACATCCAGCGCGGCGGAAATCTGGCGCAGGTTTTCATCGAGCGGGCCGCACAGGTGGGCCAGGCGTGTGTTGTCCAGTGGTTCTGGAACAAAGTAGTGCGGTTGCACCGGGGTTTTAGTTTTCAAAGGTTCGCTTCTCCGCGCAGGGAGTAATCCAGGCTTTCAGTGATGCGCACGCTGACCATCTGGCCAACCAGGGCTTGCGCATTGGTGCCGCCGTCGAAGTGGACGGTACGGGTGTTGCTGGCGCGGCCCTGCATTTCATTGCCGCCGCGCTTGGACGGGCCTTCCACCAGCACTTGCATGGTCATGCCGACCATGGCGGCGCTGTGGCGCTTGGTGTTTTCGTCGAACAGCGCTTGCAGGCGCTGCAGGCGGGCCGACTTCACTTCGGCCGGCGTGTCGTCGGCCAGGTTGGCGGCCGGGGTGCCAGGGCGTTTGCTGAAGATGAAGCTGAAGCTGTTGTCGAAATCGACATCCTGCACCAGCTTATACATGGCGTCGAAATCCTCGTCCGTCTCGCCGGGGAAGCCGACGATGAAGTCGGACGAGATCACCACGTTCGGGCGCACCGCGCGCACCTTGCGGATGATGGACTTGTATTCCAGCGCGGTGTAGCCGCGCTTCATGGCGCCCAGGATCTTGTCCGAGCCATGCTGCGCCGGCAGGTAGAGCTGGTCCGCCAGTTGCGGGATGTTCTTGTAGCAGTCGATCAGGCGCTGCGTGAATTCCTTGGGGTGGCTGGTGACGAAGCGGATGCGCTCTATGCCCGGGATTTCGGCCACGTATTCGATCAGCATGGCGAAGTCGGCCAGGTTGCCGTCGGCGGTCTCGCCGCGGAAGGCGTTCACGTTCTGGCCCAGCAGCATGACTTCCTTCACGCCCTGGGCGGCCAGGCCGGCGACTTCGGTCAGCACATCCTCAAAGCGGCGCGACACTTCCTCGCCACGGGTGTAGGGCACCACGCAGTAAGAACAGTATTTGGAGCAGCCTTCCATGATGGAGACGTAAGCGAAGGCGCCTTCCACGCGTGCCGGCGGCAGGTGGTCGAATTTCTCGATCTCGGGGAAGCTGATGTCGATCTGCGGCTTGCCGGACTGGCGGCGCAGCTCGATCATCTTAGGCAGCCGGTGCAGGGTTTGCGGGCCGAACACCACGTCAACCAGCGGCGCGCGCTTGACGATGGCTTCGCCCTCCTGCGAGGCGACGCAGCCGCCCACGCCAATCACCAGTTCGGGTTTGGCTTGCTTGAGTTTCTTGAAGGTGCCCAAGTCCGAAAACACTTTTTCCTGCGCTTTTTCGCGCACGGAGCAGGTGTTGAGGAGGATCACGTCGGCGTCTTCCGGGGATTCGGTGCGCACCAGTCCCTCGGACGCGCCGAGCAGGTCTGCCATTTTGTCCGAGTCGTACTCGTTCATCTGGCAGCCGAAGGTTTTAATGAATACTTTTTTCTGCATACCCTCAAGTTTACCGTAAATCGCGGCGCTGCCCTTGAAATCAGGGCCGTTGAGTCCTAGAGTTAAAGAAGCAATTTTGCCGGAGAAACTGTCATGGCTGTCAACGGAGTAGGGCCGACCACCCCGAATTTCCAGCAGGTCGACAATGTGGCCAACGAGCGCCGCGCGGCTGAACAACGCCAGTTGCGCCAGGAGGAGCAGCGCATCCGTGAGCAGCAGGCGCAGCGCACCGAGCAAACCGTCACGCGCCGCCAGGAAACCCAGGCCGCCGAGCAAGCCCGGGCCGCCGAGCGGCAGGACTTCCTGACGCGCCAGGATTTGCAAGCGCAAAGCGCGCAGTCCAACCGGCCCACTCCCGGCACCCCGGCGCCGGGTAGCATCATTTCCGTTACGGCATAAAAGGCGTTGGCGTAACTATTTCCATAGGGTTCTTTCGTGCGACACAGGAATAGTGACTGTGTTGAAATGGCATTGTTGTCAAGATTTTTGCGAATTCATCGCCAAGTCTTGATGTTGAACAAGGCTAGCCGCGCAGTGCAGCATGAGAATTTGTCAACACTGCTAGGCCCTTCCTCAACACTCCACTGTCAAGAGAGGATTCATCATGGCACACCACGCTCTCGCATCGCAGGAAAGCTATAACCCGAACCACCTGCTGGACATCCTGCTCGGCAAAATGCAATTGAAGAACGACGCTGCGCTCTCGCGCATGCTGGAAGTCGCTCCGCCTGTCATCAGCAAGATCCGCCACCACCGCTTGCCGGTCGGCGCTTCGCTGCTGATCCGCATGCATGAGGTGACCGGCATGAGCATCCGCGAGCTGCGCGACCTGATGGGCGACCGCCGCACCAAGTACCGCCTGTCGGACGCGCAAGGCCGTCCAAAACCAGACGACAAGCCGGCGGGTGCTTCGGCCCAGAACGGCATGCCGCAAGCCAGCGCGCATTAAGCCGGCCCACTCAGCCGGCAGGCTGGCCTCAGGCCAGCAGCACCATCGCGATTTCCTCGAACTGCAGTTCGGTTTCGCGGAACAGGTGCAGGCAGGTGTCTTCGCTCAGGTTGAGCGCCTGCCAGGCCACGGTGGAAACGGGCGGCACCATGTCGTCCGGCTTCTGCACCAGGTCCAGTGCATGCACGACGGCGTCGGCCACATGAATGATCGTGGCCAGGAAGCCGGCGCCCGGCTTTTCCGGCTCATGGTGGCCGGCAATGGCCAGCCGCATCGTGTCTGAAAAATTCCAATGCTCCGCCAGCGCCAGGCCGGCTTCGACATGGTCGATGCCGATCACGGCGCGTTCCGCCTCCAGTGCATAGCAGTCGTGCTCTTTCTGGTGCGCGATCACTTGCGCGTACAGCTCGGGGAAGCTGGACACCAGCACCAGGCGGCCGATATCGTGCAGCAGGCCGGCGGTGAAGGCGTAATCCTGGTTAAAGCGCACATGGCGCGCCAGCACCTTGGCGCAGGCGGCGGTGGCAATCGAATGGCGCCAGAAACTGCGGTGGTCAAAGCCGGGGCACAGCTTGTCGGCGAAGCAGCCGGTGACGGCGGCGGCGGTGATCAGGTTGCGCGTGCTCTGGAAGCCAAGGAAGGTGATGGCCTGCTGGATGGTGGTCACCTTGACCTGCAGCCCGAACAGCGAGGAGTTGGCCAGGCGCAGCGTCTTGGCGGTCAGCGCCTGGTCGTGCGACACCTTCTTGGCCAGCACGGCGATATCGACTTCCTCCTGGTCGATGCTGTTTAGCAGCTCCATCACCACCGCCGGCAGCGAGGGCAGGTCGTCCAGGTTCTTCACCACATCGTCATAGGTCAGTGCGGCGCTCATGCAGTCTCCTTGCCGACGCGGAAATCGGTCACCAGCGCGCGCAGGGCGTTGGCGGCCCAGTCTTCGCTATTGTCGGGGTCGTGGCGGCGGAACAGCACGGCGATGCGTTCCAGCTGGGCGGCGCGCTGGGCCGCCAGCAGCACCGGGTCGGCCGGCGTGTCGTCGGCGATGGCCAGCGATTCAACGCCGTGGCCCGGCAGGCGCTCCAGCATTTTTTCAGTCAGCACGGTGCCGGCCGGCAGCAGGACCTGGCCCTGCTGGTCGAGCAGTTCGTCGGAAAGCACCATGCCGGGCTGGACATCGGCCAGCGGCAGGTGGCGGTAGGTGGCCGTCATTTTTCTCTTCTCCCTGGTAATCAGATCAGATCTTACCAAAGTGCAGCCGTGGCATCACCTCTTAAAATCTTGCCAAGCGACACTGCATCCCTTACATTGGTGGGAATAAGGGGAGGGAGTTAATGTTTGGTATCCAAGGCCGGCTGACTGCACTGTTCGTGGTGATCGTCACCGTTGTGCTGGGTATTTCCGGCACCTATGCGCAATACAGCCTGGGCCATGAGCTGGAAGTGGCCAACCAGCGCCTGCGCGAAGGGGTGCTGACCCGCCTGCAAACCAGCCTGCCTTCCGCCCTGTGGGACCTGGATAAAGCCAAGGTCGACAATATCGTCGCCGCCGAAATGCTGCCGCCCGAGCTGGTGGCGATCCGCGTCTACGACACCTCAGTCGGCCTGTTCTCCGGCAAGCGCCGCAAGGAAGACGGCAGCATCGTCCCCATCGAATCCGAAACCACGGTGGCCGGCGCCCCGGTGGTGGCCGACCTGGCCTACCGCGACGCCGGTGCCGCCGGCAGCGCGCTGAAACCGGTGATCGTGGGCCGCGTGGTGGTCAATTTCAGCCGCGCCCAGATCGACGCCACCCTGGCCGCCGAAGTGCGGCGCAAAGTGGTGGAAGTGCTGACCCTGGACCTGATCCTGGTGGTGGCGCTGGCGCTCTCGCTGCGCATCGTGTTCGACCCCTTGAAGAAATTGCGCGACGGTTTATTCGAACTGGCCACGCGCGGCAGCGACGAGGTGGAGGAGCTGCCGGAAAAGCGCAGCGACGAACTGGGCGACGTGATCCGCGGCTTCAATGCCATCCAGCGCAAGGTGAAATCGATCATCAAACGCACGCGCGAGGCGGAGGACCAGGCGCGCCGCTCGGCGCAGGAAACCGCGCAGGCGCTGGACGACCTGCAGCGCACCCAGGAATCGCTGCTGCAGGCCGAGCGCCTGGCCTCGCTCGGTTCCCTGGTGGCCGGCGTGGCGCACGAAATCAATACCCCGGTCGGCATTGCCCTGACCAGCGCCTCGGTGCTGATGGACGCCACCACGGCGGTCGATGAATCGATGAAGGCGGGCCAGGTCAAGAGATCGGAAATCCAGAAGTACATTGAAACGGCGGGCGAAAGCGCGCGCCTGATCATGAACAACGCCTACCGCGCGGCGCACCTGATCCACAGCTTCAAGCAGATCGCGGTGGACCAGGTAAGCGAGGCGCGCCGCCGCTTCGAGCTCAAAGAGTACATCGGCGAGGTGGTGTCCAGCCTGCAGCCCAAGCTGAAGAAAACCCGCATCGTGGTCGAGATCAACTGCCCGGCCGATATCATGCTCGACAGCTATCCCGGCGCGCTGGCGCAAGTCATCACCAACCTCACGCTGAACTGCGTGGAGCACGCCTTCGAGCCGGACGGCGCCGGCAATATCGACATCAACGTGATCCCGGACGGTGACTGGATCGAAATGCAGGTGGTGGACAACGGCAAGGGCATCGCGCCCGATATGCTGGACAAGGTGTTCGACCCCTTCGTCACCACCCGGCGCGGCCAGGGCGGCACCGGCCTGGGCCTGAACATTGTCTTCAACCTCATCGTCAAGCAATTCGGCGGCACCATTTCCGTCACCAGCACCCAGGGGCAGGGCGCCAGCTTTGTGCTGCGCATCCCGCGCGAAACGCCGAGCGACACCGGCCCCGACCGCCACCCGGACGCCCCCCTGCACGCGCCGACGGCAAGCTGAGCGCCGCCGCCGCGCCAGCTGCCGCATACTGGCGCCAAGCAGGGAGGATGGTCATGAGTAAGCAACGCCTGGTCGCTTTGTTGCGCGGGATTAATACGGGGCGCGCCAAACGCATCGCCATGGCGGATTTGCGCCATGTGCTGGCGGAGATGGGCTATAGCGATGTGCGCACCGTGCTCAACAGCGGCAACGTGGTGTTCGATTGCAGCCCGGCCGAGGCGGCCGACAGCGCGGCGCGTATCGAGGATGCGCTGGTGCTGAAACTGGGCGTGCCCGCCAAAGTCACCGTGATCGGCGCCGGCCAGCTGGCCGAGATTGTCGCGCAAAATTGCCTGCAGGGTGTGGCCAGCGACTACTCGCGCCTGGTGGTGGGCGTGCTCAAAAGACCGGAAGAAGACCGCGGCAAGCTGGAGCCGCTGGCACGCCAGAGCTGGCAGCCGGAAGCCTTTGCCCTGGGCCGCCACGCCGCCTACATCTGGTGCCCGGACGGGGTGCTGGCCAGCCGCGCCGCCGCCGCCATGGGCAAGGCCCTGGGCGATGCGGTGACCTCGCGCAGCTGGACCACCATCAGCAAACTGCACGCCCTGGCCAGCGCCTAGTTGGAATTACGCGACTTTTGTGCCGCTGCGCCTTGGCGCGGTGGCCTCCGGGCGACTAGAATCATGTGTTTGCAAAATTTGTCAGAGAAGCAATGAAGATTAATGATACGCTAAGAGGCACCCTGATACTGGGCGGCGTGGTCCTGGCCTTGGTGATCGGTGGTTTCGCCGTGTCCGACAATGGCTGGCAGAAGGTCAGTTGCATCGGCCGCGCCATTGCCGGCGGCGTGTCGTTCACCAGCATCCACAGCGTATGCGGGCTGTAAGCTCGCCTTACCAGTTGCCGGCGGCAGCGCCGTCATCCACCGTCAGCACATGGCCGGAGATGAAGGTGGAGTCGGTCAGGTAGAGCACGGCGTCCGCAATATCCTCGGCCGAGCCCATGCGCTTGGTCGGCACCAGGCCCTTCAGGAATTCCTGGGTGGCCGCGTCCTTGCCATGCATCGGCGTGCTGATAATGCCGGGCGCTACGGCATTGACCTTGATGTTCTTGTCCGCCACTTCCAGCGCCAGGGCGCGCGTCGCCATATTCAGACCACCTTTGACCAGTACCGGCAGCAGGGCCGTGGCCTTGGCCGGGGTCACGCCCAGGCTGGCCGTGATGTTGACGATATGGCCGCCGCCATGCGCTGCCATATGGCGCACCGCTTCCTGCGCCGGGAACAGGAAGCCCTTCAGGTTGGTCGCCACAATGGCGTCGGTATCGGCCTCGCTGTAATCCACCGCTGCCTTGGCGATGAAGATGCCGGCGTTGTTGACCAGGATATCGACCTTGCCAAAGCGCGCCACAGCTTGCTCGAACAGGGCCTTGGCGGTGGCCGGCGCCGCGATATCGCCCGCCACCAGCAGGAAGTTGTCGGGATGGCCCAGTTGGGCGGCGGCGGTTTGCAGGCGGTCCAGGCTGCGCGCATTGCCCACCACGTTATAGCCGCGCGCCAGATAGGCTTTGGCGATGGCGAAACCCAGGCCGCTGGAAGCGCCGGTGACGATGACAGTCTTTTTCATTTCGAACTCCATGGTTCAGTTAAGGTGAAGCCACTATACTTATGACGCGCAAGTAGATAAATCGGATTCCAGGCAATTGAATTGATACATGGGGTAACAAATGCAGCGGCATTTCGACGATATGCAACTGGGCAGTATTGAGCTGTTCGTGCTGGCGGGCGAGCAGGGCAGTTTCACGGCGGCGGCGGCGGCGGCCGGGGTGACGCCGGCGGCGGTCAGCCGCTCCATTTCGCGCCTGGAGGAACGGCTGGGCGTGCGCCTGTTCGTGCGCACTACACGCCAGATCCGCCTGACCGACGGCGGCCGCGTCTACTTCGAGCAGTGCCGCCAGGCCCTGTCGCAACTGGTGGAGGCGGAGCGCGCAGTGACCGGGCAGCAGGCCGCGCCGGCCGGGCGCCTGCGCATCAGCGTGCCCACGCCGTATGCCCATTACCGCCTGCTGGCGCGGCTGGCGGCCTTCCGCCAGCTGTATCCCGAGGTGCAAGTGGAAGTCCACATCAGCAACCGCAACATCGACTTCGCCGAGGAGGGCTACGACCTGGCCATCCGCGGCCGCGCCCCGCAGGACTCGAGCCTGATCGCGCGCCTGCTGGAGGATTCGCCGCTGGTGCTGGTGGCCGCGCCCGCCTACCTGGCGCGGCGCGGCACGCCGCAGTCGCTGGAGGGGCCGGACGGGCTGGCCCGGCACGACTGCATCCAGTTCGTCCTGCCCAGCACCGGGCGCCTGGTGCCATGGTCCTTCCTGCGCGACGGCCAGGCACTGGAAATGGTGATGGACGACGCCATCGTGTGCGCCGATGATTTTCTCGGCCTGAATACGCTGGCGCTGCACGGCGGCGGCATTACCCAGACCTACCGCTTTACGGTGGAACGCGAACTGGCCAGCGGCGAGCTGGTGGAAGTGCTGCCGCAGCACGCCGGCACCGCGCGTCCCTTCTACCTGATTTACCCGCACGCCCGCCACCTGTCGCTGCGCGTGCGCAGCCTGGTCGATTTCCTGCTGCAGCCGCACGGCCGCAGCCCGGCCCTGTTAGACTAGCCGCTTTCGAGGAACGCATCGATGAAGTCAAACACCGTCGCATGGCTGCTGGCCGCCCTGGCACTGGCCGGCTGCAGCAGCAGTAAGAAACCCGTGGAATACACGGCCCCCGCCACCGCCTCCAATCCGCAAGTGCTGTTGCTGGGCGAAGTGCACGACAACAAGGAAGGCCACAAACTGCGCTTCGAGGACCTGAAGCGGCGCGTGGAAGCGGGCTGGCGCCCGGCGATCGCCATGGAGCAGTTCGACCGCGAGACCCAGGGCCTGCTGGACGAGGCGCAAAAGGGCTGCCTGGACGCCTCCTGCGTAATCAAGGTCATGGAAAGCAAGCGCTGGGAGTGGCAGTACTACCACCCTGTGATCCAGCTGGCGCTGACCCACCAGCTGCCGCTGATCGCCGCCAACCTGTCGCGCGCCAACGCGTCGAAAGTGGTGCGCGACGGCCTGGCCCTGAGCTTCGACGCTGCCACCGTTTCCGCCTACAAGCTGAAGGACCCGCTGCCGGCCGACCTGCGGCGCGGCCAGGAAAAGGCGATCCAGGAAGGCCACTGCAATATGGTGTCCGACCTGATGCTGCCGGGGATGGTGAACGCCCAGGTGGCGCGCGATATCTGGATGGCCAAGCTGATTCGCGCCCAGCAGCCGCGCGACGTGGTCCTCATTGCCGGCAATGGCCATGTGCGCAAGGATATCGGCGTGCCGCGCTGGCTGAATGCTATTGAACCCAAGCTGAATGTCCGCACCATAGGCTTTGTCGAGCCGGACGGCATCCAGGGCAGCTATGACGAAATCCGCAAGGTTCCCGTACAAAAGCGCACAGATCCCTGCGCCAAATTCAAGTAAACTTTCGGCCCTGCCGAACCCAAACAACCAGGAGCAAAGAATGCAGATCGCAGGTGAAATGTTGATCGGTCAAGCCGCCGTGAAAGGCAGCGCAGGCCAGATGAAGGCGACCGACCCGGCGCGCAATATTGAAATCGAGCCGGCATTCGGCATGGCCACGGCCGCCGACCTGCAGCGCGCCTGCGAACTGGCCGCGCAAGCCTTCGACTCCTACCGCGAGACCGCACTGGAAAAGCGCGCGCAATTCCTGGAGCAGGTGGCGCAGAACATCCTCGACCTCGGCCCGCAGCTGATCGAACGCGCCATGCAGGAATCCGGCCTGCCGCAAGCGCGCCTGGAAGGTGAGCGCGGCCGCACCGTGAACCAATTGCGCCTGTTCGCCAAAGTCGTGCGCGACGGCCTGTTCCTGGGCGCCACCCTGGACTCCGCACTGCCAGAGCGCGTGCCGCCGCGCTCCGACCTGCGCATGCGCAAAATCGGCGTCGGCCCGGTGGCCGTCTTCGGCGCCTCCAACTTCCCGCTGGCGTTCTCTGTCGCCGGCGGCGACACCGCCTCCGCCCTGGCTGCCGGCTGCCCGGTGGTCGTCAAGGCGCACCCGGCCCACCTGGGCACCTCCGAACTGGTGGGCAAGGCGATCCAGAAAGCTGTGGCCGACTGCGGCCTGCATGAAGGCGTGTTCTCGCTGGTGATCGGCGACGTGCAGATCGGCGGCGACCTGGTGGCGCATCCCGCCATCAAAGCCGTTGGTTTCACCGGCTCGCGCGGCGGCGGCCTGGCCCTGGTGCGTATCGCCCAGGCGCGCAAGGAACCGATTCCCGTGTATGCCGAAATGGCCTCGATCAACCCGGTATTCCTGCTGCCGGGCGCCCTGAAAACCGGCGCCGCGCGCATCGCGCAAGGCTTCGCCGACTCGCTGACCATGGGCTCCGGCCAGTTCTGCACCAACCCCGGCCTGCTGGTCGCGCTGGAAGGCCCGGAACTGAACGAATTCGCCGCCGCCGCGGCGGCAGCGGTGCAGGCCAAGCCATCGACCACCATGCTGACCCCGGGCATCCACCAATCGTACGAAGCCGGCGTGGGCAAACTGTCCGCGCTGGACAAGGTGGAACTGCTGGCCCAGGGCGGCGCCGGCAGCACCGCCTGCGCCGCGCAGCCGCACCTGTACAGCACCGACGTCGAGACCTTCCTCGCCACCCCGGCGCTGGAAGACGAGAACTTCGGCCCCAGCTCGGTGCTGGTGCGCTGCCGCACGGCAGCCGACCTGCGCCGCGTTGCCGAGCACGTGGAAGGGCAGCTGACCTCCACCGTACACGCCACCGCCGACGACCGCGAGATCGCCGCCGGCCTGCTGCCGGCGCTGGAACGCAAAGCCGGCCGCATCTTGTTCAACGGCTTCCCGACCGGCGTCGAAGTCGCGCATGCCATGGTGCACGGCGGCCCGTTCCCATCCACCTCCGACCCGCGCACCACTTCGGTCGGCGCCACCGCCATCGACCGCTTCCTGCGTCCGGTGTGCTACCAGGACGCGCCGGAATGGGCGCTGCCATCGACCCTGGCCAACGACAACCCGCAGAAAGTGCCGCGCGTGATCGACGGCACGATCCAGCCGGGCGCATAAGCCCGCGCGACCGTGCTAAGGTGAACGCATGATGGAAACTGTGTACAAGGCAGAGCAGCCCAGCCGGGCTGACATCGACGCGCTCACCGGGCCGGCCGTGCTGGAATTCGGCACCAACTGGTGCGGCTACTGCCGTGGCGCCCAGCCGGCGCTCGCCGAGGCCTTCCGCGAGCATGCCGGCATCCCGCATTTCAAGGTGGAGGATGGCCCCGGCCGCGTGCTGGGCCGCGCCTTCCGCGTCAAGCTGTGGCCGACCGTGATTTTCCTGAAAGACGGCAAGGAAGTCGCGCGCGTGGTGCGCCCCGAAGACGCCGACGAACTGCGCGAAGGGTTCGCCCAGATTGCCTGAGTTCAGGCCGGCAGCAGCAGCGCCGACAC
The DNA here is from genome assembly GCF_009857475.1 of Pseudoduganella guangdongensis. GTDB lineage: Bacteria > Pseudomonadota > Gammaproteobacteria > Burkholderiales > Burkholderiaceae_D > Rugamonas > Rugamonas guangdongensis. The sequence goes on along the minus strand of NZ_WWCJ01000006.1, from coordinate 210,961 downwards.
CCGGTCGCGGTTTGCCAGCACGAAAGCGCGGAACTGCGGCTCCTTCACCGCCAGCCTGAGCACGCCCGGCAGCAAGGCGTAGCACACCTCCGCCACCGCCTCCACTGCGCGCTCATTACGCAGCGCCATCGCCAGCGCCGCCTCGCCACCCAGCTTTTCCACGATGTTTGCACGATGCTCGGCCACGATACGGGCCAAAGGGGTCATCAGGTCTGCCATCTCCGCCTCCATGTGATGGGAACTACAGTGTAGCCACGGCACCGCGCCGCCCTCCTGACAAATCTCAAGCTATCTTGACGCGGCGCCAGAAATGCCTTTAAATATTAACTAATTAGTTAATTATAGAATTATGGAACTCGACAAAGTATTTGAAGCGCTGGCGTCCAAGCCTCGCCGCCAGATCCTGGCTTACCTTTCCGAGGCTGAGCTTTCGACTAGTGAATTGGCCGAGCGCTTTGCGATGAGCGCACCAGCTATTTCAAGGCACCTGTCTGTGCTTGAAAATGCAGGGTTGGTCAGCAGCGAACGGCGCGGCCAGTTCGTGCTGTACAGATTAAATGGCGACAACTTGGTCAATACTTTGACGGGGTATGCGTTTGAGGTTTGCCCGGTTGGTCGCCCCCTCAAGCGTGAGTCGCGTGCCATTGCAGCGAAAAAACAAGAAAAAACTTAGCCCTTAAGGAGGCGGTCATGCGAAAGATTGGCAATTTGGTGCGCGCTCATCGCGTCACAAATGGCAGTTACACGGAAGTATGCGAAGGGCGGGTGCAATACGCTCCAGTCAAGTCCCTTTGGTACTTTGCCATGTTGGCAGGCGCCATCACCGGCATGGCGGCATTTTTTTCCTGGACTGCAATCGGGGTATTTGCGCTGGTGACAGCGGCAGTGCTGCTATTTGGGCACTCGCTGGGTAGTCACCGCAAGCTGATTCATAACAGTTTCGCCTGTCCGAAATGGCTGGAATATGCGTTGGTCTGGTGCGGCGTGCAAGTTGGCCTGGCAGGACCAATTGGCTTGTTGCGGCAGCATGAGCTGCGGGATTACGCCCAGCGGAAAGCCGACTGTCACCCTTATCTGCGTCATGGCGCCGGATTCTGGCGTGATGCGTGGTGGCAGTTGCATTGCGAACTGAAGTTGGGCGCGCCGCCTGCGATTCGCATCGAACCGCGCAACGCGCAAGACCGCTTCTATCAGTTTCTGGAGCGTACCTGGATGCTGCAGCAAGTGCCGCTGGCCGTTTTGTTTTATCTTTGGGGTGGATGGGCTTTTGTTTGCTGGGGCGTGTGCGCGCGTGTATGCGCCGGCGTTACCGGCCATTGGTTAATCGGCTACTTCGCCCATAACCACGGTGACATGGAATACGAAGTGGCAGGAGCGGCAGTGCAGGGACGGAACATTCCCTGGACCTCGCTGCTGACGATGGGGGAGGGCTGGCATAACAATCATCATGCATTCCCGTACTCGGCACGGCTGGGACTGAAAGACGGCGAATGGGATCCAGGCTGGTGGGCATTGTGTGCCATGGAGCATGTGGGACTGGTGCGTGACCTGCGCCTGCCTGGTGGCATACGAAACAAAAATGGCCTGGACCGTTGCCGGTTCAGGCCATTCCTGATGAAATTCTGGTGGTGATAGGTGGACTTGAACCACCGACCCTAGCATTATGAATGCTATGCTCTAACCAACTGAGCTATATCACCGCACGGTCGTACATTGTAGCTGAATTTTGGTGGTGATAGGTGGACTTGAACCACCGACCCTAGCATTATGAATGCTATGCTCTAACCAACTGAGCTATATCACCGCAAGGCCAGCATTGTAGTTGCTCGCCGCAAGCCTGTCAAGCGGCGATTTTCGCAAGCACCAGCTGCTGCAGCTGCCGGGCCGCATCCGGCGCGCAGCAATCCACCACGATCCGCTCCGGCATGGAGCGCAGCCAGGTTAGCTGGCGCTTACACAGCTGGCGGGTGGCGATGATGCCCGTCTCGCGCATGGCCGCGTAATCGATAGCACCATCCAGGTACTCCCAGGCCTGGCGATACCCGACACAGCGGATCGACGGCAGGCCGAGATGCAAGTCCCCGCGCGCGCGCAAAGCCTTCACCTCGTCCAGGAAGCCCGATTCCAGCATGATGTCGAAGCGGCGCGCGATGCGCTCGTGCAGCCAGGCGCGGTCGAACGGCTCCAGCGCATAGGACACCAGCTCGAATGGCAGATCTTCCTTCTCGCGCTGCGCCAGCAACTCGGACATCGGCCGGCCGGACAGAGCATGGATCTCCAGCGCGCGCTGCACGCGTTGCGAGTCGTTGGGTTTGAGGCGAGCGGCGGTTTCGGGATCAATGGCGGCCAGGCGCGCGTGCATGGCGGGCCAGCCGATGCGGGCGGCTTCCTCGTCCAGCTGCGCGCGCACGGCAGGATCGGCGCCAGGCAGGTCATCCAGGCCGTCGGCCAGGCCTTTGTAATACAACATGGTGCCGCCTACCAGCAACGGCACCTTACCGCGCGCGCTGATTTCTTCGACCAGACGCAGGGTATCGGCGCGGAACTGGGCCACCGAATAGGAGTCCAGCGGATCGATAATGTCGATCAGGTGGTGCGGCACGGCGGCCAGCTCCGCGCGGGTCGGCTTGGCGGTGCCGATATCCATGCCCTGGTAGACCAGGGCCGAATCGACGGAGATGATCTCGCACGGCACATGCTGGGCGATGGCGAGCGCGGAGGCGGTCTTGCCAGAGGCGGTCGGCCCCATGATGGCGACCGCCAGCGGGCGCTTGTTCAACTGGGTCATTGCTTATTGCCCGCGCAGGAAGAGCTTATCCAGCGCGCTGATATCGATCTGCACCCAGGTCGGGCGGCCGTGGTTGCACTGGTCGGCGCGCTCGGTCGCCTCCATGTGACGCAGCAGGGCATTCATCTCCGGCACCGCCAGGATACGGTTGGCGCGTACGGCGGTGTGGCAGGCCAGGGTGCCGAGCAGTTCGTTGCGGCGCTCGATCAGCACGCGCGAGCCGCCGAATTCGCGCACATCGCGGATCACGTCGCGCGCCAGGGTCTGGGCGTCGGCGTTCTTCAGCAGGGCCGGCACGGCGCGCACGGCCAGCGTGGTCGGCGACATCACGGCGATGTCGAAGCCCAGGGTTTTCAGGGTGTCGCCATGTTCCTGCACCGTGCCCACGTCGATCGCGTCGGCGTAGAAGGTGACCGGGATCAGCAGGTTCTGCACCGACATCTCGGTGCCGTCGATCTGGGCGTCGAGCGCGTTCTTCAACTGCTCGTACAGGATGCGCTCGTGCGCCGCGTGCATATCGACCAGCACCAGGCCTTTGCTGTTCTGGGCCAGGATGTAGATGCCATGCAGCTGCGCCAGGGCGAAGCCGAGCGGGAATTCCTCGCCCGCCAGTTGCGCCGAACTGGCGGCGATAGGCGCGGCCTGCGGCAGCGTGTAGTCGGCCGAGGCGCGGAAGCCGTTGCCGCCGTCGGCCGCCGTCGCGCCACCGGAGGCGCCGTCGCGCGCGTCGGGCGACCACAGTGCGCCATAGCGCTCCGTGCTCTGCGCCACGCCGCCGCCCGCGCCAGGCGCGCCGAAAGGCGAAGGCGAGAAGGTCGGGCGGTAATCCGGGTTCAGGATGGAGCCGAAACTGGTTTGCTGCTGCGGGCGCCATTGCGGACCGGTGGCCTGCAGGTTGTCGGCGGCGGGCAGCGGCGACGGCACGCTGCCGTGCGAAGTGGCCGAGGTCGCCGCCAGCGCGCGCTGCACGGCGTGGAACACAAACTGGTGTACCGCGCGGCCATCGCGGAAGCGCACTTCAATCTTCGACGGGTGCACGTTCACGTCCACCAGCGCCGGATCCAGGTCGAGCGCCAGCACGTAGGACGGATAGCGGTCGCCATGCAGCACGTCTTCATAGGCGGCGCGCACGGCGTGCACCAGCAGCTTATCGCGCACGAAGCGGCCATTGACGTAGAAGTACTGGCTATCGGCGCGTCCCTTGGAAGCGGTCGGCAGGCCGGCGAAGCCGTGGATGCGCAGCACGCCCGAACCCTCGTCCAGCGCCAGGCGCGCCTCCTCGAAATTGCTGCCCAGGATTTGCGCGCTGCGCTTGGCCATATCGCTGGCCATCCAATGGTCGACGGTCTTGCCGTTGTGGCTCAGGGTGAACGTGACGTCCGGGCGCGCCAGGGCGATGCGGCGCACCACTTCCGCGCAGTGGCCGAATTCGGTCTGCTCGGATTTCAGGAATTTACGGCGCGCCGGGGTATTGAAATACAGGTCGCGCACATCGATGGTGGTGCCGGGCGCGCCGGAGGACGGTACAACGGTGCCCTCGTGCGAACCTTCCAGCTCCCAGGCGTGCGCGCCATCGGCGGTGCGGGAGGTGAGGGTAACGGCGGCCACGGAAGCGATGGAAGCCAGCGCCTCGCCGCGGAAGCCCAGGGTGCCCACGTTCTCCAGGTCATCCAGCGAAGCGATTTTGGAGGTCGCGTGGCGCGCCAGGGCCAGCGGCATCTGGTCGGGTGGGATGCCCTTGCCGTTGTCAGTAATACAAATACGCTTCACGCCACCTTCCTCCAGGCGCACGGTGACTTGGGTCGAGCCCGCATCCAGCGCATTCTCCAGCAGCTCCTTCACGACGGCCGACGGCCGCTCCACCACCTCGCCGGCAGCGATCTGGGAAATCAGTTGATCAGGAAGAGCCCGGATCGGGCGAGGTGGGTTAGGCGCATTCATTGCCACATTATAATGTCCACCGTGGGGTCAGGAACAAAGGTGGACATTTCTTAAGGAAATGTCCACCTTTGTTCCTGACCCCGAAGTGGACAAAAATTACTTCATTTCACTTCGCGGACGGGGATGGGGACGTTGCACAGGTCGACGTGGCCGAAGGCGTGCTTGGTCCACGGGCCGCCGCGGTTGCGCTGGGCTTCGGCGACGGCTTTGAAACTGGCGGAGTCGGTGCGCAATATCTCGAACTTGGTGCGCTCGGCTTCCGGTACGTCGGCCATCAGCTTGACGGACTTGATCTGCACGTTCTGTTCCTCTTTGTCGTACATGCCCATCGGCGCCGGGCCGCGCGGCAGTACGGACAGCAGCGGCATGCCGCTCACAATGCGTCCCACCACGGTGATATTGCGGTCCAGCTGGCGCGGCGAGTTGCCGATCACGGCGTACAGGGTGCCGCCGTTGCCGCTGTCGGATTCATTGCCGCGTGCGACGCCAACCATGCCGTAGCAGTGCGCCAGCCAGGTCTGGCCCGATTTCGGGTCGCGCGCTGCGGGGAAGCCGTTGGAGTGGCCGACTTCGGCCGCATAGCCGTCCTTGTCCATCAGGCGGGTGAACTGGGTGTCGTTTTTCATCGGCACCGTGAATTCCTGTTCCAGCTTGGCCTTGGCCGTGCCCAGCGCCTTCGGCTTGTTCTCGCGCGGGTCGCCCCACTGCGCCACGAAGTTGTCCTGCACGCGATACACCCACAGGCCGTCCCAGTAGCCTTCCTTGGCCATGGTGCGGATGTTGGCGGCGTGGTTGGGCGCGAAGGCGGGCGCCAGCTCGATGATCACGCGGCCGGCTGGCAGCTCCATATACAGGGTGTTGGCCGGGTCCAGCTGGCGCCATTCGGCCGGCTTGGCGGCTTTGACGATGTCGCCCACGCTGGGCTTGGGCGGCAATTCCTTGACGGGGGCGGCCACGGCGGCCACGGGCAATGCCAGCATCAGTGCGGCGGTCAAACAGGACTTCACTAGGTTGTCTCCTTTATTTGGATCTAAGCCGGTTATAAGGTGCCGGGCAATTTTAGCCTGTAAGATGGACTGTTTGGTATGATTCCCGCCGCAACCACTTTGGATTAATAATGGATTTCGTACAATTGCTGGACATGCTGGTCCACGTCGACCGCGCTATGGGCACCCTGATCGAACAGTATGGCGTGTACGTCTATGCGCTGCTGTTTGCCATCGTCTTCTGCGAGACTGGCCTGGTGGTGCTGTTCTTCTTCCCTGGCGATACGCTGTTGTTCATCGCGGGCGCCTTCTGCGCGACCGGCGACATGAACCTGGGCTTGCTGATGTTCCTGCTTTCGACTGCCGCAATTTTAGGCAATACCACCAATTATTGGATCGGCGAGGCGATCGGGCAGCGGGTGTATACCCAGAACTACCGCTGGATTAACAAGGATGCATTGAACCGCACCCACGAGTTCTTCGAAAAACATGGCGGCAAGACCATTATCCTGGCGCGCTTCGTGCCGGTGGTGCGCACCTTCGCGCCGTTCGTGGCCGGCGTGTCGGACATGACCCATGCCCGCTTCCAGCTGTTTAACGTGATCGGCGCGCTGCTGTGGGTGGTGTCGCTGTGCGTGGCGGGCTATGTGTTTGGCAACCATCCCTTCGTGCAGAAGCACCTGAGCGCGATCGTGCTGGCCGGTATCAGCGCGGCGGTGGTGCCGATGGCCCTGGGCGGCGCCTGGAAGATGGGCCGCCGTATGCTGAAGCGCTAAGGCGCACTCAAGTTTTCCCGTAGCGCAACCGTTAACCGGAGGAACAGTTCTCTCCTCCGGATTTAACATGCGTAACTTGATCGCCTTGTCGGCCTGCTGCCTCGTGATGGGGACAGCCAGTGCCGCCGATCCTGCGGCCCCTGCGCCGTCGAAAGGTGTGCCCAATATTCGCCCGAACCTGGCCGCCGCTGCTGCTGCGGACAAGGCGGCCATGGAGCAGGGCGCCAAACCGTCCGAAAAGCCGAAGTACGTGCCGCCGGCGCGCAAGAGCGCCGTCTCGCAGCGCGAGGAGGAGGCGCGCGCCGAGGCTGAACTGTCCGAGAAAATCGCCCAGCGCCTGGCCGAGATGCGCGCCAACCAGGCGGCCCGCTTCGCCGCCGCGGAGAAGGCGCGCAAGCAGCAGGCGGCCAAAGCCGCCGCCGCTGTCGTGGCGGCCAAGGCCCCGCCGCCGCGCGCGAATGGCACGCATTGGACGTATGAGGGCGAATTCGGCCCGTCCAACTGGCATAAGATCAATTCCGACTGGACCAAATGCTCGACCGGCACGCGCCAGTCGCCGATCGATATCCGCGACGGCATGAAGGTGGATTTGGAGCAGATCGCTTTCGACTACCGTCCGTCCGGCTTCAGCGTAACGGACAACGGCCACACCGTGCAGGTGGCGGTTGGTCCGGGCAACTACCTGAGCGTGGCGGGCCGCACCTATGAGCTGCAGCAGTTCCACTTCCATCGTCCGGCCGAGGAGCGTATCAACGGCAAGGGCTTCGAGATGGTGGTGCACCTGGTGCACAAGGATGTGGAGGGCAAGCTGGCGGTGCTGGCGCTGCTGCTGGAGCGCGGCAAGCCGCAGCCGACCATCCAGACCGTGTGGAACAACCTGCCGCTGGAGAAGGGCGATACGGCCACGCCGTCCATCGTGCTGGACCCGAACGACCTGCTGCCGCAGCGCCGTGATTACTATACTTTCATGGGCTCGCTGACCACGCCGCCTTGCACCGAGGGCGTGCTGTGGCTGGTGATGAAGGAGCCGGTGCAGGCCTCGCCTTCGCAGCTGGCTTTGTTCAGCCGCCTCTACCCCTTCAATGCGCGCCCGGTGCAGGCCGGCTCCGGCCGCATGATCAAGGAATCAAACTAATGGTGTGATGGCCGGTCCATTCGGCGCCGGCCGCCAGCACTTGCTTGTCGACGCGGGCCGGCTCGATGCAGACGAAGCGGCGGAAGTCGCCGTCGTCCATGTCGGCGGTGGCCGCCGCGCCTTCCGCGCCCGGGTTCCACACCACCCATTCCGAAAAACCTTGCTGCTCCAGTTGCAGCGTGCCGGCGCCGGTGTCCAGGCGCAGCACCGGCGTGGCGGGACGGATTTCGTCCAGCGCGCCGTCGAAGCGTGCGCCGTCCAGCGTGGCTTGCGCGAAATCGGCGACGGCGAAGTAGGTGTGCAGGGCGCCCGCCCATTGGAAGTCCTGCATGCCGCTATTGCGCACGATGTAGCGCAGGGCGAGGGTGTTGCCCTTTAATTCGAAGCGCAGGCGCAGTTCGAAGGCGCGCGGCCAGGTCTTGAAGGTGGCGGCGGGCAGGTCGCTTTGTGCCAGGGCCAGTTCGGCCCAGCTGTCGCCCTGGCCGACGGCGCGCCAGGTGGCGGTGCGGGCGAAACCGTGGCGCAGGCCGTCGCCGCGCGTGGCGAATTGGGGGAAGATGACCGGCACGCCGCCGCGCACCGCGGCACTGCCGTCGAGCGCGGAACGCTGGCTGAGGAACAGGCGTTCCTTGCCGTCCGCAGTCTTCCACGACATGAGGTGCGCGCCGAACAGGGAGATGGTGGCAGCGGCGCCGTCGGGGCTGGAGATGCGGATTTCGTTCATGCGCGTTCCTTAAGTGAGCCGGTTCTTGGCGAGCGGCGGGTTTTTGGCAAAGTAGCGCCGGATGCCTTTGACGATGGCTTCGGCGATCTTGTCCTGGTATTCGTTGTCGTTCAGGCGCGCTTCCTCTTCCGGGTTGGAGATGAAGGCGGTCTCGATCAGGATCGACGGGATGTCGGGCGCTTTCAGCACGGCGAAGCCGGCTTGCTCGACCGAGCCTTTGTGCAGCTTATTGATGCCGCCGATCTCGCCCAGCACGGCTTTGCCGACCTTCATGCTGTCGTTGATCTGGGCCGTGGTGGAAAGGTCGAACAGCACGCTGGCCAGCTGCGGGTCGTGGCCTTTGGAGTTGGCGCCGCCGATCAGGTCGGCCTGGTTTTCCTTGTCGGCCAGCCAGCGCGCGGCGCTGGAGGTGGCGCCTTTTTCCGACAGCACGAAGACGGAGGAGCCGCGCGCGCTTGGCTTGACGAAGGCGTCGGCGTGGATCGAGATGAACAGGTCGGCGTCGACCTTGCGGGCTTTTTCCACGCGCTTGCCGAGCGGGACGAAGTAGTCGCCGTCGCGGGTCAGCATGACGCGCATGTTCGGGTGGTCTTCGAGTTTGTCTTTCAGACGCTTGGCGATGGCCAGCACGATGTCCTTTTCGCGGCTGCCGCGCGCGCCGATGGCGCCGGGGTCTTCGCCGCCGTGGCCGGGGTCGAGGGCGATGGTGAGCATGCGCACCATCTTGTCCGGCGCGTTCTTGTGCGCTGGCTTGTGGCTTGCCGGCGGCGGGTCCTGCTCGGCAGGGGCGGGCTTGCCGGCGATGGCGGGCGATTGCGATGGCGCGGTGCCTGGCGCGACGGTGCCTGGCGTGGCGGCGGCAGGCTGTCCCGGTGCGCTGGGCTGGCCGGCGATGGCGGGCTGGCTTTGGTTGCCTGGCGGGGTGGACGCGCCGTCGCGTACGGGCTGGCTGGGGGCGCTGCCTGGCGCGGCGGCGTTGGGCTGGCCGGCCTGGGCCGCCTGGCGGCCGGCGATGGCGGGCTGGCCGGGCTGCGGCGCGGCGGGCTCCTTGTCGTCCTGCGACCATTCGCCTTTTTCGATCAGGGCGGCGATCGGGTCGACTGCTTTCACCGGATACAGGTCGAAAATCAGGCGGTGCTTATAGGTGCCTACAGGCTCCAGGGTGAAGACCTGCGGTTTGACTTCCTCCTTCAGGTCGAACACCAGCCGCACCACGTTCGGGCGGTTCTGGCCGACGCGCACTTGCTTGATGTACGGGTCGTTGGACTGGATTTTGGCGACCAGGCTTTTCAGCGTGGGGTTCAGTTCCAGGCCCTCGATATCGACCACCAGGCGCGTCGGGTCCTTGACCATGAAGTGCGTGGTCTTCAGGTCGGTATCGTTTTCCAGCGTGACGCGCGTGTAGTCCTCCGCCGGCCAGACGCGCACGGCAAGGATTTGCGCGGCCTGCGCGGCGCTCGGCGCGAACACCGACAGCAGAAGCGTGCCGCCGGCCTTGAGCACCGTACGACGGCTTACATGTTTGGGGCGAATTGGAGGCGTTGCAGGCATGACGTACCAAGGGCAGAAGACGGCTGCAATTCTACATCACGTCCCGCCCCGGCTACAGAGAGGTAAACATGAAGATCCGGCGGCGGCAACACGCCGTCGGCTTTTTCCGGCCATTCGACGATGCACACGTTCTCGCCGTTGAAATCCTCGCGGAAGCCGGCGTCGAGGAACTCCTCCGGGCTGCCCATGCGGTACAGGTCGAAGTGCACCACGCTGGCGGGCTTGCCGTCGATGTTCACGCGATAGGGTTCGGACAAGGTGTAGGTCGGGCTTTTCACCGGACCCACGTGGCCGGCCGCGTGCAGCAGGGCGCGCGTGAGGGCGGTCTTGCCGGCGCCCAGATCGCCGTGCAGGTAGATCGCCATGCCGGGCAGCAGGGCGCGCGACAGCGCCGCGCCCAGGGCGGCGGTGCCGGCTTCGTCGTGGAGGTGGGTTTTAAAGTGCTGCATTCTCTATTTCGCTTGTAGGTTCTTGTTTTGTGCGGCGATACGCGCCATTTCATCCTGCAGGCGCGGCACGCCCAGCGCCACGCGCTGTTCTTCGCTGACCGCCTTTGGATCGACCGGGTCCAGCTCCGTGCGGCCATCGCTGTGCGTTCTGCTTTGCGCCGGCAGCGGCGCCGCCTGGCCCGCGGCGGCGGCCAGCAACAGCGCGGCGCATGTCAATTTCTTCATTAGAAGGCTAAAATGGTGGTTTGGAGTTTCCCGCATTGTAAGGCCGTGTCCCTTCCTCAAGCCAATTTAGACGAATTAGCCAGCCGCATCAAGGCGTGGGGGCGGGAGCTCGGCTTTGCGGAAGTGCGCATCGCCGACATCGACTTGTCCGCCAATGAAGCGGGCCTGCAAGCCTGGCTGGACGCCGGCATGCACGGCGACATGGACTATATGGCAAGCCACGGCATGAAGCGCGCCCGCCCGGCCGAGCTGGTGCCCGGCACCGTGCGCGCCATCACCGCGCGCATGAACTACCTGCCCGGCGCCGCCGACGAGCACTGGCGCGAGCGCGAGACGGCGCGCCTGTCCGACCCCACGCAGGCCGTGATCTCCGTCTACGCCCGTGGCCGCGACTACCACAAGGTGCTGCGCGCGCGCCTGCAGCAGCTGGCCGACAAGGTCAGCGCCGCCGTGGGCGAATTCGGCTACCGTGTGTTCACCGATTCGGCGCCGGTGATGGAGCTGCCGCTGGCGGAAAAATCGGGTCTGGGCTGGCGCGGCAAGCACACTTTGCTGATCAACCGCAGCGCCGGCTCCATGTTCTTCATGGGCGAGATCCTGGTCGACCTGCCGCTGCCGGTGGACGAGCCAACCGGCGCCCACTGCGGCCAGTGCAGCGCCTGCATCGATGTGTGCCCGACCCAGGCCATCCTCGCCCCCGGCAAGCTCGATGCGCGCCGCTGCATCTCCTACCTGACCATCGAGCTGAAAGGCGCCATCCCGGAAGACCTGCGGCCCTTGCTGGGCAACCGCGTCTACGGCTGCGACGACTGCCAGACCGCCTGCCCCTGGAACAAGTTCGCCCAGCGCGCCACGCTGCCCGACTTCGACGAGCGCCACGCCCTGGGCAGCGCCGGCATGATCGAGCTGTTCGCCTGGAGCGAGGAGGAATTCAACCGCCGCATGGAGGGCAGCCCGATCCGCCGCATCGGCCACGAACGCTGGCTGCGCAACCTGGCCGTCGGCCTGGGCAACGCTGCCGGTATGGGCGCCAAGGGCGATGCCGCCATCCTGGCGGCGTTGCAGGCGCGCCTCGCGCATCCTTCGCCGCTGGTGCGCGAGCATGTGGCGTGGGCCCTCGGCCAGCACCGCTAGCCTGCAGCTCGGGCATAATGGGCGTTCCTGGTTCAACGTCCGAGTCTTGAATTGTCTCCATTTGCAGAAGCAGTGCGCAGCTACCGCGAGTTGTCGCCATGGCAGGTCTGGCGCCACGGCAGCGCAACCGAGCGGCGCGCCATTTTCGGCGGCTGGCTGCTGTTGCTGCTGCTGTGCATGGCGCTCGGCGTGGCCAGCGTCAAATGGAGCTGGTCCGGCCTGCCGTTCGACATCGGCGGCGTCACCGCCTATGTCACCCTGTATCCGCCGCTGCCGGTGTGCCTGCTGCTGTCGCTGACCCTGGGCTGGTGGTGGGGCGCCGTTCCGGCCTACTGCTCCACCCTGGCACTGGCGCTGTATGCCGGCATGCCTTTGCAGTGGGCCCTGCTGTTCGCCGGCGCCAACCCGCTCGGCTTTGCCATGATGGTGGCGGGCTACCGCGCCATTGCCGTCGGGCGCGACCTGCGCAGCCTGACCTCCATCCTGTTCTTCGCCCAGCTCAGTTTCATCGGCAGCATTTTCAGTTCGGCCGGGGCGCTGATCTGGAGCTACACCAACCACCTGGCGCCGGGCGCGCACCTGCCGATCTGGCAGGGCTGGTGGATCGGCTCTTTCCTGCAATGCCTGCTGATCGGCGGACCGGCCACGGCGCTGCTGTGGCCGCGCGTGGCGCGTTGGCAGGAGGCGCGCGAAGCGCTGATGCGCAAGCGGCGCGGCGGCTCGCGCTATTCGGTGCTGCGCATGCTGGCAGCGGTGGCGGCGGGCGTGCTGATTTACGGCTACGTCACCATCCACCTGGCCGAGAACGAGGCGGCGGCGCTGCCCGTGTTCCGCCAGACGGTGTGGATTTTCTACTGGGTGTTTGCCGCCATCATCGTGGCCATCGCCTTCTTCGGCTACCAGTTGTTCGCGCATTGGCAGGCCTCGACCGATGGCCTGCTGTCCGAGCTGCGGCGCATGAACAGCGACCTGGAACGCCTGGCCACCACCGATGCCCTGACCGGCCTGCTGAACCGGCGCGCTGCCGACCGCCTGCTGGACGCCGAATGGCAGCGCGCGCGCCGCTCGGGCCATGTGTCCTCGCTGGTGCTGCTCGATATCGACCACTTCAAGCAGGTCAACGACAGCTACGGCCATCCGGGCGGCGACGCGGCCCTGCGCGCGCTGGCCGCCTGCATCCGCTCGGTGATGCGCGAGGTGGACGTGGCGGCGCGCTACGGCGGCGAGGAGTTCCTGGTGGTGCTGCCGGAAACGGGGCGCGAGGGCGCTTTCGTGTTTGCCGAACGCCTGCGCGAACGGGTGGCGGCCAGCGAGATCTGCCACGACGGGCAGGTGTTCCGCTGCCATATCAGCCTGGGCATCGCCGTCAGCGACAAGCACGAGGCGAGCTATGAGCAATGGGTGCGGCGCGCCGACCAGGCGCTGTACCGCGCCAAGCAGGGCGGCCGCAACCAGGCTGTGATGGGAGCCTGAGCGCCCCGGTGTATCCTTAAGCGCGCCAGGTGGCGCGGCGCAGCGCCCACGCCGCAGCTGCGCACCATACCAGCAGGGTGACCACTGAAGCTTCCACGCCATAGGCGCCGCCGGCCAGCCACTCCGGGCCGGACATCTGCACTTGCAGCCAGCCGCGCGCCGCATGGCCCGACACCGGCACCCCGAATACGCCGTCGAACAGATAGTTCCAGGCGAAGTGCATGCCGACCGGCAGCCACAGGCGGCGCGTCAGCATCCAGGCGGCGCAGAAACCCAGGCCGGCGACGCCGGTATTCAGCACCGCCAGCGCGGTGACGTGCTCGTTGGGCAGGTGGGCCAGGGCGAACAGCAGCACATTCACCACCAGCGCAGTGCGCGTGCCCCAGCGTTCCTCGGTAAGGCGGAACAGGACGGCGCGGAACAGCAACTCCTCCATGATGGCCACCATGACCTGCTCCGGCAGCGGTTTGAATGCAGCCAGGATGGACGTGCTGCCGGTAATGCTGAAGGCGCCCACTGCGCCCAGTGCGCCGGCCACGATCACGCTAACGACGGCGCCGATGCCCAGGCCGCGCAGCAGGTCGGGCGCGGCGCCTTGCAGCGCGCTTTCGCTGGCCGCGCGTTGCTCAAAGCGGCGCACGAAGAAGCGGTAACCAGCCAGGCACAGGGCGGCTGCCAGCAGGTAGGGCCAGGCCAGGCGCCATTCCTTGGGCACCAGGTTCTGCGCCAGCGCCATGGTCAGCACCAGCGGCAGCAGCACGCAGGCGATACCGGCGACGATGCGGACCAGCGGGTGGCGCGTGAAGCGCGCGCGCAGCGTCAACCGCGGCAGGGCAGGGATGGTCTGTTGCATGGTTCTACTCCTTGGCCTGGCGGATTCGTTCGCTAAAAGGGCGCTGTTCCAGGGCAGCGATGGCACGCGCCAGGATATCGGACAGGGGATGCGGCAGCTCGGCGTCCAGCCCATCGGCGGCGGCGGCGGTGGCGCGCCAGCAGGCCTGCAGCTTGGGCAGCAGGCGCTTGCCCTGCGGGCTGAGCAGCAGCAGCTTCTGGCGCGCGTCGCTGGGGCTGGCCTGCGCCAGCAGCCAGCCTTCCTTCATCATCAGCGCCACGGTCTGGGTGGCGGCGGGCTGGGTGATGCCGGCCGCTGCGGCGATCTGGCTCACGGTGTGCGGCTGGCCGCCGGCCAGCGCGCGCATCACGGGCGTGTAGCGCGGGCGGTAATCGAGGCCGGCTTCGGCGTAGGCTTCCTGCACCGCGCCGTCCAGCAGCTCGATCAGGTGGCGTAATTGGGTTCCGAGTCCTTGTTTCATGGACCCAGAATAGCATATATATAAGTGCTTATGTAATTATTTCAGCAGGCCCGCCAGTTCCACCGCGGTCTTCACCTGCATCTTGTCGAAGATGTGGGCCCGGTGCACTTCCACCGTGCGCATCGAGATGCCCAGCTCGTCCGCCACCACCTTGTTCATCTTGCCGGCCAGGATCAGGTCCAGCACCTCGCGCTCGCGCGTCGACAGGGTGGCCAGGCGCGCCTGCACCGCCGCCTTGCCGCTGGCCTGGCGCGAGGCGGCCAGGCCTTCCTGCACGCGGTCCATCAGCTGATTGTCGTTGAAGGGTTTTTCACAGAAGTCGAAGGCGCCGCGCTTGAGGGTGTCCACCGCCATCGGCACGTCGCCGTGGCCGGTCAGGAAAATGACCGGCAGGCGCGCCGTCAGCCCGCGCGCCGCCAACTGGTCGAACACGGCGATGCCGCTGGTATCGGGCATGCGCACGTCGAGCAGTACGCAGTCGCCCTGCGTGTCGAACGCGCCGGCCTGCACGAAGGCGAGGAAGGGGGCGGCGCCGTCGTAGGCGGTGGCGGCGATGCCGCGCGAGGACGCCAGCCAGAGCAGGGCGTCGCGCACGACGGCCTCGTCGTCAACGATATGTAGCATGGGGTGTCTCCCTTATACGCCGCCCGCCACGGGCAGCGTGAATGTGAATATGGTACCGCCTTGCGGATTGCCGCGGTGGCTCAGCGTGCCGCCGTGGAATTCGATCGCGGTGCGGCAGATGTTCAGGCCCATGCCCATGCCTTCGGCCTTGGTCGAGAAGAAGGGCGAGAACAGGCGCTCGGCCACGTCCTGCGGGATGCCATGGCCATGGTCGATCACCTGCACCACCACCTGCGCCGCCGGCGCGTCATGATGCGCCACCACGCGCAGCACGCGCTGCAGGGGCGGCACATCGGCCATGGCTTCGATCGCGTTGCGCGTCAGGTTGAGCAGCACCTGTTCGATCAGCATGCGGTCGGCGCGCACCTGCGGCAGCGCGGCCGGCAGCTCCACCTGCAGCGAGACCTGGTGCTGGCGCGCCTGCAGCTCGATCAGGGCGTGGATGCTGTCGAGCATGGACTGCAGCGCCACGTCCTGCCGCTCCGATTCGCGGTTCTTGACGAATTCGTGCACGCTGCGGATGATGGCGCCGGCGCGCTGGGCCTGGGCGCCGGCCTGCTCCAGCGCCGGCTTCAGGGTGGCCGCGTCGCCGCCGCGCGCCAGCACGTTCAGGGCGCCCGTGGTGTAGCTGGAAATGGCTGCCAGCGGCTGGTTCAGCTCGTGCGCCAGCATGGAGGCGATTTCGCCCATGGTGGCCAGGCGCGCGCTGGCTTGCAGCTTCTCCTGGTGCTGGCGGTTCAGCTCCTCCATGCGCTTGCGGTCGGAAATGTCGAGGATGGAGCCCATATAGCCGGTGTGGCGCCCTTCCTTATCCACCAGCGGCGATTCGAAAATCAGCACCGGGATGCGGGTGCCGTCCGGGCGCTGGAACAGGGTTTCGAACTCCGGCGTGAAGGAACCGGCCAGCACGCCGGCCAGGCGCTGCTGGTATTCGGCCATCACGTCCGGCGCCCAGTAGGGCATGGGCGGCAGACGGCCGATCAGCTCTTCCGCCGGGTAGCCCACCATCTGGCAGAAGGCCGGGTTGACGTAGGTGATGCGGCCCTCCAGGTCGCGCGCGCGCAAGCCGGTCACCAGCGAGTTTTCCATCGCCGTGCGAAAGGCCATTTGCTGGCGCAGCTCGCCCTCGGCCGCCAGGCGGCGCGAAATGTGGCCCCATAGCGCAAACAGGCTCCAGAGCAGGGCCAGCGACAGCGCCACCACCGAGCCGACCAGTAGGTTGGGCAGCAGCTTGGGCTCGGCCTTCACGCTGTCGGTCATCAGGGTGATGGTGGCGCCGGGCAGGTCGAGCGCGCGCTTGTGGGTGTAGACGCCGTGGCCCGGGCCGGCCGAGGTGCGGCGCGCCAGCACATTGTCGTCGCGGTCGAGCAGGCTGATCTGGTTATCCTGGGCGAACCACCAGGGCACCATTTCATCCAGCAGGCTGCCGAGCTGGAAGGTGGCGACCAGGCTGCCCAGCCACTCCTCGCCGCGGTAGACGGGGAAGTACAGCTCCATCTCCAGCGCCGGCGCTGCGCCGCCGGCCGCCAGGCGCGGCTCGGGCTCGGCGTAGATCGGATTGCGCGAGCGGCGCGCCCGCTCCTGCGCCATCAGCGAGGCCTGGCTCAGCGCAACATGGGAATCGGGCGCCACCGGGGCGGGGGCGCTGGCGGCCAGCACCCGGCCGTCGGGCGCCAGCTGCAGCACGCTTTTGAGTTCCGCGCCGTTCTTCAGCATGCGCGCCAGGCGCTGCTGCACCTCGCCCGGCGCCAGGCGGCCGCCGGCGATATCGTTGGCCAGGCTGCGCAGGCCTTCCTCATGGCGCCCGAGCTGGAAGCGGATCGACTGCTCCACCCACAGGGTATCGGCGATCAGTTGCTCCTGCCGCTCGGTGCTTTCCAGCTGGCGCGCCTGCCAGGGCAGCCAGAAGACGATGGCGACAAACAGCAATACCAGGACCACCGGCAGCAGCCAGCGCACGGGGGAGGGCAGGAAAAAACGTTTGGTCATGCGCCGAGGGTAGCGAATCCTGTTGCCACTTGTATTGTGGGTTTCCACAGTTGTGTGCCAATATTTCACTGAGCACAATGTATGTTGAGAATAATAATGCACAAATATCGCCGGGAGACGCCATGCTACTGAAGCCACTGCTGGCCGCCTTCGGCGCGGCCGTCCTTGTCACGTCCCAAGCCTTGGCCCAGGCGCCCATCGTCATCAAGTTCAGCCATGTGGTGGCGCCCGATACGCCCAAGGGGCAGGCGGCCGAGCGTTTCAAGCTGCTGGCGGAAAAAGCCACCGGCGGCCGCGTGAAAGTGCAGGTGTACCCGAACAGCAACCTGTATAAGGACAAGGAAGAGCTGGAAGCCCTGCAATTGGGCGCGGTGCAGATGCTGGCGCCCTCGCTGGCCAAGTTCGGCCCGCTGGGCGTGAAGGAATTCGAAGTCTTCGACCTGCCGTATATTTTTCCCAACAAGACGGCGCTGTACAACGTGACCGAAGGGCCGATCGGCAAGGGCTTGCTGAAAAAGCTGGAAGCCAAGGGCATCACCGGCCTGGCCTACTGGGACAACGGCTTCAAGGTCATGTCGGCCAACCGCCTGCTGCGCGTGCCGGCCGATTTCAAGGGCCTGAAGATGCGCATCCAGTCGTCCAAGGTACTGGACGCGCAAATGCGCGCGCTGGGCGCCATTCCGCAGTCGCTGGCCTTCTCCGAAGCCTACCTGGCGCTGCAGACCGGGGTGGTGGATGGCACCGAGAATCCGCCCTCCAATATGTATACGCAGAAGATGCACGAGGTGCAGGCGCACCTGACCGTCTCCAACCACGGCTACCTGGGCTACGCCGTCATCGTCAACAAGAAGTTCTGGGACGGCCTGCCGGCCGACATCCGCCGCCAGCTGGAAGGCGCGATGAAGGAAGCCACGACGTATGAAAAAGCCATCGCCCAGCGCGACAACGATATGGCGCTGGAAGCGATCCGGCGCTCCGGCAAAACGCAGCTGTACAACCTGAGCGCGCACGAGCAGGCGCTGTGGCGCAATGCGCTGCTGCCGGTGCAAAAACAGGTCGAAGAACGCATCGGCAAGGACCTGATCCAGGCCATCAACCGCGAAACAGCCAAGTAACTCCGCTCCTGTCAAGTTGCTGAAAATAAATAACGATATTTGAAAAAAGATCGGTTACTATGGCGACGCCCCTGAACGGTGCAGCATGCACCATGGTGGCCAAGGACACGGTTTTAGCGGGGAGTGAAGAAGAAAAAGCAGGCAGCAATGCCGCGGATACATAGAGGAGACGCGCCGCCTGACAGTATGCTGTTAGCCCCGCCATAAGCGAGGTTAAACGGCCGGGGAGGTGAAAAAAAGTACTCAAGACGCACCTTCGGGTGCGTTTTTTTTTGCCCTATCCTGGCGCACTGGTGTAGCATGAATGCCACAGTTCTTTTGGAGCAACCGTGACGGAAATACAACAAGGGGGCCGGGAGTTCGCCGCCATCATCCACCTGCCGTTCGGCGCGATGGGCATCGGCACGGCCGGCGCGGTGGTGACGGAAATGTTTTACCTGCCCGCCGCCACGCCGGAGCAGGCGCCCGCCAACGCGCTGGCCGAGCAGGCCGCGCGCCAGCTGCAGGCTTATTGCGACGACGCCGACTACCGCTTTGACCTGCCGCTGGCGCTGCGCGGCAGCGAATTCCAGCGCCGCGTGTGGCAAACCCTGCGCGATATCCCGCGCGGCCAGGTGCGCACCTACGGCGAGCTGGCGCGCCACCTGGATTCGGTGGCACGCGCCGTGGGCCAGGCTTGCCGCAGCAATCCCTTCCCGCCGCTGGTGCCCTGCCACCGCGTGATGGCGGCCGACGGCCTGGGCGGTTTCGCCGGCAGCGACGACCAGAACGGCTACACCCTGGGCGTGAAACGCTGGCTGCTGGCGCACGAAGGACACCAAGAGTACCAATGGCAGCAAGCAACCTTGCTCTGATCGACGAGTTCTGCGACAGCCTGTGGCTGGAGGATGGCCTGTCGAAAAACTCGCTGGACGCCTACCGGCGCGACCTGACCGCGTTTGCCCACTGGCTGGAGACGGCCCGTCCCGCCGTGGCTGGCTTGCACGGCGCCGGCAGCGCCGACCTGCAAGCCTATTTCGCCGCGCGCCACGCGGATACCAAGGCCAGCTCGGCCAACCGTCGCCTGTCCGCACTCAAGCGCTTCTACCAGCGCGCGCTGCGCCAGCGTTATATCGCGGAAGACCCCTGCCTGCGCATGGCCTCCGCCAAGCAGGCGCTGCGTTTTGTGCACACCCTGAGCGAAAGCCAGGTGGAAGCCCTGCTGGCCGCGCCCGACCTGCGCACGCCGCTCGGCATCCGCGACCGCACCATGCTGGAGCTGATGTACGCCAGCGGCTTGCGCGTGTCGGAACTGGTGGCGTTGAAAACGCTCGAGCTGAGCATGAACGACGGCGTGCTGCGCATCACCGGCAAGGGCACAAAAACGCGCCTGGTGCCGTTCGGCGAACAGGCGCGCCTGTGGATCGAGCGCTACCTGCGCGAGGCGCGCGGCATCATCCTCAACGGCCAGCAGGACGACGCCCTGTTCGTCACCGGCCGCGGCGGGCCGATGACGCGGCAAATGTTTTGGGTGGTGGTGAAAAAGCAGGCGGCCAAGGCCGGCATCACGGTGCCGCTTTCGCCGCATACCCTGCGCCACGCCTTCGCCACCCACTTGCTGAACCACGGCGCCGACTTGCGCGTGGTGCAGCTACTGCTCGGGCATGCCGACATTTCCACCACCCAGATTTACACCCATGTGGCGCGCGAGCGCCTGAAGCAACTGCATGCCCAGCATCACCCGCGCGGTTGACAGGACGCTCTGGCGCACGGCTTAAGTGCCGGCGCGCTGGTGCACGCTGGACAGCTTGTCCTGCCCGCCCTTGCCGCCCGCCGCGCCTTTTTCGGTCCCGGAGTGGCGCTTGTCCGCGCCGCCTTCGTGGCGCTCGGGGGCATGCTGCCCATGTTGTGCCTGCTGCATGTTTTGCGCCTGCTCGCGCGCCTGCCCAGCCGCCTGGCCGGCCTGCTCGCGCCAGGCATCCGCCTGTTCCCGGCTGCCGCGCGCGATCTGGTCCGCCTGCTGCTCGGCCATTTCGCGCGCCAGGTCGGCGGTAGCGTGGGTGCTCTCGCTCAGGCTGCGCGCCAGCGCCGCCTGCGCATCGGTCATCATGTGCAGCATGTCCTGTTGATAATTGCCGAGTTTTTCACCGAGCGACTGATAATGGCTAAGCGGGGCATTCAGGATGTCCTGCCCGATGCGGCTGCATTCGTCCATTGCATCCCGGGTCCAACGCACGCCCGCGTCGCCGCAGCGGCGCCAGGAGTCAAAATAGATGCGTTGCACCTGGTTCAGGTAGTCGATCGCAGGCGCCATCGACTGGCCCTGCTGGTTGCGGTCGTTCTGCATATCTCCTCCTTTGGTGTGGAACATGTAAACTATTGATGTTCGAGGGGATGGAGTTTGACATGGATCAAACGCGCGGGCCCGCACCGGAGTCACCATTGCTCGACACCATCAAAGGAGGGGCTGCAAATGGCAAAAACGAATTTCCAGTACGAAAAGCGCCAGCGTGAGCTGGAAAAGAAGCGCAAGGCCGAGGAAAAGGCGCAGAAGAAGCTGGCCGCCAAAACCCAGCCCGCCGGCGAGCAGGAAGCCGACGAGGCCGGCTACGAGACGAGCGAAACAGACACGACATCGTCGGATTAGAAGCGTCGGGGTCAGCTCTGGCCATCGGACATTGTTGCGCTTAGCGCAACAACTGTCGGATGGCCAGACCTGACCCCGAATGGGGGTGCCGTCACGTCCCCGCTGCGCAGGGACTGTTCGGGCGAAACTGGTCAGGCGGCTTCGGCCACCTGGCTGGCGTCGGCGGGGGCGTCGTCGTGCTGGCCGCGGCGCAGCCAGCGCTTGGCGCGTTTGCCGAAACTGTCGAGATAGGTGTAGGCTACCGGCACCACCACCAGCGTCAGCAGGGTGGAGGTGATCACGCCGCCGATCACGGCGCGCCCCATCGGGGCTTGCGTCTCGCCGCCTTCACCCAGGCCAATCGCCATCGGCAGCATGCCGAAGATCATGGCCAGGGTGGTCATCAGGATCGGCCGCAGGCGTACCTGGCCGGCGTCCATGATGGCCTCGTATTGCGACTTGCCTTCGCGCTGGCCGTGGTTGGTGAAGTCCACCAGCAAGATGGCGTTCTTGGTGACAAGGCCCATCAGCATGATCACGCCGATCACGGAGAACACATTGAGCGTGGAGCCGGTCACCAGCAGCGCCGCCAGCACGCCGATCAGGGACATCGGCAGCGAGACCATGATGGCGATCGGCTGCAGGTAGCTGCCGAACTGCGAGGCCAGCACCAGGTAGATGAAGATGATGGCGATGCCCAGCGCCATCGCGGCGCCGTTCATGGTTTCGGCCATCTGCTGCGCATTGCCGGCCACGTCGAAGCGCACGCCGTCCGGCAGCTTCATGGCGTCCATGGCTTTCTTCACGTCGGCGTCGATATCGCCGCCCGGGCGGCCCTCGTGCGCGGCGTAGATCGCCACGCGGCGCTGCAGGGCCTGGCGCTTCAGCACTTGCGGGCTGAAGGAGGGCACAAAGTCCACCACCTGGCGCAGCGGCACCATGATCGGGTTGCCGTTGGCGTCGACCTTGCTGGAGGCCAGCGACAGGTCGGCCAGGTCGGACACGCGCTGGCGGCCGGATTTCGGCAGCTGCACATTGACTTCATAGTTCTGGCCATCGTTGGCCAGCCAGTAGCTGACCGTGTCGCCGCCGACGAAGGGGCGCACGGCGGCGCCGATCTGCTGCACCGACAGGCCAAGGTCGCTGGCCAGCTCGTTGTTGATCTTGAGCGTGACGGAAGGGTTGGCGCCTTCCTGGCTGTATTCCAGGTCGGCCACGCCTTTGATCTTGCGCATTTTGGCCATCAGCTCCTGCGCGGCCGCTTCCAGCTTGGCCTCGTCGGTGCCGAGAATGGCGATGAAAATCGGCTTGTTGCCGGACGACTGGGTGATGCCGGACACGGACGCCAGGCGCGCGCGCATGGCCTGCTCCAGCTGTTCCTGCGAGCGGCGCTTGGTTTTCCTGATGTCGGACAGCTTCAGGTTCAGGCGCGTGGCGTGGCGGCCTTCCCAGGTGCCGACCGTGGTTTGCACGGAGACGACTTCCGGGAATTCCTTGAGGATCTGTTCCACCTGGGCCGCTTTGGCGCTGTTGTATTCCAGGCTGGAGCCGACCGGCACCTTGAACTGCAGATTGATCCAGCCTTCGTCGGTTTTGGGGAACATTTCGCCGCCGATCATGGGCACCAGCAGCAGGCTGCCGAAGAACAGCGCGAAGGCGGTGGCCAGGGTGGTCTTGCGCCAGTTCAGCGCCACGCCCAGCACGCGGGCATACAGCTTGTGCACGCGCTCCACGCCATGCTCGACCTTGTCCATGATGCGGCCCAGCCACGGCACGTACTTGAAGCGGTCCTTGACCGGGTCGTGCCAGACCGAGGACAGCATCGGGTCCAGGGTGAAGGAGACGAACAGCGACACCAGCACCGCCACCGTCACCGTCACGCCGAACTGCAGGAAGAAGCGGCCGATCAGGCCGTCCATGAAGGCCACCGGCACGAACACGGCGACAATCGCAAAGGTGGTCGCCATGACGGCCACGCCGATCTCATTGGTGCCGTCTTCCGCCGCCTTGCGGTGGTGTTTGCCGAAGCCCAGGTGGCGCACAATGTTCTCGCGCACCACGATGGCGTCGTCGATCAGCAGGCCGATGCACAGCGACAGCGCCATCAGGGTCAGGAAGTTGAGCGTGAAGCCGAAGGCCTTCATGGCGATGAAGGAGGCCAGCACCGCGATCGGCAGCGTCAGGCCGGTGATCACGGTGGAGCGCCAGGAGTGCAGGAAGAAGAACACGATCACCATCGTCAGCACGGCGCCTTCGATGATGGTGCGCTTGACGTTGTCCAACTGGGCCTGCACGCGGTCGGCCTGGTTTTCCAGGATGCGCAGCTTGATGTCGGCCGGCAGGGTCTTCTGCAGGTTCTCGACGACCTTGGAGACGCCGTTGCCTACTTCCACCACGTTGGCATCCTGCACCTTGGTGATTTCCAGGGAGATGCCGCGCTGGCCGTTGATGCGGGCGATGGATTGCTCCTCCGCCTCGCCGTCCACCACGTCGGCCACCTGTTCCAGGTAGACCGGCCCGTTGGCGCGGCGCGCCACGATGATCTTGTTGAATTCGTGCGCCTGTTTCAGCTTGCCCTCGACGCGCACGAGCGACTCCGACACGTCGGCGGAAATGCGGCCGGCCGGCAGGTTGGTATTGGTGGACTGGATGGCGCGCACCAGTTCGTCCACGCCCACGCCATGGGCGCGCATATCGGACGGACGCGGGCTGACCAGCATCTGGCGCTTGGTGGTGCCGGACACGCGCACCTGGCCCACGCCCGGCACGCCCTGGAAGCGCTTGGCGATCAGCTGATCGGTCATGGTGGAGAGGTCGCGCAGGCTGCGCGTCTCCGAGGTCATGACAAGGTTGGCGATAGGCTGGTTGTTCTCGCCTTCTTCGCGCGCGATGAAGGGCTCGCGCGCCTCGCGCGGGAAGCGCGGGCGGATCAGGGCGATCTTGTCGCGCACGTCCTGCATGGCGCGGTCCATATTGGTGGACAGCTCGAATTCCAGGTAGACGCCGGACTTGCCTTCCCACGAGTTGGCGCGGATGTTCTTGATGCCGCTGACGGTGTTGACGATGTCCTCGATCGGGCGCGTGATGTCGTTCTCCACCGCTTCCGGCGAGGCGCCCGGGTAGCTGACTTCAATCGCGGCAAAGGGGAAGCTCACGTTCGGCATGGCTTCCACGCCCAGGCCCTTGTACGAGAAGATGCCAAGCACCATCAGCGCCACCATCACCATGGTGGCAAAGACGGGATGGCGGATCGAGATCTTGGTGATCCACATGGCGCTCTCCCCTTAGCCCTTGGTGGCTGCCGGCGCGGCCGGCTTGGCCGCCTGCTGGGCGCCCGCCGCCTGCTCGTGCGGCAGCTTGACCTTGGCGCCCGGCTTCAGGCCTTCCAGTTTGGCCACCAGCACTTGCGCGCCGGCCTGCAGGCCTTCGCTCACTTCCGCCACGCCCTCGTCGTCGCTGCGCAGGCCCAGGGTGACCGGCTGCGCTACCACGGCGCCATCGACCACGGTGTACACCACCTGCTTGCCGGCTTCCTGGCGCAGGGCGACCAGCGGCACCACCGGCGCCTCGCGGCCCTTCTCGGTGGTCAGGCTGCCCTTGGCGAACATGCCGCCGCGCAGGGCGCCGTCGGCATTGGACACGCTCACGTATACCAGCATGGCGCGCGAACCGGCCTCCGTGGTCGGGTTGATGCGCGCCACCTTGCCGCTGAATTCGCGCTTGGCGAAACCGTCGACGTGGAAGCGCACTTCCTGGCCGACTTTCACGCGCGGGATATCGGTGGTGGGCACCTGGGCTTCCAGCGTCAGCTCGTTCAGGCCGACGATGGTGTAGACGGGCATGTCAGGCGCGACTTTATCGCCCGCCTGCACATGACGTTTGGAGATGATCCCGCTGATCGGGGCGCGGATCACGCTGTCGTTCAGCGCGATGCGGGCCAGGTCGACCATGGCGGAAGCGGATTTGACATTGGCGCGCGCCAGCTCCACGGCATTGGCCGTGGTGTCGAAGCTGGTTTGCGAGATGAATTTCTGCGACAGCAGGGCGTTCGCGTTGTATTCGTTCTTCTGCGCCATGCTCAGGCGCGCCTGCGCCTCATCCAGCATGGCTTGCTGTTGCTGCAGGCGCGCTTTCAGGTCGGCCTGGTCGAGCCGGGCCAGCACCTGGCCCGCCTGCACGGCGACGCCTTCGCGCAGCGCCGCTTCCTGCACCTGGCCGGACACTTTGGATTTGATGGTGGCCTGGCTGACCGGAATCAGCGAGCCGGAAAGCGGCAAGCCGACCGACAGCTGGCGCGCCGCGATCGGCGCCACGTCGGCATTGGCCAGCTCCATCACCGGCGCCGCCTTGGCCGCCGCACTGTCCTTGGGCGCCGCGGCCGGCTTGGCCTGCGATTTCATCATGCTCCAACCGCCCCCGGCCAGACCCAATACAACCAGGCCGATGACGGGCAGGCGCCAGCGTCGCGGGGATTTCAGGTGCACAGGTTGTGGGCTCATTGTTGCCTCTTAAATAATGTTGTCCGCTGGCGCGGGTTGCGATGGTGACACTGTAGGTATTAACAAGTGCCGCGGCCATGCAAATGCGATGAAGCGCAAAAACGGCAGGTTGAAATGCAAAAAGCGGGGAAGAGGCGCACCTTTGATCTGGCGCAAAAGCCTACGCTTAAGGAAGCAGGGAGAATGGCGTATGCCGCCCGCCTGGCCAAGGAGTCTTGCAATGACACATAAGCAGGAGGTGGTCACAAATCGTGACCACCTCGCCCGGCTGAAGTTCACCCGATCTCTGCTATTCGCGTAAGCGGATTTACGGGCGATAGTCGAGGTGTTGCGTCAGATGGCGCGGCCGGCGGAGGTGCCGGCCAAGCGGCCGATCGGGTTCGTGACAACGGACGAGAAGCCCGCTAGCGCAGCCGCAGCCGCACCAGCACCTGCCCGTGGTCGGAAACCTCGGGCCGCTCCTGCCGCAGGTGGTCGTTGAAATAGCTGACGTCCAGCACCTCGCCAATCGCGCGCGGCGAGGCCGGGTTGAACTCCTCCGACACCAGCACATGGTCGATGGTCGAATAGTGGCCCTCGTGGATGCTGGTGTAGGCCACATGGCGCAAATGGTCCTGTCGCAGCTGGATCTGGTTGGCGTCGTACATGCGCCCGCGCCGCTCGTCGCCCGGCATCAGGCCGCCGCCGTTGCCCAGCACTATGGTGGTGGTCACCGCATCGGCCGTATCGTTGAAATCGCCCAGCACGATGCACGGCCGGCGCGTCTCGCGCATCATCTTGCTCAGCAGCACACGCAAGGCCACCGCCTCCGTCCCGCGCCAGACCAGCGAGCGCAGGCTGGCCATGGCCAGGTGCAGCGGGTCCTCCACCGTGTCGCCGCTGCGGTAATCCGGGCGGCGCGACTTCAGGTGCACCACGATCACATCCACCACCACCTCGTTCGGCAGCATGACCTGGGCATGCAGCGGCGCGCGCGCAAAACGGTCGGTTTCGCCGACGCCGGGATCGGCCGGCACGCCCTCGGGAAAATTGGCATAGACCGTCGGCGCGCCCAGCAGGGGCAGGCGCGACACCAGCGCCACATTGGGCGTCAGGCGCGTGGCATGGGGATCGGGGTCGAAGCCGGCATGCACCGCGTCGCGGTACTTGCGGGTGCGCGACAGGACATCGCGCAAGGCCTCCTGCGAGAAGATTTCCTGGAAGCCGATCACGTCCGCGTCAAGCTGGTCCAGCTGCTGCGCCGTCCACTCCGCCTTGGCCTCATACTCCTGCGCCGTCAGCGGCTGCAGGTTGTCGTACAGTTTCGCGCCGGGCGGGGCGAGGTTGCAGACGTTGAAGGTGGCAAAGCGGATTTCTTGCTGCATAATGAGAAGCTCCTCTATGGCACTAGCGTATCACGGCATGGCAAAAAAAGAGCACATTTCCGAAACTCCCGCGACAGCTTTGCTGCGCAAGCACAAAGTCCCATTTTCCGAGCATCCATATGAGTACGAAGAGCATGGCGGCACCTCCGTCTCTTCGCGCGAACTGGGCGTGGACGAACACCACGTGGTCAAGACCCTGGTCATGCAAGACGAAGCCGCCAAGCCCATGATTGTGCTGATGCACGGCGACTGCAAGGTCTCCACCAAAAACCTGGCGCGCAATATCGGCTGCAAATCGGTCGAGCCCTGCAAGCCCGAGGTGGCGCAGCGCCACTCCGGCTACATGGTGGGCGGCACCTCGCCCTTCGGCACCAAGAAAGCCATGCCGGTCTACGTGGAGGAAAGCATCCTTGCCCTGGAAACGATTTATATCAATGGTGGCCGGCGCGGCTTCCTGATCGGCATCAAGCCCGGCGTGCTGCGCGAGGTGCTGGGCGCCAAGGCGGTGCAGTGCGCCTTGGCTGATTGACAATATTGCATCGTCCGCCGTGCGCGGTATGGTGTATAGTCCCAGCCCATATAAAAACAACGAGTTTCCCGGGGAATTATGACTACTTTGCTTCTGATTATTGCCGCTTACCTGATCGGCTCGATTTCCTTCGCCGTGGTGGTGAGCAAGTTCTACGGCCTGGCCGACCCGCGCACCTACGGTTCCGGCAACCCCGGCGCCACCAATGTGCTGCGCAGCGGTAACAAGGGCGCCGCTATCTGGACCCTGGCCGGCGACGCTTTCAAGGGCTGGCTGGCGGTGTTCCTGGTCGACCACTTCCAGCTGCAACTGGGCCTGGGCGACCGTGCCGACCAGACCATCGCCCTGGTGGCGATCGCCGTCTTCATCGGCCACCTGTGGCCGGTGTTCTTCAAGTTCGTCGGCGGCAAGGGCGTGGCCACCGCACTGGGCGTGCTGCTGGCCCTGAACGTCTGGCTCGGCCTGGCGACCCTGGTGACCTGGCTGGTGGTGGCCTATGCCTTCCGCTATTCCTCGCTGGCGGCCCTGATCGCCGCCGTGTTTGCTCCGTTCGGCTATGGCCTCATGTTCGGCGCCGAGCCGCAGCTGGCCGCCGTGCTGGCCATGAGCGGCCTGCTGATTTGGCGCCATGCCAAAAATATTGCTAACCTGATAGCTGGCAAGGAAAGCCGCATCGGCAGCAAAGCCAAGAAAAAGGCCTAGACCACCATGACCCCCACCCCGATCCGCATCGACTTCGTTTCCGACGTTTCCTGTCCCTGGTGTGCGATCGGGCTGAATAGCCTGGAGCTCGCGCTGTCCCGCCTGGGCGACAGCGTCCAGGCGCAGATCCACTTCCAGCCCTTCGAGCTGAACCCGCACATGGTGCCGGAAGGGCAGGACATCACCGAGCACCTGCGCCAGAAATACGGCGCCAGCCCGGCCCAGCAGGAACAAACCCGCGAAATGATCCGCCAGCGCGGCGCCGAGGTCGGGTTCGACTTCGGCATGGGCATGCGCAGCCGGATTTACAACACTTTTGACGCCCACCGCCTGCTGCACTGGGCCGGTGAGCACGGCAGGCAACGCGCCCTGAAGAAGGCCCTGTTCGAGGCCTATTTCACGCGCGGCCAGGATCCGAGCTCGCGCACCCTGCTGGTGCAGCTGGCAGGCAAGGTCGGCCTGGACGAGGCGGAAGCCGTGCAAGTGCTGTCATCTGGCCGCTACGCGCAGGAAGTCCGCGATATGGAGCAGTTCTACCACCGCAACGGCATCCACTCCGTGCCGGCCGTGATCATCAACGAAACCCACTTGATTTCTGGTGGGCAACCACCGGAAGCGTTCGAACGCGCCCTGCGGCAAATAGTATCTTTAAAATAACACTATTATCCGTGTTACAACCTTGTTACACTTCAGGAAGTAACAGGGAGAGATAGCATGTCAGCCGCAGAACAAACGATCACGACGCTGTACCCTCGGCCAACGGACGACCCAAGCCGCCTGGCCGCATTGCACCGCTACGACGCGCTCGAGGCCACCTCGGGCGACGACTTCACCTTCCTCACCGAGCTGGCCGCCAAGGTGTGCGACGTGCCCTACGCCTTCATTTCGCTGGTCGATGCCGAGCGCGTGTTCGTCAAATCGTTCAGCGGCCTGGCGGTGGATTCCCTGCCGCGCGGCCAATGCTATTGTTCGCTGGCCGTGCTGGGCGACGACGCCACCGAAATCTGCGACCTGAGCAAGGACGCCCGCACCGCCGCCATGCCGCTCACCGTGGAAGCGCCGTTCATGCGCATGTATAGCAGCGTGCCGCTGGTGTCGAGCGACGGCTACGCGATCGGCACCCTGTGCGTGATGAACACCAAGGCCGGCTGCCTGTCCAGCGGACAGCGCGACATGCTGCGCAAGCTGGCGCGCCAGGTCATGGCCCTGCTCGAACTGCGCGCCAACGAGAAAGCGCTGAAGGCCTCGATGGACGAGCTGGAAATGCTGGCCACCACCGACGAACTGACCGGCCTGCACAACCGCCGCTCGCTGATGAACCGGCTGCGCTTTGAAGTCGCGCGCACGCGCCGCTTCCGCACCCCGCTGTCGGCCGTGATGATCGACGTCGACCACTTCAAGCGCATCAACGACGAGCACGGCCACCAGGTGGGCGACGAAGTGCTGGCCGCGATCGGCAAGCTGGTGCGCGACAATGTGCGCGTGATCGACGTCGCCGGACGCTACGGCGGGGAAGAATTGTGTATCCTGTTGCCGAACACGCCGCCGGATGGCGCGCGCAAGTTCGCAGAATCGTTGCGGTCGCGGATCGAAGCCCAGTTGCACAGCGCCGGCGCGCGCACGGTAGCGGTCACGGCCAGCCTCGGCATCGGCTCCTTCAACCACATGGATGTGGACGATGCCGAAATGCTGCTGAAGCAAGCCGATGCCGCCCTGTACCGCGCCAAGGCCAACGGCCGCAACCGTGTAGAAGGTTGACCAGGAAAAGGGGAGCATGCATGCCGAAGGCAATCTGGAATGGCGCCGTCATCGCTGAAGCGGACAGCAGCGAAGTCGAGATCGTGGAGAACAACATCTATTTCCCACCCGCCCGGGTCAGGCAGGAATACCTGCAGCCGAGCACACACAGCACGCTCTGCCCCTGGAAAGGCGTCGCCAGCTACTACAACGTGGTGGTGGGCGGCAAGGTCAACGCCAATGCCGCCTGGTACTACCCCGCCCCCAAAGACGCCGCCCACAACATCAAAGACCGCATCGCCTTCTGGCACGGCGTTGAGGTACAGCATTAATTGTCCGTCTTGGGGTCAGGAAGAAAAGTGGACATTGTCCACTTTTCTTCCTGTCGGGCCGCCGGACCGCCCCAAAGTGGACATTTCGTATGGATAATATTACTCATTCTGTTGTCGGGCTGGGCGTGGGCGAGCTGGTGCAGCGCTCGCTGCCGCCCGAAGCTGATCCTGCGCGCCAGACAACGCGCCATCGCTTGCTGTTGACCGCGTGCGCGGTGGCGAGCAATTTCCCTGACCTGGACCTGGTCTTCACCCGGCTGGCGCCGGCGCCGCTCGGTTATCTGCTGCATCACCGGGGGCATACCCATACCTTGCTCTACCTGCTGCCGCAGGCGCTGCTGCTATTGGCGCTGCTGTGGGCGCTGTGGCCGAATGCGCGGGCGTTGCTGCGCGAGAGCCGGCATGCGCGGCGCGGGCTGGGCATCGCGCTGGCGGCGGGCTTCCTGCTGCACCTGGGGATGGACTTCATGAACAACTACGGCGTCCATCCCTTCTATCCTTTCAGCGGCACCTGGTATTTCGGGGACCTGGTCTACATCATCGAGCCGGTGTTCTGGGTAGCGTTCGGGGTGCCGCTGGCGATGGCGGTGCCGTCGCGCAAGGGGCGTCTGGTGCTGCTGGCGGTGCTGCCGGTGGTGCTGTTGTACGTGACCATGCACGGCTTCCTGTCGTGGGCCTCGTTCGCGGCGCTGTGCGTGCTGGGGGCGGCGGTGGCGGCGCTGCGCTTCATGCATATGCAGAGCCGGCGCGCACTGTTGCTGGCGCTGGGCGTGGTGCTGGCCTTCGTTGGCGTGCAGGCGTCGGCCTCGTATAAGGCGCGCCAGGCGGTGACGGCGGCGCTGGTGCTGCAGGACCCACAGGCGCGCGTGCTGGATGTGGCGCTGACGGCTTTCCCTTCCCAGCCTTTGTGCTGGAGCTTTACCTCGATCGAGTCGGACGGTACGCAATACCTGCTGCGGCGCGGGCATTTGAGCCTGGCGCCGGCCTTGCTGTCGCCGCGCGCCTGCCCGGCGGCGCTGTCGGCTGGCGTGGCGCAGGAGGTGGCGGGGACGGTGCCGGGGGTGCTGGTATCCGGCTCGTGGCGCGGCAGCGTGGCGGCCTTGCGCGAGCGGGCGGCCAGCGATTGCCAGCTGCAGGCCTGGCTGCGCTTTGCGCGCATGCCGGCGGTGGATGCGGACCAGGCGAGCGATATGCGTTTCTCCACCACGCCGCGCGGCAACTTCACCACGCTGATGCTGGCGCCTACGCCGGATTGCCCGTTCAATGTGCCGCAGTGGGGCATGCCGCGCGCCGACTTGCTGGGACGCGCGGCAGCCTTGCCTTAGGCGACCAGTTGGGCCGGCTCGAAGTCGGTCGACAGGGCCAGTTCCTTCCACTGCGCCAGTTCGCGTTCGACCTGCTGGTGCTTCGCGTAGGCGCGGGCGACGGCGTCGCTGCCCAGCTGCAGGCGCAGCGGCGGCTGCGCGGCGTCGGCCAGTTTCAGCATCGCGCGCGCCAGTTTGGCCGGGTCGCCGGGTTGGGCGTGGTTGGCGCCTGCCGCGAATTCGCGCATGGCGCCCACCGTGTCCTGGTAATCCTCGATGCGGGCCTGGGTTTCCACCAGCGAGGCGGCGTCGAGGAAGTCGGTGCGGAAGAAGCCGGGTTCCACCACGGTGACATGCACGCCCAGCGGGGCCAGTTCCTGCGCCATCGCTTCGCTCAGGCCTTCCACCGCGAATTTGGTCGAGCCGTACACGCCCCAGCCGTGATAAGCCTGGTAGCCGCCCAGCGAGGAGATGTTGATCACATGCCCGCTGCGCTGCCGGCGCATGTGGGGCAGTACGGCGCGGCTCACGTTCAGCAGGCCGAAGACGTTGGTGTCGTAGTTGCGGCGCACTTCGTCGGCCGAGGTTTCCTCTACCGCGCCGAGGATGCCGTAGCCGGCGTTATTCACCAGCACATCGATGCGGCCAAAGCGTTCGATGGCTGCATGGGCGGCGACGACGGCGGCAGCCTCCTTGGTGACATCGAGCTGCAGCGCCAATAATTTCGGGTGCACACCCAGCGCGTCGACGATCGCTTGCGGATTGCGCGCGGCGGCTACCACGGCGTCGCCGCGCGCCAGGGCGTCGCGTGCGATCAGCAGGCCGAAGCCGCGCGAGGCGCCAGTAATGAACCAGACTTTGTTTGCCATGATCTTGCTCCTTCAGGTTGGTGGTTGGTGAAGGCAATATTAGGCCGCGCAATGCTGCTACACTAGCCATGGGAAAGGTGATTGATCTTCAACTAGCGGTTGTAAATATGGATAAGGCGCGCGTCCTCACACTCTTCATCGGCGTGGTCCACGCCGGCAGCTTCAGCCAGGCGGCGGTGGAGGCCGGCCTGTCGGCGCAGGCGGTCAGCAAGGCGATCCGCCAGCTGGAGGAATACCTGGGCGTGCGGCTGTTCCACCGCACCACGCGCAGCCTGAGCCTGACCGACGAGGGCCAGCGCCTGTTCGAGCTGGCCAATCCCGGCCTGCGCCTGCTGGACGAGGCGCTGGACCATGTGCGAAACAGCCGCGAGGCGGTGGACGGCATGATCCGCATCGCGGCGCCCACCTCGCTCGGCACGGTGATGCTGGCGCCCTTGCTGCGCGAGTTCCAGGAGCTGTACCCCGGCGCGCATTTCGACCTGCTGTTCGACGACCATTTCACCGACTTGATCGAGTCGAAGATCGATGTCGGTTTCCGCGCCGGCAATCCGCCCGAGCGCAACCTGGTGGCGCGCCAGCTGGGCCGCATGCCCTTGTATATCTGCGCCGCGCCCGGCTACATTGCGCGCCACGGCGCGCCGCGCACGGTGGAGGACCTGCAGCAGCACCGCTGCACCGGCTTCCGCCAGCCGAACACGGGCCGCGTGGTGCCGTGGGAGCTGAAAGGGCAGGGCGGCACCGTCTACCGCGACGTGCCCTGCGTGGCCACCTTCAACACCACGGAGGGCGAGGTGGAGGCGGTGCGCGCCGGCCTGGGCATCGGCCAGCTGGCGCTGTATATGGTGGAGCGCGACCTGGCGGAGGGCCGCCTGGTGCACCTGCTGCCGACCCACGTTACGGCGAATGCCGCCGTTTATATGTACTATCCGCAGCGCAGCCGCATGCCGATGCGCGTGCGGCACTTTATCGACTTCATGGTGAAACGCCAATGGACCGCCTTTATCTGATGACTGTGTATGTGGCCGTGGCCGAGGAGCAGGGCTTCGCGGCCGGCGCGCGCAAGCTGGGCATGTCGCCGCCCGCCGTGACGCGCGCCATCGCGGCGCTGGAGGAGCGCCTGGGCGTGAAGCTGCTGGACCGTACCACGCGCCATGTGCGCGTGACCGAGGCCGGCCAGCGCTACCTGGACGATGCGCGCCGCATCATCGCCGAAGTCGATGAGGCGGATGACGCCGTGGCCGGCATCAACGCCGCGCCGCGCGGCCACCTGAGCGTGACGGCGCCGGTGTTGTTCGGCCGCCTGTTCGTCATTCCCGGCATTGTGGAATACCTGGCGCGCTATCCGGCGATGGATGTCTCCACCGTCTTCGTGGACCGGGTGACCAATTTGCTGGAGGAGGGCATCGACGTCGGCATCCGCATCGGCGAGCTGCCCGATTCGAGCCTGCGGGCGATCCCGGTGGGGCGCGTGCGGCGCATGATCGTGGCCGCGCCTTCCTACCTGGCGCGGCATGGCGCGCCGCGCACGCCGCAGGAGCTGGAGCAGCACACCATCGTCGCCTCGTCCGGCTCCAGCGTGCCGCCGGACTGGCGCTTCCAGCACGGCGGCAGCGTGCAATCGCTGCGCATCAAGCCGCGCCTGGGCGTGAACAATAATGATTCGGCGATCGAGGCGGTGCGCGGCGGCTTTGGCATCGCGCGCCTGTTGTCCTACCAGGCGGCCAGCCTGCTCGACGCGGGTGAGCTGGTGGCACTGCTGGAGGACTACGCCACGCCCGCGGTGCCGATCCATATCGTCCACCGCGACAGCCGCCAGGGTTCCACCCGCATCCGCAGTTTCGTCGACTTGATGGCGGAGCGCCTGCGCACCGATCCGAGGCTTCACCCGGTGCGCTAATGGTGCTAATTGGCGCTAATCGGCGCTAAATTGGTGCGGCGCACAATCGCGGTACTGCTTTTTCACGTGTTTTGCCCCTGGCGGCGGGTGGCACGGCGTTTGCAATACCCCTCTTATTTACTGACGGGGATAGCCATGGATCACACGTTCAGCATCACACGCCGGCGCCTTTTGGCGGCCGGCGCCGCCACGGCATTGTCCACGCGCGCCTGGGCGGCCGGGTCGGATAAGCCGGAAAAGGAGGAAGTCAAAGTCGGCTTCATTCCGCTCACCGATTGCGCCTCCGTCGTGATGGCGTCGGTACTCGGCTTCGACAAGAAGTACGGCATCAAGATCGTCCTGAGCAAGGAGGCGTCGTGGCCCTCGGTGCGCGACAAGCTGGTGAACGGCGAGCTGGACGCGGCCCATGTGTTGTACGGCCTGGTGTACGGCGTGCACCTGGGCGCGGGCGGCCCGAAGAAGGACATGGCGGTGCTGATGAACCTGAACCACAACGGGCAGGCGATCACGCTCTCGAAGAAGCTGGCCGATAAGGGCGCGGTGGATGGCGCCGGGCTGGCAAAGCTGATGCGCAGCGAGCCGCGCGAGTACACGTTCGCGCAAACCTTCCCGACCGGCACCCATGCGATGTGGCTGTACTACTGGCTGGCGGCGCACGGCATCAACCCTATGCAGGGCGCGAAGATGATCACGGTGCCACCGCCGCAGATGGTGGCGAATATGCGGATCGGGAATATGGACGGCTTTTGCGTGGGCGAGCCGTGGAACCACCGCGCCATTGTGGACGGCATCGGCATCACCGCGACCACCACGCAGGAGATCTGGCGCGACCATCCGGAGAAGGTGCTGGGCACCAGCGCGGAGTGGGTGAAGAAGTATCCGAATACCGCGCGCGCGCTGGTGGCGGCGGTGCTGGAGGCGGGGCGCTGGATCGATGCGTCCCTGTCGAACAAGGTCAAGATGGCCGAGACCATTGCCGACAAGTCGTATGTGAACACCTCGGTCGATGTGATCAACCAGCGCATCCTGGGGCGCTACCAGAACGGCCTGGGCAAGACCTGGGACGATCCGCACTACATGAAGTTCTATAACGACGGGGCGGTGAACTTCCCCTACCTGAGCGACGGCATGTGGTTCCTGACGCAGCAGAAGCGCTGGGGCTTGCTGAAGGCGGAGCCGGACTACCTGGCGGTGGCCACGCAGATCAACCAGATCGCGGTTTACAAGGATGCGGCGGCAATGGCCAAGGTGAGCCTGCCGAAGTCGCCGTTGCGCAGCGTGAAGATGATTGATGGCGCGACTTGGGACGGCAAAGACCCCAAGGCGTATGCCGCTTCGTTCAAGATCAAAGCGTAAGGGAGGGCATATGAGCATAGTCTACGAAGCTGCCGCGGCAGCCGGGGCGGCGCGGGCAAAGACGGTGAGCGCGCTGGCGGAAGCGGGCGTCGGGCGCGCCCCGGCGAGCCTGGAGGCGCCGTCGCGCCGCGCACGGCTGGCGGCGAAGGGCGTCAACCTGGTGCCGGCGCGCGAGCGCCTGCGCCCGGTGGTGATGAAGGTGCTGCCGCCGCTACTGGGCCTGGCGCTGCTGCTGCTGGCGTGGCAGATCCTGGCGCTGCGCAATCCCGGCTTCCCGACGCCGCTGGAAACCTGGCACGAGGCGGCCAAGCTGTTCGCCGATCCCTTCTACCGCAAAGGCCCGAACGACCAGGGCATAGGCTGGAACGTGCTGGCATCGCTGCGGCGCGTGGCCCTGGGCTTCGGCGCGGCGGCGCTGGTGGGCATTCCGCTCGGCTTCCTGATCGGCCGCTTCAGCTTTGTGTACGGCATGTTCAGCCCCTTAATCAGCCTGCTCAAGCCGGTCTCGCCGCTGGCCTGGCTGCCGATCGGCCTGCTGGTGTTCAAGGCGGCCGACCCGGCCGCCATCTGGGCCATTTTCATCTGCTCGATCTGGCCCATGATCGTCAACACCGCCGTCGGCGTGCAGCGCGTGCCGCAGGACTACCTGAACGTGGCGCGCGTGCTGGACCTGTCCGAATGGAAGGTGGTGACCAGGATCCTGCTGCCGGCCGTGCTGCCTTATATGCTGAGCGGCGTGCGGCTCGCCATCGGCACCGCGTGGCTGGTGATCGTGGCGGCGGAAATGCTGACCGGCGGCGTCGGCATCGGCTTCTGGGTCTGGGATGAATGGAACAACCTGAATGTGCCGCACATCCTGATCGCGATCGGCGTGATCGGCGTGGTCGGCCTGCTGCTGGAGCTGGCGCTGGTGGCGCTGGCCAAAGCCTTCAGCTATGAGGAGAAATGAGATGGCGGCAAAGTTCATCGACATCAGCCGGGTGGACATGCGCTTCGGCCAGTTCCACGCACTGCGCGACATCAACCTGACGGTGGAGCAGGGCGAATTCATCACGCTGATCGGCCACTCCGGCTGCGGCAAGTCCACCTTGCTCAACCTGGTGGCCGGCCTGACCCGGCCCAGCAGCGGCGTGTTGCTGTGCAACGGGCGCGAGATCACCGGCCCGGCACCGGAGCGCGCGGTGGTGTTCCAGAACCACTCGCTGCTGCCTTGGCTCAGCTGCTTCGAGAACGTCTACCTGGCGGTGGAGCGCGTCTTCGGCGGCCAGGAACGGCGCGGCCAGCTGGAAGAACGCACCTGGCAGGCGCTGGAACTGGTGGGCCTGGCCGCTGCCGGCGGCAAGCGCCCCAGCGAGATTTCGGGCGGCATGAAGCAGCGCGTCGGCATCGCCCGCGCCCTGTCGATGGAACCCAAGGTGCTGCTGATGGACGAACCCTTCGGCGCGCTCGATGCGCTGACGCGCGCCCACCTGCAGGATGAATTGATGCGCATCGTCGCCCTAACCGGCGCCACCGTGGTCATGGTCACGCACGACGTGGACGAAGCCGTGTTGCTGTCCGACCGCATCGTGATGATGAGCAACGGCCCGGCCGCCACCATCGGCGACATCGTCCATGTGCGCCTGCAGCGCCCGCGCGACCGGCTGGCGCTGGTGCAAGATCCGCTGTACCTGGAATACCGCACCGACGTGCTGGAGTTCCTATACCAGCGGCAAGGCCGCCCGGCACAACACGTTGCTGCATAGCAACGTACAAAAGTGTGGCAGTTGAGCGGCTCAACTGCTACATTGTGGTCTATACAAATGGAGACATTCGATGAACACCGAAGTACAGCAGCACCAAGTTAGCAAAGAAGCAAAGCACGAAACCCGCAAGAGCCGTCATGAACTGGCACGCCAGCAAATCGGCCTGCACGGCGCGGGCATGCGCACCGGTATCGCCGCCGGCCTGCTGGCCCTGGTCGGCCTGAGCGCCTGGCTGCTCGCTTAATTCCTGGCTAACGCTTAAATCACCCGCAGTTCGTCCAGCGGCCAACGCGGACGAACGTTGAAACCGTACTCCCGCTGCGCCGCCTGGGGATTGATCTTCAGGCGCATGGCGCCGGCGAAGGCGATCATCGCCCCGTTATCGGTGCAGAACTCCAGTTCCGGGTAAAACACTTTAAAGTGCTTCTTTTTCGCCGCCGCGTTAAGCGAGGCGCGCAGCTGCGCGTTCGCGCCGACGCCGCCGGCGATCACCAGCCGTTTCAGGCCGGTTTGCTTGAGCGCGGACAGGCATTTGGCCGTCAGCACATCCACGATCGAATCGACGAAACCGCGCGCGATATTGGCCTTGTCCTGTTCGCAGACATTGGCTGCGCCGCCGTTATTGTTCACCACCGTCAGCACTGCCGTCTTCAGGCCGGAGAAGGAGAACATCAAATCCTTCGAATGCAGCATGGGGCGCGGCAGCTTGTACGCTGCCGGATCGCCGAATTCGGCCAGGCGCGAGATGGCCGGGCCGCCGGGGTAGCCCAGGCCGAGCAGCTTGGCCGACTTGTCGAAGGCCTCGCCGGCCGCATCGTCCAGGGTTTCGCCCAGCATCTCGTACTGGCCCACGCCGTCCACCCGCATCAGCTGCGTGTGGCCACCGGACACCAGCAGCGCCACGAAAGGGAACTCCGGCGGATCGCTGGCCAAGAGCGGCGACAGCAAGTGGCCTTCCAGGTGGTGCACGCCCAGCACCGGCTTATCCAGTGCCATGCCCAGGCTGCAGGCGATGGCGCTGCCGACCAGCAGGGCGCCGGCCAGGCCCGGGCCTTGGGTGTAGGCGATGGCGTCGATCTCCTGCGCCGCCATGCCGGCCTTGGACAGGGTTTGCTCCAGCAATGGAATGGCGCGGCGGATATGGTCGCGCGAGGCCAGTTCCGGCACCACGCCGCCGTATTCCTCATGCATCGCCACCTGGGAATGGAGGGCGTGCGACAGCAGGCCGCGCTCCGTGTCATACAGGGCCAGGCCGGTTTCGTCACAGGAGGATTCAACGCCGAGAACGATCATCGTTGGGAGCAAAGTAAAAAGGGGAATCCGCCATTGTAATGGAAAGCCTGCTTGCAGCGCTTGGTATACGTGTATACAATTTATCGCATGAAGACGCCCCCACCACGCGCCCAAGGCGGCCCCGCCATCCTGGCCGCCCTGCGCGAAGCCATCAGCCGGGGCCAGCTGGCGCCCGGCACCGTGCTGCGCCAGGCGGAACTGGCCGAGCAGTTTGGCACCAGCCGCATTCCCGTGCGCGAAGCATTGAACGCCCTGCAGGCGGAAGGCCTGGTGCAGATTGAACCGAATCGCGGCGCGTTTGTGACCACGCTGACGGCGGACGAACTGCACGAGCTATTCGACTTGCGCGTGCTGCTGGAAACCGAGGTGCTGCGGCGCGCCGTGCCGCAGCATACGGAGCGCAGCCTGCGGCGGCTGGAATCCATCCAGCACGAATTGGATGGCGAAACCGAGCCTGCGGAATGGCTGCGCCTTGACCGCAGTTTCCATGCCGAGCTGTATGCGCCCAGCGGCCGTCAGCGCAGCCTGCAAATGATTGCCAGCCTGCGCGCGTCAGCCGAGCGCTTCTACCTGTCCCACCTGGGGCCGGAGGCGCGCCGCCCGGGCTGGAACGATGAACACCAGCAGTTGATTGCGCTGCTGCGCGCGGGCGATGCGGAACGTGCCAGCGCCATGCTGGAACAGCACCTGCGGCAGACGGAAAAGCTTGCCGTATCAACCCTTTGATGGAGCCGCGCCATGAGCCGCCACACCGCCGAAATTGCATGGCATCGCCACGATGCCGCGTTCACCGACAAGCGCTATAGCCGCGCGCATAAATGGAGCTTTGATGGCGGCGCGGTGGTGCCGGGATCGTCTTCGCCGCACGTGGTGCGGGTGCCCTGGTCCGACCCGAGCGCGGTCGACCCGGAGGAGGCTTTTGTTGCCTCCCTGTCAAGCTGTCATATGCTGTGGTTCCTCAGCCTGGCCGCGCGCGATGGGTATGTGGTCGACAGCTATGTCGATCATGCGGAAGGCGAGATGAAGGATGGCTGGATCGCCGTGGTGACGCTGAAACCGGTGGTCGCCTTCTCGGGTGAGAAGGTGCCCACCGATGCGGAGCTGGAGCGCCTGCACCACGAAGCACATGGCGAGTGCTTCCTGGCGCGCTCGGTCAAGTCCGAGATAAGGGTTGAGGGCAGCTGGCGCTATTAAGGGCGCGCCAGCAGTTCGCGATGCGCCTCGCGCAGCACATGCGCCGTGGTATCCCAATCGATGCAAGCATCGGTCACCGAGCAGCCATATTTGAGTTCCGACAAATCAGCCGGGATCTTCTGATTCCCCGCCACGATATTCGACTCGATCATCACACCCACGATGGACTGGTTGCCATGCACGATCTGGTTCACCACATCGGTCATCACCAGCGGCTGCAGCTCCGGCTTCTTGTACGAGTTCGCATGCGAGCAATCGATCACGATATTGGCCGGCAGCTTCGCCTTCTGCAGCGACTGTTCCGCAATCGCCACCGACACCGAATCGTAATTCGGGCGCCCATCGCCGCCGCGCAGCACCACATGCCCGTGCGGATTGCCGCGCGTACGCACCACCGACACCGAACCCTGGCTGTTAATGCCCAGGAAAGCATGCGGATTCGCCGCCGACAGGATAGCGTTGATGGCGATGCTGATATCGCCGTCGGTGCCGTTCTTGAAGCCCACCGGGGTCGACAGGCCGGACGACATTTCGCGGTGCGTTTGCGACTCCGTGGTACGGGCGCCGATGGCGGTCCAGGCGATCAAATCCCCCAGGTACTGCGGCGAAATCGGGTCCAGCGCCTCGGTCGCCGTCGGCAGGCCCAGTTCACAGACATCGAGCAGGAACTGGCGCGCCTTCAGCATGCCCTCGTCCACGCGGAACGAGTCGTCCATATAAGGATCATTGATATACCCCTTCCACCCCGTAGTGGTGCGCGGCTTCTCGAAATACACGCGCATCACCAGCAACATCGACTCCTTGACCTCTTCCTGCAGCGCCTTCAGTCGGCGCGCGTAATCCAGGCCCGCCACCGGATCGTGGATGGAGCAAGGACCCACCACCACGAACAGGCGCTTGTCCTTGCGGTCCAGGATAGCGCGCAGGTCGGCGCGGCCCTTGGTCACGGTGTCGGACGCCTTTTCGGTCAGCGGCAGTTGCGCATGCAGCTCCTCAGGGGTTGGCATGGATGCGAAGGATGTAACGTTAATGTTTTCGAGGTTTTGGGCAATCATGATCAGTCTGCTTTTCACTGTGTTTTTACTACGGGGGTCTAACAGTGTAGCCGAAATGCCGTAAACTGGCTGAATGACGACTAAACAAGCTTTCCACGCCGCTCCCTTCATCAAAGAGATCGGCCGCGGCGTCAAGGGCGCCCGCAGCATGAACCGCGACGACGCGCGCGCCCTGTGGGGCGCCATCCTCGACGGCCGCGTATCCGACCTGGAGCTGGGCGGCATCCTATTGGCGATGCGGATCAAGGGCGAATCGGTGGACGAGCTGGAGGGCTTCCTGGAAGCCGCCGAAGCCTCCTTCCAGAAGCTGCGCGCCCCGGCCGGCCAGTACGTGCCGGTGGTGATCCCCAGCTACAACGGCGCCCGCAAGATGGCCAATCTGACCCCGCTGCTGGCCATGCTGCTGGCGCGCGAAGGCGTGCCGGTGCTGGTGCACGGCGTGGCGCACGACGTCGGCCGCGTCGCCACGGCGGAAGTGTTTGAAGCCTTGGGCGTACACGCCGCCAGCACCCACGCCGAAGCCGAAGCCGCGCTGGCCGCCGGTCAACCCGCCTTCATCACCATCGACACGCTGGCCCCGCGCCTGGCGTGGATGCTGTCGCTGCGGCGCGTGCTGGGGGTACGCAACTCCACCCACACCCTGGTCAAGATCATGCAGCCGATGGAAGGGCCGGCGCTGCGCCTGGTGTCCTACACCCACCCCGAATACCTGGAGTCGTTAGGCGCCTTTTTCACGCTGAACAAAGGCCACGCCTTCCTCATGCGCGGCACCGAAGGCGAGACCGTTGCCAACGCCACCAAGGCGCAGAAGATCGACTGGTTCCACGACGGCGAGCGCACCGTGCTGGTCGAACGCCAGATGGAAGCCGAAGTGATCCCCCAGCTGCCCGAAGACAAAAGCGCCGAAGCCACCGCCGCCTGGATCCAGGCCGTGTTACGCGGCGAGCTCCCGATCCCGGATCCCATCGCCCAGCAAGCGGCCCATTGCAAAGAAGTTGCGCGGCGGATGGGCGCAGGCGCGCCCCTCCTGTAAAATGGTCGGTTTGGTTTCGAGGCAGGGCGGTTGGCAATGGCAACTCAGTACGATGTGGCGGTAATCGGCGCGGGCGCGGCGGGCATGATGTGTGCGGCAACGGCGGGCAAGCGCGGCAAGCGCGTGGTGCTGCTTGACCATGCGGGAAAGCTGGCCGAGAAAATCCGCATCTCGGGTGGCGGGCGTTGCAACTTCACCAATATTAACGCCGGTCCGGCCAATTTCCTGTCCGAGAACCCGCACTTCGCCAAGAGCGCGCTGTCGCGCTTCACGCCACAAGATTTCCTGGCGATGGTGAAGAAGCACCGCATCGGCTTCCATGAAAAGCACAAGGGCCAGCTGTTCTGCGACGACTCCGCCGAACAGATTATCGATATGCTCAAGGATGAGTGCGCCGACGGCGGCGTGCACTGGCGCATGCCGGCCAAGGTGCAGGAGCTGCAGCAGAACGGCGCCGGCTATGTCCTGCAGACGGATGAGGGCGAAGAAATCCACGCCGCCGCAATTGTGATCGCCACCGGCGGCCTGTCCATCCCCAAAATCGGCGCCACCGACTTTGGCTACCGCATCGCCAAGCAGTTCGGCTTGCAACTGGTCGAGCCCCGGCCGGCCCTGGTGCCGCTGACCTTCGACGCCGACGAGTGGGCGCCCTTCGTGCCGCTGGCCGGCGTGTCGCTGGAGGTGGATGTGGAAACCGGCTCGCTCAAGGGCCGCAACCCGACCGGCGCGCGCTTCCGCGAAGACCTGCTGTTCACCCACCGCGGCCTGAGCGGCCCGGCCATCCTGCAGATCTCCTCGTTCTGGCAGCCCGGCACGCCGATCACCATCAACCTGCTGCCGGAGATGGACCTGGCGCAAACCCTGATCGAAGGCAAGGGCACCCTGAAAAAGCAGCTCGGCAACCTGCTCGCGCAATGGCTGCCGTCCCGCCTGGCCGAAGGCCTGCTGCAAGCGCACGGTTTCGACCCGGAGGCGCGC
Organism: Pseudoduganella guangdongensis; assembly: GCF_009857475.1. Lineage (GTDB taxonomy): Bacteria > Pseudomonadota > Gammaproteobacteria > Burkholderiales > Burkholderiaceae_D > Rugamonas > Rugamonas guangdongensis. Next base: position 168,246 of record NZ_WWCJ01000006.1, on the reverse strand, counting down.
ATCGCCGACATGAAGGACGACGCGCTGCGCAAGCTGGGCCGCGCCGTCAACCAGTGGACCATCACCCCCAACGGCTCGGAAGGCTACCGCAAGGCCGAAGTCACGCGCGGCGGGGTCGATACGCGCGAACTGTCGCAGCAATCGATGGAGTGCAAGAACGTGCCGGGCCTGTATTTCATCGGCGAAACGGTGGACGTGACCGGATGGTTGGGTGGCTACAACTTCCAATGGGCCTGGGCCTCCGGAGTGGCCGCCGGGCTCGCAATCTGATATAGTTCGACTCCCGGCAAAGCTTTTTCCGCCGGATTCATGATGTTAGCTGGGCTGAAAGATTGCCCGCGAAAGACGCCGATTTCCCTTGGAAACCGCCTGAATGGCCGGTTTTGGCGTCTGTTTGCCTCTTCCATTTTTGAGCAAAAGCTGCTAATATCGCTGTCTTTCCTGAACCCTAACGGTTTGAATTTTTACATGACTACTATCCGCCTTAAAGAAAACGAGCCGTTCGAAGTCGCAATGCGTCGCTTCAAGCGCACCATCGAAAAGACCGGTCTGCTGACCGAACTGCGCGCACGCGAGTTCTACGAAAAGCCAACCGCAGAGCGCAAGCGCAAGCTGGCAGCTGCCGTGAAGCGTCACTACAAGCGCATCCGCAGCCAGCAACTGCCTAAGAAGCTGTACTAATTTGACTCTTCGTTGGTCATCCTCGCAGGCGCATTGATCGCCACGGATGCCCACGCCAGAGTTTCAACCCGCTCCGGTCGCTACCGCAGCGGGTTTTCCTTTTTTCACGCACACTTTTGAGGTAGCTATGAGCCTGAAAGCCAAGATCACTGATGACATGAAAGCCGCCATGCGCGCCAAGGAAGCCGGCAAGCTGGCCACCATCCGCCTGCTGCTGGCCGAGATCAAGCGCAAGGAAGTGGACGAGCAGATCGAAGTCAACGACGCCCAGACCGTGGCCATCGTTGAAAAGATGATCAAGCAGCGCAAGGACTCCATCACCCAGTTCGAAGCGGGTGGCCGTCCCGACCTGGCCGACATTGAGAAAGCCGAACTGGCCTTCCTGGTCGACTACATGCCGGCCGGCCTGAGCGACGAAGAAATCGCCGCCGAAGTGAAAGCCGCCGTGGCCGAATCCGGCGCCGCCGGCCCGCAAGACATGGGCAAGGTGATGGCCATCGTCAAGCCCAAGCTCGCCGGCCGCGCCGACATGACCGTCGTCTCCGCCCTGGTCAAAAAAGCCCTGACCCCCGCATAAATGTCCACTTCGGGGTCAGGAAGAAAAGTGGACATTCCTTCCAGGAATGTCCACTTTTCTTCCTGACCCCAAGGCGGACATTTCGCCGAAGCCATGCCGTGGGCCGTGCGTGTTGAGGTGGATCAAACACTTCGCGCGCGCGGCGGTATAGTCTGATTTATAACAAATACCGTTCAGCCTCGTGATTCCACAGTCTTTCATTGCCGATCTGCTGAACCGCGTCGATATCGTCGATGTGGTGGGGCGCTACGTCCAGCTCAAAAAGGGCGGCGCCAATTTCCAGGGCCTGTGCCCTTTCCATAACGAAAAATCCCCCAGCTTTACGGTCAGCCCGACCAAGCAGTTCTACCATTGCTTCGGCTGCGGCGCCCACGGCACGGCGATCGGCTTCCTGATCGAGTATTCGGGCATGGGCTTCGTCGATGCGGTGAAGGACCTGGCCCAGAACGTGGGCATGGTGGTGCCGGAGCAGGACGACAAGATCCCGCCCGCCCAGCGCGCGGCCATGCAGCAGCAATCGATGGCCCTGTCGGAAGCCATGAGCAAGGCTGCGGAATTCTATAAAGCCCAGCTGCGCCACGCGCCGCAAGCCATCAGCTACCTGAAAGGCCGCGGCCTGACCGGCGAAATCGCGGCCCGCTTCGCCCTCGGCTATTCGCCCAGCGGCTGGGATGCCCTGAAAGCCGTGTTCCCGGACTATGACAGCCCGGTGCTGGTGGAGGCCGGCCTGATCATCCAGAACGTGGAAGAGGACGGCCGCCGCACCAAGCGCTATGACCGCTTCCGCGAGCGCGTGATGTTTCCGATCCGCAATACCAAAGGCCAGGTGATCGCCTTCGGCGGCCGCATCATGGACCAAGGCGAACCCAAGTACTTGAATTCCCCGGAAACGCCTTTATTTTCAAAGGGCTCGGAACTGTATGGCTTGTTCGAGGCGCGCCAGGCCATCCGCGACGCCGGCTATGTGCTGGTGACGGAAGGTTATATGGACGTGGTGGCCCTGGCCCAGATGGGCTTCCCGCAGGCGGTGGCCACGCTGGGAACGGCATGCACCACCACCCACGTCCAGAAATTGTTGCGCCAAACCGACACGGTCATCTTCAGCTTCGACGGCGACAAGGCCGGCCGCCGCGCCGCCCGCCGCGCGCTGGAAGCCTGCCTGCCGCATGTGTCGGACGACAAGACCATCAAGTTCCTGTTCCTGCCCGCCGAACACGACCCGGACAGCTATATCCGCGAATATGGCGCCGCGGCCTTCGAGCAGCAGGTGCACGAAGCCATGCCGCTGTCGCAGTTCCTGCTGCGCGAAGCGGCGGGCGAGCATGATTTGACCTCGCCGGAAGGCCGCGCCCGCGTCCAGTTCGACGCCAAACCGCTGCTGCAGGCGATGACGCCGACCGCGCTGCGCCTGCAAATCGTGCGCGGCCTGGCGACGATGACGCAGAGCACGCCGGGAGAGGTGGAGCAGTTGTTCGAGCTGGCCAAACCGGTGGCCGCCAACAAGATCGCGCCGCCGAAAAGCCGGCGCGAGCAGCCGGTGGGGCTGGAGTTGAAGCTGATCCGCGTGATGATCGCCCACCCCACGCTGTCGCTCAACCTGGACGACGAGGCCCTGCTGGCCTTCGCCCACTTCGGCCAGGAAGCGGCCGAGCGGCTGATCTGGCTGGTGGTGCAAGCCCAGTCGCTGGGCGAGCAGGGCAGTTTCGCCGCCCTGTGCCAATTGTTAAAAGAGACCGGCAGCGAGTACGATGCACTCATCAGTGAAATCGGCGCCGCGCCGGAGCCGGATATCGACGCCGAGCGCCTGTGGTTGATGGCAACCGTGCGCCACTTGAAAATGGATGCGTTAAAACAGGAGCTGGACCAGCTGTTCGCCGCGGGTTTGTCTTCTGAGGAAATTGGTGTACGCTACCGCGAAATTACTGCCAAGCAAGATCAGCTGCGGAAGGAGGCAGAGGCGGGGTAAATTCGGTGCCAGGTCTGTCAATCGGACATTGGTCTAGACCAATGTCCGATTGACAGACCTGGCACCGAATTGCCGCGGCGCACGCAACCCTTCCCGTCTGGTAATTGTAAAGTGGCGTGCTATAATAAAATGCTAAATATTGCAATATTTAGCGGGGCAGTATTTTCGTTTGTTTTCAGTAAGTTAGAGCAGTAGTTGTTGCAGTTTGTAGTGGACTTAACTATTCCCGAAAGCGCCTGTGCCAGCAAAGAAACCTGAAACCAAAGCGGCTGAAAAGCCTCGCAAAGTGACCGCCAAGCCTGCGACGAAGTCGGCTGATAAACCGGCTACTCGCGTCTCAAAGGCACCGCCGGTGGTTAGTCAGACTACGGATGCAGCCGCCCTGGCTGCCATCGACACTTCCGGATACGTGCTGCCGACCGTCAAGGTGCCGGGCCGCCGTGGCCGCAAGCCGAAGGAATTCCAGCCTGAAAATGACGAGGTGGCAGCACTGAACGCCGTCGAGCGCGCCGAAATGAAGGCGGCGGACAAGGCCAAGGCCAAGGACCGCAAAGCCAAGGAAAAGGCACTGCTGAAAGACGCGTTCTCGTCCGACACCGAAGCGACGGAAGAAGAGCTGGAGCGCCGCCGCCAAAAACTGAAAACGCTGATCAAGTTCGGTAAGGAACGCGGCTTCCTCACCTACGCCGAGATCAACGACCACCTGCCCGAAAATATCGTCGATCCGGAAGCGATCGAGGGCATTATCGGCACCTTCAACGACATGGGCATCGCCGTGTATGAACACGCGCCCGATGCCGAAACCCTGCTGCTGTCGGACAACGTGGCCACGGTCACCAGCGACGACGAGGCCGAAGCCGCCGCCGAAGCCGCCCTGTCCACCGTTGATTCCGACTTCGGCCGCACCACCGACCCGGTCCGCATGTATATGCGCGAAATGGGTTCGGTCGAGCTGCTGACGCGCGAGGGCGAAATTGAAATCGCCAAGCGGATCGAAGACGGCCTGCGCGACATGATCCAGGCGATTTCCGCCTGCCCGGTCACCATCGCCGAGATCCTGGCGACGTCCGAACGCATCCGCATCGACGAAATCAAGATTGATGAGATCGTCGACGGCCTGGTCGATGAGGAAGGCGAAGCCGCCGCCGCGCCAGCCGCTTCCGACGAAGAGGAAGAAGACGAGGACGAGGCGGAAGAGGGCGAAGAGGAAGAGGAAGAAGCGCCGAGCGCCAGCGCCGCCGCCGGCTACACCGCCGAGCAGCTGGAAGCGATGAAGCAGGCCGCCCTCGAAAAATTCGACAACATCGCCAACCAGTTCGAGCGCATGCGCAAGGCCTTCGAGAAGGATGGCTACAACTCGAAAGCCTACCTGAAGGCGCAGGAATCGATTTCCGCCGAGCTGCTGGGCATCCGCTTCACCGCCAAAGTGGTGGAGAAGCTGTGCGACACCCTGCGCGGCCAGGTCGATGAAGTGCGCCATATCGAGAAGCAGATCCTCGACGTGGCCGTGAACAAGTGCGGCATGCCGCGCGCCCACTTCATCAAGGTCTTCCCGGGTAACGAAACCAATCTGGAATGGGTGGATGGCGAAGTCGCCGCCGGTCACGCGTACAGCGCGATCCTGGGCCGCAACATCCCGACCATCAAGGAACTGCAGCAGCGCCTGATCGACCTGCAAGCGCGCGTCGTGCTGCCGCTGCCGGATCTGCGCAACATCAACCGCCAGATGGCGGCTGGTGAAATGAAAGCGCGCAAGGCCAAGCGTGAAATGACCGAGGCCAACCTGCGCCTGGTGATCTCGATTGCGAAGAAGTACACCAACCGCGGCCTGCAATTCCTCGACCTGATCCAGGAAGGCAATATCGGCCTGATGAAAGCGGTGGACAAGTTCGAATACCGTCGCGGCTACAAGTTCTCCACCTACGCCACGTGGTGGATCCGCCAGGCGATCACCCGTTCCATCGCCGACCAGGCGCGCACCATCCGTATTCCGGTGCACATGATCGAAACGATCAACAAGATGAACCGGATCTCGCGCCAGATCCTGCAGGAAACCGGCGCCGAGCCGGATCCGGCCACCCTGGCGATCAAGATGGAAATGCCAGAGGATAAGATCCGCAAGATCATGAAGATCGCGAAAGAGCCGATCTCGATGGAAACGCCGATCGGTGACGACGACGATTCCCATCTGGGCGACTTCATCGAGGACAACAACACGCTGGCGCCTTCGGACGCGGCGCTGCATGCTTCGATGCGCGGTGTGGTGAAGGATGTGCTGGATTCGCTGACCCCGCGCGAGGCGAAAGTGCTGCGTATGCGTTTCGGTATCGAAATGTCGACCGACCACACGCTGGAAGAGGTCGGCAAGCAGTTCGACGTGACCCGCGAGCGTATCCGCCAGATCGAAGCCAAGGCACTGCGCAAGCTGCGCCACCCTTCGCGCTCCGATAAACTGAAGAGTTTCCTGGAAGGTAACTAAACTTGACGGATGGGGCCAGTGGCCCTATCCTGCCGGGTTCTCAGGGCCCTTAGCTCATGCTTGGTTAGAGCAGAGGACTCATAATCCTTTGGTGCGCGGTTCGACTCCGCGAGGGCCTACCAAGATTCCAGCCTGCTGACAGTGATGTCAGTAAGGCTCAGACTTTTACCTCTCATCACTAGAGTTGACACACAGTCGGCTCCACATGAGAACGAAAAGCCGCTCATTGGGCGGCTTTTTTGCATTTGAACAAGCCTCCATGTGATCCTTGCACCGGCGATTTGCGTTCGCACAAGCTGCCTGATCAACTTTAGCCCCAGTATTTCAGCTTCAACAGCAAGGCGCTTATACCGGTGCTCTGCGTCGAATCTCAATCTGAGATATTATTTCGCTAGGATCATCATGCGTGTGATTTCGAATAAGGCTTTGCTGGAGTTTGCGCTGACTCACATCGAAGCCGGTAAGACTTTGCAAACGTGGCGGCGATCGATCGAGTTGCGAGATTTCGCCAACTTTGCCGAACTAAAGGCAACATTCAATTCGGTTGATCGAGTAGGTCGCTATCTTGTGTTTAACGTAGGTGGAAACAAATATCGAATTGTTGCGGCGGTACACTTCGACCGGCGGACGCTTTTTGTCCGGCATGTGTTCACCCATCGGGAGTATGACTCATGGAATGCATAGATGAGAGCAGTGAAATCGTTGAAATAGCGCGCAATTTTCGGGTGCTTTCGGCACGCGTTCCGCTGCACGCCATTGAGGACGAGGCCACCTACACGCACGCTGTCAGTGTAATGAACTCATTACTCGACGCTGGAGGCGCTAATGAGAAGCACGAACTGGCTGGCCTTGTACATGTCCTGGGCTTGCTCATTGCGGAATATGAAGGTGCGCATCATCCACTTGCGCAAGCGACGCCAGTCGATATGTTGCGTTTCATGATGGAGCAGCACGAGCTTCGGCAATCGGATCTTACCGAGATAGGCTCGCAGGGCGTTGTATCTGAAGTGCTGAGCGGAAAACGCGATCTTAACTTGCGGCAGGCGCGCGCACTTGCCAAGCGCTTCCATCTCCCGGTTTCAGCATTTCTGAAACCGGCATAAAGCTACTTTACATCTTACTTGCGGATGGGGCGCGTAGTAGGGGCTGTGAGTCCCGCTTTAGGTGCGGTAGCTTAACTTGTTGTTATGGTAATCTTCCGCACCATGAAGATTTTCCGCACCCTCGCAGCAGCTGTCGCAGCGCTTTCTTTTTCGCACGCTCAGGCCCTGGACCTGCAGATCCAGGCCAAACAATTTGATCCCAACCACATCGGCTTTGCAGCGGATGGCGCGCGCGCCTGCCTGGTGGGCGATAACTTTGACCCGGACGCGGCCCAGAACAGCGGCGAGCTGCTTTTGGTCGATTACAAATCCAATGCGGTGCTGTGGAAAAAGCACATCCCTGCGCCGAATGGCTATGTGGCCCTGACTGCAGCGCAATGCGCTTTCGACAGTGAATTCGTGTATGTGCTGGCCAACGTCAACACGCAGGCTGCGCAGTCTTTGAACCAGACCTTGGTGTACGTCCTCCAGTTCAGCGCAGACGGTAAGCAAATCGGCTATAAAAAGCTCGCCCTTCCTGGACGGAACAAGTTCGCTTACACCATGGCGCCGCTTGCATCCGGCGTTCAGATTGCGGGATATATCAAGGACGAGGATGAAGGCAGCGAGTTCTATTCCTTGTTCACCACGCAGTTCGACAAGCACCTGGTTGAGGGCAAGCCAAGCATCCGCAAGACGGGCGCATTTAGCAGCTCGGCCACTGCGCGATTCGTCGGCGACCGTTTGTATATTGCCGGCAGCTTCAATCCGGCGAAGCTGGGCAAGTCGGACTACGTGGACGATTACGCGCATTCGCTGCTGTTGGCGAATGGCGGCTACGTTTGGAGCATGCGTCCTTTCAAGCAGAAAATGCGCGATGTGAAACAAGGGGTCTCGCCGCGCGGCGTGACGTATTCGCTTGCCGGTGACGAGGGCGCTTCAACGCTGGTGCTGACCAGCCCGGAAGGCAAGCAGCTTGCAGCGGTCAGCTACGAAGGACAATTCTGCAAAACGCATTCGATGGCGGAGTATGGCAGTACCCTGCTCGCGGTGCGCCAACCATGCAGCGGGAAGGGAAGTGCCCGCGAGCTGCGCAAGATTTCACCTGCCAGCGGTAAGGAGGATGCGCTGCAACTGGCCGCCGGCGAACCCCTATTTGTTGCCACGAACGCCGGCCAATGGTTCCTGCTGTCGCAGGATGGCGCGGGCAAGCTGTCGCTAAACCTTGGTGCGATGAAGGATAGCCACGCTACCGATGCGGAGCCACGCTTCAAGCTCCACTCCGGAGGGGTGGAGCATTCGCTGCGGGTCAGCCAGTACAAGGTGGATAACAAGGGCGTTCCTTCCTTCGACTACGTCTATGAACAGAAGGCGGGCAGTTGCCGCTTCAGCGTGACGGGCCATGCCGTGGCCGGCTTCGATGAGAGCAGGGGCAAGGTTGAACTGGAGGTCTTCAACCTGCAGGACGATGACGGCAAGGCGCTACCGCAGGTGCTGGTCTATTACGATGATGCCTCGACTTTCACGCTGCCCTACAACGGCGCGCTCAAGCAGGTGTCGTTTGACCGCACCTTGTCGCCGGAGCAGCTGGAGAGCAGCTGCGGCAGCAAGGAGAGCGCACAGCTGTCGTTGCTGTTCAACGCGGCGGCGTGAGATGAACCGGGGAGCTAGCACTCTTCTGGCTGGGTTCGAGCAGGGCCCCATCATCCATACCCTGGCGCGCTATCCGGCGCCGGTGGGCGCCGGGGACGCGAACTAAGGCCCGCCTAGAATCCGGCCTGGGTCAGCCAGGCTGGCATGTCGACCAGCTTGATCGCCGGGTCGCCTTGCAGGTTGCGCTGCACCAGCGGGCGGTTGCGGATGCCGGTCAGTACCAGCACGCGCTTGCCGGGGTGTTCGCTGACAGCGCGTTTCACCATATCCGCCGTGTGCTTGTCCCAGCGCTCGTCGGCGTCCTTCTTCACTGGGCCCAGGATCTCGGCGTAGAGCCGGGCGCTGGCGTCAATCATTTCGCTGGTCGCGTCGTCCTGCACACGGGCGGCGCTACTCCAGTGCTTGCCGAGCATGGCATACATATTCTTTTCCGTGCGCTTAAAGCTGGCGGACAACTCGGGCTGCTCTTTGTCGAACTGCTGGATGCGCGATTTGACGGATTCCACAATTTCGCTGAACAGCGGCTCGGCCGGCTCGGCGGGGTAGGTGATGAACTTGCGCTTGTCCATCAGGGGGAAGATGCCGTGGGTGTATTCGATCTTGCCGGGGAAGACGGTGCGCTTGCGCAGTTCGTCCGGCGTGACATCGAGCACTAAGACGTCCGGCGCGACTTTCTCGACGATACGGACCAGGGTGTCCACATTGTAGGCGGGTACTTGCTCGTGGCGTTTGTACAGCGTGCCAAGCAGGAATACCTCGCTCGCCGCCAGGGCTGGGGTGATGGTGGCGACGACGAGCGTTGCCGCCGCCAGGCATTGGAACAGTTTATTCATGTTTGTCTCCATTGTTGGATCAGGTCGAAATGCCTGATCTGGCAAACATGATAAACGCATCCGCAACGCCCGGCTTGTCGCCGTTTGCTGGAATTCAGGACGCCGAGCGGGGGCGCGGTTGGCGCAGGCGTGCGAGTGGCGGCGCCTTTGATATGCCTCAAGTCCGGGCTGTTCCGCCTTTCTAGACTGTATAGGCCAAAACAACATTCAGATCATATTTATTAGGAAATAATGTTTCTATGAATCAAATTTTATGAGAAGATTCTTTTTGTAAAATGGATAATCTTATTGTTGGTTAAATATCGAGGGATGCGGATGAAGAAAGTCGTAGTCGCCGTAGTTGGCGCCACCATGTTGACGAGCTGCGCGACCGATCCACGGACTGGCCAGCCATCGTTCAAAGAGACTTTTGCCAGCGACGACCCGTGCTCGAACAATTCGCGCAATATCGGTATCGCGGTCGGCGCCATCGCCGGGGCGATCATTGGCAACCAGGTCAAACATTCGGACAAGGGCCGCATCCTGGGCGCGCTGGTGGGCGCTGCCGCCGGCGGCCTGATTGGCCACGATATGGACCGCCGCCGCTGCGAGCTGGCGCGCGTGGCCAAGCAGTATGAGCTGGACATGACGGTGGCCAATGTGTCGGCCGACGGCACGGTGCAGGCGGCGAGCGACCCGGCCCAGGCCAGTACCAGTAAGGATGCGGGCGTGGGCATGGTGGTGGAGGTGCGCGACAAGCAGGGCGAGGGCGCGCAGTTCGACAGCAATTCCGATCAGTTGACGCCGCGCGCGCAATCCTACTTTACGGCGATTGCGCAGTCCTATTCTGCGCGCACCATGGCCAGCCACATCCAGGACCCGGCGGAGCGCCAGAAGTACATTGCGCAAATCGCATCGCGCAAGATCCTGTTGATCGGACATACCGACGATAGCGGTAGTTCGCGCCTGAATGCGGACCTGTCGGAGCGCCGCGCCAAGGCGGTGACCGAATTCATGGAGAAGCAGGGCATTCCGCGCGAGGTGCTGTTCTACCAGGGTGCGGGCGAGTCGTATCCGATTGCCGACAACGCCAGCGAGCAAGGGCGCGCGCGCAACCGCCGCGTTGAGATCGTGGAAGTGGCCGACGCTGGCACCTTCGAGCGCTTCCTCGCGGCGCGCAAGCCGCGCTATGCTTTTTATCGCGCGCAGGAGGCAGCCGCGCGGCCGGCCGAACCGACTGCGCCTGCGGCCCAGCAAAAGCCTGCCACGCCCGCGGCGCCGGCCAAGCTGGCGAAGGAAAAGGCTGCACCAGCCAAACTGGCTGAAGCCAAGGCGGCGGACAGCCGGACTGGCGCGCGCGTTGCAGCGGTCACCCCGGCCGCTTCGGCGCAGCCAGCGCCACCTGCCAGCAGCCGTGCGCGCAGCAGCGGCCCGGCATTGGATTTCGGCGGCATGCCGCTGGCCAAATCGGGCGCGCTGGCCAGCATCGGCCAGCTGGAATCGAACAAGTCCTACTTCTCCCTGATCAGCAGCGCGCATGCGTCCGAGATGGCCGACCTGGCCGACTGCACGCGCGACCGTCCGCGCTTGGCGCATGGCGTCAAATCGCTGGCCAGCGGCAAGACCTATCGCACCAGCGAGTTCCTGCCGGGCCTGTACGGCAAAACCTGGACCGACCAGGTGAATGCGCACCAGATCGTGCTGAACAAGGTGTCCGTGCTGGCGGGCGACGGTTCGCTGGCGAACCTGCCGGAGTTCAAGGTCTATGCCAACTACAACCCGGCCCGCAACAGCAACCCGGCGCCGGACGTCAGCATCTCGCCGGAAGTGAATACCTACCTGGGCGAGCGCGGCTTGCTGTACCGCGTGTTCCTGGACGGCCGCGCCGGCTTGTCCTGCGTCGACATCGTGTTCCACAGCGAAGGCGGTCCGGCGGCCAAGGCGGGCCGCATCGTCTATGAACGCGGCGCGGTGCAGTACGCAGCAGATTTCAAACCAAAGATCTACCAAAAATAAAAGGGGAAATGCGATGAAAGAGTTCTTTCAAACTTATCCACTGCTGGCGTGGAGCGTGGTCAGCACGCTGTGCGCGGCGGTGGTGATCATGCTGTTGTGGGAGAAGGTGAAATGGTGGTGGTTTAACACCTGGGTCAGTTTCCCGGTGGTCGGCCGCATTGCGCGCCTGTCGCGCGATCCGAGCGCCGACCAGTCGTTCCCCGGCTGGTACACGGCGGAGCGCACCTTGTGCCAGGAGTACAAGGACTTCGCGCATATCCAGGACGAACATGACTTCAACGAGAAGAAGACTTACCTGAAAAAGGCCGGCGACAATGGCCGCAGCGCGATGCCGGGCTGGATCTGGGCCTTGACGGTGGCGATGGTCTTTGTCGAGGCGATGGGTTTCTCCTATGTGCTGGCCGGCTATACCATTCCCGGCGCGAGCGAGAACCTGCAGCAGACCGGCGCCTACGGCATCGCTTTCCTGATCTCGGTGGTACTGGTGGCGTTCACCCACTTGGCGGGCCACCAGCTGTACCGCTCAAACCTGATCAAGAATGCGCGCAAGGTGTGGGTGGCCAATGGCTGCGAACCGCCGCTGAAGGATGGCACCCTGGGCCTGGATGAGCCGCAGAGCAAGGATAACCACGAACCAGCCTGTAACCAGTTGTGCAGCCGCGTGGGCGCGCATCCGAATTACTTCCTGTGCTGGGGCACCCTGGTGTTCGTGGTGGTTATTGCCGGCTTTGCGACCTATGTGCGCGGCCAGGTGCTGGAGAAGGAACTGGCGGCGCGCGTGACGCTGGCCGGCCAGCAGATTACCCAGGGCGCCAGCCCGGCCGCCGACGGCATGGATATGTCGGCGGGCGCGGTGCGTTTGCCTGGCGCGGACGAGGCGTCGGACAATATCGCCGACAAGAAGGCGGTTGCCGATGAGGCCAGCCTGGACCGCCATGGCGGCTGGGCGACCTTCATCATCCTGGCCTTCATCTTTGTGTTCCTGCAGATCCTGGGCGTGATCTTTGGCTTCCGCTGGGGCTTTGCCGGCAAGGAGAGCAGCCAGGCCAACCGCGATATCGGTGGCGGGCGCTATTCCAGTTATGCGGCGGTGCGCGAAAACTATCGCCGTACCGCTGATACGGCGCAGGCGCGCCTGGCGGTGCTGCAGCAGCGCATCATGAAAAATACCGGCGATAGCGGTACGGTGGGCACCCGCCTGAAGAAGACCTTCCGCGACTTCATGCAGGAGTCGCGTGAACTGGACGAGGCGGACCGCGATGACCAGCGCCGCCATGCGGAAGCTTCGGCGCAGAAGGCGGCCAAGGCGGCTGCCCTGGCCGCGCAAGTGGCGGCGTCTGCGGCGCAAGCTGCACCGGCTGCGGCACCGGCACCAGCACCGGCGCCCGCACCGGCTGCGGTAGCCGCCGCGCCGGCGGATGCAGCGCCGGAACTGGCCGAGGTGCTGGCGCGCCTGGCCGCGCTGGGCGAAGACAAGAAGGCCAAGCTCGACCTGCTGGACACCTTGTCGTCCGAAACCCGCGCTGCCGTGATTGACGCGCTGCGTGCGCAGAAGGCGGAAGCCGAGCGCAAGGCGCGCGACGCCGAGGTGGAGGGCCTGCTGTGAAGTGGACCTTGCTGGCAGCGCCGCTGCTGTTTTCCAGCTCCGTGATGGCGGCGCAGCTCGACGCCATCCGCAGCTGCCACGAAAAGCCGCTGCCGGCGCCGCGTGCGCCGGAAACGGAACTGATCGTCGCCATCGACCAGACCACCCCGCTCAGCCCATCGCTCAAGCAGATGGTGGCCGACAACGTCAAAGCCTACCTGCAGCCGGGCCACGCGTTCTCGATCGCCGTGTTCTCGGCCTATACCCAGGGCCGCTATACGGAAGTGCTGGCGTCGGGCCGGATTGAAGCTGCGCTGCCCAAGGCCGTGCGCGACGACATTTCCAAGCCGGTGCTGAACAAGTTTGAACAATGCCTGGGACGCCAGCCGGCGCAGGCGATGCAGGTGGCCGGCACGGCGCTGCGCTCCGCCTTCGCCGAGAGCAGCGGCTCCATCGCCAAGTCGGATGTGCTGGCCAGCCTGAAGGCCGTCTCCGCGCTGGCGGCGGAATCGCGCGCGCCGCAAAAAATCGTGCTGATCGTTTCCGACATGCTGGAGAACTCCTCGGTTGGCAACTTCTATGCCGAGCAAGGCAAGTCGGTGCGCAAGATCGACGCCGGCAAGGAGCTGCGTTCCGTTGAGGACAATAAGCTGCTGGGTAATTTCGGCGGTGCCAAGGTGTACGTGATCGGCGCTGGCCTGCTGTCGGTCGATGCCGCGAATGCCAAGTCCTACCGCGATCCCAAGACCATGCAAGCGCTGGCCGAATTCTGGTCGGCCTATATGCAAAAGTCGCATGCCGAACTGGTGGAGTTCGGCCAGCCGGCCTTGCTGCGCCCAATGCGCCAGTAAGGTTTAGCTGACGCCGGCATGCGGCGCTGGCCCAAGGTGGAACACACTCACCGCCCGGGCCAGCCCGCAAGCCTGCTCCTCCATCGCGCTGGCCGCAGCCGATGCCTCCTCCACCAGCGCAGCGTTCTGCTGCGTCACGCTGTCCATCTCCGAGATTGCCCGGTTAATCTGCTCAATGCCGATGGTTTGCTCGTGGGTGGCGTGGCTGATTTCGCCCATGATGTCGGTGACGCGGCGGATGCTGGTCACGATTTCCTCCATGGTGGTGCCGGCCTGGCCCACCAGCAGGCTGCCGGTGTCGATCTTGTCCACCGAGCTGTCGATCAGGTCCTTGATCTGCCTGGCCGCCGCGGCGGAGCGCTGCGCCAGGTTGCGCACCTCGGACGCGACGACGGCAAAGCCGCGCCCTTGCTCGCCGGCGCGCGCCGCCTCCACGGCGGCATTCAGCGCCAGGATATTGGTCTGGAAGGCGATGCTGTCGATAACTTCGGTGATATCCACAATCTTGCGCGACGACGCGTTGATCGAGCCCATGGTTTGCACCACCTGCGCCACCACGTGGCCGCCGCGCGCCGCCACTTCGGAGGCGGCCAGGGCCAGACTGTTGGCCTGCCGGGCGTGGTCGGCATTGAGCTTGACGGTGGACGTCAGCTGCTCCATCGAGGAGGCTGTTTCCTCCAGCGAGCTGGCCTGCTGTTCGGTGCGCGCCGAGAGATCGAGGTTGCCGTTGGCGATTTCGCCGGACGCCGTGCTGATGGTCTCCGTGCCGGCCCGCACATCGGCGACGATCTTCACCAGGTTTTCATTCATATGCCGCAAGGCGCCCAGCAGCTTGCCGGTTTCCTCGCTGGTGGTGACTTCCACGCGGCTGCTCAGGTCGCCGGCGGCGACCGTGCGCGCCACCTGCACGGCCTTGTTGAGCGGAGTAGTGATGCTGTGGGTGATCAGCCAGGCGAATGCGCTGCCCAGGGCCATGGCAATGGCGGTGAGCGCGAAGGTCTGGTTGCGCGCTTGCGCGTATTCCGCGCGCGCCAGCTCCACCATCTCCCTGGCTTTCTGCTCCTGGTAGCGCACCAGGTCGCGCAGGGCGCCGATCCACCCGGCCTGCGGCTCGCGCACTTCCTCCAGCAGCACCAGGGTGGCGTCATCCTTCATCTTGCGGCGGCCCAGGGCGGCGGCTTTGTCCACCAGCGGCACGACGGTATTGCGGTGCGCGGCCACCCGGGCCAGCAGGGCTTTGCCGGCATCGTCCCGCACCAGCCGCTCCAGCACGTCCACGCTGGCCGCATAGTCCTTGCGGCGCTCGGCGATCATGGCCCACTGGCGGGCGATCTCGCCGTCCTGCTCCAGGAATATCATGTCGCGCACGCTGATCGCGACATCGCGCACCACGTCGGCCATGCGGTTGGCGGCGGCGATCTTCACGTTGTTGTCGTTGACCACGTAATCCAGGTTGCCCTGGATTTGCTGCATGCGCCATGCGCTTGCCACGGCGATCACCAGCATCAGCACCATCACCAAGGCGAAACCAATTCCCAGCCGCACGCCGATTTTCAGGTTCTTCCAGCTCATACCATCTCCTTTTTATATGTATCCCTATATTTCACGTGGGATTGCGCGCGGCGTCCTTAAGATGGTTAAAGAAGTTATGGCTGTTATGCCAATTTTGCAATTCGTTCCCGCGATCCTGCAGGCTGTCGGATTGCCGTGGCGGCGGCGCGCGTACCTGCCTAGAATCGCGGCTCCGATTGGCAAAGCGCAGAGGAGCGATATGGGCAAATGGAACAAGGTAGTGTGGGGCGCGCTGGCGGCGGCACCGCTGGTGGCGCAGGCGCAGGTGGATCTGACGAAGCTGGACCGCGATATGGCCGGGCCGAAGTCGCAGGTGCTGGTGCTGGGTACCATGCATTTGAGCGGCATGCCGGCGGGCTTCAAACCGGCCGCCTTAGGCAGCGTGATCGACCGGCTGGCGGCCTTCAAGCCGGACATCATCACCATCGAGCAGGAGCCGGGCGAGGACTGCGACCTGGCGGCGCGCCATCCCGCCAAGTACGGGCCGGACTGGTGCCCGAGCACGGCGGCGGCGCAGGAGGCGACCGGCCTCGATATCCCCGCTGCCCTGGCGGAGGTGGACAAGACCCTCAAGAACTGGCCGGCGCAACCATCGCCGTCGCAGCGCCGGCGCCTGGCGGCAGCCTTCCTGGCGGCCAGCGAGCCGGCATCGGCCCAGGTGCAGTGGCTGCAGCTGCCGCAGGCGGAACGGCGCGAGGGCGATGGCCTGAGCGCGAAGCTGGTCGAACGCCTGGGCAAGCTTATGCAGCGCAAGAACGAGGACAACCTGATCGCCGCACCGCTGGCTGCCCGCCTGGGCCACCAGCGCGTGTACGCGGTGGACAACCATACCGGCGACCGCATCGACCTGCCCGACATCAAGCCCTTCGTCAAATCGGTCGAGGCGGTATGGGCGGCCGGCAACGTCGAGATGAAGGCGGTGCAAAAGCGCGAGGGCGAACTGGCGCCGGCCGACGACTTGCTGCCGCTGTACCGCTACATCAACCAGCCCGGCACCATGCGCGTCTACGCCGAGGCCAATGTGCTGCCGATGATGCGCGACGCGTCGCTGCCGGCCTATCCGAAAATCTGGGTCGGCGGCTGGGAAGTACGCAACCTGCGCATGGTGGCGAATATCCGCGAAACCTTCCGCGAACGGCCCGGCGCGCGCGTGCTGTCCATCGTCGGCGCCTCGCACAAGCCGTGGTTCGATGCGTGGCTTGGACAGCTGCAGGGCGTCGAGATCGTCGACGCGGCTGCGGTGCTGAAGTAGCGCATTCAATCGAAGGCGGCGCGGATCTCACTGGCGGTCTGTTGCGGGTCCTGCAGGTGCGGATAGTGGCCCAGGCCGGGCAGGGCGGCGAAAGGGCTGCCGGAACGGGCGGCGAATTCCTCGCCCATCTTCTTGTCGATGTAGATGTCCAGCGCGCCCCACACCACGCGCACCGGCGTTGACAGGCGCGCCAGGTTGTCCTCCAGGTAGACCTGGTCGCGCGTGAAGTGGGAATAGTAGTGGTAGAAGGCGTCGCCGCTGCTCATGCCGCCGCGCTGCCAGCCGGCCTGCATGTCGGCCTCGAATTCGGGGCTGACCTGGAACTGGCTGCCGGCGGGCAGGCCGCGTTGGAAGGCGTTGCCGATGATCTCGCGGTAGGTCTGGTTGATGGCGGCGCGGGTGGCTTGCGCGCTTTCCGGCGCTTTCAGCTTGCGCAGGCGTTCAGCCATGTATTGGGGACGGTCGAGCGGGGCGAAGTCGCCGACAATGATCTTCCGCGCGATGCCGGGTTCCTCCAGTGCGAGCAGCAGCGGCGGCAGGCCGCCGATGTCGGTGGCGTAGATGACCAGATTGCGGCTGTCGATGCCTGCTGCACGGATGTACTGCTGCACCACCCGGGCGTAATCGCGCGGCGCGTAGGTGAAGCGAGCCAGCGGCGGGCGCGACGAGCCGCCGTAGCCGGGCCAGTCGAAGGCGTGGACTTCATAGTCGGCGCCCAGCTGGCGGGCGACCTGGTTCCAGGCCAGTGCTGTCTCAGGGAATCCATGCAGCAGCAGGACGGTGCCCTTCGGCTTGGCGGGGGCGACGACGATGCGCCGCAGGGTGATATCGGTGCTGATCCGGACGAAGCCGGTTGCGGGCTCGGCGGCGCCGGCTGGCATGGCCAGCACGCTGGCCGCTGCAACGGCGGCCAGTGCGGTGTGGAGGGTGGTCATATCGAAGCTCCTGTCGTATGGTGGGGATGGCTTCAATATAGGTTGCGCATGAAATGGCGTAAATGTCGTAAAACCCTCGTTTCAGGACATCCGCGCCGCGCGCCGCAAAGCCTGCGGTGGCTGGCCGAAAGCGCGCAGGAATGCGCGCCGCATGCGTTCGGCATCGCTGAAACCTGCTTCCATGGCGATTTCCTCGACGCTCAGGCGGCTTTGCTCGACCAGCAGGCGGGCGCACTCCACGCGCAGCGTGGCGATGGCTTTGGCCGGCGGCTGGCCGGTTTCAGATGCGGTCCGCCTCCACCTGCGCGGTCGGGACTTGCTCCTGCAGTTCGCGTGCGAACATCCAGTGCGTGGTGACGCGGCGGCCGTCGAGCAGCCCCGCTTCGCCGAGCAGGAAGGCGCCGGTGCAGACCGAAGTGGTGCGCCGCGCCAGCCGGGCCGCCGCGCGCAATCGCGCCAGCAGGCCAGGCGCGGTCGGTGCGGGCGCGACCAGGCCGCAAACGATCAGGGTGTCGAGCCGGCGCCGCGCGATGGGCTGCGTTTCAATGGCGGCACCAAAGGAATTGGCGACGCTGCCGCCGAATTCGGAATGGAAGCCGATTTCGTACAGGCACCGGCCGGCCGTGGTATTGGCCAGTTCAAAGGCGGAGGCGGCGGCCAGCCCCATGATCTGGAAGCCGGGCGGCAACAGAAATCCGATTTTCATCGCTGATGGCATAAAAAGTGGTAAACAGATGATACAGCCATTGCCGGCAGGCGCCTGCGGGCGGTGCTATTCTGGTCAACTGCGCGGCGCAAGCGAAGCGCATTTCTTCATGCAAGCTTAGACAAGGAGATCGGAATGGGCATCAAGAAGATCATGCTGTTGACGGGCGATTTCGCGGAAGACTACGAGACCATGGTGCCGTTCCAGGCGCTGCTGATGGTGGGGCATACGGTGCATGCGGTGTGTCCCGGCAAGAAGGCGGGCGAGAAGGTCAAGACCGCGATCCACGATTTCGAGGGCGACCAGACCTACACTGAAAAGCCGGGCCACCAGTTCGCCCTCAACGCCAGCTTCGACGAGGCGCGCGTGGCCGATTACGACGCGCTGGTGATTGCCGGCGGCCGCGCGCCGGAATACCTGCGCCTGAATTCGCGCGTGCTGGAAACGGTGCAGGAATTTGTGGCTGCCGGCAAGCCGGTGGCGGCGATTTGCCACGGCGCGCAAATCCTGACGGCGGCCGGCGTGGTGCAGGGCAAGCGCATCTCGGCTTATCCAGCCTGCGCGCCGGAAGTGCGCGCTGCCGGCGGCGAGTATGTGGCGCTGGAGATGGACCAGGCGGTCACGGACGGCAACTTCGTCACCGCGCCGGCCTGGCCCGCGCATCCGCAATGGATGGCGCAATTCCTCAAAGTCCTCGGCAGCGAGATCAAGCCCTGAACCGCGCCGCCGCCGCGCCCTGGCCTCAGCGCGGCACGATGGCGAACTGCGGCCGCTCGCTGTAGTTCGCCTTGGCGGCGCGGCCGGCGAAGCGCGCCCACGCTTCGCGCGCGTTGGGCAGGCCGGTGGCGGCAGCCATCGCCAGCGCCGGCTGCATATTGGCCGGGTAGCCTTCCGGCGAAGTGGCGTAGCCCGTCATCTCGCCCGCCAGCCACGGCGTGCGCCAGATCTTGGCATCCTTGTCGGCCTGCGTGCGCCAGTCGGCCTGGGCCTGGCTGGCGCACGGCTGGTCGAGGTAGAGCGCGCCGCTGCTGTTCACCATCGGTGTGCCGTCGTTCTTGCGCATGGTGGCCTGGTAGGCTTGCGCCATGCTGGTGAAGTAGGGCGACGCGGCGCCGGGCCGCACCATCAGCGCATAAACGGCGCCGTCGATCCAGCAATAACCGGGGGCCATCATGCGGCCGATCGGGAAGCGCGCCTTCCAGTCCAGGATAGGCTTGGCGCTGGCGAAACCCATTTCATGCAGGTGGCCGACGACGGACGTGAAGAAGTCGTCCTGCCAGGGCGCGACGCCGGTGCCGGGTCCGGTCGGGCCGCCATAGGCCACTGCGTAGCTGGTGGCGGTGTTGTCGATGAAGCCGAGCTGGTTGGTGGCGCTGCCGGCGAAGGTGGTGTTGTAGAAGTCCAGGTTGTTCTGCAGGACCTGCTTGAAATAGACCTTCATCGGGTGGCTGTCCGGCGTGATGTAGGCGGCGTGGCCCAGCGTGCGCATATTCCAGGCCTGGCCGCGCACCTGGTTGCCCTTCACCAGGCCTTTGGCCAGGCCCCGGTAGTGCGGGTTCATCGTGGTGAGGTTCCAGTTGGCCCAGAACAGCAGCTCGTCCAGGTAGTAGCTGTCGCCCGTGAACAGGTAGGGCAGGTAGGCCAGCGAGGGCTGGTGCGCGGAGTCCGGCGAGTAAGGCGTGCTGCAGGCGCCGGCTTCGGTCGAAGTACAGCGCGGCATGTCCTCGTGCTTTTTGGTCACCGGGTTGTAACTGTCGCTGCCAATGCGCATGTCACGCACATAGGGGTACTGGAGGATGGAGACCACTTCGTCGGTCGCCTTGTCGCGGTAGTGGATCGGCCAGCTGCCGGCCAGGTCGCCCAGGCCCATGGTGACCTGGCGCGCGCGCGCGTCCATGCTCAACACATACATCGCGCCCCAGGCATGGTGCAGGCCGATGTCGGGCCGGCCGCCGGTGGCGGGCATGTACTTGTTAATCAAGGGCATGGCCATCGGGCCGCTATCGGCGGCCTCCCAGTCGGTCTTCATCTTGGCCAGTGCGGTGGCGGAAGGGACGATGCCGCGGTCGTAATTGGGCACGGCGCCGGAGGCCGAGGCGTAGGCCGCGTCGTGCCGCACATGCAGTTTTGGTTCGGCGCCGGTCCAGAACACCTTGCGCCAGCGCGCGTGGTGGAAGTGGGTGAGCGCGGCCTTGCTGTAGACAGGCTGGTTGTTGACCAGGATCTCGGCATCGTAGGTGACGTTCTTCGGATCGGGTTCGAAGGCCCAGTTGTTTTCCAAGGTGATGTCGACCCGTGCCGGGCCGGGGCTTTCAATATTGGGGTAGGGGTAGTTGCGGATCGCAAACCGCACCGACAGGTGGGGATGCGCTACGCCGTCCGCCGTCTGCACCGGCGCGGACACCTGCCATTCAATGGCGCGCATGCCGTTCAGCCAGTGCTTGTATGGCTTGCTGCGTAATAGCTGCGCGGCGTCGGCGCTGTACAGCACACCGCCCACGTTCAGGCGCACTACGGCGTTAAAGCCGCTCGCCAGCAGCGCGCTCGGGCGCAAGGCCGGTGGCATCAAGGGCGGGGTGGCGGACGATGCGAGTTGCACGCTCGCTGTCTCGCCGGCGGCCAGTTGCGGCACGATGGCGCTCAGCACCGCGTGCCGCACCGACCCGTCGTCGTGCGTGGCCTTGACGTCGACCTGGATCGGCAGGGCGGCGCCCTTGTAGGCGGCGGTGACGCTTTCACCGGCCTTCAGGTCGCCTTTGGCGAACACCTGGCCGAACGTCAGGGGCAGGTTGAACTGCGCCTGCATCGACGTTTCAACCAGCTGGATGGATGGCAGTTGCGCCGCGAGCGCGCCGCTCGCGGCCAAGACAGAAGCAAGGCACGACAGGACATGTTTCATGGCAGATCCTCTCAATTTGAAAGCGCTTGACCTGAGTCAATTTAATTTTTCGACAAACTCCGTACAGTCGCTACCTGGAATAACACAGAGTAGGAGTATTGAAACATGGGTAGCGATCGTGATGTGCACGACACGGAAGTAAGCAGCCGTCGTCGTTTCCTGGGTAAGAGTGCAGCGCTCGGCCTGGCCGGTGCTGGTGTGCTGGCGGGTTGCAAAGAGAACGGCGCGGGGGCTGCCGCTTCTTCTTCTGCATCTGCAGCGGCCAAATCGCACAGCGGCAGCAAGGTTCACGTAGAACCGGGCCAGCTGGACGACTATTACCTGTTCTCCAGCGGCGGCCACTCCGGCGAAGCCCGCATCATCGGCATTCCTTCCGGACGCGAACTGCGCCGGATCCCCGTTTTCAATATCGATCCTATGGTCGGTTGGGGTATCACCAACGAATCGAAGGCGATCCTCGGCACCAAGGCCGACGGCAGCCTGAAATACACCACCGGCGACACCCACCACGTGCACGGTTCCTACAAGGACGGCACCTATGACGGCCGTTACCTGTGGGTGAACGACAAGATCCATTCGCGCCTGGCCCGTATCCGCATGGATACCATGGAATGCGACAAGATCACCGAACTGCCGAACGTGCAGGGCTTCCACGGCATCTTCCCGGACAAGTGCGACCCGGTCGACAAGTCCATCAACCACACCACCCGCGTGTTCTGCGGCGCGGAATTCGCGATTCCGTTCCCGAACGACGGCCGCGACCTGGACGATCCGTCCAAGTGGGGCTCGCTGTTCACCTGCGTGGATGCGGAAACCATGGCCGTGCGCTGGCAAGTGCGCGTGGACGGCAATATGGACTTGACCGCCACCTCGTACGACGGCCGCTTCGCCTGCTCCAACCAGTACAACACCGAGAACGCGCCGGACCAGGCGGGCATGATGTCGGCCGAGCGCGACGCCTGCGTCTTCTTCGACGTGGCCCGTGTTGAAGCAATGGTCAAAGCCGGCAAGTTCACCACCATCGGCTCCTCCAAGGTGCCTGTGGTTGACGGCCGCAAGGCGGCCAACGCCGATCCGAAAACCGCCGTGACCTGCTACGTCCCGGTCGGCAAGAACCCGCACGGCGTCAACGCTTCGCCGGACGGCAAATACATGGTCTGCTCCGGCAAGCTGTCGCCGACTGCCACCGTGATCGAAGTGGCCCTGGTGGCCAAGTGGTTCGACGGCGAACTGAAAACCGAGCGCGATGCAGTCGTGGCGGAGCCGGAAATCGGCCTGGGCCCGTTGCACACCGCCTTCGACGGCAAAGGCAACGCCTTCACCACCCTGTTCCTGGACAGCCAGATCGTCAAGTGGAACGTGGCCGCCGCCATCGCGCAGTTCAAGGGCGACAAGTCCGCCAAGCCGGTGGTCGACCGCGTTGACGTGCACTACCAGCCGGGCCATGGCTACGCCTCCATGGGCGAAACCAAAGAGGCGGACGGCAAATACTTCAACTCCGGTAACAAGTTCTCGAAGGACCGCTTCCTGCCGGTCGGCCCGCTGCATAGCGAAACCGAGCAGCTGATCGACATCACCGGCGACAAGATGGTGATCGTGTCCGACCACACCGCGTATCCGGAACCGCACGACGCAATCATCGTGCGCCGCGATATCGTGAAGACGCGCCAGATCTACAACCTGGACGACTTCCCGAACAAGGTGACGGCCGAGAACGCGGGCATCACCCGCAACGGCAACAAGGTGCACGTGCGCCTGATGTCGCAGGCACCGGCTTTCAGCCTGCCGGTCATCAAGGTCAAGAAGGGCGACGAAGTGACCATCACCCTGACCAACCACGACAAGGTGGAGGACTTGACCCACGGTTGCGCAATCCCGACCTACAACGTCAACTTCATCGTCAACCCGCAGGAGACCAAGTCGGTCACCTTCAAGGCTGACCATGCCGGTGCGTTCTGGCTGTATTGCACGCACTTCTGCCACGCGCTGCACCTTGAAATGCGCAGCCGCTTCCTGGTGGAGGGTTAACCCGCAAGGGTGATGTATCCATGCTTCGCTTGATTCCCCTGCTGTGGGCGGCGCTGCTCACCATATTGTGTGCAGCGCCCGCCGCGGCCACCTCGATGTACGACACCGTGCTGTCCGCGGCGTTGATGAGTGGCCCCGATTTGTGCGCCGAAGCCCCTTGCAGCGAAGTGCTGCCGGCGGCGACGGTATTTTCCAAGCGCAAAGGCGCGCCGGCCTATGTAGAGGGCTACGCGCTGGAGCAGGGCAAGCAGCGCCTGGTCGGCTATGTGTTCCTGTCCACCGATGTGGTGGACATACCGGCCTACTCGGGCAAGCCGATGGTCACGCTGATCGGCATGGATACCAAAGGTGTGATTTCCGGTGTGCGGATTCTGAAGCACTCGGAACCGATTTTGTTGGCGGGCATTCCCGAAACTGTGCTGACCAAATTCGTCAGGCAGTACTTCGGCAAACCCGGCGACGCCAAGCTGGAACTCGGCCTTGGGCGGGACGGTGGTGATCTTGATGCGATCAGCGGGGCCACCGTAACGGCCATAGCCGAGAACCAGACCATTGCGCAAAGCGCGTATGAGATTGGCAAGCAGGTGGGCATCTTCAAGGGGATGGTCAAACCGCGCGCTCATTTCACGCCGCTGCGCGAACGTCTGGACTGGGCCGCGCTCGTTAAGGAGGGCGCGGTCCGGCACCTGCGGGTGGAAGCGGAGGAGGTCGGCCTGCCGTCGAACGGCAAGCCGTACATGGACCTGCACTTCGGCTACCTGAATGTGCCGAGCATCGGCAGCAGCCTGCTGGGCGAACGCAATTATGCGCGCCTGATGCAGGACCTGAAGGAGGATGAACATGCCATCTTCATCATCGGCACCGGCCTGGATTCGTTCAAGGGCTCGGGCTTTGTGCGCGGCGGCATCTATGACCGCATCCAGGTGCGCCAGGACACCGACCGCTTTACCTTCCGCGATACCGATTACCTGAACCTGTACCACCTGGACCCGGCCGACACGCCGGCCTACCAGGAGTCGGCGATCTTCATCGTCCGTTCACCGAATTTCAACCCGGCCTGGCCGTGGCAACTGAGCCTGCTGGCCAATAAGCTGGACCTGCAAACGCATACCAAGGTCTTCGTCCACTTCGACCAGGAATACTGGACTCCGGCGCGCTACCTGGAAGGCGGGCGCCCGAAAGTCGAGCGCCCGGTGCCGGCCTGGAAGGCGGCCTGGCTGGCGCGCCAAGGCGAGATCATCCTGTTCGTGCTGGTGCTGCTGACGACCGCCGCGCTGTATGCGCAGCGCGACCGCCTGGTGCGCGCTTCCAACCGCAAGAGCAAGCCGCTGATCACGATCCCGCGCACGCTGCTGTGGATTACCTCGGTCGGCTTCTTCGGCCTGTACCTGAAGGCGCAGCCGTCCATCACCCAGGTGATGACCTGGTTCCATTCCCTGATCCACCAGTGGAAGTGGGAGCTGTTCCTGTCCGACCCGTTCATCTTCCTGTTCTGGTGGTTCATGGTGGTGACGGTGGTGCTGTGGGGGCGCGGCGTGTTCTGCGGCTGGGTATGCCCGTTCGGCTCGCTGCAGCACCTGGCATTCAAGCTGGGCGGCTGGATCGGCCTGGGGCGCTTCCAGGGCCTGCTGCCCAAGCGCGTGCACGATAAGCTGAAGTGGGTGAAGTACGTTGCGTTCGCGGTGCTGGTGGGCGTCTCCTTCTATTCGATGGAGATGGCCGAGCACCTGGCGGAGATCGAACCGTTCAAGACCACCTTCCTGGTGGGCGTGCTGAATCGCGGCTGGCCGTTCGCAGCGTTCGTCGCCGTCATCCTCGGTATTTCCATCCTGAGCGAGCGCCCTTACTGCAAATACGTCTGTCCGCTGGGCGCCGGCCTGGCCGTGCCGAGCTTCTTCCGCCTGTTCGCCCTCAAGCGCAAAAAGGAATGCGAGACCTGCACCGCCTGCGCCAAGGGCTGCGGCTCGCACGCCATCGACGCCCAGGGCCGCATCGACCAGAAGGAATGCCTGGCCTGCCTGGACTGCATGGTGATGTACTACGACGACCACGCCTGCCCGCCGCTGGCCAAGGAGCGCAAGACGCGCGAGAAGAACGGCGATCCGCTGACCCCGATCGACGGGCGCGGCTACTTCATTTCGCTGGACGCGGTGCGCGGTGAGCTGAAAAGGAAGGCAGGGTAAAACCATGAGTGTCCTCAGGCTTTGCGCGGCCGCCCTGGCCGCGTTCACCACGGCACTGCCGGCTGCCGGCGCCGCTCCAGTCGTGGCAGGCGCCGTTTCGGCGCGCCCGCATGTGCTGCAGGTGCGGCAGGGCGAATCGATCGCCGCCGCCATCCGCCTGGCGCGCCCCGGCGACACCGTGCAGGTGCGCGAAGGCACCTACCGCGAACGCCTCATCATCGACAAGCCGATCCGGCTGGAAGGTATCGGCAAACCGACCATCAGCGCCGCGTATGAAGGCGACGTTATCCGCGTCAAGGCCAAGGATGTCACGATTCGCGGCCTGATCGTGCGCGACAGCGGCATCGACCTGGGCGCGCAAAACGCCGGCATCTACGTCATGCCCGGCTCGGACGGCATCAACATCAGCAACTGCGACCTGGTGACCAACCTGTTCGGCATCTGGCTCGAACAGTCGCGCGACGCCGTCCTGCAAGGCAACCTGATCACCGGCCGCCGCGACCTGATGTCGCAAATGCGCGGCAACGGCATCCAGGTCTACAACACCGACGATACGCAAGTCATCGACAACACCGTCAGCTACGCGCGCGACGGCATCTATGTCGACTACTCGCGCCGCGCCACTTTCCGCGGCAACCGCGTGCACCACGTGCGCTACGGCACGCACTACATGAACACCCACGACAGCATCTGGGAAGGCAACACCGTGCACCAGAGCCGTGGCGGCCTGGCGCTGATGGAAGTGCGCAACCTCACCGTGCGCAACAACGTCGCCTGGGGCAACGAGGACCACGGCATCATGCTGCGCACCATCCAGGACTCCGTCATCGAGAACAATATCGTGTCCGGCAACGGGCGCGGCTTCTTCATCTACGACGCCGAGTTCAACACCCTGCGCGGCAACCTGGTGATCGGCAACCAGACCGGCGTGCACCTGACCGCCGGTTCCAGCAACAACGCTGTGGATGGCAACGACTTTATCAACAACGCCGAGCAGGTCAAATTCGTGGCCTCGAAGGACGTCGAGTGGGGCCGCAGCCGGGGCAACTACTGGAGCAACTACAGCGGCTGGGACCAGGACAACGACGGCCAGGGCGATGTGCTGTACCAGGCCAACGATGTGGTCGACCGCCTGCACTGGCAATACCCGCTGCTCAAGCTTTTGCTGAGCAGCCCGGCCGTACAAACGCTGCGCTTCGTGTCGCGGCAATTCCCGCTGCTGCGCGCGCCGAGCGTGATCGACCAGCACGCCCGCATGCAGCCCTGGAACACCGAATGGAGAAAATGGCATGGACGACAAGCTGATTGACTTGCGCGCCGTAAGCAAGCGCTATGGCGCCGTGCAAGCCGTCGACGGGATCGACCTGTCGGTGGGGCGCGGCCGTATGGTTGGTTTGATCGGGCACAACGGGGCGGGCAAGAGCACGCTGTTCAAAATGATGCTCGGCCTGATCGAGCCGAGCGCGGGCGAAGTACGCATCTGCGGCGTGGCCACCGGCGACGCCGGTTTCCGCGACGTGCGGCGCCGCATCGGCTACCTGCCGGAGAGCTTTGTCGCCTACGACAACCTGACCGGCCTGGAACTGCTGCACCTGTTCGCCGACCTGAAAAAGGTGGCGCGCAGCGCCTGCGGCAATGTGCTGGAGCGGGTCGGCCTGGCCGCAGCGGCCGGGCGCCGCGTGGGCGGCTATTCCAAGGGCATGCGCCAGCGCCTGGGCTTCGCCCAGTTGCTGCTGGGCGCGCCGGAGCTGGTCTTCCTGGACGAGCCGACCAACGGCCTGGACCCGGACGGCATCCATGACTTCTACCGCATCCTGCACCAGCTGCGCGCGGAGGGCGCCACCATCGTCATCACCTCGCACATCCTGGCCGAAATCCAGGAGCGGGTCGACGAGCTGGTGATCCTGAGCGGCGGCAAGGTGGCGGCGCAGGGCACGCTGGCGCAACTGCGCGCCGGCACCTCGATGCCGGCCGAGATCCGCCTGGTGGCGCGCTCCGGCGGCGCCGCGCGCGTGATCGCCGCCCTGCGCGGCCACCAGGTGCGGGTGGAGCGCGACTGCATCCGCGTGCCGTGCGCGCCGCGCCAGAAAATGCAGGTGCTGCAGCTGCTGTCGTCGCTGGACGACGCCATCGACGACGTGGCCATCCACGAGCCGTCGCTGGAAGACCTGTTCTTCGGACTGGGAGGACGCCATGCGCGCGCGGCTTGACTGGTCGGCAGCGGGCACCATCGCCGCCCGCGAATTCCGCGACCGCCTGCGCAACCGCTGGGTACTGGCGGTGGCCCTGGTATTCGCCGTGTTTGCCCTGGCCATCGCCTGGTTCGGCATGGCGCAGCAGGGCAGCGTGGGCTATCGCGGCATCGACGTCACCATCGTCAGCCTTTCCAGCCTGGTCACCTACCTGGTGCCGCTGATCGCGCTGCTGCTTGGCTACGACGCCATTGTGGGCGAGCGCGAACGCGGCTCGCTGGAGCTGCTGCTGTCCCTGCCCATCACGCGCTTCGAGCTGCTGCTCGGGAAGTTCGTCGGCCTGTCGGCAGCCCTGGCAAGCGCCACCGCGCTCGGTTTCGGCGCCGCCCTGCTGGTGCTGATGGATAAGCTGGATGCGCGCGACGCCCTGCACTTCTTCGGCTTCGCCGGTAGCGCCATCCTGCTGGGCCTGGCTTTCCTCAGCCTCTCGCTCTGCCTGTCGGTGCTGGCGCACAACCGCATCCGCGCCAGCGGCCTGGCGATCGGCATGTGGTTCCTGTTCGTGCTGGTGTTCGACATGGTGCTGATGGGCGTGCTGGTGCTGTCGCAGGGCGCGCTCGATAGCAGCGTGTTCGGCGCCTTGCTGATGCTGAACCCGGCCGACGTCTTCCGCCTGCTGAACATTTTCAGCTCGGAGCAGGTGCAGGGCCTGTACGGCCTGGCCACCGTGATGCCCGAGCATATGACCAATCCGGCGCTGCTGGCTGGCGTCATGCTGGCCTGGATCGTCGTTCCCTTTGCCATTGCCAGCTGGAGGTTCAAATGAGGTTCCCACGTTATGCCGCCGCCATCGGCGCCTTCCTCCTGCTGTCGGCCTGCGGCGACGCGGCGCGCAGCCTCGCCGCCAGCGAGCCGGCCGACGATGCCGTGTGCGCGCTGGACGGCATGAGCATCAAGGACTACCCCGGCCCGAAAGCGCAGATCGCCTATCACGGCGGGCGCGTCGATTTCTTCTGCAGCCTGGCCGAATTGTTTGAAGTGCTGTTCGGCGAAGAAGGGCAGCAGGGCATCGGCGCCAGCTACGTGCAGGACATGGGCAAGGCCGACTGGCACAAGCCGCGCGGCCACTGGATCGAGGCCCGCAGCGCTTTTTACGTGCTGGACAGCCGCGCCGAAGGCGCCATGGGCCCGACCATCGGCACCTTTGCCCGGCAGGAGGACGCGCAAGCCTTTGCCCGGCGCGAGGGCGGCCGCGTGCTGCCCTTCGCGGATATCCGCCCGGCCATGCTCAAGCTGGGCACCCAGCCGGCGCACGACGCCAGCGACAACTCCATGCGCTGAACATTTTTTACCACCAACCTAGAGGAAGACAATCATGAAAGCATTGCACACCCTGACCCTTGCCATCGCCGCCGCCATGCTGGCGCCGGCTGCCCTGGCCGCAGCCCCTGCCGCCAAGGGCGGCGTCAACGGCGAGAAGGTCTACGCCGCCAACTGCGCCTCCTGCCACGCCGCTGGCGTGCTGGGCGCGCCGAAAGCCGGCGACAAGGCCGCCTGGGCGCCGCGCGTCAAGCAAGGCAAGGAAATGCTGTACACCCACGGCCTGCAAGGCTTCAAGATGATGCCGCCCAAGGGTGGCAATCCAGGCCTGAAGGACGATGAGGTGAAAGCTGCCATCGACTTCATGATCAAGACCTGATCATGCGGCACCGCAGCTGGTTGGCTTGCGCCGCGCTGCTACCCCTGCTGGTGGCTTGCGCGGAGAAGGATGCAGTGCACCGCGTGCAGGGCCATGTGTTCGGCACGCAGGTGGAGGTCAGCATCTACGGCCCTTCCGCCAAGGAGGCGCAGGAGCAGGGCGCCGCCGTACTGCGCGAGTTCGACCGGCTGCACCACAAGTACCACGCCTGGCAGCCCAGCCAGCTGACGGCGCTGAACGACGCCATTGCGCGCGGCGAGCCGTTCGAGGCGGACCAGGAGATGGTCAGCCTGCTGCGCTCCGCCAGCGATCTGGCGCAGCGCTCCGGCGACACCTTCAACCCCGCCATCGGGCGCCTGATCCGCGCCTGGGGCTTCCAGAGCAGCGATATCAAGGACGCCGGCGCGAAGGATGCCGAAATCGCGCGCCTGGTGCAGGCCAGGCCGCGCATGGCCGACCTGCAATTCGAGGGCAACCGGGTCAGCAGCCGCAATCGCGCCGTGATGCTCGACTTCGGCGGCTACGCCAAGGGCTATGCGCTGGACCGCGCGGCGCAGATCCTGCGCGCGGCCCACGTCAAGGCGGCCCTGGTCAACGTTGGCGGCAACGCCATCGCGCTGGGCCAGCCGGGCGACCGTCCCTGGATGGTCGGCATCCGCGACCCGCGCGGGCCGCAAATGGTGGCGCGCGTCGCCCTGCGCGACAACGAGGCGATCGGCACCAGCGGCGACTACGAGCGCTACTTCATGAAAGGCGGCAAACGCCACGCCCATATCATCGACGCCCGCACCGGTCAGACGGTGGACCTGGTGGCATCGGTTACCATCATCACTTCCGGCGGCGCGGACCCCGGTCTGCGTTCGGACGGCAATTCCAAGCCGCTGTTCGTGGTCGGTCCGCAAGGCTGGTGTGAAATGGCGCAGCGGCTTGGCCTGGACCAGGCCATGCTGATCGATGCCCAGGGCCGCGTGCATGCCACGCCGGCCATGCTGGCGCGCACTGACCAGGGAAAAGGACATGGGGAACCTGTACGAGAATGCCCAGCCGCCGGCGGCGGGAGAAAGATTTGACACGCTGCTGTCGCACCAGAACCTGGTGATCGAGCGCATCGTCAGCACATCAAAAATCACAGCGCAGGAATACGTGCAGGAGCAGGACGAATGGGTCGTGCTGCTGCAGGGCGAAGCGCTGCTCGAGGTGGCGGGAGAGGCGCAGCCGCTGAAGGCGGGCGACTACCTGTTCCTGCCCGCGCGCACGCCGCACACGGTGCTGCGCGTATCGGACGGCGCCATGTGGCTGGCCGTCCACCTGCATTCGCGCCGGTGACAAAGCGCGCATTTTATGGCGCCTTTCATCTGTTACTCTTGGTGATTAAACCAAGGAGACAGGGGCATGGAAGCAACACGGCGCGAAGCGATCGACGAGTTCTGGCAGCATACGTCCCATTGCGACCATAGCGTACAGGTGTACGAGGACGAGGAGGATTTCCTCGACACGCTGGAAGCGTTTGTCATGGCGGGCTTCCGCGGCAACGAGGCGGTTATCGTCATTGCCACGCCGGCGCACCGCGCGGCGCTGGCGCAGCGGCTGGAGGGCAAGGGCATCGACGTGGCGCAGGCCTCCCTGCGCGGGCAGTACATTGTGCGCGATGCGCGCGCCACGCTGGCGCGCTTCATGTTCGACGGCTGGCCGGCCGAGGCGCGCTTCAACGACACCATCGCTGAATTGATGGGCAAGGCGCGCGAAAACCATGCGACGGTGCGCGCCTTCGGCGAGATGGTGGCCCTGCTGTGGGACGACGGCCTGCAGCGCGCCACCATGCGCCTGGAGCACCTGTGGACGCAGTTGTGCCAGCGTGAGTCCTTCCCGCTGTTCTGCGCCTACCCCAAGGCCAGCTTCGACCAGGGCGACGGCGCCGGCTGCCGCGATGTGTGCCACTCGCATACGAGGGTCTGCCCGCCGCTATAATGGGGCGATGAAAATCGTCCTGGTCACTCTTGGCTGCCTGTTCCTGGTACTGGCGGTCCTGGGGATATTCCTGCCGCTGCTGCCAACCACGCCCTTCCTGCTGCTGGCGTCGGCCTGTTTCGCGCGCAGTTCGGACCGCATGCACAACTGGCTGCGCACGCACGGCCGCTTCGGCCGCTACCTGCGCGACTACGAGGACGGGCGCGGCATCCCGCTGCGCGGCAAGATCCTGGCCATGGCGATGATGTGGCCGTCCATGGCCTACTCGATGTACAAAGTGCCCCACCTGGCGCTCAAGGTCATGCTGTTCCTGATCGCGTGCGGCGTGACCTGCTACCTGCTGCGCCTTCCCACTTCCCATCCGCAGGATGATTAAGACCCGCTTGATTGCCCTTGCCGCAGCCGCCGCGCTGCTGGCCCATGCCTCTTTCGCTAACGCCGCCTCCGTGGAGGTGCTGGCCGGTGCGCCGGTGGCGCTGCATGCCGCGCCGCTGGATGCGCCGCGCGGTATTGCCGCCGGGCGCGATGGCGCCGTCTACTTCACCGAGGGCGCTTCCGTGCGCGTGCTGCGCGCGGACGGCACGCTGGCCACGCTGCCGGGACGCTTCATCGCCCCGGCCGGGCTGGCGCTAGGGCCGGATGGCACGCTGTTCGTGGCCGATGCCGGCAACCACGTCGTGAAGGCGATATCGGCGGCGGGCGAGGTGCGCACCGTGGCCGGCCATGCCGGCACGGCGGGGAAGGGCGACGGCAAGGGCATCCTGGCTGGTTTCAATCAGCCGGCCGGCCTGGCGCTGGAGGCGTCGGGCAGCCTGCTGGTGGCCGACGCCGGCAACCGCGCGTTGCGCAGGATCGCCGGCAACGGCGTGGTCAGCACCGTGGCGCAGCACTTGCCGCTGCAGCCGCAAGGCGTGGCCATCGACCGGCGCGGCGGCATCATCGTGCACGACGCCGCCATGGCGCTGCGCATCGACAACCGTGGCGCCTGGCAGGAGCTGCTGGCGCCGGCCGCCACGCACGCCGCGCCTGGCCCTGCCGCGGCGGCGGCCGATGGCTGCGTGCGCGGCAAATGCCTGCGCCGCTACCACGCCCCCAGCATGCCGCTGACGCCGCGCGCAGCAGCCCAGCTGCCATCCGGCCAGATGGCTGCCGACCCGCAAGGCCGCCTGCTGGCGACCGTACCCGCCACCGGCAGCATCTACCGCATTGAACGCAACGGCATGATCGCTCCCTTGCTCGGCGCCGGCGACGTGACCGGCGAGCTGTCCGGCGCGGCGGTCGATGGCGACGGCAACCTGCACCTGCTGCTGGCCGAACGCCTGGCGGCCGCCAGCTGGAACGCGCGCGGCGAGCCGCAGCCGCTGCCGCTGCAATACGCCGCCTCGCTCAACCGCGACGGGCCCGCCCTGCAAGCGCGCTTCGGCGACATCAGCCGCCTCGCCGTGGGCCGCGACGGCGGCCTGTACGTGCTGGACGGCGACCAGCTGCGCCGCCTCGACAAGGACGGCATGGTGCGCACGCTGCAGCAGGAAGGCGGCTTCCGCAAGCTGCGCGAAGGGCAGGCCGCCGCCCAGGTCGACCTGCACGGCTTCATGGCGGCGCGCCCCAGCACCGGCGTCTTCGTCACCGCCAACGGCGCCCTGGCCGGGGTCAGCACCGAAGGCATGATTTCCTTCGTCAGCGGCCCGCCCGGCATGGCGCCCGAACAGACCGGTTTCGCCCCCGCGCTGCGCCGCATCTGGGCCTACGTGGCGCAGGACGCCGAACCGTTCGTGCTGACTGGCCTGGGCCGGCACGGCATCGCCGCCGACGCCAACGGCCAGGCCTGGTACTGCGCCGACAATGTGCTGTGGCGCATCCGCCCGCGCGGCGTGGCACGCAAGATCGCGCTGCAAGGCGCCGACGGCTGCGGCGACGTGCTGGTGGCGCCCAGCGACGCGGTGTACATGCTGCACGGGCACTACCTGACGCGCGTCGGCAGCGACGGCCACCAGTTGCTGGCGGCGGGCAGCCGCGAACGTAAAGGCGCCAGCGACGGCGCCGGACTGATGGCGCGCTTCCGCCGCATCACGCACGCCGTGGCGGACGCGCAAAACAACCTTTATCTGCTCGACGATGGTATCTTGCGCAGGATGTCGGCGGACAGCGAAGTCAGCACAGAGGACCAAGACCTGTTCGCGGCAGTCGGCAAACTGCGCGCCCTGGCCGTGGACCGCAAGGGCGTGCTGTATCTCGCAACTGAACGCACGATCCTGAGGATGAAACCATGAAGGCTGTTTTCACCGCATTGCCCGTGCTGCTGGCCGCCGCTTCCGCGGCCCAGGCGCAGACCCTGCCTGACCTACTGCTCAAGGAGTTCCAGCGCCAGTCCGGCGTCACCGGCATGGCCGCCGCCATTGTGCGCGACGGCCAGTTGGCCTGGCATGGCGAAGCCGGCTACGCCGACGCGGCGCGCAAGCTGCCCGTCACGCAGGAGACCGAATTCCGCCTGGGCAGCGTCTCCAAGTTCGTCACCATCGCCATGCTGGCGCGCCTGGTCGACCAGGGCAAGATCGACCTGCAGCGGCCGGTGCGCACCTACCTGCCCGACTATCCCGCCAAGCAGCACGAGTTCACGCCGCTGCAGCTGGCCACCCACACGTCCGGCATGGGACATTACGAGTTCGGCGACGAGCGCTTCGACGATCGCGCACAACCCTACAAGTCGGTCGGCGAAGGGCTGGCAGTGTTCCGGGACCGGCCGCTGCAAAGCGTGCCAGGCACCACCTACGTGTATTCCAGCTACGGCTACAACCTGTTGTCGGCGGTGATGGAGAAGGCCGCGCGCCAGGACTTCCTGGCGCTGCTGTCGGGCACCGCGCAATTGGCCGGCACGCCATCGCTGCAGGCGGAGCTGCTGGCCCCGGTGGGCGCCAAATGGTCGCAGTTGTATACGGCCGATGGCAGCGAGCAAGCGCGCCGTAACATCACCCACAAATGGTCGGGCGGCGGCATGCTGGCCAATGCGCCCGACATCGCGCGTTTCGGCCTGAAGACGCTCGATCCCGCCTTCATCAGTCCGCGTACGCTGGCCAGTTTCACCACGCAGCAGCAGTTCGCCAATGGCACCGGCATCGGCGGCAAGGACTACCAGCAGGCCATCGGCTGGCGCGTCAGCACCGATTACTACGGCAGGACGTACTTCCACCACGCCGGCGCGATCGAGGGCGGGCGTTCCCAGCTTAGCGTCTACCCCGCGCAGAAAGCGGCTGTCAGCCTGCTGGCCAACGCCAGCTTCGTATCGGCGGTGGCGCAGACCGCGGAATCGCTGCTGGACGCGTACCTGCCGGCACAAGGGGCGACGCAGGCGGCAGCGGCCGGTGCCGCCTGCCGCGAAGGCACGCGCGCCTACCATGGCCGCTGGCGCAACGAGGACATCAAGGGAAGGGTGCGCTTCACACGCGAAGGCGCCTATTGCAAGGCCGAGCTCTCGGCCGACCACGCGCTGGGCCAAGCCGTGGCACGCAAGGGCGCGCCGCCCGCCATCGTCGCCTACAGCCGGCCGGGCGACGGCGCCGCCTACTTCGTGACGCCGGTCGGCATCTACCCCGGCAAGACGGCAGGCGACGTGTTGGCGCTACAGACGTCGTCCGGTCCGGCCGAATTGCGCCTCAAATAAGCCCGATTAGCGCGCTGCGTGGGTGGCGGTTTCCTGCCGCGCCGCATGCGCCAGCGCGTCCGGCGTGATCCCCATCGCGCGCAGGGCGCGCACAGCCACACCCTGCTGCGCAGCGCTGGCCGCCAGCAGCACGTGCGCGCCCAGCAGCGGCTGGCCCGCCTTATCTTGCGCCGCCAGCGCCTGCAACAGCGCCTGGCCCGAGGCGCCGGCCCGGTACACGCCACCATCCGCCGTCACCGGCACGGCATCCGGCAGCGCCGCGCCGCCGCCAACACCGGACAACGCATCCTCATACTGCCGCTCGATCGCCGCGCGGAAGGCGGCCGGATCGGCCTGCAAGCGGCGGAATGCTGCGGCGGCGCTGCCGTCCGGCAGTTCCAGCGCAGCCAGGATAAAGTGTTCCGCGCCCGGCTGCTGCCGGCCTTCGGCGTTGGCATGCCGTTCCGCTGCCATGCACAAGGTTTTGATGGTGGCCATATCGGCCAGGCGGCGTTTAATGCTGGTGAACATGGTGGCGTCTCCTATGGATGGTCGGGGCGCGACAGGCGCTTATGCGCGGCCTGCTTCGACACGCCGAGAGCTTCCGCGATTTGGGCCCAGCTCCAGCCCTGCGCCAGGGCGGCATCGACCGCGCTGCGCTCGAGCCGGTCGGCCATCACGCGCAGCGCCACCACAGCCGCCAGCGCCTCGGCCGGATCGTCAGGTGAGGGAAGTGATTTCAGTGTCGTCATATCGTCAACTCTAGTTGACGATATCCGGGCTGTCAACTTTTATTGACGCAGGAAGCCCTGCAAGTCTTTCAGCGCGCCGGCCGACAAGCCATCCAGTTCCGGCGAGCGGCGGTCGATCTCATTGGCCAGGTCGACCAGCAGCCAATCCATCTCGTCCAGCAGGGCGCGCAGCTCCGCCAGCATGGCAGGATCGTCCTGCACCAGAGTCAGCATGCTGGCCAGGTTATCCGGTTGACATCCTCCTCGCCCTCGGCCTTCGGCCACCGCTTGCGCGGAAAGGGCGAGGATTCCTACTGCGCTGGACAAACTTGTCCAATCGCATCGGCGGGTTCCTGCTTCACAGAGTGGCCTGGATGCACCGGCTCTCCACAGGCTAGCAAGCGGAGTCCCCGCTCTAGGATGTTGATGGCACCCACCACGTCGGCGTGGTTTTGATAGCCGCATGCGATACATTCGAACGCGGCTTGAGTGCGGCGGTTTGCTGCTGCCACGTGACCGCAACAGGGGCAAGTCTGGCTCGTGTGGTGTGGTGGCACTGCGAGCAGTGTGCCACCTCCCCACGTCATTTTATAGGCCAGTTGGCGCCTGAATTCGCCCCAGCCCTGATCCAGGATGCTGCGGTTCAAACCACGCTTTTGCGCTACTTGCTTGCCCACTTGTTGTACTGTGCCCCTGGCAGACCTGACCATATTGCCTATCTGCAGATCCTCAATACAAACAATCGCATGGCCGGCACTGATCGTCGTGCTGGCTTTATGCAGAAAGTCGCGGCGCATGTTGGCGATGCGCACGTGCAGTCGCTGCACACGCGCCTTGGCCTTGCGCCAGTTCTTGCTGAACTTCACCTTGCGGCTCATTTGCCGTTGATACCTGGCCAAGCGCTGCTGATGGCGCTTAAAACAGTTCGTCGGTTCGACGGGAGTGCCGTCACTTAATGTCGCAAACCGGACCACGCCCACATCGATCCCCACCGCGCTCGTTGCCGCTGTTGGCACGGATTCGACATCGCGTTGCGTCTGGATCGAAATAAACCACTTCCCCGCAACGCAGCGCACCGTCACATTGCGTACTTCACCTAGCACCATACGGCTATTCCAATAACGCAGCCAGCCCAGCTTGGGCAGGAAAATGCGGCTATTCCCTTGGTCAAGTTTGATCTGTTTGGCATCCGGGAAGCGGAACGCATCGCCGCGTCCTTTGCGCTTGAAGCGCGGATAGGCCGCACGTTGGGCGAAGAAGTTCTTGAACGCTTGATCGAGGTGTTTTAGCGCATGCTGCAAGGGGTGACAAGGCGCCTCCCGCAACCAGGGCGTTTCCAGGCCATTGCGCCATGCGGTCAGCAGCTTGGCCATCGCCACATAGCCGATGTAGGACTTGCCCGCGGCATGGTTTTCCTGCTGGATCGCCAATGCTTTGTTGAAGACGTGGCGGCACGCACCCGCGAAGCGGCACATGGCGTGTCGCTGTTGGCCATTGGGAAGCAGTTCGAAGCGGAAGGCTTGAAGGCGTAGCATCCCTTCAGTATAGTTTGGCCTATGGACAGTTCAAGCGAGCTCCGCCATGGCAGACATTGCGTCTTTATGATGCATATCCATTTAGTCTTTGTCACCAAATACCGCCGCCACGTCTTCACACGGGCGATATTGGATGACTTACGCCAGATCCTTGACCGCGTCTGCACTGACTTCGAGGCGGAACTGGTGGAATTCGATGGCGAGGACGATCATGTTCACCTGCTGGTGAACTACCCGCCCAAGGTTGCGGTGTCGTGCCTGGTGAATAGCCTGAAAGGCGCTTCCAGCCGGGTGATCCGTAAAAAGAACTACCCAAGCATACGGCAGAAATTATAGGGTGGCGCTTTATGGTCACCCTCCTATGTGGCGGCGCTCCTAATGCCGTCATCCGACAATACATAGAGCAACAGCAAACTCCGCATTAACTCAATAGAATGGACGGCTGCGCCGTCCGCGCTCTTGACCCCGCCTTGAACGACGGGGTTTGCCGCGCATTGGATCAAGCCGGCGCAGCACCGCCTCCGTCACGTCGGCCGCCGCCACGATGCGCGCCAGCTTGTCCACCTGTTCGCCACGCAGGCCGTGCGGATAACCGCTGCCATCGAGCCGTTCATGGTGCTGCAGCACCGCCTTGGCGGCGGACGGCGGAAAGCCCTTCAAATCCTTCAGTAGCAGGTAGCCGGTTAAAGGATGGGCGTGGACGAAACGGCGTTCATCGGCCGTGATCTGGTGCGATTGGTCCAGAATATGGGGATCGGTATGCATCTCGCCGAAGTCATGGCACAAGGCCCCCAGCAGCAGCCGGCAGCTCGCCAGGCGCCACGCCCATGCGCTGGGGGCAGGCAAAGGCAATCACGGCGCTATGCAGGGTGTGCACGAACATTTCCGGATGCTTGTCCGACATGACGGTCAGGCACAGCTCCAGGGTGGAATGCAGCCGCAGGTTGGCGGTGCAATGTTTAAGCTGGCGCGGATCGCCGGCGCGCGCCAGCAATTGGCGGTAGGGCCCTTCGTGCTCCAGCAAGCGATCAAACTCGATGGCCAGCGCTTCCGCATCGGTCGCCTTTTCCGACGACAGCACCTGGTCCAATGGCGCCGACAGCTTATAGCGCGTCAGTTTTTCGAACTGCTTGCTATCGATACGCGCACCCTTGGCCAGCAGCTTGGTGCCATTGCTGGCGTAGATATCCTCGCTGGCGACGACATCGCGCGTATCGCCCATCTCCGTCACCGAACGCACGAAGTGCGGGCTCTCGCCCGGCACCTCCATCGCTTGCAACTCGCTAGCCATTTTTGTCCACCTCGGGGTCAGGAACGGAAGTGGACATTTTCTCAGAAAATGTCCACTTTTCTTCCTGACCCCAGGATGGACATTTACGGGGTGTTGTTAAGGCGTATGCGGATCGGGTTGGCGGCGCGGGTGGCGGCGTTGGCGACGTAGCTCTCCCATTGCGCGCGGCTGGTGATGTCGCCGGCGCGGCTCCAGGCGCCGCCGGCGTAGTAGCGCAGCGGCTTGCCGGCGCTGGCCGGGGCGAGGATCAGCTCATTCAATGCATCCTCGGCGAAGCCTTGCGCGCCCGGCACGATGACGGCGGTGCCGAAGGCGCCGTTGCTGGCTTGTTCGATCCATTGCAGCAGCACCTGGCCTTCGCGTTTGGTGGCGATCTGCGGGCTCTGGCCTTTGTCGGCGGGGTTCTTGTTCAGGCCAACGGCCACCGTCAGCGCCTGCTCGCCGGCGTAGCTGAAGGTCGATTCGATCATGTCGAGCTGATGGCCGGCGTCCACCGTGAAGCGCTTGGTTTCGGTGACCGGCAGGCCGGCCGCGTCCCAGGCGGCGTAAGACAACTCGAACACCGTGCGTACCGGGCCGTTGGCCAGCACCTTCCAGCCGGCGTAGTTGGTGGAGACGTACAGTTTGCCGCCTTGCCAGACGCCGGTGCCGCCGGCGCCGCGCGAGCGGCCCACGTTGTACATGTCCATGCCTTCGCCTTCGTCATGGTGGTAATGGTCGTGGCCTTTGTTGTACCAGCGGTCGACAATGGGGTAGGGCACGCGCTTGAACCACAGGTCGAGGCCGGACGTGACCAGCACTTCCTTCACCACGCCGGCCGGCGCGGGCGCGGCCAGGGCGGGGCCGTAGGTGCGGTGCGCGAGCTTGTCGTTCTCCCAGGCGAAATCGTCAAGCCGCTCCTGCACGTAGCGGGCGAAGGTCTGCGGCGGCGCGGGTGGCGCCACGGTGTCGATCTTTTCCACGGTGTAGCTGGCGCTCTTTTCGCCGGCCTTGAAGCTGTGCTGGAAAATCAGCTCGCCGTAGGCGATGCCGATATTCTGCGGATCCTTGGCCTGCGGCGCCACATTGGTGACCTGGTGCGGCACCACGCGACCCTTGGCGTCGCGCACGGCGATCTTTTGCACCAGCGCGTGCGGCAGGGCCTTGTTCACTTCCGACCAGGGCACGGTCACCGTCTCGGACGGGCGCGCGATGTCGAGGTCGTGCTGCAGCGTGATGGCCAGGCGTTCGGCGGCGCTGGCGCCCAGCGCGGGCAGTGCTGCGGCCAATGCGGCCAGGATGCGGGTGGTTTTCATCGCCAGTGCTCCTTAGTGGTGCTCGCGGTAGTCGGTGGTGCCGCCCTTCGGCAGGTAGTGGTAGGTGCGCACGCGGAACTGGATGTCGAGCTTGGGATTGGAGACCAGCTTGATCATCTCGGCGCCGGCCAGCAGCACCGGGCCGTAGCCGTGCAGGGCGTGTTTGCTGGTGGGGCGGTTGTAGTAGTACACCATGTCGCCGGCCAGCGTGGTGCCGACGCAGGTGCCTTCCACTTCGCCCTTGTCGGTGATCTTGGTCTGCAGGCCCGCCCAGCCGGCTTGCGCGATGGAGCCATACGGTGCCGGCGACACCCAGCCCTGGTTGACCGCGTGCGCGATCACATAGGTGAAGATGGCGGAGGCCGAGGTCTCCAGGTAGGAGTCGTTGCGGTCGATCATCTGGTGCCACAGGCCGCTGCCGGACTGGCGCTCGGCGATGCCCTTCAGCGCCAGGCGCAGTTGCGCCAGCACCTTGGGATAGCCGGGATGGTCTTTCGGCAGCACGTCCAGCAGGTCGGACATGGCCAGCACCGACCAGCCATTGGCGCGCGACCAGTAGAAGTTCGGCGCGTCGTGCATGCCGGCGTGCCAGCCGTGGGTGTACAGGTTGGTCTGCGGGTTGAACAGGTAGCCGGACATGTTCAGCACATTTTTCACCGCGTCGTCGAAGTAGGCCTGCTTGCCGGTCATGCGCCCCATTTCGGCCAGCGCCGGTACGCTCATATACAGGTCGTCGCCCCACAGCGATTCAGCTTGCGGGCGTTTGCGCGCCAGGGTGCCGTCCTTCAGGCGGAATTGCTTGTTGGCGACCCAGTCGCTGCAGGTGGCGATCATGTCGGCCAGGTCCGGGCCGATTTTGGCGGCGCGCGCGCGCATCAGGGCCGCGCACATCGAACCCGAGTCGTCCAGCGAGCGCGGGTCGAGGAAGCGCGAGAAACTGTTGGCGCGTTCCAGCTTGAACAGCTTTTCCTGCGCCGCGAAGTAGCCCTTGGTCTCCTTGAAGAAGTTGAAGTGGCGCTCGGTCATGGCGGTGAAGCTCTTGTCGCCGGTGGCTTCGGCGGCGCGCAGCAGGCCGGCGTGCACTACGCCCATTTCATACACCTGGATGCCGAAGTCGCCCTTGCTCGGCTCGAAAATCGCGTCGGCCACCGGGGTTTTCAGGTCGCTGATGGCGGCGCCGGTTTTTTTGCTGATGACGCGGGTCGGCGTCACGCTGTCCATATAGCCGCGCACCTTGTGCAGGGTGGCGCTGATCTCGGCCACCGGCGGCATCTTGTACGGCACCGGATAGGTTCCTTCACCCTGGTCGTTCGGGTTCTTGTTG
The DNA here is from genome assembly GCF_009857475.1 of Pseudoduganella guangdongensis. Lineage (GTDB taxonomy): Bacteria > Pseudomonadota > Gammaproteobacteria > Burkholderiales > Burkholderiaceae_D > Rugamonas > Rugamonas guangdongensis. The sequence continues at coordinate 127,297 of NZ_WWCJ01000006.1, read as the reverse complement.
TCGGGATTGCGGTAAGGGCCTTCGGCATGCGCCGGGCTGAGGGCGAACAGGCAGGCCAGGGCGGCTGCGAGCAGGGGCAAATTCGGCTTCATAGGTCTCCGGGTGCGACGTTTTAAGTGTGGTGAAAGTGCGTCATCTGGTCAGGCCATTCTAATTTGGTCAGACCAAAACTGCAAGGTGGACTAGCCAATCGCGTTTTTTGTGTGGCATACTGAAAACGAAGGCCAGGACCCGCAAAGGAAAAAAGAACATGACAATTACAGGCGCACGCTACATCAAGATGCACGAGGCAGACAATGTTGCCATCGTGGTCAATGACGGCGGCTTGCCGGCCGGCTCGGTGTTTGAGGACGGCCTGGTGCTGGTGGAAGGCGTGCCGCAGGGGCACAAGGTGGCGCTGGCCGACCTGGCCGAGGGCGATGCGGTGACGCGCTACAACGTGACCATCGGCTATGCCGACCACGCCATTCCGCGCGGCTCCTGGGTGTCGGAAAAGGTGCTGCGCATGCCCGGCGCCCGTTCGCTGGACGGCCTGCCGATCGGCACCCGCAAGCCGGCCCCGCTGCCGCCGCTGGAAGGCTACACCTTCGAGGGCTACCGCAATGCCGACGGTTCGGTCGGCACGCGCAATATCCTGGCCGTGACCACCACCGTGCAGTGCGTCTCGGGCGTGGTGGACTTTGCGGTCAAGCGCATCAAGGAAGAACTGCTGCCGCGCTACCCGAACGTGGACGACGTGGTGGGGCTGGAGCATATTTACGGCTGCGGCGTGGCGATCGATGCGCCGGGCGCCGACGTGCCGATCCGCACGCTGCGCAATATCAGCAAGAACCCGAACTTCGGCAACCAGGTCATGGTGGTGTCGCTGGGCTGCGAAAAGCTGCCGCCGACCCGCCTGTTCCCGGCCGGTTCGATCCCGATCACCTCGTCCAACGCGAACGCGCCGGCCGGCGAGCCGGATGTGGTCTGCCTGCAGGACGGCGCCCATGTCGGCTTCATGTCGATGATCGAGTCGATCATGCAGACCGCCGAGCACCACTTGAAAATTCTGAACGCGCGCAAGCGCGAAACCGTGCCTGCCTCGGAGCTGGTGGTGGGGGTGCAGTGCGGCGGCAGCGACGCCTTCTCCGGCGTGACCGCCAACCCTGCGGTGGGCTTTGCCACCGACTTGCTGGTGCGCGCCGGCGCCGCCGTGATGTTCTCCGAAGTGACCGAGGTGCGCGACGGCATCGACCAGCTCACCTCGCGCGCGGAAACGCCGGAAGTGGCGCAGGCCATGATCCGCGAGATGCAGTGGTACGACGATTACCTGAAGCGCGGCAGCGTTGACCGCAGCGCCAACACCACGCCGGGCAACAAGAAGGGCGGCCTGTCGAACATCGTGGAAAAAGCCATGGGTTCGATCGTCAAGTCCGGCTCGGGCGCCATCCACGGCGTGCTGTCGCCGGGCGAAAAGCTGGCGCGGAAAGGCCTGATCTACGCCGCCACCCCGGCCAGCGACTTCATTTGCGGCACGCTGCAGATGGCGGCGGGCATGAATATCCACGTCTTCACCACCGGTCGCGGCACGCCTTACGGCCTGGCGGCGGTGCCGGTGATTAAAGTCGCCACCCGCAACGACCTGGCGCAGCGCTGGCACGACCTGATGGACGTGAACGCCGGCCGCATTGCCAGCGGCGAAGCCACCATCGAGGACATCGGCTGGGAGCTGTTCCGCCTGATGCTCGATGTGGCGAGCGGCAAAAAGACCTGGGCCGAACACTGGAAGATCCATAATTCGCTGGCGCTGTTCAACCCCGCGCCGGTTACCTGATACGGAGTAAAAGACTATGACGCAAACCGCAAAACCCTTCAAGCGCATCCTGATGACCGGCGCCGCCGGCGGCCTGGGCAAGGTGCTGCGCGACCGCATCAAGCCGTGGGCCGATGTGGTGCGACTGAGCGATATCGCCGACATGGGCGAGGCGCGTCCGGGCGAGGAACTGGTGCGCTGTGATTTGTCCGACAAGGCGGCGGTGATGGCGCTGATGGAGGGCGTGGATGCGGTGCTGCACTTCGGCGGCATCTCGACCGAGGCGCCGTTCGAGGCCATCATGCAGGCCAATATCCTGGGCGTGGCCAACCTGTACGAGGCGGCCTACAAGCACGGCGTGAAGCGCCTGATGTTCGCCAGCTCGAATCACGCCATCGGCTACTACAAGACCACTGACATGCTGGATGCGAACATGCCGACCCGCCCGGACAGCATGTACGGCATTTCCAAGGTGTTCGGCGAGCAGATGTCGCGCTACTACTACGACCGTTTCGGCATCGAGACCGTGTGCATCCGCATCGGCTCCAGCTTCCCGCAGCCGGCCAACAAGCGCATGATGTCCACCTACCTGTCTTACGACGACCTGACCGAGCTGCTGCGCTGCTCGCTGTTCGCGCCGCGCGTCGGCCATACCATCGTGTTCGGTATGTCGGACAACGATTCCGTGTGGTGGGATAACCGCTACGCCGCGCACCTGGGCTACCGCCCGAAAGATTCCTCGGCCAAGTTCGCGCACCTGTTCCCGGACAGCAGCGAGTTCCCGGCCAAGGACGATGTGACCACCATCTACCAGGGCGGCAAGTTCCTGCTCGACGGCCCGATGTTCAAATGATCGAGCTGCGCAAGGGCGGCCTGCGGGCGGTGGTCTTGCCCGCCGCCGGCGGCGGCCTGGCGCGTTTCGACCGGCTAGCTGCCGACGGCACGCCGCAGCCGGTCCTGCGTCCGGCGCCAGACGGCGTGGCGCAACCCTTGCCGGGCCAGCTGGCCTGCTTCCCGCTGGTTCCCTGGTCCAACCGCATTGCCCCCGGCGGCTTTGAATTCGAAGGTCGCCGCTACACGCCCGCGCCGACGCGTGAAGGCGAACCATGCCCGATCCACGGCGATGGCTGGCGCCTGCCATGGCAAGTCGAATCGCGCGACGAATCCAGCGTGGTGCTGTCGCTCTACCGCCGCGATGCGTCGCCCTTCGCCTTTACCGCCCACATGGCGTACGCCTTGTCCGCCGACAGCCTGCGCGTGACGCTGAAGGCCACCAATAATGGCGCCCACGCGTTGCCGTTCGGCCTGGGCCTGCACCCGTGGCTGCCGCACCCGGAGGAGGCGCGCCTGCGCGCCGCTGCGGATGGCGTCTGGTTGTCCGGCGCCGACAAGCTGCCCAGCCAACGCGTGGCGCCGCCCGCCGCGTGGGACTTCTCCAGCGCCGCGCCGCGCCCCTTGCCGCGTGAAGGCGTGGACAACGCCTTCACCGGCTGGGATGGCCGCGCGCAGATCGACTGGCCCGCGCGCAAGCTGCGCCTGCGCATCGAGGCCGACATGGGCTATTACATCCTGTACGCACCGCCGGGCAAAGACTTCTTCTGCTTCGAGCCGGTGGATCATCCAATCAACGCCTTCAACCTGCCGGACGGCGCGGTCGCCAATGGCCTGACCGTGCTGGCGCCGGGCCAGGACCTGTGGCGCACCGTGACCTTCGCCGTCGAGGACATCGCATGAACAAGTTGCTGATGGCAGCGCTGGGCGCCGCCGCGTTGGCCGGGGCCGCCGTTTCCGCCTCCGCCGCGCCCTGGACGCCCGACCTCGGCAATGGCCGCTACCGCAACCCCATCCTGCACGCCGACTACTCCGATCCGGACGCCATCCGCGTCGGCAAGCGCTATTACATGACCTCCTCCAGTTTCAGCAACGTGCCCGGCTTGCCGCTGCTGGAATCGGACGATATGGTGAACTGGCGCCTGGTCGGCCACGCGCTGCCGCGATTGGTGCCGGAAGCCGCCTTCCGCACGCCGCAGCACGGCAAAGGCGTCTGGGCCCCGAGCCTGCGCCACCATGCCGGCAAGTTCTGGATCTTCTATCCCGACCCGGACCACGGCATCTACGTCATCACCGCACAAACCTTCGCCGGGCCCTGGAGCAAGCCGCGCCTGCTCATGGCCGGCAAGGGCCTGATCGACCCCACGCCATTGTGGGACGACGACGGCAAGGCCTGGCTGCTGCACGGCTGGGCGAGATCGCGCGCAGGCTTTAACAACGTGCTTAGCCTGCGCTCCATGGCGCCGGATGGCAGCCGCATGCTGGACGACGTGAGCCGTGTCGTCATCGACGGCAACGCGCTGCCCGGCTACAAGACGCTGGAAGGCCCCAAGTTCTACAAGCACAATGGCTGGTACTACGTGTTCGCGCCAGCAGGCGGCGTGGAGTTCGGCTGGCAGTCGGTGTTCCGCTCACGGCATGTCGACGGCCCCTACGAAGCCCGCATCGTGATGGAGCAGGGCGCGAGCGCCACCAACGGCCCGCACCAGGGCGCATGGGTGCGCGCTGAAGATGGCAGCGACTGGTTCTTCCACTTCCAGGACAAGCGCGCCTTTGGCCGCGTGGTACACCTGCAGCCTATGCGCTGGCAGGCAGACGGCTGGCCGATCATCGGCGAACCTTCCGCCAGGAGCGGCGTGGGGCAGCCGGTGATCGAGCATGCCAAGCCGGTCACACGCGGAGCGAATGCGCTGGGCGCGCCATCTCCCGCCGTCGGCGACGAGTTCGACGCGGCGCAGCTTGCCCCGCAGTGGCAATGGGTCGCCAATCCGCAACCTGCCTGGTACTCGCTAGCCGCCCGCGCCGGCCATCTGCGCCTGCACGCGCAGCCTGTGCCTGGCGGCCATGCTCCGCTGCGAGCCATGCCCTCCGTGTTGACGCAAAAGCTTCCCGCACCCGCCTTCACCGCCGTCGCGAAACTGGAACTGCATGCTGTCGCCGATGGTGATGCGGCAGGCCTGGCGATGTATGGACAAAATTACGCCTGGTTAGGCCTGCGCCGCGAAGACGGCGTGGTGCGTATCGTGCAGGTACGCTGCGAAGCGGCCAACGAGAAATGCCAGGAACAGGACAGCGCCGTCCTGCCCGCGCCGGCGCCGGCCATGCACCTGCAAATGCAAGTCGCCGCCAGCGGCCAAACCACTTTCGCCTTCAGCGCCGACGGCAAGCTCTACACGCCCATCGGCGTTCCATTCAACGCCGCCATGGGGCGCTGGGTCGGCGCCCAGATCGCCCTGTTCGCACGCGGCGCCAACGGCGCCCATGCCGACATCGACTACCTGCGCATCACCCCTTAGCGCGGCGCAGGGCGCAGCAGGCCAAGGCGGCCGGCGCCGGCGTTGGACATGACGTTGGGCTGCACATCCGCCGCCGGCAGGGCGGTGAAGCGATATGGCACGCTCCAGCCGACGTCGCCCGCCAAACCGCATTCCACCAGCGCCTTGCCATTCAGCTGCGAGCCGCGATCGAGCACTGCGCCGGCATCGGCGCCGCCGGGATTGCGCAGTACATCGCCGCAGCCGCGCGCACCCTCGATCTCGTAGGCATTGGCATCAATAATCACGCGCGCCTGTTTGGCGATGCCCACGCTGTAGCCATGCGCATATTCCGCATGCTTGCGCGAGCCCTTATGGAAGTTGTTCAGCAAATGCACCTGCCCGAAGCGCACGCGCGGCGCGCGGGTCGAAACATGGTCGAAGAAGTTGTTGGCAAACGTCACGCGCAAGTGGCCCTCATCGCCGATGGCGGCATCGCTGGCGCCCACCAGCGTGTTCTTCTCGTGCAGCGAGAAATGGTTGTACGACACGGTGACAAAGTCCGAACCGCCGGTAATATCCAGCGCGCCGTCGTGGCACTGTTTCAGCATGCCATTCTCACGCGGCGCCTGGCCGTCCGTGTGCGGCGCATCGGTAAAGCTGTTATGGTCGATCCACACATGGTGCGAGCCGGAGACCGCGATGCCGTCATAGACCGAATTCCAGTTGCCGTTGGCGCCATCCTGCGCATCCCATTTCGGCGCGGGATCGCAGGGATTGCGGATCGACAGGTTGCGGATGATGACCTGACTCACATTCGACAGCTGCAGGCTGGCGTTCACGAACCCCGCATCCTCGCCCAGCCCGATCAGCGTGGTGTTGGAAGGCAGCCGCACCACGCCCGGCTTGGCGCCGTCCGCCATGTCGATGGTGCCGCGCACCTGGATGATGCGGGCCGCATCGGCAGTCTTGAGCGCCGCCAGCAGCTCCGCGCGCGTGCCGATCGTATGCACCGCGCCGGCAGCGGCGGCAGCGCCGCCCTGCGTGCCGCCCTCCATGCCCGCCCAGCCATCGGCCGGTGCGTGCTCGCGCGCCAATCCGCGCGCCGTATCGGCCGGATCGACCAGCGGGCCGAGGGCAGGGAACAGGCGCACCAGCTCGCGCGCCGCCATATCGCCGAAGAAGCGGCCGCCCTTCGGCCCGAGGTGGGTGTAATCGAAACCGGCGCCCTTGGGCGCGGCCAGCGTATCGGCCTGCTCAGGCCCCATTTCCTGCACCGCAGCCAGCGACAAGGCATTCAGGTCCAGCAGGGCGGCACCCTCGCGCCGCGCCACCTCGCGCGCCGCCGCCGCCCACGGCGCCAGGTCGTTCCACACGTAGCCGTTGCGGAAGCTGCGGCGGGTGAGGGACGTCACCAGCACCGGCACGCCGCCGCCCGCCTTCACGTCCGCCACGTAGCGCGCCAGGTTGGCCGGGTACTCGCGCACCAGGTCCGTCGAACGCCCCGGTTTGCCCGGCTGGTCGTTGTGGCCAAACTGCATCAGCACATAGGTCTGGTTGAAACCTGCGCTATTGCGCAGCAAGGCCTGCACCTCGTCCCAGCGCCCTTCCGCGCGGAAGGAGCCGGAGCTGCGGCCGTTCTTGGCCAGGTTGAGGCATTGCGTGCCGGGGCGCTGGCGGCGGCACAAGTAGTCGCCGTAGCCGCCGCCGCTGGCGACGGTCGAATCGCCGGTCAGGATGATGCGGTCAGCCGCCTGCGCGGCGGAGAGGGAAGTGAGGCAGGCAAGGGAAAGCAGGACGTGGCGCAGCATGAGGCTCCTCCAAAGGATAAGCCCATTCTATTTTGGCCTGACCGCACAATCAAGTGGTCAGGCCAAATATTTTAATCAACCGCGCGAGAAGGTTTTGGTGACGCGTTCCAGGTGGGCGCGCATGGCCTGGCGCGCGCCGGCCGCATCGTGCGCCGCGATGGCCGCCACGATGTTGCGGTGGTCGTCCAGCGTGTGCTGGCGCAGTTCCTCGGTCTGGAAGTGCTCTTTCAGCTTATGCCACATGGTGCCGCGCTGGTTCCACAGCGTCTCCACCACGCCCACCAGCGCCGTATTGCCGGTGGCGCGCGCAATAGCCAGGTGGAAGTTGCGGTCGGCCTGCTCGTTGCTGGCGCGGTCGTCGTGGTGGCGCTCCATATCCGCCGCCGCGCGCAGGATGGCGTCGATGGCCGAATCGGTCGCCATCTTGGCCGCAATCGCCGCCACTTCGGATTCGATCAGGCGGCGCGCCGCCAGCACCTCGAACGGACCGGGGCCGCCCTCGGTCACGTCGGACGGGGCGGTGGTCTGCTCGCTCACGTACACGCCCGAACCGCCGCGCACTTCCACCACGCCGGACAGCTCCAGCGCAATCAGCGCCTCGCGCAGGGAAGCGCGGCTGACGTTCAGTTTCACCGACAGTTCGCGCTCGGCCGGCAAGCGGGTGCCGGGCTTGATGTTTTCAGCGCGGATCAGGTCCTGGATCTTCGCCGCGACCACGCGGTACAGGCGTTGTTCGCTGGCTGGATGTGACTCCGTTGCGACAGTCTTCTTATTCATGCGGCCAAGGCCTTTTATAGAGGGGGGAAATGGTCGCCCGATTTTAATTTGGTCTGGCCAATTTCGCAAGAAAAGCCCGGAATAAGATGTCTCTGATAGGATGTCTGACGTCTTTCTCGCGTGTATAATGGGGACATGACTATCCTTCCCCGCAAGCGACACACCCTGGCCCAGGGCGTGGTCGAACAAATCAGCGCCAGCATCAACGGCGGCGTGCTGAAGCCCGGCGACAAGCTGCCGACCGAATCGGCCATCATGGAGCAGCACGGCGTGAGCCGCACCGTGGTGCGCGAGGCGATTTCGCACCTGCAGGCGGCCGGCCTGGTGCAGACGCGCCACGGCATCGGCACCTTCGTACTGGAAAAGCCGCGCCAGGCGAGCGGCCTGGGGATCGATGCCGAGAGCATTGTCACCGTGCGCGACGTGCTGGCCATCCTCGAGCTGCGCATCAGCATGGAAACCGAGACCGCCGGCCTGGCCGCCGCGCGCCGCAGCGAGGAACAAGTGGCCGAACTGGCGCAGGCGCTGGGCGATATGCGGCAAGCCATGGAGCAGGGCCGCGCCTCGGTGGAGGCCGACCGCCGCTTCCACCTGGTGATCGCCAAGGCCACCGGCAACCGCTACTTCGTCGACATCCTCGGCCAGTTGGGGCAGGCCATCATTCCGCGCGCCCGCGTCAACACCGCCGGCCTGGCGCAAGACCGCCCGGCCGACTACCTCGAACGCGTGCACCGCGAGCATGAAGACATCTACCGCGCCATCCAGCGCCAGGATGGGGAAGCTGCCCGCGCGGCCATGCGCACCCACCTTTCCAATTCGCGCGAACGACTGCTGCAAGCCCAGCAACGCTTCGAAAGCGCCGCTTAAATTCGGGGTCAGGTCTGACAATCGGACAAATCTTGCGCGCAGCGCAAGATTTGTCCGATTGTCAGACCTGACCCCGATTTTTTACCCCGATTTTGCTTGCGTTCGCTTCGATTGAGTTGTACGATGACTTACAACTGAAGTCTGTTCCTACACCACACAAAGGAGTCAATGATGTCGATGTCCCCGCAAGAACTCAAAAAAGTCATGTCGTCCGGCCTGCTTTCTTTCCCGATTACGGACTTTGACGCGCAAGGTAATTTCAATGCGCTGTCCTACGCCGGCCGCCTGGAGTGGCTGGCGCCGTACGGCGCCAGCGCGCTGTTCGCGGCGGGCGGCACCGGTGAGTTCTTCTCGCTGACCGCGCCGGAGTATTCGGAAGTGATCAAGGTGGCGGTGGATAGCTGCCGTGGCAAGGTGCCGCTGCTGGCCGGTACCGGCGGCCCGACCCGCCAGGCGATCGCGCTGGCGCAGGAAGCGGAGCGCCTGGGCGCCGATGGTTTGCTGCTGCTGCCGCATTACCTGACCGAGGCGAGCCAGGATGGCCTGATCGAGCACGTGGCGGCGGTCTGCGCTTCCGTGAAGATCGGCGTCATCGTCTACAACCGCGCCAACTGCCGCCTGTCGGCCAATTCGCTGGCGATCCTGGCCGAACGCTGCCCGAACCTGATCGGCTTCAAGGACGGCATCGGCGATATCGAACTGATGGTGCAGATCTACCGCAAGCTGGGCGACCGTTTCTCCTACCTGGGCGGCCTGCCGACTGCGGAAGTGTATGCCGGCGCCTACAAGGCACTGGGCACGCCGGTCTATTCGTCGGCCGTGTTCAACTTCGTGCCGAAACTGGCGATGGACTTCTACCACGCGACCGCCGCCGGCAATACCGCCGAAACCGACCGCATGCTCGATGAATTCTTCCTGCCTTACCTGGAGATCCGCAACCGCAAGGCGGGTTACGCGGTCTCGATCGTGAAGGCCGGCGCGCGCCTGGTGGGTCATTCGGGCGGTCCGGTGCGTCCTCCGCTGACCGATATGACGGCGGAAGAAGATGCCATGCTGCTGGCGCTGATCAAAAAGCAGGGTGCCCAATAATGCAGCTCACCGGTGAAATGATCATCGGCCAGCAGCTGGTGCGCGGCGCGGCCGGCACCCAGCTGGCCTTTAACCCGGCCACCAAGGCGACCATGCTGCCCCAGTTCGGCCAGGCCGACGCGGCGGACGTGGAGCGCGCTTGCGCGCTGGCGGAACAGGCGTTTGACGCTTACCGCAGCACCACGCCGGAAGTGCGCGCTGCCTTCCTGGAGGCGGTGGCGAACAATATCGATGCGCTGGGTGCCACCCTGACCGAGCGTGCCATGGCCGAAACCGGCCTGCCGCAAGCGCGCCTGGAAGGTGAGCGCGGCCGCACTGTGAACCAGCTGCGCCTGTTCGCCAAAGTGGTGCGCGACGGCCACTGGCAGCAGGCGACGCTGGATTCGGCGCTGCCGCAGCGCACGCCGCCGCGTCCCGACCTGCGCCTGCGCAAGATCGCGGTGGGCCCGGTGGCGGTGTTCGGCGCTTCCAATTTCCCGCTGGCGTTTTCGGTGGCGGGCGGCGATACGGCGTCCGCGCTGGCAGCGGGCTGCCCGGTGGTGGTGAAGGCGCACGGCGCCCACCCCGGCACCTCGGAGCTGGTGGCGCGCGCGGTGCAGAAGGCGGTTGCCGACAGCGGCCTGCCGGAAGGCGTGTTCTCCATGATCCATGGCGACGGCCGCACCGTGGGCCAGGCGCTGGTGGCGCATCCGTCGATCAAGGCGGTGGGCTTTACCGGTTCGCGCCAGGGCGGCACGGCGCTGATGCGCACCGCTGCGGCGCGCCCGGAACCGATCCCGGTCTATGCCGAAATGAGCTCGATCAACCCGGTCTTCATGCTGCCGGCCGTGCTGGCCGGCGGTGCCGAGGCGCTGGGCGCGGCCTTCGTTGAATCGCTGACCATGGGCGTGGGCCAGTTCTGCACCAACCCCGGCCTGGTGATCGGCGTGGCCGGTCCCGACTTCGACCGCTTTGCCGCCGCCGCCGCCGCCGCGCTGCAGCCGAAGGGGGCGGGCACCATGCTGACCGCCGGCATCCACAGCGCCTACCAGTCCGGCGTCGGGCGCCTGTCGCAGGTGGACGGCGTGCAGGTACTGGCCACCGGGCAGCAGGAGGGCGCCGGCTGCGCCGCGCAAGCTGCGCTGTTCCGCGTCGATGCCGAGACCTTCCTGGCCAGCCACGCGCTGCAGGAGGAGGTGTTCGGTCCGGCCTCGCTGCTGATCGCTTGCCGCGACGAGGCCGAGGTGCTGCGCCTGGCGGCCGGCCTGGAAGGCCAGCTGACCGCCACCGTGCATTGCACGGCGGACGATCATGGCTTTGCCGCCAAGCTGCTGCCAACGCTGGAGCGCAAGGCGGGCCGCGTGCTGTTCAACGGTTTCCCGACCGGCGTCGAAGTGTGCCACGCGATGGTGCATGGCGGCCCGTTCCCGGCCACCTCGGACACGCGCACCACCTCGGTCGGCGCCATGGCGATAGAGCGCTTCCTGCGTCCGGTGAGCTACCAGAACGTGCCGCAGGCCTTGCTGCCGGCGGCCTTGCGGGACGATAATCCACTGCGCCTGGCGCGCATTGTGGATGGCGAGCTGCGCACGGCAATTTAATTTGTGTAGTACGGCCGGGGGAGACACCGGCCGCTTTGACTGATATTAAAACTATGAATCAGCACAACCCGCAAGCCGTCGGCCTGGCCGACGCGCCGGCTGCCGCCATCGGCAAATACCGCTGGACCATCTGTGGCCTGCTGTTCTTTGCCACCACCATCAACTACCTGGACCGCCAGGTGCTGTCGCTGCTGGCGCCCGCGCTGTCCAAAGAATTCGGCTGGTCGAACAACGACTACGCCAACATCGCCGCCGTGTTCCAGTTCGTGTACGCGATCTCGATGCTGTTCGCGGGCCGCGTGATCGACAAGATGGGCACGCGCCGCGCCTTTGTGCTGGCCATTGTGGTGTGGTCGTTCGGCGCCATCCTGCACGCCTACTCGGTGGCGATCGGCACGGCGGTCAGCAACCTGTTTGTCAGCGTCGGCCTGGCCGCGGTGCCGATTTCGGTGGCCGGCTTCATGGTCGGGCGCGCGGTGCTGGCGCTGGGCGAGGCGGGCAACTTCCCGGCCGCCATCAAGGCCACCGCCGAATACTTCCCGAAGAAGGAGCGCTCCTTCGCCACCGGCATCTTCAACTCCGGCGCCAATATCGGCGCGATCCTGGCGCCGATCACGGTGCCGCTGATCGCGGAGCTGTGGGGCTGGCAGGCGGCCTTCATCATCATCGGCGCGGTCGGTTTTGTGTGGATGGGCTTCTGGCTGTATTTCTACGAAACCCCGGCGCGCCAGAAGCGCCTGTCGCGCGCGGAACTGGACTACATCAACAGCGACGCGGCCGATGCCGCCGCTCCGGCCGCTGCAACGGAGGCCCCGCGCAAGGCGTCCTGGTTCAAGCTGCTGGCCTACCGCCAGACCTGGGCCTTCACGGCCGGCAAATTCCTGACCGACGGCGTGTGGTGGTTCTTCCTGTTCTGGCTGCCCAAATTCATGTCGGCGCAATACGGCATGACCACCACCGAGATGGTGGTCCCGCTGGCGGTGCTGTATTCCATGACCATGGTCGGCTCCATCGGCGGCGGCTGGTTCCCGGCTTACTTCATCAATCGCGGCGCCAGCGTCTACCACGGCCGCATGCGCGCCATGCTGACCATCGCCTTCTTCCCGCTGGCGGTGCTGCTGGCGCAGCCTTTCGGCTACCTGGGCGTGTGGGTGCCGGTGCTCCTGATCGGCATTGGCGCCTCGGCGCACCAGGCCTGGTCGGCCAACCTGTTCACCACCGTGTCCGACATGTTCCCGAAGCATAGCGTCGGCTCCGTGGTCGGCATCGGCGGCATGGCGGGCGGCCTGGGCGGCGTGTTGATCACCAAGGTGGCGGGCAAGCTGTTCGACCATTACAACGCGCTGGGCCAGATCCAGACCGGCTACATGATCATGTTCACCTTCTGCGCGCTGGCCTACCTGCTGGCCTGGTGCATCATGAAGGCGCTGGTGCCGGCGCATAAGGAAATCACGGACCTGTAATGGAAAAAGTCAGCGGAGTTCATTGCATGGTGGGTGAAAGCCCCACCTGGCATGCGGCGGAAGGCGCGTGGTACTGGGTCGATATCCCGGCGCGCCGCATCTGGCGCCTGGATTACGCCAGCGGCGCCACGCGTTCCTGGCAAACGCAGGAGATGGCGGCCTGCGTGTCGCCCGCCGCGCGCGGCGGTTTGATCGCCGGCATGGAGAGCGGCATCTTCCACCTGACGCTGGGCGAGGACGGCAGCGTGGCGGGCGAGCGCCTGGCTGCGCCGCCATCGTCCGAGCTGTTCGAGGGCATGCGCTTCAACGACGGGCGCTGCGACCGGCAGGGCCGCTTCTGGGCTGGCACCATGTTCATGGACATGGCGGCGGCGCGCGCGGTCGGCAACTTGTACCGCTACACCGCGCAAGACGGGCTGTCGGCGCCATTCGTGTCCGGCATGCTGACGCAGAACGGCACCGCCTTCTCGCCGCGCGGCGAGGTGATGTACCTGTCCGATTCGCACCCGCAGCGGCGCATGGTGTGGGCCTTCGATTACGACATCGCGAGCGGCACGCCGCACAACAAGCGCATCTTCCTCGACCTGGGCGCCCAGCAGGGCCGCCCGGACGGTGCGGCGGTCGATGCCGACGGCTGCTACTGGAGCTGCGCCAACGACGGCGGCCGGCTGCAGCGCTACACCCCGGCCGGCGTGCTGGACCGCGAGATCGCGCTGCCGTTCGCCAAGCCGTCCATGTGCAGCTTCGGCGGGCCTGAGCTCGATACCGTGCTGGTCACCTCCATCGACCACGGCACCGTCAGCGACGGCTGGCCGGGCAGCGTTGTGCTGCTGCGTCCCGGCGTGCAAGGTGTGGCGGACGTCCCGTTCGCCGCCTGAGCGGCGCATGTGGCGGATTCGCCGCGCTGTACATTTGATGGCGAGGCCGATCGTATTGGTTCTGCAATGCGGGAGCTCAAGCTGGGCTTCGAACCCCGACTGGCATAGCGGGAAGCTGGTTTACCGGGCAGTTTCGATCTGATAGAGTCCGTGCAGTAGTTTCACGGAGCCTAAAGATGATCTGTCCCTTTTGCGACCAGCCTGCGATGAAGCACGCGGTGCGCGATATCCCTTTTGAGTACAAGGGCGAATCCACCGTGATTCCGCACGTGGAGGGCGATTTTTGCGATGGCTGCGGCGAGATGGTCATGGCCGACGCGGAATCGCTGCGCGTCGGCACCGCGATGCGCGCCTTCCAGGTGCAGGTCGACGCCCGCGCCTAGCGGCGTTGCTTGCGGCGTTACGTGCGTGGCAGCTCGCGCACTTCCACTGTTGCCCCGGCCTCGTAGGCTGGGTTACCTTCCCGAACATCAGGAAAATATACTCGTTCATGGCTGACCTTCCGCCAGTGCGCGGCAGAAGGCGGCGCTGGCTTCGTCGGACGGGAAGCAGGATTCGATGTGCAATTCCTCCAGCGTCACGTCGCGCGGGGTGCCGAAGGTGGTGACGGTGGAGAAGAAGGCCACGCGCCGGCCATCCCTTTCAAACACGGTTTCCAGGGTCGGCGTCGGCACGGCGCGCAGGTCGCGCTGGCGCCATTGCTGCGGCACGCCGGGATAGGACAGCACCGCGTCCAGCAGCGCGCGCGCCTTGTCGTCATTGGGCGTGGTGGCCACCAGCTTGTGCAGGTGGGCCAGCAGGTGGCTGCCGACTTCCTCCCAGTTCACCAGCGTGCCGCGCACGTCCTGCGGGTCGAACGCGTGGTGCAGCATATTGCGGTGCGGGCTGTCGCGTCCCCCCAGCAGCCAGCGGTTCATGCGCACGGCGGCCTCGTTGGCCATGACGATATCCCAGTGGCGGTTCATCAGGAAGGCGGGGTAGGGCTCCTGCTGCTTCAGCATGGCCTCGATCGCGCGCCGCATCGGCGCCAGGTCCGGATTGGCCAGGGCCGATTCGGTGTAGCGCGGGGCGTAGCCGGCGGCCACCAGCAGGGCGTTGCGCTCGCGCAGGGTCATCTCCAGCGTGTCGGCAATGCGCGCCAGGATGTCGCGGCTGGGCTGGGCCTTGCCGGTTTCGATAAAGCTCAAATGGCGGGTCGAGACGCCGGCATCGAGCGCCAGGTCCATCTGGCTCAGGCGGCGGGCGGAGCGCCATTCTCGCAGCAGGGCGCCGACGTGGGCGATGGGGGCGTGTGCGTTCATGTGGCGATAGTAGCAAGTTTTTGCGCGGTGCTTCCATGACCTCGGAGGTAATGGATTTACGCTGACGGGGCGCCCATCATGCCCTCCATCGAACAACTATCTTCAAGGAGATTTGCCATGATGCGCCGTGACTTCCTGAAATTCGCCCTGACTTCCGCCACCCTGACCGCCGGCGCGGCTGTCGCGCACATCGCCCACGCGACACCTGGGCTGACGCGGGCGGAGGCCGAGGCGCGCGCGGCGGCGGTGCGCGATGCGCGGGTCTGGCGCGCGGCGCGCCGCCTGGTGCCCACCCGCTTTGGCCGCATCGCCGTGGTGGAGCGCGGCCGCGGCCCGCAAGCCGCCCTGTTCCTGCATGGCCTGCCTTTGAACAGCTTCCAATGGCGCGGCGCGGTGGCGCGCCTGGCCCCGCAGCGCCGCTGCATCGCGCCCGATTTCCTCGGCCTGGGCCACAGCGAGCCGGCGCCAGGCGCCAAGCTTGATCCCGACAGCCAGGCCGCCATGCTGGCCGCACTGCTGGACCAGCTCGGCGTAGACAAAGTTGACATTATTGCCAGCGACAGCGGCGGCGCCGTCGCGCAACTCTTCCTGGTGCGCTACCCGGAGCGCGTACGCAGCCTGCTGCTGGCCAACTGCGACACCGAAATCGACTGCCCGCCGCCCGCCATGCTGCCGGTGATCGACCTGGCCAAGCAAGGCCGCTTCGCCCAAGAATGGCTCGAACCCTGGCTGGCCGACAAAGACAAGGCGCGCTCCCAGCAAGGCCTGGGCGGCTTGTGCTATGCCCAGCCAGCCGCCTTGGCCGACGCAGTGTTCGAAACCTACCTGCGCCCCCTGGTCGAGCACCCCGAGCGCCTGCACGGCTACATTACCGCGCTGGAACGCAACGTCCTGCAAGGCATCCAGCCCGCCCTGCGGGCCAGCAAGGCGCCGGTGCGCGTGCTGTGGGGCATGGCTGACGAAATCTTCCTGCCGCGCGGCGCCGACTACCTGGAGCAAGCCTTCGGCAACAGCCAAGGCGTGCGCCGCATCGCCGGCAGCAAGTTGTTCTGGCCCGAGGAGCGCCCCGAGCTGCTGGCACGGGAGGCGCTCGCCCTGTGGCGTACTGCGGCCTAGGGTAAAATGCCCGGTTTGGTTCTAGATTGAGGTTTTGCGATGAAATGGGCTGTTGTCGGTTTCTACATATTGTCCGTCTTGCACATCCACTTCCGTGGCAAGGTACGCCTGCCGTTCGGGCGCCAGCTGTTCGACCACTCGTCGTTCATGGCCCCGATCAACATCTTCATGCACTGGTTCTCGCGCGTGCCGTCCACGCCCTACCTGCCGGTTGACACCTTCAAGGAACTGCAGCCGCTGCAGGACAACTGGCAGGTGATCCGCGCCGAAGCCGAGAACCTGCTGCGCCTGCAAAAGATCAAGGCCTCCGAAAAGAACGACGACGCCGGCTTCAACTCCTTCTTCAAGAACGGCTGGAAGCGTTTTTACCTGAAGTGGTACAACGCCAGCCACCCATCGGCCCAGGAACTGTGCCCGCAAACCTACGCGCTGCTGGCCGGCATCCCATCGGTGAAGGCCGCCATGTTTGCCGAGCTGCCGCCGGGCGGCAAGCTCAATCCGCACCGCGACCCGTTCGCCGGCTCCCTGCGCTACCACCTGGGCCTGGCCACGCCGAACGATGACCGCTGCTTTATCGACGTCGACGGCGAGCGCCACTCCTGGCGCGACGGCCAGGGCGTGATCTTCGACGAAACCTACATCCACTGGGCCATCAACGGCAGCGAGAGCGACCGCATCATCCTGTTCTGCGACGTGGAACGCCCGATGCGCTACCGCTGGGCGCAGGCGATCAACCGCTTCCTCGGCCGCACCATGATGACCGCCGCCGCCTCGCCCAACGAGCAGGGCGACCAGGTCGGCCTGGTGTCGAAACTGTTCCGCGTGTCCTTCTACGCCGGCAAATACCGCCGCGCGTTCAAGGCATGGAACAAGACGGTATACAAAATCACCAAGTTTGGCCTTATCATCGGCCTCGCAGCAGCAATCTACTACATCTGAGGCAGCGCGCTGCCTCGCTACAAGGAGGCAGCATGCAGCGAATCCTGCGCGGCGCCGTGGCCATTGTGCTGGCCGCCGCCACCATCCTTTCCCACGCCGGCCCCCTGCGCGACAAGCTGCTGGAACGCCGCGCGGCGCGCGCCGCCAGCGAGGCGGCGGTACAGCGCGACATCCCCTACGGCAGCGACCCGCGCCAGCGCTTCGACGTCTACCTTCCAGCGCAAGGCGCGAGCGCGGCCCCCGTCATCTTCATGGTGCATGGCGGCGGCTGGCGCACCGGCGGCAAGGCCGAATCGGCCGTGGTGCAGAACAAGGCGCCGTATTTCACCGCGCGCGACTACGTCTTCATCTCGATCAATTACCGCATGCTGCCCGACGCCGATCCCTGGCAGCAGGCGCAAGACGTGGCGCTGGCGCTGTCCAGCGCCCAGGCCCGGGCGCGCGAATGGGGCGCGGACCCGCGCCGCTTTGTGCTGATGGGGCATTCGGCCGGCGCCCACCTGGTGGCCCTGCTGGCGACCGACCCCACGCTGGCCCCAGGCAGCAGCTGGCTCGGCACGGTATCCCTCGATAGCGGCGCACTGGACGTGCCGGACATCATGCAGCAACGCCATATGCGCCTGTACGACGAAGCCTTTGGCAGCGACCCCGCCTTCTGGCGCAAGGTCTCGCCGCTGCACGCGCTGCGCCCCGGCGCGCAACCGCTGCTGCTGGTGTGCTCCACGCAGCGCGACCGCGCCTGCCGCCAGGCGCACGACTTCGCGCGCCGCGCACAGGCCAGCAGCGTGCGCGCCGAAGTGCTGGAACAAGACAAGAGCCACCGCGAGATCAACCTGCAGCTGGGCGCCGACCCGGCGTATACCAGCGCCGTGCAAAGCTTCCTGGACAGCCTGCGCTAGCGGCAGCCGTTCGCCAAGGGAAAGTGATAGTGCTGTGCGATGCGGCGCCACTCGCGGTCGCAGGGCATGGCCGCCGCGATGCGGTCCAGCTCCTGCGCCAGCTCGCTATTGCCGGGCGCCAGCACGAAGTGGCGCCCGAACTGGTTGAACGGCTTATCGCCCACATGCAGCTGCCCCACCGGCAGCTTCTCGCGGTCCATCTGGCGCCGCAGGTAGCGGAAAGAGCTGAGCGGCATCACGGTGAAATCGGCCTCGCCGCGCGCCAGGCGGCGCAGGTTGCTCATCGCATCGTAAGCATTGCTGCGCGGGATACCCTTGCCCACGTATTCGTCGATGCCCGTGTAGCGGTTGCCGTAGATGCCCGCGAAGCGCAGTCCCACCAGCGACGCCGGGCCGTCGTAGCGCACCGGGTTCTCCAGGCGCGAGATGATGGCGTTGCTGTCGTCGAGGAAGGGCGGGCTCCAATGAAAGCGCTTTTGCGGCACGTCGCCGATGAAGATCGGCGCCAGGAACAGCGCCACGCCGACAAAGCCGGATGGCGCCTCCATAAGCTGGTTCAGGTCGCGCCGCGTCAGGTTCACCAGCTGCAGGCGGTAGCGGCCCTCCAGCTTGCGGTTGACATAGGCGATCAGGTCCGGCGCCAGGCCGCGCTTGCCCTCCACGTAAGGCGCGCCGCCGTAGCTGTTATAGGCCTTGACGACGGTGCTGGCAGCGGCCGGCGCCCCGGCCAGGGCGCCGCACAGCATCAAGAGGAGGGCGCGGCGCGGCATTGGTCAACGCGCGCCCGGAGCGCGCTGGCGCGTTTCTTCGCGCGTCAGGATCCAGATGCGGTCGATGAAACCGTTCATGTCTTCCGTATAGTTGACGACCACATCCTTATCGCGCAACGAGGCAGGCGTCAGCGTCATGTTTTCCTCGCTCACGATGCGCGCCGCCGGCGACAGCTGGCGCAGTTTGCCGTCGATGTAAATGTCCGGCGCATAGCCCGCCGTCATCTTGCCGCGTTTGGCGTTGGCGGGAAAAGGGCGCGGCTCGGGATCGGCCAGGGCCGGCAGGGAAATGAAGGCGGCAAGGGCCAGCAGGAAGTGTCGTTTGTCCATGCGCGCTAGCTTACCATGCTGGCGAACATGGCCAGCACCGCCAGCGCCATCACCAGGGTGCAGGTCCAGCCCAGCAGCCGCAGGCGGCGCGACAAAGGCACCGCCCCCATCACCCCGCGCCGGGTGGCGAGCAGCATGGTCACCACCATCACCGGCACCGCCACCACGCCGTTGACCACCGCGCTCCAGTACAGCGCCCGCATCGGATCGAGCGGCAGGAAGCCGATGCCCACGCCCGCCAGCGTCGCCGCCGCGAGAATCCCGTAGAACTTGCGCGCCGCCCGCGGTTGCAATTCCAGGCTGCTGCGCCAGTTGAACGCCCCCGCCATGGCGTAGGCGGCGGAACCGGCCAGCACCGGAATCGCCAGCAGTCCGGTGCCGATGATGCCCAGCCCGAACAACGCAAACGCCAGCTCCCCCGCGATCGGCCGCAGCGCAGCCGCCGCCTGCGCCGACGACTCCACCGCAAAGATGCCGTGCGCGTGCAAGGTGACCGCCGTGGTCAGCATGATCGACCAGGCCACCGCGTTGGAAAAGCCCATGCCGACGGCGGTATCGAGCTTGATGCGGCGCAGTTGCGGGCGCACCTGGCGCGGCGCCCGCTTCAAGGGCTCCGCATCCGGGTCGGCACGCAGCTCCTCCACCTCCTGCGAGGCCTGCCAGAAGAACAGGTAAGGGCTGATGGTGGTGCCGAACACCGCCACCATGGTGGTCAGGTAAGCCTTGTTCAAGTTATCCCAGCTCAGTTGCGGCGAGACGGTGCGCAGCGCCACCTCGCGCCACGGCACCTCGATCACCAGCACCGTGGCCGCATAGGCCAGCAGCGCCAGGGTCAGCCACTTCAGCAAGTGCGCATAGCGCTGGTAGGGGATGAACAATTGCAGCAGCAGCGACAGCACGCCGAAGCCCAGGGCGTACCACTGCGCCTGGCCGCCCGCCACCAGGCGCAAGGCATCGCCCATGGCCGCCAGGTCCGCCGCGATATTCAGGGTGTTGGCAAAGAGCAGCAGGGACACCACCCCATACAAGAGCCAGGGCGGGAAATACAAGCGGATATTGGCCGCCAGCCCGCGCCCGCTGGTGCGCCCGATACGCGCGCTGGTTTCCTGGATGCCCACCATGAGCGGATACGTGAAGAGCAGCAGCCACAGCATGCCGAAGCCGAACTGCGCGCCCGCCTGCGAATAGGTCGCGATGCCGCTGGGATCATCATCCGCCGCCCCCGCCACCAGGCCCGGGCCCAGCTGCCCCAGCCAGGATTGAGAATGCGGTTCCATGGCCAGATGCTAGCAGTTCGGGGTCAGGTCTGACAATCGGACAAATGGTGCCCTTGGGCACCATTTGTCCGATTGTCAGACCTGACCCCGATTTTGCCTTGCCTCCCAGGCGGCGAGGGCGGTGCGGTAACGTTCGAGGTCGTCGTAGTAGAGGTCGAGCACGCACCAGGTGCAGCCGCTGTGGCAGCAGTCGTCGGGGCCGGGCGCTGCCGGTGGCTGGGGCTTGGGGTCGGGCTGTTCGGTGTTCATTATTCGTCGATGGCCAGCAGGGCCTGGTTGCGGCCGCGTTGCTTGGCGCGGTACAGGGCTTCGTCCGCCAGGCGCACCAGTTGCTCCGGGCGGCTGTGCTCGGTGGGGATGAGGACGGCGACGCCGATCGAAATCGTGACATGGCCGAAGGGCGAGGCCTCGTGCGGCAGTTGCAGCCGCGCCAGTTCCTGGCAGATCACTTGCGCTACGCCAATGGCGTCGGCGCCGGCGCTGGCGACCGACAGCAGGGCGAACTCTTCGCCGCCGTAGCGCGCCACCAGGTCGGAGCTGCGCCGGCCGTGCTCGGTGATCAGCCCGGCCACGGCGCGCAGGGTGGCGTCGCCGGCCAGGTGGCCGTAGCGGTCGTTGTATTTCTTGAAGTAGTCGACATCGAGCATAGACAGCGCCAGAGGCTGGCCGGTGCGCGCCGCGCGCCGCCATTCCGCCTGCAGCGCCAGGTCGAAGCCGCGCCGGTTGCTGACGCCGGTCAGGCCGTCGGTCATGCTGAGCGCTTCGAGCTTGCGATTGGATTCTTCCAGCTGGGCGGTGCGGGCCGTGACCAGCTGCTCCAGCTCGGCGCGCTGGCGCGTCAGGCGGCGGATGCGCCAGTGGTACAGGCTCCACAGCGCGCCCAGCACCACGGCGGCGGCGGCCAGGCGGAACCAGGTGGTTTGCCAGAACGGCGGCGTGATCGTCACCTGCAAGGTGGCGGCGTCGGGGCTCCAGATGCCGTGGTGGTTGGCGGCGCGCACGCGGAACACGTAGCTGCCCGGATCGAGGTTGGTGTAGGTGGCCACGCGCCGCTCGGCGTCGGTTTCCTGCCAGTCGGGGTCGAAGCCTTCCAGCTGGTAGGCGTAGCGGTTCTGCGCCGGCGCGGTGAAGTGCAGGGCGGCAAATTCAATCGTGAAGGCGGTCGCTTGCGAGGACAGCACCAGGCCGCTGGGCGCGGTCAGCGGCCCTTCCAGCCGGGCCTGGTCGCGGAAGCGGCCTTCGCTCAGCGAGTGGTTGAACAGCTTGATGTCGGTCAGCGCCACCTGCGGCGGCACCGAGGCGCTGCGCACCTGCTCCGGCTGCACCCCGGTCATGCCGTGCACGCCGCCAAAGTAGAGCTGGCCGTGCGCGCCGGGGGCCGAGGCATTGCTGGTGTAGCCGTCCGTCATGCCGTCGGCCACGGTGAACAGCTGGGCCGAGCCGTTGGCCGGATTCAGGCGGAACAGGCCGGCCAGGGTGCTGACCCAGACCTTGCCTCGGGCGTCGCTCTGGATCGCGAGCGTCTTCTGGTGCTGCACGGCGGCGGCGTGCGAGCGCAGGCGCAGGCTGCCGTCGGCCAGCTCTTCCAGCTGCATCAGGCCGCGCGCGCTGCCCACCCACAGCACGCCGCTGGCGTCCTCATGCAGGGCGCTGACGTTATCGTCGAGCATGCCCTCGGGACCGCCGGCGCGGAAGTGGCGGAACTTGCCGCTGGCCGGGTCCAGCAGGTCGAGCCCGCCGCCGTTGAATTCCGAGCCCATCCACACCCGGCCCTTGCGGTCCTCCAGCACCACGCTGGTGCCGCCCACGCTGCGGCTGTGGGCATCGTGCGGGTCGTGCAAGAACAGGGTGGAGCGCTGGCGCAGCTTGTCGTAGCGCACCACGCTATTGCCGGTGCCGAGCCACAGCACGCCACCCCTGCCGGGCGCAATGGAGTTGATGAAATCGCTGGCCGTGTTGCCGAAGCGGATGTGGCGGAACTTGCCGCTGGCCGGGTCCAGCCGGTTCAGGCCGTTGGCCGTGCCGACCCAGAGCGGCCCGCCGTCCTCCTGCCACAGGCTGTAGATGATGTTGTTGCTGAGCGCGCCGGGCCGGCCGTCGGCCTGGTACTGGCGCAGTACGGCGCCGCGCGCCGGGTCGAACTGGCCGATGCCCAGGCTGCCGCCCACCCACAGCGTGCCGTGCGGCCCCCGTGCCAGGCTCAGCAGCGCGTTGTTGACGCGGCCCTGGCTGCCGTCCAGGCGGTAGGGCAGGTGGCGCGTGAAGCCGGCGCTGCTCAGGTTGACCAGAGCGATGCCGTCGGTGTACGAGGCCAGCCACAGCATGCCGCCGCGGTCCTGCACCATGGCGCGCAGGTTGTCGCCCGGCAGCGAATGCGGATCGTCGCTATTGTGGCTGTAGCGGTCGAAACGCGCGGCGGCCGCGTTCCAGCGCAGCAGGCCGGCCGACAAGGTGGTGGCCCACAGCGTGTTCTCGCTGTCGCGGTAGAAGCTGGTGACGCGGCTGTCCGGCGCCGGCATCTGCTGGCGGCTGTCCCAGGGCGTGCTGCTATCCCAGCGCAGCACCCCGCTCTCGGTGCCGATCCACAGCATGCCCTGGCGGTCCAGGTGCAGGGCGCGCACGATATTCGCGCGCGCGTTCGGGTCGCTGCCCTTGTCCACCCGGCGGTGCTCGAAGTCCTGCGCGCCCGGCGCCAGGTAATCCAGCCCGCCCGGCCAGGTGGCCGCCCACACGCCGCCTTTGGCATCGACCGCCAGCGCGTTCAGGTCGTTGCCCGCCAGGCTGGCCGGGCGCGCCGGGTCGTGCACGTGCAGGGTGAATTTGCCGCTGGCCGGCTCGAAATGCTGCAGGCCGCCCCAGGTCGCCAGCCACATGCCGCTTTTGCCGTCGGACACAATGGCCTTGATGATGCGCCCGTTGTGCGGCGCCTTGGGCGGCACGAAGGTGGTGAAATCGTTGCTGTCCGGATTGAAGCGCGCCAGCCCATCCTGCGTGCCGGCCCACAGGCGGCCCTGGCTATCTTCATACAGCGCCGCCACCCGGTCGTGCGGCAGGCTGCGCGGCTCGCCCGCCTTGCTGCGGTACTTGGCGGCCCGGTAGCCATCGTAGCGATACAGCCCGTTGGACTGGGTGCCGATCCACATAAAGCCGCGCCGGTCTTGTAACAGCGACAACATGGAGGGTTCTTCATTGCCGAGCGGGCCGAGCTTGCGGAAGCGCAGGGAAGGCGGGGCCGCCTCGCCGGCCGCAGGGGCGGGCGCGGCCGCCAGCAGGCCGGCTGCCAGCAGGAGCAGCGCGCAAAGAATGCGGCCTAAGTGCCAGCCGCGGGCGTTGGTAGCATTCATTTAGTTACATTATAGCTTCCAGCTCGGCAATAATTTATTCCCGCCAAACCCCATTCCAAGCGCTTTCCAGCCGATATCGGGTATCATGCGAGGTTGGCTGCGCCGTTAAATAAAGAATTGTATGTCTGACATTGAGAACACACCTGAGCAAGTACGTTTCGCCGATTTCGGCCTGGCGCCGGAAATCCTGCGCGCCCTGACTGACCAGGGTTATGTGCACCCAACGCCGATCCAGGCGAAGGCGATCCCGATCCTGCTGCAGGGCCGCGACGTGATGGGCGCCGCCCAGACCGGCACCGGCAAGACGGCCAGTTTCTCGCTGCCGATCATCCAGCTGCTGCTGGCGCACGCGAGCGCGTCGATGAGCCCGGCGCGCCACCCGGTGCGCGCCCTGGTGCTGGCGCCGACCCGCGAACTGGCGGTGCAGGTGGCCGAGAACGTGGCCGCCTACTGCAAGCACACCCCGCTGCGCTCGACCGTCGTGTTCGGCGGCATGGACATGAAGCCCCAGACCGCCGCCCTGCGCAGCGGCGTGGAGATTGTCATCGCCACCCCGGGCCGCCTGCTCGACCACGTCGAGCAAAAGAATATTTCGCTGGGCCAGGTGCAGATGCTGGTCATGGACGAAGCCGACCGCATGCTCGACATGGGCTTCCTGCCCGACCTGCAGCGCATCATCAATCTGCTGCCGAAGAAGCGCCAGAACCTGATGTTCTCGGCCACCTTCTCGCCCGAGATCAAGAAGCTGGCCTCCAGCTTCCTGACCGACCCGATCACGATTGAAGTGGCGCGCTCCAACGCCACCGCCGAAAAAGTGAGCCAGGTGGTGTACAAGGTCAACGAAGACCACAAGCGCGACGCCGTCGCCCATATTTTGCGCCAGCGCGAGATGAAGCAGGTGATCGTGTTCTCCAACACCAAGATCGGCGCCTCCCGTCTGGCGCGCGGCCTGGTGACGGAAGGCATGAAAGCCGCCGCCATCCACGGCGACAAGACCCAGCAGGAACGCATGCAAGCGCTGGACTCGTTCAAGAAAGGCGAGATCGACGTGCTGGTCGCCACCGACGTCGCCGCGCGCGGGCTGGACATTTCCGACCTGCCCTGCGTGATCAACTTCGACCTGCCATACAACGCCGAAGACTACGTGCACCGCATTGGCCGCACCGGCCGTGCCGGCGCCTCCGGCGACGCGATCTCGATCTACTCCGACAAAGACGAACGCCTGCTGGCCGACATTGAAAAGCTGATCAAGCAGACCGTCCCGCGCGGCACCCTGGAAGGCTTCGTCCCCGGCGGCTTCCGCAGCGACGAACGGCACGGCGAACGCCGCCGCGACCGCACCGCCGCCGACCGCAGCGCCGGCGAGCGCCCAGCCTTCGAGCGCAGCAGCGCCCGCCCGTCCGGCAGCGCCGGCCCGCGCCGCGAAAAAGTCGACCCATGGTTCCTCAAGCCCTACGAACCGACCCGCAGCAACGCCACCCCGGCCACCGCCAGCGCCGCCACTCCGGCCAAGCCCAAGCAGAAAATCGCCGCCCTGCTCGGCGGCCTGCCGAAGGGCTAAGCCCCCAGCCAGAAGCCCAACGCCCGCCCCCAGCGGGCTTTTTTTCTTTCTGGAATCGAAAACCAAAAACCGGTGCCAGGTCTGTCATTCGGACACGCACGCACAATGTTTGATCTATTTCAATACCGAAAAAAGACTCATTTTGCGTATTGAGGTAGATCAAAGAACTGGTCTAGCTGTCCGAATGACAGACCTGGAACCGGTTTGTACCGGTTTTTGCTGTGACTATTTGTGAGCTTTTAATTACTGAACTATGCTATTGTCGGTCGATGACTTGTACAGTATGCAACTTTCCTCTCAGCGCTGGGCTGTCGGCCTGGCATCGTACTTGCCGCCGTTGCGCTTATGAGAGCGCGTCGCTGGCCATCGCCATCAATGATGCGGCCGTCCACGACGTGGTCGATGAGAATGCGCGCGAGCTGGCGCTGCGGGCGCTGCGGCAGCAGAACTTCCGCAAGATCGTCGCCCTGGCGCGCGAGCATGCGGCGCCCGGGGCGCGTATGTTGCTGGATGTCGGCAGCGCCCACGGCTGGTTCCTGGAGGCGGCGGCGGAGCAGTTCGAGGCCTGCGGCATCGAGCCCGATGAAGGCGTGGCGCAGCATAGCTTGGCGCGCGGCCTGCCCGTGCGCGTGGGCTTTTTCCCGCAGGTGCTGGACGCGGGGGAGCGTTTTGATGTCATCGTCTTTAACGATGTCATCGAGCATATCCCCGACATCCGCGCTGCGCTGCGCGATTGCCATGCGCGTTTGCCGCCGGGCGGCACCCTGGTGCTGAACCTCCCCAGCAGCCAGGGCCTGTTCTATCGTCTCTCGAAACTGATGGCGCGCCTTGGCCTGCGCGGTCCTTTCGACCGCCTGTGGCAGGTCGGCATGCCTTCGCCGCATGTGCATTACTTCACGCCGGATAACCTGGCGCAGCTGGTGCAGGGCGAGGGCTTTTCCTTGCGCCACCAGAGCGAGCTGCAGGTGGTCAGCGCGGATGGCCTGTGGCAGCGCTTGACCATGGTGGGCCAGGTCAATCGCGTGTCGGCGGCGCTGCAGTATGTCCTGATACGCGCCGGCGTGCTGCCGCTGGCGCGCCTTTTCCCGAGCGATATCATGGTCTGCATTTTCAGCAAGCGCTGATGGTAGAATCCTGCCCATTTGCTAACTTGCCTTTCATATTCTGTGTCCCAGCTTGCCGACCAAACCATCGCGATCCTGCTTCCTTGCTATAACGAAGAACTGACCGTCGCTAATATCGTCCGTGACTTTAACGCTTGCCTGCCGCAGGCTAAGGTCTACGTCTTTGATAACAACTCCAAGGACCGCACGGTCGAAGTGGCGCTGCAGGCCGGCGCTATCGTGCGCCGTGTGAACCATCAGGGCAAGGGCAATGTGATCCGCCGCATGTTTGCCGATATCGATGCCGATATCTACATCATGGTCGACGGCGATGACACCTACGATGCGAGCGTGGCGCCGCAACTGGCGGCGAAGCTGCTGGATGAGGGCCTGGATATGGTGGTGGGTACGCGCGTGACGGAGGAGCGCGAGGCGTATCGCTTCGGCCACCGTTTCGGCAACCGCCTGCTGACGGGCTGCGTGGCGACCGTATTCGGCAATACCTTTACCGATATGCTGTCCGGTTATCGCGTTTTCTCGCGCCGTTACGCCAAGTCTTTCGCGGCGCACGCGGCGGGATTTGAGACGGAAACCGAGCTGACCGTGCATGCGCTGGAGCTGCGCATGCCGGTGGCGGAGGTGCCTACCGTGTACAAGTCGCGTCCCGAGGGTTCGTTCAGCAAGCTGAATACCTATCGCGATGGCATTCGCATCCTGTGGATGATCATTAAGTTGTACAAGAACGAGCGTCCCTTGCAGTTCTTCGGCGCCGGCGCGCTGGCGAGCCTGGTGGCGGCGCTGGTGCTGGCGGTGCCTTTGCTGTCGACCTTCCTGGAGACGGGCCTGGTGCCGCGCTTGCCGACCGCCGTGCTGTGCACCGGCCTGGTGCTGCTGGGCGTGGTGCTGCTGTCCTGCGGTTTGATCCTGGATACGGTGACCAAGGGCCGCATTGAGCAGAAGCGCTTTGCTTACCTGGCCGTGCCGGCCCCGCGCCGTTAAGCGATGATCGCGCTGCGAAGGTTGGATCGCGCAGGCTGGCGCCGTGCCTTGCTTTTGGGCGTGCTGGTTGCGGGCTTTTTTTCGATCCGCATGGGCCAGGACAATAACTGGGACCTGCACAATTACCATTTGTACGGCCCTTTCTCGCTCTTGAACGGAAAGGTGGGCCTGGACCTGGGCGCGGGCCAGTGGCAGGGTTATTTCAACCCGACCATGGACCTGCTGTATTACGGCCTGGTGATGCACTTGCCGGCGCCGCTCACCAGCCTGGCGATGGGCCTGCTGCAGGGCTTGAACTTCGTGCTGCTGGCCTGCTTGGCCGTGGCGCTGCTGCCGCGCCGTAACGGTGCGCCGGCGTGGGGCCTGTCGCTGCTGTTGGCGGCGCTGGGTTGCCTTGGCCCGGCGTTCCTGTCGCAGTTCGGCAGCACCATGGGCGACAATACTTCGGCGCTGTTCGTACTGGGCGGCTTGCTGCTGGTGGTGCGCGGGGCGCAGGATCGGGCGCGCGCGGTGTGGCGTGTGCCGCCCGGGCGCAATCTGCTGGGCGCGGGCCTGTTGCTCGGCATAGGCGCGGGCTTGAAGCTGACCAATGCGACCTATGCGCTGGCGCTGTGCCTGGCACTGCTGGTGCTGCCGGGCCGGCCGTGGCTGCGCGTGCGCGCGGCCTGGTTGTATGGCTGGGCGGTGCTGGCGGGGATCGCGCTGGCGGCGGGCCACTGGTATTGGCGCTTGTGGCAGGCGTTCGGCAATCCGCTCTTCCCGCAATTTAATAATATCTTCGGCAGCGCGTTGGCGCCGCCGGTCGGCATCGGCGATACGGGCTGGCTGCCCAAGACTGTGCTGGAGCGTGTGCTGTGGCCTTTCATTTGCATGATGGATCCGCGCCGCATCAGCGAGCTGCCGTTCCGTCATCTGCTGTGGCCTGTGATTTATGTACTGGGCGCTGCGGTGCTGGCGCTGGCGCTGCGCGCGCTGCTGCGCCGCCAACCGGGGCCGCTGGCCGCGCAGCGGGGCACGGCGTTCTTGCTGGCCTTTGCCGGCGTGGCGTACCTGTTGTGGCTGAACCTGTTCAGCATTTACCGCTACCTGGTGCCGCAGGAGTTGCTGGCGCCTTTGCTGTGCTGGCTCTTGCTGACGGCCCTGGTGCCGGGCGAGCGCGGACGTCGCCTTGCGCTGGCTTGCGTGCTGCTTGGCGGCTTGTCCTTGTTCTCGTGCGGGGACTGGGGGCGTGCCGGCCGCGCCTGGGAGCCGTTCGCGGTGGATCTGCCGCAGCTGGATGCACCGGCTGCAACGGCGGTGGTGGCGATCAAGTCTGATCCGCCGCAGGGCTGGCTGGTGCCGTTCTTCCCGAAAGAAGTGGTGTTCCTGTCGCTGTCCAACGGTTTCCCGGAATCGCCGGGCTATGTGGAGCGCGCCTTGCAGACGCTGCGTGCGCGTCCGCAGCGCTACCTGATGATGGGGCCGGGCCCGGTGCCGGACCTGGCGGCCGCGCAGCCGCGTTTGCAGCCCTATGGTTTGCAGGCGGTGCCGGGCAGCTGCCGCCGGTATGCGGCGATGATCGGCACCAGCCCGAACGATTACACGCTGTGCGCGCTGGAGTTCATTACGCCAGCGGCGGCGGGCGACGGAAAGTAACCGTCTTGTGCAGGACGAAGCTGAGTGCGGGGCCGGAGGCCAGCACCATCGCCAGTCCCACCAGGTAATGCCAGCCCATGGCTTCGGCCAGGGCGGACAGGCTGATGGTGAGCCCCAGGCTCACTAGCGAGACCGCGAGGAATTTGCGGTAGCGCTGCCAGCTTGGCGACTGCTTGAACGTCAGCTTGCTGTTGGCGAAATAGGAAAACACATTCGCCAGGAAGAAGCCGGCGATATGCGCGGGCACCGGCGTGGTGAGCGCGGCTTCCACCAGT
The DNA here is from genome assembly GCF_009857475.1 of Pseudoduganella guangdongensis. Lineage (GTDB taxonomy): Bacteria > Pseudomonadota > Gammaproteobacteria > Burkholderiales > Burkholderiaceae_D > Rugamonas > Rugamonas guangdongensis. Next base: position 98,186 of record NZ_WWCJ01000006.1, on the reverse strand, counting down.
ACCACCACGGTGCCCGAGTGCAGCACCGTGGCAATCCCCCCGACAAAGATAAAGGCCACTACCTGGCGGTAGCGGTCGGCGAGCGCGCGCAATGTGGACAGCATGGCGGCTCAGGGCTTGGCCGGCAGCACGTGCATGCTGTACAGGGCGATGCCGAGCATGCGGCCGTCCTCGCCCATGCCTTGTTCGCGCGGGGAGGATGGCTGTGGCACGCTGATCACCAGCTTGCGGGCGGCGCCGGCGGCGTCGAACTTCAGTTCCAGCACAGCGTGCTCGGCGGGCAGCACGAGCTGGCGTTCCTGTTCACCCAGGCGCACGGTGAAGGCTTTGCCGACATTCGGGCCGAAGGCGGCGGCGTCGAGCTGCAGGGTGAATGGCCCGGATGGCAGTTCCTGGAACTCCAGCGTCACTTCCTTGCCTTCGGACCAGCGGCCCCACGGCTCATGGCCGGATAGGCCCTGCGTGTGGGCCAGGCCCCATTCGTATTCGGGGCGGCCGAATTGCACGCGTCCATCCTGCTCCGGGTCGGGGATGCGCAGCATGTCAAAATCGCGCCGCTTGAGCAGCACTTCCAGCCCTTGCGGCGCGCGGTAGCGGCCAATCAGCATGACGAAGTCGCCTGGCTTGCCCAGCTCCGCCAGCGGCAGTTCGCTGTCGGGCGGCAGTACCAGCAGCTTGACGGCGGGGTTGTCGATCATGAAGCGGGTTTTGAACAATTCGCCCGCGCTCTTGCCGATCAGGGTCAGGCGATTGGTTTCCTCGCGGTGCAGGTAGTCGCGCGCGAACATGCCGGCGCGGATAAACAGGTCGGCGTGCTGTTGCTTGCGCACTTCGGTGTTGACGGCGCTGCCGGAGAGGATGGCGAACAGCGGCAGGTAGGCGAAGATGAACAGGCGCGCGCCGGTGCGGCGGCGTACCACCCACACGGCCAGGCAGGCCAGTCCCAGTGCCGTCAGCAGCTGGCCATGCAGTGGGTTCAGCAGCATGCCGAACAGTTCGGGGCTGTCGATGTGGTTGGGCGTGAACGTGGGCAGACAGCGCAGCAGGGCCCACAGGGCGGCGGCGCCGGCTGGCAGGGCGCACAGCAGGCGCGCGACGCGGCCCGGCTCGTGGCGCCAGGCTGCCGCGTGCGCTGCCACCAGCAGGAACAGCAGCGGCACCAGGAAGTCGTAATAGCGCATGTGCAGGCGCGCAATGCTCTCGATCGCGACGCCGGGGCCGGCCACCTTGGCGGAGAACACCGTGGTCACCGCCAGCAGGGCGCCGAAGGACAGCACGGTGTACACCGCCATGGCGCGCAAGGCGGCGTGTTCCGGCCCGCGCAGCGCGCGGCTGAGCGTCAGCGGCACGATGGCAAGCGGCAGGGCGAACATCAACAGCAGGCCGGCCAGGTGGCCTTTCAGGCTGAGGATGATGTCGGGCAGCATGTCGAGCAGGGTGCGCGGGATGCCGGCCTGGTTGCTGTACATGACGCCCAGCAGGTGCAGGCCGGTTTTGCCGCCGAACAGGTAGCCCAGGGCAAAGCGCACGCAGGCCGCCAGCGCCAGGGCGCCGGCCAGCCACAGGGCCGCTTGCGCCAGCCAGTGGCGCGCGCGGCCGGCTGCCGGCACGCCGGCGCTGCGCGCGCCATCCCACGCCACGTAGGCGATAAACACCATCCACGGCGGCAGCAGGAACAGCGCGTGCACTTTGACCAGTGCCAGCAGGGCCAGCACCGTGGCGCTGGCCAGCAGGCGGCGCCAGTCGGGCCGTTGCTGGAAGCGGAAGCAGCACCAGGTGAACAGCCAGAAGCCGCAGTAGTACATGGCTTCGGGCATGTAGAAGGCGGTATAGGCGTTGGCGGGGCGCAGCACGGCCAGCAGGGCCACGGCGCAGGCCACGGAGCGCGGCACCACCAGGCGCGCCAGCATGTAGAGGAAGGGGGCGGCGCCCAGGTAGAACAGCACGTTGAGCAGGCGCGCGCAATCCAGCGCGCCGGCGCCGCACTGGCTGGTCAGGCCGTACACGCTGTAATACAGGTAGTTGGGGATGATGGCGTCGCGCAGGGACTCCAGGCGCGCGGCGCTGCTATAGGTCCATTCGTCGCCCATGATGTTGGGATAGACGCCACCGTTGCGCAGCACCATGTACACCAGGGCCAGGGCCAATACGCTCCAGGCGCTGGCGGTCAGCGAGAAGCGGGGCAGGGAGAGGCGCGGCAGGGCCGCGTGCAGGCGCTTCAATTGAACACCCATCGTTTGCCCAGGGTGAAGCCGATGCCGGCCACCAGCACCAGCGAGACCAGCTTGCCCGGCAGGGCCATGCCGGCCAGCTGCACCGATAGCGCGACGCAGGCCAGCGTGAGCAGGTAGTTAAAGGCCACTACCGTCAGGTAGCGCGCCAGCGCGGCGCCGCTCGGGGTTTGCTGGAAGGTGATGTGGGCGTGGAACAGGAAGTTGAACAGCAGGCCGGCCAGGAAGCCGGCCGAGACGGCAGCCACCAAGGGCACGTCCATCCACAGCGCGCCTTGCATCAGGCCGATGTCAATGGCGGCGCTCAGCACGCCGCCTGCCAGGTAGGTGGCCAGCTGGCGCTGGCGTTGCATCAGCTCACGCATGGCGCACCTCGCGGCGGCGCGCGCGCTGGTTCTTGTGGATCGGGCGGCGCGGCACCGAGGCGATGTCCTGCGCCAGGAAGGCCAGCAGCAGCTGCATGCCCATCAGGATCGGCAGGGCCGACAGCATGACGGTGCCGGCCGGGGTGGCCTGGCCCATGCTGGCCGAGTGGTACCAGTGCCAGCCGCCGTAGATGCTGCCGAACAGGAAGAGCAGCAAGCCGAGTGGCGCCTGGATCGAGGCCAGCGACATATTGCGCAGGTAGTAGTTGTAGAACACGCGCTTGCCGAAGTTGCGCAGGTGCTTGAAGGCGAATTCGGTGACGATTTTCGAGATCTTCAGGTTGCTCACTTCGTCGCCATAGCTGGCGTCCATCGGCACGTCCACCACCACCGCGTGCAGGGTGTTCAGGCGGAACAGCATGTCGGTCTCGAAGAAATAGCGCTTGCTGATCTTGTGGAAGGGCAGGTGGCGCGCGGCGTCGGCGTGGATCGCGGTGTAGCCGTTGGTCGGGTCGAACAGGTTCCAGTAGCCGGACGACAGCTTGGTCAGCAGCGACAGCATGGCGTTGCCGAACAGGCGCATGGGCGGCATCTGGCCGATCTGCTCCAGGTCGAAGAAGCGGTTGCCCTTGGTGTAGTCGGCTTCGCCGGACACGATGGGCGCGATGAAGTCGGGCAGCAGGGCCGGGTCCATCTGGCCGTCCCCGTCCACCTTGACGATGATGTCGCAGCCGGCCTCGATGGCGGCGCGGTAGCCGCTCATCACGGCCCCGCCCACGCCCTGGTTCTCGCTGTGGAACACCACCGTCACGCGCGGGTCCTGGCATTGCGCCTGCACCAGCTTGCCCGAGCCGTCCGGGCAGCAGTCGTCCACCGCGAAGATGGCACTGACCTCCGGTCCGATGGAGGCGATCACGCCCAGGATATGGCGCGTGACCTTATAGCACGGCAGCACCACCGCCACACGCGGTGCGGCTGGGATGGTCAGTTGGTTCGGCTGGTTCATACTTAGAACTGGAAATAGATAAAGGGATTAAAGCCGCGTTCGACTACCGACAGGCAGGCTAACACGTACAGGCCGGCGCTTGCGCTGCCCAGCCAGAGCGGGCGGCGCAGCACGCGCCAGCGCAGGCGGTCGAAGGCATTATCGCCCAGCAGGCACATGGCGCCGGCCACCAGCAGCAGGAACAGCACTTTCGGCTCGGTCAGGGCGGCGTTGGCCTGCTGCCACAGGGGCGCTTCGCCCAGGCCGGCCATGGCGCGCCAGAAGCGGTTGGCCTCGTCCATGCTGCTGGCGCGGAATGGCACCCACAGCAGGGTGGCCACCAGGAACAGCGGCAGGCTGCCCAGGCGCCAGCTGGACATCTTCAGCCAGCCGGCGCGCTCGGCCACCAGCAGCAGGCCGTGGCCGATGCCCCAGGCCAGGAAGGTGTAGGCGGCGCCGTGCCACAGCGCGCACAGCACGAACACTACCACCAGGTTGCGGTAGGTGCGTAGCGCCGAACCGCGGTTGCCGCCCAGCGGGATGTACAGGTAGTCGCGGAAGAAGCGCGACAAGGTCATATGCCAGCGCTGCCAGAACTCGGTGATGGAGTCGGCGGCGTACGGGCGGTTGAAGTTGCGCGGGAAGCGGAAGCCCATCATGCGCGCCATGCCGATCGCCATGTCGGTGTAGCCGGAAAAATCGAAGTAGATCTGGAACGAGTAGCAGATGGCGCCCAGCCAGGCAGCGTAGGTGGTGAGCGGCACGCCGGGCGCGTGCAGCTGGTCGGAGACGGCGCCCAGCGGGTCGGCCACCAGCACCTTCTTGGCCAGGCCGAGCACGAAGATCACCACGCCCCAGAACATATCGCTTTGCAGCAGCTTGCGGTGGCGCAGCTCCAGCTGCTCGCGCACTTCGGCGTAGCGCACCACCGGCCCGGCGATCAGGTGCGGAAACAGGAAGATGTAGATGGCGAATTTGTGCAGGCGGCGTTCCGGCACGATGCGCCCGGCGTGCACGTCCAGCAGGTAGGACAGGAAGTGGAACACGTAGAACGAGATCCCCAGCGGCAGCACGATGCCGAGCCGCGCCACCGTGCCGGCCAGGTCCAGGTGCAGCAGGTCGCCCGTCACTTGCGCCAGGAAGCCCAGGTATTTGTAGAACACCAGCGGCAGCAGGTTGGCGGCGATGGCCAGGCCAAGCAGGACGCGTGCGCGGGCCGGGGCCGTCGTGCGCCAGTTGCCGAGGATGAAGGCCAGGCCCCAGTTCGCCAGCAGCATGGCCAGCGCCACCACGGTCAGGGCGCCGGCGCCCAGCACGTAGAAGCCGATGCTGGCCAGCAGCACGAAGCCGTTGCGCAGGGCGCGCGGCAGCAGGCAGTACAGCGCAAAAAAGGCTGGCAGGAACAGGAACAGGAAGGCGGGAGAGGAAAAGACCATGCCGGGAAATCCGAATCGTTGGGGATCAGCGCATCTGCCAGACGCCGGCCTGGATGTCGAGCGCCTGCGCCACCAGGTATTTGCAATGGCCGCGCGCCAGCGCTGGCAGCGCGGGCAGGGTCAGGTGGCGGCTGATCTTGCGGAAGTAGCGGTAGTGTTCCGGCATGCCGGCGCGCAGCATGCCGTCGCTGAAGCTGTTGCCCCACAGGCAGGTGGACGGCAGCAGCGCCGGGTCGTCCAGCGTGCCGGTTTCAAATTCCAGGCCGCTGGCCTGGGCGTCGCGCAAGTGGCGCGTGTGGCGGGTGGTCCAGCTTTGCACCAGCTCCGGCTCCAGCACGCGTTCTTCGGTGTTCAGGCGGCCGGCGAAGCGCGCTTCCACGCCCTGGAACGGCACGTAGCGGTATTCGCGCGCGTGGCGCCAGCGCAGCGGCGAGCCTTCCAGCTCGGCGATGCGGTTGGTGACGGCGGCGGCAACGTCCATGGCGGTAACGTCGGTCCAGTGGAAGTCCTGGCGCAGGTAGGGCGGCGGCGAGCCGGCCGGCGCGCTGCGCTGGATCGCGTCCACGTCGATGAAGTTGAGCGAGGGCGTGCGTCGCAAGCCGTCGTAGAAGGCCATGAAGTTCGATTGCGCCGGCAGGCGCGGCGCGAAATAGGGCAGGCGCTCGCCGGTGGTGTAGTGCTTGCTGATGGGCGCCAGCAGTACCAGCGTGACGCCTTGCTCCTGCAGCTTTTTCGCATAGGCGTCCAGCGCGGCCAGCATGGCGGCGCGGCGCTGCGGGTCGGCCATCTTTTCTTCGGTGTGCGGCAGCTCGATGTCGGTCTGGCTGCGGTTGAACAGCTCGCCCTCGCTGCCGTAATAGACGCGGCGCGAGGAGCCGAACAACTGGTAATCGAGTTCGTTCTTGCTGCGGACCATGATGGTGCGCAGGCCAGCGTTGTCGGAGAACCAGCGCTCGAAGGCGGCGTAGTTATGGTCGATCGCGTGCCATGGGCCTTCCCAGCGGGTGGGCAGCGGCGCCAGCGGGCGCAGCTCTTCCAGTGGTACGCCGGGCGCTTGCCCGAGCACCGTGTAGGCCAGGGGCAGGGTGCTCAGGCCGAGCACCGTGCCGACGGTGGCCAGCTGCGCAGTCTTGCGCCAGAGGCGGCGCAGGCGCAGGCGTGGCCGCGCGGCCGGCGCCGCCGCGGCATCGGCCGGCGCCGGCGCAGCCCGGCGTTGTCCGTCAGCGCTCATGCCTGCGCCTGGCCCTGCGGCGCGGCCTGCAGCAGCGCCAGCAGGCCCTGCGCGTTATCGCGCCAGGTCTGCCACGGCATGCCGCTGGAAGCGGGCTGCGTGCCTTGCGCGTGCTGCGCCAGCCAGCCGCGCACCGCTTGCGCCAGATCCGCGCCCTGCATGCCGCTGAAGTAGGCGGCGTGCTGCTGTGCCACTTCGCGGAATACCGGGATATCGCGCACCATCACTGGCAAGCCGTAGCTGGCCGCTTCGATCAGCGGCAGGCCGAAGCCTTCGCCTTCGCTCGGCGCCAATAGGCAGGCGCTGGCCAGGTAGATCTGCTGCAAGGTGGCGTCGTCCACGCCGCTCGGGCGCAGCAGGCGCCGGCCCAGTTCCGGGTGGTCCTGCAGGCGTGCCATGATTTGCGGGATGGTGCGGCGCTCGTGTTCCTGCAGCGGCTTCCAGCCCTCGTTGCCGACGATGACGAGGTTGGCCTCCACGCCCTCGGCCCACAGCTGCTCGAACGCGTCCAGCGCCTGCAGGTGGCCTTTGCGCGGCTCGATCGTGCCCACCATCAGGAAGCTGGGGCGGGCCGCGATCTGGCGCAGCAGTTCGCTGTCCTGCTGCGCTGCTGGCGGCGTGCCCAGGTCGGCGCCGTGGTGCAGCACCTGCAACTGCTGGCCGGGACGGCACGGCACTTGTTCCGAGGCCAGCCAGCCCGCCAGTTCATCGGCCACCGCCTGCGAAATGCAGATCAGGCGGTCGGCTTCGGCGGCCAGGCAGCGCAGCCAGGCCGCGTGGTTCTCGTCCGCGCGCGGCGGGAAGAATTCGGGACGCAACACCGGCAGCAGGTCGTGGATCAGGAAATTGATCGACAGGCCGCGCGCGCGCCAGCCGGCAAAGATGCCGGCACGTGCCGCCGTGGCGGTGGCGCGCGGCGCCAGGTCGGCGCAGTAGTAGGCATCGCCGGCCTGCAGGTCGAGCAGCGGGTCTTCGCCTTGCAGCACGTGGCTGATGCCGAGCAGCTCGGACACATAGCGGCGCGCGTAGCGGAAATGCGGCTCGCCGTCCTCGCTCAGGTAGACCGCCTCCACGCGCCAGCCGCTGTCGTGCGGCAGCTGCAACAGTTCGATCAACTGCTGGCGCACCACGCGTTCGATGCCGGTGCGCAGGTCGTGGCGCGCGATATTGGTCACGTCCACCAGCAACTGGCGCTGCTGCAGCGGATCGGGCGCGCGCGCCGTGCAGCGCGCCAGCTGTTCCAGCTGCGCCTGGCCCAGTTCCAGGCCCGGCACTTGCAGCAAGGCTTGCAGCAGCGCGCGGCGGCTGCCCGGGCGGGCCGCTAGCTCGCGCTCCAGCGCCTGCTTGTAATACCAGCCGCAGCGTTCCGGGCTGTTGCGCGTGCCCATCAGCGCGAAGGCGGCGGCGCCCAGCGCGGCGCGCCGTGCCGGGTCGTGGCGCAGGGTGTCGAGTGCCTGCACCAGCTCCGCGTGGCTGAAGCTGTCCGGCAGCATCCACACCGCGTCGTGCGGGAATTCGGCCATCGAGCCGTTGGCGTTGATCACGGTCGGCAGGCGGTAGATCATGCAGTCCAGCACCGTGCCCGAGGTTTCGCCGCGCGACTCGGCGCGCAGCTGCACGCCGACGTCGGCCGCCTGCAGGTAGAGAAGGTAGTCCTCGTCCGAGGTCCAGCCGGTGATCTTGATGCGGTCGCTGCCCGAAGCCTTGATGGTGGCCGTCAGGCGCGCGCCGTAGTCGCCGCCGTGGTTCTCGCCCACGAACACCAGGCGGCACTGGCGGTCGCCGTGCAGGGTGGAGGCGATCCAGCCTTCCAGCAGCTCCTGGCAACGCTTGGTCGGCGCCACGAAGCCGAAGTTGGCCACCACGAATTCGTCCGGCCCGATGCCAAGCGCCTTGCGCGCGGCGGCGCGGTCGTGCACGGCCGGCACGGCGCGCGGCAGCTGGGCGTAGCTCCAGTCGCGGCCCGCCTGCGGCCCGTACCACTGCCGCGCCAGGCTGCGCGCATAGTCCGAGTGCACGATCACGTGCGAGGCGTTGCGCAGCACTTCCAGGTTGGACGGATAGAGGCGGCGCCCGGTTTCATAGCCGTCCGGCCCCACGCTGTCGCGCACCGCCGCGTAGCCGTGCGAATGCAGCAGGGCGCGCGTCCACACGTCCGGCATGCGGTTGGTCATCTGCTCGTACGAGATCATGCCGCTCAGGTAGAAGTCGTGCAGCACCACCACGCCCGGATGGTCGGCCAGCAGCTCCAGCATGAAGCTGTGGAAGGGGCTGTTGCCGAACTGGTAGACGATATGGTCCAGGGCGTCGGCATGGGCGCGCAGCCAGGCGCTGTCGCGCACCGGCAGGTGCGCCAGCTCCGGCGGCAGGCTGACGGAGGGCTGCTGCACCACGATCTCAATTTCGTACCAAGGCAGCAGGGCCGGCAGCAGGCGCGTCGAGTAGTCGGCCACGCCGGTGCGCTCCGGCAGCATGGGCGAAACGAAGGCCATGCGCGGCTTGCGCGCGCCGGCCGGCGGCAGCAGCTGCGCTTCCTGCGCGGCCTGTGCGGCCAGCCTGCGCGCATGCTGCGCTTCCAGGCCGGCGATGGCTTTGCGCGCCGAATGGTCCCAGCTGAATTTCTCGCGCTGCACGCGGCCATGCGCGCGCAGGCGCTGCTGCAGCTGCGGGTCTTCCAGCACCTGCGCCATCTTGGCCGCGATGGCGGCCGGCTGCAGCGGGTCGAACAGGGCGTCCGGCGTGCCGATCACCTCCGGCACGCTGGTGGCGTCCGAGCCGATCACCACCGCGCCGCAGGCCATCGCCTCCAGCGCCGGCAGGCCGAAACCCTCGTGCTTGGAAGGGAAGATGAACAGGGCGGCACTGCGGTACAGCGTGACCAGCTCGTCGTCGCTGACATAGCCGGTGAAGATCACATCCTGCTCGGCCAGGCCGCAGGAGCGCGCATGGGCGCGCATGGCAGCGCCTTCGCTGTCCGACATTTTGCTGGCGATCAGCAGCTGGTAGCGCGCGCGCAGCGGCGTCGGCAGCAGGCCGAAGGCGGTGATCAGGCCGTCGATATTCTTGCGCGTGTCAAAGCCGCCCGGCGCGTACATCAGCACTTCGCGCTGGATGCCGAAGCGCGCGCGCAGCGCCGCCAGCTGCCCGGCGTCGGGCGCGCCGGGCTGGAAGGTGTCGTCCACGGCGGTGGAGATGGCCACCACGCGTTCCGGATCCAGGCCCAGGGCGTCGATGGCTTCCTGGCGCGAGTAGTCGGAAATGGCCAGCAGCAGGCCGGCGCGGCGCAGCGAGGCGATCTTGCGCTCGTAGTAGGCGCGCTGGGTCGGGTGCCCCAGGTAGGCGGCCGGGTTCAGGAACGGGATCAGGTCGTACAGCACCACGGCGGTGTGTTCGGCGCCGGCCAATTGGCCCACCGACACCACGCTGTCGTCGACATAGCCTTCGAACAGGCTGGTCACCAGCACCGCGTCCGGCTGCAGCTGCTCGATGAAATGCTCGCGCAGCAGTTCGCCGGCGCGCGCGCGCGGGCTGTTGGCCTCGAAGCGTTCGGCGCAATGGGTCGGGATGTCGAATACGCGGATGCGCTCGGCCGGCACCAGGCCGGCGAAGCGCGCGCGCAGTTCCTCGATGGCGGCCGGCAGGGCGCCGTTCATCACCAGCCAGATTTCATGCTCGCCGGCGTTGCGGGCCACGCCCAGCGCCAGTGCCAGCGAATAACGGCCGATGCCGCGGAAGCGGCTTTCCGATTGGGTACCTTGCAGGTCGATGACGATGCGCATCTTATTGTTTCCTAGCTTGTAGCGCTTGCAGTTCGCGCAGCACGCGGGCGGCGCGCGGAGACAGGCCGTTGCCGCCGTCGGCCAGCAGCGGCTGGGACGGCGCGGCGTCATGCGTGAGCATGAGGTTGAACAGGCGGGCGCGCAGGCCCGGCATGTAGCGCAGTACGTGCAGCGCGACGGCCTTCAGGCGCCGGTTGCCCAGCACGTAGCCGCCGGTGCGGTGCAGCGCGCGCCGTGCGCGGTTTTTAACGGCTTGCTGCATGCGGCCTTCGCGCTGGGCGGCGCGCAGGCGGCGCGCGATATCGCCGGCGCGGCGCAGCGGCTCGGTGATGCGCCAGGAGCGGCTGTTGAGCAGGTCGACCACGCGCTGGCCCATTTCCGCCGCGTGCGATTCGGCGCCCTGGATGCGCTGCTCCAGCTGGCCGGTGCGGTGCTCCTGCGCCGCCAGGGCCGCTTGCAGCCGGCCCAGTGTCTCGTTGGACGCGCTGTTCTGCTGCTGCAGGCTTTGTACCAGCAGGTGCAGTTGGGCGTGCTGGGCGGCGCGCTGCTCCTCATAGCGCTGCGCCAGCGGGCCCAGTGCGATGCCGTAGCCGGCGTCGAAGGCGGCGTCGAACGGCGTCAGCTGGCCGGCCGCACCGTTTTTCTGCGCTACCACGGCGTAGTCCGGGCTCACGCCTTCCAGCACGGTGATCAGGGCCAGCGGGGTTGCCGCGTCGTGCAGGCGCGCTTCCTCCTGCAGGCGCACCACCTTGCTGCGCGCGAAACCGGCATGCTCGGTCGCGAAGGAGAGCAGGCTTGGCGGCAGCGGATGCAGGTGGGTCGGGTCCATGTAGAAGCTGGTGGCGCCCACGGTCAGGTTCTCCGGGTTGGGCGTCTCCATCACCAGCAGGCCGCCCGGCTGCAGCGCGCGCAGCGCCTCGCTCACCAGTTCGCGCACCAGGTCGAACGGCAGGTGCTCCACCAGGTGGAAGGAGGACACCAGCGCCAGGCTGGCGTCCGGGCAGGCGCGCAGGGCGGCCAGGGCGTCCTGGTTCTGCACCTGCAGGCCGCGCTCGCGGCAAGCCGCCAGCATGCCTTCGTCCAGGTCGATGCCGCGCGCGGCGAAGCCCTGTTCGCCCAGGAGCTCCAGCCACTCGCCGCGGCCGCAGCCCAGGTCGAGCGCGGCCGGCCGGCCTTGCGCCTCGCCCAGGGCCAAAAGCGGCTCCAGGAACGGCTGGTAGGCGCGCAGGCGCTGCTTGATGGTTTCGCGCGAGCCGCGATAGCGGTCCTCGAAAGCGCGGTAGAAAGGTTGGCTCATCGGGTAATCTCCACGTGCGGTTCCAGCCAGCTGCTGCCGACGAACTCGCGCCGGTTCATGTTCATGACGATGAACAGCGAGGCCAGGTCGCGCCATTCGTAATTGTCGGCCAGGTGGGTTTCGCTGCTGGTCAGCGCGGTCGTGATGGAATAGCTGCCGGCACCCAGGTTGAGCGGGAAGCGGAAGCGGTATTCGACTTCCTCACCGGCCTGCAGGTTTTCCAGCGGCTGCTGCATATGGTGCGTATTGGTGCCGTAGATCGCCTGGCCCAGGCGGTCCTTGATCATATAGCCCAGCACCAGGCGCGGCACCGCCTGGTTGATGCGCACCTTGACGCGCAGCGTGACCGGCACGCCCACGTTCAGCACCTCCTGCGGCGCGCCTTCCTCGTTCTCCAGCGCGATCTCGGTCACGGTGGCGTGGCCGGTGCCGGAACTGGTCTGCACCCGGCCCTCGTCGGTCAGCACCTGCTGCACGGTCGACCCTTCGCGCTCGGCGATCAGCGCATTGTAGAAATCCATCACTTCTTCCGGCGTGCCCTGTTTGGCCAGGTGGCCGCGGTCGAGCAGGATGGCGCGGTCGCAAATGGCTTGCATGGCCGCGCGGTCATGGCTGACGATCAGCAGGGTCGTGCCCTGCTGGCGGTATTCGCGGATGCGCTGGAAGCTCTTGTGCTGGAAATAGGCATCGCCCACCGACAGCGCCTCGTCCACGATCAGCACGTCCGGCCGGCGCACAGTGGCCACGCTGAACGCCAGGCGCATCTGCATGCCCGACGAATACACGCGCACCGGCTGGTCGATATAGTCGCCAATTTCGGCAAAGGCCTCGATCTGCGGCATCAGGGCGGTGATCTCATCGGCGCCCAGGCCCAGCAGCTGGCCCGCCATATATGCGTTCTGGCGCCCGGTGAAGTCGGGATGGAAGCCCATGCCCAGCTCCAGCAGGGCGGCCACGTTGCCGCTGATGGCGACGCTGCCGGTGCTCGGCTGCGCGGTGCCGGTGATCAGCTTGAGCAAGGTGCTCTTGCCGGCGCCGTTGATGCCGATGATGCCGACCGCCTCGCCCGGCGCCAGCTGGAAGCTGATGTCCTGCAGCACCCACTTCAGGGTGTGGCGCTGGCGTTTGCCCGGCACCAGCCATTCGGCCAGCCGGTCCCATTGGTTGGGGTAGGTCTTATAGGCTTTGCCCAGGTTCTTGACGATTATGCTGCCCATTACAGTTCATCCACCATTTCGCCCGCGCGTTTGCGGAACAGTTGCAGGCCCACCGCGCAGAACAGCAACGCCAGCAGCGCGGCCGGCAGCAGGCTGCCCCAGTGCGGCAGCGTGTGCGCGACAAAGATGCCCTGGTAGGCGGCGGTCAGCGCCGCCAGCGGGTTCCATGCCAGCCAGGCGCGCACGCCTTCCGGCAGGGCGCTGGACGGGTACACGATAGGCGTGAACCAGAACCAGAACTGCAGCGCGATGGTGAAGAACTGGCCAACGTCGCGGAAGAACACATTCAGCACGCCCAGGATCATGCCCAGGCCCACCGCAAACAGGATATGCACGGCCAGCACCGGCAGCATGGCTAGCGCCACCCAGCCCGGGAAGGTGCCGGACAGGACCAGGAACACCAGGAACAGCGCGAAGATGATCGCAAAATTCACCAGCGCGTTCAGCACCACCACGATAGGCAGGCAAATGCGCGGGAATTGGAGCTTTTTCAATAGGTTGGCATGGTCCAGGAAGACCGACTGGCTGCGCGAGGTGATCTCCGCGAACAAGCCCCAGGTCAGCACGCCGGCGCACAGGTAGATGCTGTAAGCGAAGGCGCTGTCCACGCCTTTCAGGCGGTTGCCCATCACTTGCGAAAAGATCACGGTGTACACCACGATCATGGCCAGCGGATGCAGGATGGCCCACGCGGCCCCGAGCAGGGAATTGCGGTATTTGGCCTGGAATTCACGTTTGACGCTGCCGGCGATGAAGCTGCGATAGCGCCAGATTCCGCCCAGCATTGTGCGTGAAATCATGGAAAGGGGTGCCTGAACAAAAGGCGAAATTATACCACCGGCAACTATTTGCCCTTTCCGCAGTTTGTGTCTAAACGTAAGCTGGCCGCTTAACCTTGTGCCAACTTTTGCAGCGCCTCCGGCTTGACGATGACCAGGCGGTGCGTGCCTTTTTCGATGATGCCCTGCTGTGCCAGCGCCATCAGCGTGCGGGTCACGGTCTCGCGGCTGGTGTTGATCATATTGGCAATATCCTGGTGGGTCGGCAGGTTTTCCACCACGTGCACGTTGCCTTCTTTCTGCTGCTTCAGCAGCTCGATGAAGGTGTAAATGCGGCGCGAGGTGTTGTGGATGCTGAGCAGGGCGCGGAATTCGGAATCGCGCTGCACTTTTTCGGCCAGGAAGCGCAGCATCTGGTTCGCCACGGAAGGGGAGTGCGCGAACAGGTGCAGCGCGGTATTGCGCGGCAACAGGGCCAGCAGGCCGCCGCTCAGCGCCACCACGGAGGCCGAACGCAGCGAACCGTTGATGACGGCGATCTCGCCAAAGAAGTCGCCCGGCTTGAGCATGCGCAGGCCGATGGCGCGCCCATCCTCGGTCACGTCCACCACCTGCAGCGAACCGCTCAGCAGGAACAGCAGGCTGTCGCCCGGCGCGCCTTTTTGCAGTACCACGTCGCGCTTGTTGAAAGCGCGCACGCGCAGGTCGGCCTTGACGCGCGTCATCTCCTCCTCGCTCAGGTTGGCGAGCAGGGGAATCTTGCGTAAATGGATTTGCAAATTGACTTGCGCCGCATTGGCCTCGCCCGACGGGGCGGCAGCCACCTGCGCGGCCGCAGCGGCCGGGACCAGGTCTTGCTCAGGATCGTGGGTTTTATTCTTTGCAGTTGCCATGGTTATTTTAAAAAGCCCGCACCAGCACGATGCCGGCGGCAGCCACCGCGATGCCGGCCGCATTGGCGGCCATATCGCGCCAGCAGAAATTGCGGCCGGGGACCAGCTTTTGCAAGACTTCGATCAGCCAGCCCGCCAGCAGCAGGGCGCCCAGCGTGAACAGCAGCGGCACTCCCACCGGGGTAATGCGCGCCGCCAGCACGGTCAGGCCGGCAAACGCCACGAAATGCAGCCATTTGTCATGCGGCAGCAAGGGCAGCCAATTGGCAGGCAACAGGCAGCCGACGGTCACGCCTGCAATTGCCAAAATGAACAGCACAACTTCCCAACCCATGATGATATTCCGCCTGCGCGGCCAGGCCGCTTAAAAATTATCCCAGCGCAAATTGAGCTGGACCGCCCGGCTATTATATTGGAACAGCGCGATGTTCTCGTGGTTGCGCACGGCGCGCGCTTCCAGTTGCAGGCTGACATTGGGGCGGAAATACCATTGCAAGGCGGCGCGGCCGGTGGTCGTATCCTGCCGCCGCGATTGCGCGATCAGCCCCGGCGAATAGGCGCGCTCGCCTTGCCAGTGCTGGTGGGTCAGGCCCGCCTCGGCATACCAGCCGGTCTTCAGCATGGTGTACCACTGGGCGTTGGCAAACCAGCCGCGGCGGTCGCCGCCCGGACGGGTTGCCGAGCCGTTGTCGCGCGCGGAATGCAGGGTCAGCTGGACCTGGTCGCGCTTGCTGCGGTAAGTCGCAATGGCGCCCAGCTCAAAGGTGCTGCTGTCGTAATCCTGGCGCGTGGTGTAGCTGACGTGGCTGGCATTGGCGGCCAGCGCCACGTCCCAGTTCTGCGCCAGGGTGATCGGCGGCGCGGCGCGCAGCTGCAACTGCTGCTGGCGCTGGTAGAGCTGCCCATCCAGCGTGCCGGCGCCCAGCACGGCGGCAGCGCGCGCGCGCCAGCGGCCCAGGTACCAGGAATGCTCGATCCCGGCCAGCATGGTGGCGCTGTCCTGCGAATGCTGGTGGTCGTGGCGCCGCAGCGTGGCCTGCACAATGCCCAGCGTGCCGCGCGCATTCAGCGGCCGCACGTAGGAGCCGTTCAGCGCGGTGTAGCTGTCGGCCTTGGGCAGGAATTCCGGATCGAGCTGGTACTCCCCCTCGTTCTCGCCCGTGCCCAGGCGCACCGTCGGCTGGCGCACGCCCTGGTTCACGTTGTTGTCGTGGCCGCGCGCAATGCCCACCGCCCACGAGGCCGGGCGCGTGTCGCGCGCACGGCAGCCGGCGGCGCGGTAGGTGTTGATCACGTCGACAATGCCGGGCGGCGGGTTGTAGGCACGGTTGATTTCGTCGAACAGGCGCAGCGCCTCTTCCGTATGGCCCAGCTCGCAATGCGCCAGGGCCAGTTCCAGCACGGCGCCGGCATTGTTCGGGTCTTCCGCCACGGCCGTGCGCAGCAGTTCGATCGCCTCTTCCAGGCGGCCGGCGTCGACAGCGCGCACGCCGGCCTGGTATGCCTCATTGCGCGGCGCGCTTGGCTGCGGCGCCGCCTCATCGGCCAGCGCCGCCGCACAAGGCTGCGCGGCCAGCAAGGCAGCCAGCAGGGTGGACGGCAGGGCCGAATGCAGGCGCATCATGCTTGCTCCAGCCTGTCGTCCAGCGTGTAGACCTGCAGCGGCTTTTCCTTGCCGCGCAACTGGCGCTCGCCCAGCGGCAGGAAACGGTGGCGGCGCGCGCGGGCCACCGCGCCTTCGCCCACGATCAGGTCATAAGGATAGTCGCGTGCGGCTTGTTCCAGGCGCGCTGCCGTGTTGACACTATCGCCCACGGCGGTATAGATGCTGCGTTCGCTGGAACCATAATCGCCCGCCATGGCCGGCCCGCTCTCGATGCCGATCCGCACGCGCAAAGGCGGCAGGCCGCGCGCCGCGCGCTGGCGGCTGAACTCGGCCACTTCGCGCAGCATGTCGCGCGCCGCATCCAGCGCCAGATCGGCGTGGTCCGCGTTCGGCAGTGGCGCGCCCCAGAAGGCCACCAGGCCGTCACCAGTGAATTTGTCGAGCGTGCCCTGGTGCCGCAGCACCGGGCGCGTCAGGCAATCGAGGAAATCGCGCGTCAGATTCGCCGCTTCCTCCAGGGACAATGCTTCCACCTGTGTTGTATAACCCTGCATATCCGCAATCAAAGTCGTTACCTGTAGCTGGCGCGGAGCCAGCGGATCTTTCATTTCGCTGCGCAGCAGCTCGTCCACTACGTCCTTCGCCACATACTGGCGCAGCGTGCCCAGCAACTGGCGCGAACGCTTCTGCGCCAGCTGCCAATGCAGCGGCACCGCCAGTGCCAGCAGCAGCAAGTTGGCCAGCAAGGGCGCGGCAGGCGCAAACCATTGGTCGTGCGGCGCAATCACATACGCCATGCCGACCCAGGCCACGGAACTGCCGCCCAGCAGCGCCGCATTCCACAGAGCCGACAAGCGCGGCAGCGTGAACGCCGCCAGCACCACCACCACCAGCGTGAACGCAACGGCCAGCGGCCGCCCCGGCCACGCCTTTGGCGCCAGCCCGGCTTGCGCATCCAGCTGCGCGTCCAACATGGCAGCATGCACCAGCAAACCGGCTGTCGACGCCGCCAGCGGCGTTGCCACCCGGTCGCCAATGCTGAGGGAGGACGAACCAATCAACACCAAACGGCCCTGCACATCGGCCGCGCTCAGCCGTCCGGCCAATACATCACCCGCCTTCGCCACGTCGTACGCCTCCCACGCGCGGCGGTAGGGCACGCGTACCTGGCCCTCCGCCAGCGGCGCCGCCGGCTTGCCGCTACAGCAATCCAGCAGCGCGCGCGACAGGGTAGGGTAGGTGCGGCCCTGGTACTCGGTGGCCATAGGCACCCGCCGCAGCACGCCGTCCGGGTCCGGCAGCACGCCGATATTGCCGAAGTAGCGCGCTCGTGCCAAACCATCATGGTTGGCAATAAAGCCAGTCGCCGGCAGCGCGCCCGCAACCACGCCCGCCTGCCCGCCGCCCAATTGCCCCTGGCGCAAAGGCGCCGGGCGCGGCTGGTAATCAAACATCTGGGCCAGCACCACCGGGCCGTGCTGCGCCAGCATGGCCATGCGCGCATCGCCCGCCGGATCGGCCGGCTCGCCCTGCAAAATATCCAGCGCCACGCCGCGCGCACCCAGGGTGAGCAAAGTTTCCACCAGCTCCGCCAGGCGCTCGCGTGGCCAAGGCCAGGGTTGCTGGTGCAAGCTGGTCTCGTCGATATCCACCACCAGGATGCGGCTTTCGTGCTGCGGGGTGGCCCGCAGCTCAATGAAACGGTCGCGCAGCCACTCGTCCCCCACATGCAACCACCAATGCTGCTGCGGCAGCCACTGGGGCAGGGCGCACAGGGCAAGTGCAGCGGCAGAAATCAGGAATTTGAGCAGGAGTGCAATCGAAGGGCGCGTGCTTTCGGGAGCCAATGTCGTCATTGTGTTGTTATTTCGCCCGCCGAAAGACTTGTTGCTAATAAGGTAATAGTTCGAACTTTAACAGTATAACCGGAATCTTGCATAGGAGAGAGGCTGCGGCATACGGATGTAACGAGCTGTAACATCTGTAATTTGTGATTGCTATCACAGACTTTTCAGCTGGAGGGCGGACAATGGCGCATAACTGGAGAAATTTATGCTGAGCAAATACATTATCGCTACCGGACTTTTAGTGTCCACAACACTCGCGTGGGGCGGCGAGGCTGGGCGCGTGGTATTTGTCACGGGCCAGGTACAGGTGGGCAAACAGGCCGCCAAGCTGGAGGCAGCCGTCAACGAAGGCGACGAGATCCGTACCGGCGCCGACGGTGCCATCTATATTAAGACGGTGGACGCCGGCTTCCTGGTGCTGCGCCCGAACAGCACGGCCCGCATTGTTACTTATAAGGTGGATGCGGCCAACCCCGCCAATACCAAGGTCAAGCTGGAACTGACCCAGGGTGTGGCGCGCGCCATTTCCGGCCAGGGTGTCAAACTGGCCCGCCAGAATTTCCGCTTTAACACCCCGGTCGCCGCCATTGGCGTGCGCGGTACCGACTTTGTCGTATATACAGACCAGCAGACCTCGCGCGTGGTGGTGCACTCCGGCGGCGTGGTGATGGCACCGTTTGCCGGCGCCTGTACCGCCGAAGGGGTAGGCCCATGCGAAGGGAGCGCCAGCCGCGAATTGTTCGCCGGCCAGGCAGGCATGTTGCTGCAAGTGCAACGTGGCCAGGCTGCGCCTCAGCTGCTGAACAACCCGTCGCTGTCGCCAGACCAGACCGAAAAACCAAGGCCGGACGAACCAGCTGGCAAGGTGACGACCGCCAGCACGGTAACCACCGGCACCGTGAACCTGGACCCGCAAAAGATCGAGCAAGCCTTGAGCAATGTGCGCCCAGCGGTTGACCCGACGCCAACCCCAACGCCGGACCCAACCCCGAAACCACCGGTTGTTGTGCCGCCGATTGTAGTTGTTGATCCGCCAGTGCCAAAACCACAGGAAGTGTTCTGGGGCCGCTGGCAGACTGTGGCCGGGCAGGCGGTGATGCCGGAAGCGATTCGGCAGAACACGACCGATGTCGTGGCATTCGAGGGGCAATATGCCGTGGCACGCCTGAAAGGCGCCACCCTGGTCATGCCAAAAGAGGGCACGGTAGCCTTCAGCCTGGTGAATAGCGAAGCCAGCATGCTGCGCGCAAATGGCGAAGAAATGAGCGCCAACGTCGAATCCGGCAAATTGGCAATCAACTTCGTCAACCGCACGTTTGATACGGGCCTGGTTGTTACCGCCGACCAGCGCAGCTACGACGTAAATGGCAAAGGCACGATTGACCTGCGCGGCCAAATGGAAAGCTCATCAGCTTCAGCCACCCGGATCAAAGGCTTTATCAGTGGCCCGAATGTGGAAGAAGCGGGTTACGTCTTCCGAAATTCGCAGACCCCCGGGGTTACGCTGATTGGCGCTACCACATGGAAAAAGAACTAATTAGCTGAATTAGGTGAAACAAAGAACGCAGGCTACAATGCCTGCGTTTTTTTTCGTTTTTTCTTCGCAAAATTGAGCAAGATTCTCACCAAAATTCACAGTTCCGTAGTAGTTACTGCTGAGCCAAGGCAGGAATATTTGCAACATTCTGTAAAAAAACGGAATTTTTGCCACTAAATGGTCACTCGTGTGATGACCGTCACATCCTGCATACCCAGCTGTGGCAATATACTCCGGACTTCTGCAAAAAAGGGCCTGGTTTGCAGACAGCGCTGTTCGACAAGCTGGGCCGCAGAAACTCTGGTTTAAACCATTCTTAGACTTTTTAAAGGATTTACAATCATGGCAGCACAAGACTACGTATCAGTTGTACAACAGCTGTACATCTCCTACTTCGGTCGTCCAGCCGACTACTTCGGTCTGAAGAACTACACCGAGCGTCTGGAAGCACTGAAAGCGCCGACCGATTTCACCGAACTGAACAAAGTCGTTCAAGCGGACAAAGCCGGCACCTCCGAGCTGTCGAAACTGGTTAACAGCTTCAACACCTCCCCAGAAGCCATCGCTCTGTACGGCACCGACAACAGCAACCTGGGCATCTCCAAGTTCCTGGTAGCCGTGTTCGAAAACGTGCTGGGCCGCACCCCAGAACTGGGCCCAGGCTGGGACTTCTGGTTCAATGCGCTGGCTTCCGGCAACCTGCGTCGTGCTGACGCTGCCATGGCAATCACCGAAGGTGCACTGAACAACACCGAACCACAAGGCCTGATCGACGCAGCCCTGGTTGCTAAGAAGAATGCAGTTGCGACCAACTTCACCGCAGCACTGGACACCCCAGCAAAGATCAACGCTTACTCCACCCAAGCCGCTATCGACGTAGCAGTTGGCCTGCTGGAAGGCGTGACCGCAACCACCGACGTGACTGCTTATCAAGCTGACGTTGTTGCTGCTGTTGATGCCGTAGTTATCACCAGCATCCCAGTTGTTACCACCAACCTGACCGCCGACGCTAACACCGTGAACGGTTCCGTTGGCAACGACATCATCAACGCTGTTCTGAGCAGCACCGCTGGCAACCAGACCCTGAACGGCCTGGACGTCATCAAAGGCAACGCTGGTAACGACACCCTGAACCTGCTGGTTGAAGATGCTGGCTTCACCTTCCCAGGCGCTCTGCAAATGACCGGCGTTGAAAACGTCAACGTTCGTGCTGCAGACGACGTAACCCTGGACCTGCCAACTGCTGCTGGCATTTCGGGTGTGACCAACCTGACCGTGTCCCAGTCCAAAGCTGTGACTCTGGATGCTGCCACCTCGACCAACGTCACCGTAAGTGGCGCGACCGAAGGCATCACCATTAACGGTGGCGCCAACGTCAAAGTAACCGACGCGACCGCTGACCAAGACATCATCATCGGTGCAAACGGCACTGGCGCTGCTGCAGCTGGCACCATCACCGTGACCGATACCAAAGTTGGCAACGGCGATATCGTCGTTGACGGCGGTACCGACGTGACCATTGTTGCTTCTGACGTTGCAACCGGCTCCGCTATCGATGTTGGTCAAGATGGCACCAACCCAGCTCCTACCGGCGCGATCAAAGTAACCTCCACTGGTTCGGCTTACGATGATGCAGCTGGCAACACCCTGGGCGACATCTCCGTAAAAGGCGGCACCACCATCGCCGTGACCCAAGTGGCGACCAGCAGCGCTGCCGATGCAGCTGCTGACGATACCCCGTCGACCATCACCCAAGGCAACATCGCCATCACTGCTGGCACCAAGACCACCACCGTAACCGTTAAGCAAGATGCCGCTTCCGCTGGCAATGCTGCGACCGCGACCACCGGCGGTGTGACCGAAACCAACAGCGTTAAGTTCGCTGCTCTGACCGCCGGTCAAACCGTGATCCTGGGTGGCCTGACCCTGACCGCTGTTGCTAACATGACCGCAGCTGAAGTTGCAGGCGCATTTGCTAACCTGGCTTCGGCTGCTCTGAAGCCAACCGACGCTATCGGTACTGTTGCTGACGGTGACACCCAGTCCGCCGCTGCCCACGGCAAGGCAACCTACTCCGGCTCGATCAACGGCTGGACCACTGGCGCAGCCGTTGGCGACACCGTTGTGTTCACCTACACTGCGAATACCGTTGTTGGCGCCCTGACCGCCGGCGGTACCGGTACTGCTCCAACCATCACCCAACTGACCGATGGTAAAGCTCACGACGCAACCTTCACTGGCGGTGCAGCAGTGGTTGTTGCTGGTGACGTTTCCATCGCCGGCGGTGCAGCTCTGACCACCGTTTCTGTTGACGGTTACGGCGCGACCAGCGGTGGCATCACTGGTGGTACCAACACCGCTCTGAACAATGTCACCCTGTCCAACGGTGCTGGTTTCGCTGTCGCTAGCGCAGCTGCTACCCTGGGCCTGAAACTGGTCAACGTGACCGGTACCGTTGACGTTGCTGCTGGCACTACCACCCTGAACGCCAATGTGTCTGGCACCGGCACTGCAACCCTGAAGTCGGCTTCCGCTACCACCGTGAACGTAAGCGGCACCGGTAAAGTTGCTGGTACCACCGCAGCGGGTGGCCTGACTGCAGCTACTGCAATCACCACCACCGGCATGACCGCTGGTACTGCTACCTTCACCGTTGCTGATGCTACCGTCACCAGCTACACCGGCGGTGCAGCTACCGATATCGTCACCATCAGCAACGGCGCTACTGCCGTGACCAAAACCATCGATCTGGGCGCCGGCGACGACACCCTGACCCTGGTTGGTGCTACCGTTGTCGTTCCTACCGCAACCCTGAAGGGCGGCGCAGGTACTGACTCCCTGTCGATCGACGTGGCAAGCGCTGATGCACTGGACGGCAACACCAACTTCGCTGGCAAGCTGGACGGCTTCGAGCGTCTGGTGCTGAACGATGCTGTTGCTAGCACGACCATTAACCTGGAAAACCTGGGCTTCACCAACTACGTCACCACCACTGGTTCGTCGGGCACTCTGACCCTGAACAACCTGGCTAGCAACGGTACCGTAGTTATCACCACCGCTCCAACCACCGGCTTCACCATCGGTGTTAAGGATGCGGCAACCGGCGCAGCTGATGTAGCAAACATCAAGTTCTCCAGCCTGGCAGCAGTGAATGGTGGCGTTGTGACCGTCGCCGGTGTTGAAACCATCAACATCGATTCGACCGACCTGAACACCACCGCTCACGCAAACAGCCTGACCCTGACCGCTGACGCGGCCACCAAGCTGGTTGTTACCGGTAACGCCGGCGTGACTCTGACTGCCCTGACCGGCAGCAATGTGCTGGCAACCATCGATGCTTCGGCTTCGACTGGCGTGCTGACCGCAACTGCTTCTGGTCAAGTTGCTATGACCATCACCGGCGGTTCGAAAAACGACGTTCTGACCGCATCGACTGGTGTGACTGCTAAGGCAGACGTACTGGTAGGCGGTGCAGGTAACGACAAGCTGGCCGTTGGTTCCAATGGCGCGACCCTGACTGGCGGTGCCGGTAGCGACACCTTCATCGCTACCGCATCGTCGGCTGTGACTGGTTCCAAAGAGGCTAACACCTACTCGACCATCACCGACTTCCAGGCAGGCGATCTGCTGCAACTGCAATACTGGGATACCGTAGGCGCTGCAAAAGCTGACGTTCAGAGCTTCGCTAAGCTGACCGCTAGCCTGAACCCAGAAACCGCGACCTTCTCCAACTACGTGCAAGCGGCGATGGAACAGATCGACAACAGCGGTCTGGGCAATGCAGTGTGGTTCGTTCTGAACGGTAACTCGTATGTCGTTATCGACAGCGGTTCCGATTCGAACGACGCGTTCGTCAACGGCGAAGACATCGTTGTTCGTCTGACCGGCGTTGATCTGTCCAACGCTTCGTGGAACAGCACCTTCGCTACCGTGTCCCTGTAATATCAAAGTCTCCCCCTCAGAACATCGAGGGGTGAACTTAAAAGCCCGCCTCCTGCAAAGGGGCGGGCTTTTTTATTGTTCATTAGGGATTTGGGTAATGTTGGAGTTGACTTTCCGGTTACTACTGCATTTGTTTTGCTTGAAGACTGTGAGCCAGGATAGGCTCGGCGGTAGTATTCGAAGCGTGACGTTAGAACACTGCCATTAATGCGGCCAATAATGGCAGCCGGTCGCGCTCGAATATTGCTGCGACGCGTTCCAGTTCAGCCAGTTGTTGCTGCTCGTTCTCCGCAGGTTTGCCGTCCACGTTGACACGCTGGTTATTATCCTTCAAGCATCGATTGGCAAATGCAGCCCAGTCTTTAGCGTTCTTCCCACCTTGTGCACGGCCCAACAAGAAAAGCTGCTGGAAGCGGTCGACAGTAACTTGACCTCCCGTCACCGGTGATGCTAGGTTGGCGATGTCTGCGGAATCTCTTGCCATCGTACAAATTTGGCGGTTCAATTTTTCTGTCTGAGCCTTGGCCTTCTCAACTGACTGCTCGTCCTGAGCCGCTTCAAGCACGTTTATGCTCGCCAGGATGAACACTGCTTGGCAGATCTGTGAAGCAGTGCTGGTGTTTGAACTGCAATGCTCGACAATCTGCCCAACAGTCCTGACTTTATAGTTAGCCATCAGGTCGACTATCGGCTGATATACCTCGCGGTTCAGCGTAATCGTTTTGCTTGAGACAGTCTGTTCGAGTTTTACATCTTCTGCGCGCATAGTCATAACAACTCGTTGCGCCAGCATGAGCTCTTGTGCTTGCACTGGGCGAAGCTTGCGCGCGCCACGCACCCAATAGTCTTTGCGGAACTGCTGATTGATCATAAAGTCCCGCACAGTTTGGCGGAAGCTAGGGTTGTCAATGTCATTCAGGATCTTTCTTTGCTCTTCATTAAAGTGAACGAAGTCCAGATGGTCCAGGTAATGAGCAGAACAAGCGAAGTCGAGTTTTGCTGGCTCAAGCCACTTGGCCATCGCGGAGAAGGGCATTGGAGTCCAGTTGCGGTTGAAGTATTCGTGGGCGACGTAATTACGGTTCACTCCCTTAATTTGCTCCAGGCGATTTTTGATCGTGGGGTTTGCCGCTGCAAACGCGGGGGATTGCTCAATCAAGCTCTGCATGAAGGCGACGGCGCCATCCACCTTGGATAAGGTGTGCTGACCGGTTGCTGCCATCACCTGCGAAAACTCAGTCATAACTTCCCGGACCGGGACCATGCTAGCCCACCCTTGAAGGACGTTATAGCTCACGTATAGGACGCCGCCTACCTTGAGCTTGCGACGGACGAAATCAACGATTGTTGTTCGATCTTCGTCAGAGACCCAGCTCCAAATGCCATGCAGGCCAATGAAATCGAACTCAGGCAGGTCGTCGCGCGTACAAAACTCGGCGAACGCTTGGTCGTAGAGCCTGGCATTTACGCCCGAAGCTGAAGCCAATTCCTGTGCCGCGCCGGCATGTGCCGGATTGAAGTCCGTGCCGCTCCACTCCGTGACCGATGCCGCCGCGTGGATGTTAGTGCTCAGGCCCTGCCCAAAACCCAGTTCGCACGCTGTTCCACTTTCAGGGAAGACCAAGCCCGCATTCAGGAAAGCCAGCTTCACCCGTAATGGGTTCAGCTCGGTGTATGCACCATAGGTGTAACCAATATCCGCAACATAACCAGAACTCCAATCAGGCATTTCAGTCTCCATATGTTGGTTTGGGAATTTGACAATAGATTGTAGCTGCAACTCCTCGTGGCTAGCGTTCGACTATTGGGGGAATTCGGCGGCGCGGGGATAGTCTTGCTGGTACCCTGCGCGGATGCGGTCGTTTTAAGGGAATATCGGGACTAAACGTAAAAATATGTGATCTGCATCACATATTTTGAGCGACTTGAGCGATAATGTCTGCTCCTTCGGCATTGGCGCAATTGCGCCCCGGGTCGGCGCCGTTGCAATTTGTATATCAAATCGATGAAAACACTACTTCAAGCCAGAAACGAGATCGAGCAGGTCCTGCTCGGTTTCAAGCGCACGTTCTATACCGTTGGAACCTTCAGCGCGATCATCAACCTGATGGCGTTGCTGCCATCCCTGTACATGCTGCAGGTGTACGACCGCGTGCTGGCAAGTCGCAGCGAGATGACGCTGCTGATGCTGACGTTGATGCTGCTGGGCGGTTTCCTCTTTATGGGCCTGCTTGAGCTGGTGCGAAGCTTTGTCTTGGTGCGCGTTGGCGCCCGCTTCGATATGGAGTTGAACAAGCGTATTTATACGGCCGCCTTTGAGCAAAACCTGAAGGCCGCTGGTGGGAATGCCGGTCAGTCGCTGACCGACCTGATTACCGTGCGCCAGTTCCTGACTGGTCAGGGCCTGTTCGCTTTCTTTGATGCGCCATGGTTCCCGGTTTACCTGATCGTTATTTTTGTCTTTGAGCCGACCCTGGGTGTGTTCTCGCTGTGCGGCACGGCCCTGCTGGTGATCCTGGCCATCGTCAATGAGCGCGTGACCAAGAAGCCGCTGGCTGAAGCCAATACCATGGCGATCAGCGCCAACACGCTGGCAACGAACAATCTTCGCAATGCAGAAGTCATCGAATCGATGGGCATGCTGCCCAACTTGATGGGCCGTTGGTTCAAACTACATAGCAAATTCCTGCATGTACAAGGCGAGGCTAGCGAGAAGGCGGGTATTATCAGTGCCCTGACCAAGTTCGTGCAGATGTCGCTGAGCTCTTTGGTGCTGGGCTTTGGCGCGTTGCTGGTGCTGGAGAACAAGATCAGCCCCGGGATGATGATTGCTGCCTCGATCCTGGTTGGCCGCGCGCTGGCGCCAGTGCAACAGGTGATTGGTGTCTGGAAGAGCTGGAGCAGCACCCGTAGTGCGTACGAGCGTCTGGTTGGTCTGCTCGAAAAAAATCCAGTACGCCCGGCTGGTATGGAGTTGCCGAAGCCGCTGGGTCAGGTGACTGTTGAAGGCGTAACCGCCGGTCCGCCAGGCCCTATGCCTAACCCCGTGCTGCGTGGCGTGAGCTTTGGCCTGAATCCTGGTGATGTACTGGGCGTGATTGGCCCTAGCGGTTCCGGTAAGTCCACCCTGGCGCGTCTGCTGGTGGGCGTATGGCCAGCGATGATGGGCAAGGTGCGCCTGGATGGCGCTGATATCTATACTTGGAACAAAGCCGAACTGGGTCCAAACCTTGGCTATTTGCCGCAAGATATTGAGCTGTTCGCAGGCACTGTCGCTGAGAACATCGCCCGCTTCGGTGAAGTCGATTCCGAGAAGGTGGTTGAGGCGGCCAAGCGTGCTGGCGTGCATGACATGATCCTGCACTTCCCTAAAGGTTACGACACGCCGCTGGGTGATGGTGGCGCTGGCTTGTCCGGCGGTCAGAAGCAGCGCCTGGGTCTGGCACGTGCCATGTACGGCAACCCAGCCTTGCTGGTGCTGGATGAACCAAATTCGAACCTGGACGATGTGGGCGAAGCCGCGCTGGTGCAAGCTGTGCATTCCCTGCGCGCGCAAGGTAAGACCATCATTTTGATTACTCACCGCACCAGCGCTATCGGGGTGACCAATAAATTGCTCTTGTTGCGCGATGGGACGGTAGGTATGTTTGGCCCGACGCAGCAAGTTCTGCAGGCTTTGCAAGAGCAGAACCAGAAGGCCGCTGCGATGCACCAGCAGGCAATCGCGCAGCAACAGGCGCAACAACAGGCCCAACAACAGCAGGCCCAACAGCAAGCTGCGCAACAGGCTGCTGCCGAACAAGCCGCCGCTACGGCGACCGTAGCGGCCCAGCAAGCGGCCCAGCAAGGCAATACCGGCGCTGCGCCGGCGGAACAGGAGTAAGTAATGGCGAACATTATCAACAAGCCGAAGGACGCGCCGACCGAAGTGATCGCGCATGATGTGACGCCGCTAGAGGTTAAGACTGATGCGGCGAGCTTTGCCAAAGTCGGCTGGATGGTGGTCTTGGGCGGCGTTGTGGCATTCCTGATCTGGGCGATCTTTGCGCCGTTGGACAAGGGTGTGCCGATGTCTGGTTTCGTCGCCAAAGAAAGCAATCGCAAATCGGTGCAGCACTTGACTGGCGGCACCGTGCAGGAAATCCTGGTTCGCGATGGCGACCAGGTTAAGGCTGGCCAGGTGCTCGTCCGCATGAATGACGTGCAAGTGGGCGCCGAACTGAATATTTCGCTGACCCAGTATTTCACTGCTCGTGTGGTGGAAGCACGCCTGATGGCGGAGCTGTCCGGCGCATCAAGCGTTCCTTTCCCTAAGGCGCTTGAACCGTACAAGAACGACCCTCGTGTAGCGGAGCAGATCAGTTTGCACAACCAGCTGTTCACCTCGCGTCAGATGACTTTGCAAAGCGAGCTGGCAGCTGTCAGTGAATCGATTGAAGGCCTGGAGTCGCAGGTTAAGGGCTTGGACGAGTCCCGTCAAAGCAAGAGGGATCAGCTGGGCTATCTGAAAGAGCAACTTGATAATAGCCGTGATCTTGCCAAGGAAGGTTACATCCCGCGTTCGCGCCTGCTGGAACTGGAGCGCACTTATGCTCAGGTGAATGGCGCCATTTCGGAAGATGTAGGTAACATTGCCCGCTCCCGTCGCCAGATCGCTGAACTGAAACTGCGCCGCACTCTGCGCACGCAGGAATTCCAGCGTGATGCACGCAGCCAGTTGTCCGACGTACGTAAGGAAGCAGAGGCGCTGGAAGGCCGGATTCGCGCCCAAACCTTGATGGTGAAGAATGCCGAAATTAAGGCGCCGGTTGACGGCATCGTGGTAGGCAGCAGCGTCTTTACCCAAGGTGGCATTGTGGCGCCTGGCGCTCACCTGATGGAAATCGTTCCATCCAGCGACGCCTTGATCGTAGAAGGCCAATTGCCAGTCAACCTGGTGGACAAGGTTCATCCAGGCCTGCCGGTGGAGCTGATCTTCTCGGCCTTTAACACCAATCAGACCCCGCATATCCCGGGCGAAGTTGTGACTGTGGCGGCAGACCGTGCGGTTGATGAACGAAGTGGCATGCCGTACTACAAAGTGCGCGCCCGCGTTACCCCGGAAGGCGCAAAGATGATCGCCGCGCTGAAGTTGGATATTCGTTCGGGTATGCCGGCTGACCTGTTTGTGAAGACGGGCGAACGCACCTTCATGAACTACCTGATGAAGCCGCTGATTGACCGTGCCCATATGGCGCTGTCGGAGGAATAAGCGTGAAACGACCTGCATCGAAACTGCGCTTGCTGCCGCTGGCAGCGGGTGCCGCCATTTTCCTGTACTCCGCGTCCGCATCGGCTTTGGGCTTGCTGCAGGCGTATGAGATGGCGCTGAAAAACGACCCGGCTTACCGCGCTGCCTACTACACGGCGGAAAGCGGCAAGGAAAATCGCATCCTGGGCCGTGCAGGCCTGCTGCCTTCGTTGTCAGGCAACTTGAATACGACCAGGAACCGCACCACCATTGAGTTCATGGGCAAGGATACGCCGCGCGATTACACGGCTCGCAGCAATACCGTGCAAGCGCGCCAGAGTATCTTCAACCTGGAAGCGCTGTCGCGCTATAAGCAGGGCGTGGCGCAAAGCGCCCAGGCGGAAGCGAATTTCGACAAC
Organism: Pseudoduganella guangdongensis; assembly: GCF_009857475.1. Taxonomy (GTDB): domain Bacteria; phylum Pseudomonadota; class Gammaproteobacteria; order Burkholderiales; family Burkholderiaceae_D; genus Rugamonas; species Rugamonas guangdongensis. Next base: position 69,392 of record NZ_WWCJ01000006.1, on the reverse strand, counting down.
CAGTCGCAGGAAGTGATCCTGCGTGTGGCGAATGCTTATCTGGATGTCCTGTTCAAGCAAGACCAGCTTGCCCTAGCGAAGGCCGAGCTGGAAGTGCTGCGTGAGCAAATGAAGGTCAACGAGCTGCTCTTCAAAAAAGGCGAGGGCACCCGCACCGACGCACTGGAAACCCAGTCGCGCCTGGACTTGTCGGAAGCCCAGCTGCTGGAAGCGCAGGATGCGGTGCAGTCGGCCAAAGACACCCTAGCCGGCGTGATCGGCGCCGATGTGGATAGTGTGGACCCGCTGCGTCCAGGTTTCCGCATCGACGCCCCAAGCCAGCGCAGTTTCGACGACTGGCGCAAGACTGCCATGGAAAACAACCATGAGCTGCGTGCGTTGGAGCAGGGTATCGAAGTGGCGCGGTGGGAAATCAACAAGCAACGCTCCGGCCACACGCCGCGCGTTGACGTGGTGGGCACCTACGGCAAGAGCGGTTCCGAAACCACGACCACCCTGGGGGAACAGAACACCATTCGCAGCATTGGCCTGCAGGTGAGCGTGCCGCTGTTCGCGGGCGGCGCCGTCAATGCGGCGACCCGCCAGGCAGCCGCCAACCGCGAGAAAGCCCGCGCCGACCTGGAAGTGGCGCAGGACAAACTGCTGGTGGAATTGCGCCGCAACTACAACCAGGTCGCCAGCAGCGGTCCCCGTATCGACGCGCTGATGAAAGCCGTGGACTCGGCCAAGTTGCTGGTGACGGCGACCGAGCAGAGCATTAAAGGCGGTGTGCGCATCAACCTGGACCTGCTGACTGCGCAACGCCAGGTGTACACCGTGCAGCGCGACCTGGCGCAGGCACGCTACGCCTACATGCTGGCCGCGCTGCGCCTGCGCGCCGTCGCCGGCACGCTGACCGCCGACGACGTACGCATGTTCGCCGCCTACTTTGAGTAAGGAAGTCCGCGCGCCGCAAGGCCAGGCCAACAAGCTGCTTGGCCTCGAAATCGTTCGCTTTATCTCCGCCATCTCGGTGTTGTTCTGGCATTACCAGCACTTCTTCTTCGTGGCGGATAAAGCGACCGGTTTCGTGCGCGAGCAGCAACCGTTCTACTCGCTGTTCAGCCTGTTCTACGACTACGGCAATTACGGCGTGCAGGTGTTCTGGTGCATCAGCGGCTACATCTTTTTCTGGAAGTACCGCAGCGCCCTGGCCGACGGCCTGGTCGGCGCGAAGAAGTTCTTTATCCTGCGCTTTTCCCGGCTGTACCCACTGCATGCTGCCACGCTGGTGCTGGTTGGCGTGCTGCAGATGGTCTACTTTGCCCAGCAGGGCTACTACTTCGTCTACCAGCACAACGACCTGCAGCATTTGCTGCTGCAGCTGTTCATGGCCAGCCACTGGGGATTCCAGCAAGGCTACAGCTTTAATGGCCCGATCTGGTCGATTTCGGTGGAAGTGCTGGTGTACCTGGTGTTCTTCCTCGGCCTGCGCTTTATCGGCAAATCGATGCTGCTGAATATTGCGGTGCTGCTGGCATGTGTTGCCGCCAAGTGGATGAAGATTCCTTCGCCGATCATCGATTGCCTGGCCTACTTCTATGTGGGCGGCCTGGCTGCGGCGGCGGCGCAAACATTGGAGCGGACGAAGTGGCTGCGCGCGGCCAACTGGTTGGCGTTTGCGATCGTCCTGGCCGGACCGGCGCTGGCATATACTGGCCTGGCGCGGCATGACTGGTTTGTTGCCGCATTCCTGCTGGGCTACTTGCCGTTTGTGCTGTTCCTGGCCGCACGCGAGGTGCATCTGCCGCAGCGATTGCACGTGTGGGGCGAAGCGGCGGGGAATATGACCTATTCCAGTTACCTGGTGCACTTCCCGATCCAGCTGGGCGTCGCCATATGGTGCGCCTGGCAGCAACGCCCGATCCCGGTCCACAGCAACAAGTTTTTCCTGCTGTTCGTCGCAACGACGATGGTCGCCGCCTACTTTGTGTACCGCTACTTTGAACTGCCTGCTCAGAACGCCGTACGCCGCCGAATGTCCACTTCGGGGCGGCCCGGCGATCCGGCAGGAAGAAAAGCGGACATTCCTCCTGTGCAGTAGCTAAGGACGCTCGACTGATATGGCGCTGGGATCAGCCGTGGCTTGGCATGCATAGCGGACGCCCCGCATTTGTGATGCCGTCCGTTTGGGCTACAATCATGGCCCTCTGGCCGATTTACGGCATAAACCATATAAAGGAAATAACGTGAGTCTCCCGCAGTACATTACTATCAATGGCACTTCCTACGCTTCCGCAAAACTGTCCGACGCTGCCAAGCAGCAGGCCCTGAACATCCAGGCCGTGGATGCTGAACTGGCGCGCCTGCAGCAGCAGATGGCCTTCACCCAGACCGCGCGCAATGCCTATTCGGCCGCGCTGATCGACGCGGTGAAAGGCAAAGCAGGCGAAGCCGCTGCCGCCAGCGAAGAGAAGCCAAAGAAGCCGCGCGCGCCGCGCAAGCCTAAGGCCAAAGCCGAGTAATCACGCTTAGGCAGCCCGGCCATGACCCACATCCTGGAACGCGTCACCACCGTCTTCAGCCCGGAAGAGGATCGCCTTCGCATTGCCGGAGCGCGGCAGGACGGACAGCAGGTGGTGATCTGGGTGACGCGGCGCTTGCTGGGTTTTTTGCTGCCGCATTTGCTGGACCGGCTGGACGGGCAATTCGCCTCCACCGCCCCCGAGCTGCGCGACACCATGCAGGAGTTTGCGCAGCAGTCGGCGCGTAGCGCCTTGGGTGAATCGGCGCCCGTGGTGGCGGCGCAAGATGATGAGGTACTGCTGGCCAGTTCCATCGATATCGGACAGACCGAGGTTGGCGTGTTGCTGACCTTCCGCAATGACGCCGATAAGTCCTTCAGCCTGCCGCTGGCCAGCGATAACTTACGCCAGTGGTTGCACATCCTCTACCAGGCCGACCGTGCCGCGAACTGGCGGCTGCCGCAATGGCCCGCCTGGCTGACGGGCGAGACCGTCACGCCATCCGCCGACCATTCCTCACTGCATTAATTGGCAACCAAAGGGTCTGACCCCAAGGTTGACACGGGCTCGGCCGTAGGCCGGCCCCTTGACGAAGATTAGTGCTTGCCGAAGCAGGCTGGGCAGGACTTGCCGGCGACGTACTCGGGCGCCATCTGCTGGCGTGGGGTGACCACGGCGCGGCAGGCGAAGCATTGGGTGGTTTCGGTCGGTTCCAGCTGCGGGTTGAGCGCGGTGCGGTAGTCGAACACGAAACAGTCGCCGGTGTAGTGGGCGCCGCCGACTTCTTCGAAGTACTTCAGGATGCCGCCTTCCAGCTGGTACACATTGTCGTAGCCAATGTTCTGCATGTGGATCGCGGCTTTCTCGCAGCGGATGCCGCCGGTGCAGAAGGTGACCACGGTCTTGCCGTCGAAATCGGCTTTGTGCTTTTCGATCAGTTCAGGGAATTCGGTGAACTTCTTCAGGCGGTAGTCGACGGTGTTGTTGAAGGTGCCGACGTCGACTTCGTAGTCGTTGCGGGTTTCCACCATGACTACCGGCTTGCCGTTGTCGTCGTGTCCCTGGTCCAGCCAACGCTTCAGGGTCTTGGCTTCCACATGCGGTGCGCGGCCTTCTTCAGGCTTGATCAGCGGCATGCGCATGGTGATGATTTCTTTTTTGATGCGCACCAGCATGCGGCGGTGCGATTGCTCGGCCGACAGGCTTTCCTTCACTTCCAGATCGGCCAGGCGGGCGTCGCTGCGCACCCAGGCCAGGTATTCGTCGATATTGGCGCGGGTGCCGGACAGGAACATATTGATGCCTTCCGGGGTCAGCAGGATGGTGCCTTTCAGGCCCAGGCGGGCGCAGATGTCCTGGTACTGCGGGCGCAGGTCTTCCAGGTTCTCCATGGTGATGAACTTGTAGGCCGCGATATTGACGTAAACGGCTGGTGCCGCGCCGGGCATAGCAGGCGCGTTTTCGATGGATGCTTGCATGGGGTTGGTATGAGGTTTATTCCAAACAGCCGACATTATAGCTGCTCTCGGTCTTCTGCTCAAATATTGGGCAGTTCGGCGGAACTTTGCCGGTTCTTCGTTTTCTAATCATTCCCTTAACCAGTGGAGGAATGATCATGGACTCGATTGATGAGCAGCGTTTAATGCGCCTGGAGGAGCAGTTGCGGGAAATTCTGCATGTGTTGCGCATGCATGTGAACCATTCCAACCATTTGGCTGAAATGACGGTCCTTCGTCTACAGGCGGACATATATGAGCGGATGCCTAAGAGGAGCTGATTGACTTGGGTCAAGACGCGCTTTATCCGTAGGGGAACAATAGGGATCGCACTCTTTTTGTGAGGCCTTATGGAACTTCCAAGCCATGACGATGATCAAAGCCCTCCAGATCATGAGTCGAGGATTACCAAGTTGGAGGTGCGTGTGCAAGACCTTTCGGTTGAGCTTAAATTGCTCAGGCAGACAGTTGAGCATGGCTTTGCTGCGCAAAACGAGCGCATCGATGCGCTGCCTGGGCAAATTCTCACAGTCGTGAGGGCTGAGTTGACTGAAAAACTCGCCGCCCAAAACGAGGCGCATTTCCGGGCAAACGAGGCGTTTCGAAAGAGTATTGAAGCCAGACTGGAGGTGTGGCGGGCTGAGAATGATCGAAAGCTCGAAACCTGGCGCAAGGACAACGATTCCAAGCTCGAAACCTGGCGCGGTCAGAATGATTCAAAGCTCGAAACCTGGCGCAATGAGAACGATTCGAAGCTGGAGAGCTTGAGCGGGAAGTTGGATTCAAAGCTTGAGGCGTGGCGCAAGGAGAATGATGAGAAATTTGAAGAATGGCGGCGGGAAATGCGGATTTGGTTCAGGTTAATTGTTGGTATTCTGATCACCGCTATGGTTGCGTCCTTTTTCAATTGAGCGCTGCCAGATGGCATCAGGCAAAATGGTGCCATGACAACTCTTCCAACCCTTCCTCCTGCCGGGCCGGCGACTTTGCTGCGCGCGCTCTTCAAGTCGGCGAGATCGAGCACAATGCCGGTCGAAATTTCCTCTACCTTTTCGCTCGAGCAAATCGATGTCGATACGCTCAAGCGTTACAACGCCTTGCTTGGCTTTGCGCCGGATGCGCTGCCGATTACCTTCTATTACTTGCCGACCCAGCGGGCGCATTTGGCGACGATGCTGGGGCCGGAGTTTCCGTTCCGCCTGGCGGGCATGGTGCATGTGGAGAACGACATTCGCGAACTGCAGCAGCCGGGCCTGAAGCAGCCAATGGAGTTGTCCACGCGGGTGGTGCTGGAGCCTCCGGCGGAGAACGGGGCGCGCTATTGTGAGTTGCTGACGATCGGTTCGCAGCAGGGGCGGGAGATTTTCGAGTGCCGCAGCCGCTACCTGGCGGTACGCGGCAAGCGGAAGGCGCCTGCTGCGCAGCGCAGCAGGGCGGTGGCTGGCAGCGCGGGGCAGCGGATCGGTGAGTGGTTACTTTCGGCATCGGCCGGGCGCGAATACGCGGCGGTGTCGGGGGACTGGAATCCGATCCACCTGTGGCCATGGTCGGCGCGCTTGCTGGGGATGAACGCGCCGATAATCCACGGCATGCATTCGGTGGCAAGGGCGTGCGCGGTGCTGGAGCAGGCGGAGGGTGTCCGCCTGAGCGCGATTTCGGCGCGTTTCAAGGCGCCTATCCCGCTCGGCTCGCCGGTGGAGCTGAGACTGGCGGAAGCGGGTACTTACCAGTTGCACTCGGGGGTAACGCTGGCGGTGGAGGGAAACTGGCGCTGAGGTGGGGGCTGGCCGGCCTGGCCGCCGTGAAGGCAGACCAGGACGCGTTGTTCTTCCGTTAGCGCTTACTTCTGCGCCAGCACCCATCGCACCAGCTGGTGAGCCTCGGCGTCGGTTACCTGGTTGGGCGGCATCGGTACCGCGCCCCAGACGCCGGACCCGCCTTGCAGGATCTTCAGCACCAGCTTGTCTTCGGCTCCCTTATCGCTCTTGTACTTGGCGGCGACATCTTTGAAGGATGGGCCGACCAGCTTCTTGGCCATGGCGTGGCAGGCGAAGCAGCTTTTCGACTTGGCCAGCTGCTCGGGCTCATTCGCCTGGGCGGTGAGCGCGGCGGACATCAGCAGGGCAGCAGCGATGATTTTCATGGCAATCTCCGAAGATATGTGTAGCCCATTCTAAACCGGCATCTGCGGATTCCCCGCGTAATTTGCAACCATCTGTGTCTACTTCATCCAAGCCTGCAGCACGGTCGCCAGCATGGCCAGCAAGGCCACCAGGCTGAGGCCGAATGCCGTGGAGCGTGCCAATTTCCGGTTGGCGTAGTAGCTGAGCATATGCGCCACGCGGCAGGCGATATAGGCCCAGGCCAGGGCATTGAGCCAGCCGGCAGCGGCACCGGACATGATGCCGGCCACGGCGAACAGCAGGAAGGCGGCAATGCTTTCGTTGGTGTTGGCGTGGGCGCGCGCGGCGCGGAAGATGAATTTGCTGGAATCGGGCGGAACGGGTGTGCCGGCTTGGTGGCCGGCGCGGATGGCGGCAACGTCGGCCACGATCAGCTGGAACAGTACGAGGGCGCCGGCGGCAGCCAGCGCCCAGAGGGTGGGCAGATAGGTTTCAGGGATGAGCATGGGGACGTCTCCTATGGACTTACACTGTAAGGTTGTGGGTGTTAGAATATCAACACATGAGTGGAAACACAACAAAACGCACAGCGCTGACCCCGGAGCGCATCGAACTGGCCGCGCTGGAGCTGATCGGTGAGATCGGGCTGGCCGCCTTCAGCATGCGCAAGCTCGGCGAGAAGCTGGGCTGCGAGGCGATGAGCATCTACCACCATTTCCCCAACAAGGATCACCTGCTGGATGCGCTGGTCGACCGCCTGGTGGCGAGTGTCGCCGTGCCGCCGCACGCGTTGGAGCCGGTGGCGCGCCTGCGCGGACTGGCGCGCGGCTGGCGGGCGATGAATTTGCGGCATCCGCATTTCTTGCCGGTGCTGTCGGTGCACCGTCTTAACTCGGCGGTATGTGTGCGTTTCCTGAACGAGATTTTGCTGGCGCTGCTGGCGGCTGGACTCGGGCGCGAGGCGGCGGCGCGCACTTTCCGCGCCATGGCGTACTTCCTGGTGGGGGCGGCGCTGGATGAAATCGCCGGCTATGCCAAGGGGCCGTCCTCCCTGCACCCGGTGGGTGATGCCGAGCTGGCGCGCGACTTTCCCGAGCTGGCCGCCGCCGGCGAATACTTTTCCCCCGAGCATTTCGAGCGCACATTCGAAACCGGCCTCGACCTGTTCCTGCGCGGCGCAGGCTTGATCACGTCGTGAGCCGACCTATACTGAACTAGGCATTGAACTAGTTTGGGAGGCCAAAAATGTACCGTGAAGTAGGCGCTTTCGACGCAAAAGCCCGTCTTTCCGAGTTGCTGCGCGAGGTTGGGGAGGGGCAGCGATTCACCATTTCTGTGCGCGGTAAGCCGGTAGCGGACCTTATCCCGTCCGAAGCCAAGGCGCGCCAGGACATCCAAGCCACTATCGATGCGTTGCGCAAAATTGAATTGATCAAAGGGGTTGGCGATGACGAAATCCGGGACTGGATTCGCGAAGGCCGGACATGAAGTTGGTGCTGGATGCTTCCATGATCCTGGCTTGGCAATTTGCTCGACAAGATAGCATTGAGAAGGCTTGTGCAGCGCGCCTGCGCGATCACTTGGCCGATTTCGAACTTATGGCCCCGGCGTTCTTGCATCTGGAGGTTGCCAACGGTTTGTTAGTGGCTGAGCGGCGGGGAGTGTTGACACTGGCCCAGGCCGAAGAGTTTTTACAGGCGGTGGATGCCTTGCCGCTGGGGATCGAGGCTGTTTCACCTGTATTGCAAAGGCGGCAAGTATTGCATCGAGCACGTTTGTGCGGACTCACCGTCTACGATGCGAGCTACCTGGACTTGGCTTTGCGCACGGGAGCAATTTTGGCAACTTTTGACCGCCAAATGGCCGCTGCGATGCGGGCTGTCGGTGGGAAGGTATTCGAATAGCAGTTGCCTGAGCTCAGGCGGTAAAATAGCGGGATATCCGACTAGAAGACCGCCCGCCACATGAGCATTGAAACAATCGACCAGCCAGTAGACGCCGCGCCAGCCGCAGCGCCCGTGGGACCGCAATTCGTGCACCTGCGCGTACACACGGAATATTCGATTGTCGACGGCCTGGTGCGCTATGACGACATGATCAAGAAGGCGGTCAAGGACGGGCAGGGCGCGATCGCCATCACCGACCTGGCCAATATGTTCGCCATGGTGCGCTTCTACAAGGCGGCGCGCGGCAAGGGCATCAAGCCAATCGTCGGCGTCGACGCCTGGATCACCAACGACGAAAACCGCGACAAGCCGCACCGCATCATGCTGTATGCGAAAAACCGCATGGGCTACCTGCAGCTGTGCGAGCTGCTGTCGGAAGCGTGGCTGAACAACCAGTGGAAGGGCCGCGCCGAGATCCGCACCGAGTGGCTGCGCGACCTGCCGAACAAGGAATACCCGCTGCTGCCGGGCGAAGACCCGCGCAACTGCCTGATCGCCCTGTCTGGCGCCCATTTCGGCGACATCGGCCAGGCGATCGAGAACGGCAACCTGGATTTGGCCGAGGCCAATGCGCGCAAGTGGGCCGAGATTTTCCCGAACGGGCATTTCTACGTCGAGATCCAGCGCGCCGGCCAGGCCAACCAGGAAGTACAGGTGCGCCAGTCGGTGGCGCTGGCGGCCAAGCTTGGCCTGCCGGTGGTGGCGACGCATCCGGTGCAGTTCCTGTCGAAGGAAGAGTACATCGCGCACGAGGCGCGCGTCTGTATCGCGGAAGGCGAGATGCTGGCCAACGCCAAGCGCGTCAAGCGCTTCAACGAGCAAATGCGCTTCCTGACGCAGGCCGAGATGGCGGAGCTGTTCCACGACCTGCCGGCCGCGCTGCAAAACTCGGTGGAAATCGCCAAGCGCTGCAACCTGTCGCTGGTGCTGGGCAAGCCGCAGCTGCCGAACTTCCCGACGCCGGGCATGACCATCGACGAGTTCCTGGTCGCGGAAACCACCAAGGGCCTGGAAGAGCGTTTGATCCAGCTGTTCCCCGATCCGGAGAAGCGCGAGAAGGAACGCCCGCGCTACGAGGCGCGCCTGAAGTTCGAGAACGACACCATCATCAAGATGAAGTTCCCGGGCTACTTCCTGATCGTTGCGGAGTTTATCCAGTGGGGCAAGAACAACGGCGTGCCGATTGGGCCGGGCCGTGGTTCCGGCGCGGGCTCGCTGGTGGCGTATGCGCTGAAGATTACCGATCTGGACCCGCTGAAATACAACCTGCTGTTTGAGCGTTTCCTGAACCCTGAACGCGTATCGATGCCCGACTTCGATATTGACTTCTGCCAGGAGAAGCGCGAGCTGGTGATCCAGCACGTAAAGGACCTGTACGGGCGCGAGGCGGTGTCGCAGATCGCCACCTTCGGTACCATGGCGGCGAAAGGCGCGATCCGCGACGTGGGCCGCGTGATGGACTTCGGTTATATGTTCTGCGACGGCGTGTCCAAGCTGATCCCGTTCAAGCCGGGCAAGCCGGTCTCGATCGCGGAGGCGATTGAAGAAGAACCGCTGCTGAAAGAGCGCCAGGAAAACGAAGAGGAAGTGCGCCAGCTGCTCGACCTGGCGCAGCAGGTGGAAGGCATCACCCGTAACATCGGCATGCACGCCGGCGGCGTGCTGATCGCGCCCGGCAAGCTGACCGACTTCTGCCCGCTGTACACCCAGTCCGGCGATTCGGGCGTGGTGTCGCAGTTCGACAAGGACGACGTGGAGGCCATCGGCCTGGTGAAGTTCGACTTCTTGGGTCTGACCACGCTTACCATCCTGGACCGCGCGGTCAACTACATCAAGGACCTTGATCCCTCGCTGGGCGACTTCGACCTGGCCAAGCTGCCGCTGAACGACCGCCCGACCTACGAGCTGCTGACCAAGGCGAAGACCGTCGCCGTGTTCCAGCTTGAATCGCGCGGCATGCAGGGCATGCTGAAAGACGCGCGTCCCGACCGCTTCGAAGACATTATCGCGCTGGTGGCGCTGTACCGTCCGGGCCCGATGGACCTGATCCCGGACTTCTGCAAACGTAAGCACGGCGAAAAGTTCGACTACCCCGATCCGCGCACCGAGGGCATCCTGTCCGAAACCTACGGCATCATGGTTTACCAGGAACAGGTTATGCAGATGGCGCAGATCATCGGCGGCTACTCGCTGGGCGGCGCGGACATGCTGCGCCGTGCGATGGGTAAGAAAAAAGCCGAGGAGATGGCGGAGCACCGCGAGATCTTCCGCAAGGGCGCGCAAGAGGGCGGCCTGACGGTGGAAAAAGCCGACGAGATCTTCGACTTGATGGAGAAGTTCGCGGGCTACGGCTTCAATAAATCGCACGCGGCCGCGTATGCGCTGCTGTCGTACCACACCGCCTATCTCAAGCACCACCACACCGCAGCGTTCATGGCAGCCAACATGTCGCTGGCCATGGACGACACGGAGAAGGTGAAGATCCTGGTGGAGGACTCGATCGACGTCTGCGGCCTGACCATCCTGCCGCCGGACGTTAATAAATCCGCCTACCACTTCCGCCCGGACGGCGAGCCTGGCAAGAAAGCCACCAGGATCCGCTACGGCCTGGGCGGCGTGAAAGGCGCCGGCCAGAATGCGATCGAAGCGATCATCGCCGCGCGCACCGCAGGCGGCCCGTTCACCAGCCTGTTCGACTTCTGCCGGCGCGTGGACAAGAAGCAGATGAACCGTCGCACCATCGAAGCCTTGATCCGTGCCGGCGCGTTCGACGAATTTGGCGTGGACCGCGCGGTGCTGTTCGCCTCCGTCAGCTTCGCCATGGAGTACGCCGACCAGGAAGCCAAATCCGCCAACCAGGTCAGCCTGTTCGGCGGCGACGATTCCGACCTGGTGGCGCCGCCCGACTACGTGAGCGCGCTGCCGTGGACCGACCGCGAAAAGCTGGCGGAAGAGAAGATCGCGCTGGGCTACTACCTGTCCGGCCATATGTTCGACTCCTATGCCGTCGAAGCGCGCCGCTTCGCCCGCACCAAGCTGTCCGAGCTCGAACCGTCGCGCGAACCGCGCATGATGTGCGGCGTGGTGTCCGGCATCCGCACCCAGATGACCCAGCGCGGCAAACTGCTGATCGTCACGCTGGACGACAAGACCGCCGTGGTGGAGGTCACCGTCTACAACGAAGTCTTCGAACCGAACAAGCATATGTTCAAGGAAGACGAATTCCTGTGCGTGACCGGCAAGGTGTCTGAAGACCGCTTCTCGGGCGGCCTGCGCATCTCCGCCGAAAAGGTGTACAACATCACCGCCGCGCGCATCCAGTTCGGACGCCAGATCGGCATGGCGCTGCCCAAGGCCGTGCCGTCCGCCAAGCTGGCCGAAGTGCTCGGCCCGCACCGCGACGAATACGGCCTGCCGGTCTCGCTGCGGGTGCAGCCGCAAGGCATCGACTGCGTGCTGCAACTGGGCGACAACTGGCGCGTTGCCCCTTCCGACGAGCTAAAGCTTGCCCTCGAACAAGGCCTGGGCGCCCAGGAAGTCGCCATCGAATACTGAAAACAGCCCCCGGTCTCGGCGGTAGTGTGCGAAATCGTTAACATTGTTCCAACATAATCGGGTTAGAATCGGGCGTTTCCCGCTCGGCTTCTCCTGAATATGTTGTTCAACTCTTTCAGTTTTCTGCTGGCGTTCCTGCCAGTCACCCTGCTTGGCTACTTCTGGCTGGCGCGGCGCGAGCCGGCCTGGGGCATCGCCTGGCTGGCGCTGGCGTCGCTGTTTTTCTACGGCTGGTGGGACCTGCGCTATGTGCCGCTGCTGCTGGCGTCCATCACGGCCAACTACGGCTGCGCGCAGGCGATCCGGGCTGCGCAGGGGCGGGCGCGCCACTGGTGGCTGGGCGGCGCGATTGCGGCCAACCTGCTGCTGCTGGGCTACTACAAGTACGCTAATTTCTTCTACACCAGCCTGACCGGCGAGCAGTCCGTCATGCTGCAGGTGGTGCTGCCGATCGGAATTTCCTTCTTTACCTTTACCCAGATCGCCTTCCTGGTCGATACGGCGCGCGGCTTTGTGCAGGAGGGGCGCTTTGTCCATTACCTGCTGTTCGTGACCTACTTCCCGCACCTGGTGGCGGGGCCGGTGCTGCACCATAAGGAGATGATGCCGCAGTTCGCCGATCCGCGGAACGCGGTGCCGCGCGCGGAGAATTTCTCGGTGGGGGCGACCATCTTCATCATCGGCCTGGCCAAGAAGATCCTGCTGGCCGATTCGCTCGCTCCCTACGCCAATGTGCTGTTCAATGCGCCGGGCGAGCCGACCTTGCTGGCGGCGTGGGGCGGGGTGCTGGCCTATACCTTCCAGCTGTATTTCGACTTTTCCGGCTACTCGGATATGGCGATCGGCTTGTCGCGCATGTTCGGCGTGAACCTGCCGCTGAACTTCAACTCGCCGTATAAGGCGCTGAACATCGTGGAGTTCTGGCGGCGCTGGCATATGACGTTGTCGCGCTTCCTGCGCGATTACCTGTACATCCCGCTGGGCGGCAACCGGCGCGGCAAGCTGCGCGCCAAGATCAACCTGATGCTGACCATGGTGCTGGGCGGCTTGTGGCATGGGGCGAGCTGGAACTTTGTCGTGTGGGGCACTTTGCATGGCCTGTACCTGGTGCTGGCGCACCTGTGGCAGGCGGCGCGGGCGCGCCTGGGGTGGCGGGGCGGCAGCCGGATCGGGTGCCTGGCGGCGTGGGCGCTGACCTTTGTCGCCGTGGTCTTTGCCTGGGTCTTCTTCCGCGCGGCCGACCTGCCGTCGGCGCTGCGCATCGTGGCCGGTATGCTGGGCCAGAACGGGGTGTCGCTGCCGGATGCGATCGGCGTGCGCCTGGGCGGCTTGCAGGCCACGCTGCAGCAGCTGGGCGTGACCTGGTCGCTGGGCGGCGGCTCGCAGTTCGTGGAGACCTGGGGCTGGGTGACGCTGGCGGCGCTGGTGGCCTTCCTGATGCCGAACACGCAGCAGATCATGCACCGCTTTGCGCCGGCCCTCGATCACGATGGCAGCGCCGCGCCGGCGCGTCTGTCCTGGTTGCCGTCGCAAGGCAGCGCGCTGGCAAGCGGCCTGCTCGCCGTCCTGTGCTTGCTGGCGCTGGCGCGCCCTAGCGAATTCCTCTACTTCCAGTTCTGATCATGGCTACTATTTCGCATCGCAGCTACTTGCGCACACTGGCGCAGACCATGCTGGCGGGTGTCGGCCTGGTGACGGCCCTGGTCGTGCTGGCCGATCCTTACGACTTGTTCGGCATCGTGAACGCGCCCGGCCTCAACGCCAAAAAGCCGGTTCCGTACTACTTCCGCAATGAGATCAAGCTGGCCCGCGCGCAGCGCGTGCAGGCCAACCAGTTCCTGGTCGGGAATTCGCGGGTGGAAGTGGGCTTCGACCCGGCCAGCCCGCAGTTCGGCGGCAGCGCGTATAACCTTGGACTGGCGGGCACGGGCACCTCGGTGGCGGTCGGGCAACTGGCGTATTTGCGCAGCGGCGGCGTGCGGCCGGCGCGCGTGGTGGCGGGCGTTGATTTTCATGATTCCCTGCTGCGCCCTGGCGAGCGCGCCGGCGTGTGGAATGCGCCCCCGATGCCGGCGGCGGCCTGGCGCTGGCGCTTCGAGACGGTGTTCTCGCTCGGCGCTGTGCGCGCCGCTGCCGCCACTCTGGCCATGCAGGGCAACGGCGAGGCGGAAACCATGACGCCGCGCGGCTTGAATCCGCTGCATGAGTACGCGGGTTTTGTGCGCAACGACGGTTACTACAAGATTTTCCGCCAGCGCGCGGAGGAGGGCGCCGCCATGCTGGTGCAGCGCGCGCCATATGGCCTGGACCGCGAGGGCGCGCGCAAGAGCATTCGTGCTTTGTTGGACGTGGCGGCCGGCGATAATCCGGGCGCGGAGGTGCATCTGCTGGTGTATGCTTACCACGCGCAGCTGCTGGCCATGTACGAAGCAAGCGGCGTCTGGCCGCTGTTCGAGGAATGGAAGTCCATCCTGCAGCAGGAGGCCGAAGCGGCGCGCGCGCGCCATCCGCAAGCGCGGATCGCGGTGCACGATTTCAGCGGCTTTGGCGAATTCAATTGCGAGCCGATTCCGCCGCCGGGCAAGGGCGGCAGCACGCGCTGGTACTGGGAGGCCGGGCACCAGAAACCGGCCTTGGGCGAAGAGATGCTGCGCCGCATGCTGGCGTCGACACCTGCCACTGGCTTCGGCATGGAGCTGACCGCGCAGAGTGCGGAACTGAATCGCCAGCGCATCGCCGCCGAGCGCGCGCAATGCCTGGCCAGTCAGCCCGGCCTGTTCGCGGAAGCGCAGGAAATGGTGGCGCGCGCCAGCCGGCAACAACAGCAACGAGGAGGGTAGGGCATGGACATGAAGCGCATCAACGCAGGCAAGCTGCGCGCGATCGGCTACGACGAACGCGCGCGCGTGTTGCGCGTCGAATTCGATGACGGCAGCGCCATCGACTACGACAACGTCAGCCGCGACATCTGGCAGCGCTTTTCCAGCACCGGTAGCGCGTGGAGCTTCTACCGCGACAACATCGAAGAAGAATTCACCGGCCGCAAAGGGCGCACCAAGCCGCAAACGGGCACCCGGCCCGCCGGGCTCGACGACCTGTTCGGGGACTAAGAAAAAATGGGGTACGTCCCCATTTTTTACTGCATGTCTTTGAGGCCGGTGATGGCGTAGCCTTTGCTGCCCATTTGCTGGATCAGCTTGTCGATGTGGTAGGCGGGCAGGGCTTGCACATCATCTTCGACTTCCAGTGATTGCTCGGCGGGCAGCCAGTCGGTGTTGATGGCTTCTTGCGGGATGGGTTTGCCTTCGGGAACGGCAAGGTAGGAAAAAATGCCGTTGTGTTCGGCACGACGATAGATATCCAGGCGCATCTTCATCTCCCTTCAATTGTCCTACGCACGGGCTGGCGTAACGCTTTGATTCTACACCCGCTTATGCCACTTTTACAGGCACCATTTTCGCCAGCACCGAAAGATTGACCTGGGTCATCAAATCGTGGCGGCGGCGGACTTCTGCTCGTTTCTTCGATGGAATTTCTTCCATGTCCGGCGCTTGCAGGGGCGCGCACGGCAGTTGCCAGTCGCCGTCGGGACGGCTGGCGGCGCCCAGCTCCTGCCACAGGCTGTCGTAGCAGGCTTTGACCTTGCCTTTGCGGATCGATTTGCCGCACACGGCGCGGTTGCTGTTGCCGACCAGAACCAGGCGCTCGCAGCCCCAGGCGTGGCCGAGCTGGCTGACCAGTTTGAGCAGCAGGTTCTTCGGGCGCAGGCCGTGCAGGTCGCGCGTCGCTTCGCGCCCCAGCTCCAGGCCGCCGCCGCACTGCGGGCCTTGTACGCAGCCGATGCCGATCTGGCGCGCCGTGCCTTCGTGCAGGAAGGAGAAGGCCAGTGCGTACACCAGGGCGCCCTGGCACAGCAGCTGCAGCACCAGTTCACCCTCCCTTTCCATCGGCACGACGGCGCGTAGTTCGATGGTATAGTGGGCGCCCGATTTTCCCGTGAAACTGGCAAGCTCGAGCCCGTGGCGCGCCGCTTGCACCGTGGCTTCGCCCAGGCCGTGCTGGACAATGAAACGGTAGTGGTCGGCCAGCGCTGCCAGGCGGCCGTGCTGGCAGTAGCGCTTGCTGAGCCAAGGGCGATAAATCTTGTGGATCAGGCGCGGCTGCAGCGCCGCCAGCTGGCGCAGGGCGGCGTGCGAGTTGAGCAGGTCGAGCCAGTCGCGCGTCAGGCGCGGTGCGCCCAGGGCGCGCATGTGCAGCTTCAGCCCTGCCGTGAGGCGGGACAGCGGTGATTTCGGTTCCAGCCCGGAGCGCAGGGTGATTGCGTGCTGATACATGATGTTATGAATTCGAAACAGTGCGTTACAATCCGACAATGCTAATTGCACCGGATTGGTGCGGCAATACTGTAGGGTTGCGTACGCGATCCTCGTATGTGTTGCTGTAAATCAATGTTGGTTGCCTCTTGGCGTCACCCTTGCTTAACAGGTTTTCAATAGGTAAAACCCTTAGTTGCGAATTTTTCCCATGCGACTTCCACCTTTATTGCCCTCAGCTGGTTTTATACTGGTCTACCTGGTGTTTGACTGGTTGAGCTATGTCGAGCCGCTGCACGGGCTCAACATCACACCGTGGAATCCGGATACGGCATTGGGCCTGGTGTTCTGGCTGGTGATCGGGCCGCGCGCGGCGTTGCCCTGGTTCCTGGCCCTGGTGGCGGGCGATGTGCTGGTGCGCGGCATGCCCGGCGGACCGCTGGGCACCGTGCTGACGGCGGGCTGGCTGACCTGCGCCTACGGCTTGCTGGGCGAGACGCTGCGCCGGGTGCTGGAGGGGGCGTCCCTCTTCACCTCGCGCCGCAGCTTCTACCAGTGGCTGGCGCTGGTGGCGGCGGGCACCATGCTGAACGCGCTGTTCCATATTTCCTTGCTGGCCTGGCTGGGGCTCGTGCCCTGGCAGGACTGGCTGCGCGCCGTCTGGCGTTTCGGCTTCGGCGATATGGTCGGCGTGGTGGTAAGCATGCCGCTGCTGCTCAAGCTTTCCACGGCGGAGGGCCGGGCGCGCTTGCGCGCGGCGACCTGGAAGCCGGAGACGCTGGGCTACCTGGCGCTGGCGATCTTTGTGCTGTGGGCGGTGTTCGGCTATATCGTCACGTCCGAGTTCAAGCACTTCTATTTCCTGTTCCTGCCGCTGATCTGGGCCGCTTCGCGCCAGGGCGTGCACGGCGCGGCGCTGGTGGTGTTCGTGCTGCAGCTGGCCATCGTCACCCTGGTCAAGGCCAACCAGGCCGATAACATCACGGTGTCCGAGCTGCAGCTGCTGGATGCGGTGCTGGCGCTGGTGGGCTTTTTCATCGGCATCGTGGTGGACGAGCGGCGCCAGGTGGCGGAGGAGTTGAAGCAGACCTTGCGGCTGGCGGCGGCGGGTGAGATGGCGGCGGCGCTGGCGCATGAACTGAACCAGCCGATGACGGCGCTGGCGGTGTACGGCAAGGCGTGCGAGCATTTGCTGGCGCGCGGCGAAACCGGCGACCTGCTGCGGAACGCGATCGGCCAGATGATCAACGAGTCGGCGCGCGCGGCGGAGGTGGTGCGGCGCCTGCGCGACTTTTTCCGCACCGGCGCCATGCAGCTGGAGACGGTGGGCGCGGGCGCTTTGTTGGCGGGTATCGTGCAGCAGTTCCGGCCCCAGTTCCATGAGTATGGGGTGCAGCTGACGGTGGCGCCGGCGCCGGCGCTGGCAGTACAGGTGGACCGCCTGCAGATCGAGCTGGTGCTGCGCAACCTGCTGGCCAATGCGCTGGATGCGGTGCGCGCGCGACCGGCCGGCCAGCGCAGCATCACGGTGGTGGCGGAGAATGTCGGCGGCAGGCTGCGCTTCACCGTGGAGGATAGCGGCGCGGGCTTGTCGGAGGCGGCGGCGGCGCGCCTGTTCGAGCCTTTCGTCTCGACCAAGGCGAGTGGCATGGGCCTGGGCCTGGTGCTGAGCCGCGCCATTGTGGAGGCCCACGGCGGCACTTTGTGGGCGGAAGTTGCCGCGCACGGGGTCTTTCGATTTATACTGCCGGCGCTGGATTCTGGAGAATAAACGTGTCGCCTAACCTTACCGTATTCATCGTTGACGATGACCCTTCGCTGCGCGATGCACTGGGCTTGCTGCTCGGCGTGCGCGGCTACCGCACCGCTGTTTTCGCCAGCGCCGAGGATTTCCTGCAGGCCTTCCAGCCTGAATGGGCCGGCTGCCTGGTGGCCGATATCCGCATGTCCGGCATGGACGGGCTGTCGCTGCAGCGCACCTTGAACGATATGGATTCGCTGCTGCCGGTGATTATCGTGACCGGCCACGGCGACGTGAGCTCGGCGCGCGAGGCGTTCAAGGCGCGCGCGGTGGATTTCCTGGAGAAGCCGTTCGAGGAGGATAAGCTGATCGCCGCCATCGAGGAGGCCTTCTCGATGCAGCAGCGCCAGCGCCAGGACCTGGATCGCCGCATCCAGCGCGACCAGCTATTGGGCGAGCTGACGCCGCGTGAGCGGGAGGTGTTTGAACTGGTGGTGATGGGCCGCCATAACCGTGAGATCGCGCCCGAGCTGAATATCAGCGTGCGCACCGTGGAAGTCCACAAGGCGCGCCTGATGGCCAAGCTGGGCGTGGATAATGTGGCCGACCTGGTGCGCGTGGCCCTGCGCGATTAAGTCCGGCGCCGCCAGCCCAGGATCACATCGCGCACCTGCTGCGGCGTGATCGCTTCCATGCAGCGGCAGGCGTTCTTGTCCTGGCATTGGCCGCAGGCTTGCGCGGCGGCCAGGTTCACCGCCTGCTCGCCCAACGCGCCCCAGCGCGCAATATCAATCGGCTTAATCGGCGGGAACAGTCCCAGGGTAGGGCGGCCCAGCGCCGCCGACAGGTGCAGCGGACCGGTGCCGCTGGCCACCAGGCCGTCGGAGCGCCCGATCAGGGCCAGCAGCTCGCGCAAATCCAGCTTGCCGCACACATTGTTCACATTGGGCAGGGCCAGCAGCGCGGGCGCTTGCTGCGCCAGCAGCTCGCCTTCCGGCGCGCTGCCGGTCAGCCACAGCTTCACATCGCCATGGGCCTGCAGCAGGCGAGCCAGCTCGGTGAAATGCGCCAGCGGCCATTCGCGGCCGTTGCCGTTGGACTTGGTGTGCAGGATCACGTTGCAGCCTTGCGCGCCAAGCAGCGCATCGACCTTCTCGCTGGCCGGCGCCTGCAGGCCGTACATCGGCCACACTTCCTGCAGCGGCGGGATCTGTTTCAGGCCCAAAGGGCGCAGCAGCTCGAAATTGAGCTGCGCTTCGTGCAGCTGCGATTTCACGCGGCTGAAGCGCACCATCTCATTGCAGGTGAACCAGTGGTAGAAGCGGTGGCTGGTGCCGATACGGCGCCCGATGCCGGCGCGCCAGGCCGCCATGGCGATGCTGCGTTTCGGGAAGGCCAGCAGCACCGTGTCGTAGCCGGCGGCGCGGAAATGCTGCGCCAGGTCGGGATGGTCTTCGATCGCCACCACTTGATCCACATTGCGGCACTGGCCCACGGTGTGCGCCGCGTAGCGCCGCACCAGGAAGGTGATGTGCACGCCCGGGTAGCGCTGCTTCAGCCAGCCGGCGATCGGCAGGGTCAGCACCACGTCGCCGATATTGTCGGTGCGCGTGACCAGAATGCGGCGCGGCACGTTGGCGCCGCGCGTCATGTACAGGCAGATGCCGGCCAGGCTGCAGGCCATGGTCACGTAGAACAGCTTGGGCGCCATCAGCCAGAACATGGTGTCGGTCAGGCCAAAGCCGACAAAGCACAGCACCATCACCATGCCGGCCAGGGCCAGCGGGCGCTGGCCGTGGTCGGCCGCGTGCAGCATATTGCGGAAGAACTGGAACGGCGCCGCGTACATCGCCAGCAGCAGGCAGAAATCAAGCAGGCCGCCGGTGGCCAGGAAGTGCAGGGCGTCGTTATGGCTGCTGCTGTATGCGAGCGCCGGCGAGTTCTGGATCAGGCCTTTGGCGGCCAGCGCATGCAGCGCGAGGTCGAAGTTGTCGCGGCCCACGCCCAGCCAGGGGTTCTCAAGGAACATCAGCCAGGACGCTTTCCATAATTCGAGGCGGATGGCAACCGAGGTGGTGGCGTCGCCGCGCGCCAGGTAGCCCTGCACGTCGGACACCGCTTCCGCCACGCGCTGCGCCACGCCGGTGGCCGGCACCAGGTAGGCCAGCACGCACAGCGCAGCCGCCATGCCCAGCGCCACCAGCATGCGCTTGCCGTGCATCTGGTAGCCGTAGCGCGCCAGCGGCAAGGCCACCAGCGGGAAGGCCAGCCAGCCGCCGCGCGAGGCGGAAAGGGCGGATGCGACGATGCCGGCCAGCAGGGCCAGCGCCGGCAGGTAGCGCAGCTCGCGCGAGGTATTCAGGCTGCAGATCGCCATCAGGCCCATGGCCAGGGCCAGGTCGCCGAAGGTGATCGCGTGGTGGGTGAAGCCTTCGGCGCGCGGCATGTCCCAGAACTGGGTTTGCAGCACGGCCAGCACGGCGGCGGCCAGGGTGCCGTAGCACAGGCCGAGCCAGAAGTGGCGCACTTGCGGCTTCAGGTGGCAGAACACGCCGATGCAGGCCAGCCCGAACAGCATGCGCGAGGGGCCGTCCAGCGTGCGCAGGGGCTGCTGGTCGATCACGAGGCGCAGCAGCGAGAACGCAAAGAAGGCGCCGAACGCCAGCACCATCGGGCGCACGCTGCGCCAGTTGTCGCGGTAGCAGGCGAATACGCCGCTGCGGAAGTACCATGCGAACAAGAGCAGGGCCAGGGCCTGCACGGCGCCGATGCCGAAAGAGGTGGTCAGGGCCAATGCCGGTAGCGCAAAGGCCAGCAGGTTGGCGGGCAGTCGTGTCTTGGCGGGCGTTAGATCTTGGTTTT
This sequence comes from Pseudoduganella guangdongensis, assembly GCF_009857475.1. Lineage (GTDB taxonomy): Bacteria > Pseudomonadota > Gammaproteobacteria > Burkholderiales > Burkholderiaceae_D > Rugamonas > Rugamonas guangdongensis. Next base: position 48,852 of record NZ_WWCJ01000006.1, on the reverse strand, counting down.
CCAGCATGGACTGCGCAATTGAATGATGACCGAAAAGTGCCAGATTATAGCAGCCGGGCCTGCGCCGCTCCGCCCAGGCGCGTGTTGTTGCCGTTGCTGCAATCGGTAATAATGGCTGGTTAGCGCACTTGGAAAAATAGACAACATGACATCGCAATCGGGCCGTACGCTGGTGATTTCGCCAAACTGGATCGGGGACGCCGTAATGGCGCAGCCGCTGCTGCAGCTGCTGAAGGCCGCCAATCCGGGGCGCCCGATCGACGTGCTGGCGCCGCCCGCCGTGACGCCGGTGTGGCGCCAGATGGCGGAGGTGGCCGAGGTGCTGGAGACGCCGTTCCGCCACGGCGCGCTGCAGTTGAAAGAGCGCTGGCGCTATGCGCGCCTGCTGCGCCAGCGCGGCTACGCCGACGCCTACATCCTGCCCAATACCCTGAAGTACGCCCTGATCCCGTGGCTGGCGGGCATCCCGCGCCGCGTCGGCTATAAGGGCGAGAGCCGCTATGGCCTGATCAATGTGATGCATTTCGACGACACGCCGCCGCGCCCGATGGTGCCGTTCTACGCGGCGCTGGCCGATGCGCCGGACGCCGCGTTGCGCGGTGCGCTGCCCAAGCCGCGCATGGAGGCCAGCGCGGGGCAGGTCGCTGCCGCCTGCGCCAAGGTTGGCCTGGACCCGGCGCGCCCGCTGGTGGTGTTTGCGCCCGGCGCGGAATTCGGCGGCGCCAAGCGTTGGCCGCCGGCCCACTTCGGCCAGTTGGCCCTGCACATCCTGGCGCGCGACCCGCAGGCCCAAGTGGCCCTGCTTGGCTCGCCCAAGGATGCCGACACCTGCAGCGAAGTGGTCGCCGCAGCGGGCGCGCCGGCCGGCTTGCTTAGCCTGGCCGGCAAAACCAGCCTGGCCGACGCGGTGGCCCTGATCTCGCGCTCGGCAGGGGTGGTGAGCAACGATTCCGGCCTGCTGCACATTGCCTCGGCGCTGAACCGCCCGGTGATTGCGATTTACGGCCCGACCGACCCGGACCACGCGCCGCCGTTCTCCGACCTGGCGGCCTCGATCTCGCTGCGCCTGGATTGCTCGCCGTGCCGCCAGCGCGAATGCCCGCTGGGCCACCAGAACTGCATGCACGGCATCAGCGCCGGCCAGGTATGGCAAACGCTGGAGCCGATGCTGGCGCCGCGCTGACACCGCGATGATGCCGCTGGTCCTGCTCCCCGGCTACATGCTGGACGACGCGCTGTGGGATGCCATGCTGCCCCACCTGCCGCCCGACTTGCCGCTGCATTTCGCCAGCCTGGCCGAAGGCGACAGCATCGCTGCCATGGCGCTGGCCGTGCTGGCGGGCTGCCCGCAACAATTCAACTTGCTTGGATTCTCGATGGGGGGGTACGTGGCGCGCGAAATGGTGCGCCTGGCGCCGCAGCGCGTGAAGGCGCTGGCGCTGGTCGCCACCTCCAGCCGCGCCGATCCGCCGCTGATGGCCGAGCAACGCGGCAAGGCCGCCCGCGCCACGCCGCGCGGCCCATTCCGTGGCCTGGGCCGCGCCGCCATCGCGCAATCGCTGCACCCTGCCAACGCCGGCAACGAGGCGCTGCTGGCGCAGGTGCGCGCCATGGGCGAACGGCTGGGGCGTGAAGTCTTCGTGCGCCAGTCGCTGCTCGTGCGCAGCGCCGATACCGCGCAACTGGGCGGCATCGCCTGCCCGACGCTGGTGGTGCACGGCGCCGACGACCAGTTGCGCAGCCTGGGTGAGGCGCAGGAGCTGGCGCAGGGCATTCCCGGCGCGCGCCTGCAGGTGATTGCCGGCGCCGGCCACCTGGTGCCGCTGGAGCAGCCGCAGCTACTGGCGCAAGCGCTGGCGCCCATGCTGGCGCCGTAGCGCCGGCAGTAATTAACTGATAGCCAGCCGCGCCGTCGGCCGGGCAGCCAGCTTGAAGCGGCCCACCTGGCCGGTCAGGCGTCCGGCTTGGTCCTGCATGGCGCTGGCTGCCGCAGCCGCCTGTTCGACCAGTGCCGCGTTCTGCTGCGTCACATTATCCAGTTGAACGATGGCCTGGTTAATCTGCTCGATGCCCACGGTCTGCTCGCTGCTGGCGGTGGCGATCTCGGACATGATTGCGGTCACGCGCTGGATGCTGGATACCACTTCATCCATGGTGCTGCCGGCCTGGTTCACCAGCGCACTGCCGGCCTGCACCTGCTGCACCGTATCGTTGATCAGGGTCTTGATCTCGCCCGCCGCCTGCGCGCTGCGCTGGGCCAGGTTGCGCACCTCGCTCGCCACCACCGCAAAGCCGCGGCCCTGTTCGCCGGCGCGCGCCGCCTCCACCGCCGCATTCAGGGCCAGGATATTGGTCTGGAACGCAATGCCGTCGATCACGGAGATGATGTCCACAATCCGGGTCGAGGCTGCGTTGATCGAACCCATGGTGTTGACCACCTCGTTCACCACCGAGCCGCCGCGCGCCGCCACGTCGGAAGCGGTGGCCGCCAGCTCGCGCGCGGTGCGCGCATTGTCGGCGTTATTGCGCACGGCGGAAGTCAGCTGCTCCATGGAGGACGCGGTTTCTTCCAGCGTGCTGGCCTGGTGCTCGGTGCGCGTGGACAGGTCGTGGTTGCCGGACGCGATCTCCTGCGACGCGGTGGCGATGTTCTCCGTGCCTTCGCGCACCTCGGTCACGATGCCGGCCAGGTTATCGTTCATGGACTTGAGCGCCTTCAGCAGCTGCGCCGGCTCGTCTTCCCCATGCGCCTCGATGCGGCGGCTCAAATCGCCGCTCGCCACGGTCTGCGCGATCTGCACCGCCGCATTGAGCGGCCGCACGATGGAGCGCGTGGTCATCCAGGCAAAGCCGACACCCAGCGCCACTGCCGCCGCGCCCAGCGCGATCAGCATATTGCGGCCGCTGCGGTTGCCGGCCTGGATTTCAGCGGCGATCGCATCCAGGTTCTTGTGCTCCGCCTCGGTCACTTCGTCCAGCGCGCCCAGGTAGCTCACGCGGCGCGCTTCCATGTCGATGAACAGGCGCGCAGCGGTTTCCGCGTCGCCTTCCGCCTTGGCCTTATAGACCGCCTTGCGCTGGTCGACATAGGCTTTGCGGTTGGCCAGCACCTTGTCGTAGGCCGCGCGCGAAGCCGGGTGGGTCAGGAGCTTGCCCAGCGCATCCTGGATCTCGGTCGCGCGGCCCGAGGATGCCGCCATCTGCGCTTCAATCGATTTTTGCTGGGCCGGATCGGCCACCATATACGCCGCCGTGGTGCGCGCCGCATTCACCTCGACCACTTTTTGCCACTCGGCGACCAGGCGCTCGTTGCGCACGTTCTCGGCCACCAGCGCCTCCGTCTTGGTGCTCGCGCTTTGCAGGCGCATGATGCCGACCACCGTCATCACCGCCAGCAGCAGTAGTACCACAGCGAACGCCAAGCCAAGACGCGTACCGATTTTCAGGTTTTTCATTGTAAGTCTCCCCTCCAAAGTGTTTCACCATGGTAACTCTAAATATATTAGTCCTGAACATATAAATTGTCTCAATACAAAATGAAACATTTAAACCTGCAAGGTTGGGCAACTCAAATCTTACGTTTGCGTTGAGGTAGTAAATGTCCTTATAGTATCGACAGTTTCCTATTGCCAATTTTTCGGATTGCTACAGAATGAAAACCAAGATCAAGTCCCTATTGAACCAGTTAAATGATGGACTAGTCGAGCGGGACAACGCGATTCGTTTGACCTTGCTCGCTGTTTTGGCTGGCGAAAATGTGATCCTGGTCGGCCCGCCTGGCACCGGCAAAAGCTTGATTGCGCGCCGTATCGCGTCCTGCCTGGACGCGGGCGATGGCGGTCATTTTGAGTACCTGCTGACGAAGTTCTCCACGCCCGAGGAAATCTTTGGCCCACTGTCGATTACCGAGTTGAAGGCCGATCGTTTCCGGCGCAATACGGCAGGCTACCTGCCGTCGGTGAAATTGGCCTTCCTGGATGAAGTGTTCAAGGCCAGTTCGTCGATCCTGAATTCCCTGCTGACGATCCTGAACGAGCGCCGCTACCACAACGGCACGGAAGTGATGGAGGTGCCCTTGCGCGCGCTGATCGGCGCCTCCAACGAGCTGCCGGTGGGGCAGGAGGAACTCAATGCGCTGTACGACCGCTTCCTGCTGCGCGGCTTTGTTGATTACGTGAGCGAGGAGGGTTTGCTGCGCCTGTTGGTGCCGCAGGCGGATAATCCCGTCCCGTCGCGCTTGAGCGATGACGACCTGGAGACGATTCGGGAGCGCGCGCGCAAGGTCGCGATCCCGCCGGAGATCGCCGGGCTGGTGCAAGGCATCTGGATCGGGCACAAAGCCGCGTTCAAGGAAGATACGCGCGAAAGCCTGTCCGACCGGCGCCTGCGGAAGGTGGTGCACCTGATGCAGGTCTCGGCAGCGACCAATGGCCGCGTCGAGGTGGATTATTCGGATGTGCTGCTGCTAAAAGACTGCTTGTGGAACCACCCCGACAACAAGGGTAAGGTGACTGACCTAATCATTAGCAAGTTGAAGGCAAGCAGTGCCCACTCGAGTTTTACGGGCCTTTTGAAAATGACCGAAAGCCCGCGCCCATTGGAAAACTTGGGTTCGATCAAAGGATTGGCGGGCGCGGGAACCGCGAGCAGCCCGTTTCAGATCGCCTCCTACGAAGACTTGGAGCGCCTCACGGAATCCAAAGTAGGGCAGGGCGGATTTCATTTCCGCCAGACTGCCGATATCGACGCTAGCGACATTTCCGTCTGGCTGAAGATCAGGTTCAAAGGACATTTCGATGGCCACGGGCATTGCATCACCTACCGGGTGAGTGGGACCGAGCCGTCTGCTCTCTTTGAATCCATTCTGGATGGTTCAAGCATCACCAATTTGCGCCTGCAGCACCTGCGGCTGGCATTGCGGGTCGGTGGAGCCTCCATCGCATATTGCACCACGAATCTTGAGTTGATAAAGGGTGATGTCCTCAGTTGCACTGTCTCCAAATGCCAATCCGGATCCTTCCTCGTGCTTGGTAAAGTGGCGGACAGCGTCGTGTCGGATTGCTTGGCCGTGCTGGATGTCGACTGGGATTCCAAAGCAAAAGGCTGGGATGAGGCAGGTGGTATTGCCGCGTATCTTGCGAAGGGCAGCGTTGTCGAGCGTTGCTTCGTGACCGGACGGTTGCAGCACTCCCAAAGTGGGAGTACGTCTTTGGTGGGGATTGGGCCAAAAGATAACGACTGCACCATCAAACAGTGCGCGTTGGGTAAGCTAGAGGTAAAAGTTGTTGCTCAGTCGTTTGCTATTGCCTTCAGTTTCAGGGCTACGCTTAAGCGAATTACGACGGGCAATAGCGACAACTTGATCTCCAATATCGCGCTTGATGGAAACCCGGGCCATAGCGACCCGAACGGGATAGACGGGAAAACCCTCGATAAAGCGCTGTACAAGCAGGCCTATTTTGAAAATTCACTGCACTGGGACTTCGAGACGACCTGGCAATGGGACCAGCAGGAAGACCGGCCGGCACTCCGTATGCCCGGCCGTGGTCCCGAGGCCGCAAGCGCTGGAACAGACGATGCAGCGGATACCCTTTCGCAGCAATTACGCGCCAATATCTGGCTGTAAGCATTCGATGCTGAACTTGCTAAAGCTCGCGAGCTCCGTTGGCATCAAAGCGATCAAGTACTTCGTCGATAGTACTTTTCGCGACAAGGTCCAGCCGGTGCCTGGCAGTGTGCTGTATTGCGACCTGTGGGTGGCGGCGGAGCATTCCGGGATTTATGTCGGGGACGGACAGATCTCGAACATCGTGGTGGACGGCTTCGCGGAGAGCTCGGTGTGCATGGATAGCGCGCGCAGCTTCACGTCAAAGAGCACCATGGGTCGGCAAATCTACGTCTCGTGCGACAGCCAGGGCGCGGTGGGCAGCGCCGATGTCGCGCACGGCGCCAGCAACCATGTAGGCGAGCGCGCCTTCTACGGCCTGGTCTTCAAGAACTGCCACGCGTTTGCCACCAAATGCGTGAACTACAGCGGCCAAGAGTACCGTCCGCAAGGCTTGCCCGACCTGCAGCTCGAAACCTGGGAGCTGACGATGGCGGCGCTCAAGCGGACTGCGCGCCAGAAGCTCGGGGCCACCAAATGGCGCTTATGGGATTGGAATGCGGAGCCGGAAACGGTTCCCGAGCCTGACTGGGAAGGGCAAGCCGACCATTTCCGCAAGCAGGTCCTGAATGCGGAGAGCATCGGGCGGATACGCGCCGAACTGGCCATGGTGCAGGACTATGAGGCCGAAATCGCCGACGAAAATATTCCTGCCCCCGTGCGCCAACGCCTCGCAGGCTTCCGCACGGCGCTATCCGACATCTCGGCCAGGTATGAGCAGGCCAAAGGCTTCCTCGCTGCCTGTCCCGGTTCGCAGTTCACCTACGAGGACTTGCTCGCTTGCGACGACGATTTCGAAGGGTTGGCGCGCGCCATGCAGGGCAATGGCCGCATCAAGGACCTGGTGCACAAGCTGGGGCGCAACTTCGTATCGGAAGAGGAGAAGAAAAAGACCAGGATTCCCGAAGCCTGCCGCAGCGAGGTCCACGGCACGCACCGCAGCAACGATGTGATGCGCATGCTGCCCAGCGAACTATCGAACCTTGAGGACGAAGCGCTGGAAGTGCTGTTCTATGCCCGCTTGCTGGAGAACAATCTGCTGTCGTATGAGCTGAAGGGCACGATGCCCGCCGAGCTCACGCACGCGGAAGAGAGCAAGCGCCGGACAGGCCCGGTTGTCGCCTGTCTTGACACATCGCAAAGCATGCACGGCGCGCCAATGCAGAAGGCGAAAGCCCTGCTGCTCGCCGTGTCGCGCATCCTCAAGGAGGAAGACCGCGCCTTGCACGTGGTGCTGTTTGGCGCCGCGAACGAGATCCGCGCATTCTCGATGGATGCTGCCAACAATGCGGCAGGTTTGCTGAAATTCCTGAAACAGGGATTTGGCGGCGGTACCGACTTCGAGACCCCGCTCAAGCACGCCTTGCAGCGCATCGCATTGGAAGACAACTATCGCAAAGCCGATATCCTGATGATTTCCGACGGCGACTGCAGCCTGTCGCCGGAATTCCTCGCGATGCTCGAAACGGAGAAAGAAAAGCTGAATTGCGCGATCTACTCCGTGTTGTGCGCCGGGGAGCGAGTGGAAGACCGCTTCAGCGACGAAGTCATCGTCCTCTGAAAAGATTCGGGGTCAGGTCTGACAATCGGACAATCTATGCGCGAAGCGCATAGATTGTCCGATTGTCAGACCTGACCCCGAATTTTCACATCAGGATCACGTCGTATTGTTCCTGGTGGTAGCTGGTTTCCACTTGCAGGGAGATCTTTTTGCCGATGAAGTCGCCCAGCATGGCGAGGTGCTGCGATTCTTCTTCCAGGAACAGGTCGACCACTTCCTGCGAGGCGAGGATGCGGAATTCGCGCGGGTTGAATTGCTTGGCTTCGCGCAGCAGCTCGCGCAAAATCTCGTAGCAGATGGTGCGCGAGGTTTTGACCTGGCCGCGCCCTTCGCAGGCGGGGCACGGTTCGCACAGGATGTGGGCCAGCGATTCGCGCGTGCGTTTGCGGGTCATCTCGACCAGCCCCAGGGCGGAGAAGCCGGAGACCGAGACCTTGGTGCGGTCGCGCGCCAGGGCTTTCTTCAACTCGGCGAGCACGGCGTTGCGGTGCTCGTTGTTCTCCATGTCGATGAAGTCGAGGATGATGATGCCGCCCAGATTCCGCAGCCGCAGCTGGCGGGCGATGGCGTGCGCGGCTTCCAGGTTGGTCTTGAAGATGGTGTCGGCAAAATTGCGCCCGCCCACGAAGCCGCCGGTGTTGACGTCGATCGTGGTCATGGCCTCGGTCTGGTCGACGATCAGGTAGCCGCCGGATTTCAGGTCGACGCGGCGCCCCAGCGCGCGGTGGATCTCCTCCTCCACGCCGTACAGGTCGAACAGCGGGCGCTCGCCGGTGTAGTGCGTCAGGCGCGACAGCACGGACGGGGTATACACGCGGCCAAATTCGGTCAGGGCGAGGAAATTCTCGCGCGAGTCGACCTGGATGGTGGCGGTTTCGTCGTGTACGAAGTCGCGCAGCACGCGCTGCGCCAGATTCAAATCCTGGTGCAGCAGGGAGGTCGGCGGCAGGGTGCGCGCGCCGTGGCAGATGGCGCCCCAGGTCTTGCGCAGGTATTCGATGTCGGCCTGCAGGTCGGCGTCGCTGGCGTCTTCGGCCTGCGTGCGCACGATGTAGCCGCCTTTTTCCTCGGCCGGCAGCAGGCTTTGCATGCGCGCGCGCAGGGCTTCGCGGTCGGCTTCCTTTTCGATCTTCTGCGAGATGCCGATGTGGCCGTCCTGCGGCAGGTAGACCAGCATGCGGCCGGCGATCGAGATCTGGGTGGACAGGCGGGCGCCCTTGGTGCCGATCGGGTCTTTGATCACCTGCACGGTCAGCACCTGGCCGTCGAACAGCAGCTTTTCGATCGCGGTCGGGGTGGCGTTCTGGTTGCCGTCGTGCGGGCGCGCTTCCCAGATGTCGGCCACGTGCAGGAAGGCTGCGCGCTCCAGGCCGATATCGATGAAGGCCGATTGCATGCCTGGCAGCACGCGCACTACCTTGCCGGAGTAGACGTTGCCGGCCAGGCCGCGCGTCAGGGTGCGTTCGATATGCAGTTCCTGTACGGCGCCTTGCACTACCAGGGCGACGCGGGTTTCCTGCGGGGTGATGTTAATGAGGATGTCTTCGTTCATCAGGGGAGCTTTAATCCTGCCTGGCGCAGCAGCTGCGCCGTTTCATACAGCGGCAGGCCCATGATGCCGGAATGACTGCCTTCAATATGTTCTACAAAGAGGGCGGCCAGGCCCTGGATGCCGTAGCCGCCGGCCTTGTCGTAAGGCTCGGTGGTGGCGCAATAGGCTTTGATCTCGGCGTCGCTCAGTTTGCCGAAGCGGACGTCGGAGACCTGGGTGATATGGCCGGAAAAGTCCTGCGAGTGGACGGCGACGGAGGTCAGCACCTGGTGCGTGCGGCCGGACAGCCTTTGCAGCATGTCGGTGGCTTCGCGCACGTTGGCCGGCTTGCCGAGGATCTCGCCGTCGATGGTGACGGTGGTGTCGGCGGCCAGAATGGGGCGCAGGAACAGGCGGCGCTTCTGGATCATGTCCCAGGCAAAATCGGCTTTTTCCTGGGCCACGCGGCCGACATAGGCCAGCGGTTCCTCGCCGGGATTGACTTCTTCGCTCACGTCCGGCCCGCGCGGGCCGTCGTTGCGCAGCAATAGCAGCTCGAAGTCGACGCCGATCTGGCGCAGCAATTCGCGCCGGCGCGGACTCTTGGAAGCCAGGTAGATCTTCTTTTCGAGCAGTTTCATCGTTTGCCTTTGGGTTTAGACACGATGATACGGGTGGTTTTGTGTAATTGTCCACGCCCGGTATAACTGTTCGGCCAGCATCACGCGCACCATGCCGTGCGGCAGGGTCAGGCTGGAGAGGCGAATCATGCCTTCCGCCCTGGCCTTCAGCCCCGGGTCGAGGCCATCGGCGCCGCCGATCAGGAAGGCCGTGTCGCGGCCGTCCTGCTGCCATGCTTCCAGCTGCTGGGACAGGCCCACGCTGGTCAAGTCCTTGCCGCGTTCGTCGAGCGCGATGATGCGCACCGATTTGGGCAGCGCCGCCTCGATCCTTTCCCTTTCCAGGGCCATGGCGGTGGCGGCGGTCTTGCTGCCGGAGCGCTCAACGGGCTTGATTTCCTTCAGCACGATGCGCAGTTCCGGCGGCATGCGCTTCACGTATTCCGCGAAGCCATTCTCGATCCAGGCCGGCATTTTGTGGCCGACCGCAGCGATAATCAGCTGCACCTGGCTTACTCAGCCGCAGGCTTTTTGATGCGCTTGATGACGGTCTTGGCCGGCGCTGCGGCGGCAGCGGCGGCTTTCTTCTCCTTGGCGGCCTTGGCGGATGCCTCGGCGGTCTTGGTGATACCGACCTTCACTTTTTTGCCTTCCGGCGCCACCACTTTCGGGGCTTTCTTGACGGCGGCTTTCTTGGCGGCGGCGCCCGCGGCGGCGGTGGCCTTGGCGGTGCCCGGCTTCTTGGCGGCCGGCTTTTTCTCGATCACGGCTTCAGCGGCTTTGGTCGGCTTGCTGGCGGCCAGGTGGCCGGATTTCTTCGGCGTGGCGTCTTTTTCCGCGGCGGCCTTGCCTTCGCTGGTGGACTTGCGCTTGGCCGCGCCCAGTTTCACCGGCTTTTCGCCCCAGATTTCTTCCAGGCGGTAGTAGGCGCGGATCGGGGCCTGCATGATGTGGACGATCATGTCGCCCAGATCGACCAGCACCCATTCGCCGGTGTCTTCGCCCTCGATGCCGATCACGTCGCCGCCGGCTTCTTTCACCTTGTCGCGCACCGAGGCAGCCAGGGCCTTGGTCTGGCGGTTGGAGGTACCGGAAGCGATGGCGATGCGGTCGAAGAGGCTGGTCAGGCCGGTGGTGTCGAATACGACGATTTCCTGGGCTTTCACGTCTTCCAGGGCGTCCACGACGAGGGCTTGCAGTTTTTTGATATCCATTATTTAGTTCTTATACAAATTATGTTGTTCAATATAGTCTAGCACTACCGGGGGGATAAGCGAGTGCGCCCCGTCCCCCCGTTGTAATGCAGCACGAATGGCAGTAGCCGAGATGTCGATGGCCATTTCGGCCGCCAACATGGTCCTGCCCGCCGGGGTGTTCCTGACCTGATCCGGCGTGGCCTGGCGGCGCTGGAATTCAGCGGCCACCTCGGCCGGCACGTGGGCGTCGTCCAGTTCAAAGCCGGGCCTGGCCGCCACGCAAATGTGGGCCAGGTCGAACAAGGAACGCCATTCGTGCCAGGTATTCAGTCGCTGCAGCTGGTCGGCGCCCATCAGGAAGGCCAGGGAAACCTCTGGCCCCACATCGGCGCGGATCGCCCGCAGCGTTTCGATCGTATACGTGGCGCTGCCGCGCGCCAGTTCCTGCCAGTCGATCGTGACCGGGCAGGCCAGGCCCTGGAAGGCCAGATTCAGCATGTCCACCCTTTGCTGGGGCGTCGCCACCAGCGCGCCCTTTTGCCAGGGCAGGGCGGGGATCACCAGCAGCGCGTCGGCGTGCAGCTTGTCGGCGAACAGTTTGCCGAGCGCGACGTGGCCGTTGTGGACTGGATCGAAACTGCCTCCCAGCAGTGCGATGCAGCGTTTCACTCGGCCAGCCAGTCGCGGTGCGGCAGGAAGTCGGTGGCCAGCGCCGCTTCCGGGCTGCCGTCTTCCGGGTGCCAGTCGTAGCGCCATTTGACGATCGGCGGCATCGACATCAGGATCGCTTCGGTGCGGCCGCCGGACTGCAGGCCGAACAGGGTGCCGCGGTCGAATACCAGGTTGAATTCGACGTAGCGCCCGCGGCGGTAGGCCTGGAAGTCGCGTTCGCGCTCACCGTACGCGCTGTCCTTGCGCGCCTGCAGGATCGGCAGGTAGGCGGCCAGGAAGGCGTCGCCCACGCTGCGGGTCATGGCAAAGCTTTGCTCGAAGCCGAGGGCGTTGAAGTCGTCGAAGAAGATGCCGCCGACGCCGCGCGCTTCCTTGCGGTGTTTCAGGTAGAAGTACTCGTCGCACCAGGCCTTGAACTTCGGGTGCAGCGCGTCGCCGTACGGCGCCAGCGCGTCGCGGCAGGTGCGGTGGAAGTGGCGCGCGTCCGCCACATAGCCGTAGTAGGGCGTCAGGTCCATGCCGCCGCCGAACCACCAGACCGGGGTGCCGTCCTGGCTGCTGGTGCTGAAGAAGCGCACATTCATGTGCACGGTCGGCGCGTACGGGTTGCGCGGGTGCAGCACCAGGCTGACGCCCATGGCTTCCCAGGCCTGGCCAGCCACTTCCGGGCGATGGGCCGAGGCGGAGGGCGGCAGCTTGGCGCCGGTGACGTGGCTGAAGTTGCAGCCGCCGCGTTCGAACACATTGCCTTCTTCAATCAGGCGTGAAATGCCGCCGCCGCCCTCCGGGCGGTCCCAGGCGTCGCGCAGGAATGGCTTGCCGTCCACGTTCTCCAGGGCGGAGATGATGCGGTCTTGCAGGCCTAACAGCCAGGCTTTGACGTCTTGCGGGGCGGGGGCGCTGCTCATTAGTGCTTCAGGCCGCGCCAGCCGATGTCGCGGCGGAACTGCACGCCTTCGAAGCCGATCTTGTCGACCGCCTCGTACGCCTGCTTCTGCGCCATCTTGATATTGTCGCCCAGGCCCACCACGCACAGCACACGGCCGCCGGAGGTCACCAGCTTGCCGTCGGCGTCGTCCGTGGTCCCGGCATGGAAGGTCACCGCATCCGTCGTTTCCGCCGGAATGCCGTGGATATGCGCGCCTTTGAGCGGCGCGTCCGGATAACCGGCGGCGGCCAGCACCACGCCCACGGCGGTGCGGCGGTCCCATTCCAGCTCCACCTGGTCCAGGGTGCCGTTGACCGCGTGTTCCATCACATTCACCAGGTCGGTCTTCAGGCGCGACATGATCGGCTGCGTCTCAGGATCGCCCATGCGGCAGTTGAATTCCAGCGTGCGCGGATTGCCGGCGGCGTCGATCATCAGCCCCGCGTACAGGAAGCCGGTGAACTGGATGCCGTCCTTGGCCATGCCCTGGATGGTAGGCATGATGATCTCGCGCATCACGCGCGCATGCATGGCCGGGGTCACGATCGGCGCCGGGGAGTAGGCACCCATGCCGCCGGTGTTCGGGCCCTGGTCGGCGTCCAGCAGGCGCTTGTGGTCCTGCGAGGTGGCCAGCGGCAGCACGTTCTTGCCGTCGCACATGACGATGAAGGAGGCTTCCTCGCCGGCCAGGAATTCTTCGATCACGATGCGCGCGCCGGCGTCGCCAAAGGCGTTATCGGACAGCATGTGGTCGACTGCGCCGTGCGCTTCTTCCAGCGACATGGCCACCACCACGCCCTTGCCGGCCGCCAGGCCGTCGGCCTTGATGACGATCGGCGCGCCCATCTTGTCGACGAAGGCGTGGGCCGCCTTGGCGTCGGCGAAGGTTTCGTATTCGGCGGTCGGAATGCCGTGGCGCTTCATGAAGGCCTTGGCGAAGTCTTTGGACGACTCCAGCTGCGCCGCTTCGCGGGTCGGGCCGAACACTTTCAGGCCGCGCGCGCGGAACAGGTTGACGATACCGGCCGCCAGCGGCACTTCCGGGCCGACCACGGTCAGGGCGACGCCTTCCTGCTCGACGAAATTGGCCAGCTGCTCCAGATCGGTGATCGGCACATTCTGCAGGCGCACGTCGCGCGCGGTACCGCCGTTGCCAGGCGCAACATAGACCATCTGTACGCGTTCCGACTGCGCCAGTTTCCAAGCCAAAGCGTGTTCACGGCCACCCGAGCCGACTACCAGGATCTTCATAGGGACTTATTCTTCGATGACTGCGTTGGTATAGATTTCCTGGACGTCGTCCAGGTTTTCCAGTGCGTCCAGCAGCTTTTGCATCTTGGCTGCGTCGTCACCGGTGAATACGGTTTCGGTGGCCGGCTTCATGATCACTTCCGCCACTTCGGCCTTGAAGCCGGCCGCTTCCAGCGCGTCTTTCACGCCGGCGAAGTCGTGCGGGCCGCACAGCACTTCGATGCCGCCTTCCTCGTCGGTCAGCACGTCTTCGGCGCCGGCTTCCAGCGCGGCTTCCATCAGCTTGGCTTCATCGGTGCCCGGCGCGAACAGGAACTGGCCGGTGTGCTGGAACATGAAGGCGACCGAGCCCTCGGTGCCCATATTGCCGCCGTATTTGTTGAAAGCGTGGCGCACTTCGGCCACGGTACGCACGCGGTTGTCGGTCATGCAGTCGACGATGATCGCCGCGCCGCCGATGCCGTAGCCTTCGTAACGCACTTCCTCGTAGTTGGCGCCGTCGCCGCCGCCGGTGCCGCGCGTAATGGCGCGCTGCACGTTGTCCTTCGGCATGTTGGCGTCAGCCGCTTTATCGATTGCCAGGCGCAGGCGCGGGTTGGACGCGATCTCGCCGCCGCCCATACGGGCCGCCACGGTGATTTCCTTGATCAGGCGTGTCCAGATTTTGCCGCGTTTCGCGTCCGTTGCCGCTTTTTTGTGCTTAATATTGGCCCATTTGCTGTGTCCAGCCATGTTCAATCTTCCTTAGACGGTATGCAATCGAGGGCGATATTCTAGCATACCGCCCCTTGGCTTTCCCTCTCGTGGGAGGCTACCCCGGCCGCGTCGGATTGTCGCGCCCGCGCGACCAATCGTGCAGCGACGCAAGATTGAACAGGCAAAAACAAGGAATTAGAAGCTTTCCTCGGGGAATCCTGAATTAATTCATACGCTTGTAAAGTTAATATCGTAAAACAATAACTTTTAGACTCAAGGAGACTTATGGATCGTCGTCAATTTATCAAGCTCGGTGGCTTCATCACTGCCTCGGTCGCCACGGGCGGCCTGGCCGGTTGCGGCGGCAGCGATTACACGCCACCGACCCCGAGCCCCGGCGGCAGCACCTTGCCTCCGGCTTCCGGCGCCAACTGGAAATTCCCGCAAAGCGTGGCCTCGGGCGATCCGCGCGCCGACAGCATCATGCTGTGGACGCGGGTGGTGCCGTCGTCGCTGGACGACGTGGCGCTTGCCAGCGGCAAGGCGGAAGTCTCGGTGCGCCTGCAGGTGACCCTGGCCGACAACGCGGCCGCCCTGGGCAGCAACAAGGCCCTGGAAGGCGCCACCGTGGTCGATGCGCAGATTACGCTCAACCCCGATTTCGACAACACGATCCGCCACAAGGTCTCCGGCCTGCAAGCGGGCCAGACCTACTTCTACCAGTTCAGCGCCGGCGACGTGCGCTCCAATGTGGGCCGCTTCAAGACCGCGCCGAGCGCCGACGCCAGCGTGTCGCAGCTGCAGTTCGCCTACCTGACCTGCCAGGACTGGAGCATCAACCACTGGGGTGCGCTGGACCACATCGCCGCCAACGAAAAGCTGGACTTCATCGTCCACCTGGGCGACTACATTTACGAGACCGTGGGCGAGGCCTTCCAGGTCGGCAGCGTGGAGTCGCGCCATGCCGCGCTGGCGCTGCCGAACGGCACCTTCAAGAGCGGCAACTCGGGCGCCAAGTATGCCACCACCCTGGCTGATTACCGCTACCTGTACAAGAAATACCGCACCGACACCCGCCTGCAGGCGGTGCACGAGCGCTTCGCCTTCATCGCGATCTGGGACGACCACGAGTTCAGCGACGATTCCTGGGGCGATACCCAGACCTATACCGACGGCGAGAAGAAGGACACCGCGCGCCGCCGCAGCGCCAACCAGGCCTGGTTCGAATACATGCCGGCCGATGTCACCTTCGACGCCACCGCCACCGGCTTCCAGAACATCAAGATCTACCGCGACTTCAAGTTCGGCAACCTGATGCAGCTGGTGATGACCGACGAGCGCCTGTACCGCGCCGACCACGTGGTGCCGGAAACCACCCCGAACCCGGCCACCGGTGTGCCGTTCGGCAGCATCGGTTCGCGCTACCTGGTGGCGCAGGAACTGCACACCTTCGTCGAGCAGCAGAAAATCGCCGGTGCCACGGCCGCCGGCGCCGATCCGCTGACCGGCGTCACCGTGCTGGGCACCACCCAGCGCGAATGGTGGAAAACCGCCATGAAGGATTCCAAGGCGACCTGGAAACTGTGGGGCAATGAAGTCTCGCTGCTGCGCATGGGCCTGAACGGCACCGACGCCATCGCCACCCTGGTGGCGCTGCAGGCGGTGGCCACGCTGGCCACCAATATCGGCGCCACCGCCGCCCAAGCCGGCGGCAATATGCCGCTGGCCGGCGCCATCGTCGGCGCGGTCACCGCCGGCGCGGCGCCGCAGCTGGCGCAGGCCGGCGCGGTGGCGATTGCCACGGCGGCGGCCAGCGGCGGCGACATGACGGCGCGCGTCACGGCCGGCGTCACGGCCGGCTTGAGCGCCACCCAGGCCGGCGTGGCGGCAGCCGCCTTCGGCCAGGCGGAGGCGGCGGCCAAGGCCGGCGCCACGGCCACCGCGCAAGCCACGGCGGCGGCGCAAGCCATCGCCATCGGCTACGTCAAGCCGGACGTGCTGGCCAGGAAAGTGGAGTCGCCCTTCGTGGTCGGTTCCGGCAAGGCGGCGGCGCTGGCGCCTTACTTCCGCAAGTTCCTGGTCAATTGCGACCAGTGGGACGGCTACAACGCCGAGCGCAAGGCCCTGATGGAGCACCTGAAGGCGAACAAGGTGGGCAACGTGGTGGCGCTCACCGGCGACATCCACGCCTTCTTCGCCGGCACCGTGAACGACAACTACGACGCCGCAGGCGGCGGCACGCCGGTGATGGTGGACCTGGTGTCGGCCGGCGTGAGCTCCGATTCCTTCTTCACCTACCTGCGCGAGGAAGCGTCCAAGCTGGGCGACCTGGCCAACCTGGTGTCGGTGCCGCTGCCGGTGCCAGTGCCGGGCCTGGGTACGGCCAAGCTGAACGTGAACCTGCTCGACTACACCCTGGGCAAGGCGGCGCCGACCGCCGACTCCCTGGTGGAGACGCTGGCGGTGCAGATGCGCAACCAGCTGGCCGCGCTGGGCGTGCCGGAAAACGCGATCGACCTGCCGGTGGAGAGCATGCTGGGCCTGATCAAGGCCAGCCCCGAGTTCGCCCAGCTGGTCGGCCTGGCGCAGCAACTGGCCGGCTTGAACAGCAACCCGTGGCTGCGCCACGTCAACACCGACGCGCAAGGCTACACCGTGGTGACCCTGACCCCGGGCTCGCTGGTGGCGCAGTTCAAGCAGGTCAACAAGCTGGTAGGCAGCAAGGCGCCGGTGAACGTGATCGCCAAGATCACCACCGCCACCGTGACCGCCGGCCAGGTGGCGGTCGCCATCAGTTAAGCCAGGCTTAGTCCACGCGAACGGCAGGCAGCTGCTGCCGTTCGCTGAAGCCCGAGCAGGCCTAAGCGAAGACAATCCCGTCGCCAGCAGGAAAACCGTCCTGCCGTTACAATGGCTGGCATGACGAATGCCACGCCACCCGCCTTGCCCGGTACGCGCGCCGCCTACCTGGGCGGGCTGGCGATCGCCATTGGCGGGGCGGTGCTGTTTTCCACCAAGGCCATCGTGGCCAAGCTGCTCTACCGCTACCAGCTGGACGCGGTGACGGTGATTGCCTTCCGCATGCTGTTCTCGCTGCCGGTGTTTGCCGCCATCGCGCTGTGGAAGATGCGCAGCGAACCGCCGCTGGCGCGCGCCGACGCCTGGCGCCTGCTGGGGCTGGGGCTGGTCGGCTACTACCTGTCGTCCTTCCTCGATTTCCTCGGCCTGCAATTCATCACCGTCGGCCTGGAGCGCCTGATCCTGTTCCTGACGCCGACCTTCGTGCTGCTGGCATCGGCCCTGTGGCTCAAGCAGCACATCGGGCGCCGCCAGTGGCTCGCGCTCCTGACCGCCTATGGCGGCATCGTGCTGGTGTTTTTCCACGATTTGCAGGGCGGCGGCAGCAATGTGGTGCTGGGCTCCTTGCTGGTGCTGGGATCGGCCCTGGCCTATGCCGTGTACCTGCTGGCCTCCGGCGAAATGGTCAAGCGCCTGGGCGCGCTGCGCCTGGTGTCGTATGCCATGTGCGTGTCGAGCGCCGCCTGCATCGGCCAGTTCTTCCTGCTGCGGCCCGCCTCCATGCTGGTGCAGCCGCTGGAGGTGTACGGGCTGTCGCTGGTGAACGGCATCCTGTGCACGGTGATGCCGGTGTTTATGACCATGGTGGCGGTGCAGCGCATTGGCGCCGGCGCCGCTTCGCAGGCCGGCATGATCGGCCCTGTTTCCACCCTGTTCCTTGGCGCAGCCGTCCTGTCCGAGCCCATCACCAGCTGGCAGCTGGCGGGAACGGCGCTGGTGCTGGCCGGTATCTATTTGCTGTCGAACCTGAAAGGACAAGTGAAATGACGTGCCGCATTGCCCTGATTGCCCATGATAAGAAAAAGGACGACATGATCGCGCTGGCGCGCGAGTATGCGGAGTTCCTGCGCAATTGCAAACTGTATGCGACCGGCACCACCGGCGGCCGCCTGGTCAAGGAAGTCGGCCTGGAGGTGGAGCGCAAGCATTCCGGCCCGCTGGGCGGCGACCTGCAGATCGGCTCCATGCTGGTGGAGGGGCATATCGACGCCATCATCTTCCTGCGCGACCCGATGACGCCGCAGCCGCACGAGCCGGACATCAATGCCCTGGTGCGTTCCTGCGACGTGCACAATGTGGCCTGCGCCACCAACCTGGCCACGGCCCACCTGGTGCTGTCGCAATTGCAGGCTGGCGCCGCGAAATAGCATTCTGTCGCATGCCGCTTGGCCGCCTGCCGCGCGGCTGGCAAGGTAGCGCCCTCATATAAAAATCGGGGAGACAGGGCATGAAAATCATCGCAGGCGGCATGGCCGCATTCTTTATCGCCGGCGTCGGCACGGCCGCTGCCGCGCCCGCGGGCGCGCCGCCGCTGGCCGGGCACTGGGCCGGCAGTTACGCCGTGGGCAGCGACTTTAATTTCCTGCGCCCGCAGTTCAGCGCGGACGGCAAGGCCAGCGTCGACCTGCCGGCCTTCGACAAGAAGGGCGTGCCGCTGGAGGCGCTGCAGCAGCAAGGCGCCCGCGTGCGCTTCGCGCTGTCCGGTCCGGGCGGCGTGCTGCAGTTCGACGGCAAGCTGCAAGGCAGCCTGCTGGCCGGCACCGTGCGGCTGGACGGCAAGGAGGGCCGGTTCGCTTTCCGCCGCACCCTGGCTGACGACCCGGCGCGCCATCAGCCGCTGCTGGGCGCCTATGAATTCCCCGGCAAGCGCATCGTCGTATTGTCCGAATGGGGCGACTTCCCGCAGATGTTCTACAGCGATGTGCGCAGCGGGCGCTACGCCTCCATGTTCGCCGAGAGCGAGAGCAGCTACTACGCCGGCGCCGGCAACCTGAACCCCGCCGTGCGCGAAACCAGCATGCGCTTCGAAAAGGACAAGTCGGGCCAGGTCACCCGCATGGTGT
This sequence comes from Pseudoduganella guangdongensis, assembly GCF_009857475.1. GTDB lineage: Bacteria > Pseudomonadota > Gammaproteobacteria > Burkholderiales > Burkholderiaceae_D > Rugamonas > Rugamonas guangdongensis. The sequence goes on along the minus strand of NZ_WWCJ01000006.1, from coordinate 29,810 downwards.
GGCAGCAACAGGGCAAGAAAGAGGTGGGCCGCCGCTTCGATTTCCGCAGCGAGGAAGTCACGTTCAAGAACGGCGACGTCACCCTGTCCGGCACCCTGGTGCTGCCGGAAGGGAAGGGGCCGTTCCCGGCCGTGGTGCTGACCCAGATGTCCAGCCCTGCCCCGCGCGGCGCCTACGCGCTGCAGGCCTACTACTTCGCCGCGCACGGCATGGCCGCGCTGATGTACGACAAGCGCGGCGTCGGCAAGTCGGGCGGGGAATTCAACAAAGCCACCATGGAGCAGCTGGCTGACGACGCCATCGCCGGCATCGAGCTGCTGGGCCAGCGCGGCGACATCAAGGCCGGTGCCATCGGCACCTGGGGCCACAGCCAGGGCGGCTGGCTGGCGCCGCTGGCCGCCACCCGTTCGCAGAAAGTGGCCTTTGTGATCGCGCAGGCCGCATCGGCCGTGCCGCCGGCCGAACAGGAGGTCTACCGCATCGAGCACACGCTGCGCGCGCACGGCTTCAGCGAGGCGGAAGTGCAGGCCGGCGCCGCCTACCAGGAAAAGCTGATGCGCTGGGTCACCAGCCGCGGCGCCAACCGCGCCGAGCTGCTGGCCGCAGCGCGCGCCAATGAAAACGCGCGCTGGGCCAGCCACGTGGAGATTGTGCCCGACACGCTGAAGGAAAAACCGAGCGAAACCACCACCGTTTTCTACAGCTACGACCCGCTGCCCGAGCTGACCAAGCTGAAGGCGCCGGTGCTCTACATCCTGGGCGAGAAAGACGCCTTCGTGCCGGTGCATAAGAGCGCCAAATTGTTCCGGCAAACGCTGGACGCCGCCGGCCACCAGGACCACCAGGTGTGGATGCTGCCGCGCGCCGCGCACGGGTTGTGGGAAACCGATGTCGATGGCGGCGGCGCTTATATCAATTCAACGCACTGGGCGCGCGAGCATTACCCGCGCATGACGCAATGGCTGCGCGAGCGCGGCTTTATTCGATAGAAAGGAAACGCAGCATGGTCAAGGCGATACGCATGTCCCGCACCGGCGGGCCGGAAGTGATGGAATACGTCGATGTCGAGCTGGGCCCGCCGGGCCCGGGCGAGGCGACGGTGCGGCATGAGGCAATCGGCTTGAACTTTATCGACGTGTACTTCCGCAGCGGCCTGTACCCGCAGCCGCTGCCGGCTGGCCTGGGGCAGGAGGGCGCGGGCGTGGTGGAGGCGGTGGGCGAGGGCGTGAGCGAGGTGCGCGTGGGCGACCGCGTGGCCTATGCCGGGCGCCCGAACGGCGCCTACGCGCAGGCGCGCAATATGCCGGCCGCCGGCCTGGTGAAGCTGCCGGACGCCATCGGCAGCGACACGGCGGCGGCCATGATGCTGCAGGGGATGACGGTGCAGTACCTGTTTCACAGCGCGGCCCCGCTCAAGGCCGGCGACACCATCCTGTTCCATGCGGCGGCGGGCGGCGTCGGCCTGATCGCCTGCCAGTGGGCGCGCGCGCTGGGCGTGAACCTGATCGGCACCGCCGGCTCCGACGAGAAAGCGGCGCTGGCGCTGGCGCACGGCGCGACGCACGCCATCAACTACAACAAGGAAAACTTCACCGAGCGGGTGCGCGAGATCACCGGCGGCCAGGGCGTGTCCACCGTGTTCGATTCGATCGGCAAGGACACCTTCATCGGTTCGCTCGACTGCCTGCGGCCGCGCGGCATGATGGTCAGCTTCGGCAATGCCTCGGGGCCGGTGGCCAACTTCGCGCTGGGCGAACTGGCAGCGCGCGGCTCGCTCTACCTCACGCGCCCGGCGCTGGGCAATTACACCGCCACCCGCGCCGAGCTGGAAGCCTGCGCGCAATCGCTGTTCGACGTGGTGGCGGGCGGCCAGGTGAAAGTGGAGATCAACCAGCGCTATAATCTGGCCGACGCCGCGCAGGCGCACCGCGACCTGGAAGCGCGCCGCACCACCGGTTCCACCATCCTTTTACCGTGAACGCTATGACCGACCCGAAGCAATCCGCCGATGACGACGGCAATCCGAAATTTGGCCGCCTGCTGCTGGTGCTGCTGGCCGTGGTGGCGCTGATCGGCGTGCTGACCTTCGCCACGGAAGCGTATTACCGATAGTCAATATTTCCGGCGAAAGTGTCGGATTTCTTTACATCATAAGTTTTGTCATGGGATTAAGAGGAATTTCTTAAAAGAAATTCCTTTTGCCATCAATGATTTATCTTGTTCTGTAATTCTTAGGCATAGTTCTTGCATGACTGCTTGCCAAACACATTAATTGGAAAGCGGAACCATGAAAGAATTTCTGCTGGGAAAAACCCTGAGCAAATTCCTCGCCCTGGCCGGCCTGGCGCTGTGCGCCGCCGGTGCGCAGGCGGCGCCCATCAACCTGGTGAAAAACGGCGGCTTTGACGCCACCACCAACGGCACCGGCCAGATCGGCTACAACACCCAGGTGAACGACTGGACTTCGCCGGGCGGCTACAACTTCGTCTTCGGTGTGGGCGAGGCCGACACCGTGGGCGCGAAGAGCTGGTTCAACAAACCGGAAAACCCACCGCTGACGCTGTGGGGCGCGAATAACGGCGGCGCCAACGCGCTGGCGGTCAGCGCCAACGGCGGTAATTTCCTGGCGGCGGACGGCGCTTACGGCGTCGAGCGCATCGAGCAGATGATCCACGGCCTGGTGGTGGGTCAGAAATACATGTTGAGCTTTGAATGGGCGGCGGCGCAGCAATTCGGTTTCGACGGCGACACCACCGAGAACTGGTCCGTCTCCATCGACGGCAACACCTTCACCACCGACACCTACCACAACGCCAACCATGCCTCCAGCAGCTGGATGAAGGAGACTTTCTCCTTTACGGCAAAGGGCACCGAGGGCCTGTTGTCCTTCCTGGCGGCCGGTACGCCGGAAGGCTTCCCGCCGTTCTCGCTGCTGGACGGCGTGTCCTTGTTCGCCCTGGGCGACGACGGCAAGCAGGGCCAGGTTCCGGAGCCCGCCACCTGGCTGACCCTGCTGACCGGCTTGCTGCTGCTGGCATTCGCGCGCCGCCGCGCCGCCCGCCAGCGCTAAGCGCGCAGGCCACGCCTTGACCCTGATCGCACTGCAGGCCCTGCGGCTGGCGCTCTGGCTGTGCGTGCTGTGCGCCATTTTCCTGCCGCTGGAGCGCTACTTTGCGCTACGCCAGGCGCCTGGCGGCAAGGCGCTGCGCGGGGACGACCTGTTCTACTATTTCGCCAACAGCCTGCTGCCGATGATTGTGCTGGCGCTGCCGCTGGCATTGGCGGCGCAACTGGCCGGCGCGCTGCTGCCGGCTTGGCTGCCGGCCACGCTGGGCGGCTTGCCCCTGGCGCCGCGCCTGCTGTTGGTGCTGGTGATCGGCGAACTGGGCGCCTATTGGGCACATCGCCTGGCGCACCGCTGGCCGCTGTTGTGGCGTTTCCATGCGGTGCACCACAGCCCGACGCATATCTACTTCCTGGTTAATACGCGCGCCCATCCGGTCGACCTGCTGTTTACCCGCATGTGCAGCCTGACGCCGTTGTATGTGCTGGGCCTGGCGGGGCCGACGGCGGCCGGCAGCGCGGCGCCGGTGGCGCTGATCCTGGTCGGCACGCTGTGGGGCTTCTTCATCCACTCCAACCTGCGCGTCCGTTTCGGGCCGCTGGAGTGGCTGCTGTCGACGCCGGCCTTCCACCACTGGCACCATACCCGGCGCGACCATGTCGACCGTAATTTCGCCGCCATGCTGCCGCTGCTGGATCGCTTGTTCGGCACGCACTACCTGCCGCGCAGCTGGCCTGCCGAGTATGGCAGCGAGACGCCGGTGGCCGACACGCTGCCAGGCCAGCTGGCTGATCCCTTCCTGCCGGCGTCGAAGGCTGGTAATGTTGACCGGACTGAAAGTTAATTTGCTAGAATGGCAAACTTCCGTTGCCATCCTGCCGAGCATTATTCGATGACCGAACGACGCCGTTGTACGCTGCGGTTCCTGGCCTTGCTGGTTGCATGCTGGCTTTCCCTCGCGTCCGCCTGGGCCGCGCCGGCGCCAACACCGGCAGCTGCGGCAGCGCCAGCCTTCAGCCTCGACCCGACGTCGGCACTGCACCCGAAGGCGCACAACAGCAACTGGATCGGCATCCACGACCGGCCCAGTTCACGGCACGGGGTGCTGAGCGACGCCACGCTGCGCGTCCTGCTCTACCTGCTGTGGGCCGTGATCCTGATGGTGCTGGTCTACACTGTGCGCCATTACGCCTTCACCTTCAACCGCTTGTTCGGTGCGCAGCGCCACCCCTATCTGGATGTCAGCAGCGGCAACTGGCCGAGCGTGACCGTGCTGGTGGCCGCGCACAACGAACAGGCCGTGATCGCCGACGCGCTAGGCGCCTTGCTCGAGGTGGACTATCCGCGCGAGCGCCTGCGCATCATGCCCGTCAACGACCGCTCCACCGACGGCACGCGCCGCATCATCGACGAGATCGCCGCGCGCCACCCAGGCCGCATCACGCCCTTCCATCGCAGCGAAGGCAAGCCGGGCAAGGCGGCCGCGCTGAAGGACGCCACCGCGCGGGTCGACAGCGACATCCTGATCGTGTTCGACGCCGACTACGTGCCGGGACGCGGCCTGCTGCGGCAACTGGTGGCGCCGTTCTTCGATCCCGAAATCGGGGCCGTGATGGGGCGCGTGGTGCCGCTCAACACCGGCAACAACCTGCTGACACGCTTGCTCGACATGGAGCGTTCCGGCGGCTACCAGGTCGACCAGCAGGCGCGCATGAATATGGCGCTGGTGCCGCAGTACGGCGGCACCGTGGGCGGCGTGCGTCGCGCCGCGCTGGAGGCGATCGGCGGCTGGCGCGACGACGCCCTGGCCGAGGACACCGACCTGACCTACCGCCTGCTGCTGCGCGGCTGGAAGACCACCTACCAGAACCGCTCCGAATGCTACGAGGAAGTGCCGGAAACCTGGCCGGTGCGCGTGCGCCAGATCATGCGCTGGTCGAAAGGGCACAACCAGGCCGCCTTCCGCTATGCCGGCGCGCTGCTGGGCAGCGACAAGGTGTCGTGGCGCGAAAAATTCGACGGGCTGCTGCTGCTCGGCGTGTTCGCCATGTCGCCCATCCTGCTGGCCGGCTGGGGCCTGGCGATCCTGCTGTTCTACCTTGATGCCAACCACTGGCTGAACGGGGTGCTGGCCTTGTTCTGCCTGATGTCCTACAGCGCGCTGGGCAATTTTGCCGCCTTCTTTGAAATCGGCGCCGCCGTCTACCTGGATGGCAGCCGCCAGCGCATCCGCCTGATGCCGCTCAATTATTTCGGTTTCCTGGTCAGCCTGTTGGCGATTTCCATCGCCACCTTCAACCAGGTGGTGTTCGACTGGCTATTCAAGCGCCAGATGGCGTGGGACAAGACGGAGCGCTACCGCAAACCGGAGGACGGGCAATGAGCTGGACCGTTTTGTTCTTCGCCAGCCTGGCGCTGCTGTTCATACTGCCGTTGCTGCCGGCGCTGCTGGAGTGGCGCCTCAAGCGCGATGCGTTGCCGCTGCGGGTGGTGCGCGAGCACGACGGCAATATCACGCATTTCGCCAAGCGGTTCCATGAATTCGTGACGGCGCGCTTCGCCCAGGCCCTGGACGAGGCGGCCGCCAGCGCGGCGCCGCGCCTGGGACGGCTGGACACGGGCGACGCCTACCAGCTGATCGGCGCTGCCGGCGTGCCGGCCATGCCACCGCAGGCACCCGGCCAGTCAGTGGACGTGTTGCTGCTGGGGGCGGCCGGACTGCAATTGGGCGGCGGCACGCTTTACGAGAAAGAGGTGTACGCGCGCGCCGATATCCGCTGCGGCGACGGTAATTCCTTCCGCGCTTTGCTGGCCGGGGGCGACATCGTGCTGGGTGCGGCTTGCGACGTGCTGCGCTGGGCGCACAGCGACCACCGCCTGGTGGCCGGCGCGCGCAGCCGCTTGTTCGGGCGCGTCTCGGCCGAGCGCGAGCTGGTGCTCCACGGCGACACCCGCTTCGGTCGCATGCACGCGCCGACCATCCGCTTCGGCGACACTGCGCCGGCCGGCACCGTACCGGCGCCGGTCGCGGCGTGGCAGCACACGCCGCTGCAACGTCCCGACCATTTGCTGGACGACGCGGCCGGGCGCTGGCTGCTGGGTGGCGACTGGGCGCTGCCAGAGCGCGCGCACCACGCCGGCAGCCTGGTGGCGCGCGGCAGCATGGCGGTCGGCGCCCAGGCCTGGGTCGAAGGCAGCATCAAGTGCCACGGCGACATGGTGGTGCAGGCCGGCGCGCGCATCGACGGTGCGTTGGTTTGCAGTGGCAATATGACCATCGGCGCCGGCTGCGTGATCGGCGGACCGCTGGTGTGCGAACAGACAATCGCGATCGAGGCCGGCACGGTGCTTGGATCGCTGGCCGTGGAAACCACGGCGACGGCAAATGAAATCCGTGTGCGCGAGGGTGCGGTGGTGCATGGCACCGTGTGGGCGCGGGAGCTGGGCTACGTAGCTCCCGCTGGAAATGTGGGCTGAGACAGGAAGCAGAATTGAGCGAAAAAACCATCCTCCTTTGCATGGGCACCAGGCCCGAGATCATCAAAATGGCGCCCGTGTATTACGCGCTCAAACAGAATGGCCTCGAGCCGCTGCTGCTGCACACCGGCCAGCACGAAGACATGGCCGACCCGATGTACCGCTTCTTCAACATCCTGCCTGATTTCAGCCTGCCGCTGGAGCGCCGCTCGGACGCCTTGCACCATTTGTCGGCGATGCTGCTGGAAAAACTGGGCGCGGCGTTCGAATCGATCAAGCCGGGCGCGGTGCTGGTGCATGGCGATACCGCCAGCGCGGCGATGGCGGCGCTGGCCGCCTTCTATCAGCGCATTCCGGTCGGACACGTGGAAGCGGGCCTGCGCTCGCACAACCGCTACAACCCCTTCCCGGAAGAGAAGAACCGCGAGCTGATCGCGCGCCTGGCGGACTGGCATTTTGCGCCGACCCAGAACGCGCGCCAGAACCTGCTGCGCGAGAATATCGACGATTCGCGCATCCACCTGGTGGGCAACACCATCGTCGATGCAGTGCGCCTGGCCACCAGCGAGTATCCCGAAATGGTGGCCGATCCGGACGAAATGAGCGGCCTGCAGCTGCGTGGCTTGCGCGACATGCTGCCGGGCAGCCGCCTGCTGTTCATCACGGCGCACCGGCGCGAGAACCTGGGGCGCCCGCTGCTCTCGATTTCCAGCACGGTGCGCAAGATCCTGATAGCCGACGAAAAGGTCGTCATCGTGTGGCCGGTGCACAGCAATCCCAAGGTGCGCGCCACGGTCGATGAAGTGTTCGCCGACCTGCCGGAGGAAGTGGCTGCGCGTATTTTTCTGACCCGCCCACTGAGCTATTCGACCACCCTCAACCTGCTCAAGCGCGCCTGGCTGGTGCTGACCGATTCCGGCGGCATCCAGGAGGAGGCGGCTTGCCTGCACGTGCCGGTGCTGATCCTGCGCGAAGCGACGGAGCGCCCGGAACTGGTGAGCAGTGGCGGCGGCCGCCTGATCGGGACCAGCAGCGCCGCCATCCTGAATGCGGTGGGCGAGTTGCGCGACAACCCGGCGGCCTACCAGGCCATGTGCGACGCCATCAACCCCTTCGGCGACGGCTACGCGGCGGACCGCATCAAGGATATCCTGACCCGGAGCATGCATGGCTAACGGTATTGTGCGTACTGGCTGGCTGGTGGGGCTGCTTTGGCTGGCTGCGGGCGGCGCGGCGCTGGCGCAGAGCGGCAGCGTGGAGGCGGGCCTGCTGCACCACAGCCTGAGCGACGGCCTGGGGCAGTGGAACCAGCAGTTCGTGCGCGGCACGCTGCGCACTTCGGAGGCCACGGTGTGGAATGCGGACCTGGTCAACGCGCGTCAGTTCGGCGCGCACGGCAAGCTGGCGGTGGCCGGCGTGACCCACGTATTCAACGACGACTGGTACGGCAGCCTGGGCGCCAGCTACGGCAGCAGCTTCTTCTACCCGAAGGGGCGCGCCGACGCTGTGCTGAACCGCAAGCTGGGCGCGGCGCGCAATGTCGTCGCTACGCTCGGCCTGACGGCGGTCAACGCGCGCGACGGCCACCGCGACCGCAGCGTGCTAGTTGGCCTGTCCTGGTACTTGCCGAACGCGCTGGTGCTGCAGGGCGGCATGCGTATCAACCGCAGCGATCCGGGCGGGGTGATGGCCAACGCCAAATACGTGGCCGCGACCTGGGGCTACAATAAGCAGCAGTATATTGCGGTGCGCTACGACCAGGGTGAGGAGGCCTACCAGTACATCGGCGCCGGCGTCACCGATTTGCTGGTGAACTTCCGCAGCAATGTGGCCAGCGCGACCTGGCGCAAGTGGCTGGGCCAGGACTACGGTTTCCAGTTGCGCGTGGAGGCTTACCATAACCCGTACTACAACCGGCGCGGCATGGAAGCAGCGCTGTTCAAGGAGTTCTGAGCGTGAAGCAGTTGCAGGTATTGCAGCGTAAGATCGACGACCTGCGTTTTCGCGGCTTTGGCGGGTCGGCCATCCGCATGCACCGCTCGATGTACCAGGTCAAGCTCAAACGCAGCAACCTGCTTGGTTCGCTGGCGCTGCCGCTCGTGTTCACCCTTGCGCTGCTGTGCCTCCTGTCGCCCATCCTGGCCTTGTGGCACCATTTGTTCGCGTTCTGGATTCCGCGCATCGCGCCGGGCGGCGTGGTGGCGGTGCGCCAGCTCGACCTGGGCGCCTACTGGCTGGATTTGCCGTATCCGCTGCTGCCGGCCGGCTTGCCGGACGCGCGCCTGTGGTGGGTGACGCTGGCCTGCACTGTGCTTGGCTTCCTGGCCACCAGCCTGGTGCCGCGCGAGCGTTACCTGCCGCTGCGCTATATCCTGCGCGCTTGCCTGCTGGTGCAGGGGACGGCGCTGCTGTACTTTCATTTCTTCCCCAACGACTTTCCTTACGACGCGCCGCGCTACCTGGGCGACGCGTTGTCGATGGCGCTGATCTTCCTGTTCATGTTGCCGTGGGGGCTGGGGCTGACCTATTACGTGTTCGCCTTTTCGCTGTGGCGCAAGATCGGGCTGACGGTATGCACGCTGGCCTATTTTGCACTGGCCTTCCCGATGCAGTACCTGCTGCACGCCTATGTGCTGCAGCACATGACGCTCTTGTTCCTGCCCCTGCTGTACCTGGTTTTCGGCATTTTCCTCGACGTGATGATGTTCGTCGCCCTCTACTCCTGGGGCATGAGCTGGCGCCGTGGCGACGAGGGGGCGTAGGGAGCCGTCATGCGCCAGGTGCTGACCCTTCTTGCAGTGCTGTTGGCGGCTTATCTCGCGGTGTGCGCGCTGGTGTTTTTCCAGCAGCGCAGCATGCTGTACTTCCCGCAGAAGTTCAGCGGCGGCGAGCTGTTGCCGCTGGGCGGCGGCACGCGCGTGGGCGTCACGCGGCTGGAGCTGCCGGGGCCGGGCGCGGTGCTGTATTTCGGCGGCAATGCGGAGGCGGTGGCGGGCAGCCTGCCGGAGCTGCAGGCGGTGTTTCCCGGCCAGTCGCTGTACCTGATGCACTATCGCGGCTACGGTGCCACGCCGGGCGCGCCGACGGAGGAGGGCTTGCATGCCGATGCGCAGGCGCTGTACGAATACGTGCGGGCGCGCCATCCGCAAGTGACGCTGGTCGGGCGCAGCCTGGGCAGCGGCGTCGCTACGCGCCTGGCCAGCGAGCGGGCGGTGGACCGGCTGGTGCTGGTCACGCCTTATGACAGCATGGCGGCGGTGGCGGGCCACCATTACCGCTGGCTGCCGGTGCGGCTGCTGCTGCGCGACCGTTACGAGTCGGCGCGTTATGCGGCCAGTGTCAACGCCCCCACCACCCTCCTGGTCGCCGAACACGATGACGTGATCCCGCGCGCCAGCAGCGAAGCGCTGCACCGCAGCTTCCGGCCCGGCCTCGCCACCTTGCGCGTGGTGCCCGACGTCGGCCACAACGATATTTCGCTGCGTGCCCTGAATTCCGACTGAACTTTCCCGCTGCGGCTTGCTCTAAACCCTGTCAACATCTAATACAGGGAGCTCGTCATGAGCACCGCCGCCGAAGAAATGACCGAGTGCATCAATGCGCTAATGGAACTCGTTTCCGCATTGCACCGCTTGATGGACAGCTATCCCGAGTTGCGGGAACACTTGCTGCCGGCCACCTTGCGACTAAGTGAAACGTTGCCGTGCGTGTCGTTTTTCCTGAGCATGGATACGGGCGAGATCAATAAACGGCTCACTGAAGTGGAACGCAGGCTGAGCGTGCTTGAGGTCGATGTAGCCCAGCTCAAAGCGGATGTTGCGCAGATTAAGTCGGACATTGCGCAGATTAAGCTGGAGGTTGCGCGCATCAGTTCTAGTCTGGCTCAGATTCGGGAGGTATTTGCGGGAGTGAACGCGCGGATGGATTCCTTAGCCACCAAGGAGGAATTGCATATCGCATTGCACAAGCAGACGTGGCGCATCAGCGGAGTCATCACCGCGCTAGTGGCGGCGGTGTATTTTATTACCGACTACCTTCACTGAAACGCAGCGAGCTTGGCGCGGATGGCGGGGCCGGTGGAAAGTTGCGGGTTGGAGTAGCCGTCGTCCTTGCCGGCCTCGATCTCGCGCAGGCGGATCACCTCGCGCGCGGCGGCGTGGGCTTGTTCGAAGGAGCGCGTGTGGCGCCGCAACTGCTCGTCGAACATGGCGCGGCCAAAGAAGGTCAGTTCCGATTTGTAGCCGCAGCCGTAAGAGGTGTGGTCGGCATCGGCCGCCGTCATCACCATGGTGGCGTCGCCTGCCAGCGGTGCGATCCAGCTGCCGGAATAGCAGGCCGATACCGCCACCACGCGGTGGCGGATGCCGGCTTCGTCCAGCCAGGCGCGCAGCTTGGCCGGCGTGAGTTCGGCCAGTTCCAGCGGCCAGAAATTGGCCGCCAGCTGGCCGTCGCGCGCGCCGTGCGAAGTGAGGTAGAGGAACAGCACGTCCTGCTCTTTGTCCATGGTGCGCGCCACGGACTGGATGGCGCGCCGCAGGTTGGGCGCGGTGGCCCAGGGCAGGGTGTTAGCGGTGTCGAGGTGATTGACCAGCTGCAGGGATCGGCCGCCGGTATCGAAGCGCGCCGCCATCACCTCCGCCACCATCTGGCTCTCGCGCCGGAATACCTCGTCGCCATAGGGCGCAAAGGTCAGCGCGTACATATCGGTGCGGCCCGGGCGCTGCGGCGCCAGGGCGGCCAGCTGGCGCGCCAGCAGCACCGGCTGCGCCTCCAGCAAGTCGTCGGTCAGTTTCAGGTAGCGCGCCGGCTGGCCGGCGCCGTCGTCGTCGGCCTGGGCGGCCTGCGCGTTCTTCTCGGGATACCAGAAGTCGGGCTGGCGCGCCGCCACGCCCAGCGCCACCACGCCGGCCATCATGCCGCCGGCCAGGGCCAGCGGCCAGCGCCGGCCACGCCCGCCGCGCGCCAGCAGCACCAGTTGCGCCAGGATCGCCACGCCATGCGGCACGGCCCACAACACCCAGGCGCCCCAAGGACCCAGGTGGCGCACGGCCCATTGTTCCGAGCCGCTGTACAGCAGGCCGAGGAAGCTCAGGCCGAGGAACAAGTCGAGCCAGAAGACTTGCGCCAGCAGCAGGGTGGCCAGCATGGCCAGGTTGGGCGCGGCGCCCGGGCGCGGGCAGGGGCCGCTGCCGCGCAGCAGCAGGGCGTAGAAGGGCAGCAGGGCGAATGGCAGCCAGCCGTAAGCCACCGCCTGCCAGTAGAACAGGGCCGGGCCGTCGACATAGTAGCGCTGGAACAGCACGGCCTGCGCCAGCACCAGCGCCACCAGGGCCGCCACTACACCCGCTCCCGGGCCGTAGGCCAGCCCCAGGGCGGCCCAGCGCGGCGAACGGAAAAGGGCGGTGGACGCGCCTGCGCGCAAACACCGCCCCAGCGAAGGCAGGAATTTATTGGAGCTCAAGTTCTACGCGCCTGGCCTTGCCGCTCTCGCCCGGGAAGCCGGTGAAGGCGCTTTGCACCAGCAGCGGCATCACTTGCGGCGTCGATTGGCGGCGGCTGGTGTTTTGCACCGTCACGTCGAACAGCTTTTTGCCGTTCAGGCTATTGATGGTGACGCGCAGGTGGCGGTCGTAGTTGTGCTGCACCGTTTCGCGGAACTCCATCGGGCCCCACAACCAGGGGTCGTAGAAGGGACGGTGGTAGAAGCCATAGTAGCGATAGCGGTAGGGGTAATAGCCCCAGCGCGGATAACCCCAGGGACCGGCGCGCATCATCCACGGGTCGGTCGCGGTCAGCACTTTGACCGGGCGGTCCACGGTGGTGAATTGCATGCCCACGCTCAACTGGGCGTCGCGCGCGCTGGCGGCCTGGCTGAAGCCCAGCTTGGCCAGCTCGCCGCTGACCAGGTTCTGGTAGCTGCGGTATTCCAGCGTGTCCTCGCCGGGCGGCGGGGCCTCAAAGACGTATGATTTTTCCTGCAAGTCGCCGGGCCACTGATGGAACACGGTAACGTCGCTGCGCAAGGTCGTGGCGCAACCGCTCAGCAACAGGGTGGTGGCTGCCACCAGGATGGCTAGCGCTCTCATGGCAAAGCTCCTTATCAACACTCACAGGTCAGTTTAATCCGGCAACATGCCTTTCGCCTAATTATTACAGAATGTTACCCCCAAAGGGAGAGCGGAAAAGAATCGGGCGTAAGCCGTGGCCGGTATTGGTAAAATAGCCTTCTTTGTCCTTGTTCGCCCAAACCATGCGCACCGACAGCCCGCAAACGATTTACCGCAAAGATTACACCCCGCCCAGCTACCTGGTGGAGACCGTGGAACTGGGCTTCGACCTGGATCCGGAATGCACCGTGGTCGCCAACCGCGTCCAGCTGCGCCGCAACCCGGCCGGCAAGAGCCGCGACCTGGTGCTGCATGGCGAGGCGATCGAGCTGGTGGCGCTGCGCATGAACGGCGTGGCGCTGCAGCCCAGCCAGTACATCGTGGCCAACAACACGCTGACCATCCGCAACGCCCCGGCCGAGGTGCTGCTGGAAATTGAAACCACCTGCGTGCCGGCCGAGAACACCACCCTGTCCGGCCTGTACACCTCGGGCAGCGGCTTCTATACCCAGTGCGAGGCGGAGGGCTTCCGCCGCATCACCTACTTCCCCGACCGGCCGGACGTGATGGCGCGCTACACCGTGATGCTGCGCGCCGACAAGGAGCAGTACCCGGTGCTGCTCTCCAACGGCAACCTGCTGGAAGAGGGCGACCTGGGCGACGGCCGCCACTACGCCAAATGGGAAGACCCGTTCAAGAAGCCGTCCTACCTGTTCGCCCTGGTGGCGGCGCGCCTGGTGTGCCAGGAGGAGACCTTCACCCTGAAGTCCGGCCGCGAAGTGCTGCTGCAGGTGTGGGTGGAAGACGGCAACCTGGATAAGACCGACTACGCCATGCAGTCGCTCAAGAACTCGATCCGCTGGGACGAGGAGCGCTGGGGCCTGGAGCTGGACCTGGACCGCTTCATGATCGTGGCCGTGGGCGACTTCAATATGGGCGCCATGGAGAACAAGGGCCTGAACATCTTCAACACCAAGTTCGTGCTGGCCAATCCGCGCACCGCGACCGATATCGACTACTCCGGCATCGAAGCGGTGGTGGGCCACGAGTACTTCCACAACTGGACCGGCAACCGCGTGACGTGCCGCGACTGGTTCCAGCTGTCGCTGAAGGAAGGCCTGACCGTGTTCCGCGACCAGGAATTCTCCTCCGACATGATCGGCACCGACAGCGGCCGCGCCGTGACCCGCATCGACCAGGTGCGCACCTTGCGCCAGGCCCAGTTCCCGGAGGACGCGGGCCCGATGGCGCACCCGGTGCGCCCCGACTCCTTCGTCGAGATCAACAACTTCTATACGGTCACGATTTACGAGAAGGGCGCGGAAGTGGTGCGCATGTACCAGACCTTGCTGGGCCGTGAAGGCTTCCGCAAGGGCATGGACTTGTATTTCGAACGGCATGACGGCCAGGCCGTGCAGTGCGACGATTTCCGCGCCGCCATGGCGGACGCCAACCAGCGCGACCTGCAGCAGTTCGAGCGCTGGTACAGCCAGGCCGGCACGCCGGTGCTGGCCGCCAGCGGCCGCCACGACGCCGCCCAACAGGTGTACGAGCTGACCCTGCGCCAGTCCTGCCCCGCCACGCCGGGCCAGGCCAAGAAGCTGCCTTTCCACATTCCGGTGGCGGTGGGTTTGCTGGGGCGCGACGGCCGGGACCTGCCGCTGCTGGTGGGCGGCAAGGCGCTTGGCACGACCACCGTGCTGGAGCTGACCGCGGCCGAACAGACCTTCCGCTTTGAAGGCGTGGCCGAGGCGCCGGTGCCGTCCATCCTGCGCGACTTCTCGGCGCCGGTGGTGCTGCAGTACCCGTACAGCGACGACGAGCTGCTGCACCTGTTCCGCTACGACAGCGACCCGGTCAACCGCTGGGAAGCCGGCCAGCGCCTGGCCATGGAGCGCCTGCTGGCGCTGGCGCAGGCGGTGCTGGACGGCCAGCCGCTCAAGCTGGACGACACCTATATCGCCGCCCTGCGTGCGCTACTGACCGACAGCGCGCTGGATGCCGCCTTCCGCGAGCAATGCCTGATCCTGCCGTCGGAAACCATCATCGCCGAGCAGATGGAGGTGGTGCACCCGCAGGCGATCCACAGCGCGCGCCAGTTCATGCGCCATGCGATCGGCGGCGCCCTGCGCGCCGAACTGCTGCAGGTGTACGCCGCCAACGCCACGCCCGGCCCGTACAGCCCGGACGCCGTATCGGCCGGCAAGCGCGGCCTGAAAAACGTGGCGCTGGCCTACCTGCTGGTGCAGCCGAACGCGGACGCGGTGAAGCTGGCCGGCGAGCAGTTCGCCGCCGCCAGCAATATGACCGACCGCGCCGCCGCGCTGTCGGCCCTGATCCACAGCGGCGCCGACGCCGGCAAGCAGCTCGACGCCTTCTACAAGGACTTCAAGGGCGAAGCGCTGGTGGTGGACAAATGGTTCGCCATGCAGGGCTCCGCGCCGCACACCAATGTGGCCAAGGTGCGCGAGCTGATGAAGCATCCCGCCTTCACCCTGAAGAACCCGAACCGCGCGCGCAGCTTGCTGTTCAGCTTCTGCAACAACAACCCGTCGCAGTTCCACACCGTGGACGGCAGCGCTTACGAGTTCTGGGCCGAGCATGTGATCAAGCTCGACGCCCTGAACCCGCAAGTGGCGGCGCGCCTGGCGCGCAGCATGGACCGCTGGCGCCGGTACGCGCCGGCGCTGCAAATCCATATGCGCCACGCGCTGGAAAAAGTCGCCGCCACCACGCCGCTGTCGAACGATGTGATGGAAGTCGTCAGCAAGGCGCTGGCAAACTAAGAATTCAACTCACTAGGGAAACCATGAAACGTATCAGCCTGACCCAATACCTCGTTGAGGAACAACGCCTGCACCACTCGATCCCGGCCGAACTGCGCCTGCTGATCGAGGTGGTGGGCCGCGCCTGCAAAACCATTTCCCACAGCGTTGGCAAGGGCGCGCTGGGCGAAGTGCTGGGCGCGCTGGAGAGCGAAAACGTGCAGGGCGAGGTGCAGAAAAAGCTGGACGTGATCTCCAATGAAATCCTGCTGGAAGCGAACGAGTGGGGCGGCCACCTGGCGGCCATGGCGTCGGAAGAGATGGAAGACATCCACCCAATCCCGAACCGCTACCCGAAAGGCGAATACCTGCTGGTGTTCGACCCGCTGGACGGCTCCTCCAACATCGACGTCAACGTCTCCATCGGCACCATCTTCTCCGTGCTGAAGGCGCCGGAAGGCATGGTCGAACCGACCGAGAAGGACTTCCTGCAGCCGGGCGCCAAGCAAGTGGCCGCCGGCTACGCCGTGTACGGCCCGCAAACCCTGCTGGTGCTCACCACCGGCAACGGCGTGAACTGCTTCACCCTGGACCGCGAGATGGGTTCGTGGGTGCTGACCCAGCGCAATATGCAGATCCCGGCCAAGACCAAGGAATTCGCCATCAACGCCTCCAACCAGCGCCACTGGCACGCGCCGGTGCAGCGCTACATCGGCGAACTGCTGGCCGGCACCACCGGCCCGCGCGGCACCGATTTCAATATGCGCTGGATCGCCTCCATGGTGGCCGACGTGCACCGCATCCTGAACCGCGGCGGCATCTTCATGTACCCGGCCGACCTGCGCGACCCGTCCAAGCCGGGCCGCCTGCGCCTGATGTACGAAGCGAACCCGATGGCCTTCATTGTGGAACAGGCGGGCGGCATGGCGACCGACGGCAAGCGCCGCATCCTCGACATCCAGCCGGAGAAGCTGCACCAGCGCGTGCCGGTCTTCCTCGGCTCGCGCGACGAAGTGGCGCTGGTGACCAGCTACCACCAGGAGTAAGTGCAATTATTGCAACCCGCGCTTGCGTGCCTGCCAGCCGCTAGTTATAATCCGGACTCTTTGCCGGTGTAGCTCAGTTGGTAGAGCAGCTCATTCGTAATGAGAAGGTCGTAGGTTCGATTCCTATCTCCGGCACCAGGACGTACAGAAACCCTGCCAGGTCATTGATCTGGCAGGGTTTTTTCGTTTTCGGGGGGCGGCTGCGGAAGCAGTTTCTCTTCGTGGATTTGTTGACGCAGTTCAGTAGCGACGCGATCGATTTTGGGATCGAGGCGAATGAAATCGGCCCGCAATTGTGTTTCCTGTGCCATCACAATGACCACGGTCGCTTCCGTTAGCTTTGGGCCAAAAGTGCAATCAGCGCGAGAAGAATTGCGACCTGAAGGGCGACCATCAGGTGGTGTTGGGCGTCCATGCGTGCGTTGATTTTTCCACCGCCTCGTGCAACCTTCATGGCGTTCTCCAGCCTGGTGATACGTTCCTCGTGGTTGGCGAGCTCGGGTGGGGGCGTGGCGTCCATGGCAGCTCCTGGAAGGATCCTACCATTTTCGCCACGCGTCGCAGCGCGTATTTGATGCCGCGCAAAGGCGCGCGGCGCTGGCTTACTTGACGTTACGGTCGAGGAAGCCGCGCATCAGCTTGCCGATTTTCGCGCTATCTTCTTCCAGGGCGAAGTGACCGGTGTCGAGCAGGTGCAGCTCGGCTTTCGGCAGGTCGCGCAAGTAAGGCGTGGCGCCGGCGGCGGGGAAGATCTGGTCGTTCTTGCCCCAGGTGATCAGCATCGGCGGCTGGTGCTTGCGGAAGTAGGCTTGCCATTCCGGATAGCGCGCCGGGTTGCTGCCGTAGCTGTAGAACAGCTCGAGCTGGATTGCCTTGTTGCCGGGGCGGTCCAGGTAGGCCTGGTCCACCGTCCATGCGTCGGGGCTGATCTTGCTGGCGTCGCGCGCGCCGTGGGTGTATTGCCATTTGGTGGCGTCGATCTCGAGGAAGGGTTTCAGCTTGGCGCCGTTGGCTTCGCTCTTGTCGGCCCAGTAGAGCTTGATTGGCGCCCAGAAGGCGTTGTCGATGCCTTCGTGATAGGCGTTGCCATTCTGGACCACGATGGCCGACACGCGCTCGGGGTGGGCGGTGGCCAGGCGGAAGCCGATCGGGGCGCCGTAGTCTTGCACGTATAAGGCGTACTTGCTGGCGCCAACGGCGGTGGTGAACTTGTCCACCACGCTGGCGAGGTTGTCGAAGCTGTAGGTGAATTTGTCCAACGCCGGTGCGTCGCTCTGGCCGAAACCAGGGTAGTCAGGGGCGATCACACGGTAGCGTTCGGCCAGTTGCGGGATCAGGTTGCGGAACATCTGCGAGGAGGTAGGGAAGCCGTGCAGCAGCAGCACGGTCGGCGCGTCTTTCGGGCCGGCTTCGCGGTAGAAGATGTTGATGCCATCGACTTTCACGCTGCGATAGCTGACCTCGGTTGGGGCGGTGGCGGCGGATGCGGTGGCGCCAGCGAAGGCGAGGGTCAGGGCCGCTGCGATGTGAGAGGTTTTCATGTTCGCTTCCTTCAAAGTGAGTTGGGATGAGTGGATTGTAGGAAGCGCTGCCCGGGGCCGGAACTATGCGTGGAGAAACAAACTGTTTCGCTACGCGATGCCTCGCGCACGGTGTGAACAAGGCGCCCGACAGGCACCTTCTGCGCACACTCAATTCAGGTGCGGGTGCGCGCGCAGTTGCTGCGCCAGCAGGTCGATGAACTTGCGCACCTTGGAAGAGCCGTACTTGCTCTCGCGGTGCAGGATGTGCACCGGCCACGGCTCCTCTTCATACTCCGGCAGGATGATGCGCAAGCGGCCGTCGGCCAGCTCCTCCGCCATCTGGTAGGACAGCAGGCGGCAGATGCCCAGCCCATCGACCGCGGCGCGGATGGCGGAGTCGATGCTGGTGATGGTCAGGCGCGGTTTCAGGCGCACCGTGAGGCTGTCTTCGCCGAGGCCGAACTTCCACTCGACACGCGGCGCGAGGTGGCTGGCGGCGATGATGCTGTGCCGCTCCAGATCGGACGGATGCTGCGGTACGCCATGCCGCGCCAGGTACTCCGGCGACGCGCACAGCACGCGCCGCATGCGTCCCACGCGCAGCGCCTTCATGCTGGAGTCGGACAGGTGGCCCAGGCGCACGGCAACATCCATGCCTTCCTCAATCAGGTTGACCGGGCGGTCGAGGAAGTAGGCGGCGATGTCGACCTCCGGGTATTCCTTCAGGTACTGCACGATGCAGGGCGTGACAAAGACTTTCCCGAACAGCACCGAGGCGGTGATGTTCAGCTTGCCCTTGGGCGTGGTATCGCCGCCGGCCACTGCATCGTTGGCTTCCTCAATGCTGGCCAAAATACTGCGGCAATCATCCAGGTAGCGCTGCCCGGCCTCGGTCAGGCGCACATGGCGGGTGGTGCGCTGCAGCAGCTGGGCGCCCAGCTTTTCCTCCAGCGCCGCCACCGCGCGCGTGATGGCGGCGGGCGACAGATTCAGGCTGCGCGAGGCGGCGGCGAAGCTTTCCTGCTCGCCGACGGCGACAAACACGGTCATCAGGTGCATGTGGTCCATGCGGAAATCTTAACCCAGATTAACTTTTTCCAGTTGCAATCATTGCATGTTTGAATGCGAATGATTATCATTTGTGTTCAATTCTTATTCCAGTGATGATATGTCCATTCAAAAAACAATTATCGCGGCCAGCCTGGCCGCACTCGGGGTTCCTGCATGCGCCGCCGACGCCGGCGGCATCGCCGATGGCAGCGTGGTGGTGGTCACCGCCTCCATGCGCGCCCACACCGTGGCGGGCGCGCCGGCCTTCACCACCGTCCTCACCGCCGAAGACATCGCCAAATCGCCGGCCAACGGCCTGGCCGACCTGCTGCGCGACAGCGTGGGCGTAAACAACCAGGTGGACGACAGCGGGCGCGACGAAATCCGCATCCGCGGCCTGGGCGGCAAGTACACCCTGATGCTGGTGAACGGCAAGCGCGTGTCGTCCGGTGGCGCCTTGTGGCGCGGCGGCGATTTCGATTTCAGCTCGATCCCGCTGTCCAGCATCAAGCGCGTGGAAATCGTGCGCGGCCCGATGGCGGCGCTGTACGGCTCGGACGCCATGGGCGGCGTCATCAACATCATCACCTGGCCGGCCAGCAGGGAATGGAAGGGCGGCGTCAGCGGCGAATACCGCACCATCGGCAGCGGCTACGACGGCGACCAGTTGCGCGTCGGCGCCCACGCGGCGGGCGCCCTGAGCGACACGCTCAGCCTGTCCATCGGCGGCGAGCGCTATGACCGCGACGCCTGGTGGAGCGCGCCGGCCAGCGACAAGACCCGCACCCCGCGCCTGGAGGAGAAAAAGGCCAGCAACCTGACCGGCACCCTGACCTGGCAACTGGCGCAGAACCAGTCGCTCGACTTCGACCTGGGCTACAACCAGGACAAGCGTCCGCGCGTGATGTACTACTACGCCTACAACCCGCAGCGCAATGTCGAGACCAAGGACATCCGCGACCAGGAGATTGAGCGCAAGACCTACGGCGTGACGCACCGCGCCGACTGGGGCTGGGGCAACACCACGGCTTACCTGACGCGCGAGAACGCGGAGATCCAGGACTTCAACACGCGCTACAACGCGCCGCAGCAGCGCACCCTGAAGGAAGAAAACACCTACGCCAAGTTCTACGGCAACACCACGCTCGGCATCAACGCCGTCACCGCCGGCATCGACCTGCGCCGCCAGGTGATCCGCGACGCCGCCAGCTACCTCGATACCGGCAAAGTCGGCACCGACAGCAAGGCCTTCTTCGTGGAAGACGAACTGGCCCTGGCCAAGGACCTGCGCCTGACCCTGGCCGGCCGCGTCGACGACAACAGCGTGTTCGGCAACCACTTCTCGCCCAAGGGCTACCTGGTGTGGCAGGGCAGCGATGCGCTGACCGTCAAGGGCGGCATCAGCAAGGCCTTCAAGGCGCCGGACTCCTACCAGCTGAGCAAGGAATACCGCATCGTCAGCTGCGGCGGCAGTTGCACCCTGGCCGGCAATCCGGACCTGGTGCCGGAAACCAGCACCAACTACGAGGCTGGCTTCGAGCTCCACCAGAAGGGCTGGGACCTGACCGCCGTGGTGTTTAAGAACGACGTGGAGGACATGATCGTCGCCACCTACGACCCGGTGAAGAACGCGCGCCGTTGGGTCAACGTGGCGCAGGCCAAGACCAAGGGCCTTGAGCTGGAAGCCAGCCTGCAGCTGCACCCCGCGCTCACCCTGTCCGGCAACTTCACCCACCTGAAGGCCGACTACATCAACGAGAAGGGCGTCACCACGGTGCTGGACAACCGCCCGGAAAACAGCGGCCGCGTGGGCCTGGCGTACACCGCCATGCCGGGCGTGCAGGCTTCGCTGGTGGCGCACTACACCGGCAAGCAGTACTACTCCAACAAGGAGCTGCCGGGCTATATGCGCTACGACCTGGGCTTGTCGGGCAAGGTGGGCCGGCACTGGACCCTGCGCACCGGCGTGAAAAACCTGAGCAACGTCGACCTGTCGAAGAAGAGCAAGGACTTCAGCTTCTTTGAGCTGGGCCGCAACTACTACGTCAGCGCCGCTTACGGCTTCTGAGTGCGCGGCATGATCCTGTTCCTGCTACTTGATATCGCCGGCTGCTGCCTGCTGTACCTGAGCCACCGCCACCAGGGCTGGCTGGCGCAGCCGATCGGCCCGCTGGGCGGCGCCACCGGCGCCCTGGCACTGCTGCTGTCCCTGGCCGCCGCCTGCGCCGTGCTGTCGCCGCTGGCGGCGGTCTTCGCCTGGATCGTGGTCAGCATGCTGGTCTTCAGCCTGCTGCCCTTTGGTTCGCTGTTGAAAGGAAAAGCATGAAGACCGGAGCAGTCGCCATCCACCCCGACTGGTGGAGCAAGACCTTGGCCGGCGGCGTCCTCGGCGCCACGCTGGCGCTGGCGCTGGCCGGCCTGTTCGCCTGGCTCGGCCCGGGCGGCATCGACGCGCGCGAGAAGCCGCAATTCGTCATGTGGAGCATCGCGCCCTTGTGGATGATCGTGTTCTCCACGGTCTACCTGTTCCGCACCGGCCTGCGCGCGCTGTTGTGGCTGGGCGGCGCCAATCTGGCCGCCTACGGCCTGCTGTTGTATGTGCGGGGTTGAACGATGAAAATCCGTAGCGATATTTTGCGCGTCTACCAGTCGCTGCACACCTGGACCGGCATCTGCGCCGGCATCCTGCTGTTCATCGGCTTCTTCGGCGGCGCGCTAACCATGTTCAAGCAGCCGCTCGAGCGCTGGGTCAGCCCACCCTCGGCCCCCATCGCGGCGCTGGCGCCGCAGCAGATGGACCGCGTGGTGGCGCAGGTGCTGGCGCAGCACCCGGCGGCGCGCCAGGAGTTCACCCTGCATGTGCAGCGCGACGAGGCCAACCCGGCGCCGGTGACCTGGAGCGCGGGCGAGGGCGGGCGCGAGCTGCAGCTGGACGCCATGCGCTGGCAAGCCACGCTGGATGCGGACGGCAGCGTGCAGGCGCAGCAAGTGCGCCCCTCGCTGTTCGGCGAGCTGGTCGACATGCTGCACCGTACCGGCGGCATTCCCGGCCACCTGGGCGACGAATACGTTGGCGTCTACCTGATGGGCGTGGCGGGCGTGCTCTACTTCCTGGCGCTGGTGTCGGGCTTGATCCTGCTGCTGCCAACCCTGGTGAAGGATTTCTTCGCCCTGCGCCAGGGCAAGAACCGCAAGCGCTTCTGGCTCGACGCGCACAACGTGGTCGGCATCGCCAGCCTGCCGTTCCACATCGTCATCAGCCTGACGGTGATCGTGTTCGCCTTCCACGACCAGTTCTACGACGCCCTGCAGCAAGTGGTGTACGGCGAACGCAAGATGTGGGTGCGCCCGGCCGGCGCGCCCGGTCCGGGCGATGCCACGCGGCTGATGCCGGCCAGTGAACTGGTCAAGCGCGTGCAGCAGCAGGCGCCCGGCTTCGCCGTGACCGAGCTGCTGTACATGGATGTCGAGGGCAAACGCCCGCTGGTCCGCGCCGGCGTGGCGCACCAGGGCTATGTGGTGCGCGGTGCGGTGTCCGGCTACGTGCTGCTGGAGCCCTACACCGGCCAGGTGCTCAACACCAGCATGCTGCCCACCAAGAGCGACACCTGGAGCCGCATCGTGGCGCCGTTCTTCTCGCTGCACTTCGGCAGCTATGGCGGCGACTGGATGCGCTGGGTGTATTTCGTGTTCGGCCTGGCCGGCGCCTTCCTGTTCTACAGCGGCAACCTGCTGTGGGTGGAGAAGCGCCGCAAGAACCAGTTGCGCGGGCAGGAAGCCTTGCCGCTCCAGCCGCGCCGCACGCTGCTGCTGGCGGCGGCCACGGTAGGGATTTGCCTGGGCAGCGTGGCCGGCGTGGCGGGCGCGCTGCTGGCGGCCAAGTGGCTGCATGGCGCCGTCGCCAACCTGAACGCGACCCTGATGACGGCGTACTACAGCGTTTTCCTGGCGTGCGTGGGGTGGGCCTTCTGGCGCGGCGCGGCGCGCGCCGGGGTCGAGTTGCTGGCCTTGTGCGCGCTGCTGGGGCTTGCGGTTCCGGCCACCTCGCTGCTGGCGCTGGCCTTCCCGTCACTGGGCATGTGGGCGCACGGCAGCCTGGGCGTGCTGGCGGTGGATGCGACCGCCCTGGTGCTGGCGCTCTTGCTTACCTGGGGCGCGCGCCTGGCATATCGCCGTGCGCGCAGCGGGCCGGGTGACAGCGTGTGGTCGCACGCGGCAGGTGGCGCTGCCGGCATGGCGGCAGCTGCGGGCCAGCCAGCGCCGGCCGTGCCATCGGTCGCGCCGCCGGCCGCCGCGGCGGTGGCGGGCGACGCGCCGCGCTAAGGCAGCTCAAAACTCCACCCACTCGCCGGCGCCGTCGCGCACGACATTGGCCTTGGCTTTGGCGCGCGCTGGAATGCTGTGCTGGGCCGGCGCCGGCTGCGCCAGGGCAGGGCGCGCTGCCGGCTGGGCTTTCGCTGCCGGGCGGGCTGCCGCGGCTGCGCGGGCCGGCGCTTTAGCCGGCGCGTGCGGCGCTGCGGCCATGGTGATGGCCGAGCTGGTGGCCGCCTTGTGCAAGGTGAACACCGCCACCAGTTCCGACAGCTGGCCGGCCTGGTTCTGCAGCGATTCGGCGGCGGCGGCCGCTTCCTCCACCAGCGCCGCGTTCTGCTGCGTCACATGGTCCATTTCGGTGATGGCGGTATTGATCTGGTCAATGCCGTTCGACTGTTCGGCGCTGGCGGCCGAGATTTCCGCCATGATGTCGCCCACGCTGGCGATGCTGGCCACCACTTCATCCATGGTGCGGCCGGCCTGGTCCACCAGCTTGCTGCCGGTTTCCGCGCAGGCCACCGAGTTTTCGATCAGCGTCTTGATTTCCTTGGCCGCATCGGCCGAGCGGTGCGCCAGGGTGCGCACTTCATTCGCCACCACGGCAAAGCCGCGCCCCTGGTCGCCGGCCCGTGCCGCTTCCACCGCCGCGTTCAGGGCCAGGATATTGGTCTGGAAGGCGATGCCGTCGATGACGGAAATAATGTCGACCACGCGTTTCGACGCTTCGTTGATGGAGCCCATGGTATCGACCACCTGCGCCACCACGGCGCCGCCGCGCGTCGCCACTTCCGACGCGGTGGTGGCCAGCTGGTTGGCCTGGCGCGCATTGTCGGCGTTCTGGCGCACGGTGGAAGTCAGTTCCTCCATCGACGACGCGGTTTCCTCCAGCGAGCCGGCTTGTTGTTCGGTGCGCGAAGACAGGTCCTGGTTGCCGACGGCGATCTGCTGGGTGGCGGCGGCCATGGTTTCGGTGCCGGCGCGCACCTGGCCCACGATATTGGCCAGGCTGTCACGCATGCGGCCCATGGCGAACAGCATGCTCGAATTGTCGTGCGGTTTGGTGCGGATCTCGACCGACAGGTCGCCTTCGGCGATGCGGGCGGCAATGGCGGCCGCTTCGGCCGGTTCGCCGCCCAGCTGGCGCTGCAGCGAACGGGTGATCCAGGCGCCCAGGCCCAGGCCCATCATGGCGCTGCCAACCACCAGCATGAGCATGAAGCTGCGGCTCGATTCGTACAGCGCGGCACCGGCCTTGGCCGCGTCTTCCGCGTTTTTCTCTTTCATCTTGGCCAGTTCGTTCATGCGCTCATCGACGGTATTGGCCTTCTTGGCCATGCCGCCGGTGACGAAGGCGGCCAGTTCGTTGTTGGCTTGCAGCGGCTGCTCCTTCATGCGCTGCAGGGTGAGCTGCACGTCGCTGTCGTAGGCGTCCAGGTCTTGCTTGAGCTGCGCCATCAAGGCGCGTCCGGCCGGCGTGTAGAAGCGCTTCTCCGCTTCGGCCAGGTTGTCGCGCACTTCCTTGCGGCGCGCTTCCACGCGGCTATGGTGGGTGGCGCGTTCCGCTTCGCTGGACGACAGCAGCATGCTGCGCATGGCGCGGCCGATGTAAATCAGGCTGATATTGGCTTCCTTGACGTAGGACAGGCCGAGCAGCTCGCGCTCGTACATGCGCTCGTTCATGTCATGGATTCGGCCCATGTTGACGATGCCGATGCCGGCCACGATGGCGCCGCTCAGGGCCACAGCAATAAAGCTCATTAGCAGGCGGGTGCCGACTTTCATTTGATTGAATTTCATGATGATTTCTCCACGGGATAGGGTTTCAGGCGGCCAGCGGAAGTGCGGCAGCGGCAGTGACATCGGCCAGCAGCATGGACAGGTCAGCCAGCTGCAGCATTCGCTCGTCCACAGTAGCGATGCCGGTCAGGTAGTCGTGGCGGAAATTCGGGCCGCTTGGGGGCGGCGGTTTAATCTGTTCGGCTTGCAGGTTGATCACGTCGGACACGCTGTCAACCACAATGCCGATTTGCTGTTCTTTCACGGCCAGCACGATGACCACGGTGGTGGCGTTGTAGCTGGCGTCGTACATGCCCAGCTTCAGGCGCAGGTCGACGATGGGGATGATGCAGCCGCGCAGGTTGACCACCCCTTTCAGGTAGTGCGGCGCATTGGCCAGGCGCGTCACCGCGCTGTAGCCGCGCAGTTCGCGCACGGCATGGATGTCGATGCCAAATTCTTCCGTACCAAGGCGGAAGGCCAGTACTTCGGCATGTTCGTTTTGCTGGGCCATGGTTATCCTCGTCGCGGGCGCGAGCCAAGGCTAACCGGCAAGGGCAGCAGCTCGCTATTCGTTAATATTGGGATGCAAGTATCGGCGGAGGCGGGGCCGATGGAAGGTGCGCTGTGGGGCCCAACAGGAAGTTGGGCAGCGGCAACAGATTCAATTCTAGTCCGCGAATGCCACAGGAAATCCTCCAATTGTCACAAGTGGACAAAATCCCACAGTGGCGTTCCTGCAAGTTAGTGCAGGAATTGCAGCACCGCCCGCAGGTAGGCCTGCGGCTGCTCGACGTTCGGCAGGTGGACCGTGGGCAGGGTGAGCAGGCGCGCGCCGGGTATGGCGGCCGCCAGTTCGGCGCCATGGCGCGCCGAGGTCACGGTGTCGTCGGCGCCGGCGATCACCAGGGTGGGCGCGTCGACCAGGCGCACGGTGCGCCGCAGGTCGGCGTCGCGCACCGCGGCCAGCGATGCGGCCAGCCCCTGGCGTTCGGTGGCCAGCAGCATGGCGCGGAAATGCCCGATCAGCGGGCCGTCCGCCTGCAGCATGGCGGCGGGGAACCAGCGCTCCAGGAAGCCTTCGGCAATGTCGCGCATGTCGTGCGCGGCGCGCACGGCGGCAATCTGCTGGTCGAAGCCGTCCGGCCCCAGGCTGGCGGCGGTATTGGACAGGATCAGGCGGCCGATGCGCTGCGGCGCGTGGATGGCCAGCCATTGGCCGATAAAGCCGCCCAGCGACAGGCCGAGGAAGTGGGCGCGCTCGATGCCCAGCGCGTCCATCAGCTCCAGCACGTCGCGCCCCATGCGGTCCAGCGAGTAGTCGCCGGGCGGCACGCCGGACGCGCCGTGCCCGCGCGTATCGAAGCGCAGCACGCGGAAGTGGCGCGCCAGCTGCTCCGCCGTGCCATCCCACATGCGGTAGCTGGTGCCGATGGAGTTGGACAGGATCAGCGCGGGCAGGTGGTCGGCGCCGTCGAAACGGTAGGCGATGCGCACCTTGTCGCCGGTGGTGATATGCATGGTTCGGTCCCCTCAAAGAATGTCGATGGGGCGATGGTAGGGGCGCGCCGGGCGGGAATATATTATAAAGTTCGGCGTATCTTTGTAAGGAATATGGACAATGAGCGCCTTCACCCTGCACGACCTGCAATGCTTCGACGCCGTGGCCCGCTGCGGCGGTTTCCAGGCCGCAGCCGAACTGCTGCACCGCTCCCATCCCGCCGTGCATGCGGCGGTGACGCGCCTGGAGCACCAGCTTGGCCTGCAGCTGCTGGACCGCAGCGCTTACCGGGTGGCGCTGACGCCGGCCGGTCAATCCTTCCACGCCCGGGCGCAGGCCACGCTGGCCGAACTGGCGGGCCTGCAGGTGCATGCGCAGCAGCTGGCCATGGGCCAGGAGGCCGAGTTGCGGGTGGTGATCGGCGATATTTGCCCGCAGCGCGAGGTGCTGGCCACCCTGGCTGGTTTTTTCCGGCGCCATCCGCGCACCCGCCTGCATGTGCAGGTGGAGGCCGTCGGCGGGCCGGTGGAGCGCCTGCTGGCTGGCGCAGCAGACCTGGTGGTGCACGCGGTGGAGAAAAGCGACGCGCGCCTGGAGTGGATCGACCTGGCGCAGGTGCCCTTTGTGCCGGTGGCGGCGCCGGGCTTTCTGCGCCTGCCGCCGTCGCGCGCCTTGCGCCCGGCGCAGCTGCGCCCTTACACCCAGTGCATCATCCGCGACACGGCGGCGCAGCCGGGGCGCAGTTACTTCATGGTGGAAGGCGCCCCGCAATGCTCGGTGCCGGACCAGGCGATGAAGAAGGAAATCATCCTCCAGGGCTTGGCCTGGGGGCATTTGCCGCGCTTCCTGGTGGAACGCGAACTGGAAGAGGGGAGTTTGCTGTCGCTGGCCGGACGCTACCTGCCGGGCAGCGTGGAGGAACTGGTGGCGGCGCGCCGCAGCGACCGGCCGCACGGGCCGGTCGCGCAGGAATTATGGCAATTCCTTAGTAGCTCGCAATGGCGGCCGGCTGGCCGTTCTTGAAGTTGAAGATGGTGACCGGCGAGGACTTCATATCGCCCTTGGCGTCGAAGGCGTAGGTGCCCGACACGCCCTTGTAGCTGCCGGCGGCGATATCGGCGCCGACCTTGGCCGGGTCGATGGTGTTGAGCTTTTGCATGGAGGCGGCGTACATCAGCACCGCGTCATAGTAGGCCGAGGCGTAGACGTCCGGATCGGCCTTGAAGCGCTGCTTGAACTTGGCCTTGAAGGCCGGGCCGGAAGCGGCCTTCTCCAGCAGCGCGCCGCCTTGCGCGCACAGCACGTTGTCGCCTACCGCGTTGCCGCCCAGCTTGCCCATTTCAGCGGTGCAGATGGTATCGCCGCCCAGCAGCTTGGCCTGGATGCCCAACTGCTTCATCTGGCGCGCCATCGGTGCGCCCTGCGGCGCGTAGCCGCCGAAGAACACCGCCTGCACATTCTTCGATTTCAGCTTGGTCAGGATGGCGGTGAAGTCGACCGCCTTGTCGGTGGTGTATTCATGGCCGGCCACCTGCAGGCCGGAGGCGCGCGCCTGCTTCTTGAACTCTTCCGCCAGGCCCTGGCCGAAAGCGGTGCGGTCGTCGATCACGGCCACGCTTTTCACCTTCAGCTCATTGGCGGCGTAGAGCGCCATCTTGGAGCCGAGCTGGGTGTCGCTGGCGTTGATACGAAAGATGCCTTTGTAACCTTGTTGCGTTAACTTGGGGTTGGTGGCCACCGGCGCGATCAGGGCGCCGGCTTCGTTGTAGATGCGGGAGGCCGGAATGGCGACGCCCGAGTTGTACGGGCCGACCACGTATTTGACGCCGGCATCGGCCAGCTTCTGCGCGGCGGAGACGCCGGCTTTCGGATCGCCCTGGTCGTCTTCCGACAGCAGTTCGAACTTCACCTTCTTGCCGCCGACCGTGATCGGCTTGGCGTTCAGCTCCTCCACCGCCAGGCGCGCGCCGTTTTCATTGTCCTTGCCGGAGAACGCTTGCGCGCCCGACAACGGGCCGCTATGGCCGATCTTGACTACCAGGTCCTGCGCGCAGGCGCTTGCGGCCATGGCCAACAGCGCCACTGCGCCTACCGAGTGCTTCAGCTTCATCCGGGGTCTCCCATTATGTGTAGATGGCGTGATTATCCACAACTTTGGGAATGGGGCAAGCTGCGCCGGCAATTGCGCCGCCCGGCGCCGCGCCAGCGCGTCAGGGAGCGCGGCGCGGCTTGGGCAGGGAAGCCGGTCTTTGCTGGCGCGCGAGGGCGGCGTTGATGCGGTCGATCAGGCCGTCGTCCTTGTCTTTGGCGATGGCGAAGAATTGCTGGTTCTCGATTTGCACGGGCTGGGGCAGGACGCTCAGGGTTACGCCGTAGGGCAGCGCCAGGTCGCGCGCCAGCGGCGCGACATAGGCGCGCAGTTCGGCTTCCACTTCTGCCGCATTCTGCCAGCTGGGCTGGTAAAGCAGCACAGCGTCCACCCGCTTCAGCAACAGCCGCTGCAAGCGCGTGGCGCGCGAGGGGATCTCGTCCTCCACCCGGAACAGTTTGTTGCGCGCTTGTTCGAACTGCTCGCCGTAGCTGTAGCCGCGCGCGGCGCCGATGGTCTTGCCTGTCAGGTCGGCCAGCGACGCGAAGGGGAAGGTGGCGTCGCTGCGCGTCACCAGCCACAGCGTGTTGCGCATGGCGGGCTCGCTGTAGCGCATCGCGCGCAGGCGCTCGCTGGTCTTGGGCAGGCCGAACACCAGGCCGGCGCCGCCGCGCGCATTGCGCTCGGCGCGCGCCCAGGGATACATGCGGATCTCGAATTTGACGTCCAGTTCCTGCTGCAGGTAGTCGAACAGCTTGTGCTGCCAGGCGCGCAGGGGCTTGACCTTGCCGTGCTCATCCAGCGCTTCGCCGACGATGAGCGTGACGGTCTGCGGTTCCGCCAGGGCGGGCAGGGCAAGGACGCTGGCCAGCAGGGCGGCGCTGCAGAATAGGCGGCGGGGCAGGGAAGTCATGCGCCCGATTATGCAGATGTCTGGTGGGCGCGGCCAGCACCACGCCGTTCCAGTAGTGCGTGACAGTAACATTGTGTTGGCAATCAGGCACTGTTGTCGATATTGCTGCCGGGGGGCGGCGGGCGGCCGTCGGGCGCCGCCGGGGTCTCGTCGGCGGCGGGGCGCGCGGCGTCGGCAGCGCCGCC